>CBDCMI010000003.1:0-924448 GCA_965218895.1 Acidobacteriaceae bacterium | reverse complement strand
GATGCGGCGGCTGGCGAGTGAGGCCATCTCGGGGTCGTGGGTGACCATGATGATGGTGTGGCCGCCGTCGTGGAGCGAGCGGAGGAGGTCGGCGACGATGCGCTGGTTGTCTGCGTCGAGGTTGCCTGTGGGCTCGTCGGCGAGGACGATGGGTGGCTGATTGATGAGGGCGCGGGCGATGCAGACGCGCTGCTGCTCGCCGCCGGAGAGTTCGGAGGGGAGGTGGCCGGCGCGGTCGGCGAGGCCGACGCGAGCGAGTGAGGCGCGGGCTTCCCTGGCGTCGGTGGTGGAGTGGAAGTACTGCGCGAGCATGACGTTTTCGAGCGCGGAGAGATAAGGGATGAGGTGGAACTGCTGGAAGATGAAGCCGACCTTTTCCGCGCGGAAGTGGTCGAGGGCGGCGCTGTTCATGGAGCGGACGTCTGTGCCGTCGACGCGGAGGGTTCCGGAGGTGGGGTGATCGAGGCAGCCGAGCAGGTTGATGAGGGTGCTTTTGCCGGAGCCTGAAGGGCCGGTGATGGCGACCCACTCGCCGGCGACGATGGAGAAGGTGGCGTCGTGGAGGGCGCGGACGGTTCCGGCGTGGCCGGGGTAGTCGCGTGAGACGTGGTCGAGGGAGACGACGGCGCAGTCGGGGCGGGTTTGGGCGGTGACGAGGTCGAGGCTGGTTTCTGGCGGGCGCATGGCTTGGCGTTGAGCTTGAGTTAACTGTAGCAGTGGAGGGTGTTAGTCGCCGCGGAGGAGGGCGGCGGGCTGGAGGCGGCGCAGGGTTTGAAGGGGGGGCGAGCGCGGCGAGGAGGGCGATGGCGGTGTTGAGGAGGGCGACGGGGAGGAGAACGAGGAGGGAGGGCGTGGTGAGGGTGTGGAAGTTGAGCTCGGAGATGAGGGCCGCGACGGCGGAGCCGAGGAGCCAGCCGAGGAGGACGGCGACGAGCGAGAGGACGAGGGCTTCGAGGAGGAAGAGTCGGAGGATGCGGGTTTGGGAGCTGCGAGGGCTTTCATGAGGGCGAAGTCGCGGCGGCGCTCGAGGACGGAGGCGGAGAGGGTGGCGAGGACGGAGACGGCGACGGTGAGGGCGATGAGGAGGACGGCGGCGGCCATGAGGGCGTGCGTGCGGTCGACGATGGCGGCTTTCGCTTTCGACGAGCTGGCGGACGGGGCTCGATGCGGTAAGGTTGGGGAAGGCGGAGCGGAGGGTGGCTTGAGTGCCTGGCTTCGATGGCGGGCGGGGCTGCCGGGGACCTGGATCTCGAGGACGGTGGGTTGCCGACGCCGGTCCAGTTCGGGCGAAGGTTTCGAGCGGGACGTAGATGCGGCTGTCCTCGTCGGCTGCCGGTGCGGAGGAGGCCGGCGGCGCGGATGGAGGGTGAGGGCGCTGGCCGTTGTAGCTGAAGCAGTGACGGTCGTGCTCATTGGCGACGAAGTTGGCGGCGCTTCTGGCCGAGCAGGGCGTACTGGACGCCGATGGGGAGATCGGTGGGCCAGGTGGGTGGCTGCCACCAGGCGTTGAGCCGGCGGATGGAGGCGGGGTCGATGCCGGCGGCGACGACGGCGGTGTTGCGATCGGTGAGGGCGACGGCGAAGGCGAGTTGGGTAGAGAGGGCGGTGGGGGGAAGGAGGGCGCGGACTTGGGCGAGGGTGTTGGGTGGGAGGGGCTGGCCGGGGGTGGGGCTGGTGAGGGTGAGGTTGGCGCCGAAGTTGCGGAACTCGTCGTGCATTTTGCGGTCGAGGTCGCGGTAGAGGGTGAGGAGCGCGGTGGCGACGGCGGCGGAGACGGTGAGGGCGACCAGGGCGGCGAGGCCGCGGGCGCGGCGGTGGCGGAGGGAGCGGAGGAGGAGATGGGGGAGGGAGATGTCGGTCATGCGGGCGCCTGCGCGGCTGCAGCTAAAGGCGAGAGGCCAGCTAGAGGCGAGAGGCTGGCTAGATGCGAGAGGCCAGCTAAAAGCAAGAGCGAAGCCAAAGGCGAAAGCAGGACCTTCGCTGTGCTCAGGATGACAACGGTGAGAGGGTTGAGGCGAGCGGGCCTAGGCATCGGCGCGGAGGGTGGCGGAGGGGTCGAGGCGGAGGGCGGAGCGGATGGGCGGGGTGCTGCCGGCGAGGGCGATGAGGAGGGCGAGGGCGAGGACGATGGGGAGGAGGACGGGGTTGAGGGTGGCGAGGTGGGCGGGTGCGGGGAGGTTGGGTGAGCTGAAGATGCGGGCGCCGAGGAAGGCGGAGAGGGCGGAGCCGGCGAGATAGCCAAGGAGGCCGGCGAAGAGGGCGAGGGCGGAGGATTCGACGTAGAAGAGGGTGGCGACGGCGAGGCGGGAGGCGCCGAGGGAGCGCATGAGGCCGATCTCGGCGCGTCGCTCGAGGATGGCGGTGGCCATGGCGGCGGAGACGGCGAAGGCGGCGGCGAGGAGGGCGGCGGCGGCGACGAGCCACATGAGGCCGGAGATGCGGGAGAGGACGGTGCCTTCGGTCTGTTCGACCTGGCGGAGCTGGGTGACGCGGGCGGAGGGGATGGCCTCGTGGATCTGGAAGGCGATGGAGTTGGCGTAGGGGCGGCAGTACCAGAGGTCGCGCTGTTTGGGGGAGAGGGTGTCGGGGTCTTTGCGGGCGAAGGCGTCTTCGGGGCGGGTGCGGGCGGAGACTTCGACGCGGGAGACGGCGTCGGGCAGTCGAAGAAAGTCTTGGGCATCGCTGAGACGCATTAGCAGAGTTTCGTCTGTGTTGCTGCCGGAGTTCAAGATTCCCACGACTTCTAACACTCTGGGTCTGCCGATCGGTTCCTGCTGCATGGAAGCGTAGTGGCCATCGTCTGACTTGAGGTATAGAAGACTGCCGATTGAAGCGCCAAGTGAGGCTGCCAGTTTGGACCCGAGCACGACCTCATATTCGTCGGACACGTCGCCCTGAGGCCAGCGCCCGACCACTTTCCACCAGGGATGCAGGGCGACAGCTCCCGACCGATCCGATGCCTTTTTCGGAAAGTCGTATCCGGTGACTTGCACGGGTATGAAGTTCTTGTAGACAGACGGTTCGACCTTACCTCGAAAGGAGAGTTCGGGGGAGATGCCGGTGATGTTGTTGTGCCAGAAGATGGTTTGGAGTTTGGCGAGGTCGGACTCGTGGAGAAAGGCGTTGCTGGTGGCGGGGTGGAGGTCGACGCCGCCGATGTTGACGGAGAGGGCGGCGGCCTGCGGGGTCATGATGATGTTGGCGCCGTAGACGGCGAGCTCGCGGTGGATACGGTCGCCGATGGTGGTCGCTAAAGCGAGCATGGCGGTGATGGCGGTGGTGCCGAGGAAGATGGCGAGGCCGGCGAGGAGTTTGCGGCGGCGCTGGCGGCGGAAGGACTCGAGGAGGAGGCGGAAGAACATCTACGCGGCCTCCTGAATGGCGTGTGACTGGGGATCGGCCTGACGGCCGATGATCCCACACAGGACGATGGAGCTGTCATGTATGGGGCACCCGGCAGGGAGAAGCGGGTCCTTTCGGGATGACAACCAAGGGAGGATTCTGGCGGGGAGGAGAGACATCGCTAGCTGCGCTCGAATGTGGGGACGAGGGCCTGGAGGGCGGCGGCGGAGATGACGAGGTCGCCGCCGGCGTGGGTGGACTGAAGGGGGATGGGGTTGCAGCCGCCGGGCTGGCCCATGGACTGCGGGACGAGGGGGGAGGCGCAGAGCTTGCAGGTGATGCCTTGGGAGCCGATGTAGAAGCCGACGGGGCCGCAGATCTGGCAGGCGTCGGCGACCGAGACGATGACGCCGTCGGGGCGTTTGTAGAGGAGGAAGCGGACCTGGACGGGCTTACCCTGTGGGTCGTTGACGAAGACGCCGAAGCGATGGAGCTGGTCGTCGTTGATGGCGGAGGCTGGGAGGGAGACTTGGTCGCCGACGAGGGTGACGGGGGTGGTGGGGGAGAGGACGGTGGTGCTTTTGGCGTAGATGAACTCGGCGGTGGAGAGGAAGATGAAGAGGAAGGAGACGCCGACGACGGCGGTCATCCAGACGCGCTCGCGACGGTGGGCCCACTCGGCCTTTCTACGCTCGGCGGCGGTGGCGGTGGGGAGGTGGACTGGGGGCTTGCGGTTGCGGGCTTCGAGCAGGACCATGAGGCCGATGAGGGCGAGCATGGTGACGAAGAAGAAGAGGTCGTTGCGGACGATGGGGCCGATGAGACGCATTTCGGCCTGGCTGGAGGGGAGGACGCCATTTTCCGAGAGCTCGTGGAGGCCGGAGACGAGGAGCTGGAAGGTGACGAAGTAGAGGATGACGGTGGTGACGCGGAAGAAGCGCTGGAGATTGATGCGGACACTGCCGCGGATGAAGAGGATGCCGAAGGTGACAGCGGTGGCGAGGCCGAGGAGGGTTCCGGTGAAGGAGAGGATCTCGGAGGAGTTGAGGGAGACGGCGGAGAGCAGGAGAACGGTTTCGACGCCTTCGCGGAGGACGAGGAGGAAGACAAAGAAGAAGAGGCCGATGCGGGCGGACTCGGAGGAGGCGAAGCGGGCGATTTTGGCTTCGATCTCGCCCTTCATGGAGCGGGCGGTCCGGTGCATGAAGTAGATCATGCTGACGACGAAGGCGGCGGCGGCGAGCATGACCCAACCTTCGAGGATGTCGGAGTTGAGATTGAGACGGGCGACGAGGACCGCGGCGAGGACGGAGCCGACGAGGGCGGCGCCGAGTGCCCAGAAGACGGTGCGTTTGAGCTCGTGGCGGCCGATTTTGGAGAGGTAGGCGAAGATGATGCCGATGATGAGGGAGGCTTCGACGCCTTCGCGGAGGGTGATGATGAAGCTTTGAAACATGACTCGAGCCTGCCTTGGGCGCGTTTGTTCCGGACGGCGCCTGCTGAGGTCGAGTCTAACTAGGACCGATTCGGTCGTCAATTAGAGAACAGGCAGGGGAGTGCGTGGGGTGGAGGAAGTTGGGTTGGATTTGGGAAGATGGTGCGCCCGGAAGGAGTCGAACCTCCGACCTACTGGTTCGTAGCCAGTTGCTCTATCCAACTGAGCTACGGGCGCACATTGCGTGGGGGTGCAACGAGAGCAAGTGTACCGGAGGGTGGCGACCGGGGGCAACTGGCCGGTTATGATCGCCGCATGCAACTACATCGGAATGGGTCGCGGGCTTCGGTGCGGGGGCCTGGTGAGTGGTTCACGGGGACGGTGCGAATCGATCCGCTGTTTGAGGCGCCGGAGCCTGCCCGGGTGCAGGGGGCGAGTGTGACGTTTGAGCCTGGGGCGCGGACGGCGTGGCACACGCACCCGCTGGGGCAGACGCTGGTGGTGACGGCTGGGCTCGGGTGGGCACAGCGCGAAGGTGGGTCGGTGGAGGAGATTCGGCCGGGAGATGTGGTTTGGTTCGCGCCGGGGGAGCGACACTGGCATGGGGCCACGCGGACGACAGCGATGACGCACATCGCGACCCAGGAGCGGCTGGATGGCAAGGTTGTGGAGTGGATGGAGCCGGTGAGCGAAGAGCAGTACGGCGGCTGAGGTGGTGGTGCGCCCGGAAGGATTCGAACCTCCGGCCACCTGGTTCGAAGCCAGGTGCTCTATCCAGCTGAGCTACGGGCGCGCGGTGGCTGGGATGAGTGTACGCCAGGCCTAGGTTGCCGGGGTGCTTTCGGGGGCAGGCGGCGGGGGTGGGATGAGCGAGACGTCCTCGACGACGTCGAGTCCCGCGTTGCGGAGCATGCGATGGATTGCGGGACCGGAGAGGCGTGTGGCGTCGTACTCGAGGCGGATGGTGCGGGCGCGCTCGTCGAGATGGAGGGCGCGGATGCCGTAGACCTCGCGGATGCGGGCGATGGCGGCGACGGAGCTTTCGGATGGCGGGATACCGAAGCGGAAGAGGACGTCCAACTGCGTCATGCGGGAATGATAGCAGTGGGCGAGTGGGTCAGCCGGTTCGATCGAGGTGGGCGAGGTAGTTCATGATCTCCGGGCTGGTCCAGTCCTGGGCGCTGATGAACTTGCGGCGGAGGATGCCGTGTTTATCGATGATGTAGGTTTCAGGCAGGAGGGAGGTGCCGTAGAGCGAGTTGATGCGGCCATCGGCGTCGCGGACGGTGGTGATCTGGACGTGGTGTTGGACGAGAAAGCGGCGGTAGACCTCGTCGGACTGATCGAGGGCGATGCCGACGACGGCGAGTTGCGGCATGCGGCGCTGAAGCTCAAGGAGACTGGGAAGTTCTTCGAGGCAGGGGGCGCACCAGGTTCCCCAAAGGTTGAGGACGACGGTGTGGCCGCGGAGTTTGGCAAGGTCGATGGTTTCGACGCCGTCGGAGATGGTGAAGAGGGGCGCGGGTTTGTCCAGGTGTTCGGGGTGCGAGCCGCGATCGCAGCCGGTGGGGACGAGCGCGAGTGCCAGGCCGAGGGTGGACAGGATGAGGGCGTGGACGAAGCGAGGACGGGCCGGCACGTTTTTATAATAGAGGCGCGGCGTGGATGAGGTTTGGAGGCGTGTGTGGCGGAGCAGGGCGAGGCGGTGCTGGGGCTGTTTGCGGAGGGGGAGCGGCCGAGGACGCGGGCAGCACTGACGCCGAGGCGGGGGGATGAGGAGCCTGCGATCTTTGAGGTGTCGGTGATTGTGCCGGCGCGGGATGAGGCGCGGTCGATTGGGGAGTGTGTGCGGTCGTTGCTGGCGCAGAGCGAACCGGGGTTTGCGCTGGGGGCGCAGTGGGAGCTGCTGGTGGTGGATGACGGCTCGACGGACGGGACACGAGGCGTGGTGGAGAAGGCGTTTGGGGAGAGTGAGGGGGGTGAGGGTGTGTTGCTGATGGAGGCGCCGGCCTGGGAGACGGGGCGCAGCGGCCCGGGAATGACGGGCAAGAGCGCGGCGTGCTGGGCGGCGGCGCAGCGGGCCCGTGGGGCGTCCCTGCTGTTTACGGATGCGGACACGGTGCATGCGGCGGGGTCGATCTCGCGATCGCTGCGCGAGGCCGAGCGGCACGAGGTGGCGCTGCTGTCGTACTCACCGCGGCAGGTGTTGACGGGATGGGTACAGGCGACTACGGTGCCGTTGATCTTCAGCGAGCTGGCGAGTGTGTATCCGCCGGCGCAGGTGAACGATCCGGCGCGACCGATTGCGGCGGCGAACGGGCAGTTCCTGCTTGTGAACCGGCAAGTCTACTTCGATGTGGGTGGGCATCGGAGCGCGGGGATGGACCTGGTGGACGATGTGGCGCTGGCGCGCGCGGTGAAGCGCTCGGGCAAGGCGATCCGGCTGCGAGGCGCACCGGAGGCGGTGTCGGCCCGGATGTACTGGACGACGGCGGAGATGGTCGCGGGGTGGGGCAAGAATCTGGCGTTGCTGCTGCCGTCGCCTGTGGCTCTGGCGTTGTGGAGGCTGCTGGACATCCTGCTGCTGTTTGGGCTGCCGGCGCTGGCGGTGGGGATCCCCGGCCTGGTGTGGTGGCAACGGGCGGCGCTGTGGCTGGTTTGGGTGCGCACGGTGTTCCGGTTTTACAGCCGGGTCGGACGGGCACATGCGGGAGGCTGGGCGACGGCGGTTTCACCGCTGGGATTGCCGCTGTTTTGTTTTCTGCTGTTGCGGAGTGTGTATGAACGACGGGTGCGGCGCGAGGTGGTGTGGAAGGGGAGACGCTACAACCCAAACCGGCGGTAGCGGGCTGGTCGTCTAGACTAGGGGTGTGATGTTGTTGACGCGGAGAGCGGAGTTTTCGGCGGCCCACTTCTACTGGGTGGAGGAGTGGAGCGCGGCGCGGAACGAAGAGGTCTTTGGGCGGTGCGCAAATCGAAACGGGCATGGGCACAACTACGTGATCGAGGTGACGGTGGCTGGCGAGCCGGACCCGGTGACAGGGTTTGTGCTGGACTTGAAGGTCTTGAAAGAGGTGATCGAGCGCGAGGTGGTGCAGGTCTACGATCACAGGCACTTGAACCTGGAGATCGCTGAGTTCCAAAGCCGGCAGCCCACGACGGAGAACCTGGCAATTTCGATCTGGGAGCGGCTGGAGGGCAAGGTGGAGGGGGCTCGGCTGCACAGGGTACGGGTATATGAGCAGGACGATCTGTTTGCGGACTTTTCCGGAGAGTGGCGGTGAACGCGGCAGCGGAGCGACGGCCCGTAGCCCGGTTGTCGCGGCGATGGAAGCTGGCGGCGGCGCATCGCTTGTATGTGGAGAGTTTCCATCCCGAGCGGAACCAGGAAGTCTTCGGCAAGTGCAACAACCCGTACGGGCACGGGCACAATTATGTGGTGGAGGTGACGATCTCCGGCGAGGTTGATTCGGTGACGGGGATGGTTGCCGACTTAGCGGGGTTAGACCGATTCGCGGAGCGCGAGGTTCTGGCGCGGTTTGATCACGAGAATTTGAATCTGCTGCCGGAGTTCCGCGAGATGGTTCCGACGACGGAGAACTTTGCTCTGGTGCTGGAGCGGATCTTTCGCGGGTATGGCGGTGCGACGGTGGAGCGGGTGCGGGTGGAAGAGACGCGGAACAATGCGTTTGATCTGCTGACCGAGGCTGGTGCGCGGGGAGCGCCGGCGACGCGCGAACGATAGATGGGGCGAGGGTACGAGGCATGACGATGAGAGGGAGTGACGACCTGAAACAGGACGCGAGAGAGGGTGCGGCGAACGGCGCTGGCTGGGAGCCGAGGTCTAATGCCGCTGCGGAGGTCCCGCTTCGGGAGGCGTCGCTGGCGGCGATCTACGGCGAGTTGCTGCGGCGTGTGGGCGAGGACCCGATGCGCGATGGGCTGCTGCGAACGCCGGACCGGATGGAGCGCTCGCTGGCGTTCCTGACACGCGGCTACCGGCAGACGCTGCCCGAGGTGTTGGGCGGAGCCCTCTTTGATGTGGACTACGACGAGATGGTGATTGTTCGTGAGATTGAGTTTTACTCCATGTGCGAGCACCACATGCTGCCGTTCTTTGGGCGGGCGCACATTGCGTATGTGCCGGATGGCAAGGTGATCGGGTTGAGCAAGCTGCCGCGTGTGGTGGATATGTTTGCCCGGCGGCTGCAGGTGCAGGAGCGGCTGACGCGGCAGATTGCGGAGGCGGTGATTGCGTCGATCCATCCACAGGGTGTGGGTGTGATTCTGGAGGCGCAGCACTTGTGCATGATGATGCGCGGTGTGGAGAAGCAGAGTTCGATGACGACGACGAGCGCGATGCTGGGTGTGTTTCGCACGCAGGTGCAGACGCGGAATGAGTTCCTTTCTCTGGTGCGTCGGCCGGGATCGGCGACATAGGCGGCCGATGAACGGATTGCTGGTAGTGGACAAGCCCGCGGGCATGACCTCGCACGACGTGGTGTCGCTTGTGCGTCGGGCGACGGGTGAGCGTTCTGTTGGACACATGGGGACGCTGGACCCGATGGCCACGGGTGTTTTGCCGATGCTGCTGGGACGGTGGACGCGGCTGGCGCAGTACTTCGGGAAGGCCGAGAAGGAATACACGGGGACGATACGATTTGGGTGGTCGACGGACACCTACGACGCGGAGGGCGAGCGCGTGGGAGAAGAGCGCGCGCTGCGGTGTGGGCTGGACGAGTTACGCGAGATGAGCAGGCAATTCCTTGGAGAGATTGACCAGGTGCCGCCGGTGTACTCCGCGAAGAAGGTGGATGGGACGGCGGCGCATGCGAGAGCGCGAGCGGGGGAGAAGGTGACGATGCGGGCGGCGCGGATCGCGGTGCGGGAGTTCTCGCTGTTGGAGCTCCACGGAGCGGAGGCGAGCTTTCGCATACGGGTCTCGGCGGGCGGCTACGTGCGATCCCTGGCGCATGATCTGGGGGAGACTGCGGGGTGTGGAGGGCACTTGGCGGAGTTGCGACGCACGCATGCGGGGCCGTTTGGGCTGGAGCAGGCGGTGTCGGTGGACGAGTTGAAAGAGATGGCGGGAGCGGGCGGGGACGCACTGGCGCAGCGCCTGGTGCATCCGCGGCGGCTGCTGCCGGAGATGGCAGCGGTGACGGTGGACGAGCATACGGCGGGGCGGCTGCGGAACGGCATGCAGGCGAATCTTCCGGAGTTTTCGGGGACGCAGATGCTGCGGATCTTTACCGGACCGCACGAGCTGTTTGCGATCGGCAGACGGATTGCTGGGACGCTGGTGCAGCCGACGGTGGTGCTGGGCTAGGGCACAGGGCTAGCGGGCGGCGGCGGCGTGAGGTGCGTTGAGGCCCCGGAGCTTGGGCTGGATGAGCTGGAGGACGTTCCGAGCCACGACGCGATTGCCTTGCGCGGTGGCGTGGATGCCGTCGGCCTGCATCATCCCCGGCACGCCGTAGACGCCCTGGAGCAGGAAGGAAAGCAGCGGCGCGTGGTATTTCTTGGCGAGCACCGTGTAGGTCTCGTCGAATTGGCGGACGTAGTCGGGGCCGTAGCTTGGGGGGAGTGTGATGCCGGCGAGGGCGATGCGGGTGCCGCTGTGCTGGAGCTGCTGGAGCATCTGGTCGAGGTTGCGACGGGTGTCGGCGACAGGGACGCCGCGCAGGCCGTCGTTGCCGCCGAATTCGACGACGACGAGCGCGGGATGGAGGGCGAGGACACGGCCGATGCGGGCGAGACCGTCTTTGCTGGTGTTGCCACTGATGCCCTCGTTGACGACGCGGAGGTGCTGCCCGGAGGCGTCGAGCAGGCGTTGCAGGTCGTCGGGATAGCTTTCGCCGAGGTCGGTTCCATAGCCTGCGGTGAGAGAGTCGCCGAAGCAGACGACACGAGGCCGGGTGTCCTGAGCGAGAGGGATGCTCGGTCGATCCGGCGTGGAGGATAGCTGCGCGGCGGCGGCGACGTCCCGAGGTTGGAAGACGAGGGTCAGCAACAGAGTGGCGACCGCGAGGAGAGAGAGACCGGAGCGCATTGTCTTCACGGTATCAAAGGCGCGGGATGGGCGGTTTCCGCGGCGTAGCGGTGGACACTGTAGGCTGGAGGTGTGGAGCGAAGCTCGAACGAGATGGTGGTGGTGGACGCGTTGCGCAAGACCCTGCGCACAGGGACGCGTGACCTGGAGATCCTAAAAGGGGTCAGCTTCGCGGTGCCCCGCGGAGAGTTTGTGGCGATCATGGGTGCGAGCGGCAGCGGGAAGTCCACGTTGCTGGGTCTGTTAGCTGGGCTGGACACGCCGACGCAGGGCGAGGTGAGACTGAATGGAGAGTCGATCAGCTACCTGAAAGAGGATCGACTGGCCGAGGTGCGCGGACGTACGCTGGGGTTTGTGTTTCAGTCCTACCAGCTGATTCCAACGTTGACGGCGTTAGAGAACGTGCTTTTGCCGGTGGAGTTGAATGCGCCGCGGTCGGCGGTGCGCGCGGGCCAGGAGCGTGCGGAGGCATTGCTGGAGGCGGTGGGATTGCGGGACCGGATGGACCACTACCCGGTGCAGCTTTCGGGGGGAGAGCAACAGCGCGTGGCGCTGGCGCGTGCTTTCATCTTGCGCCCACCGATTGTGCTGGCGGATGAGCCCACGGGCAACCTGGACAGTGTGAACGGGCAGCAGGTGCTGCGGCTGCTGGGAGATTTGAATGAGACAGAGCAGACGACACTGATTCTGGTGACGCATGATCCTGCAGTCGCTGCGTTGGCGCATCGGCGGATTACGTTGCGTGACGGAACGGTTGTGAGCGATGAACGACGCGCCGCGGTGGAGCTGGCGACTGCGGGCGAGGCCTCGGCTGCGTCGCGGGTTGCGGGCGAGTAGGAGGGCTGGTGCCGGAGGCTGCTGGAGGTTTGAGCTTGCGGTCAGCGGGGCGGATCGCCCTGCGCGAGTTGCGTGCGGCACGCGGGAAGTTTCTGTTCGTGGTGTTGTCCGTGGCGATCGGGGTGGCGGCGCTGACGGGCGTGCGGGGTTTCTCGGCGGCATTTCGCGGAGCGTTGCTGCTGCGTGCGCGGGCGATCATGGCAGCGGATCTTTCGGCACGGATGGTCCAGCAGCCCACGCCTGCCGAGCGCCGGGGGCTAGCGGACCTGCAGCAGGGGATGGGAGTGCGGGTGACGCCCGTGACGGAGATGCTGTCGATGGCGTCGAATCCGCGCACGATGGATCCCTTGCTGGTGAGTTTGAAGGCGGTCGACCCCAGCCAGTATCCGTTTTATGGCCAGGTGGATCTGCAACCGGCGGGGACACTGCGGCAGTACCTGCGCGATGACACGGTGGTGGTTGCTTCGGACCTGCTGCTGCGTCTGCATCTTGCTGTCGGCGATGGTCTGCGTCTGGGGTCGCAGACGTACCGGATTGCGGCGGTGGTGACGAACGAGCCTGACCGATTGACAGGCAGCTTCGCGGCAGGGCCGCGGGTGCTAATTTCGCAAGGTGGGCTGGAGCGTTCGGGGCTGATGGCTCAGGGGTCGCGGGCGGGGCAGCGCTTCTTGTTTAAGCTGCCCGCGAGGGGATCGGATGCCGCGGCAGCGGATGCGAGCGTGGCGGCGCTGAAGGAGCGGCTGATTGAGCTGCTGCCGGAGGCGCAGGTGATCGACTATCGCGAGACGAATCCGGCGCTGACGGAGGGGTTAGATCGGGCGACCAGTCTGCTGAGTTTGATGAGCCTGGTGGCGCTGGTGCTGGGGGCGATCGGCGTGGCGATGGCGATGCGAGCGCACCTGGCCGAGCGCATGGACACGATCGCGATTATGAAGTCTCTGGGCGCGCGATCGGGACAGATTCTTCGGATCTATTTGCTGCAGACGATTGCGTTGGGAGTGCTGGGCGGACTGCTGGGAGTGGGGCTCGGCGTGGGCGTTCAGATGGTGCTGCCGCTCCTGGTGGCGCGTCTTGTCAGGCTGGACGTGTCGCTGCATCTGCAGTGGCCCGCGGTTATTACGGGGCTGCTTGCCGGCGTGGTGATCACGGTTCTGTTTACGCTGCCACCGCTTCTCGATATTCGCGAGGTTCGGCCGTTGCTGGTCTTGCGGAGGTCGGTGGAGAGTGAGGGCGCTACCGGTTTGAAGGCGGTATGGCGCGAGTTGCGCCGCCGCCCGGCGCAGGTTGGGGCGTTGTTGCTGATCTTCGGCGGACTGGCGCTGATTGCCACGGTGCTGTCGGACTCCGCCACGATTGGCCGATACTTTGCGATCGGGCTGGTGGCGGTGCTGGTGGCTCTTACGCTTACCTCCGCGGCGCTGTTGGCGGGGTTGCGATCGCTACTCGATCGCGTGCGGCTGCGGTTGCCGTCGGTGCTGCGGCATGGGCTGGCGAATCTGTACCGGCCTGGGAACCCGTCGGCGGCACTGCTGGCAGCGTTGGGGCTGGGGGTGATGCAGATCACGACGGTGTTTCTTGTGCAGCAGGCGGTGGTCAAGGAGTTGCACGTGTCTGCGGCGCCGGATCTGCCGAATCTGTTTTTAATTGACATCACGCCGGACGAGATTGCGGCAGTGCGACAGCTGGTGACGCGGCAGCCCGCGGTGCGAGGCACACCGGAGTTTCTGCCTATTGTCAGTTCACGCATTGAGTCCATCGACGGCGTGCCTGCGGCTCAGCTGCGTTTGCGAAACTACCCGAAGCGCATGCTGCAGAGCATCTCGCTGACCTGGGCGAGTTCACCCTTGCCGGGGTTGACGGTTGAACGGGGGCGATGGTGGACTGCGGAGCAGGCCGCTGCCGGGGCGAAGGAGCCGCTGGTTGCGCTGGACCAGCACGTGGCGGAGCGGCTGCACGTACATCCGGGGTCGAAGATTGTCTTTGCGGCGCAAGATGCCGAGTTGGCGACGACAGTGGTCGCGGTGACGAAGAGCGATGGACAGCATGTGTTCTCCCGGGCGGAGTTTATCTTGCCGCCGACCTCGTTGCAGGGTTTGCCAACGGTTTGGTATGGGGGTGTGCATGCAGATCCAAACCGGGTCGATGAGGTTATCCGTGCGCTGTATGCGAGCTTTCCGACGGTGACTGTGATCAATGTTGCGGCGGCGCTGGAGACGATCCGACAGGTGGTGCTGCAGATCACGTATATCGTTCAGTTTTTGGCTGCGTTTTCCATCTTTGCCGGAGCTGTGATTCTGGCGAGTTCGATTGCGGGCACGCGATATCGGCGGGTGCGCGAGGTCGTGGTGCTGAAGACGCTCGGGGGGACGCGCGGGCGGATCGCGGGAATCTTCTCGATCGAGTTTGCGGTGTTGGGTCTGGTCGCGGCGGCTGTGGGGGTGATCTTCGCGAACCTGGTAGCGCGTGTTGTGTTGCACAAGATGGAGGTCGCCTACGTCCTGCACCCGCTGTGGAACCTCTCCGTGCTTGGGTTGACGGTGCTGCTCACGGTGGTGACGGGATGGATTGCCAGTTACCGGATTCTTGGGCAGAAGCCGTTGGAGGTCTTGCGCGAGGAGTAGGAACGCCTACCGAGCGTTGGCTTGCGGCTCCACCCGAACGTGCAGGATCGTCTGAACCTGGACGGGTTTGCCCTTCATGAGATAGGGCTGGAAGCGCCACTCGCGAACTGCGTTGGCTGCGGCGTCTCGCAGAAGACGTTCGCCGCTTAGGGGCGTGAGACCATCAACCGCCCCGGCTTTGCTGATGATGGCGTCGAAGGTGATCTCGCCTCGGGGGTGGATTCCATTTGGAAGTTGCGGGTAGAGGGGTGTGGGCGCAGCAACGAGACGGGCCTTCATGACGGATTCGGGTACGGGGGTGGGTGCGGCGAAGACTTCCTCGCTGACCCGGGGCTCATCCGCGGCACGGGCGCCCAAAACCCGATTCGGCACAGGTGCAGGGCTATTCGCTTCCGCAGTGGCGGTCCGATGCGTTTCGGAGGGGAGCGGCGTGGTGTTTTGCCGAGGCAGGTCATTTGGCGGCGAGGAGCTGGATGATGGGGGTGGAGCCGCTGCGGGGGTGGTGGGCCGATGGGTTGACGGAGAGGTCAGAAGGAGCCGAAGGGGCTTGTCGCGCAGCAAAAGAAAGAGGGAGAGGGCAACCATCAGCGCGGAGAAGATGCCGAGCAGAACGATGGTGCGTCTGGACTGTGCCGGATCGCTCTCCTCGGGGGCTGCGCCGGCGAACGTAAAGCCGGGGCGATCGGGGTGGGGTTCCTCCGGTCTGGTCGTGCGTTGCTCGGTGCCAGCGTCTGCGACGGCGAATGGAGGGCGGGGCACTGGTGTGGAGATTGGTGCTTGATTGGAGTGCGGCTCCGGTGTGTGAATGGAAGTGGGTATTGGCGAGCTGGCCGCTTCCGGGTGTCGAGGAGTTGCTGGGGCGGGGTGCTCCGGGGAAGCCGCCTCCTGCGGATCCGGGGATGCTGTAGGTTTCACGGCTGCTGAGGCCTTGAGTTGTTCGGCAAGGAAGGAGAGTGGTCGAGCCGGAACAGTTACATCGCGCGGGTTGGACTTGATCTCGCCGGAGTTGGCGCGCAGAGGTGGTGCTGCGAGCGAGGGCGGATGAGCGGCGCTGCCTGCCTGTGCGGAGGGGGGCTGTTGGGGGCTCGGGGACGGAGGCCGCAGATTTGGCGTCTGAGGTGAAGCCTGAGGCGGCGCAGCCGAGCTGCTCTCTTGCGAGGCGGCGTCTACCTGCCTGCGATCTAACGGTGAGGTGCTTTGCGACTCCACGGGCGGAGCGGACTGGGCACCAGAGAGCTGGGCACCGGGAAGATCAAGGGCGGCAGAGAAGCGGTCTCGACGGTGTAGGAGGGGCGTTGTGGGAACCGCTGCAGGGGGGGCGGGTGCCGCTTGCGGAGTTGGTGGTGTGATGGGTGAGGGATCGTGGCGATGGACCAGATCGCGCGGCGCGGCCTGTGAGGGAGAACTCGGGACAGGCGCCTTCTCTGTCGGATTCGGAGCTCGCTGGCCCGGAGGCGATTCGAGCAGAGGCTCCATGCGGGAGAGCCTCTGATCGATGGAGTCGAGGTGAATCTTCAAGTCGACAGTGCTTCGCTCGAGCCGGACCAGGGTTCTGGTGATCTGGCTGAGGGTGGCGGCCTCGCTTGCGGATGTCTGGACAGGATCTTGCGACGAGGTTGAGGGCTCTGAGTTTAGAGCCGTGTTGTTAGGACTGACGAGGTCGGCTGCAGACTCGTTGCGCAGATCGAACCTGGGGTCGTGGTCCGGCGGGTTGTCGAGATCGGTGATGGGTTCGGTGGACGAGGTGGGCCAACCTCCGATGGAGGCAAGAAAGCCGGCCGTGAGGTCGACGGCCTCCTCGAGATCGGGGCGCCGGCCGATGGCCTGCGATCCCCCAACCGCGGTGAGGATGAGTTGGAGGGCATCGGGCAGGGAGAACTCGGGATCTGCGCGCTGGAGTTCGCGAAGGTGCTCCACGAGGTTGACACGGAGCCCTCGGTCCTGCGCGAGGCGGAGGGGAAGAGCGACGAGGCACTCCGGCGATCCCAGAGCGAGGGAGTGCAGTTGGGCAATGGTTCGGATGTTGTCGACTTCTAAGGTGATGCGCTGCTCTGTTTGAGTTACCGGCATTGTTGACATGAGATAGGTCCCGTGGCCCTACAAGTTTGACGCCGGAGCAGCGCGCCGAGCCTCCTCCGGGTTACCAAAGAACTGGTGCGGGTTGCTGGAAGATGGCTGGCTGCTAGACTTTAGCCACTTTGCAGGGAGAGGGAGCGCCCCGGTTGGGGTGCATGGAGGCGAGGATGCGAGTTGGGCTGATGACGCGGGAGTACCCTCCCGCGGTGTATGGCGGGGCGGGGGTGCATGTGGAGTATCTGAGCCGGGAGTTGGCCAAGCGCATTGAGGTTGAGGTGCATTGCTGGGGGGACCAGGTGGTGGACGCGGGCAACCTGGTGGTGCGGGGGGAGGAGCCGCCCAAGGAGATCACCGGCGGGACGGCGGAGAAGTTCAAGGCTGCGGTGGACGCGTTGGCTCTCAACCTACAGTGGATGAAGGAGTTAGGCCGGATCGACATTGTGCACACGCATACCTGGTATGTGGCCATGGCGGGGTTTCTGGCGAAGAAGCTGTACGGTGTGCCGTTTGTGCTGACGACGCACTCGCTGGAGCCGTTGCGGGCGTGGAAGGCCGAGCAGTTGGGGTCGGGGTATGCGATGAGCTCGTGGATGGAGCGGACGGCGATCCTGGACGCGGATGCGATTGTGGCGGTAAGTGAGGGAACCAAAGGGGATATTCTGCGGGCTTACCCGGACGTGGACCCTGGGCGGGTCCACGTGATCTATAACGGGATCGACCTGGAGCAGTACCAGAGGGCGACGGGGAAGGAGGCTTTGGCGCGGTACGGGGTGGACGGTGGGCGGCCGTACATCCTGTTTGTGGGGCGGATCACGCGGCAGAAGGGTGTGACGCATCTTGTTGATGCGATTCGGTTTCTGCCCAAGGGCACGCAGGTGGTGCTGTGCGCGGGGGCGCCGGATACGCCGGAGATCGCGGCGGAGATGCGGGCCAAGGTGGAGGAGGCGCGGGCGGCGGGTGGGGATGTGGTGTGGATCGAGAAGATGGTGACCAAAGAGGAGGCGATCGAGCTGTACAGCCATTGCCAGGTGTTTTGTTGTCCTTCGGTGTATGAGCCTTTTGGAATTATCAACTTAGAGGCGATGGCGTGTCGTGCGCCGGTGGTCGCGAGCGCGACGGGGGGGATCCTGGAGGTGGTGGTGGAGGGGGAGACGGGGCTTCTGGTGCCGTTCGAGCCGGACCCGGCGACGGGCTTTCCTGTTGATTCTGAACGGTTTGCGAGGGACCTGGCGGCGAAGCTGACGGAGCTGATGGGGGATGAGGCGCGGTGCCGGCGGATGGGGGATGCGGGGCGGGCGCGGGTGGAGGCGAAGTTCAGCTGGAGCTCGATCGCGGAGCAGACGATCGCGCTGTATCGGTCGCTTTTGGAGGTAGGTGGGCGGTGATTTGGGGCTGAGATCGCGCATGTGGGGCTGTCTTTGCCGGGGGTGTGGCGGGGGTGTTTTTAGGGGGTGCGATCGGGGTTGCCGGAGGGATTTGTTTGGGGCGAATGGCGTAGATGGTGGGTGTGGGGGCGATGGCGGGGAACGGGGTGGGGGTGGGACGTGGCATCCTACTGGCTTGGACCCGTGGACGGGTGCGAGAGAGGTCTGGCGCGATGTTTGATTTGGGAACGGTGAACGATGTGCTTCTCCGGGTGATGGACCGGGGAGAGCGCGAGGTGATGCGGCGGCAGGCGGAGGGTGGAGCGTGGGTGGGGGTGGGGGCGGGCGAGCTCTACGGCAAGGTGCGGGCGATGGCGCGGACGCTGGAGGGGATGGGTGTGGGCAAGGGGGACCGGGTGGTGCTGCTGTCGGAGAACCGGTGGGAGTGGCCGGTGGCGGACTTTGCGACGTTGGCGCTGGGCGCGGTGGATGTGCCGCTCTATACGAATACCTCGGCGGAGCAGCTGGGCTACATGGTGCGGGACTCCGGGGCGAAGGTTGCGGTGGTTTCGACGGCGGAGCAGATGTCGAAGCTGGGGCAGGCGGGAGAGATGCCGTCCCTGGAGCATGTGATTGCCATGGAGGAGGGGCAGACCGGGGAGGCGGTGAGCTTTGCCGAGGCGGTGACGGGGTGGGAGGAGATGCGCGAGCGGAACGCGGCGTTTGATGCGCGGCTGCGGGCGGTGACGGGCGAGGAGGTGGCGACGATTATTTACACGTCGGGGACGACGGGGCAGCCGAAGGGGGTGCCGCTGACGCATGGGAATCTGGCGAGCAATCTGAATGTGACGACGGACGAGATGGGCTTCAACGACAGGGACAGCTCCATCTCGTTTCTGCCGCTGTCACATGTGCTGGCGCGGCATCTGGATTATGCGTTTCTATGCCACGGGGCGCTGGTGGCGTATTGCCCGAAGTTCGACGAACTGCAGGGGGCGATGCAGGCGGTGAAGCCAACGATTTTTCTGGCGGTGCCGCGGGTGTTTGAAAAGATTCGGCAGGCGGTGGAGGGCAAGGCTGGGGCGAGCCGGGTGCGCTCGCGGATGCTGCAGTGGGCATTGGGTGTGGGGCGGCGGCACCGGGATGAGGTGCTTGCCGGGCGGGCGCCGACGGGCTTGCAATGGGCGGTGGCCGACGGGCTGGTGTTTGCGAAGATACGGGCGGCGTTTGGCGGGCGGGTGCATACCTTTGCTGCCGGAGGGGCGCCGTTGGGTGAGGAGACGGCGGGCTGGTTTGCGGATGCGGGGATACGGATTCTGGAGGGGTATGGGTTGACGGAGACCTCGCCGGTGATTGCGGTGGGGACGCCGAAGCACTACCGGTTTGGGACGGTGGGCAAGCCGGTGCCGAATGTGGAGACGCGGTTTGCGGCGGATGGGGAGTTGGAGGTGCGGGGGCCTTCGGTGTTTGCGAGCTACTGGAACCGGGAGGACGCGACGCGGGAGGTCTTTGACGCCGAGGGGTGGTTCAAGACGGGCGACATCGGGAAGATTGAGGACGGATATCTGACGATTACGGACCGGAAGAAGGAGTTGCTGAAGACCAGCGGAGGCAAGCTGATAGCGCCGCAGCCGATCGAAAGCAAGCTGAAGGCGAATGGGCTGGTGGGGCAGGCGGCGATGGTGGGGGACCGGCGGAAGTTTGCGGCGGTGCTGATCTCGCCGAACTTCAGCGAGCTGGAGCGGTGGGCGAAGGGCAAGGGGGTGCAGGTGGGCGACCGCAAGGCGCTGGCCGGGCACGACAAGGTGCGGGCGGAGTATGAGCGAATCGTGAACGAGGTAAATGGGAGCCTGCAGCACTTTGAGACGATTAAGAAGGTGCATGTGGTGCCGGACGAGTGGAGCGTGGAGGAGGGCGAGCTGACGCCGAGCATGAAGCTGAAGCGGCGGGTGGTGGAGGACAAGTACAAGGACGCGATTGAGTCGATGTACCGGGAGGATGCTAGCGGTGGGGAGTGAGGATGGGTGGTTGCGGCGGTCGTGGAAGGTAGGGAAGAAGTTTCAGAATCCGGTGCCGACGGAGATTGGCGGGTTTCGGATGATGCTGCGGGTTTTGCCGCTTTATTTTTCGAACCGGGAGGAGCGGTCGCCGAAGACGACGCCTGGGCCGTTTCGGACGGACGTGGGGGTGTTTGGGGCGGAGCCGGCGACGGGTCTGCGGGTGACCTGGTTTGGGCACTCGGCGATGTTGCTGGAGATGGATGGGGTTCGGGTGCTGGTGGATCCGGTGTGGGAGGAGCGGGCGTCACCGTGGCAGAGCTTTGGGCCGAAGCGTTTTTTTCCGCCGACGATGGGATTGGAGGAGATGCCGCCGTTGGACGCGGTGCTGCTGTCGCACGACCACTTCGACCACCTGGGGGAGAGGACGGTGCGGCGGCTGGCGGGGATGGAGTGCACGCGGGGGGCGCTGTGGCTGACCTCGCTGGGGGTGGGGCGGGACCTGCGGCGGTGGGGCGTGCCGGCGGAGCGGCTGCGGGAGATGGACTGGATGGACGAGGTGGAGGTGCGGAGCGAGCGGACGGGGAGGGAGATGCGGGTTCGGGCGGTGCCGGCGCGGCACTTTTCGGGGCGATCGCTGCGGAACCGGTTTGAGACGCTGTGGGGCTCGTTTGTGCTGGAGGGGGAGCGGCACCGGGTGTACTTTGGTGCGGACTCTGGGTGGTGGGAGGGGTTTGGGGAGATTGGGCGGCGGTTTGGGCCGTTTGACCTGACGATGCTGGAGATTGGGGCGTTCAACGAGTTGTGGAAGCAGATCCATCTGGGGCCGGACGGGGCAGCGCGGGCGTTCGCGGCCATGGGTGGGGCGGGGATGCTGATGCCGATTCACTGGGGTTTGTTCGATTTGGCGCTTCATGCGTGGCGTCAGCCGATGGAGCGGATGGAGGAGTTGGCGGCGGAGCAGGGATTGGTGCTGTGGTCTCCTGAGCCGGGGCGGCCGACGGAGGTGGTGGCGGGGGAGGGGACGGTGAGCGGGTGGTGGCGGCGCCGGGTGTAACCTCGGCGGGGTGACGGCTGTGGGTTTCGCCTGTGAGGTTTGGCTTGTCAGCGGGGCGGTCGCGGGGTACAACTGGGGTGCGAGGACAGGGGTGTGATTCAGCCCCGGGCGCTCCGGAGAGAGCAATGGCTGGATGGGCAGAGACGTCGGGGATGCGCGAGGTGATGGATATCCGGCAGGCGTCGGAGTATCTGGGGATCAGCGGGGACACGCTGTACCGCTATGCGTCGGAGGGGTTTGTGCCGGCGTTCAAGCTGGGGAACCGGTGGCGGTTCAAGCGGTCGCTGCTGGATGCTTGGATGGATGAGAAGAGCGGGGTGAAGCCGGTGGCGAGCAAGGTGACGATGATGCCGCGGGAGAAGAAGCCGGCGGGGCGGACGCGGCAGGGATAGGATTCAGTGGCTGTTCATGCCTGGGTGCGCATGCGCGGGGACCTGCTGGATGACAACCAATGTGGGTTCTGTGGTCGGTAATCCCATGCATGACGATGGGGCCGTCATGCATGGGGCACCCCGGGTTTTGGGGCTGCGTTAGGCGGGTTGGAGGGTGAAGAGGGTGATTTCGGGGGGGCAGTTCCACCGGGCGGGGAGGCCGACGGTGCCGAGGCCGCGGTTGACGTAGAGCTGGAGGTTGCCGAAGCGGAAGTGGCCTTCGACGTACTTTTGGCCGAGGGCTGGGAGGACGAGCGCGCCGAGGAGGGGGAGGCGGATCTGGCCGCCGTGGGTGTGGCCGGAGAGCATGAGGTCGACGAGGGGTCCGCGCGGGTGGACGACAACAGAGTCGACGAAGTCCGGGGCGTGGACCATGAGGAGAACGGGGCCGACGGGCTGGGCGGGGACGGCTGCGTTGAGGTCGGGGATGTCCGTGACGGGGTCGGCGGTGCCGGCGATGTGGAGGTGGTCGCCGCGGAGGGAGAGGGTTTCGAAGCGGTTTTGGAGGACGGGGAGGCCGTGATGCTGGAGGGCTCGGATGACCATTGGGGCGTTGACGGCGACGTCGTGGTTGCCGAGGATGCAGAACTTCTGGGGGCAGCGGATGGTGGCGAGGATCTCGGCGCAGCGATAGGCGGCGTGGCGGGAGACGAGGGCGGAGAGTGAGCCGCGGGTGATGTAGTCGCCGGTGAGGAGGACGAGGTCGGGGGCGAGGCGGTTGACGTGTTTCACGACTTGTTCGAGGAAGAATGGCTCGGTGTACTCGTCGAGGTGGAAGTCGCTGATCTGGAGGATGCGGTAGCCGACGAAGGCGGGGGGGAGATCCCGGATGCGGAGGGTGGGGGTGGAGACGGACATCTCGTGGCGGGCGACGAGGGAGCTGTAGACGGTGAAGCCGGCGGCGAGGGTTCCGGCGCTGAGCAGGAGGTTGCGCCGGGTGACGATGGGGACCTTGGTGGGGGGGAGGGCGCGCGTTTCGACGCGCTGGGTGGTCATGGATCGATGATATCCGGGCCGGGCGACTGGGTAGAATGACGAGATGGGGTTAGGGCAGCGACGGAGCCGTGCTGTACGTGCGGCGCGTGAGGTTGGGGCGGAGGTGATGGTGGTTACGCACCCGCCGGACCTGCGGTATTTGTGCGGATTTACTGGGTCGGCTGGGGCGCTGGCTGTGGGGCGGGGGCGGGCACGGCTGTTTACGGATGGGCGATACCGGGAGCAGGTGAAGGCTGAGGTGGAGGGGGTTTCGGTTGCGATCGAGCCGAGATCGGCCCTGCTGGCGGCGGTGGAGTGGGCGGCGGCGACGGGGGCGGAGCGGTGCTTGTTCGATGCAGGACACACTACGGTGGCGCAGCTGGAGGGGATGCGGCGGGCGTTGCCGCGGGCGAAGCGAAGGGGGTTTTTGCAGGCGAGCGAGGGTCTGGTGGCGGGGCTGCGGGAGGTGAAGGATGGGGTGGAGATTGAGGCAATGCGGGTGGCGGCGTCGGTGGGATGTGCCCTGTTCGATGGGGTCTTGGGGGAGATTGGGCCCGGGATGCGGGAGATCGACGTGGCGGGGTGGATGGAGAGCGAGGCGCGGCGGCGCGGGGCGGAGGCGATGAGCTTTGAGACGATTGTGGCTTCTGGGGAGCGGAGTGCGTTGCCGCACGGCCGGGCGACGACGGCGCGGTTGCCGCGACGAGGGTTTGTGACGCTGGATTTTGGTGTGGTGTTGGGCGGGTACTGCTCGGATATGACGCGAACCGTTCATCTTGGGCGGGCGAGCCGAGAGGCGAGAGACGTGTATGATTCCGTTTTGGAAGCGCAGCTTCTAGGCATTGCGGCGGTTCGGCCTGGGGTCGAGTCGGGCGCGGTGGATGAGGCGGCGCGATCGGTTCTGCGGCAGGCCGGGTGGGGTGCGGAGTTTGTGCACTCGACGGGGCATGGCGTTGGTCTGGAGATCCATGAGGGGCCGCGGCTGGCGGCGAAGCAGACGTCTCGGTTGAAGGCCGGGATGGTGGTGACGATCGAGCCCGGCGTGTATCGGGCTGGTTTGTACGGCGTACGGATCGAGGACATGGTGCTGGTAACGGCTGGGGGTGCGGAGATTCTGACGCCGTCGCCGAAGGCGCTGATCGAGTTGTGAGGGATTGAGGAAACGACGGGATGGAAGAGGACGGGATGAACGAGCTTCGCGAGCTTATCTCATTTTTGAAGGAGCAGGGCATCGCGGAGTTCGACATGGAGCGGCCGGACCTGAAGGTTCGGTTGAAGTTTGCGGGAGCCGCGGCAGCTGAGGGTTTGGGGTCGGCGGCAACGATGGCGGAGATGGCGCGGCTGATGGCGGCGCTGCAGCCGATGGGTGCGCCGAGCATGACGGTGGCTGCGGCTGAGGTGCCTGTGCCGGCGGCGACTCTGGCGGAGGAGAACCTGCACGAGGTGCGGTCGTTGCTGGTGGGGACCTTTTATGAGTCGCCTTCGCCGGGTGCGCCCTCGTTTGTAAAAGTCGGCGACCATGTGGAGATTGGTCAGGTGCTGGGGATTGTGGAGGCGATGAAGCTGATGAACGAGATCGAGTCCGACGTTGCGGGCGAGGTCGTGCGGCGCGTGGCATCCAGCGGCCAGCCGGTGGAGTACGGACAGCCGTTGTTTGAGATACGGCCGCGCTGAAGCGCGGCGGAACGAGTTTCCGGCAGACGAGTGATTGTGTAACGCAGCGAGAGAAAGCGCGGGTATGTTTCAAAAGGTTCTGATTGCAAACCGGGGAGAGATTGCGCTGCGGGTGATCAGCGCGTGCAAGGAGATGGGGATCCGGACGGTTGCGGTGTACAGCGAGGCGGACCGGAACTCGCTGCATGTGCGGTTCGCGGATGAGGCGATCTGCATTGGGCCGCCGCGATCGAGCGAGAGCTACCTGAACGTGCCGGCGGTGATTTCGGCGGCGGAGATTGCGGACGTGGACGCGATTCATCCGGGGTATGGGCTGCTGAGCGAGAACGCGAACTTCGCGGAGGTGTGCCGGGCGTCGAACATCAAGTTTATCGGTCCGCCGCCGGAGGTGACGCGGATGATGGGCGAGAAGTCGACGGCGCGGCAGACGATGAAGAAGGCGAAGGTGCCGATTCTGCCGGGGTCGGATGGGGTGATTGGGAGCGAGGACGAGGCGCTGGAGTGGGCGAAGTCTGTTGGGTATCCGGTGATTCTGAAGGCGGTGGCGGGGGGTGGGGGTCGCGGCATGCGCATCTGCCGATCCGCGGAGGAGCTGCCGAATCTGTATCAGCAGGCCTCGACCGAGGCGGCGAATGCCTTCGGCAATGGCGAACTGTACATGGAGAAGTTTATCGAGCGGCCGCGGCATATCGAGTTCCAGGTGCTGGCGGACGAGCACGGGAACGTGATGAGCCTGGGAGAGCGGGAGTGCTCGATTCAGAGGCGGCATCAGAAGCTGATCGAGGAGGCGCCGAGCCTTCAGGTGACGCCGAAGCTGCGGGATCGGCTGGGGAAGACGATCCAGAAGAGTTTGACGGATATCGGCTACCAGAACGCGGGGACGATCGAGTTTCTGATGGATGAGGACGGGGAGATCTACTTCATCGAGATGAACACGCGCATTCAGGTGGAGCATTGTGTGACCGAGATGGTTACAGGAGTGGACCTGGTGAAGGCGCAGCTGCGAATCGCGATGGGAGAGGAGCTGCACGAGATTGTGCCGGCGGTTCCGGAGATTCGCGGACATGCGATTGAGTGCCGGATCAATGCGGAGCATCCGGAGAGGTTTACGCCGAGCGCGGGAAAGATCACGGCGTTCAATCCGCCCGGCGGCAACGGGGTGCGGGTGGATACGGCGCAGTACGCGGAGGGCGTGGTGCCGCCGTACTACGACAGCATGATTGCGAAGTTAATCTGCCATGGCAAGGACCGGGAAGAGGCGATGAACAAGATGCAGCGGGCGCTGAGCCAGTTTGTGGTGCAGGGGATTCACACGACGATTCCGTTGCACGAACGGATCTTTGCGGATCCGGAGTTTCGTTCGGGGCAGTTCGACACGAAGTTCATGGAGCGTTTTTTGGAGCGGCAGGGACAGTAGTGGAACGGGTGCGGGGGCTGTACGCGATTCTGGACGCGGAGGCGGTGGAGCGTGCCGGGCTGGAGTTGATGGAGGCGGCGCATGGGTTGCGCGCGGCCGGAGTGCAGCTGGTGCAATACCGGGACAAGCGGGCGACGGCAGAGGAGAGGCTGGAGCGGGCGCGGCGCGTGGGTGAGGTTTTCGCGGGGTCGGGGGCGATGCTGATTCTGAACGACTGGCCGGAGATCTGCATTGCGGCGGGTTGGGACGGGGTGCATGTGGGGCAGGGGGATGTGACGGTCGCGGAGGCCCGTCGCGTGGTGGGTGTGGGGCGAGTGGTTGGAGTCTCGACGCATGATGTGGAGCAGGTTCGCGCGGCGGATATGGGGGAGGCGGATTACCTGGCGGTCGGGCCGGTTTACGCGACGGGGAGCAAAGCGGACGCGGAAGCTGTGGTGGGGCTGGCGGGGGTGCGGGCGGCGCGGTCGCTGACGGCGAAGCCGCTGGTGGCGATTGGCGGGATAGACGCGGGGCGGGCGCGCGGGGTGATGGAGGCTGGGGCGGACGCAGTGGCGGTGATTGGGGGGCTGTTTGCGGCGGGAGCTTCGGTGGAAGAGCGTGCGCGGAGATTGCTGGTGGAGTGCGCCGGTGCACGGGCGCGGGCGTGATGCGGCGGTGCACGGTATAAGGGCGGTGCACTACTATTGCGTTACAACGCAACTCAGAGCTTGCTGTCGCATGCCCGCTGGGCGACGGGACGGATGCTGTGAGCGCGGGGGTGCGATGGGCGCTGCCGCGGCTGGATGGAAGTGAGGTCGTGCAGGATGAAGCTGTTTGCGAAGAAGCCGATGTCGGCGCTGATGGCGCAGGCCGAGGACCATGGGGGCGCGACGCTGGAGCGATCGCTGGGGCCGGTGCAGCTGACGGCGCTGGGGATTGGCGCGGTGATCGGCGCGGGGATCTTTGTGTTGAGCGGTTTGGGGGCGCAGACGGCTGGACCGGCTCTGATGCTGTCGTTTGTGCTGAGCGGGCTGGGATGTGCGTTTGCGGGACTGTGCTATGCGGAGTTTGCGGCGATGATCCCGCTGGCGGGGTCGGCGTACACATATGCCTACGCGACCCTGGGCGAGTTGGTGGCTTGGATTATCGGGTGGGATTTGACGCTGGAGTACGCGATGGGCGCGAGCACGGTGAGCTCTGGCTGGTCGAATCACTTTGTGGAGTTTTTGAATATCTTCGGTTTGCGGTTTCCGCTGTGGCTGGCGTATGACCATTGGACGGGGCTGAAGCAGGCGACGGATACGATTGCTCGACAGATGGTGCACGCGGCGCACCCGGAGCTTGTGATGGGGACGGTGGCCTTTGACCGGGCGCTGGACGCAGTGAAGGCTGCGGGAAGTCCGCAGTTGACGGCGCGGGCGCACGCGCTGCTGCACGCACCGACGATCGGTGGGGTGGAGATTGGATTCAATCTACCTGCGTTTCTGATTGCGCTGGTGGTGACGGCGGTGCTGGTGATCGGCATCAAGGAGAGCGCTAAGTTCAATGCGGCGATTGTGGCGTTGAAGGTTGGGGTGGTGTTGTTTGTGCTCGGGCTGGGTGCGCACTATGTGAACCGGGCGAACTGGGGGACAGACTGGGCGAGTTTTGCGCCGACGGGCATTAGTGGGATCGGGCTGGCGGCGGGGCTGATCTTTTTCAGTTACATCGGGTTCGACGCGGTGTCGACGACGGCGCAGGAGGCGAAGAATCCGCAGCGGGATCTGCCGATTGGGATCATTCTGTCGTTGTCGATCTGCACGCTGCTGTATATCGGCGTGGCCGCGGTGCTGACGGGGATGGTGCCATGGCGCGATGTGAACATCGAGGCGCCGATTGCGCGGGCGTTTCTGGACCACAATTTAGGGTGGGCGGCGGATGTGATCACGCTGGGCGCGCTGGCCGGGCTGACGAGTGTGATGCTGGTGATGCTGCTGGGGCAGAGCCGCGTGCTGTATGCGATGGCGCACGACGGACTGTTGCCGCGGAAGTTCTTTGGGCAGGTGCATCCGAAGTTTCGCACACCGTGGAAGGCGACGATTTTGGCGGGGATTGTGGCGGCGATCGTGGGGAGCGTTACGCCGATCGACGATATCGGCAAGATGGTGAATATTGGGACGCTGCTGGCGTTTGTGATTGTGTGTATTTCGATCATGGTGCTGCGGCGGACGGATCCGGACCGGGCGAGGCCGTTTCGGACGCCGCTGGTGCCGCTGGTGCCGATTTTGGGGATCGTGTTCAACGGCTACATGATGTACACGCTGGGCAAGTGGAACTGGATACGGCTGTTTGGGTGGTTGGCGATCGGGCTGGTTGTGTACTTCTCGTACAGCCGTCACCATAGCGAGGTCCAGCGGAGTGCGGTGGATCGGGTGAGCGCGGACTAGGGCTCCCGGAGCTGCCGGGCCGGGCTTGTCAGGGCGTACCCGGCTGGTGCGGGTTGTGGCCGACTGGTGGCGAGAAGGGTGGCTGGTTCAGGAGCGAGGTGGAGGGCGGGGGTGCCGTGGTGGGGAGGGTAGCGGCGGCGACGGAGGCTGGGTCGTCGCGCAGGCGAAGGTAGAGGATGCCGTTGACCGGACGGGGGGTCATGACGGTCTGGCCGACGAAGCCTTCGGGGATGTCGACTGGCTGGGTGAACGCCTGGTCGGCGGAGACGGCACTGAGCAGAAAGAGGTCCGTGCCGGTGAGGGCACAGGGAAGGTCGCCCGAGCCGGTGCAGGCGAGCGCGGTGAGCTGAGGCAGGCGGACGAGGGTGGCGAGCGGCATCCAGTCGCCGGCGGTGCCGTCGTGGAGGACGAGGCGGATACGAAGGGGGCCGAAGGCGGAGCTGCCGAAGGTTTTGAGGAGATCGATCTGGGCGACGACGGTGCTACGGTCCTGGAGGACGAGTGAGCCGTTGGCGAGGGTGAGGCTGTCGTTGAGCGAATTGTCGTCGTTGGTGATTTGGACCTGGGCGTCGCGGGGGAAGCGGCCGGCGGAGCGGAGCGAGAGCAGCAGGGTGGATTCAAGGGGCACATCGTCGGGGTTGAGGAGCTGGACATCTTCAGAGCTTTGGGCGCGGACGACGCGGCGGCTGAGGACGGAGAGGCTGGGGCGAGGACCTTCGACGGTGATGGGAATGGAGAGGTCGCGACCATCGTCGAGGGTGGCTTTTGCCTCGATCTCCTGACCGACGGAGAGCTTGGTCGAGGGGGCGGTGGTGGCGTCGAGCCGAAGAGTGTTGTCTGGCTTGGGTGCGGTGGCCTCGGGGGTGGCGTCGGGATTGCTGGCGGAGGGTGGAGTGACAGGACGGGCGAAGGTGAGGCCGTCGACGGCGATCTGCTTGAGCTGGTTGAGGCCCTGGCCGGAGACTACGAGGAAGCGATCGCCGAGGTGGAAGTCGATGCCGGTGAGGTGGGCTGGCTTGCTGAAGGCCTGGACGGAGAGACTGGTGGGCTGCGCGGTGCCGAACTGTGCAACCCGGAGGCGAACATTGCCGGGATTTGCGGTGGGCAGGGTGACGGCTATTGTGACCGAGTTGGGCGCCGAAGCGGGTTTCCACTCGAGCTTCTGGTCGGGGACGCCGTCTTCCTGGAGGGTGATGGAGGAGATGCAGGCGGTGCCGGTGGAGCTGAGGCTGAGTTGATTGGCCTGGCCGACGATGAGGTGCTCGCCGGGCGTGGTGGCGGCGAGTTTCCAATCGGAGCCTGGAAGGTTTTGGACTGGGAGCGTGGGGCCCTCAAAGGCGTCGAAACCCCACTGACCGTGGACGGCAGCGGACTCCTGGATGGGAGTTGGGACGGGCGGGTGCGGAGGGGAGGGCGGCTTGGTCGCGGAGGGTGGAGCGAGTTCGGCGGGGGTGGCGTCCTCGGGCAGGGCGTGGCGCTTTTGGAGTGCGCCGACGATCAGACCGCCCTGGAAGGCATCCGGCGTGAGCGGAAGATCGGGTGTGCTGCCTTGGTGTTCGCGGTGGAGCGAGATGTCGTGGGCGAAGGCGGTGGAGAAGACCAGAGGGGCGCCCTCAACCGGGAGCGCGACGGTGGGGCGAAGGAGGCAGGTGACGTGGTTGGGGTCTGACGCCCGGAGCGATGGAGGGGTGGCCTTCTGGACGGCGGGAAGGCCGATGACGATGACGGATTTGGGGTTCTGGAAGGAGGGTGGTGCGTTGAGACGGAGGTTGAGGCTTTCCTGCTTGGGAAAGGCGATGGCGGGGATGTACTGGTAGTGCGCGGTGTGCAGATTGCCCATGATGCGGACGACGTCCACGACGGCGCCGACGTAGGCGCTGTAGACGCCACCGCCGGCGAGCTGCGTGGTGGAGGCGGCGGAGATCAGATCCGACGAGGCGCCGGAGGTGAGGGAGGTGACGATGGACTGGCCGTTGGCGTCGGCCAGCAGGGTTTGGGAGCCGCTTTGGGTAAGACAGGCGTACTGCTGGTCGACGGGTCGCTTGAAGCAGTCCTCGTTTGGCTTGAGATTCAGGGTGCGGGCGAGGAGGTCGGAGTGTTGCTGGAGCGCTTTGGCGTCATCAGGCGGAACATTGCGAATCTCGGCGAGGTATTTTTCGATGCGCGCCTGTTCGAAGCCTGCCTCGGCGAGGTCCTGGGAGGCACGGACGAAGACGCCTGGGTGACCGCGAACGGCGGAGCGGAGGGCGCTGATGTCGCCGCCGGTCTCTGGAGCGAGGAGGAGCAGGACCTGTTCGGCGCCGGGCGGAACGAGGATCTCCTCTCCTTCGGAGCGGATGCGCTTGTTCCAGGTTTCGATTTTGACGATCCAATCGTCTGGGGGCGGATTGGTGGTGCCGCGCAGGAAGACGGCGACAAGGAGGTAGTGGACGGACTGGGTTTCTGGGAGGTCGGCATGCAGCCAGAGGTGGTCGCCCGCGAGGAGATTGGGGACCATGGCGATGGGGAGAGCGCGGCCGTTGCGGGTGACGCGGACGTCGATTTTAGGGCCAGCGAGGTCGAAGCGTGCATTCTGTTGTTCTGCGCCGAGGGTGAAACTTAGGGAGGAGAGGCAGGCGAGGCAGGCAGCAAAGTAAATCAGGGCCGAACGAGCCATAGGCCCATTGTAGACGTCAGGGTGGCGGGGGATGTTGCGGTGGAGCTAACGAAGTCGGGTGGACTTGTGATCGCTGGCGATGACGCCGTCCCGGATGGTCACGACGCGCTCGGCGTACTCGGCGATATCGGGCTCGTGGGTCACAAGGACGATGGTGTTGCCTTGTCGATGCAGATCGTCGAAGAGGGCCATGATCTCGACGCCTGTCTTGGAGTCGAGGTTTCCGGTGGGTTCGTCGGCGAGGATGATGGAGGGATGATTGACGAGGGCGCGGGCGATGGCGACGCGTTGTCGCTGACCGCCGGAGAGCTCATTGGGCTTGTGCATCATGCGGGCGGTGAGATTGACGCTCTCGAGGACGGACTTGGCGCGGGCGGCGCGTTCGGTGGCTGGGGTTCCGTTGTAGATGAGAGGGAGCTCGACGTTGTGAAGGGCTGTGGCTCGGGCGAGGAGGTTGAAAGTTTGGAAGACGAAGCCGATCTCCTTGTTGCGGATGCGGGCGAGCTGGTCGTCGTTGAGTTCGGAGACATCGTGTCCATTGAGCCAGTAGCGGCCCTGCGAGGGTGAGTCGAGGCAGCCGATGAGGTTCATGAGCGTGGATTTGCCGGAGCCGGATGGGCCCATGATGGCGACGTACTCACTTCTGCGTATGCGAAGAGAGACTCCGCGAAGGGCGTGCACCTCCTGCTCGCCCATGGTGTAGGTCTTCCAGAGATTGTCGGTGAGGATGACGTCTCCGGGCTCAGGACTGGTGACGGAGGTGGCGGCAGGCTGCGCGGGTTGGGATTCGAGTTGGGTTTCGGGAGGCATTGATCGATCTCCGGCCTTTGAGCAGGATATACGGGCTAAGGCGGTGGGGGCACAGGTTAGGAGCCGGAGTCGGTGGGAGGTGCGGCTTCGGCGGCAGTCTCGCGCTTGACGGGCTCGCCGCTGTGGAGGGCGCGAAGCGTTTTATAGGGGCCGGTGACCAGCTCATCATTTTGACTCAGACCGCTGAGGAGCTCGATGTCGGTGGAGCCGGTGACGCCGGTGGTGACCGGGACGAAGGCGACGTGCAGTTTGCCTTTTTGGTCGACCGTCTTGTAGACGCCCTGCACCTGTTTGGATCGGGAGGGAGCGGGAGCGGCGGCGTTCTTCGGCGGTTTACCGGCGTTGCGGGCGAGCTGCTGCTCGGCGGCGGGATCGCGATCGACCAGGGCCTGGATGGGAATGGTGAGGACGTTTGGGCGTTGGGCTGTGGTTATCTTGGCTGTGGCGGAGAGACCTGGGCGAAGTTCGTCCGAGCTCTGATCGAGGGTGACGATGACCTTGAAGTCTTTCGCTTCTTCTGTCCCGGTGGTGCTTTGGCTGGTGGCGATGCCGGTGGTGCGGAGGAGGGCCTGATCGCCGACTTCAGTGACGTGGCCTTTGAAGACGCGGCCGGGCAGGGCGTCCACGGTGACGTCTGCCGGCTGATTCAGCCGGACGTTGACGATGTCGGTCTCGTCGACCTTGACTTCAGCGGTGATGACGGACATGTCGGCGAGGGTCATGAGGGTGGAGCCCTCGGCGTTCTGGATACCGACTACGACGGTTTCGCCCTCGCGGACGGGGACGTTGGTGACGAGCGCGTTGAAGGGCGCGCGGCTTTGGGTGAGGCCGAGGGAGTAGTCGTTGCCGCGCAGCGTGGCGACGGCCTGGGAGACCTTGCCGCGGGCGGAGGCGGTCTGCGCCTGCGACTGTGCGACGGCGGCCTGGCGCTGCTGCAGGGTGGCACCCGAGACGTCATACGCGGCCTTCTTGGCGTCGAAGTCCTGCTTGGCGATGAGCTTCTCGTTGAAGAGGGCGCGGGCGCGGTCGAAGTCGAATTTTTTCTGCTCGAGGTCGGCCTTTGCTTCGGCGACGTTGGCTTCGGCGGTCTTCTCGGCGGCGACCATGGAGTCGACGTCTGTCCGGGACGAGGCTATGGCCGCTTGTTGGGCCTGCACTGCGGAGGCGGGCTGCTCGCTTTCGACGGTGGCCACGAGCTGGCCGGCCTTGACGTGGTCGCCCTCTTTTACGAAGAGGTGGGTGATGCGGCCAAAGGAGGTTGCGCCGACGTTGACGTAGGTCTTGGGCTTGATCTGGCCGGTTCCGTTGACCGTTGCGATAAGATCCTGGCGCTGCACGCGGGCGGTTGTGACCGGCGTGACTTTGCCGCGGTTGTGGATGACAACGCCGAAGACGATGCCGCCGATGATCACGACGGCGAGGACAAGCAAGAGGATACGTTTCACTGACATGGGCTCGTGGGCAGGATGATCATACGACAGGTTGTCGCCCAGCCGGGACGGAGCGATGACATAGGGTACGTCGGGGATGTCACTTTGGTTCCTCGGGTTGTCTGTAACAGGCGCGTAACGCTTGCCGGACGGAAGTGGAGCGACGTAGAATTGGGTCGTTCCGGCTCCGGCAGTTCGGCTCCGGGCGGTTTGGAGTTTCTCGATGAGCTTTCGGTCGCGCCTCTGCCTCGTCTCCGCTGTATCGATTTTGTTCGGGGCGGGGTCACTGCTGATCTCCCCCGCGGCCATGGCCCAGGGTAGCCAAGAGACCGCAGGGGATGTGGTGAAGTCGGTTCCTCAGGAGGAGAAGCCCGACCCGCTGAAGCGTCAGCCCTCCGACAAGGAGCGGTTCCGTCAGCAGAAGGAGCTCAAGCACGAGTTGAAGGGCTCGTACAAGAAGTGGGTTGATCAGGATGTGCGGTGGATCATCACGGACCAGGAGCTTCAGGCCTTCAAGGCGCTGAACAATGATGAGGAGCGCGACCAATTCATTGAGAACTTCTGGTTGCGGCGAAACCCAAATCCGGACTCACCCGAGAACGAGTACAGAGATGAGCATTACCGACGCATTGCTTACGCCAACGAGCATTTTCCGGCTGGCAAGCCTGGCTGGCTGACGGATCGCGGACACATCTACATCGCGTTCGGCAAGCCGGACTCGATTGATTCTCACCCCAGCGGTGGAAGCTACGAGCGACCGATCGAAGAGGGCGGGGGCAACACGTCCACGTTTCCGTTCGAGGTTTGGCACTACCGGTATCTCCAGGGCATTGGCGACAACATTGACATTGAGTTTGTGGATACCTGCCAATGCGGGGACTACCACATGACGATTGATCGGTCGGAGAAGGACGCGCTGAAGCATACGCCGGGGGCCGGGGCGACGCTGTACGAGCAGTTGGGCCAGGCGAAGCGAGCTGACCGGTTCTCCAACGGAGGTATCGAGCAGCTCGGAAATGGGCCGTTCAACCAGATCAACCAGAGCAAGGAGTTCGACCGCATCTCGCAATATGCCAAGCTGCAGGCCGCACCCGAGGTGAAGTTTAAAGATCTGGAATCGTATCTTGTGACGTCTAAAGTTCTTACCGGGCCGCCGTTTCTGTTTGATGTGCGGACTGACTACGTGAAGATCACGGATGACACGGTGCTGATCCCAATTACCGTTCAGATACGCAATCGGGACATGACGTTTGCGCAGAAGGACGGCGTGGCAACCGGGACGGTGAATATCCTCGGGCGGGTATCCAACCTGAATCACCGCGTTGTGCAGACGTTTGAGGACACGGTGAACGTTCAGGTGCCGAGCGAGCTGCTTGGACGCACGCAGGGCAATCAATCCGTGTATTGGAAGGCTCTGCCGATGCGACCCGGGCTCTACAAGGTTGATATCGCGATCAAGGATGTGAATGCTCCGGACCACATTGGGACGTGGCGGCGCAGTCTGAATGTGCCGAAGTACGACGACGACAAGCTTTCGGCTTCGTCGTTGATTCTGGCGGACCAGATGGAGCGCGTGCCGTCGAAGGATATTGGTGCCGGGAACTTCGTTATCGGAAACACGCGGCTCCGCCCTCGTGTTCCGCCCGGGGTTGCTGCCCCGGTTACATTCCACCGTGGGCAGAACCTGAACTTCTGGATGCAGGTGTATAACCTGGGAATCGACGATAAGAGCAAGCAGAACGCCGCTACTGTGGAGTACGAGATCGTGGATCTGGCGACGAATAAGATGTTGCTGGACACGCAGGAGTCTACGGCGAAGATAAGCCCCAACTCGGACCAGGTGACTCTGGAGCGAAGCATGCCTTTGGGCAGCTTGCAGCCTGGGAAGTATCAGGTGACGATCAAGGTGAACGACGGTGTAAGCAAGCAGCAGATCGCAGAGTCTGCGCCCTTTATTGTCGAGTAGGTTGGTAGCTGCAGAGATGGCCCAAGTTCCGCGGATCGGGAGGCGAGGACGGGGCAGGAGCGGAAGGATCGCTCGATGCAAAGAGGGCATGGCCGAGAACGGCGATGCCTCTCGCGAATCGATCTTCGGGCCGAGACGCACAGGACGGGACTGTGCTGCAAGAACGACAGGCGCTTAATTCGCTGGTGTTTCTGGCCCTGCTTGGGGTGAGCGGGTTCGCGTCGGCACAGTCTGCCGAGCTCTCCGGGGTGGTGCGGGATGCCCGTGGCGTGCCGCAGATGGGGGTGCTGGTCGAGATGCTTGGGAGCGAGGGCATGGAGACTGCCCTCACGGATCTCCATGGCCACTTCCGGCTTCGGGATCTGCATCCTGGGCAGTACGACCTGAGGACTTCCGGCGCTTTTTTCTCGCCGACCGTGCGGCGTGGATTGCGGGTCCACAGCGGGACGATGCCGTCGCTCAATCTGGTATTGACAGGCTGGTTCGACGAGGTGGGATCGTTGGCGCCGCATTCGCATGCCGTGGGGGATGCGGTTTCGGATTGGAAGTGGACGCTGCGATCGCCGGCCGCTCGACCGATGCTTCGGCTGGCGGAGGATCAGGGAGATGGGGTGGTGAAGACAGAGGTGCCGGCCGGGGGGCAGCGGCATGGGGTAGTTCGGGCGTTTGTGGGTGCCGGGGGGGTTGGGCAGAGTGTGGGGGGGATGAGTGTGAAGGTGGGGGCGACGGGTGCAGGGGGGCACACGGAGGACACGCTGGAGGTGACTGCGGGAAGCGCGGCGTTCGGTTCGGTGGTGCCGACCGGTCTGCGGGCGACGTATGAGAGTGGTCGTGGGCAGGGGGTGCGGCGAGAGATAGCGGTTAGTGCGCGGATGCTGCCGCAGGTGACGGTCGGCTCGCAAGGTGATGGTGTGGCGGTGCTGCGTGTGGATACGCTGCAGCGGATGGAGGTGGGGAGCTGGGCGGCGTTGGAGGTGGGAAGCCGAGCGGAAGCGGTGCGGGCGGGGCAGGTGGCCGTGACGGTGCGGCCGATGGCACGGTTGAGTGTGCACCCTGCCGAGGGATGGGTGGTGAGTTATGGGTTGCTGAGCGAGCCGGGGCAGGGTTGGGACGCGGCGGAGGGAGGCGTGCCAACGGCTGCCTTGACCGCGCGCGGGCTGAGGATGGTGTTGCGGCAGGAGCAGTCGCTGCGTGTGGCCCGGAGCGCGGGCCGTGTGCGGCTGGAGGCAGCCTTGACGCGTGAGCGGGCGAGCGCCGGGGTGATCTCCGGCTCGTTTTTGGGCGGCTCGCGTGACGGAGTTGGGCTAGCCCTGGTGGATACGGCTACCGGCACATTTCGGAGATTAGGGCCGGGATTTGCGGGGGTGGGGGGTGGCTTGGCGTTTGAGGCTCCGGTTGGCGTGGCTTCGACGGTGGCGGCTCGGGTGCTGATGGGGCCCGGCGTGGAGTTGGTGGGTGCCGGCCAGCGGTTTCGTGCAGGCGAGCAGACGGCAGTGCTGCTGGAGCTGAAGCGCAGCGTGGTGCGGAGCGGGACACAGGCGGCGGTGAGCTATCGATGGCAGCCGCGATCGGTGCTGACGACGGTTGGGGCGTTTGAGGCTTCGGAGGTGAGTCCGTATCTGGGTGTGCATCTGCGGCAGCGGCTGCCGCTGCGGTGCGGCGAGGGCGGCGGGGCGGAGCTGACGGTGGATGCGAGCAATGTGTTGCGCGAGGGCTACCACCGGGTGGAAGGGCCGACGCAGCAGGAGAACCTGCTGATGAGCGCGTTGCGCGAGGTTCGGGCTGGAGTTGAGGTGAACTTTTAGGGGTGAGACTGGGGTACCCACCCCTCCTCCCTACTTGTTGCGCAAAAGTCTTCGATTACTTAGGCTTAGGTCTGGACCTCTGTTTGGGTTGGCACCGTCGTGCGCGGTTTCGTTCCGGGATGAAAACCAGAGGCAACGGGCAGAGACAAGGGCAAGGGCAGCAGCAGATTCCCTTCGGGAATGACAACCAAGAAGGCAGAGGCAAAGGCAGACGCAGATTCCCTTCGGGAATGACAACCAAGAAGGCAAAGGCAAAGGCAGACGCAGATTGCCTTCGGGCATGGCAATTAAGAAGGCAAGGGCAAGGCAAGCGGCGATTCGCCCCGAGATAACTAGTTTCAGGTTAGATGGCTTGATAGGGAGAGTGCGCCAGGTAAGGTGGTGTTTGGGGGTGGGTGGGAGCAGTTAGGGCTGGGGTTTGCCGCCGTAGGCTACGGGATCGCCGAGGGAGCCGGCTGGGGGGAGGTGGCGGATGTAGAGCACCATCTGCCACATATCGTCGTCTGCAAACTGGCCCTTCGAGGACGGCATGCCGGAGGGATAGATGCCGTTTTCGATGATCCATTTGAGTTGGCCGTCGGTGTAGGTTTGCACATGGTGGGAGGTGAGCAGGGGGATGGGCGGGGAGACAAGGGCGGCGAAGGGGACGCCGGTGTTCTGGCCGTCGTTGCCGTGACAGACGGAGCAGTAGGAGACAAAGGATTGCTTGCCGTCAGCGACGTTGGCGGGGGTGTCTTTGAGGGGGTTGCGGGTGTTGCGGTAGCCGACGGTGACGTGGTGCTTGGTCCACTGGGCGACGGCGACTTCAGCTTTGGTGGGCGGAGTAGCGCGGCAGCCGGCGAGGGCGATCGGGGCGAGGAGAGAGAGAGTTGAGAGTCGTGACATTCGAGGTCGGGGTGCTGTTGGTTCGATGGTACTTGGGTGATGTTCTTGCGGTGATGATGCTATGCAGGAGGGTGGGGATGGTGTGCGTGAGGTAGTTGGAAGCCAGGTTTTACAAGCGAGACCTGGTGAGAGCAGAGGCGACTCCAGGGTCTCTCGCTTGGTTTAGGATGACGGCGGCAGAGCAGTGTTGGTCTGCATCGGTAGAGAAGCGGATCCTTCGCTTTGCTCAGGATGACAACATAGAAAGGCAAGAGCAAGAGCAGCAGCAGATTCCCTTCGGGAATGACAACCAAGAAGGCAAGAGAAAGAGCAACAGCAGATTCCCTTCGGGAATGACAACCAAGAAAGCAAAGGCAACAGCAAAGGCAAAAGCAGATTCCCTTCGGGAATGACAACTAAAGAAGGCGAAGGCAAAAGCAAGGGCAACAGTGGATTCCCTTCGGGAAGGGACAACCAGAAGTGCAAGGGCAAGAGCAACTACAAGGGCTAGGGCTAGGGCGGAGTGGTCTTCGGAGTTAGGCGAGGATGTCGTGGATGACGTTGCCGGCGACGTCGGTGAGGCGGAAGTCGCGGCCGGAGTTGCGGAAGGTCAGTTTTTTGTGGTCGATGCCCATGAGGTAGAGGATTGTGGCGTGGATGTCGTGGACGTGGACGGGTTTGTCGACGACCTTCCAGCCGAAGTCATCGGTGGCGCCGTAGGTCATGCCACCCTTGATGCCGCCGCCGGCGAGCCACATGGTGAAGCCGTGGGGGTTGTGGTCGCGGCCGTTGTGGGTTCCGGCGCCGCCGAGCTCGACGACGGGGGTTCGGCCGAACTCCGAGCCGCAGACGATGAGGGTCTCGTCGAAGAGGCCGCGTGCCTTGAGGTCCTTGATGAGGGCGGCGAAGGGCTGGTCGGAGTCCTTGGCGTTTTTGCGGTGGAGGAGGATGTCGTTGTGGTGGTCCCAGGGGTCGCCCTGCGCGTAGTAGACCTGGACCATGCGGACGCCTTTTTCGATGAGGCGAGCGGCGGTGAGGCAGCCGCGGGCGGTGGAGCCTTCGCCGTACATCTCGATGGTGGCGGCTGATTCCTTGCGGACGTCGAAGACGTCGGGCGCTTCGGTCTGCATGCGGTAGGCGGTTTCCATGGAGCCGATGGTGGCTTCGAGCTGGGGGTCATGCTCGGTGGCCTGCATATTCATCGTGTCGAGCTGCTTGATGAGGTCGAGCTCGCGCTGCTGCTGGGCGGTGGTGAATCGCTCGTTGTGGATGTTGGGGATGAGCTTGTAGGGGTCGAACTGCTTGGAGCGTGTGTCGTCGGAGACGTAGGTGGCCTGGTGGACGGGGGGGAGGAAGGCGGAGCTCCAGAGCGGCGGGCCGACGGTGGTGGGGACCTGGGGGCAGAGGACGACGAAGCCGGGGAGGTTTTTGTTTTCGGTGCCGAGGCCGTAGGTGAGCCAGGCGCCCATGGAGGGTCGGCCGGCGACGTTGGCGCCGGTGTTCATCATGATGAGCGCGGGCTCGTGGTTGGGGATTTCGGTGTAGACGGAGCGCACCATGCAGATGTCGTCGACGCACTCGCCGAGGTGGGGGAAGAGCTCGGAGACCTCGATGCCGGCCTTGCCGTATTTTTTGAAGGAGAAGGGCGACTGCATGAGGGAGCCGGTCTTGCGTTCGTGGCCGAGATCGCCGCCGGGCATGGGCTTGCCGTTGTACTTCTCGAGCATGGGCTTGGGATCGAACGTGTCGATGTGGGAGACGCCGCCGTTCATGAAGAGAAAGATGACGTGCTTGGCCTTGGGCTTGAAGCCGGGCTCCTTGATGAGCCAGGGGCTGTTGGGGCTGGTGGATGCGATGGCTTCGGCTTCGGCGAGCGATTCGCCGATGAGGGAGGCGAAGCTGAGCATGGCGAAGCCGCCGCCGATCTTGCGGAGGGCTTCACGTCGGTTGGTCGGTTTGGGTTTGTGGAGGTTCATGGGGGGTCTCCGTGGTGTGGGGGGTTGGCGTGCGCTAGTTGAGGAACTCGAACTCGTTGGAGGAGAAGAGAACGCGGGCGTACTGCTTCCAGGCGGTGTCTGGCTCCTGGTCGACGAGGTAGCCGGGCTTTTCTGGTGTGGATTGGAGGAAGTGGAGGCCGAGTTGGAGTTCGGCGGGGGTGGGTTGGCGGCCGAAGAGGAGCGAGTAGGTCGCCTTGATGCGGGCGGTGTCGTCGCCGTCGGGGAAGACGCGTTGGGCGAGTTTGCCGGCCTGGGCGTAGACGAAGGCGTTGTTCATGAAGTAGAGGCGCTGGACGGGGACGTTGGTGGAGAAGCGCTGCTCGGAGGTGAAGGTGGGATTGGGGAAGTCGAAGGCCTGGAGGAAGCTGTCGATGCGGAAGCGAGAGACCTTGGCGTAGACGGTGCGGCGGTGGTTGGAGGTGCCGAGGGGGACGGCGGGGCCGCCTTCCTTGGGGTCCATGTCGCCGGCGACGAAGAGGATGGAGTCGCGGAGTTGTTCGGCGTCGAGTCGCTGGGTGGAGAAGTGGGAGTAGAGGCGGTTGTTGGGGTCGAGCTGCTGGGCTTCGGGCGAGGGGACGCTGCCCTGGCGGTAGGTGGCGGAGAGCATGATCTCGCGTTGGAGTTTTTTGATGGACCAGTTGTTCTTGTGGAGCTGGAGGGCGAGGTAGTCGAGAAGTTCGGGGTCGGAGGGTGGATCGCCGACGGCACCGAAGTTATCGGGCGTGTTGACGATGCCCGTGCCGAAGTGCCACTTCCAGACCCGATTGACGATGACGCGGGAGGCGATGGGGCTGCGGATGATGTCGTCGGCGAGCTCGAGGCGGCCGGAGTCCTTGGTGTAGGGTTTTTCGTTGGGGGAGCGGAGGACGGTGAGGAAGCCGCGGGGGACTTCGTCGCCGAGGTTGTGGGGGTTGCCGCGGAGGTTAAGCGCGATGTTTTGGAGCTTGGGTTTATCGGCCATGCCGTGGACGAAGGGGTACTCGGGCGGCAGGGTAGAGTGAAGTTTTTTGAGGTCGGACTCCTGTTGGGCGAGGTAGGCCTGCTCGGCCATGCCGAGGCGGCGGCGGAGGCCCCAGCCGCGGAAGACGAAGAGGCCGGGCTTGCCGAACTCGTCGTCTGGGTCTTCGGAGAGGGAGCGGAGGAAGAGGGCGGTGTAGAGGTTGGCCTTTTCAGTGGGCAGGACTTTGAGTTCGAGGGTGCAGCCTGGGCAGAACTGGTCGTAGGTGTCGAAGTCGGAGGGGAGGACGTCCTTGGCGCGCTCAGTGGGGACACCGGCCTTGGCTTTGATCTTTTCGTTTTCCTTGTCGAGGGCGGCGGCCTCGAGTTCGAGATCTTCGATGCGGTGCTGGAAGGAGTCGCCGAGGAAGCGGGCCTGGTCTTCGGAGCCGCCCTGGGCGATCATCTTCTGCCAGTCGTGGAGGTCCGGGAAGAAGGACTGTTTTTCGCCGAGGAAGTGGACCCAGCGCTCGAGCATTTCGGGGTCGAGCTTGTCGCGGTCGGCGACCTCGTCGAGCTTCATCTTGGGTTTGCCGGAGATGCGCCAGGCGCCGACCATGTAGTTGGAGGTTTGGGAGGCGAGGGCGACGGCGAGTTGGCGCGCGGCGGTTTTGGTGTAGTCGCGCATGGCGTCGTCGAGCTTGTTTTGCTGGGCGAAGCGGGTGCGCCAGAAGTTGACCTCGGAGTCGGGGACGAGGGCGTACTCCTTGTAGGTAGCGTTGGCGAAGATGCCGCCGAGGGCGTAGTAGTCCTTGGCGAGGATGGGGTCGTACTTGTGATCGTGGCAGCGGGCGCAGGCGACGGTGAGGCCGAGCATGCCGCGGGAGACGGCGTCGATGCGCTCGTTGCGTTCGTCGGCGCGGCCCTGAATGGGTTCGGCCTGGTCCCAGATCCAGGGGGCGCCGCCGAGGAAGCTGGTGGCGGTGAGCTGGTCGTGGGTGGGGTTCTTCTGGAGCAGGTCGCCGGCGAGCTGCATGTGGACGAACTGGTCGTAGGGGAGGTCGTTGTTGAAGGATTTGACGACCCAGTCGCGATAGGTCCAGGCGCCATCGAGGGGCATGTAGCCGCGGCCGCGGGGGTCGAGACCGCGGATGTCATCGTCGGCGTAGCGGGCGACGTCGAGCCAGTGGCGGCCCCAGCGCTCGCCGTAGCGGGGCGAGGCGAGGAGGCGGTCGACGACCTTCTCGTAGGCGTCGGGGGAGCGATCGTTTTCGAAGGCGGCGACTTCCTCGGGGGTGGGTGGGACGCCGGTGAGGTCGAGGGTGGCGCGGCGGATGAGGGTGCGGCGGTCGGCTTCAGGTGAGGGCTTGAGGCCCTTGGCTTCGAGTTTGGCGAGGACGAAGCGGTCGATGTCGGTGCGGGCCCAGGGCGATTTAGTTTGGGGGATGGGAAAGCTGTGGAGCGGCTGGAAGGACCAGAAGGCGCGCATCTCCGGGGTGATTTGTTTGCCGGCGGAGCGCACGGGGGTGGTGGTGGCGGGCCAGGGCGCGCCCATTTTGACCCAGGTGGAGAGGTCGGCGACCTGTTGGTCGGAGAGCTTGCCGCCCTTGGGCATTTTGAGGTGGCCGGTCTGGCGAACGGCCTCGATGAGGAGGCTCTTGTCGGGGTCTCCGGGAACAAGGGCGGGGCCGGAGTTGCCACCCTTGAGGAGGGACGCGCGGGAGGTGATTTGGAGGCCGGCCGCGGAGCCTGCCTGGTGGCACTCGCCGCAGTCGTTGGCGAAGATGGGGCGGATTTTGGTTTCGAAGAACTCGGTGGCGGCGGGTGTGGCGGCCTCGGCGGAGGTGAGTGTGGCGACGACGGGTTTGGCGGCGGCATCGGCGGGGATGGGAGCGCCGCTTTGGACCCAGGCGACGAGCGCGTCGATCTCACCGTCGGTGAGTTTGGCGCCCTTTGGCGGCATCTTGAGGTCGCCGGTCTGGCGGACGGCCTGGATGAGGAGGCTCTTGTCGGGGTTGCCGGGGATGAGGGCGGGGCCGGAGTCGCCACCCTTGAGGATGGCGGCGCGGGTGTCGAGCTGGAGGCCGCCGGCCTGCTCGTCGGTGTGGCATTTGTAACAGCTTTGGGCGAGGATGGGTCGAATTTTGGAGTCGAAGTCGTGGACGCCGGCGGCGCTGACGTCCGAGTCACGGACGCCGGCGGGATTGGTGCTGGCGACGGCCGAGCCGGTACCTGATTTGGGGCTGCCGGCGGTGGACTCGCCGACTCGTGGGGCCTCCAGGCTGGGCGGCGGGCCTGATGCGGGATCGGTGGCCGAACCGGTCGGTTTGTCCCCTTGGGGACGAGAGGCCTGCGGCGTTGCCTGTGGGGCGCCGTGGACGGGGAAGCCGGTGGCGGCGACGGCGAAGAGGATGAGGGCTGTGGTGCCGGCGAGGGTCCGGAGGCGAATCATGCCTGGTCTCCTGGGGGCGAAGAGTGGGTTGTGCCACGCGAGGCGGCTTCGACGCGGTCGACGAGATCGAGGAACTGCTGACCGTTGCGGGCGAGGCTCATGCCGGTGGCGGGGAGGGAGAGGTCGAGGGCGACGCGGGCGCCGGTGGCGTCGTCGTGCGAGGGTCGGCGGAGGACGATGAGGCGGCTGCCAAGGGCGAGGGCCTCTGCGGTGTTGTGGGTGACGAAGACGACGGTGGGCCGGTGCTCGAGCCAGACGGAGCGGATGAGTCGCTGGAGGGAGGCGCGGGTGGCGGGGTCGAGGGCGCTGAAGGCCTCGTCCATGAGCAGGACGCTGGCGCGCATCATGAGGGCCTGGGCGATGGCGACGCGCTGCTGCATGCCGCCGGAGAGCTGGTGGGGATATTTGGTGGCGTCTGTGGGATGGAGGCCCATGGCTTCGAGCTGGCGGAGGGCTTCGGCGCGAACCTCGCGGCGAAAGGCGCGGAAGGACGGGAGGAGGCGGCCGAGGATGTGGGCGCGGGAGGTTTCGGGGCCGAGGACGAGGTTGCCGAGGACGGTGCGGTCGGGGAAGAGGGAGTACTTCTGGGGGACGTAGGCGCAGCGGGCGGTGACGCGGGTGACGGGCTGGCCGTGGAGCGTGACGGCGCCGGTGGCGGGGCGTTCCTGGCCGAGCAGCATGCGGAGCAGGGTGGATTTGCCGCAGCCGGTTTCGCCGAGCAGGACGAGGAACTCGCCGGGCTGGATGTCGAGGGTGAGGGGGTCGAGGATGACGCGGCGATGGTTGCGCGCGACGGGGAAGGAGATGGAGAGGCCGCGGAGTTCGATGGCTGGGGAGGCGGCGCGATGCGGGTCGGCGGAGGACGGCGTATCCGCGGCGAGAGGCTGGGGGTTCAGGACTGAAACCATGGATGCAGCCTCCTATTCACGACGCGCAGAGTGAGATCGATGAGGTAGAGCAGAAGGGCGACCCAGAGGACGTAGGGGAGGATGATGTCCATGCCCATGTGCCGACGCATGATGGCGATGCGGTAGGCGAGGCCATCGGAGGCGGCGATCATCTCTCCGGCGAAGAGGAAGAGCATGATGGGCTTGAGGTTGAGGCGAAGGCTGTTGATGACCTGGGGGAGGATCTGGCGGCCGATGACGCGGTAGGCGACGTCGAAGTTGTTTGCGCCGAGGGTGAAGGCCTTGACCATCTGCTCCTGCGGGACGGCGCGGACCATGCCGATGGTGTCGAGGACCATGGTGGGGGCGACGCCGATGACGATGAGCGCGATCTTGGAGGCCTCGTCGATGCCGAAGGCGATGAAGAGGATGGGGAGGAGCGAGAGGGCGACGATCTTGTCGAAGAAGAGGACGAAGCGCATGAAGCCGGCGCCGATCCAGGGGAAGAGGCCGATGTGGAGGGCGAGGATGACGGCGGGGACGAGCAGGGCGACGGCGATGAGGAAGCGCTTGCCCGAGGAGAGGGTGTCCTTAAGGATCATGGAGTGCCGGACACGCTCCCAGGTGGAGGCGTTGTCGGCGGGGAGATAGTCGTCCTCTTCGGCGGGCTCGAGGACGGCAGTGCGGACACCGGCGGAGAGCTGGTGGAGGGAGGGAACGACGCGATCTTCGGGGTTGTCGCGGTGGCGGGCGGTGGAGGTGTGGAGGTAGAGGCCGATGCAGACGAGGAAGAGGACGGTGGAGAGGAGATGGGCGGAGGGGCGGTGAGGCCGGGCCTGGATGTCGAAGGGGGAGGGAAAGGGCATGGGAGCTAGAGACCTCCCTGGGCGGCGGCCTGCATGTAGCCGGCGTTGAAGCGGAGGCGGACTCGATCCTTTTTGCCCTGGACTGTGCCGTTGGGATAGGCGATGGCGACGTCGTCGACGGAGGTGGTGGAGCGGCCGAGGAGTCCGTGGGCGAAGCAGAATTTGCGGACGAGGTCCATCTTTTGCTGGATGGCGGAGCCTGTGATGAAGCCGACGGCGGACTGCGGGGTGGTGAAGAGGGCGGTGGTCTTGAGCTGCTCGCGGTAGCTTTCGAGGGAGTCGCCGCCGGCGGAGGCGGCGACGCGGAGGGCCTGGGCCTGGTTGGGGTTGTTGGTGGTCATGCGCTGCATGGTCTCGTACCAGGCGCCGGTGACGGCCTTGGCGAACTTCTGGCCGGAGCCGTCGGGTCGGTTGAGGACCTCGGTGCGGACGACGAGGAGGTCCATGATCTCGCCGGGAATTTTGGAGGAGTCGAAGATGGGGTGGACGGAGGAGTCGGCGAGGATTTGGGTGACGAGCGGCTTCCAGGTGACGACGACCTGGTTGGATTTATTGGTGAGGAAGGCGGGGACGATATCGGAGTCGGAGGTGTTGGTGAGTTGGAGGTGGGGGAGCTGGGCGGCCTGGCCGTTGAGGACCATGCCGCGCTCAAGGAGGTACTCGGAGACGGTCTTTTGGACGAGCATGATGCGATGTTGCGGGAGCTGAGGGAAGCCGATGTTGTTTCGGGTGAGGACCTGATCGTTGCCGTCCGAGTAGTCGCCGACGATGACGACGGTGGAGTCGACGCCGGAGGCGGCGGGGAGGTCGAGCGCCTCCATGTTGGTCATGGTGCAGGCGTCGAGGTTTTTGGCGACAAAGGAGTCGAGGGAGGCGGCGTAGTCGAAGCGCTGGAGCCGGATGGTGATGCCGTACTTGTCGGCCCACTTTTTCAGGATGCCGGCCTTTTGCATGTAGAAGTAGGGATTCCAGCCGGCGTAGACGGACCAGCCGATGGTGAAGGTTGGGCCCTGGGCGCGGGCAGCGGGCGCGCCGAGCAGGAGGCCGAGGCAGAGGGCGAAGCCGACAAGGGTGGAGCGGACCTGCTGGAAGGCGATCATTCGAATCCGGATGGAAGATTTGGTGGGTTTCGGCGCAGGACGCCTGCCCATGCTGAGGTATGGGAGCAAGTTTAGGGCGAAGGGTGGGAGCAAGACACGGTGCATGGCAATGGCCCATGTGGGGTATAGGAAGGCTCTATGGATCGGGCGATCCCTATTGCGCGCATAGGTTTCGTCTATGGTGCGGTGCGCGCGCCGGGTGTGTTTTTAGAGTGGACGGATACAGAGCCAATGGAGCGAGCTTTCCTGTGCGGTGCTGATTCCGGCTGCGCGTGGTGGTGTTGTGTGTGTGGGATCGAGAGGACGGCGACGATGGGAGTGTGGGCGCGCGGGCTTGTGGCTGTGGCGTTGGCTGGGGGGGTAGCGATCCTTGGGCCAGGGGTGATGGCGTTTGGGCAGGGAGTTGCTGGCGGCCCCGCGGCCGAGCACCGGATGGAGCGGCCGGGGGTGGAGGTGCCGAACGGGGGATCGCGGCGGCTGGAGGATTTGAAGAAGCTGGCTGTGTTTGCTGTGCCGGGCGGGCCGGACTGGTCGGTGGTGACGGACAGGGCGGTTTGGGTTTCGGCCTCGCGACCCGGGCGGGTGGTGGAGTTGGACGCGCAGAGCAACAAGGTGGGTCTGACGGCGGAGGTGAACAAGCCTTGCTCGGGTTTGGCGTGGGGCTTTGGGTCGGTATGGGTGCCGAGTTGCGGGGATGGGGCAGTGCTGCGGATCGACCCGGCGACAGGCAAGGAGACGGCGCGGGTGGTGGCGGCGCCGGCGAACTCGGAGGGGGGGATCACGGTAGGCGCGGGGTCGGTCTGGATGGTGGTGAAGGGCGGAAGGCTCTTGCGGATCGATCCGGCGAAGAATGCAGTGATGGGTGAGGTGGAGGTGCCGGCGGGAGCGGAGAATGTGGTGTTTGGGGATGGGTCGGTTTGGGTGACGAGCTTTGACGAAGGCAAGTTGTTGCGTGTGGACCCGGCGGCGATGAGGGTTGCGGGGTGGGTGGCGGTGGGGCCGAAGCCGCGATTTGTGACGGTGGGCGAGGGGGCGGTGTGGACGCTGAACCAGGGCGATGGGACGGTGTCGCGGGTGGAGATGGCGACGGGCAAGGTGGTGGCGACGGTCCGGTGCGGGCTGCCGGGGCCGGGAGGGGAGATCTCGTTTGGGGAGGGTGGGGTTTGGGCGACGGTCTACGATGTGCCGCTGACGGAGATCGATCCGAAGACAGACGCGGTGGTACGGCAGTGGAAGGGCGCGGGCGGGGACGGGATTCGGGTGGGATTGGGGTCGGTGTGGCTGTCGAACGGACGACAGGGAACGGTGTGGCGGATCGATCCGCGGCAGTGAGTGTGTCACCGAGATTGGCTGAGGAGGTTGGGAGTGAGCGAGGTGTTGTGGACGGAAGAGCTGGCGGGAGATGCCACGTGGTCGCATGTGTTGAAGCGGGGGACGGCGCTGCGGTTGACGGCGCGGGGCGATGGCGGGAATGCCGGGGCGTACTTGCTGAATGCGGATGATCCGAGTGAGCGGTTGAACCTGCCGGATACGATGAAGGCGCAGCACATTGCGCGGCTGACGGCGGGGTCGGTGTTGTATTCGGATATGGGGCGGGTGCTGTGTTCGATCACTGGGGACAGTGTGGGGTGGCATGACACGCTGGGGGGATGCTCGGATGCGGGGCTGGTGGAGAGGAAGTATGGGGCTCTGAGCTACCAGGAGGCGCGGAATGGGTGGCACCAGAGTGCGCTGGACGGGTTTCGGACGGAGTTGGAGAAGTATGGGCTGGGGTCGCGGGATTTTGGGATGAATGTGAACTTCTTCAGCAAGGTGGAGGTGGATGAGGATGGCGGCATGCGGTTTGTGGAGGGGGCGAGCCGGGCGGGAGATGTTGTGGAGTTGCGGGCGGAGATGAATGTGCTCGTGATTTTGAATGCATGTCAGCACCCAATGGACTCAGCGGGGCAATACCGAGCGGTGGGATTTGGGCTGGAGGTGCGGCGTGTGCCGCCGCCGGGTGCGGAGGATGCATGCCGTGTTTCCTGCGCGGAGAATGGGCGTGGGTTTGAGCTGACGGAGCGGTATTTTCTGTAAGGGGCGAGGACGATGGCAGAGGCGAGATTGCAGGAGAGCGGATTGCGGGCGGAGGACGCGGCGTGGCGCGTGGTGGTGCCGGCGGGCGATCCGTTGGTGCGGGAGGTGCGGCGCGACGAGGTGGTACGGATTGTGGACCTGGAGGGAAATCAGGCGGTGGACACGCTGTTTTATGACCTGCATGACCTGGCGAATCGGTACAGCGCGCAGGACACGATCCGGGAGCAGCGGAGTTTGTATCTGACGACGGGAACGCGGCTGATGTCGGTGGACCGGGATGCGCTGCTGACGATTGTGGCGGATACGTGCGGGCGGCATGACACGCTGGGAGGGGCCTGCTCGTGCGAGAGCAACATGGTGCGGTATGCGATCGAGAAGCGGTCGATGCATGCGTGCCGGCAGAGCTTTTTGAAGGGCGTGAGTGCGTGGTCGGCGAGGACGGGGCGGGTGATGGACAAGCGGGATTTGGCGGCTAATATCAATTTCTTTATGAATGTGCCGGTGACGCCGGAGGGTCGGTTGACGTTTGAGGATGGGGTGAGCGAGGCGGGGAAGTATGTGGAGATGCGGGCGGAGCGCGACGTGCTGATGGTGATTTCGAACTGTCCGCAGATGAACAACCCGTGCAATGCGTACAACCCGACGCCGGTGGAGGTGCTGGTGTGGGCGGCGATGGGGAATGTAACGGGAGCAGGAGCGTGATGTTCAAGAAGGTTTTGATTGCAAACCGGGGAGCGATTGCGCGGCGGATTGAGCGGACGCTGCGGAGGATGGGCGTGGGGAGTGTGGCGGTGTACTCGGAGGCGGATGCGAGCTCGCTGCATGTGCTGGAGGCGGACGAGGCGGTGTTTCTGGGGCCAGCGCCTGCGGCCGAGAGCTACTTGTCTGTGGAGAAGATTCTGCGGGCGGCGGAGGAGACGGGCGCGGAGGCGATCCATCCCGGGTATGGTTTTCTGAGTGAGAATGTTGGATTTGCGCGGGCGTGCGAGGCGCGTGGGATACGGTTTATCGGGCCGACGCCGGAGAACATTGAAGCGTATGCGCTGAAGCACACGGCACGGGAGACGGCGACGCGGTGCGGCGTGCCGCTGCTGCCGGGGACGGGCCTGCTGCCGACGGTGGAGGAGGCGCTGGCGCGGGCGGACGAGCTGCGCTACCCGGTGATGCTGAAGAGCTCGGGTGGCGGCGGCGGGATTGGGATGAGGGTGTGTCGGACCCCGGTGGAGTTGCGCGAGGCGTACGACTCGGTGGTGCGGCTGAGCCGGGCGAACTTCGGGGACAGCGGGGTGTATCTGGAGCGGTATGTGGCGCGGGCGCGGCATATCGAGGTGCAGATCTTTGGGGATGGGAAGGGCGGAGTGATTGCTCTGGGGGAGCGGGACTGTTCGGCGCAGCGGAGACACCAGAAGGTGCTGGAGGAGACACCGGCGCCGGGGCTGACGGAGGCGACACGAGAGAAGTTGCGCCGGGCGGCGGTGCTGTTGGGTGAGGCCGTGGGGTATGCCTCGGCGGGGACGGTGGAGTTTCTGTATGACGAGACGACGGCGGAGTTCTTCTTTCTGGAGGTGAACACACGGCTGCAGGTGGAGCACGGGGTGACGGAGCAGGTGACGGGCGTGGACCTGGTGGAGTGGATGGTGCTGCAGGCGGCCGGAGAGCTGCCGCCACTCGGCGGGATGCGGATTGAGCCGAGGGGAGCGTCGATCGAGGCGCGGGTGTATGCGGAGGACCCGGCGAACAACTTTCAGCCGACGCCGGGGAAGCTGACTTTGGTGACGTGGGCGGGGCCGGAGCTGGCGCGGGTGGAGACGTGGGTGGAGTCCGGGGCGACGGTGACGCCGTTTTATGACCCGATGATTGCGAAGGTGATTGTAACCGGGAAGGATCGGTCGGAGGCGCTGGCGAAGCTGGACGCGGCGTTGGCGGCGTGCGCGATCGACGGGACGGAGACAAATCTGCGCTATCTGCGGGCGGTGGCGAGCTCGCCGGAGTTTGCGGAAGGTCGGGTGACGACGAGTTTTCTGGCTGGGTTTGCGTACCCGCGGGCGGCGATCGAGGTGTTGGAGGGTGGAACGCAGACGACGCTGCAGGACTACCCCGGGCGGGTGGGCTACTGGGCGGTGGGCGTGCCGCCCTCGGGGCCGATGGATCACCTGAGTTTTCGGATTGCGAACCGGCTGGTAGGGAACCCGGAGACGGCCGCGGGTCTGGAGTTTACGACGATGGGTGGGCGTCTGCGCTTTCAGACCGAGACGCTGGTAGCGCTGACCGGGGCAGAGATGAAGGCGAAGCTGAACGGGCGTGCGGTGGGACGGTGGGAGTCGTTCGTGGTGAAGCCCGGCGATGTGCTGAGCCTGGGCGCGGCGGCGGAGGCGGGGTCGCGGGCCTACCTGGCGGTGCGCGGCGGGTTCGACACGCAGCCGTACCTCGGGAGCAGGAGCACATTTATGCTGGGCGGGTTTGGCGGGGCGGCAGGGCGCGCGATCCGGGCTGGCGACGTGCTGCAGCTGGGGCAGAAGGGAGTTGAGCTGAGCGAACCGGCGACACTGCCGATCGCGATGCGGCCGGAGTTGACGCGCGAGTGGGAGATCGGGGTGATGCTGGGACCGCATGCGGCGCCGGACTTCTTTACGGAAGAGGACATCGCGACGCTGTTTGCGGCGGACTGGAAGGTGCACTACCAGAGCGACCGGACGGGCGTTCGGCTGCTTGGGCCGAAGCCGCAGTGGGCGCGGCCGGACGGTGGCGAAGCGGGGCTGCACCCATCGAACATCCACGACAACGCGTATGCGATTGGGGCGATCGACTTTACCGGGGACATGCCGATCCTGCTGGGCCCGGATGGACCGAGCCTGGGTGGATTTGTATGCCCGGCGGTTACAGTTCAGGCCGAGCTGTGGAAGCTGGGACAGTTGAAGGCGGGGGACACGGTTCGGTTTCGCCGGATGGGGATGGCGGAGGCGGAGGCGATGGAGCGGGCGCAGGACCGGTTTTTGCAGGAGTTAGCAACGCCACCCATGAGCTTGCCGGAGAGCTCGAGCGGGGAGCCGGCGGTGTTGCTCCGGCTGACGGATCGTGAGCCGGAGATGACGTTCCGGGCGGATGGGGATCGGTACCTGCTGGTGGAGTATGGCCCGATGACGCTGGATCTGACGCTGCGCTTTCGGGTGCATGTGCTGGAGCAGAGACTGCGGGAGCGGGCACTAGCGGGGATTGTGGATGTGACGCCGGGGGTGCGATCGCTGCACATCCATTTTGACAACCGGGAGCTGGCGCGGGCGGAGTTGGTGCGAGTGTTGGAGGAGCTGGACCGGACGATGCCGCCGCTCGAGGACATCGCGGTGCCGTCGCGTGTGGTGCACCTGCCTCTCTCTTGGGATGACCCGCAGGCGAAGCTGGCGCAGCAGAAGTACATGCAGGCGGTGCGGCCGGATGCGCCATGGTGTCCGTCGAACATTGAATTCATTCGTCGGATCAACGGCCTGGAGTCTGTGGACGACGTGTACCGGATTGTGCATGAAGCGAGCTACCTGGTGCTGGGATTGGGGGACGTGTATTTGGGCGCGCCGGTGGCGACGCCGGTGGATCCGCGGCACCGGCTGGTGACGACGAAGTACAACCCGGCGCGGACGTGGACGCCGGAGAATGCGGTAGGGATCGGAGGGGCGTACCTGTGTGTGTACGGGATGGAGGGCCCGGGCGGGTACCAGCTGGTGGGGCGGACGATTCAGGTTTGGAACGCGTGGAAGACGACGGAGGCGTTTGCCCCGGGCACGCCGTGGTCTTTGCGGTTCTTTGACCAGCTACGGTTCTTTCCGGTGACGGCGGAGGAGTTGCTGGAGACGCGGGCGAAGTTTCCGCATGGGCAGTACGCGATGCGAGTGGAGGAGACGACATTTCGGCTGGCGGACTACCTGGAGTTTCTGCGGGGGATTGAGGGGGAGACGGCGGCATTCCGGCGGCGGCAGAAGGACAGTTTTGACGCGGAGCGGGAGCGCTGGCGGGCGGCAGGGCAGATGACAATCGTGGAGCCGGAGCAGGCGCCGGAGACCGATGGTGCGGCGACGGTGGCGGAGGGATGCGAGGGTGTGTCGTCGCCGATGACGGCGAGTTTATTCCAGATTGTGGCGGAGGTGGGCGACGAGGTGGAGGAGGGGCAGAAGCTGGTGGTGCTGGACGCGATGAAGACGGAAATTGCGATTGTGGCGCCGATGGCCGGAGTGGTGGAGGCGATGCACTGCGCGGTGGGGCAGATGGTGAACAGCGGACAGCTGCTGGTTTCGCTGCGCCCGGTTGCGGTGGAGGCGGCACGATGAACATTGCGGCGTTGACGGCGGAGTATGCAGAGGGGCGGAGGGAGCCGGAGGAGGTCGTTCGCGAGGTGTACCGGAGGATTGCGACGGAGGGATTGCGGCCGGTCTGGATCTCATTGGTTTCGGAGGAGGCGGCGGCGGCTCGGGCGCGGACGCTCGATCGAGGCAGGCGAGCGGCGATGCCATTGTGGGGTGTGCCGTTCGCGGTGAAAGACAACATTGACGTGAAGGGGATGGAGACGACGGCGGGGTGTCCGGCTTTCGGCTATGTCGCGGAGCGGAGCGCGACGGTTGTGGAGCGTCTGGAGTCGGCGGGCGCGGTATTGATCGGGAAGACGAATATGGATCAGTTTGCGACGGGGCTGGCGGGAACGCGGTCGCCGTACGGAGCGTGTTCAAGTGTGTTTGGCGACGCGATGATTTCGGGTGGGTCGAGTTCGGGGTCGGCGGTGGCGGTGGCGCGTGGGCTGGTGAGCTTTTCCTTGGGAACGGACACCGCGGGATCGGGGCGGGTGCCGGCGGCGCTGAACAATTTGATCGGGTTGAAGCCGACGCGCGGGCTGGTCAGTGCCGCGGGGGTGGTGCCGGCGTGCCGATCGCTGGATTGCGTCTCGATCTTTGCCGAGACGGCGGCGGATGCGTGGGCGGTGTTGCGCGTGTTGCAGGGAGCGGATGAACGAGATGTTCTTTCGCGAGTGGCGCGGCAGGGCGAGGGGGCGTCGGCCTGGTTTGGGCCGGATGGATTTCGGTTTGGGGTGCCGCCGTTGGCGCAGCGGGAGTTCTTCGGAGACGGGGAGAACGCGGCGATGTATGCGCGTGCGATCGAGGCGATGCGAGGGATGGGTGGAAGTGAGGTGGAGATCGATTTGGAGCCGTTTCTGGAGGCGGCGAAGCTGCTCTATGGTGGTCCGTGGATTGCGGAGCGCTACGCGGCTGTGGGGGATTTCCTGGAGGCGCACGAGGGTGAGGTCGATCCGACGGTGCGGGGCTTGGTGCTGGGGGCGCGCGAGATTTCTGCTGCTGCCGCGTTTCGTGGACTGGAGAGATTGGAGGGGTTGAAGCGACGGACGGCGGAGAGCTGGCGCGCGATGGATCTGCTGCTGCTGCCGACGGTGCCGCGGAGCTTCACGCACGGGGAGGTGGCGGAGGAGCCGATCGCGCGAAACAGCGAGCTGGGGCTGTATACCAATTTTGTGAATCTGCTGGATCTCGCTGCGGTAGCGGTGCCCGGGGGGATGCGACGGGATGGGCTGCCGTTTGGGGTGAGTGTAGTTGGTCCGGCATTTTGCGAGGCGGGTCTGTTGCAGATGGCGGATGGGCTGCAGCGGAGGCTATCGGAGAGGCTGGGTGGATCGGAGCGGATGCTGCGGGATGCGCCTGCGATGGAGGCAGCGAGCCCGCCGGAGGGCTGTCTGCTGCTGGCTGTGGTTGGGGCGCACCTGACGGGGCAGCCGCTGAACTGGCAGCTGACACAGCGCGGGGGACGGCTGATGCGGAGGTGCCGGACGGGTCCGGAGTACCGGTTCTATGCGCTTGCGGGGACGGTGCCGCCGAAGCCCGGCCTGGTGTGGGAGCCGGGCTTTGCAGGGCCCGGGATCGAGGTGGAGGTTTGGGCGCTGCCCGAGGAGATGGTTGGGAGTTTTGTCGAGGGGGTGCCGCCCCCGCTGGTGATTGGGCGTGTGCGACTGGAGGATGGGGGGCTGGTGATGGGGTTTCTGGTGGAGCAGGCGGGGGTGGCGAATGCGATTGAGATTACGACGACTGGCGGGTGGCGGCGCTATCTCGCGGGGGGACAGGAGGCAGGCTAGTGTGAGGTGTCACCCTCGTCCTGACCTTCGGCGGGCTTCTTCGGCGGGGCGTAGGTGCCGTCGAGGACCTGCTGGACGGTGGCGACGAGCTCGGGGGAGTCGGGGGCTACATCGGGGCTGAAGCGCGCGACGACCTCGCCTTTGCCGTTGATCAGGAACTTGGTGAAGTTCCAGTGAATGTCGCCGCCGGGCGGGGCGACTTTGGGTGAGGCGAGATAGCTGAAGAGGGGGAGCTCGTGAACGCCGCGCAGCGACGACCGGGCGAGGACGCGGAAAGCGAGCTTCTGGGCGGCATAGAACTGCTGGACTTCAGTGTCTGTGCCGGGCTCCTCATTGCCGAAATCGTCGGACGGGATGCCGAGGACGACGAGGCCTTTGGAGGTGAAGTTCTGGCTGAGGGTGTTGAGGGCGGGGAGCTGGCTGTTGAAGGAGGAGAGTCGAGCTAGGTTGACGAGGAGGATGGTCTTGCCGCGAAGCTGGGCGAGGGGCAACGCCGTGCCGTCGGGGAGGGGAAGGGAGAAGTCGTAGAAGGAGGGCTCGTGGGCGTGGAGCGCGGCGTCCTGGGCGGCGGATCGCTTCGCTGTCGCATGCGCTTTGCCCTGGAGTGCGGGTGCGAGGGCGGAGGCAGCAAGCAGGGCTGTGAGGAGGAGAGAGGGCAGACGACTCGAGCTCACGACGCGGCGGACCTCCTCCGGGCGATAGGCGCACCCGCAAACGCTTGCGTACGCGGAGGCTATCCGCGTCCGACCTTCCCCAGAATGTTGTCGATAGCCAGACGATAGCGGCTGATGGAGTGTGCTGTCTGAGCTATTTGCTTTCTCTATCGAGGGTATAGAGGAAGATGGAGGTTTCGGCGGAGATCACCAGATGCAGGGGCGATGGAGGGCGAGCGGGGGTGTGCTACTGTTGCTCTACACTTCACCCCTGCAACAGCTGATCGCGGTTTGCGGCCGTCTCGGATGTGTTGTGACTGCAAGACTTACGAGGGCACGTGGCGATCGACTTCGATCATCTTCGGACGTTTCTGGAAGTGTCGCGGAACCGGAGTTTTTCTCGCACAGCGGAGAAGCTGCATGTGACCCAGCCGTCGATCTCCGCACAGATTCGGACGTTGGAGAACGCAGTGGGGCACCGGCTTCTGGAGCGCGGCGGGGGCAAGGTCACACTGACAGCAGCGGGCAAGGTGTTTGAGCCATTTGCGGAGGAGTGCCTGTCTCGGCTGAATCATATTCAGTTGACGTTGGGGGATTTGGAGCGGTCGCCGCGGGGATCGCTGACGGTAAGTGCGAACGACTCGACGGCTTTGTATGTGTTGCCGAGTTTTTTCAGCAAGTTCAAGAAGCAGTATTCGCGTGTTGCATTGAATATCGTCCGGGCGGAGCGGCTGAAGACGATCGAATCGGTGTTGAACCGCGAGGTGGATTTCGGCGTCGTCTCGCTGCCGGTTAAGGACCCGCGTTTACATGTGGAGGTGATCCACCAGGACCACCTGGTTCTGGTGGCCACGCCGAAGCATCCCTTGGCGCATGGCGGAGCAGTGACGTTGGAGGAGCTGGCGAAGCATAGCCTGCTGGTGCCGAAGCAGGGACGTCGGCGCGAGGTGTTGGATATTTTGTTTGCGGACCGCAAGCTGACCCCGCGCATTGCGATGGAGTTGGATTCGAACGAGCTGCTGAAGCGGTTGATTTTGGCGGAGCTTGGTTTGGGATTTCTGCCGCGGATCAACGTTCTCGCGGAGCTGCGGGCGGAGACGTTGCGTGTGATTGCGGTGGAGGGTGTGGAACTGCCGCGCGATCTAGGGTTGATTTCGCATCGTGACCGTGTGCTGACGCGGGCTGGAGAGATGTTTTACCAGGTGGCGACGGGCTCGCCGCGCGCGATCTCGATGAAGAAGGCATAGCAGACGAACAACGGGGAGCGAGCATGAGATTGACGATGGGGTTGAGGTTTGCCGGTGTTGTTCTGGGGTGCGCGGGAGCGGTGGGGCGGGCGCAGTTTGCGGAGCCGAATGGGGGGACGCTGCAGCCGGGGAGCCTGCCCGCAAGTTGGCGAACCGGTGGGCCGAAGTGTGGGGAAGAGCCGGCCTGGGAGGTGCACGAGTACAACGCAGACTTTGTGATCTTGCGGCAGTCGGGGTGTACCGACTACGAGAAGCCGTTTCTGTATGTGATCTTCGGTCAGCAGCGGGCGCTGCTGTTCGATACGGGATCGCGAAACGGGCATCCCGCGCCGGCGATCGGCGCGGTGATGCATGCGTGGATGGCGCGGAACCATCGGGAGTCGATGGAGCTGGTGGTGGCTCATTCGCACTCGCATGCGGACCATACGGCCGGCGATGCGGAGATGCAGGCGATGAGGGATCCGGCGATCCGGGTAACGTTTGTGCCGGCGACGGTAGAGGCGACGCAGAAGCTTTACGGGATCGCTCGCTGGCCGGACGATCTGGGCCAGATTGACCTGGGTGGGCGGGTGGTGGACGTGGTGCCGATACCGGGGCATGACGTGGTGAGTGTGGCGCTGTACGACAGAGCGACGGGCAATCTGCTGACGGGTGACAGTGTGTACCCTGGGCGGCTGTATGTTCGCGACTTCCCGGCGTTTGTAGCGAGCAATGCGCGACTGGTGCGATTCACAGAAGGCAAGCCGATCGCGAACGTCCTTGGGTGCCACATCGAACAGAGTTCTACGCCGTTTAAGGACTACCCAGTGGGCACGATGTATCAGCCGGAGGAACATGGGCTGGCGTTGACGCGAGGCGCGATTTTAGAGTTGCAGGATGGGCTGGAGTCGTTGCACGGTGTGCCCCGGCGGGTGGCGTATCGGGATTTTTCGATTTGGCCGGTTGGTCCGGGGTTTGAGGCGAGCGCGGCGGAGAAGGCGGCCTATGGCGAGCGGCAGCGGTGGCAGGCGGAGCACAAGTGGGACCAGACGGGCGTGGCCCGACCGTAGGAGCCAGTGAGTCAGTTTCGGATTTTGGGGGCAGGCGAAGGGTGGTTTGCCCTGGAAAGCACGTGCGCGTGTGCGGCATGGATGGCATCCGTCGATGATGGCTATAGGCAATGCGAATGCCTGTGACGTGCAAGCGCGCTAGCGGCTAGGCTCGAGCTCATCCATCAGCAGCAATTATGTGAAGACTCGCTCGCGACGCGTGTTTCGAGCGGAGTTGACGCACTTTTCTGACTTTCCACTCGGGAGCCATGCAGATGCGCGATCGTATGACGACAGGTATTCAGGTTTTGGCGGTTGCGTCACTGGCGGTGGTCTCGTCGGTTGACGGAGCGAGGAGTTGGGCGCAGACGAACACTGCGTCGCTTTCCGGAACGGTGGCTGACAACTCTGGAGCCATGATGCCGACGGTGCAGGTTTCTGTGAAGAACCAGGATTCGGGAAGCACGCAGACGGCGGAGACGAACGGGAGCGGGGAGTTCTCGTTTCCGCAGTTGCCGCCGGGCTCGTATGAAGCGGTGGTGAGTGCGCCTGGTTTCATTGAACAGGTGCAAAAGGTGCAGTTGCTGATCTCAACGCCGTTGAAGCTGAGCTTTAAGCTGTCTCCCGGCACGAGCGAGGTGGTGCAGGTGGAGACGACGGTGGCGGCGCTGAACACGACGGACGCGACGCTAGGCAAGGCGTTCGATAGTGCGCAGGTGCAGAATCTGCCGTACCTTGCGAACAACGTGACGTACCTTTTGTCGCTGCAGCCGGGTGTGCTGGCGCTGGACAGTGGAGCGCAGACGGGCGGGCTGAACCAGGACACGCGAACGGGGATCGTAAACGGGGCGCGGCAGGACCAGACGAACCTGACGCTGGACGGTGTGGACAACAACGATCAGATCTTTGGCTACGCATTTAATGGAGCGTTGCGGTCGACGCGCGAGTCGGTTGAGGAGTTTCGCGTGACGACGACGAACGCGAACGCCGATGCGGGGCGAAGTTCAGGTGCGCAGGTGTCGCTGGTGACGCGTAGCGGGACGAACCGGATTCACGGAAATGCGTATGAGTACTATCGGGATCCGGCGACGACGTCGAATAACTGGTTCAACAAGCAGGCACAGCTGAATTCTGGGCTTCCGAACGTTGCGGCCAAGGTGCTGGAGCACACGTATGGGGCGTCGCTGGGAATGCCGATCAAGAAAGACAAGCTGTTTTTCTTTGGGGCGTATGAGGGGTTCTCGCAGGCGAGCAATATATTGGTGAGTGAGACGGTGCCGTCGACGATTCTGCCGGGCGGGCAAGCGGGCGGTCTGGTTACGGGGAACGTCACCTATGAAGCCTGTCCTACATCGGCTCCTTGCCAGACTGGAACGACTTACAAGACGCTGACACCGGCTGACATTGCGCAGCTAGACGGCCGGACGAGCGACTCCGCATGTCAGCCGATTTCGGCCTGCGCTGCGCCGAGTACGAATGCCGCGGCCCTGGCTTACTTCCGCCAGTTTCCGCTGGCGAACTCGAACGTGACCGGGGATGGCTATAACACCGGGACGTACAACTTTACGTCGCCCGCGCCGCTGAAGCAGGTCACTAACATCGCGAGACTGGATTACAACCTGAGCGCCAAGCAGACCTTTTTTGTTCGGGGCAATTTACAGAGTGACAATCAATCTACCGCGCTGCAGTTTCCGGGTTTGCCCGCGGCCTCTCGCGTTTATGGCAATAATAAGGGGATCGCTGCCGGCTATATCTGGAATGTGAGCGATCACATGACCAACAACCTGCGGTATGGCTTCACGCGGCTGGGATCTGCTTCGCGAGGCACGGGTAGTCAGGCGCATGTCTCATTCGGCGCATTCAACAATCTTAATGCGACGACCACGACATCGATCTACGCGGTAGATACCAACGACTGGGAAGATGAGTTCACCTATGTCAAGGGCCGGCACATTCTTCAGGCCGGGACGAGCATTTACCTCATTTCGAATGGGCAATATTTCGATGGGTCGTTGGTACCGACGGCGAGCGTCGACCCGAACCTGCTTGCAACGGCGGCGATCGCGAATCAAGGGGGCAGCTTTGACCCGGGTGCGTTTCACTGCGCTGATTGTGGGACTGTTTCCTCGGCCTTTCAAAACTTCTATAACGCAGCAATTATCGCGGATGCGGGAGTCATTGAACGGGCGCGATCGGGGACGGAGTTCGCGGTGCGGGGGAACACGCTCACACCCTTGGCGGCGGGCGTGATTCCAACCTTCACCTACCGCAATGTGGAGCAAGAGTACTTTGTCCAGGACCAATGGAAGGCGACAAGCCGATTTACGCTGACCTTTGGTCTGCGCTATGTCTATTTGGGCGTGCCGTACGAGAAAAACGGACAACAGATTGCGCCGACGTTGTCGCTCGACGACTTTCTGGCCCAACGCGCGAGCGCGGCCGCTTCCGGCGCGGCGTATACGGACCGGATTAGCTTCGGGACGGCTGGCTCGAGCAACGGAAAGGCAAATTTCTGGCAGCCACAGAAGCTGAATTTTGCACCACGGCTGGCCTTTGCTTATGCAACGCAGGATAATAAAACTACAGTTCGCGGCGGCTTTTCACTGTCTTACGACCATTTCGGCCAGGCAATCATTAACAACTACCAGTCGGCTACGTCGTCGCTGTTCTCGCTGGCACGGGTGAATCAGACGTACTTCGATGGAGATATCAACACCAACCCCCGCTTCACGGGTTACAGCGATGTCCCGCTGGTTCAGGGAGCGACGGGCTCGGTTCAGTTACCATATACACCTGGGGATCAGGCCTTCAGCTTCGATTCGAGCATTAACGCGAAGCAGAAGACGTCGTATGCGGAGACATTCAACTTCACGGTGGAGCACCAGTTTCCGCACAGTTTAGACCTGACGGCGTCCTACGTGGGCCGACTAGGGCGACATCTGCTGCAGAGCTTAGATGTGGCGCAGCCGACCAATCTTCTCGATCCGACTAGTGGGCAGACCTACTACCAGGCTGCGCGTGCGTTTGGGCAGATGGCGGATGCTGGGGTGAGTCCAGACAATGTGCCCGACGCAGGCTACTTCCATAACCTGTTTCCGAACTTCACCTTTGGCAATTACAAGGGCGGGCAGGCCTACTACGCGTCGTTTGCAGCAAACCGGGGAAACGAGACGAATACACTTTTCGAAGCAGACACGGACGACACGGCGTCAGCAGCGGCGCAGAGCTTCCGTTTCTTCTATCCGCAGACGTCGTCGATCTACGCGCAGTCGACGATCGGCACGAGCAACTACAACGCGCTGCAGCTTTCGATTCGCCAGGCTTTGAGATATGGCCTGATCTATGACGTGAACTACACCTATTCGAAGTCGCTCGATCTGGGATCTGATCCGGAGCGCGTGGCCTTCGGAAGCCCGATCATCAATACGTTTGGCATTAACCAGATGTATGCGGTGTCTGACTTCGATGTGCGGCAGAACATCACGGCGAATTACACCGCGCCGTTGCCGTTTGGTCGTGGCGGGGCTTTCCTGAACTATGGGGGGTTGGTGGACCGATTGGTGGGCGGATGGCAGTTGAATGGCGTGGTGCACTACAGCACCGGGTTTCCGTTCAGCGCTGTTGCCGCGAACACGTATGGGACGAATTTCGCGTTCTCCAGCTTTGAGATTCAGACTGGCCGGATTGCGACGGGTGGCCACCACTACAACCCAGCGACACAGACGGAGACGGCTTTGAAGAACATGACGTCGGCGCAGGCACGAGCGAACCTGCGGTTCGCGTACCCCGGCGAGACGGGCCAACGGAACAACTTCCGTGCGGATGGATACCTGTCACTTGATGATGGCCTGGCCAAGTCCATTCCCACCTTTGAGGGGCAGCAGCTGCGCCTTTCAGCGGAGGTGTTCAACGTACTGAACACAAACCGGTTCAATTCGCTGATCACGGGTACGCAGAGTCCGCTGCAGACAGATGGCACGAGTGCTAACTTCGGGACGTATACGGGCGGGCCCAATGCGCTGCTCACGCAGCCTCGACAGATGCAGTTCTCGGCGAAATACACATTCTGATGCGGGAGATGGAGGGCAGGGAGCGGGCCAGGTGCTCGCTCCCTGCACATTTTTGGTGAGAGCGGCGGAGGAAGCTCAGCGATCGGGCTACTGGCCTTATCAGCGAGCGCCGGTGTTGGGCTCCGAGACGGGTTTGGGCGCGGGAGGGAGGGTGTAGATGACTTCACCGGGCCGGGTGTAGTGGAGTTCTTCGCGGGCTTGGTGCTCGATGGCGTCGGGGTCGCTCTGCAGGCGGTTGACGTGCCCTCGGAAGAACTCGTTTTCGTGCAGGAGTCGTTGCTGCTCGATCGCCAGTTCTCTGGTTTCCTGCCGTTTGTGTTGGAAGGATGTGAGGCCGTTCTGACCGAAGACGACGTGGTACGCCATGCTTGCGGCGAGCAGTCCACTAATGGCGGTGGCGACCTTGCGCCAGCCGAGCAGGGGATGGTTAAGGGCGCGGCGAAGGGTGCTGGGGGTCGATGCTGAGGCGAGTGGCCGGCCCGGCGATCGATGTGCAGCCATCATTCTGCTATGACATGCCGATTGGGTCGGCGCGTCAAGATGAGTTGGGGGGGAGAGACCCCGCGTACCTGGTTTGCTAACGGTGCAGATCCAGGCGGTCGGCAAGGTCTTAGGGCTTGTTTCGGACGGACAGCTTGCTATGATGAATGGGCATATGGTGGCACTGATGGTGATGTCGGCGATGTGTTTCTTCGCGCTGTTCGCGTCGGTGATCGCGTTGCTGCGGCGTGCGGCCCGGCGAGGCCGACCCGTGGAGCAGAGGGGGCAGGCTCGTACGAGTGCGCGGCGTGAGCTGAGCGATCTGCCGACGGAGAGTTATGCCTCCCCGAGCAAGCCATGGATGCCGGCGAAGCGTCCTGACTGGAGATTTTTGGTGCGCGACGGGCAGCGGCCTCACCTGAAGCTGCCGGACCGGATCGGGGATTCTGGGTCAGCCGAGTCTGGCGCTTTTGAGGAAGTTCGCTCGGATTGGGCGTTCTATAACAAGGATATGGGCGACCTGAACGATCCGTACCAGGCGGTCCCGCCGACGGCTCGACGCGCGTAGAGCTCGCACCGAGCAGAAAGGAAATACATCTGATGATCTCGCTTGAGGCCGGCCGAAGGTCGCTTGTTCCGGAGTTGAACTACAGGTCGATGCCCGCTCTGGCGCGCGCGGGGGGTGTTGTGCTGGCAGGCACGGGACTGCTTGCGCTCTGTGCGCATATTGCGTTGCCGCTCCCGTTTACTCCGGTTCCGGGAACGATGCAGACTTTTGCAGTGTTGCTGCTCGGGATGGCCCTTGGCCCGGTGCTTGGGCCGCTGACGATGGTGGCGTATCTGCTTGAGGGTGCCGCGGGTCTGCCAGTCTTCGCGCCAGTCGCTGCTGCGCGGGTCGCTTTTTTCGGCCCAACTGTGGGGTACCTCCTGTCGTACCCGGTGGCGGCGTTTGTTGCGGCTTATGCTTACCGCAGGGTATCTCGCGCGGCTTCGCGCTTCCTCGCCGCGGTTGTGGCGGGCGTGCTGGCTTCGCTGCCGATCTTTGCGATCGGCGCGGGGTGGCTTGCGATGTGGCTGCATCTCTCGTTCCGTAGCACGATGGAATTCGGCGTGACGCCGTTTCTGCCGGGCGAAGGCGTGAAGCTGATTTTGGCTGCCCTGATGGTTGTGGCGCTGGATCGTCTGCGTCCAACGGTCTGACGAGGCGTAGGCACCTGACTCTATATGCTCGGCTGCGGCCGAAGGAAGACTCCTCCATGGCCACTGCAAGCTCCGCCGCGGTACGCGAGATCAGCATCGCGCACAGTCCTGACTCTGATGATGCCTTTATGTTCTATGGGCTGGCCACGAACAAGGTCCGTATTCCCGGATACCGGTTTACGCATACGTTGACGGACATCGAGACGCTGAACCATAAGGCGATCAACGAGGCGTTCTATGATGTGACCGCGATCTCGTTTCACGCTTATCCACTGCTGCAGGAGAGTTATGCTCTGATGCCGTGCGGGGGAAGTGTGGGATCGGGGTACGGGCCCATGGTGGTGTCACCGCGGCGCATGTCCTCGGAGGAGTTGCGGCGGACACGGATCGCGGTGCCCGGGACGCTGACGACGGCTTACTTGACGTTGAAGCTTTGGGCCCCTGAGGTGGAGACCGTAACCGTGCCGTTCGATCAGATCATTCCGGCGGTGCTGGCCGGCGAGTTTGAGGCGGGATTAATTATTCACGAGGGACAGTTGACCTACGGCAACAGCGGGCTGAACAAGCTGCTGGACCTGGGGCAGTGGTGGCGCGAAGAGACTAACCTGCCCCTGCCGTTAGGCGGAAACGCGATACGACGATCGTTGGGGCCGGAGGTGCAGCGTGTGTGTGCCGAAGCGCTGCGGGCTAGTATCCAGCATGCGATGGATCACCGCGATGAGGCGTTGGCGTATGCCATGCAGTTTGCGCTCGACCTGGACGTTCCGACGGCGAACGAGTTTGTCGGGATGTACGTCAATGAGTTGACGCTGGACTACGGCAGTGAGGGGCGTCGGGCGATCGAGGAGCTCTTAGCCAAGGGCTACGACCGAGGGATTATTCCTGTACAAGCTCACGTGGACTTTACGGACTAGACATTATGGCGCGCAGAATTCCTGTGATAGGCTAACTAGGTTGGCGTTAGTGGTGGCCGACGGGATGGTGGGCCTTCCCAAGTTTGGACGCGTAGCTCAACTGGCAGAGCATTCGACTCTTAATCGACAGGTTGAAGGTTCGATTCCTTCCGCGTCCACCAACCTTTTCAAGTAAGCACTCTCAGGCCAGATACTGTCGGATCCAGGGGTCGTCGGATTGGACGAGCTCTTCGGTGGTGCCATCGAAGAGGATGCGACCTTCGTTAAGGATGAGGAAGCGGGTGCTTGGGTCGATGCCTTTGTTGTGCGCGGGATCGATTGGGGCCATGTGTTCTGCGTGGGGATCCCAGCAGTTCGTGGCGAGGGTAAAGGCGTCCTGCAGACGGTGCGTGATGAAGAGCGAGGTGGTGTGTGAGACGTCGCGCTGCTTGACGACGAGCTCGACGATGGTGGTTGAGGTGATGGGGTCGAGGCCTCCGGTGGGTGAGTCGTAGAGGATGAGGTCGGGGTTGGTGACGATGGCACGGGCGATGGAGGCCCGGCGTCGCATGCCGCCGGAGAGTTCGGCGGGGAACTTGGATTCAGCGTGGTCCAAGGCAGAGAACTTGAGGGCTTGCAGCGCGCGGGTGTGGGCCTCTGCGGGCGGGACGTTGTCCGCGTTGAGACGGTACGCGACGTTGTCTTCGACGTTGAGGGAGTCGAAGAGGGCTGACTCCTGAAAGACCATGCCAATGCGCGAACGAAGCTGGAAGAGATCGCGCTCCGGCATGTTTTGGATCTCCTGCCCGAAGACGCGAATGACGCCGGAGTCTGGTCGAAGAAGGCCGTCGACGAGCTTGAGAAGAACGCTCTTTCCTGTGCCTGCCGGACCGAAGATGACGCGCTGCTCGCCGGGTTGCACGGTAAAGGAGATGTTGTCGAGGACGGTTTTACCGTCGAAGCCGATCGAGACGCCTTCGAAGGTGACGACGGGTCCCGGATCGTTGGGCTGAGCGGACGTTTGGCGGTCGGTGGTGGAGAGTTCAGGCATGGTGTGGGCGGGGGCTCTCGCGCTTAGCGACCGAAGATGCCGATCATGGTGCGGGAGATAAGGAAGTCGATAACGATGATGGCGACGGAGGAGACGACGACGGCCTGGGTGGTGGCTTTGCCGACGCCTTGCGTGCCGCCCTTGGTGTTCATGCCGAAATAGCAGCCGACCGAGGAGATGATGAAGCCGAAGAAGAGGGGTTTGGTGAGGCCCTGGACGACGTCGGCGTAGACGAGCGAGCGATAGGAGTTGTGGAAGTAGGCGCTGGCGTTGAGGCCGAGGAGGAAGACGGAGACAAGTCCGCCGCCGGCCATGCCAACGGCGTCGGAGAGAATGGTGAGGAAGAAGAGCATGAAGACGCTGGCAGAGATGCGCGGTGTGACTAGCTTGCGGACGGGGTCTGTGCCGAGAGCGCGCATGGCGTCGATCTGCTCGGTAACTTTCATGCTGCCGAGTTCGGAGGCCATGCCGGAGGCGTTGCGGCCGGAGACCATGAGGCCGGTGAGGACGGGACCGAGCTCTTTCACCATGGAGAGAGCGACGAGGTTGCCGGTCATGGAGACGGCCCCGAACTGCTCGAGGGAGGTGGCGGATTGGAGGGCGAGGACGCAGCCGGTGAAGAAGCCGGTGAGGACGACGATGGGCATGGAGCCGACGCCGATGGAGTCCATCTGGGTGTAGACATCGGCCCAATAGTGTGGCCGAGTAAAGAGATTGGCGACGGCTTGTCCTGCGAGGATGGAGTAGCCCTGAATGGCGCCGATGACTTGTTTCGCGAAAACCTCGGGGCTGGGAAAGGGCATAGTTTCTTCGGGTCACTTTATCAGATGGGCTTGCCTTGCCGTGGGTGCAAAGGGGGATGCGGACTGGAGTGCGCTGAAGCGGGAACGCCGGTGTGGTGGTGAGAAGATAGAGCAATGGGCAGGACGATGAGGGCGGCGGTGCTCCACGGCAGGGAAGATCTGCGGTTGGAGGAGCGTGCTGTGCCGGAGGCGGGAGCGGGAGAGCTGGTATTGCGGGTCGGTGCCGCGCTCACGTGCGGCACCGACCTGAAGGTGTTTCGTCGGGGATATCACGCAGCGATGCTGAAGCCGCCGATGCTGTTTGGGCATGAGGTGGCGGGGACGGTGGTAGGTGTGGGGGCCGGGGAGGCTCGCTTTCGCGAGGGGCAGCGGGTTGTGGCGTTGAATTCGGCGCCGTGCGATGTGTGTTTCTGGTGTCGCAGGGGGCAGCAGAACCTGTGCGAGGATCTCTTGTTCAACAACGGGGCGTATGCCGAGTATCTGCGCGTGCCATCGCGAATCGTTGAGAAGAACACCCTTCTGCTGCCGGAGGATCTGCGGGAGGAGTACGCGGCGCTGACGGAGCCCCTGGCGTGCGTGGTGCGGGGTGTGGAAGAGAGTGGCATCCGGGCGGGCGACACGGTTGCGGTGATCGGGGCCGGACCGATCGGTCTGATGTTTGTGGAGCTGGCGGCGCTGGAGGGTGCGCGTGTGGTCGCGGTGGTGAAGCGAGATGACCAGGCTGTTGCGGCCAGGAGGCTAGGAGCGGCGCACGTGGTGCAGATCGGCGATGGCGTAGATACGATTGCGGAGGTGCGCGCACTCACGGAGGGCGGCCGAGGTGTGGACGTGGCGGTGGACGCGGTGGCGCTGCCGGTTACATGGCAGCAGGCAGTGGGGATGGTGAGGAAGGGCGGCCTGGTGAACTTTTTTGGTGGACCGCCGAGCGGAACGGTGGTCGAGTTGGACACGAATCGGCTGCACTACGGCGAGATTACGCTGAAGGCGAGCTTCCACCACACACCGGCGACGTGCCGAAGGGCGTTTGAATTGATTGCGAGTGGGCAATTGCAGGCGGCGGCTTATCTGACAGGGCGTGCGGGCTTGGACGAGGTGCCGAGGCTCTTTCACGCGATGCTGACCCGAGGTGCTGAGACCGGGGTGCAGATCAAGACGGTTGTCTTGCCTTGGGGAGGATGCGATGCCGGCGTTTGAGTTGGTGCAGGGCGGCCGAATCGCAGGGGACGAGCTGGCAGGGGCACCGGAAGAGCTGCGGACTCCGGAGGAGAGGCCGACTCCCGACGAGGCGAAGGCGTGGTGCCGCCGCCTGGCGACCACGCACTACGAGAACTTCCATGTGGCGACATTTTTCCTACCGAAGCGCGTCCGGCCGCATTTTGAGAGTGTGTACGCGTATTGTCGCGTGTCGGACGATCTCGGGGACGAGGTGGCTTCACCGGAGATCGGAATGCGGTTGCTGACGACGTGGCGGCGGATGTTGGACGAGTGTTATGAGCATCCAGAACGCAGCCGGCATCCTGTGTTCGTGGCGTTACGGGAGTCGATTGTGGCGTGCGATCTTCCGCGCGAGTTGTTTCATGATTTGCTGACGGCGTTCCAGCAGGATCAGGTGAAGCCGGTGTACGCGACCTGGGACGAGCTGTTGGACTACTCGCGTAACTCGGCGAATCCGGTGGGCAGGCTGGTGCTGCTGGTCTGCGGCTATCGCGATGAGGAGCGGGCTCGGATGTCGGACGACATCTGCACGGCGCTGCAGTTGGCAAACTTCTGGCAAGACGTGGTGGAGGATGCAGACCGAGGCAGACGGTACCTGCCCGCGGAGTACATGGAGGCGTTCCGGGTGGAGGACGGGCAGCTCACGGGACGGGTGTTTACGCCGGAGTATGGGGCGATGATGAAGGCGCTGGTGGAGCGGACGCGCGCGATGTTGCAGGAGGGAGGCCGGCTGGTGGGGACAGTGGATCGGGAGCTGGCGGTGACATTGGGGTTGTTCCGCAGGGGCGGTGACGCGATCCTGGACGGCATTGTGGCGCAGCGGTACGACACTCTGAGCGGGCGACCGGTCGTCACAAGGGTGAAGAAGGCGATGCTGCTGTGTGGGGCTCTGCTGGAGCGGTTAGGAGTGCGGGGAAGTGGGCGGGGGATGGCGGGGGCGTGACGACGGCGGAGGCCTACGCGCGCTGCCGGGAGATTGCACGCCGGGAGGCAAAGAACTTCTACTGGTCGTTCCGTGTGCTGCCGCGGGCGAAGAGTGACGCGATGTGCGCGGTGTATGCGTTTATGCGGCGGGCAGACGACCTGTCGGACGATGAGACGATGTCGCTGGAGGCACGGCGTGCGGCGCTGACGTCGTGGGTGGGGCGGTGGCAGGACGTGCTGGGTGGTGGCTCGGTGACGGGGGACGACGAGGCGGTATTTTTGGCGGTGGCGGATGCGCAGCGCCGGTTTGGGATTTCGCAGCGGCTTCTGGAGGAGTTGGTGGAGGGTGTGGCAATGGACTTGGCCGACTCCGAGAGAGGTATCGGCGCGGCGGCGGGGGAGATGCAGCGTTACGAGTCATTCGAGGAGCTGTACCGGTATTGCTACCTGGTGGCGTCGGTGGTTGGGCTGGTGTGTATACGGATCTTCGGCTATAGCGATGCTCGGGCGGAGGGGTATGCGGAGGAGACGGGGGTGGCGTTTCAACTGACGAACATTCTGCGGGATGTGAAGGAGGATGCGGAACGGGGGCGGCTGTATCTGCCGATGGAGACGCTGCGTAAATTTGGCGTGATGCCGGAGCGGGTGCAGGCGTTGGCACAGGGGGAGGCGATGCGGCCGGAGGAGCGGGCGATGCTGGCGACGGTAGGGGTTCGGGCGGAGGGGTATTACCGGTCGGCGTGGAAGCTGATTCCTTTGCTGGACCGGGATAGCCGGGCGGCGATGTGGGTGTTGGCGACAATCTATCACCGGCTGCAGGACCGGATCGCGGCGCGGCGGATGGAGGTCTTTGGCGAGCGGGTGAGCGTGCCAGGGTGGCAGAAGTTATTGATTCTATTGCGTGGGGCGGGGATGGCGGTGTGGTATGGGGTGGTGCGGTGAGGGATGTGGTGGTAGTGGGTGGAGGGTTGGCGGGGTTGGCGGCGACGGCGGCGCTGGCAGAGGTTGGGGCGCGGGTGACGCTGCTGGAGTGGCGGCCGTACCTGGGTGGGCGGGCGTACTCGTACGAGCTTCCGGCTATCGGGGAAGTTGTTGATTCTCAGCACGTTATATTGGGATGCTGCACCAACATTGTGGATCTCATGGAGCGCGGTGGGGGGGCGGAGGCGACCCGGTGGTTCGCCGAGATGACGTTTCTGGAGCCGGGGGGTCGGAGGTCGGTGTTGCGGCCCAGCGGGATGCCGGCGCCGATGCAACAGACGTTGAGTTTGCTGCGGGTTCCGATGCTTTCTTGGCGCGATAAGGTGGGGGTTGCGCGGGGTTTGACCGAGTTTCTGCGGGGGTATCCGGAGGACGACACGGAGAGTGTGTTGAGTTGGCTGAGGCGGACGGGGCAGACCGAGCGGGCGATCCGCCATTTTTGGGAGCCGGTCATTCTGGCGACGCTGAATGACAGCTTTGAGCGTTGTTCCCTCAAGTATGCGGGCAAGGTGTTCCACGAGGCGTTTTTGAAGTCGGAGGCGGCGGGACGGATGGGGATTCCGACGAAGCCGCTGAGCGAGTTTTTTGCGCCGGTGGCGCGCCGGGCCGAGCGGCAGGGGGCGGAGGTTCGGCTGCGGACGACGGTTGCCGGGCTGACACAGCGGGATGGCGGGTGGGTGGTGCGGCTGGCCGGGGGTGAGGAGCTGGCGACGGCGGCGGTGGTGCTGGCGACGGACTTTCGGCGGACGCGGGAGTTGCTGGCGGGGGCGGGTGTAGGGGACGCGGTACAGGCGGACGCGGGGCGGATGGAGGTGGCGCCGATTACGGGGGTGCATCTGTGGTTTGACCGGGAGTTTACGGAGGACGCGCATGCGGCGCTGCTGGACACGCGGGTGCAGTGGATGTTTCACAAGTCGCGGATACGGCGATGGCCGGCGGAGCGCGGGAGCTACATGGAGCTGGTGATCAGCGGGTCGTTCGCGGAGCTGACGATGGGGCGGGAGGAGATCCTGGCGGGGGCGCTGAGGGAGTTGCGGGGGTTTTACCCGGCGATGGAGGGGGCGCGGCTGGTGAAGAGCACGGTGCTGAAGGAGGCGCGAGCGACGTTCAGCCTGGCGCCGGGGACCGATGCGGCGCGGCCGGGGCAGCGGACGGAGGTGCCCGGCTTGTTTGTGGCGGGGGATTGGACGCGGACGGAGTGGCCTTCGACGATGGAGGGGGCGGTGCGAAGTGGGCGGCTGGCGGCGGGGGAGGTTGTGGGGAAGCGGGAGCGGTTTATGGCACGAGAGTTGCCGGCGAGTGGATTGATGCGGGTGCTGAGTAGCTAATTGTCCGGCTTAAGGGTCCGACGGCGGCCCGGTCAGGCGATTGTTTGGATGGGTGGGATCCGGAAGGCGCAGCATGGAACGCACATGAACCAGCATGGCCGCTGGGAGAAGGAAGAGTAACCAAGAGCCATTCCAAACAGGGTTGAAGATAACGGCGGCAGCGGGCAAAGCGAGGAGTGCGGCAAGGACAACCCAGCGCGTTCGATCAAACTGCCGTCGCCAGGACTGAAAATCCTCTGCTGTGACCTCACCTGTCACTAGGCCTTTGACCGCGTGTCGAAAGGGGTACCGCCGCACATATGCCATGACGAGGACAATCCCGACACAGGCGATCACACGACGGGTCGAAGTCATGTCCGACCCGAACTCCGATAAGAAGTAGAGATGCAAAAGCTGGTAGGCGCCGCACCAGTACACTGCGGCACATCCTGCGGTCAGGATCACGACTTCGAGCGGCCAGAGTCGCTTGCTGCGTGGCATGAGCTATCTGGTGAGGAGGGCGACGCCGACGCAGACGAAGATGGCGGCGAACCAGCGGCGGCGGTCGACATTTTCGTGGAGAAAGAGTTTTGCGGCGAAGGCGTTGCCGATGAAGGTGAGGGAGGCGGAGGCGGGGGCTGCGAGAGAGACGTCGACGCGTGAGAGGGTGAAGAGGAGGGTGAAGAAGGAGAGAGCCATGCAGGCGACGCCTGCCAGGAAGGTGGGGCTGGTGAGGACGGCGACGACGGTGCCGAGGATTCCGGAGCGAGCGCGGATCAGCCCGAGATCGCCGAGCTGGCGCATGGCGGCGGCGGTGAGGACGTCGCCGGCGACGGCAGTGAGGGCTACGGCGATGATTGTCGTCCAGGTGACGAGCGCGCTGGAGGTGGAGGGTGTTGCGGCGAGGAGAAGGGTCACAGGAGTTGCTCGTTGTGCCTGGCGCGAGAGACGGCGGACGAGACGATGGCAGCGGAAGGGCAGGTGGACGAGGTGGATTGGATCGGCTCGCCGGGTGCGAGGTGAGAGGAGGGCGATGGGGCGGGGGAGGCGGGCGTGGACCGGTGACGATGATCGTCGGGGAGGTTTGGAGGGAGTGTCTCCGGGGATGCGGGACGTTCGGTAAGTGCAGGGCCGTTCGCGACAAAGCCGACGCCGCCGACGATGAGCAGGATGCCTACCCAGCGGGAGATGCTGATGTGCTCGCCGAGCCAGAGATGGGAGAGGAGGGCGACGACGACGTAGCCGAAGGCGGTGGCAGGAAGAACAAAGGTGAGGTCGGCCCAGGAGAGGGCGTAGAGGTAGGAGCCGAAGAAGCCGAGCAGGCAGACGATGCCGGCGATGACCCAGGGATTGAGCAGGGCGTGGAGGAGCAGGCCGAGGTGGGCGAAGGAGACGGGGCCGACCTGCCGCATGCCATGCGAGAGCAGCGTATCGCCGACCGAGGCGGTGAGCATGACGGCGAGCAGGAGGAGGTATTGCGATGGGGTCAGGCGATGTTTCATGGGGGTTGGAGGCAGAAACACTTCTAGAAAGAGACGTCGACTGCCTCGGTGACCTCCAGGACGGATTGATCGCCGGTGAGAGCCTTCCAGGCGGAGCGAATGGCCGCGATGCGGGAGGCGTCTTCCGGGCTGGACTGGTGCAGGATGAGGATCATTTTGGAACGGATGCGTTCGGGCGGGGTGGGGCGTTGCCCTGTGGCAGGGGTGCGTTGCCATTGGCCGTAAAGATCCACGACGCTAAGGCCTGCGGGAAAGCGCGGGGTGACCTCGCGATCGAGGAAGCGACGCCAGCGGGCTTCAGGGATGCCGTGGCGGGTGCCGGCGGGACCGAGGCCGAAGAAGAGCCGTGTTTCCAGCCAGTTGTGGGCGACGGCTGGATGAGTGGGGTCTCCCTGCAGGGTTGGGCCGGGAGTTGCGTTGGTTTGCGCGAGGGCAGAACCCAGGAGAGCGAGAGACGCGACGAGGGCGATGGCGGGGCGATTGAGGGGCAAGGCCATCCCTTTAGAGGTAGAGTTGCGGCTGGACGGAGGCGCGGACAGGGCGTGTGGCTCTCCGCGCTGGGAACTGGCTGCAATCAGGCGTTGAGGCTGACGGACTCCTGCTGCCGAAGGGCATTCTCTTCGGCTTTGGCGCGGGCTGCCTTGTTGCGTTGGGCGCGAAGCTTCATGAAGGATTTGGCCTCTTCGTAGAGTCGCGGGACGTCGCGGTTGACGACGGCCTTCCAGACGACGCGGAAGGCGGCTTTGGGCCGGAAGTAGTACTCGTCATAGAACTTGTGGACCATCTCCATGACGTACTCGGTGGGCAGGCCGGGGTACTCGATGTGTGCCATTTGATGGCCGCCGTGGTCGTTCATGCTTTCGTTGGTGATGAATTTGTTTTTGGCGGCGAAGTCGTAGAACTCGGTTCCGGGGTAGGCGTGCGCGATGGAGACCTGAATGGTCTCGCAGTCGAGTGATTTGGCGAAGTCGATGGTGTTGCGGATGGACTGCTTGGTCTCCCCGGGGAGGCCGAGGATGAAGTCGGCGTGGATGACGAGGCCGAGGTCGTGGCAGTCCTTGACGAAGTCGCGAGCGCGTTCGACGGTGGCGCCTTTTTTGATGTTTTTGAGGATCTGTGGGTCGCCGGACTCGAAGCCGACGATAAGGAGGCGGCAGCCGGCTTCCTTCATGGCTTTGAGGGTGTCGCGATCCGTGGTGACGCGAGAGGTGCAGGACCAGGTGAGGCCGAGGGGCTTGAGTTTCTGGCAGAGCTCGATGGTGCGGGCTTTTTGGATGTTGAAGGTGTCGTCGTCGAAGAAGAACTCTTTGACGTGAGGGAAGAGCTCCTTGGCGTGCTTCATCTCGGCGGCGACGTCGTCGGTGGAGCGCTTGCGCCAGGCGTGACCGGAGAGGGTCTGGGGCCAGAGGCAGAAGGTGCACTGGGCGGGGCAGCCGCGGGTGGAGTAGAGGGCGACGTAGGGATGGAGGAGGAAGGGGACGTTGTATTTGGTGACGTCCATATCGCGGGCGTAGATGTCGGTGACCCAGGGCATGGCGTCGAGGTTGTCGACCTGGGGACGGTCGGGGTTGTGCTGGTGGGAGCCGTCGGGGTTGCGGAAGGAGATGCCGAGGATGTCGGCGAGCGGTGTGCCGTTGGCGAACTCGACGACGGAGAAGTCGAACTCGCGGCGGCAGACGAAGTCGATGGCGGAGCACTCGTTCAGGGCGCGATCGGGGTCGGTGGTGACGGGCGGGCCGACGAATGCGATCTTGATGGTGGGGTTGGCGGCTTTGATGGCGTGGGCGAGGGCGTGGTCACCTGCCCAGCCGACGGTAGAGGTGAAGAGGACGAGGAACTCGAAGTCCCTGGCGATGTTGATGGTCTCTTCGGCCGAGATGTGATGGGGTGGGGCGTCGAGGAGGCGGGAGCCCTCAAGCATGCCGGCGGGGTATGCGAGCCAGACGGGATACCAGTAGGACTCGATCTCGCGTGTTGCCGGCCAACGGGAGCTTGCACCCCCGTCGAAGTTTTCAAAGGAGGGAGGGTTCAGGAGGAGGGTCTTAAGAGGCGGCATGGGATGTCCTTGAGTTTACCATTTGCACGGAAAATGGAGCAGAAGCGGAGGCCTCGCCGGGCCATATCTTAGGATTGGACGAGCGGAGGAGAGATCGGTCGCACACCGTACGCGAGTGTTCAGTGCTGGGGTGTGGCCTGCGGGGTGGGAGCAGCGGAGGTGGATAGCCGGGTGAGGGTGTGAAGCCAAGGTTCGAGTTGTCCCGTCTGACGGAGCAGGGAGATGCTCGATTGCCGGAGTTCATATTGGGCGTCGAGAAAGGCGAGGTACTTGTCGCGTTCGGTGATGCGGGCGTTTTGTTCGTCCTTGGGTGTCATGGGCGTGGTGCCGGCGGCTGCTGATTGGAGTTGGACCTCGAGGACCTGGAGCTGCTGCTGCGCGAGCTGGCGATCGAGCGAGGCGATCTCGGCGCGGGTGGCGAGCTCGGTGGTGGTTCGCTCGGTCCGAAGGCGGGCTTCGGTGAATTGATCTCGTTGGATGTTGGCGTCCTGTTCGGCGTGGGTTGCCTCTGCCGCGGTCTGCCTGGCATGCGCGCGATGGACGTAGTCAAGGACGGGGAGCGTGACCTGAACGCCTGCGCCGACGGCATAGGAGGGGTAGGCGAGGAGGTTTCCGGCGGCGTCGCGGCGGCCGAAGTATTCGAGGTAGTTTGCGTTGCTGAAGGTGCTGATGAGGCTGTACTGCGCGACGAAGCTGACCTGTGGGCGGAAGAGATAGCGGGCGTCGCCGAAGGCCTGTTCGCGTTTTGCGCGGGCGTTGGCGAAGAGAGCCTGGACGGCCGGCGAGGGTGGGCTGGACAGATCAGCGGAGCCGGACGGCGGGATGGGGATGTCGGGGAAGGGACCGGAGCTGATGGCGAGACCTTCGGCGGGCAGCCCGGTGAGGTGGGCGAGGTGTGCGCGGTCGACCGCGGCGTCGTCTTCGGCCTGGAGCAGGCGGAGGTGGATCTGGGCGCGGGTGAGACGACTGCCGGTGAGGTCCATCGCGGTGTCCTGCCCGGCGCCGAGGCGATCTTCGATGATGGAGACGAGGCGTGCGGCGTAGGTCTCCTGATCGTGCAGGGCGGTGACTCTGCCGGCGTCGCGGTCGAGTGCGACGATGGTCAGCAGGATGTCCTCCGCGACGGCCTCCCGCGCATCCCGCAGGGAGAGACTGGCGGCGTTGTAGCCCGCGTGCGCGGAGCGGATGTAGTCACGCTGGGAGAAGCTAAAGACGAGGGACTGGGCCTGGACGGTGAGGGCGGTCGGCTGCCCGAAGGGATAGCCGTAAGACTTGCCGTAACCCGAGCCGCCGATCGAGGCGCTTGGGATGTAGACGTCTTTTGCTTCTTCCAGTGCGGCCTTGGCGCGGACCAGGTCGGCGATGGCGAGCTGAACGCGGGGCGAGTTGCGCTGGCCGAGATCGAGGGCGGTGGAGAGGGATATCTGGGCGTGAGCAGGGAGACCGAGCGCAGCGAGGAAGCCGAGATGCAGGGTGCAGCGTAAGAGGCGCGAGGTCGATCTCATGGTTGTGGTTCTCCGTTATGGTACCCGGCCTGCCGCGGCCGGTGTATCGGAGGGTGGTGCCTTGGGATGGAGGTCTGGGACCATGGCCAGAGCGGTCTGCCGCTCACGGGTGCCGGCGGCCGGATCTTCGGCGTAGAGGGTGCGACAGAGGAGGAGATGATCGGCTGGAAGATCCGTCTGGCTGATCTCTCGGTGGAGGATGGAGACGGCCTCCGCCATGCGGCCCTGGAGGAGGGCATGTTCGGCAGTCGTCGTGGGTAAAGACGAGGCCGAGCAGATGGATGTGAGGGCAGCCAAGAGGAGGCAAAGCGGGCGAAGTCCGCGACTGGCTGGGCGGGGCCGGCGACGGGCGGGGGACGGGCGGACGATGGCGGAGCTCACTCTGCTTACTCGACCGTGCGGACGGCAAGACCGTTGCTGAGGTCGCGGTTGCTGGCCGCGCTGAGCGCGACGACATCTTTCTCGGACAGGCCGTTGGTGATCTCGACGCGTATCAGATTGATTGCGCCGACGCCGACCGGTGTGCGTACAAGGTGGTGGTTAACCACACGGTAGACGAAGTCGGCGGGTCCTTCGGTGTGCAGCGCCTCGCGGGGGACGCTGAGGACGTTGAAGCGCTGCGAATAGGTCACGGTGACGGTGACGTTTGTGTTGGGCAGAAGATCGCCGTTTGCGTCGTCGACGGTGATGAGGCACTCGCCGACGTTGCGCGTGCCGTAGGTGATGACGGTGGTTGGAGCGACCTCGATGTGGCCATGCCAAGCGCGGTTGGGGCGTGCATCCCAGACGATGCGAACGGGCTGCCCCGCCGCAAGTTTGCCGATTTCGGGCTCGTCGAAGTAGGCGATGACGTGCATGCGGTTGAGGTCGGCCATGTCAAGGAGATCTTCGCCGGCTTGAACGAAGTCATAGTCGCTGACAGGGACGGAGTAGACGGTTCCTGCGAAGGGCGCACGTATGTTGGCCTTTTCGTAGGCGCTTTCCGCGGCGCTGAGATTGGCTCTGGCGTCGTTGACCTGGTCGGAGACGCGCGCTGTGTCGGTAGCGGAGGCGGGAGTTTGGACGCGGGCACCGGCAGTCTGAAGGGCGGCTTGCGCGCTGGAGACCCGGTTCTGAGCTGCGGCGACCTCCGCGACGGAGGCGGCGCCTTTTGCCTGGAGCTGCTGGAGAGCGGCGACGGACTGCTGTGCTTCCTGGAGCTGCTGTCGTGCGTGGGTGAACTCGCCGGTATTGTTGATGCGCTCGATCTGGGAGCCTCCGTGTGCGAGGTCGCTGGAGGTGGCCTTGGCTGCGCTGAGCCCGGCGCGGGCGGAGGCCAGACGAGCGCGTATATCGGAGTCGTCCATGCGGAGGAGAGGCTGCCCGGCGGTGACTTTTTGGCCAACGGTGACGAGGACCTGCTCGACGACACCGGGGGCAGGGGCATGGGCCTGGAACTGCTCGATGGGCTCGACCTTGCCGTTGGTTGAGACCTGGCTGACAAGATTCTCGTGGGTGACGGGCGAGGTACGGATGGGGACGATGTCGCGGGTGGACGACCGTGCTGCGAGAACGATGCCAACGATCACCAAAGCCGCCAGGGGGATGAGCGTTCTGGAGAGACGTCTTGGCGGGCGATCCGGCATTTGATTCGAAGTATATGACGCCGTTGCACAGCGAACGATGCAGGAGATGAACGGTGTGGCGGGTCAGGATGGGTGGAGGCCAACGAGATCGAGCTCGATGCCAGAGAACCATTGGGAGTTTTTGCGCGAGAGCCGGAAGGCCAGGTCGAGGGTTGATCCCGGCGTGAGTTGGAGGTGGTTGGCGAGGGCGACCCAATCGATGGAGCGGGACCAGCCGACGGCTTGCAGCGGAGGGTGGCCGGGGGTGGAGGCAAGCGAGAGGCAGATGTGGCGATCCTTGATGAGGCGGACGGGGGCGAGGAGGCGAAGGCCGCGGGCGAGGAAGACGGGCACATGGAAGCCCGCGCCGAAGGGGGCGCAGCGATCGAGCCAGTCGGTGAGCTCGACCGTGAGATCGGCGAGGGTGAGCTCGGCGTCGCAGAGGAGGGGTGGGGCCAGCAGGAGATCGGGCTCGAGGCCGAGGCCGAGAGAGCGTAGGCGGTCTTGGAGGAGGGGCAGGTGGGCGCTGGGAAGGGAGAGGCCGACGGCGAAGGCGTGGCCGCCGAAGCGGGTGAGGAGCGGCGGTGTGGACGCGGAGGAGGTGTGGGCGGTGGTGAGGGCGTCTAGAAGGTGGAAGCCGTGGACGGAGCGGCCGGAGCCGTGGGCCTCGCCGTCGGCGTGGGTGAAGACGAGGGCGGGGCGCCCGGTGCGCTCGACGACGCGCGAGGCGAGGATGCCGAGGACGCCGCGGTGCCAGTCGGGGTGGTCGAGGATGAGGGTGTGGGCGGGGAAGCCCCCGTCGGGTTGGAGGACGGTGAGGAGGTGCTCTTCGATGGTGGCGAGGGCGGCGCGCTCGGTGGCGCGGCGGTCTTCGTTGAGTTGGTTGAGCTTGGTGGCGAGCTCGGAGGCGCGCTCGGGCGAGCGTGTGAGGAAGAGCTCGATGACATCGTCGGCAACGTCCATGCGGCCGGCGGCGTTGATGCGCGGGCCGAGGCGGAAGCCGAGGTCGGAGGCGGAGGGGGGGTGGTCGAGGGCGAGGGAGGCGACTTGCATGAGGGCGCGGAGGCCAGGCTGGACGGGGTTGGCCAGTTCGCGGAGACCGAGGGCGACGATGGCTCGGTTCTCGCCTACCAGCGGGACGGAGTCCGCGACGGTGGCGATGGCGACGAGCTTGAGGAGACTGGGAAGGAGGCGGCGGGAGAGGAAGTCGAGGGCGGCGGCGGGGTTGGGGCTGCTGTGGGCGTCGGCTTCGAGGAGGGCGTGGGCGAGTTTGAAGGCGATGGCGGCGCCGCAGAGCTGTTTGAAGGGGTAGGGGCAGCCGGGTTGGGCGGGGTTGATGACGACGAGGGCGTCGGGGAGGCCGTGGGCGTCGTCGGGGAGGTGGTGGTCGGTGACGATGAGGTCGAGGCCGAGGGACCGGGCTTCGGCGGCGGCGGCGAAGGCGCGAACGCCGGTGTCGACGGAGATGACGAGGCGAATTCCGTCGGCGGCGGCATCGGTGAGGCGCTGGGTTTGCATACCGTAGCCATCGCGGATGCGGTGCGGGACGTGCCAGCTGACGAGGGAGGTTTGGGACGGTGGGGAGAGGCGGTCGATGGCGGTCTTGAGGAGGACAGTGGCGGTGGTTCCGTCGACGTCGTAGTCGCCGTAGATGAGGATTTTCTCGCGCGCGTCGACGGCGGCGCGGACCCGGGCGACGGCTTGGGGGAGGCCGAGGAGGAGGGAGGGGGGGTGGAGGTCGGCGAGTGAGGGGTGGAAGAAGGAGCCGAGGGCCTGGGGGGCTAGCCCGCGGGCGGCGAGCAGGCGGGCGATGGGCTGGGGGCAGCCGAGGGTTCGGGCGATGTCTGCGGCGAGGGCTGAGTCGGCGGAGTGGAGATGCCACGGGCGTGGCGGTGCGGGGGCGGGGAGGTGGGTTTCGGGGGTGCTCACGGGTGGACTCGGAGGGCCTTGGGAGGCGGCGTGCGGCCTACTCCTCGTCTCGATCATCCACGACGATGCCGCCGAGTTCGGCCACAGTTTCGAGGAGCTCCTGGAAGTTGTCGTACCACTCGGTTGCGGTCTCGAAGAGGAAGACGACGCCTTGGTGGGCGAAGCCGAGTTGGAGGTAGCCGACCTTGCCGACGTGGCGGACGAGGTATTCGGCATCTTCGATCTCCGGCGCGCGGTCGTCGGGGAAGTTCTGGCTGCGGATCTGTTCGAGGAGGACGGAGAGGTCGGCCTTTTCGAGGACGACCTCGCTCATGGTGAGAAAGCCGGCGCCGCAGGCTTTGGCGTGTTCGACGAAGTCCTTCCAGCTGTCGGGGGTTTCTTCTTCGAAGAGGATGCTGGGCACCTCCTCGGAGACATAGGCGGGCATTCGCCGGAGGCCGTGCCCGGCGATGAAGGCGATCATGTCATCTTTGAGCGAGAGGAGATTGTCAGTACTCATAGCAGGTCGATTCTCGCAGAAACCGGCGATCCCCGCACGCGGAGTACGGGAGTGGGGTGGAGTGGACGCATGGTATAGTCAGCGTCATTGCCCCATGATTTTTTCAAGAGATTATGTTGGTTATCTTGCGCGGCAGACGGTGAAGCAATTGCTCGCGGCGAAGGTGATAGAGACGGACAAGGTGGGTCTGGTGGAAGGACGGGTGTCCACCGCCCTGGTGGATGAGCTGGCTCTGGAGGACCGCATTAATGACGAGGTGCGGGGCATCCTGGAGGCGATCCAGGATGACATGTTGAAGGGTGGGGTGAGCTACCCGGAGATGTTCAAGAAGGTGAAGCAGAAGCTGGTGACGCAGTACAAGGCGGTGCTGTGAGGATTTCGCGGGACAAGTTGAACAAGCTGGCGCACACGGTGGCGGACGCCCTGGCGGAGATGGATGAGGTGGAGTTCCGGGAGGACCGGAACACGATCCGGCAGGAGGCGCGTAAGGCATTGGAGCACCTGCTGACGGAGGAGACGAAGATCGACGCGGCGGCGCGGCAGAAGATCTCGTCGCAGCGGAAGATCATCCTTGAGGGCTCGCAGGAGTGGGACATCCTGTACCGGAAGTACTACAACGACGAGGTGAAGCGGCTGGGGTTGTAGGGTACCCCTCCCCCCCGTACTTCTGTCCTAAAGTCTTCGATCCAGAGACTTTCGATCCGGACCTCCGCACTGCTTCGAGGCGCTTTGCCGAGCTGCTCCTGTGGTTGCAATCACGGCGATTCGGTCATGCCTGCGGTGAGGATAGTGGATGGCGAGGCATGATTACGCCAGGGTTGCACGGCTTTGGCCGGGTGGCCGGATACTGGTATAGTTACGTAGGCGGGATGCGAGAGCGTGATGGCTCCGGCTCCTGGTCGCACTGATGGTGTGGCGATATGGTGTAACTGGTTAACACGTCGCCCTCTCAAGGCGAAGAGTTCGGGTTCGAGCCCCGATATCGCTACCAACTCTCCACAGTTGAAGTTCTTGGTGTCGTCCTCGCTTGGCCCGCACTTTGGTACTTAGGAGTGGCCCGTTCAGGGGTGTTCTCGGCTGCTGCATTCCCGCATAATGACGTCATGCGACGTCATTGCGTTTCAGCTTGTCTGCTGCTGCTTTCTGTTGTGAGCTACGCACAAGGTGCGCCGGAGGCGGCTCCCGGCCTGCGGATTCCGAGCGGAGCGCGACCGTGGGCGCTGGACGAGTACCAGGGCAAGAAGCAGCTGGTGCCGATTCACTCGACTGCGGTGCAGCCGAACAACCACAAGGGCAGCAATGTAGCGGGCGGCCTGCTCGCGGGACCGTTCTACAAAGCGAAGTTCACGACCGAGATCGATGGAAAGAGCGCGGCAACGGCAGTGCATACGGGGCAGCCAGTTTTTTATGTGCGGACAGGCTCGGAGGCTGACGCTGGGACGAGCATGGTTGCGGGATGGGCCGTGGTGCATGCAGTGGCTGAGAACAGTCGGCGTCTGCTATCGACGGTGCAGTTTACGCAGCTGACGGGCAATGCAAAGCGCAGCAGCGCCCAGGTTGAGGTGATGATGGAGTCTTTGCCGGGCGGATGGATACGGATTACGCCCAAGGAAGCCCTGGCTCCTGGAGAGTATGCCCTGCAACCTGTGATGCGACAGGCGAATGCGTTTTCGACGGTCGTGTATGACTTCCGTGTTGATCCCCTGGCGGAGAACGACGCGGATGTCGTGACTGCGACGCCGGAGTAGTGCCCGGCCTATACTTGGTGGCGTGAGCAAGACGTTTTATATCGAGACATTTGGGTGCCAGATGAACGCCCACGACTCCGAAAAGGTGATCGGGACGCTGGAGCGGTGCGGGTATGCGCAGGTGGACGATGAGGCGGATGCGGGGCTGATTTTGTACAACACCTGCTCGATCCGGGACAAGGCCGAGCAGAAGGTGTTTCACCGGCTGAACGAGTACAAGCGGCTGCAGGGCGAGGGCAAGCAGTTTGCGGTGCTGGGGTGCGTGGCGCAGCAGGAGGGCGAGCGCATCTTTGAGAAGGCGCCGTATGTCTCGATCGTGTCGGGTTCGGCGAGCTACCGGAATCTGCCGGAGATGCTGTCGCGGCTGGAGAACGGGGAGCGGCGGATCACGGGGCTGGACGACCGGCAGACGGACGAGACGTTTGAGACGGAGTTTGTGGCGCGGACGAACCCGCACCGTGGGTACATCACGATTATTGAGGGGTGCGACAAGTTCTGCGCCTATTGCGTGGTGCCGTATACACGGGGCAAGGAGCGGAGCCGGACGGCGGCGAGCGTGTTGGAGGAGGCTCGGCGCATAGCGGATGCGGGGTTCACGGAGATTCAGCTGCTGGGTCAGAACGTGAACTCGTACCATGATCCATCGGGGCAGAAGACATTTGCGGAGCTGCTGGCGGCGGTGGGCGAGGTGCCGGGGATTCGACGGGTTCGGTTTACGACGAGCCATCCGCGGGACTTTACGCGCGACATTGTGGAGGTGATGGACGCGGTGCCGACGCTGTGCGACCACGTGCACCTGCCGGTGCAGAGCGGATCGACGGCGGTGCTGCGGGCAATGAATCGGGAATATACGCGCGAGTGGTATCTGGAGCGGATCAGCTGGATCAAGGCGGCGAAGCGGCGGATCAGCCTGACGAGCGACATCATCGTTGGTTTTCCTGGGGAGACGGAGGAGGACCTGGAGGAGACGGCGACGCTGCTGGAGGCGGTGGGGTATGACGCGATCTTTGCGTTCAAGTATTCGCCGCGGCCGAATACACCGGCGGTGGGGATGGCGGATTCGTTGTCGGACGAGGTGAAGTCGGCGCGGTTGCAGGTGCTGCTGGACCGGCAGAGGGAGATTCAGCGGCGGAACTATGCGGCGCATGTGGGCGAGGTGATGGAGCTGATGGTGGAGGGGCACAACCGTCAGCGCGGGCAGGTGATCGGTCGCTCGTCGCAGAACAAGACGGTGAACTTCACGACATCACAGCCGATTTTGCCGGCGACGGGGAGTTACGTTTCGGTGCGGGTCATGCAGAGCTTTCCGAATAGTCTGCTGGGAGAGGCGTGCCGATGATGGGGGTGGAGGAGATGCCGGAGGCGATCGAGGTGGAGGTACAGATTCGCGGCCTGATGATGGACCCGGTGACGAATACGCCGGTGGTGGTGCTGAAGGACACGAGGAGCGATGCGGTGCTGCCGATCTGGATCGGGATGTATGAGGCGAACGCGATTGCGCTGGAGTTGGAGAAGACGGCGACGCCGCGGCCGATGACGCACGATCTGCTGCGGGATACGGTTCTTGGGCTGGGGGCCGAGGTGCGGAAGGTGGTGGTGACGGAGCTGCGGGACGACACATTTTTCGCGACGATCTGGATGGAGCAGGCGGGGGAGGCGGTGGCGGTGGATGCGCGGCCGTCGGATGCGTTTGCGATGGCTCTGCGGTGGGACTGCCCGATCTATGTGCGGCGCGAGGTGATGGAGCGGTCGAGGAAGGCGGGCGGGGCGCAGGGCGGGACGGCGGAGCAGATGCGGCAATGGTTGGAGAACCTAAACGACGACGAGATGGGGCGGTACAAGATGTAGGTGGGTGTGGCGCTCGGGCGGTGGAAGACGGGCTTGAGAGAGGGGCCGGCGCTCGGCGTCAGAGCCAGCCGCAGCGGGTTGCGACTTCTTCGGCCCAGGAGTCTTCGGATGGGAGGGCGGGTAGGGGCTGGGCGAGCTGTAGGTTGTGACGGACGCTGCGGATCGCTTGGCGGAGGGCGGGGACCATCTGATCTTCACCGCCGGAGAATACGGTGGCCCAGGGTGTGTTGAGGAGGATGTCGGAGACGCCAGAGTCGCGGTGGATGAGGACGGGGATGCCGCGCTGGAGGGCTTCGATGGCGGGTATGCCGTACCCCTGGACGGCGGGAATGAGGAAGAGGTCGGCCTGGTCGTAGAGGCGGGCGAGTTCGGCATCGCTGACAAAGCCGTGGAAGTGGACGCGGTGGGCGAGGCCGAGGGTGGCGACGAGCCGGCGCATGGATTCGATCAGGGAGCCGGTGCCGGCGAGGTGCAGGTGCCAGTCGACGGTGGTGGAGAGAGGTATAGGGCCGGCCTGGAGGGCGGCGAGGGCGCGGAGCATCCAGTCGATGCGTTTACTGGACTCGATGCGGGAGACGCTGAAGAGGTTGAGTTTGGGACCGGCGGGGCGGGGGCGGAAGCCGGCGGGGGAGCCGGCGCCGCCCATGCGGACGATGACGGGGTTGATGCCGAAGACTCGTTCAGTTTCGTCGCGGAGGTATTGGCTGGTGACCATGGTTGTGCCGCCGCGATGGAGGCCGCGGGAGGTGATGTGATCGGAGAGGGCTCGGAGGACGCGGCGATGAGGCTCGGCGGGGAGACCCTTGTCGGAGAAGAGGCTGGGGGTGTCGTGCATGAGGGTGTGAAAGATGGGAAGTTGGGCGAGGGTGGCGTGGAGAGCGGACTGGTAGCCGGAGATGAGGGGTACGAAGGTGGGGCGGAGGCTGTCGAAGTGGCGGTGGAGGGAGCGGATTTTGGGGATGGCCCGCATGGTTGGGCGGAGCTCGACGAGTTCCAGGGGATAGGTGGCGAGGTCCGGGAGGCTGGCGGTGTCGCTGTAGGTGACGAAGTGGGCGGGCAGGTGGTGTTGATGCAGCCAGCGGGCAAGGGCCATGCAGGCACGCTCGGCACCGCCGAGTCCTGTGATCTGGGCGAGAACGATAGGGCGGGAGTCGCGGGGGATGGGGTGGCCGCAGGTGGAGACCAGAGGGTGGATCGAGGACATGGGAGTTGAGGTCTAGAGCGCGAGGGCGCGAAGGTGAGTGAAGAACTCGGGAAAGGAGATGGCGGCGGCGTCAGCGCCGTGGATTTCGGTGGGACCGGAGGTGCGTAGGGCGGCGACGGCGAAGGCCATGGCGATGCGGTGATCGTCTCCGGAGTGAACGGAGGCGCCGTGGAGTTCCTGGTTTCCGGGTATGTCCATGCCGTCCTCGACCTCGGTGACTTCCGCGCCCATGGCACGGAGGTTCTGGACGACGAGGGCGATGCGGTCGGATTCTTTTACGCGGAGCTCGCGGGCATCGCGGACGCGGAGGCCGGTGCGTGTGAAGGGGGCGACGGCGGCGAGGGCGGGGATCTCGTCGATGAGCTGGGCGGCGAGGGCACCGGAGATTTCGACGGGTTGCGCGGAGGAGATGCGGGTCGGCTGGGCGGCGTTGACCTGAATGGTTCCGGCGAGCTCGCCGAAGTGTTCTTCGATATTGAGGACCTTGATGTGTGCGCCAAGGGCGACGACGGTGTCGAGGAGGGCGGAGCGGGTGGGGTTCATGCCTAGAGTGTCGAGGACTAGGTGGGACTCGGGGAAGAGGAGGCAGGCGCAGAGGAAGAAGGCGGCGGAGGAGAGGTCGCCGGGAACGGTGGCGTCGACGGCGCGGAGGGGTTGGGGGCCGGTGAGGCTGAGGTGGTCTCCGGAGCGGGCGAGCTGGACGCCGAAGGCGGCGAGGGCGTGCTCGGTGTGGTCGCGGGTGCGGACGGCCTCGGTGAGGGAGGTTTGGCCGGGGGCCTGCATGCCGGCGAAGAGGATGGCGGTTTTGACCTGGGCGGAGGCGACGGGCTCGGCGAAGGCGACGCCGTGGAGCGGTCCGCCGCGGAGGATGAGGGGTGCGTGGCCTTCGGTGAGATCGATGCCGGAGGCATGGGGATCCGTGAAGAAGCGGGAGATGGGTTTGCGGACGCGCTCCATGGGCCGGGATGAGAGGGACCGGTCGCCGACGAGGGTGAAGGTGTGTGGGTGCGGGGCGAGGAGGCCGGTGAGCATGCGCATGGTGGAGCCGGAGTTGCCGCAGTCGAGCGGGGCGGAGGGCTGGGAGAAGGCGCCGGCGGTGCCCTGGATGGTGAGGGTGCCGTCGTCTTCGTGGGTGACGGTGGCGCCGAGGGCGGCCATGCAGGCGAGGGTGGAGTGGGGGTCTGCGCCGGTGGAGAAGTTGCGGAGGGTGGAGGTGCCGGAGGCGAGGGCGGCAAGCATGGCGTAGCGGTGGGAGATGGATTTATCGCCGGGCAGGGTGAGGGAGCCGCGAAAGGACTGCGCGGGGTAGATGAGTTGGGTGGACATAGAAGGCCAGTTTATCCGGTGGGACCGAGGGGCTTTCCGGGAGTGCGGTAAAGGCCCGGACAGGGGCGCCACGGTACGTGTCCAAGGCCGGGCGCGAGGCGGGCGGTTGCGAGTTGCTTCGCTTACGGGTTGTGGCGAGCGACCTGCCGATCCCTGACCGCATCGGGGGACGACATGAGAACGGCGAGTGTCATGGGTGGGAGATCCAGGGAGTTGTCGGTTGCGATGATGCCCTCGCGCGAGATGAGTTCGAGGTGCTCGTCCTTGAGCAGGTCGAGCTTGAAGGGCTCCTTGCCGAGATTGAGGGCGACGCGAGCTTCATCGCGCTCCATGATCAGGGTGCGGCGCGAGTCGTCGCGGGTCACGACGAGGTGGTGCATGTTCCCGTCGTTGAGGCAGACGCTGTTTCGACGGAGCTTGATGAGGGCTTTGACCCAGGCGTGCATCTCTGCGTGCTTGCCCTCCCCAAGCTCACCCCAGTTCAGCTTGGATCTCTCGTAGGTGCTGGTGTCTTCGGGGTTGGGGACGTCCCCGCTGAAGCCGAAGGCAGCGAACTCTCGTTTTCGGCCTTCCGCGACGGACTTTCGCATCTCTTCGTCTTCGTGGTCGGCGAAGTAGAGGAAGTGCGCGGAGGTCGCCCACTCTTCACCCATGAAGAGCATGGGGATGTAGGGTGCGGTCAACACCAGACCGATGGCCACCTTGGCGGCATCGAGACCGACGAGGTGTTCGAGTCGTTCGCCCCAACCGCGGTTGCCGACCTGATCGTGGTTCTGATCGAAGTGGATGAAGTGATGGGCGGTGAGGCTATCGGCGGGCCGGCCATGCCGCCGCTTGCGGTAGCCCGAGTATTGCCCGTCGTAGACGAAGGCGTGCTTGAGCGCCTTGTGAAGATCGGCGAGGGAGCCGAAGTCTTCGTAGTAGCCGGTTTCGGTTCCATTCTCCGGCTTGTAGAGGAGGGTAAACAGCGAGTGGTGGAAGTCGTCGCTCCATTGCGAATCCATGCCGTAGCCGTTGGCCTCGCGCGAGCGGACGACTCGAGGGTCGTTGAGGTCACTTTCGGCGATGAGGTAGAACTCCTTGGCGACTGTGGCGCTGAGGCGTTCGACCTCGGTGGAGATCTGCTCCATGAAATTGACGGCGGAGAGATCGATGAAGGCGTGGACGGCGTCGAAGCGCAGGCCGTCGCAGTGATAGTCCCTGAGCCACATGAGGGCGTTATCGACGAAGAAGCGTCGAACTTCATCGCTGCCTTCGCCGTCGAGGTTGACGGCATCTCCCCACGGGGTTTTGCGGTCGGGGTTGAGATAGGGGCCGAACTTGGTGGTGTAGTTACCGACGGGACCGAAGTGGTTGAAGACGACGTCGAGGATGACGCTGAGGCCGTTGGCGTGGCAGGCATCGACGAAGCGTTTGAAGGCGTCGGGGCCGCCATAGGGCTCGTGGGTAGCGAATAGGGCGACGCCATCGTATCCCCAGCCCTGATTGCCGGTCCAGGCGGCGACGGGCATGACTTCCACAAAGGTTATTCCGAGGTCGTGGAGGTGGGGCAGGAGAGGGATGGCGCCGTCGAAGGTGCCCTCCTTGCTGAAGGTACCGATGTGGAGTTCGTAGATGATGGAGCCGACCTTGGGGGCGCCACGCCAGAGCTGATCATGCCATGGGAAGTTGTCGTGGTGGTAGAGCTCGGAGAGGCCGTGGACGCCTTGGGGTTGGCGCAGACTGCGGGGATCGGGGATGGGCGTCTGGTCGCCGTCAAGCTGGAAGGCGTAGGCATCACCACAGCCGGCGTCCTCGACGACCAGCGACCACCAGCCACGCTGGTTGGGACCCTCCATGGGGAAGACTTGATCGCGCCACTTGAGTGACATCTTCTGAGCTTTGGGTGCCCAGACGCCGAATTTGTGCATCTCGAAGGCTCTCCGGGAAGGGGATTTGCCTCGTTGGATGCGATGCGTGGAGTGCGGCAAGGGAGGGTGCTTTGAGGGTATGAAGGAATGCGAGATGGAGTGTCAGCGGGCGCGGAGGGCGACGACGGTTTCGTCGTCGAAGTGGTCGGCGCCCGCTTCAAAGATGGAGATGGCTTCGAGGACGGCGTCGACGGCGGCCGGGGCGGAGGCGCCGGCGAGGGGATGCCGTTGAAGCAGGGTGCAGAGGCGGTCGTTGCCGAACATCTCGCCGTGGAGGTTGGTGGCGTCGACGATGCCGTCGGAGAAGAAGAGGACGAGGTCGGTGGGGGCGAGGGTGAGGATTGCCTCGTCGTAGGAGACGGTGGGAAAGAGGCCGAGCGGAAATCCCTCGACGGGGATGGTGTGGACCTCGACGGCGCTGGTGAGCGAGCCATGGCGGGTGAGGTGCAAAGGCTGGACGGAGCCGGCGTTCGAGATGGTGAGCGTGCGGTCGTGATCGTTCCAGAGGGCGAGGAGCATGGTGACGTATTGGGCGTCGAGTTTGCGTTGCTGAAGCTGGTCGTTGAGGGCGGCGAGGAGGGGTGCGGGGGCGAGCTTCTGCGGAGCGAGCGAGCGGAGGATGCCAGAGACGAGTGCGGCATAGAGGGCGGCCGGGGCGGCCTTGCCGCTGACGTCGCCGACGGCGAGGGCGATGCGACCGTCGCCGTAGTCGAGGAAGTCGTAGAGATCGCCGCCTATGGAGCGTGCGGCCATGAAGTGGGCGGCGATTTCGGCGTTGCGGGGCTGGGGCGGGGCGGCGGGAAGGAGGCGAAGCTGGACCTCGCGGGCCATCTCGAGGTCGCGCTCGAGGCGTTGTTCTTCCTCGTGGATGCGCTGGTAGAGGCGGGCGTTGGCGATGGAGATGGCGACTTGGGAGGCGAGTGTGGTGAGGGTGCGGAGGTGGTCTTCGGTGTAGTAGTTGACGCGGGTATGTTCGAGGTCGAGGACGCCGATGACGCGGCCCTTGTAGATGAGCGGGGCGGCGAGTTCGGAGCGGGTTTCGTTGTTTTTATTGATGTAGCGGGGATCTTTGCGGACGTCGGGGACGAGGACGGGCCGGCGTTCCGCGGCGGCGGCACCGATGAGGCCCTGGCCGAGGGCGACGGATTCCTCGCGGGAGACGCGATCGCCGTAGCGGGTGGTGAAGCGATGTTCGAGGCGGTCGGTGCGGTCGTTCCACAGGAGGATGGTGAACATGTGGAAGTCGATGACACGTTTCAGCAGTTGGCCGATGCGTTCAAGGAGATCATCGAGATCGAGGATGGAGGTGATCTCGCGCGAGATTTCGCCAAGGACGGTGAGGGTCTCCGCCTGGCGGGAGAGGCGGGTGTAGAGCCGGGCGTTTTCGACAGCGACGGCCATGCGGGAGGCGACGAGCTCGAGGAGCCGCTGGTGTTCTTCGGTGAAGAAGCCGGGAGTTTCGGACTGGATATCGATGACGCCGACGACCTTGTTTTTGACGATGAGGGGAACGGCGAGCTCGGCGCGGACCTCGGGGTTGGCGGGGATGTAGTTGGGAATGTAGTTGCCTGGGGTTCCGACGTCGGCGACTAGGATGGAGTGGCGCTGGAGGGCGGCCTGGCCGACGATGCCGCGGCCGAGCTTGATGCGAAGGCGTTCGATCTCGGCGGTGTGCCCGGTTTGGAAGCGCATCCAGAGCTCTTCGGTACGGTCGTTGAGGAGGAGGATGGCGAGGATGCGGTAGTCGATGACGGCTCGGACGAGGTCGGCGACGCGATGCATGAGGGTGTTGAGGTCGAGTGTGGCGTTGAGGGCGTCGGCGAGACGGTGAAGGAAGGCGAGTTGGAGGGGCTCGACGCGCGGCCTGGTCTCGAAGGTGGGTTGTTCGGGCGACGGGCGGTAGTCTCCCTCGAAGGTAGAGGTTTGCTGTTCGCCGAGGGAGCGACGTGTGGCCTGCTTGGGGAAGTCGGGCGCGGTCTCGGCGGTGGAGTCGAGTGAGGGTTCGAGCGGGGGCTGGGGGGAGCGCACGGGATGTTCGGGTGAGCTCATGCGAGGAGGACTGATAATACTCCTGTGGCGGGGCGAAGTGGGGGGAGGGAGGGTTAGTAACTCTCGCGGTAGTTGGGGGCGGGATCCTGTCCTGCGAGCTCGTGGAGGATGCGGACACTGGCGCTGGCACCGATGCGCGTGGCGCCGGCGCGGAGCATGGCACTGGCATCGGCCAGGGAACGGATGCCGCCGGAGGCTTTGACTTCGGCGTGGCCGGCGGCTTTCTCGTGGAGCAGGCGGATGTCGTCGACGGTGGCGCCGGCGGAGGAGAAGCCGGTTGAGGTCTTGAGGAAGTCCGCTCCGGCGGCGAGGACGAGGTCGGCGGCACGAAATTTTTCTTCAAAGGCGAGGAGCGAGGTTTCGAGGATGACCTTGAGGATGGCGCCGTGATCGTGGGCGCGCTCGGCGAGGGCGCGGAGCTCGGACTCGACGAGGCGGAGATCTTCGGGGCGGCCGGATTTGAGGCGGCCGACGTTGAGGACGGTGTCGATGTCGTGGACGCCGAGGCGGAGGAGCTGGTCGGCCTCGGCGAGTTTGGTTTCGGTGGAGTTTGCGCCGAGGGGGAAGCCGACGACGACGCCGACGGGGATGTGGGTGCCGGAGAGGGCTTGGAGGGCGGTTTCGGCCCAGGTGGGGTTGACCATGGCGCAGGCGAAGCCGTGCTCGGCGGCTTCGCGGCAGAGCTGGAGGACGTGGGCGTGGGTGGCGTCGGGCTTGAGGAGGGTGTGGTCGATGACGGCGGCGAGCTGGCGGGGGGAGGAGAGGGCCTGTGCGGCGAAGGCTTCTGGGGTGAGGGGGGAGGCTACGGTGACGAGCACGGCGTGTGGCTCCTGGCTGGGGTTGAGGTGGTGCCTTTACGGTGGAACGGGACGATCCCGTACCAAGGCAGGGGTATCACACGGAGGTTACGGCTGGCTGCGGGGCGGCGGTGGCGGCCTGCCAGGCGACGGCGAGGTCATCGACGAGGAAGCGAAAGAGCTGGTCACGGCCGGGCTCATCGCGAGCGCGAAGGACGGCGGAGGGATGGATGGTGGCGATGACGTGTTCGGCGAAGGGGGTGGAGAGGAGCTTGCCGTGATCGCGCATGAGGCCAAAGGTTCCGCCGAGGAGGGATTTGGCGGCGGAGGCGCCGAGGCAGAGGACGACGCGGGGGCGGACAGCGTCGATTTCGGCCTGAAGCCAGGGGCGGCAGGCGGTGATCTCGCCCATGCGGGGGTTTTGGTGGAGGCGAAGCTTGCCGCGCTGGACGAACTTGAAGTGCTTGACGGCGTTGGTGACGTAGACGGTGTCGCGGGGGATGCCGAGCTCGGCCATGGCGCGGTCGAGGACACGGCCGGCGGGGCCGACGAAGGGTTTGCCCTGGAGGTCTTCCTGGTCGCCGGGCTGCTCGCCGACGAGCATGAGAGTGGCGGGGTGGTGGGTGGTGGTGGGCGAGGGGCCTGCGCCGGGGACGGCCTGCGTTGCGTGGAGGTAGAGGTCGCAGCCCTTGCAGGCGGGCAGGGCGGCGTTGATGAGGGGGAGCGTGTGCTCGGCGGGGACGAAGGGGGCGGCGGATGTTTTGGAGGACTGTGTCTGGACCATGGCGCCTACGCGATCTGCGGATTGGGTGATGAGGGTGGGGAGGACGGAGACCTCGGGGAGATCTTTCCAGAAGCGAACGGGCATCTCGGACCGCATGGCGGAGGTGTTGAGGCGGGCGGGGTTGAAGATGGAGCTGTAGTAGGAGCGCCAGAGGGTTTCGAGCTCGTCGTCGGCCGGGGCGGATTCGCGGGGAAGGCCCCCGAAGAAGGCGAGCTGGCGGGTGGTGGGGTCCCAGGCGACGGAGTCGTCGGGGGTGAGGATGGTCCAGCGCATGGAGGCGAAGCGCTCGGCGAAGAAGGGGGCGGCGAGGTGGAGGATGCGGTGGTCGGGCTGATACCAGGCAATAAAGTGCTCGTGTTTGGTGGGGACTTGGGGGGTGGGGTCGTCAGGGTGAGGGAGGAAGGGATTGCTGTCGTCCATGCGGTCGTCTTCGACCCGGCGGAAGCGGAGGAACGCGTGCATCTTGTGGAGGTCACGGCGGACCTGGTGCTCCAGGTTGCGGAGGCGGGCGACGTCGGAGTCGACAAGGATCTTCAGCAGGGAACGCTCGTCCTGGAGGCGGAAGAGGAGGCGGTAGAGGAAGTTCCAGCGGTCGGGCGAGCGATGGACGGCGGCGATGGCGGCGAGGTCGAGGAAGGCCTTGGAGGTGTGGGGGACGGGGATGGGCGGGCCAGTGGGCTGGTCGGTCTGGTCGAGGGCGAGCGTGAGGGTGGTGGGGACGGTGGCGTCCTGGAGGTCGAGGTCGGCGGGGGTGTAGCCCTGCTGGAGGAGGGAGCGGGCCTGGGTGCGCCAGGCGGCAAAGTCGGGATCGAGGAGGACGCGACGCATGACTGCGGGTGTGATGCTCGTCTGTGGGTGCGAGCTCCGACGTATTGATTGCTTTTGAATCAGAGAAGGAGAGGTCTGGCGAGCTTGAAACCTCCGATGCCTGCTTTCCCTTCTTGCCGGTGTCAGGACTGGGTATCAATCGTGCTTTCTTTTGCAAGAAAGGCGCGCGTTTCGACTTCGAGTTCGAGGCGTTCGGCGTGTGCCGCGACCAGGGGATTGGCGATGATCTTTCCACCGCGAATGGTGGAGGCAACGATGAGGCCAGCGGCGATGAGGGCGAAGTTTTTGAGGATGTATTGACCCTCGAAGGTTGGAAACCAGGGGAAGTGGATCCAGGTCTCATGCGGGAGGAGCACGAGGGGCAGAAATGTTCCCGGCATTTGAAGGAAGAGAAGAAGGATTGTGAGGTGGAGGAGTCTTCCGGACAGCATGCCTATTCCGATGATGCATTCGAAGAGGGCGAGAGTGTGAAGGCAGGCCTCAGGGCGAAACTGGTGAAAGGTGATAAGAACGAGGACACGCTCAGCGAGCTTGTCGATTGCGGTGACCCTGGGCATGAACTTGAGAAGACCGAACCAGAGAAAGATGATGCCAAGGGCGAAGCGGATGAAGATCAAGCCATTGTGGGCGAGGCGGCGGCAGATCCACTGCTCTGCGTGGGAGTAGGCGAGCACGGGACGCACAGCGAAGAGCCTCCGGAGTCGCCGGATGGTGTCGACTGAGGGGGTGTGCGGGTCGATGGTTGGCGGGAGAGCGGATTGGCTGGGCGTCTCTGACGACATAGGTTCGCTCCGGGGACACAACGCGTCGTTTTTGTCAGGCAGCGTCCGAGACGTAGCTCAACTTGCGCTGTTGTAGGTACGGCACAGGCGTGGTCAGCAGATGTCGGACAGTCTCCAACCGCTTAGGTCCGAGCTGGGCTAGAGAGCTCCGGTGAGGGCGGAGGTGGGGGCGAAGAGGTCGAGTTGAGCGGCTTGGGCGCTGGGAGTGGGGAGGAGGATGTCGGGTTGCGCGGGGGCGAGGAGGGCGGGGGCGTGGTCTGTGGCGATGAGGAAGGGGAGGGCGTTGCGGACGCGGACGTTGAGTTTGCGGAGGTCGTCGGTGGAGAGGGCGTGGTATCTGCGGATGGACAGGATGCGGTCGACGGACTTGTAGCCGATGCCGGGGATGCGGAGGAGGGCTTCGCGGGGGCCGGTGTTGATGTCAATGGGGAAGAACTCCGGGTGGGCGCGGGCCCAGGTGGTCTTGGGATCTTCGTGGAGGGAGAGGTCGGGGGTGTCGGGGGTGGTGAGTTCGGCTGCCCCGAAGCCGTAGAAGCGGACCAGCCAGTCGGCCTGGTAGAGGCGGTGCTCGCGGACGAGGGGGGCGGGCTTGAGGGGGAGGCGGGTGTCGGCTTGGGGGTACGGGCTGAAGCCGGTGTAGTAGACGCGGCGGAGCTTGTAGGAGTCGTAGAGGTGGGTGGCGGTGGAGAGGATGTCGCGGTCGGAGGCGGGGGTTGCGCCGACGATCATCTGGGTGGACTGGCCGGCGGAGGCGAAGGCGGGGGCGAGGCGGGACTTGCGGCGGTTTTCGTCGGCCTCGTCTTTCTGGGTGGCGATCGAGGCCATGGTGGACTCGATGACGGCGGACTTCTTTTCGGGGGCGAGCTGGACGAGGTCCCCCTGGGTTGGGAGCTCGATGTTGGCGGAGAGGCGATCGGCGAAGAGGCCGGCCTCGGCGACGAGTTTGGGGTCGCAGCCGGGGATGGTCTTGAGGTGGATGTAGCCGCCGAACTTGTGAACCTGCCGAAGGGTCTTGGCGACCGCGATGAGCTGCTCCATGGTGTAGTCGGGCGACTGGATGATGCCGGAGGAGAGGAAGAGGCCCTCGATGTAGTTGCGCTTGTAGAAGTCGAGGGTCAGGGAGACGACTTCCTCGGGGGTGAAGCGGGCGCGGCGGATGTCGGAGGAGACGCGGTTGACGCAGAAGACGCAGTCGTAGGTGCAGAAGTTGGTGAGGAGGATTTTGAGGAGCGAGACGCAGCGGCCGTCGGGGGTATAGGAGTGGCAGATGCCCTCACCGTCGGAGCTGCCGATGCCGCCGGGGGTGGCAGATCGTTTGGCGCCGGACGAGGCGCAGGAGGCGTCGTACTTTGCCGCATCGGCGAGGATTTCGAGCTTTTGCTGGACGTTCATCGGCTGAGGATAGGATGCGGGCGGGTGGCGAAGAGGCGGCGAATCAACGCGTAACGGAAGAGAGCCGATTTTGTTGCTCGATCATCCAATTTTAGTGAGGTTCGGGATGGCGAAGCAGATACGGATGTCGGTGTTGGATCAGGCGCCGGTGGCGGAGGGTGGGACGGCTGCAGAGGCGCTGCAGAACTCTGTGGACTTGGCACGGCATGTCGAGGGTCTGGGGTATGGCCGTTTCTGGATGAGTGAGCACCACGCGATGGCGACCCTGGCCTGCACGGCTCCGGAGGTGGTGCTGGCGCGGGTGGGGGCGGCGACGGAGCGGATCCGGCTGGGGTCGGGCGGGGTAATGCTGCCGCATTACTCGGCGTTGAAGGTGGCGGAGCAGTTTCGGACACTGGCGGCGCTGTATCCGGGGCGTATTGATCTGGGCATTGGGCGTGCGCCGGGCGGCGGGCCGGTGGAGTCCTTGGCTCTGCGGCGGGAGCGCCGAGTGCAGCCGGTGGACGACTCTGCCGAGCAGTTGAGCGAGTTGTTGGCGTTCTTGGGGGAGGGTGACGGGTTTCCTGGTGGGCATCCCTTCGGAAAGGTGCGGGTGATGCCGGAGGTGGAGATAGGGCCGGATGTCTGGCTTCTGGGGTCGAGCCTGTGGGGGGCGCGGGCCGCGGCGGAGCTTGGTCTGCCGTACGCGTTTGCTCATTTCTTCAGCCCGGTGGCGACGCGGGAGGCGATCGAGACGTACCAGAGGAGTTTTCAGCCGCGGCTTCGACGCCAGCGGCCGGAGGCTATGGTTGCGGTGGGCGCGATCTGCGCGGAGACGAAGGAGGAGGCGGAGTATCTGGCGGCGAGTGTACGGCTGTTGCAGTACCGGATCCGCCGAGGTGACAGGCGGCCGGTTGCCGAGCCGGGGCGAGCGCTCGACGAGATCCGCTCGATAGGAGAGCCGGTCCTGCCCGTGGAGGAAGGGGAGTTTCCGCGCTACTTCGTGGGGACCCCAGGGAGTGTGGCGGAGGGTATACGCGGCATGGCGCACGAACTGGGTCTGGGCGAGGTAGTGGTGAACTCAATCGTGTGGGATCACGCGGCGCGCAAGCGAAGCTACACGCTTCTGGCGGAGGCGATGGGGCTGGTGGGGGTCGAGGCCGAGGCAGCAGTCGGCGCCCTGCGTTGAGGGCTGCCGGTCACGGCGTGGCTGTGGGTTAGTGATTGACGGCGTCTTCGGGAAAGAGGCGGATGTCGCGGACGTTGCGGTAGTTTTCGGCGAAGTCCATGCCGTAGCCGATGACGAAGTGGTTGGGGATCTTGAAGGCGACGTAGTCGGCGTCGATGGGGACGAGGCGGCGGTCGGGTTTGTCGAGGCAGGTGGCGATCTTGAGCGAGGCGGGCTTGTGCTGGAGCATGAGGCCGCGGAGGTAGGAGAGGGTGAGGCCGGTGTCGAGTATGTCTTCGACAAGGATGACGTGCTTGTCTTCGATGGGGTTGTCGATGTCCTTGATGAGTTTGACGGCGCCGGAGGACACGCGGGCTCGGCCGTAGGAGGAGACCGAGACGAAGTCGAAGGTGGCGTCGACCTGGATGGAGCGTGCGAGATCCGCGAGGAAGATGGCGGCTCCTTTGAGGACGCCGATGAGGACGATGCTTTTGCCGGCGTAGTCGCGGGAGATCTCCGCGCCGAGTTCGGCGACACGGGTGGCGAGGGTGTCTTCAGAGAGCAGGACTTGCATGCCGGAGGCGGCTGGGTGGGCGGCGGTGCTGTTGGGCATAGGGATGAGGGTACCGCGACTGAAGTTTGCGAGGAAAGCGCCGATATACTCAGAGGGGAGACGAGGCGCGAGTGTATCCGTTTATCACGATTGGGCCGTTGCACCTGGGGACGTTTGGGCTGTTGCTGTGGTTGGCCGCGGTGGTGGCGACGTATGTGCTGCACCGAAACTTCAAGCGGCAGGGTGTGGAGGGGGATGCGCTGGAGGTGGTGGTTTGGGTGGTGGTGGCAGGGGTGTTGGGGGCGAAGATTTGGCACGAATTGCAGGATATTCCGGAGTTACGGGCTGCTGTGACGCAGATTTTGTTGCCGGGGTGGGGGCATCCGTTTGAGGTTTTGGGTGGGTTTCTGCAGTGGTTTAAAGCGGGATTTGCGTGGTTTGGAGGATTGCTGGCTGGGATTGGGGTGTTGATGATGTCGGGGGCGCGGCTGCGGCCGAACGGGATGGCAGGGTGGCGGGGGGCGGTGCGGATGCTGGACCTGGCGGCGCCCGCGGCGGCGGTGGGCTATGGCGTGGGGCGGATTGGGTGCCTGACGAGCGGGGATGGCGACTACGGGAAGAACACGACGCTGCCGTGGGGCGTGCACATGCGATGGAATGCGCTGGTGCCGCCGAATCCGCCGGACGCGCTGGTGCAGCCGACGCCGGTCTATGAGCTGCTGTTCAGCCTGGTGGTCTTTTGGGTCTTGTGGAAGCTGGGAGTGCCGCGCAAGGCGCTGGGGTGGCTGACGGGGTTGTACCTGGTGCTGTCTGGGGTGGGGCGGTTTCTGGTGGAGTTTGTGCGGATCAACCCGAGGCTGTATTGGGGGATGAGCAACGCGCAGGTGGCGGCGCTGGGGAGTGTGTTGGTGGGGCTGGTGGTGATGGTGGTGAGCTTGCGGGCTCGGCGGGATGTGGAGAGGACATTGGCGCAGACGACCGCGGCGTAGGTTGTATGTACGTGTTCCGAAGGGGTACCGAGGACGGAGTGTTGCAGCTATCGCCAGCACTTAGCGCGGGCCTACAGCCCGCAGAGCAGTCCCCCTCAGCCAACCTGGGGCTTTGCCCCAGGCTAGGGTAGCTCGCGCCTTCAGCGCGAAGAGCGACTTCGTCGGCGAGAAGAAGAGGTGGCGATGAGGTTGCGTCTTAGGGTGTCCTCGAATGTGTGCGATTGCCCGGGAGCGCTAGAGCGAATTAGCTGATGGCGTAACGAACAGGCGAGCGCAAGAACAACAGCAGAATGCCCTTTCGGGGAATGCAACAGAGAGGCAAGATATCTCCCACCAAACAGCTACGTTGCTTTAGAGGCGTTTGAGGAAGGCGCGGGCCTGCTCGAGCTCGGGGAAGAGGCGTTCCTCGGCTTGAAACTCGCGGGAGTGGACGCAGCGGCGGCCGCCGTTGCGGATGCGGACGGGGTGCTTGAGATGGAGCATCTCGTGGTAGAGGAGGTACTCGACCGCGAAGCGGGGGGTGCCGGGGCGGTCGAAGACGCGCGAGACGACAATAGTGTTGTGGGCGGCGTCGTAGTGACCGAGCAGGCGGCGGGCGGAGTGGGCGGACCAGGTGAGGGTGGGGCGGCCGAGGAGGCCGTGGAAGAAGCGGGTGTTCAGCGAATCGAAGACCTCTTCGAGGTTCCAGGTATGGCCTTGCGGGGAGAGGAGGCGCTTGCGGCCGCGGGTCTGGCGGATGTGCTCGGAGGCGCGGAGGACGGGCTCGGAGGAGGTGAAGCGGCGGTAGCGGTCGGCGTGGGCGCGGGCGATGGGCTTTTTGTAGAGCTTGGCCAGGAGGATGTGGGCGATGGCGTGGTGGACGCTGGCGGGGGCGGCCTCGAGGAGGTCGGAGAGGTGGACCTTGAGGAGGCCGTCGCGGAGGCGGATGGTGGTGTTGAGGGAGGTGAAGCGGCGGAAGCGGATGTCGAGCTGAGGGATGGGGGCGCGGGGGCGGAGCTCGCGGTACTCGTACTCAAAGACTGGGGTGAGGGCGGGATGCACGCTGGGGTAAGGCTACACGCTTCCGGTGTGGAGAGGAGGGGCGGCGGGGACGTCAGGGTTGCCGGCGCAGGAAGTTCGCGAGGGCGGTGGAGGCGGGCGGCTGCGTATACGGCAGGTCGTTATGGTGGGCGCCTGGGACTTCCACGAACTGTTTGTCGGTTGCGGGAGAGGCGCGGAAGAGCTCCCGACCCTGATCGATGGGAACGACGTCATCGAGCTGGCCGTGGAGGACGAGGAGTGGGCTGCGGACCTGGCGAATGACGGCGGCGCCCTCATAGAGCTGCGCGACAGCGGGGTCGGCGGTGATTTTGACCAGGCCACGGCCGAACCACGGGACATCGTGGCGGGAGGACCACTGGGTCATCTCCCTGGCGGTGGCGGGGGGCGCCTGCAGGATAAGGCCGGCTATGTGGCGTTCCGCCGCGACGTGAAGCGCTAGACTGGTGCCGATGGACCAGCCGTACACGAAGACGGGGGTGGACGGCGCGGGGACGAGGCGGCGGGCGATGTAGTCGAACTCCTGCAGGGCCGCGGTCTGAATGGCCGGGATGCTGATGGCGCCTTCGCTGAATCCGTAGCCGGGGAGATCGAAGCCGACGGCATTGACCCGCAGGGTGTCACTGAGCCAGGCGAGCCGTTTGGCCTCATGGACGAGGTCGTCGTTGCTGCCGGGGAAGAACAGGACCCAGGGGGCGCTGGGCTGCTCGGTTCGGTAGAGCCAGCCGCGGAGTGTGGGGCCGCTTGGGAGTTTGAGACTCAAGGGTTCGCGGTGCGGGACGGTTTCGCTCCATGTTGCAAGTGGAGCCGGCCTGGGTGGCTGGAAGACATCCTTGGCGTGCAGGGTGTAGCCGATGGCCAGGGCTAAGAGGGTGGCGAACATAGGAGTGACCTCGCGGATGCGCTTCGGACACGGGTACGAACCCGCGGGCTGTGAAGTTCAACGCTTGTCTGGAGCCGGTGCGCGGTCAGGGTTGGGTTTGCTCAACGGGGCCCGGTTTTTCCTTGGAGGGAGGGTGGGCGGCGAACCAGGATTTTTGTTCATCGACGAGTTTTGCGGCTTCATCGTGGGTGTCGCGGACGCCTTCGAGGGCGAGGGTGCGGGAGACGTTGTAGGTGTCGTTGTCGGCGGGGGCGCGGAGGGCGGTGGCCCAGCGGTCGGCGGCTTGGAGGAGCTTGGGAAGTTGTTTGCGGAGGTCGTAGTGTCGAGGGCCGTAGTCGTCGAGGTTGTCGTTGAGCTCGTCGATGATGCTGTTGAACTGTTCGAAGAGGTCGTGGAGGTCGTCTTCGCGGCCGGGGCGGCGGGGTTTGGCGGCGAGCTCGCGGATGCGATCGGTGCGGGTGTCGAGGATTTTAATGAAGAGGAGGAGGCGTTGGTCGGGGGTGTCGGCGGCATCACGAAGCTGGTCGACCTCGGCGTCGGAGAGGGCTTCGTCGCGGGCCTGGGCGGGGAGCGAGCGCGGCGGAGCGAGCAGAAGCAGAGCGACGGCGAGGGCGGCGAGCTGGCGGAGGCGCGGCATGGTGCGGGGGCTGCGTTAATGCTTGAAGACCTGCGACATGAGCTCGTCCTCAACGCGGTTGAGCTGTTTGAGAGCGGCCTGGAGGTTGGCGCGGTCGTCGCCGGAGGTGGCGCGGAGGTAGCCATTCATGCGGAAGGTGGTCTGCTGCATGAGCATTTCGGCGTTTTTGAGGCGCTTGCTGTCGGTGGAGAGATTGAGGTGGATGAGGTCGGCGTAGTGCGTGACGCGCTTGAGGGTGGCGTTGGCGCGGTCGGTGTCGCCAGCGAGCATCTGGTGTCCGGCGAGCTCGGTCATGGTGTGGACGAGTTCGGTGTAGAGGAAGCACTGATCTTTGAGGCCGGCCTGAGCGGCGCGCAGTTCGAGCTGGGCGACGGCCTGCTCTTCCGGGGTGAGGGAGGCGGGTTCAGCGGCGCGGAGGGCGAGGGGGAAGGCGAGCAGGAGGGTGGCAGCGAGGGTGGGGAGAATGCGGCGAGCGGGGGATGGCATGGCGACACCTCCTTGGGTGCCTGCGGCTAGCGCGAACGTCCGAGGGCAATCAGCCGGTGGTGGGCCTCCCCTTCTTCGGTGGGGAAGCGACCGTCAGCGACCGAGAGGAACTGCTGGTAGAGCTGCTGCGCCTGCCTGGTCTGGTGGAGCTGGTCTCGAGAGATGGCCTCGAGGAAGAGGGTCGCGGGAGACTGTGGCAGGACTGTAGCACGCACAGCAAGGGCTTGCAATACGGTGTTTGGGTCGCTGTTTTGGCTGGCTGCAAAGGCGAGGTGGCTGGCGGCTTCGGCGCGGGCCTGCGGGTCAGGGAAGGGAGAGTTCGAGGCAAGGACGAGGGGTTGGAGGAGCTGCTGCGCCTCGGCGAAGCGCTTGAGATGGATGAGGGCGTCGGCCTGGTCGTCGGCTAGGGTGGGGTCGGAGGGGGTTTGGGCGTGGAGCTGGGCGAAGAGGGGCTCGGCGGAGGCGAAGTCTCCGGTTTGGGCGAGAAGGCGGGCGTTGAGGCGGGTGAGGGAGACCTCATTGGGGTGGGCGGCGTGCAGCGGTTGGATGAGGGCGAGGGCTCGGGTGAAGTCGCCGGAGCGGGCGAGGAGGCCGGCGAGCTGGGCGGAGAGGACGGGGTCGCCGGGGGAGGCCTTGAGGGCGGCTTCGAGCAGGGATTGAGCGGCGGCGGTCTGGTTGCTGTGGAGGAGGAGATCGGCGAGTTCGGCGGTGGCGGTGGGGTCGGAGGGGGAACGGGCGAGGATGCGGCGGTAGGCGGCCTCGGCGGAGGCGGTGTCGCCGGCCTTGGAGGCGAGGCGGGCGGTGAGGAGTTGGTCCTGGGGGGATTCGGGGGAGAGTTTGAGGGCGTTGAGAAGGTCGGTGGAGGCGGCGGCGGGGTCGGAGGTCTGGTCGAGGTGGGCGAGGGCGCGATAGGCGCGGGCGCGGAGGGCTCGGTCGCCGGCGGCGTTGTTAGCGGCGGTCTGGAGCTCGGTGCGGGCGGGGTCGGCGGCGCCGGAGCGGGCGAGGAGGAGGCCGAGGGCGAGGTGGGGTTCGAGGTAGGAGGGGTCGAGGGCGAGGGCCTGGCGGTAGTCGGCTTCGGCGGCGGAGGTCTGGTCGAGGGCGTCTTCGGTGGAGGCGAGATCGAAGCGGAGGCGGGGGTCGGCGGGGTTGTGGTCGACGAGGGGCTTGAGGGCGCGGAGGGCGGCGGGGTAGTCGGCGTGCTCGAGGGCGTCCGAGGCCTCGGTGCGGAGGGTGTCGTCGCGGGTGGCTGGGGCGGAGCTGCTGGAGCTGGTGTCGGAGGTGCCTGGCGGGAGCTGGGCGGCGGCGATGGGGCTGAGGAGGGCGAGAGCGAGGAGAAGGCGCATCATGCGTGGGTGGGTGCGGGCTCGGTGGAAGGGAGGGCGTCGGGGCTTTGGGCTGGGTGGGTGGGTGTGGGGAGGGTGGGGGCCAGCCAGTGGCCGGTGTGGGAGCGGGGGTTGGCGGCGATCTGTTCGGGGGTGCCGGCGGCTACGAGTTCGCCGCCGCCGGAGCCGCCTTCGGGGCCCATGTCGATGATCCAGTCGGCGCACTTGATGACGTCGAGGTTGTGCTCGATGACGAGCATGGAGCCGCCGGAGTCGATGAGCTTGTTGAAGGCGGTGAGGAGCTTGCTGACGTCGTCGAAGTGGAGGCCGGTGGTGGGCTCGTCGAGGATGTAGAGGGTGCGGGATGCGGCGCGCTTGCTGGCGTCGGTGGCGTTGGGGATGCGGGCGGTACCGACGCGGGTGGCGGCGAGGTGGGAGGCGAGCTTGACGCGCTGGGCTTCGCCGCCGGAGAGGGTGGTGGCGGACTGGCCGAGGCGGATGTAGCCGAGGCCGACCTCGTCGAGGACCTCGAGCTTGTCGAGGATCTTGGGGTGTCCGGCGAAGTAGTGGAGGGCTTCCTTGACGGTGAGGCCGAGGACCTCGTGGATGTCCCGGTTGCGGTATTTGATCTCGAGGATGGAGGGTTTGTAACGGGTTCCGTTGCACTCCTCGCAGGGGAGCTCGACGTCGGCGAGGAACTGCATTTCGACGGTGACGGTGCCGTCGCCCTCGCAGACGTCGCAGCGGCCGCCGGGGACGTTGAAGGAGAACATGCCGGCGGTGAGTTGCTTGCGCTTCGAGTCGGGCTGGGCGGCGAAGAGCTCGCGGATGAGATCGAAGGCCTTGATGTAGGTGATGGGGTTGGAGCGCGGGGTGCGGCCGATGGGGGACTGGTCGACGAGGATGACCTCGTTGAGGTGCTGGGCTCCGGAGAGCTCGCGGAAGAGGTGGGCGGGGTCTGCGCTGCCTTCGGCCTGGTTGAGGGCCTGGAGGAGGGCGCGGTGGAGGACGTGGTGGACGAGGGTGGACTTGCCCGAGCCGGAGACGCCGGTGACGCAGCAGAGGAGGTTGAGGGGGATCTCGACGTCGACGCCGCGGAGGTTGTTGGAGCGGGCGCCGAGGAGGCGGAGGCGCTCGCGGCCGGGCTCGCGGCGGTGGCGGGGAACGGGGATGAAGGAGCGGCCGGAGAGGTAGCGGCCGGTGATGGAGTTGGGGTTGGCGGCGACCTCGGGGACGGTGCCGGCGGCGAGCAGCTCCCCGCCGAGCTCGCCGGCGCCGGGGCCGAGATCGAGCAGGTAGTCGGCGGAGCGGATGACCTCGGGGTCGTGCTCGACGACGAGGACGGTGTTGCCGAGGTCGCGGAGGTCTTCCATGATGCGGACGAGGCGGGCGGTGTCGCGGGTGTGCAGGCCGATGGATGGCTCGTCGAGGACGTAGAGGGCGCCGACGAGGCGGGAGCCGAGGGAGCTGGCGAGTTGGATGCGCTGGGACTCACCGCCGGAGAGGGTGGAGGAGAGGCGGTCGAGCGTGAGGTAGTCGAGGCCGACGGCGCGGAGAAAGCCGACGCGCTCGCGGACTTCTTCGAGGATCTTGCCGGCGACCTCTGCCTGTGCGGGGGAGAGGTGGAGCGAGTTAAAGAAGTCTTCGGCGGCGGTGATGGTGAGGGCGGCGGCCTCGCAGATGTTTTTCCCGTTCAGAAGGACGGCGCGGCCTTCGGGGCGGAGGCGCTGGCCCTGGCAGTCGGGGCAGGTGGCGTAGCCGCGGAACTTGGAGAGGAAGACGCGGACGTGGAGCTTGTACTTCTTGCGGTCGAGCTCGGCGAAGAAGCCGCGGATGCCGGGGAAGGTGCCGGAGCCCTGTTGGATGAGGCGCTGCTGGTCGTCGGTGAGATCGAACCAGGGGATGTTCGTGGGGATGTTGTTTGCCTTGGCGAAGCGTTTGAGCTCGCCGTGCACCGGGCGGTATTTGCCGGAGGCCCAGGGGGCCACGGCGTCGGTGTCGATGGATTTGGAGCGGTCGGGGAGGATGAGGTTGGGGTCGAAGTCAATGGTGTTGCCGAAGCCCTGGCAGCGGGGGCAGGCGCCGTAGGGGTTGTTGAAGGAGAAGAGGCGCGGCTCGGGGTCGCGATAGGCGCGATGGCAGTGCTCGCACTCGAAGGCGGCGGAGAAGCGGAGGGTCTGTGGGGCTGGGGTGTCGGGGTCGCGCGGGACGGTCTGGAAGCGGATCTCGCCGGCTTCGCGGTAGCCGGTTTCGATGGCGTCGACCAGGCGGGAGCGGATGTCGGGAGAGATGGCGAGGCGGTCGACGAGGACGAAGATGGGGCGGGCGAAGTCGAGCTCGAGGAGGGACTCGGGGGTGGAGAACTCGACGGTGGTGCCTGTGCCGGAGTTGTCGGGGGCGGGCTGGAAGAGGCGGTTGTAGCCGCGGGAGCGGAGTTCGGCGAGGCGGGCGCGGAGGGCGTCGGAGAGGTCGATGGCCGGGGGAGCGGATTGTGGAACGCGCTTGGTTGCTTTCTTTGCCGGCTTGGGAGCGGGTGCGGCGGGCTGCTCGGTGGAGGCCGGTTGCATGGGCTCGAGTTTGAGCTCGGGGCGGACGGCGGGAAAGAGGGCGAAGACGCGGGTGGAGTCCGGCAGGGCGAGCAGGGTGGAGACGATCTCGTCGACGGAGTCGCGGCGGACGGTGCCGCCGCAGTGGAGGCAGGTGACGGTGCCGCAGCGCGCATAGAGCAGGCGCATGTAGTCGTAGATTTCGGTGGCGGTGGCGACGGTGGAGCGGGGGTTGCGGGTCTGGTTCTTTTGGCGAATGGCGATGGCAGGGGCGAGGCCGTCCATGTGGTCGACGTCGGGCTTTTCGATGCGCTCGAGGAACTGGCGGGCGTAGGCGGAGAGGCTCTCGACGTAGCGGCGCTGGCCTTCGGCGTAGACGGTGTCAAAGGCGAGCGAGGATTTGCCGGAGCCCGAGACGCCGGAGACGACGGTGAGCCGGTTGTGCGGGATGTCGACGTCGATGCCCTTGAGGTTGTGGGTGCGGGCGCCGCGGATGGTGATCTGGTCGGGGTGGGTGTGGAGCGTCTGGTCGTTCATGGCCAAACCTCTATTTTCAGGCATCGGACGCGTTCTGGCGAGCGGGGCCGAGATCGAGGAAGGCCGCCCAGTTTCGCTCGCCACGCAGAACACGGAGGATGTGGACGTGGTGCTCGGCACGGTGTAGAAGACGAGCCATTTGGCGAAGGGACGGGGGAGTGGGTGACGGCGCAGCGCGGGGAGTGCTGTGAGGAAGGCTGTGGGCCGGATGCCGAGGTGAGGGAAGCGGGCGAGAAGAGCAACGGTGTCTGCGGCAGCGGCGAGAAAGCGCTCGGCGGTGCGAGGGCTGGACTGGCTGAGCAGGTAGGCTGAGGCCGCGGCGAGATCGGCGCTGGCCTGGGGCGAGACAAGGGCAGTGCGTGGGGAAGGGCTCAAGCGGACTTGCGCGGTGGGATGAGGCCGGCCTGACGATGGAGATCGGCGCGAAGTCTCTCCCAGAACTCCGGGGTGGCCTCGACGGGGTCGCCGGATTCCATGCCCTCGACGACGAGTCGTTGAAGCTCTTCGCGAGCTTCCTGGAGGCGATCCTGCTCGAGGAGGGTGTCTACGGTGTGGCCGGGGGGAAGATGGCTCGCTCGATCGGACATTGTGGGCTACCTGAGAGATAGGGTGAACCGTTGCGGCGCTCTTTACAAGCTGGACGTGGACGGCTGCGGGCGGAAGATTTCGAGGATGAGGAGGCAGGCGCCGAGGACGATGGCGGAGTCGGCGATGTTGAAGTCGGGGTAGTGGTAGCCGAGGATGTGGAACTCGAGGAAGTCGATGACGTGGTGGAGGCGGATGCGGTCGTAGAGGTTGCCGAGGGCGCCGCCGAGGATGAGGGCGAAGGCGATGCCGGAGAGGGTGACGCGGCGGCCGGAGCGCCAGAGCATGACGCCGACGATGCCGACGGCGGCGACGGAGAAGGCGATGAGGGCGAGGCGGACGGTTTCGGGGTCGGCGGACTCGGCGAAGGCGGAGAAGGCGGCACCGGTGTTGAGGACGTGGGTGATGCGGAAGACGCGGGGGATGACGACGAAGGCCTGCCCGAGGCCGAGGTGGGCGGAGACGAGGAGCTTGGTGACGCGGTCGAGGACGATGACGGCGAGGGCGATGGCGAGGAGGATGAGACGGGTGCGGGTGGGGCTGCCGGAGTTGGTGGGGAGAGAGGAGGTGGGGGTGGAGGTGGCCATGGTTTAGGCGGCGTCTCCTGCTGTGTAGGGCGGGTAGTGGATGGCGGTGAGGGCGTCGGCGCAGCGGAGGCAGACGGAGGGGTAGTCGGGGGATTGGCCGACGTCGGGGACGAAGCGCCAGCAGCGTTCGCACTTGGTGGTGTTTGCAGCCTCAGTTTTGACCTGAACTGCTTGCTCAAAGAACTCGTCAATTACCGTCCCGCCAGTAAACCAAGGCGCGTACACGGCTTCGCTCTTTGGCAAAGGGTCCTCGAAGAGGACGACTTGGGACACATTGAATAGCTCTGCCAGGGATGACTCATAGCGCTTGAACAACTCCGCAACGTCGGCGACCCGAATCGTCAGCTCGACTTTAGCGTCCAGGCTCTTCCCGATTCTCTTTTCCTTGCGGTCCGTCTCGAGCTTCCGAAGTACGAGGTCGCGAGCCAGCAGTAACAGTCTCCAGTCGTTTTCAACCTGCTTCGTGGCGCCGGGGATGATGTCGGCGAGGTCGGGGAAGAGGGCGAGGTGGACGCTGGGTTCGCGGCCTGGGACGGGGGGGAGTTGCTCCCAGACCTCGTCGGCGGTGAAGGAGAGGATGGGGGCGATGAGGCGGGTGAGGGCTTCGGCGATGCGCCAGAGGGCGGTCTGGGCGGAGCGGCGGGCGGAGGAGTTGGGGGCGAAGGTGTAGAGGCGGTCCTTGATGAGGTCGCAGAAGAGGGCGGAGAGCTCGGTGTTGGTGAACTCGTTGAGGGCTCCGTAGGCGCGGTGGAACTCGAAGTTGTCATAGGCGCGGCGGATGGCGGCGTCGAGCTCGGCGGTGCGGGTGAGGATGTACTGGTCGAGAGGCTGTTGCTGGGCGAACGGGACCGCGTCGGTGCTGGGATTGAAGTCGTGGAGGTTGCCGAGGAGGAAGCGGAGGGTGTTGCGGAGCTTGCGGTAGTTGTCTGAGACGCGGCTCATGAGGTTTTCGCTGGCGGCGACGTCTTCGCGGAAGTCGACGGAGGCGACCCAGAGGCGGACGATCTCGGCGCCGAGGCGGTTGGCGACGTCGACGGGATCGACGCCGTTGCCGAGGGATTTGGAGAAGGCGCGGCCCTGCTCATCGAGGGTCCAGCCGGAGGTGGCGACGCGCTTATAGGGGGCGTGGCCGCGGAGGGCGACGGAGGTGAGGAGTGAAGAGTGGAACCAGCCGCGATGCTGGTCGCCGCCCTCGGTGTAGAGGTCGGCGGGGATGTCCTCGGGCGGACGACGGAGGGTTGGGTCCCGGTCGAGGACGGCGTGCCAGGAGGAGCCGGACTCGAACCAGACGTCGAGGATGTCCATCTCCTTGCGGAACTGATCCTGCGTGCCGCAGGCGGAGCAGGCGGTGCCGGGGGGCAGGAGATCGGCGGCGGAGCGTGTGTACCAGGCGTCGGCGCCTTCGCGGGCGAAGAGGTCGACGATTGCCTGGTTGATGGCGGGCGAGTTGAGCGGGGTGTGACAGCGCTCGCAGAGGAAGACGGCGATGGGGACGCCCCAGATGCGCTGGCGGGAGATGCACCAATCGGGGCGGGTGGCGATCATGTTGCTGATGCGGTGCTCGCCCCAGGCGGGGTCCCACTGGACGGTGGGGATGAGGTCGAGGGTCTGCTGGCGGAAGGTGGTTTCGATGCCGTCGGGGAGGGTGACGGGGGTCTCCATGGAGATGAACCACTGCTCGGTGGCGCGGAAGATGACGGGGTTGTGGCAGCGCCAGCAGTGGGGGTAGGAGTGGAGGAGGTCGGCGGAGCCCATGAGGGCGCCGCGGTCGCGAACCAGGGCGGTGATGACGGGGTTGGCCTCGAAGATGGTGAGGCCTTGGTAGCCGAGCTCGGGGGGCGAGTTGCGCAGGCGGCCGGCGGCGTCTACATCGCAGAGCTGTGAGAGGCCGTAGCGGGTGCCGGTGGCGAAGTCGTCCGCGCCGTGGGACGGCGCGGTGTGGACGGCGCCGGTGCCCTGCTCGGTGGTGACATAGTCGGCGTTGACGCCGAGGATTTCGCGGTCAAGGAAGGGATGCTGGAAGGTGACGCGGTCGAGTGCGGTGCCGGGGAAGGTGGCGACGACGGGGGCGTCGGGGAGGTTGCAGGCTTCGCGGACCTTGGAGGCGAGGGCTTCAGCGACGATGTAAAGGCTGCCGTCGGCCTCGTTCCGGAGGGCGACGTAGGGGAGCTCGGGGTTAAAGGCGACGGCGAGCGAGGCGGGCAGGGTCCAGGGGGTGGTGGTCCAGATGGTGGTGTAGACCTGCTGACCTGCGAGCGTGGGATGGACGGCGGCGGGGTCGGAGGTGAGGCGGTAGCGCACGTAGACGGAGGGCGACGTGTGCATGTCGTACTCGACTTCGGCCTCGGCGAGGGCGGTTTGGTCGTGGATGCACCAGTAGACGGGCTTGAGGCCCTTGTAGACAAAGCCGCGTTCGAAGAAGGCGTAGAAGGTTTCGAGGATAGAGCTTTCGTACCCGTAACTCATTGTGAGATAAGGATCTTGCCAGCGGCCGAAGATGCCGAGTCGCTCGAACTGGGAGCGCTGGAGGTCGACGAATTTCCCGGCGTACTCGCGGCAGGCGCGACGGACGGCGAGGGGTGGCATTTCGAGTTTTTTGCGGCCGAGTTTTTCGTCGACCTTGATTTCGATGGGGAGGCCGTGGCAGTCCCAGCCGGGGACGAAGGGCGCGTCGTAACCCGCCATGTTTCTGGACTTTACGGCGAAGTCCTTGATGCATTTATTGAGGGCGTGGCCGAGGTGGATGGCGCCGTTGGCGTAGGGTGGGCCGTCGTGGAGGATGTAGCGGGGGCCGCCGGCGCGGGCCTGTCGGATCTGGGCGTAGAGGTCGTTTTGTTGCCAGCGGGCGAGGCGTTGGGGCTCATTTCCGGGGAGGTTGGCCTTCATGGGGAAGGCGGTTTGCGGGAGGTTGAGGGTGGATTTGAGCGGTTTATGCGTGGGTTGTGCCTCGGTTGGGGCGGCGGCGCTGTCCGGCATCGGTGTCCTCGGTGATGTGCGGGGTGGTGCCCCGGGGCAAAGGTCTATTGTAGTCGGGGGTGGGAGCGGGGGTGCGGAGTGCCCCGGGATGTACGCCGGGATCGGCGACTTCCGTGGGGTGAAGTACGTCCAAGGAGAGTGCATGTTTTGGTTGCGGGTGCCCCGCGGCGGTTTGCTGGAAGTGAGTAGACTGAGGGAGGAAGTGCTCTGAGAGGTCGGACGCGGGGCGCGGAGTCTTTTGGGAGCTTGGTCAATAGGCAGGCGGGATTGGTCCGTTGAGGGTTTGCGGGCTAACAGAACCGGCCGGGGCTGGGCGGCGTATCTCAAAGGTTGCGCAAGATGGCGTGTGATGCGCGGCGAGGCCGATGCATCCGAGGCAGGGTCCTACTATGGCGATGACGTTGTTGACACCACCGGATGCTGGGCATGACCGGGAGCAGGACGAGGTGAAGTTGCGTGCGGGCGAGGCGCCGCACTGGGGCGAGCTGAAGGAAGAGAACGTCTTTCAGTCGCTGGTGAGCAGTGTGCGGGATGTGTTTTTCCCGACGAAGCTGCCACCACTTGAGCTGCAGTCGCAGCCGGTCGCGGTGGTGGACCGGATGGCGGTGAAGCGGGATCCGGTGTCGACGGGGATCTCGGTTGCACTGCATGTGCTGGTGATTGGGCTGATTGCGTGGCTGCTGGCGAAGGGCGTGAAGATGGCCGCGCCGCAGGTGGCGCATGTGGTGACGCCGATCGACCTGCCGGTGCCGCCGCCGAAGGCGTTGCCGAAGGCGACGATGATCGGTGGCGGCGGCGGGCAGAGGGGGCCGACGCCGGTGACGAAGGGGACGCCGCCGAAGTTTGCCGAGCACCAGATTGTGCCGCCGGCGAAGCCGCCGCTTGAGCAGCCGAAGATCGCGATTCAGCCGACGGTAGAGGTGCAGAAGGACGTGAAGATGGCGTCGAGCATACCGCAGATCGGTGTACCGAACTCGCCTCTGGTGGGGATGTCGATGGGCAATGGCTCGGGGACGGGGCTGGGCTCTGGGAACGGGTCGGGCATTGGGCCGGGCAGCGGCGGAAACATCGGCGGCGGCCTGCGGCAGATTGGCGGCGGTGTTTCGGCGCCAATTCCAATATACGAACCTGAGCCGGAGTTTTCCGAGGAGGCCCGAAAGGCCAAGGTCGCAGGCAACGTTTTGGTGACGTGTGTTGTCGGCGTAAATGGTCTAACGCAGCGCGTACGCGTCATACGTGGTATTGGCATGGGCCTCGACGAAAAGGCAATTGAGGCGGTGAAGCAATACAGGTTCAAGCCTGCGATGGAGGGTGGCAAGCCCGTGCCGGTGCAGGTGAACATCGATGTGAACTTCCAGATTTTCTAAGGGGGAGCTGGAGGGTGGGGCGGCTCGCTGCGGCGAGCCGCTCTCTTTTGCCAGGGCCTGCTAGGACGTCGTGAGGGCGGGTTCGATTTCACCGAAGGTGAGGTTTTCAGCGGGGCTGCCGGATCGCTCTTTCCAGAGGGTGAAGAGGCGGCCGTAGCTTTCTGTGGTGCAGCGGTCGCGAGGGATGGCGAGCTGGGCGAGGGTTTGGTCGATCCAGTCGGTGGGTCCCTCGAGTTCAGCCCAGTTGCCGATGGCGGTCTCGTCGAGGACGAGGTGGGCGGGGGCGGAGGGGTGGCGGAAGCTCCACTCGGTGCGGAACTTTTCGTAGGTGAAGACGGGGCCGAAGCCGAGTTCGGCGAAGATGGCGGCGAGGGTGGCGCCGTCCTCGATGTGGGTTTCGGTTTCGATGCGGGTCTTGTAGCGCGAGTCGTCGGCGTTTGCGGGCGGGCGCTTGTGGGTGACGGTCCAGAGGCCGCCGTAGTCCCGGATGCGGAGGAGCTGGTGGCGATCGCGGAGCTGGCGGTCCGGGGTGTCGTAGAGGACGTTGCGCTCGAAGGTGCGGGGGGTCTGGAGGGTGAAGCCGAGGGCGGGGAGCTCTCTCTGGAGTGCGGCGGGGTCGGCGACGGTGAACTTGAGTTCGACTTCGGCGCTCTGCATGGGATGGAGTATATGCGCGGCGGGGTGGGATGATGGCTGAGGATATCGAGGGTTGGGTGCGTGAAGACGAGACGACTGCGAGGGGAGCGTGAGGAGGATATTGCGGAGGCGGCGGCGCTGCTGCGCGGGGGCGGGCTGGTGGCGTTCGCGACGGAGACGGTGTATGGGCTGGGGGCGAACGCGCTGGATGGGGCGGCGGTGGGGAGGATCTTCGAGGCGAAGGAGCGGCCGGCGTGGGATCCGCTGATTGTGCATGTAGCGGGGGTGGCGGAGGTGGGGCGGGTGGCGGAGGTGGGCGAGCTGCGGGAGCGTGTGGACCGGATGGCGGGGGCGTTTTGGCCGGGGCCGCTGACGATGCTGCTGCCGCGGGCGGCGGGGGTTCCGGATGCGGTGACGGCGGGGCGGGAGCGGGTGGGGGTGCGGGTGCCGGGGCACGCGGGGGCTCGGCGGCTGATTGAGCTGGCGGGGGTGCCGGTGGCGGCGCCGAGCGCCAACCTGTTTGGGCATACTTCACCGACGACGGCGGAGCATGTGTTGGAAGACCTGGATGGGCGGATTGACGCGGTGCTGGATGGTGGGGCGACGAGTGTGGGTGTGGAGTCGACGGTGGTGGATGTGTGTGAATGGCCGATGCGGATTTACAGGCCGGGGGCGGTGACGGCGGAGGCTCTGCGGGAGGTCTCCGGAGAGGAGGTTTCGGTGTGGCAGGCGGGAGCGGGGGAGGCGCGCGAGCGAGGGGGTCTGCCGTCGCCGGGGGTGGGCTTGCGGCACTATGCGCCGCGGGCGCGGCTGGTGCTGGTGGCGGATGAGGAGGGGATGCGGATGGCGGTGCGGGGGCGCGAGGGGGCGGGTGGGGGTGATGTTGCCCGACGGGTGGGGTGTGGGGGATGGAGTGGAGGTGTATCGGTGGGGGCGGTGGGGGGATGGCGAGGCGATGGCGCGGCGGGTGTTTGCGGGGCTGCGGGAGTTGGATGGACGAGGGGTGGAGGTGATTGTGTGTCCGGTGCCGGAGGGCGAGGGGATGGGGGGTGGCGCTGCGGGATCGGTTGGGGAAGGCGGCGAAGCGGCTTGATTTGTTGTAGCGGGTGTGAGAGCGACTTTCCCTCGGCTGTTGTGGTGGCGCTGAGCCGTGACAATACAGGGGTCTCTCCACTGCGCTGTCCCTTGCGGGCCAGCTTCGGTCGAGATGACGCCGCGTGGGTGGGTGGTGGAGATGGTGTGCGGGCCAGCTTCGGTCGAGATGACGCCGCGTTGGTGGGGGGTCGAGGGGTGCGCGGGCCAGCTTCGGTCGAGATGACGCCGCGTTGGTGGGGGGTGGAGACTGTTTGCGGGCCAGCTTCGGTCGAGATGACGCCGCGTTGGTTGGTGGTCGAGGGGTGTGCGGGCCAGCTTCGGTCGAGATGACGCCGCGTTGGTGGGTGGTGGAGAGGGTGCGCGGGCCAGCTTCGGTCGAGATGGAGCGTCGCTTGAGAGTTGGCGGAGGCTGTTTTTGCGAGGGGGGGATTTAGGGGAGGGCGGCGGCCTGGAGATCGGCGGCTAGGGCGTCGAGAGAGAGGGAGCGGAGGAGGTTGCGGCGGAGGCCGGCGTGGACCTGATCGAGGGCTCGGACGGCGGCTTCGATCCAGGGGAAGGGGAGGGTGTTGGCGAGGGTGGAGAGCTCGGGGCGTAGGTCGGTGTTGCGGAGGAGCTCGGGGGTGCCGGCGGAGAGGAGGAGGAGGTCTTCGAGGAGGAGGGCGAGGGCGCGGAGGAGGGCGAGGGTTTTTTCCTGGCCTTCGGCGCCGGCGCGGTAGGTTTCCGTGGTGCGGAAGAGGGCGGTGTGGTCGGGTTCGGAGGCGGCCTGGCGGAGGAGGAGGAGGGCGTCGTTGCGGGCGGCGAGGAAGTCGGGGAGGTTGAAGGCGAGGGCTCGGCCGGCGGCGCCCTGGGCGAGGCGGGCGATGAGTTCGCGCTGGGCGAGGGGGAGCTCGGGGCGGCGGGAGCTGAGGAGGAGGTCGAGCTCGGCGAGGGGGGAGGGCGCCGAGGCGGACGGTGGCGCAGCGGGAGCGGATGGTTGGGAGGAGTTCGCTGGGGTTTTCGGCGAGCAGGAGGATGTGGACGGCGGGTGGGGGTTCTTCGAGGACTTTGAGGAAGGGAGTTGGCGGCCTCTTTCATGATGGCGGCGGAGGTGAGGATGAAGACTTTGTGGGGGGCTTCGGAGGGGTGGTAGTGGGCGCGCTGGATGAGGGTGCGGACCTGGCCGAGCTTGATGAGGAGCTGGGGTGGGGTCGGGGGGGAGGATGAGGACGTCGGGGTGGGGCTGGACGAGGACGCGGGTGTCTTTTTTGTCGGTTTCGCGGAGGTCGTCGCGGGCGGTGACGGCGGCGGCGACGGCGGCTTGGAGGTCGGCGGCCTCGGCGATGCGGGTGCAGTTGCGGCAGACGCCGCAGAAGGCGGCGAGGGACTGGCCGTTGGACCAGAGATCGCGGGGCTGGCGCTCGCACTGGAGGGCGAGGGTGAGCAGGAGGGCGAGGGTGTATTTGCCGGAGCCGGCGGGGCCGGCGAGGATGAGGGCGTGGGGGAGGCGGCCGGCGGCGACGGACATGCGGAGCTGCTCGACGGCGGGGGCGTTGCCGAGGAAGTCGTCGAAGCTGGCGGGGAGAGGGGGCACTGGGAGTAAGGGTAGCGCAGGCTTGGGTGTGCGTCGGGGCGGGGATCGGCATCCGAGATGCGAAAGGGGCGTGCGATGGCGGACGAGTTGCGGAGCGCGGTAGAGCGGGAGGTGAAGGCGCTGCTGGCCGGTGGGCAGGCGCATGCCGGGTTTGACAGGGCGGTGGAGGGGCTGGCGCCGGAGATGCGCGGGGTGCAGCCGAAGGGCGCGCCGTACTCGGCGTGGCAGCTGCTGGAGCATATGCGGATGACGCAGCGGGATATTTTGGACTTTTGCACGGATGGGATGGGGAGGGTGAGGGGTACAAGAAGCGGGAGTGGCCGAAGGACTACTGGCCGGAGGGGCCGGAGCCGCCGGATGCGGGGGCGTGGGATGGGGCGGTGGCGGCGGTGCGGGGGGACCGGGCAGAGTTTGAGGGGTTGTTGACGGCGGAGGGGGCGGACTGGCTGACGCCGTTTGCGTGGGGCGAGGGGCAGACGCTGCTGCGGGAGGCGCTGCTGATCGCGGACCATACGGCGTACCACGTGGGGGAGATGGTGCTGCTGCGACGGATGCTGGGGGAGTGGGGCTGATGAACGAGCCGGGGTTGATACGGGAGATGCTGACGCCGGAGCCGGGGCGGGCGCGGACGATTGCGGTGGTGGGGATGTCGGACCGGCCGGACCGGCCGAGTCATTGGGTGTCGCGGTACATGCAGGAGCGGGGGTATCGGATACTGCCGGTGAATCCGGCGTTGAAGGAGGTGCTGGGGGCGCCGTGCTCGACGAGCGTGCTGACGTTGCCGGAGCTGCCGGATGTGGTGAATGTGTTTCGGCTGCCGAGTGCGATTCCGGCGGTGGTGGAGGAGATGATCACGCGGGGGTTGACGCGGCTGTGGGTGCAGCAGGGAATTATGAACCTGAAGGCGGCGGAGCGGGCGGAGGAGGCGGGAATCGGGGTGGTGATGGACCGGTGCATCATGGTGGAGCACCGGCGGCTGTTTGGGTGAGGGCTGGCGATTTTGTGTAACGTTGGCCTATGCCGACCTGTCTGATTGGAATGGTGAGATCTCGGCTTCACGCATTTGTTGCGTTGGTGGTGGTCACGGTGTTGCTGGGAGCTGCGCCTGCGTGGGGGCAGTTCGCGGCGGTGGGGGACGGCGGACCGGGGCCGGTGAAGGCGCAGCACCTGACGGCGGAGCTGCAGACGACGGCGACGGAGGTGCGGCCTGGGGCGAGCGTGGACGCGGGTCTGGTGATCACGCTGGAGCAGGGGTGGCACGTGTATTGGGTGAACGCGGGGGATGCGGGGGAGCCTCCGCAGATTGCGTGGACGCTGCCGAAGGGCGTGACGGCGAGCGCGATGGAGTTTCCGATACCGACGCGGCTGCCGCTGCAGTCTCTGATGGACTTTGGGTATGAGGATGGGGTGACGCTGCCGTTCAAGGTGTCTGTGGCGAAGGATGCCAAGCCGGGGCCGGCGCATCTGGGGGCGGTGGTGACGTGGGTGGTGTGCCGGGAGGTGTGCGTGCCGGGCAAGGCGCGCATGGGGCTGAACCTGCAGGTGAACCCCGGAGCGCCGAATGCGCCGGCGCCGACGGTGGGGGCGCTGGACGAGGCGCGGACGCTGCTGCCGAAGCCGCTGCCGCCGGGGGCGAAGGTGACGGTGGATGCGGGGGCGAAAGACTTTGTCGTGACGCTGCTGACGGGCGGCAAGCCGGACGACGCGGAGATTTATCCGTATGACGGCGACCTGATTCTGAATGCGGCGGACCAGGATACGGCGGAGGTGCCGGGGGGCATACGGGTGTGGGTGCCGCGGGCGGCGGAGTTGAAGGAGCTGCCGAAGACGTTTCACGCGCTGATCCGGCTGAGCGATACCGAGGGGTATGAGTTTACGGCGCCGGTGGTGCGGGCGGAGGTGCCGGAGCCGGCGGCGGCGGCGAAGGGCGGTGGAGCGGCGGGGGCGAGCGAGCTGACGGCAGCGACGGCGATTGGGCTGGCGTTTCTGGGCGGGGTGCTGCTGAACCTGATGCCGTGCGTGTTTCCGGTGCTGTTCTTGAAGGGGGCTGGCGCTGGTGCAGAGCTCGGGCGAGGAGCGGTCGACGCTGAGGGCGCACGGGCTGGTGTACACGGCGGGGATTGTGGCGAGCTTCTGGCTGGTGGTGGCGGTGCTGCTGGGGCTGCGGTCGGGGACGAACCAGATTGGGTGGGGGTTTCAACTGCAGTCGCCGTTGTTTGTGGCGATTCTGGCGATTGGGCTGTTTTTCTTTGCGCTGTCGCTGGCGGGGCAGTTTGAGCTGGGGCTGACGCTGACGAGCGCGGGAGGGAGCCTGGCGCAGAAGCAGGGGTATGCGGGCAGCTTCTTTACGGGGGTGCTGGCGGTGGTGGTTGCGACACCGTGCACGGCGCCGCTGATGGGGGCGGCGATTGGGTTTGCGCTGGCACAGCCGGCGGGGGTGACGTTTGCGGTATTTACGGCGCTGGCGCTGGGGCTGGCCATGCCGTATCTGCTGCTGACGCTGCAGCCGCGATGGACACGGTGGCTGCCGAAGCCGGGCGCGTGGATGGAGACGCTGAAGCAGCTGACGGCGGTGCCGCTGTTTGCGACGGTGATCTGGCTGGTGTGGGTGTTTGGGCATCTCTATGGGGCGGATTCGGCAGGTGTGGACCGGGCGGCGTGGATGCTGGTGGGGCTGCTGCTGGTGGCGGTGGCGGGGTATGCGATGCGTCGGTGGCAGGGCCGGTGGACGGGGGTGGGCGTGGCCGCGGTGCTGCTGCTGGCGGCGCTGTGGGCACCGCTGCACGGCAGCGAGGCGGCGGCGGAGGAGCGCGCGGCCTGGCAGCCGTGGAGCGCGGGCGCGGTGGCAGAGGCGCAGGCGAAGGGGCTGCCGGTCTTTGTGGACTACACGGCGGCGTGGTGCCTGAGCTGCCAGGTGAACGAGCGGGCGGTGCTGAACTCCGCGGAGGTGCAGCAGCGATTCCGCAAGGGACACGTGGTGCTGCTGCGGGCGGACTGGACGCGATATGACGCGGCGATTACGGCCTCACTGAGTGGGGTTGGGCGAAGCGGGGTGCCGACGTATGTGCTGTATCCGGCCAAGACAGGGGAGGCGCCGGACGTGCTGCCGGAGATGCTGAGCAAGGGTGTGGTGCTGGGGGCGCTGGACCGGACGTTGCAGGCGGGGGGAGCGACGCGGACCGGCCTATGACGATGTGGGCTGGGCCTATGAGGCTCTGGGCTGGGCGCGCTCGATGAAGCGGCCGAGGACGGCGGCGCAGTCTTCGAGGAAGAGGCGGTCGGCGGGGCTGAAGGCGCTGGGCTGGTGGCTGTCGATGTCGATCTCGCCGACGATGGTGCCGTGCGCGCGGATGGGGACGACGATCTCGGATGAGGTTTCGAGGGAGCAGGCGAGGTAACGCGAGTCGGCGTGGACATCGTCGATAACGATGGTCTGGGCCTGGGCGACGGCCGCGCCGCAGATGCCCTCGGAGACGGGGATGCGGACGTGGGTTGTGGGTGCGCCGTGGAAGGGGCCGAGGACGAGGGTGTCGGGGGCGGTGGGGTCGAGCATGTAGAAGCCGGTCCAGTTGTAGTGGGGGAGGCGGCTGGGGAGGAGGTCGACGACGAAACGCTGGAGGGAGTCGAGGTCGGGAGCCTGCGCGGCGCGGTCTCGGATGAGGGTGAGGAGATCAGCGAAGATGGGTTCGTGCGTGGAGGAGGGCATGCGTGTGTGGGGGTGCGAGCGGTGTTCCTACAGCTGTCACGCAGCACACGATCGAACAGCAGATCCCTGCGGGATGCCACGCAACTCGATGCACGACCTCTGGTGGGTCAGCAGCGCGGGGCTCTGCGGTTCCGGAGCAGCAGAACGCCGTGCGAAGGACCGGCTCTAGACGGCCTCCTTGCTGAGTGTAGCGAGGAAGGCGGGCGTGGGGAAGGCTGAGGGCTGGGGGGCTCGGGAGGGTATGAGGTTGATGCGATGCTGTTCGGCGATGTTGCGGAAGGTGGAGAGGGCCTGCGCAACGACCTGGTCCATGTTGAAGTAGCGATAGTTGGCGAGACGGCCGCAGAAGTGGACGCGGCTGGTCTTGCTGGCGAGTTCGCGATACTGGGCGAAGGTGGCTGCGTTTTCCGGCCGGGGGATGGGGTAGTAGGGGTCGCCGGTGGAGCGGGGGTACTCGTAGACGATGCTGGTGTGCTTATGTTGCTGGCCGGTGAGGTATTTGAACTCGGTTACGCGGGTGTAGTCGTGGTCGTTGGGAAAGTTGACGACAGGGGCCTGTTGAAAGACTGGCCGGCGATGAGTCTGGTGTTGGAAGTTGAGGGAGCGGTAGGGAAGGGGGCCGAAGCGGAAGCCGAAGAACTCGTCGATCGGACCGGTGTAGATGACTTCGGCGTCGGGATAGGTGCGGCGCATGGTTTGGAAGTCGACGCCGAGACGGAGGGTGATGTTGGGATGATCGAGCATGCGCTCGAACATGTGGGTGTAGCCCTCGCGAGGCATGGCCTGGAAGGAATCGGTGAAGTAGCGATCGTCGTGGTTGAAGCGAACGGGAATTCGGCCGGCGACACTGGCGTCGAGCTCCGAGGGATCGAGGCCCCACTGCTTGCGGGTGTAGTTGCGGAAGAACTTCTCGTAGAGCTCACGGCCGACGCGACTGATGACGATGTCGGCGGAGGTGCGAATTTCGGCGGGCCGCTCGGTGCGCGCGGCGAGAAAGGCTTCCATGCCGGCGGGGTCGAGATCGAGCTGATAGAGGCGGTTGACGGTGTCGAGGTTGATGGGGATGGGTAGGAGCTGGCCGTCGACGCTGGCGAGGACGCGGTGCTCATAGGGCCGCCAGGCGGTGAACCGGGAGAGGTAGTCCACAACTTCGGTGGAGTTTGTGTGGAAGATGTGCGGACCGTAGAGATGGATGAGGATGCCTGCGGCATCGAGGCAATCGTAGGCGTTGCCGGCGATGTGGGTTCGCTTGTCGACCAGCAGGACGCGGCGGTCGAGCTGCGATGCGAGGCGTTCTGCGAGAACGGAGCCGGCAAAGCCCGCCCCGACGACGACGAAGTCGAAGTGCTCGGAGCGACTGAGCGGCGAATTTGCCCGGTGTGACGGGACAGGTGGAAGAGAGGTGTGGTGTGCGGGATCACGCAGGGAGAGCGCGCGACTCATTTCGGAGTCCATCGCCTGCCATGTGGCGTCCCATGAGAGCTTGGAGAGATGCTTGACAACACGCTGCTGCCACTCCGCTGCGTGAGGGAGGAGCGAGGCGTCGAGCAGGGTCGCGAAGTGCTCGGGAGAGCGAGCGATGGCGACGAGGCCGGAGTCGCCGTAGGTGCGTTCGACGTCGCGGATGGCCGTGGAGATGACGGGCTTGCCGGCGGCGAGATACTCGGGCGTTTTGGTGGGGGAGATGAAGCGTGTGGAGGGGTTGAGGGCAAAGGGGAGGAGGGCGACGTCCCAGGTGGCGAGGTAGGCGGGGAGGTCGTCGTAGCTTTTGGCGCTGAGGTAGTGGATATTGGGCGCCTGGGGCAGGGTGGCTGGGTCGATTTTGACCACGGGGCCGAGAAGGATGAAGTGGATACTCGGGCGGAGTGCGGCGACGGAGCGGAGGAGGTCGAGGTCGAAGCGCTCGTCGAGGACACCGTAGAAGCCGGCGCGAGGGTGGGGGATGGAGGCCTGGTCTGCCGGTTCGGGAAGGTTGCCGGTGATTGCCTGACGAAAGTGAGCCAGGTCGATGGAGCTCGGAGAGGCGTGGACGTTGGGATGTTGGGCGCGCTTGGCCTCGAAGAGGCTGAGTCCGCCGGTGAAGACGACGTCGGCTTCGGTGAAGAGCTGGTGTTCCAGCGCGAGGAGATCGGCAGGCGCGCCGAGAAAGGCACTGAGCTCGTCCATGCAGTCATAGACGGTGATAGCGGCGGGCAAAGCCGCGCTGAAGGGAAGGGCCATGGCGGTGTAGAGCCAGCGCACGCAGGCGTTGATCTCAAAGCGCGCGGAAAGGTCGGCTAGGAGTTGTTCCTGCGCCGGAAGGGGGTCGGTGCCGACGTAGAGGTGCGGTTGAACGACCCAGAGGTTGGGCTCGCGTTGAGAGACGTCAAGGAAGGGCGCGGAGGTGGGTGAGGCAGAGTCCACCCTGCTGTGCCAGAAGGGCTCCTCAACAAAGAAGACCCGGCGTGTGCGAGCGGCGCGACGCATGAGGTGCTGGGGACGCTGTGTCACAAAGTCCCAGCGGAGGTGACTGAGGCAGACCAGGTCGAGCGTGCCTGCGGCTTCGGAGAAGACGGAAAGAGGGAGAGAGTTCTTCAAGGTGGTCCGCCTCGATGCAGAGAGATGTCGCGCATCATGGGCGATGCGTTGTGATGGTGCTCGTTTGGACTTGCAAACTACTGCGATACGACGGCCCGCCCAAAGGCGAGAGTTGTTCGCGCACTTGGCCGAGGCCCGAAACGCTTGTGATGCGCCGGAAATGACGTTCCGCCGAGCGCGACAAAACGCGTGCGGCTATGGGATGCATCGGCAGAGGATGGGCCACAGGCCAAGTCCGTTCGGAAGAGTAACCCTAGTGTACCGTGCGCGCGGAAATTCTGCAGCAGTTCGATGCACGCAAGGCCGCGCTTGCAAGGATCGAGCGGCTCGCATACCGTGCGGAAGGTGGCTACGTTTGCGCTCAACGAACGTTTCGCGATGGAGAGGATCGATGCGCGTTGCGGCACGTGTGTGGTGATGCCGGCGCGCGATGAGGCCGCTCATCTTCGCCCGACGCTTGAAGCCCTTGCCGGGCAGGTTGATGGTCGCGGAGAGCCGATGGAGCGATCCTGCTTCGAGGTGATCCTGCTGCTGAACAACTGCGTGGACGACTCCCCTGCGGTGGCGCGGCGTGCAGCGTACGAGTTGAGAGATCGACTTCGGTTACACATTGTGGAGTGCGAGCTGCCTACGGCGACGGCGCATGTCGGCATGGCACGCCGTCTCCTGATGGACACGGCGTGGCGTCGGCTGGAAGGGCGACGGAGAGGAGCCATTCTCTCGACAGACAGCGATACCGTTGTAGCCCGCGACTGGATCGCGGCAAACCTCCGCGCGCTGCAGCGGGCGGATATTGTGGGTGGGGAGATACGGTGGGCGCAGGGTGAGATGGAGCGGCTGCCCGCGGGCGTGCGACAAGCCTATGAACGCGACAGCCAGCTGCAGGAGCTTGTTACGGAGATCGAGGAGCGACTTGACCCGCTGCCGGAGGACCCTCTGCCGCGGCACCGGCATGAATTTGGTGCTTCCCTGGGATGCACGGTGGAGATCTACGCACGGACGGGGGGCCTGCCCGCGCGACGATCCCTGGAGGATATCGCGTTTGTGGCACGTGCCCGTCGGTGTGGGGCACGTGTTCGTCATGAACCGATGGTGCAGGTCTACACATCGGGGCGCCTGGACGGCAAGGTGAAGGTGGGGTTGTCTGGACAGCTGCGTGCGTGGGATGCGATGTCCCGCGACGGCAGAGACCATCTTGTTCCTTCGGCGGACTGGATCGTGTTTCGCGCACGGCTGGCTGGGATGTTGCGGCGATACGCCTTGACGGGGTCGGTGGAGGATCTCCGAAGACTGCCGCGTGCCTGGCGCGGGAAAGTGGAAGCAAGGGTGGCGAAGGGCATGGCACCGACGGCACTGGTGGAGGCGTATGCGAAGAAGATTGCGGGCGCATACGCCGGCGAGCGTAAGGGTGAGATAGGGACGGTGCTGCGCAGGCTGGAAGGGATGCTGGCCGAGCTGCGCGACGCGAGTGCCGAAGCTCCGGTAGACGAAGAGACGATGGCTCTCCGGTGACTGTCTACAAGCGTTCCAGGAGTTCGAGGCGGTAGTGCTCGCGGCGTTCGGAGCGTGTGACTCGCCACTCGGGCCGGGCGATCCAAGCGTTGTGCACCTGGTCACCGGTGAGCGGGTAGTCGGGAACGAGATCGGTGAAGTGGACGAGCAGGAGGGAGTCTCCGGTGGACTGGCGGCCAGCAAGGAGAGTGGCTGCGCGTTCCAGTTCATCGCGCTGCCAGTAGTACGCGACCTCCGAGAGGACGATGAGGTTGAAGCGGCCGTCGGGCATCTCTCGCGGAATCTGCAGACGGGCGAAGCGGACCTGGCTCTTTGGTGCGAGACGCTGACGAGCGCGATCGAGTGCGCGGTCGGAGACGTCGACGGCGAGGAGGGTATCGCAGTGCTCGGCCAACTGCTCGGTGAGGACGCCGATGGAGCAGCCGATCTCCAGCGCGGAGTGAAAGCGAGACGGGGGAAGGGCGGCGGTGGTTTCGGCGTACTTGGCCGCCTCGTAGGGGCTGGTTTCAAAGTTCCACGGATCGACGCAGTTGCCGTAGACCTCGTCGAAGTACACAGGCGACAGAGTGGCGGCGGAGGGATCCGAAGTCCAGGGAAGGATGGGCCGATGGAGGCGTAGGTTGCGCATGGTGGCGCGGCCAACGTCGGCCAGGGTCTGGTCGGGCGCAGGCTGGCGGAGGTATGTGGTGAGATCGCGGAGAATCTGCTCGAAGCGATGCGGACGGAGGAGGCCCCGGGCGCCAACGCCGGCAACGACGATCGCCATGGCTTGGGTGGCGATGCGTTCGATCGCAAGTCGCATCGTGTTGGCGAAGTCGACCATGCCTTCCGCGGCGAACTTGTCCGCATGGAGCGAAAGACCGCGCTCCGCGTGAATGGCTGCTTGCTCGATCCAGAGGACGCACTCCTGGGCGCGCAGGCTCAGTTCCCCGAGGCGGGCGATTTGGTAAGGGTCGGCATCGCGGTTGTTGTGATTGAGCCACTCGGCGAAGAGTTGATGGAGGCGAAGGACGGCTCCGGCGTGGACGCTGGCGAAGCGGATGGCGCCTCCGCGAAAGAGAGGGTCGCGGTAGAAGTCGCCCGGAGCGCCAATGAGGTCGTCGGCGGAGACGCGGCCTCCGGTGAAGTCGACGGTAAAGCTGCCGGAGCTTTCCATCCCGAGGGGTTGCCAGCTTTCCTTATCGATGCGGACATGCTGGGCGAGATCGGGGCTCTCGAGTCGCAGGAGCACCATCTGCCAGCCTGTGGGCTCTCCGGTCTTTTCGGCGGTGACGATGGGACGCTGGATGAGCTCTACCCCGGAGGCAAAGGTCTTGTTGCCGATCAGGGTCCAAGGCTGGCCTTCGGAGCGCAGTGGGGTGGAGCTGCCAGTGTTCCAGACGCCCGAGAGCATGCCAGCGTGGACGTCGGCGGCGAGGCGCTCGAGCTGGGCGGGAGTGCCGAAGCTGGTAGCCAGAAGAAGGCCATTGACGTGACCTTCGAAGAGGCGGCCAAGGGAGAGATCGGCGCCGCCGAGGTAGGAGAGGATCTGCAGGAGCGCGAGGTGAGTGCCGGGCTCGGTACCCAGCCCGGCGCCGCCGAGGTGAGTCGGCAGAGGCGCGGCCGTGAGGCCTGCTGTGTGCAATTTGGCGAGTGAGTTCGCCACGGAAGCAGCTGTGGTGGGGGTAGGCGTCTGGGCGATCTGATCGGCGAGGGTGCGGGCCTGCCCCACGAGTTGGTCGAGGGAGTTCGCGGAGCGTGGGGCCGCGGGCGTGGACGAGGGCATGATGGGCCAGGTCTTTCTGCATTGACGCTAGGGTGTGCGAAGAAGAGCCTGCTGGGTGATGAGTTCGGCCTGGAGATCGTGGCGAAGGGTGCGGGTGGACCAATCGGAGGAGAGCTCGATCAGGCCGCAGTGGCAGTGGCGATCGTCATCCCAGCCGGGGTAGTCCATTACGGGATAGAGACACAGGCCGAGGACGGGCGTGCCGAGGCGGATGGCCTGCCGGACTTCCGCGGCGACGTAGCCGAGCCAGCCTACGGCAGCCGCGGCTTCAGCACCGGTTTCGGTGATCAGAATGGGACGGTGGTAGCGGTGAAAGAGGTCCTGGAGGATGAGGTGAAGTGGGCGATGGAGAGGGTGGCCGAGGGGAGTGCGTTCGCCCTCGTGAATCCATTGGTTGTTCCAGTAGAAGTTGACACCGACCAGATCGAGGCAATCGGGGGAGCCGCCGAGTTCGGGAGCCTCCAGTCCCGCGAGCATGTCCCATGCTTCGTATTGGCCGGCTGTATGGCGCTCGGCGGCGAGAGCATGTCTGGGATGCTTGGGATTGCCGGAGATCTTGATGACTGGCTCGGGCTGAACGAAGCGGGCTGCTGGATCTTGCTCGCGCATGGAGCGGATGGCGGCGATGCTGGCAAGGGCGAGCTGGCGTTTGAGGTGGGGGGCTTGGTTGTGGGCGAAGGGGAAGAAGTGTTTTCGGTCACCTCCGACCCAGGACCAGAACGATATCTCGTTGATAGGGCAGTAGATCGCTGGTCCTGTGATCCCGGCGCGGAGGTGTTCGGAGCGTATAACCCGCGCGGTTGCGGCGGCGAATTGCGCGAATTGCGCGGGAAAGGAGGGGGAAAAGACATCGATGTGATGGGGGACGCCCCAGTGGCAGAGGTCCCAGAGGACCTGCGTTCCGGTGGACAGGGCGGCGCGGAGCATGGGGAGAAAGCTGGACCAATCGTAGGTGCCCGGTGTGGCTTCGATGCGGTGCCAGCGGAGGGCGTCGCGGACGGTGCGGATGCCGCACTGGGCGAGCATGCCGTAGTCCTGAGCGGTGTGTGTGTCGTGTTGCGATGCGTGGAGGACGTCGACGCGCTGCCGATCGCGGCGGAGGTGGGTTGCGCCCTCGAAGCCACCCATGAAGAAGCTGCGGAAGAGGTGGCGATCGGAGATGGCGGACGAGGGGAGGGACTGGGCGGTCCCGTCGAGCTCGGGGGCTTCCAAGAGGCTGTCCACAGATTGAGGGTATCGCAGGAGAGGAGAGGGAGCAGAGGGGAGCGAGGATGGAGAGCCCTGGCGGTGCTGTGGTCAAAAGGACGCGAGGGCCGATCACTCGCCGGGCGAGTTCGTGGCGTCTAACGAGACGAGGATGGTGCCATGACGCGTGTACGAGAGGTGTTGGTATGGAGTCTGGGCGTGGTTGCGTGCGCTTTGCCAATTCATGTGCGGGCCCAGGCGACGGCGACTACGGTGGTGACGATTCAGGATAAGAAGGGCGCCGCGGTGGATGCGGGCAGTCTGACGGTGGACGTGAACGGGAAGAGCGAGGCTGTGACTCAGCTTGTGCCGTTGCAGCCAAGCCAGACGCAGGTGGCGATTCTGCTGGATGATGGGCTCCGGACTTCGATTGGACGGCAGTTGGACGACATCAAGAGCTTTATTGACGGTCTGCCGCCCGGAGTTCAGGTGTTGGTGGGTTATATGCAGAACGGCCGGGTGATCTCGCAGGGCTTTACGGCGAATCACGCAGCGGCCGCGGGCGCGCTGCGGCTGCCCCTGAGCGCCGGCGGCGTGAGTGCGAGCCCGTATTTTGCGCTGTCGGACTTTGCGAAGAACCTGCCCAAAGAGGGAGAGACATACGGCCAGGCGCCGGGGCAGCAGGGCCGGGCGATGGCGCGCTTTGTGCTGCTGATCACGAACGGGGTGGACCCGTACAACGGCAGTGTGTCGCCGCTGAACCAGAACAGCCCCTATGTTTCCTCGGCGATCACGGATGCACAGCGGGCCGGACTGAACGTTTACTCGATCTACTACGGCAATGTAGGGATTCGAGGCGGGCTGGCGAGCTTCAGCGGCCAGAGCTATCTGACGCAGGTGGCGGATGCCACGGGGGGACAGCTGCTTTACCAGTTGCGTGGTGCGCCGCCGTCGATCTCGCCCTACTTGAAGAATTTTCAGCAGGCGATCAACGACAGCGAGTTCGCGACCTTTACGGTGCCGGGCGGCAAGGATCTGGTGCAGGTGAAGTTCAAGTCGAAGGAGAAGGGAGTGAAGGTGAGAGCGGCGAAAGCGGTGAAGTCTTCGGCGGAGTAGGGCCGGCCGCGGCCGCGGCAGAGTTTGGATAGGAACAGCAAGACCCCGGAGTGATCCGGGGTCTTGCTGTTTGTGCCGCGGTGGCTGGGGTTTAGTACATGCCGTCCATGCCGCCGCCGTGCTGGTGGCCGCCGCCGCCCGCTTCCTTCTTCTCGGGGATCTCCGAGATCATGGCTTCGGTGGTGAGCATGAGGCCGGCGATTGACGCGGCGTTCTGGAGCGCGGTGCGGGTGACCTTGGTGGGGTCGATGACGCCCGCGGCGACCAGGTCCTCGTAGTTGCCGGTACCTGCGTTGTAGCCGTAGTTGTTCTGGTCGGAGGTGTGAATTTTGCCGATGACGACGGCACCTTCCTCACCCGCGTTGTGGGCGATCATGCGGAGCGGCTCTTCGATGGCGCGCCGGATGATCTGTGCGCCGACCTTCTCATCGCCCTCGAGGGTCTTGAGCAGGGCATCGACGGCCTTGGAGGCGCGCACCAGGGCAACACCGCCGCCCGGGACGATACCTTCCTCGACGGCTGCACGGGTGGCGTGCATGGCGTCTTCGACGCGCGCCTTCTTCTCCTTCATCTCGGTTTCGGTGGCTGCACCGACCTTGATGACGGCGACGCCGCCGACCAGCTTGGCGAGGCGCTCCTGGAGCTTCTCGCGATCGTAGTCGGAGGTGGTCTTCTCGACCTGGGCGCGAATCTCCTTGACGCGGCCTTCGATCTTGGCATCCTGTCCGCCGCCGTCGACGATGGTGGTGTTGTCCTTGTCGATGGTGACGCGCTTGGCAGTGCCGAGATCTTCGATCTTGACGCCTTCGAGCTTGATGCCGAGGTCTTCGGTGATGGCCTTGCCGCCGGTGAGGGTGGCGATGTCTTCGAGCATGGCCTTGCGGCGATCGCCGAAGCCGGGGGCCTTGACCGCGGCGACGTTGAGGGTGCCGCGCAGCTTGTTGACGACGAGGGTGGCGAGCGCCTCACCGTCGACATCCTCAGCGATGATGATGAGGGGCTTGGCGGTGCGGGCGATCTGCTCGAGCAGGGGCAGGAGATCCTTCATGGAGCTGATCTTCTTCTCGTAGATCAGGATGTAGGGGTTCTCGAGCGAGGCTTCCATGCGCTCTGCGTCGGTGACGAAGTAGGGCGAGAGGTAGCCGCGATCGAACTGCATGCCCTCGACGACGTCGAGCTGGGTCTCCATGGTGCGGGACTCTTCGACGGTGATGACGCCATCCTTGCCGACCTTTTTCATGGCTTCGGCGATGATGGTGCCGATCTGGGCGTCGGAGTTGGCGGAGATGGTGCCGACCTGGGCGATCATGTCGCCAGAGACGGGCTTGGAGAGCTTGGAGAGCTCGCCTCCCTGGACCTGGCCGTGCTCATCGCGCTTGCCGATGATAGCCTCGACGGCCTTGTCGATGCCGCGCTTGAGGGCCATGGGGTTGGCGCCGGCGGCGACGGTCTTGACACCTTCGCGGTAGATGGCCTGGGCGAGGACGGTGGCGGTGGTGGTGCCGTCGCCGGCGACGTCGGAGGTCTTGGAGGCGACCTCGCGAACCATCTGGGCGCCCATGTTTTCGAGCGCGTCCTTGAGCTCGATCTCCTTGGCGACGGTGACGCCGTCCTTGGTGATGGTGGGGGAGCCGAACTTCTTTTCGATGACGACGTTGCGGCCCTTGGGGCCGAGGGTGACCTTGACCGCGTCGGCGAGGATGTTGACGCCGCGCAGGATGGCCTGGCGGGAGTCTTCTCCGTGCAGAATCTGTTTTGCCATTGCATCTTCCTTTGTTGTCGGCGGTTGCCGACAGAGCTTGAGTGGGTGTTCGAGAATGGGACAGGGCTCACGAGCTTGAGCCGGGAGCCGATTTACTTCTTGAGGATGCCGAGGACTTCCTCTTCCCGCATGATGAGGAGCTCTTCGCCGTCGAGCTTGATTTCGGTTCCGGAGTATTTGCCGAAGAGGATGCTGTCACCGGCCTTGACGTCAAGGGGGAAGACTTTGCCTTCGTCGTTGGACTTGCCCTTGCCGACGGAGATGACTTCGCCCTGCTGGGGTTTTTCCTTGGCGGAGTCGGGGATGATGATGCCGCCGCGGAGGGTTTCGCCCTCGTCGACGCGACGGACGAGGATGCGGTCGTGGAGGGGTGTGAACGAGGTGGATGCCATAGGTGAATCTCCTGAGGTGAGGCGACGCGTTGTAAGCGCGAATCGCTGGGGTGAGTCGATGAGGTTTGACACGAGTTGGAGCGGGAGGTGCGGGGCGCGTCCAGTGCGCTGGCACTCAAGCTCCTCGACTGCTAACGATAGACTGTCGGGGAGGTGAAGTCAAGGGCTGGAGGTGAAATGTGAGTGAATCGGGCGCAGATTCCCTGCTGGGCAGGTGTGCTTTCGGGATGGAGGAGAGAGGGGGAGGGGAGTAGAATGCGATGCATGAAACGGGCGCGCATGTGGTTGTCTGGGATGGCGGTGTTGGTGGTTTTGGCGGGGGTGTTCGGGCTGGGGCAGGAGGATCGATCGCGGCGGGGTCGGAAGTACAAGGCGCCGCCGCCGACCTCGCATGTGGAGGTGGTGGTGACGAAGAACTCGAACGGAAAGCCGATTGCGAATGCGGCGGTGATCTTTCGGGCGACGCGGAACGGCAAGGACGACGGAAACCTGGAGGTGAAGACGGATCCTGACGGCAAGGCGAGCCTGGACGTGATTGAGACGGGGAGCACGGTTTTGGTGCAGGTCTTTGCAAACGGGTATGCGACGTTTGCGGAGCAGTACGACCTGAAGGAACCGAGCCGGGAGATCCACGTTGCTTTGTTGCGGCCGAGGGAGCAGGTTTCTGCGTACGAGGACAACTCGGGGAAGGCGTCGACGCGGAAGGCTGGGATTCAGGAGCCGGAGGGGCCGCCGCACAAGGGAGAGGGTGCGGCGACGGGTTTGCTGCCGCGGACGGGGACGGCTCCGGGATCAGCGTCGGGATCGGGGGCAGCGGGAGCGGGGACGGGAACGAGTTCGGCGGATTCCGGGACGCAGGCGGGGGAGCAGGGAAAGAAGGGGGCGGAGGGCGCGCCGGCCGATCGGGGGAGTGAGAGCAAGCAGGCGCCGGACAAGACGCAGAGCGCGCCGCAACTTTGAGCGGGCTGGAACGGAGTTTGGGGCGAAGTGTGGGCGTGCTGACGGGCCGGCGGGTGCTGGTGACGGGCGGGGCGAAGCGGATTGGACGGGCGATCGCGTTGGAGATGGCGCGGGCTGGGGCGGACGTGTGCGTGAGTTATCGCGAGTCGGCGGGGGAGGCCGAGAAGACGGTGGCGGAGATGCGGGAGATGGGGGTGGGGGCGTGGGGGGTGCGGTGCGATCTTCGGGAGCCGGAGGAGATACGGGCGATGACGGGGAAGTGCCTGGAGGCGATGGGCGGGCTGGATGTTTTGGTGAACAATGCGGGGCGGTTTGCGTCCGAGCCGATGGAGCAGATTGCGGTTGAGGCGTGGGATGCGATGTTCGCGGTGAATGCGCGGGCTCCGTTTCTGGTGGCGCAGGCGGTGTTGCCGGGGTTGCGGGAGAGCCGGGGGCGGATTGTGAATATCGGGTCTCTGGGCGGGATGCACCCGTGGGCGACGCATGCGCACTATTGCACGTCGAAGGCGGCGCTGCATATGTTGTCGCAGACTATGGCGAAGGCCTGGGCGCCGGAGGTGAGTGTGAACTGTGTGGCTCCGGGGATGATTGTGCAGGGGGAGGTGGACCCGATGTATGAGTGGTTTGCCGAGAAGACGCCGATGGGGCGGAATGGGACGGCGCGGGACGTTGCGGAGGCTGTGCTGTTCTTCGCCACGGGGCCGCAGTTCATTACAGGGCAGCTGCTGGCGGTGGATGGTGGCCTGGGTCTTTAGGCCAGCGAGGGGTCTAGCGGCCGAGGATACGGGACCACCAGGCGGTGCCGGTGTGGGTGAGTTCGGGCTCGATGTCTTCGGTGTGGGAGGAGGCAGGGAGGGGGCGGCCTTCGATGGCGCAGAGGGGGTTGGTGTGGAAGAGGGCTTGGGCGGTGGCGGAGGAGGTACGGCGGGCGACCTCGTCGAAGGCGGCGCGGAGGCGAGGTGGGCGGGTCGTTAGGTTGTGGGCGTCGGTGGCGACGAAGTGGACGCGGCGGCGGTCGAGCAGGGAGAGGGCCATCTTCTGCGCCTTGCGGCCCATGCCGCCGGTGATGGAGGTTGCGGTGACCTGCATGAGCACGCCCTGCGCGAGCCAGGTGTCGATCCAGGAGTCGTCTTCCTGGAGGGTTAGGTTGCGCTCGGGGTGAGTGAGGACGGGGGTCATGCCGGCGATCTGGAGCTGGTAGAAGGTTTCGCCGAAGTTGCCGAAGGAGCCGAAGTCGGGGAGTTCGGCCATGATGTAGCCGTGGCCGGCGATGGAAAAGCGCGCAGGGTCGGCGATGGCGGCCTCGATGTTTTCATAGCTGAGGTGGAAGTCGGCGGCCCGGAGGAGTTCGAGCGTGATGCGTTCGTCGCGGAGGCGGGCACGGAGGGTGTTGAGAAGATCCTCGGTGCGGAAGGGGTCGTAGACGTAACGAAAGTTGGCGTGGGGGGTGCAGGCGACGTGAGTGATGCCGTCGAGCTCTGCCATGCGGCACATTTCGATGGAGGTGTCGAGGTCGGGGGAGCCGTCGTCGAGGCCCGGAAGGAGGTGGTTGTGGATGTCGATCATCTTTGGCGGACGGCCCTCGCTGAAGGATTAGACGCTATCCGGAGCCTGGAGGCGTTGAAGAGAGAGGGCCAGGTAAGACGCGACGTGATGTAGTGGCGGCACGAGGCGTCACTGGTGTGCGAAGTCGATGCCGATTGCGATGACCCAACATGCCCCAGCCAGCAGCCAGTAGCGGCCGCTCCGCCAACGTTTGCTGCTGAGGATTAGTGCGGCCCAGGTTGTGTTGAGCACGAGGAAGACGGCGATGACCGGCAGAATGCCGGCGAACCAAACGACAGGTTCTCCTGTGGTGGAGTGAATCCCCTGCGCTCGGTCCTGTGGGATGGCCCAGCTGGGCGACGCACGATACATCTAGTCGAGCACACCGATCACGTTGAGCCCGAGGAGGACTGTATTTTCTCGCTGGGTCAACATGTCCGGAGGGCTCGCCGCGTTGTACGCTCGCTACTCGGGGTGGCCGATGGAGTTGGTTTTGTAGGCGTGCTGGAGGGTGGAGAAGGCGAGTTTTTTCCGGCCCTGTTCGCTGATAAGACCTTTGCGGTTGAAGCCGTCCTGGATGCCGGGAAGCATGCGGGTGGGAGAGCGGAAGTCCATGAGGACCCAGGGGCTCATGCCGCGGAGCTGGGGGATTTTGTTGAGCATAGGGAGCTGGTGGGTGTAGATGGCGGCGTCGTATTCTTCGGTCCAGCGCTCGGTGGCGGGGCCGTGGAGGCCGGCCTTGGCGCCGCCGCCGAACTCGGAGACGATGAGTGGTTTGTTGTAGGCGACCTGCCAGGTGGTGCGATCGGCGAGCTCGGGCGGTCCCTCGTACCAGCCGATGTACTCGTTGAAGCCGATGACATCGAGGACTTTGCCGAGGGGGTCGTCGATGACTTTGACGTTGTCGGTGCCGTTGGCGCCGGTGTGGCCGGGCTCGCTGTGGACGAGGAGGGCGGCGGTGACGAGGCGCGAGGGGTCGGTACTGTGGACCTCGTCGGCGAGGGAGGTGAGAAAGGCGGTGCGTTCGGGGGTGGCGGGGGTCTCGTTGGCGATCGACCAGAGGATGACGGAGGCGCGATTTTGGTCGCGGTCGATCTCTTCGTGGAGGACGTGCTTGGCCTTGGCGAGGACGTCGGGATTGGAGAATTCGACAGCCCAGTAGACGGGGACTTCGGACCAGACGAGGATGCCCATCTTGTCGGCGAGGCGGGTCATCTTTTCGTCGTGTGGGTAGTGGGTGAGGCGGACGAAGTTGCAGCCGAGCTCCTTGGCCCAGCCGAGCAGGGTTTGCATGTCCTTTTCGGTGTCGGCGCGACCTGATTTGAAGGGGGCTTCGGCGTGGACGGAGACGCCGCGGAGGAAGATGGGTTTGCCGTTGAGGAGGATCTCGGAGCCGTGGGTTTCTATGGTTCGGAAGCCGATCTGGTCGTGGATGGTGTCCGCCCCAGCGGAGAGGGTGACGGGGTAGAGCTTGGGGGTTTCGGGCGACCAGAGAGTGGCGTTGGCGATGGGGAAGGAGATGGCAGCGCGGCCGGTGGCGTTGGTGGTTGCGGTGGTGGTGGCGTGGAGATCGGGGATGGCAACGGTGATCTGCTGCCCGGCGGCTGGGTGGTCGCCGGCGAGCTGCACGAAGCCTTCGACGCGGGAGCGGGTGGCGCGGTCGAGGTGGAGGTCGTAATGCTCGATGAAGGTGTCGGGGACTTCGACGAGGGAGATGTCGCGGGTGAGGCCGCCGTAGTTGTACCAGTCGGTTTTCACGGTGGGCAGGCCGTCGGCGCGACGCGTGTCGTCGACGGCGACGACGATGAAGTTGGCGCCGGGTTTGAGCGCGGCGGTGACGTCGCAGTCGAAGGTGGTGAAGCCGCCCTCGTGGTCGCAGACGCGTTTGCCGGTGACCCCCCAGAAGGACTGGTAGTTGGCGGCACCGGCGTGGAGGAAGACCTTGTGACCGGGGTTGGCGGTGTAGGTGAAGTCGCGCTGGTACCAGAGGGGGCCTTCATAGAGGAAGAGCTCGGGGCGCTGGGTGTTCCAGTCGCCCGGGACCTGCAGGGTGGGGCTGGTGGCGAAGTCGTATTGGATGAGCTGGTTGTCGCCGAGGTGCCAGTGCTGGTTGAGGAACCAGCCGTTCTTGATTTCGACGCCGTGGGAGGAGAAGAGGCCGTTGAAGTAGGGGTCTGGGATGAAGTGCCAGGGGCCGTCGAGGGAGGTGGACGGGCGAATGTCGGCGCCGGTGAGGGTGATGGGGGTGGGGCCGGGGGAGGTGGAGGGGCTGGATTGGGCAAAGACGCCGAACGGGAAGAGAAGGGTGAGACCGGCGAGGGGGAAGGCTGGGCGCATGGTGGTAGGAGGTTCTCCGAATTCGATGGTGATGAGTGTAGATGAGTCTTGCCGGTTTGGTCAGGAGCGGAGTTTGCCGTCGATCAGAGCGCCGGCGGAGATGGCGAGCGCGTAGGCGAGGATGTCGGCGAAGGAGAAGAGACGGCCGAGCAGGAGGATCCCGGGGAGGGTGAGGCGGAAGGCGTCGAGGGTGGGGGTGTGGAGGAGTTTGAAGAACTCGACGGCGGTGGCGAGGGCGATAGCGGCGAGGGCGACGGGGAGGATGGGACGGGATGGGAAGGCGGTGGAGAGGAGCCAGTAGATGCAGAGGGCCCATGTGGTGGAGCCGCCGTACTTGACGAGGAAATGTGGGAGGCCGAGCGGGGCGAAGCGCAGGGCGAGGCCGCAGAGGACGGTGAGGAGGAGCAGGAGGGCGGAGAGGGCGAGGGGGCGGGGCTTAGGCGTGGGCACCGGCGAGTTGGAGGGCGAGGGAGCGGAAGAGGCGGAGGCCGTCGGCGGAGCCGAGAAGCGACTCGGAGGAGCGGTCGGGGTGGGGCATCATGCCGAGGACGTTGCGGCCTTCGGAGAGGATGCCGGCGATGTTGGCGAGAGAGCCGTTGGGGTTGGCGGCGGGGGTGATGTCGCCGGTGGGTGTGGAGTAGCGGAAGGCGATGCGGTCTTGCTGCTCGAGCTGGGCGAGGGTGGCGTCATCGCAGAAGAAGTTGCCTTCCATGTGGCCGATGGGCATTTGGAGGACGGTGCCGCGTGGGATGGAGTGAGTGAAGGGGGAGTCGGCGCAGTCGGTGCGGAGGTGGACCTGCTTGCAGATATAGCGCTGGTCGCGGTTGCGCATGAGGGCGCCGGGGAGGAGGCCGGACTCGCAGAGGATCTGGAAGCCGTTGCAGATGCCGAGGACCAGGCCGCCGGTGGCGGCGAAGCGGGTGACGGACTGCATGACGGGTGCGAAGCGGGCGATGGCACCGGTGCGGAGATAGTCGCCGTAGGCGAAGCCGCCGGGCACGAGGATGCAGTCACAGTTCTCGAGGTCGTGGGAGGCGTGCCAGAGAAAGGTCGTGGGGGCGTCGAGCAGGGAGGAGAGGACGTTGAAGGTGTCGTGGTCGCAGTTGGAGCCGGGGAAGACGAGGACGCCAAACTTCATGGGATGAGGGTAGCAGAGGGCATCTGAGGTGATGTGGAGCGTGTGCGATGGGCGGGTATGGGATGCGAGGGCCGGGAGAGCGGGGGGTTTTGCGGACGGCAGGTGGGGCGCTGTTGGGGTGGTGGCAGGCGACGGTGGTGGACTCGCTGATTGTGGGGGTGATGTGGCTGGTTGGCTTGTGGTTGCTGCATGTGCCGTGGGCGCCGCTGTGGGCGCTGGTGGGGGCGCTGTGCCAGTTTGTGCCGGGGGTGGGGGCGGCGATTGGGCTGATTGGGCCGGTGTTGAGCCTGCTGTTTACGGTGGGGAAGACGGATGACTGGTACCGGCTGGGATTGTTGCTAGGGCTGTATGCGCTGATCGCGGTGCTGGACGGGCTGGTGATTCAGCCGTATGTGCTGCACCGGACGACGCGGGTGCCGTGGTGGGCGGCGCTGCTGGGGCCGATTGTGCTGGGGGTGGTGATTCCGTTCTGGGGGGTGTTGCTGGCACCGCCGCTGCTGGCGGTGGTGTTTGCGTTTTGGCAGCCGAAGGGGCGGAGCGGGGGAGACTGAGGCTGCCTGCTTTCGTGCGTCAGCGCCTGGGCACCTTGGGGATGCGGAGAAGTTTCGCCCAGGGGTAGAGGCCCCGGGGGCGTGTTTCCAACGAAATGAGGTATTGGGTTTGAAGCGACTTGGTGTTGCGGAGGCCCAGGGCACGGTCGAGCTATCCGGAGCTTTGGTTTTGGTGCTGTTTGCCTTGCTGCTGGCGGCTGTTGTGCTGCTGATGAAGCTGTAATCCTTCAACACCCCGGAGCGGTGACGCGCCCCTCTGGGTACTTGGTTAGTGTAAATGGTGGGGGTGGGAGGTGGGTGAGATTTTGGTGGGGGGAACGGTACTTCCGTCATGCGTTAGAGGCGGAAGCGGGTTTCGGCGAGGTGATAGAGGGGGCGCCAGACGAGACGGTTGACGGTGACGACCATGAGGGCCATGACGATGGTGGCAAGAAGAAGGATTTGGAAGTGGCCGGCGGCGGTGGCGGCGGAGATTTGGGCACCGAGGCCGGTGGTCTGGAGGACCTCGCCTTTGAGGAGGAAGTACTCGGAGATGATGGAGGCGTTCCAGGCGCCGCCGGAGGCGGTGACGAGGCCGGTGATGAGGAAGGGAAAGATCCCGGGGAGGATGACGATGCGCCAGCGCTGCCAGCGGGTGAAGTGGAAGAGGGTGGCGACCTCCTTGAGGTCGGAGGGGATGGCCATGGCGCCGGCGATGACGTTAAAGAGGATGTACCACTGCGTGCCGAGGAGCATGAGGGCGATGGAGCCGATACCCATGCCGCCGCCGATGCGGAGGAGGCCGACGAGGAGGATGGGGAAGACGGCGACGGCGGGGACGGAGGCGACGATCTGTGCGAGTGGCTGGGCGATGCGGGCGAGACGGGGCTGAAAGCCGATGGCGACGCCGGCCGGGATGGTCCAGGCGGAGGCGAGGAGGAGGGCACAGTTGACACGGAGAAAGGTGAAGAGGGCGCCCTTGAGGATGGTGAGGACGGCGTTGAGGCGGATTTGGTGGAGCAGGGCGAGAGCGTGCAGGCCCATGACGAGGGCAAAGGCGAAGACCGCGAGGATGAGGACGGTACGGAGGATGAGTGCGGGGATGCGAGAGGGCTGATGGCCGGCCTCGGAGCGGGCGAGGGAGAGCTCGCGACGATGGGCGACTGCGCGGTAGTGGCGGTCTTCAAGGCGGGCGAGACCGGTGCCGCTGAAGTTCTGGACCAGGCGGGAGTTCTGTAGCAAGTGGAGCAGGGGAGAGTGGACACGGGCCTGGCCTTCGACCTGTTCAAATTTGAAGCGGTCGCTCCAGGCGATGACGGGCCGCCAGAGGAGCTGATCGGTGGCGACGACGATGGCGATCATGGTGAGTAGGCCCCAGACGACGGCGTGTGTGTTGCCGACGGAGGCGGCGGTCTGAAGGTAGGAGCCGAGGCCGGGCAGGCGGAAGTCGCGATCGCCGAGGCGGAACATCTCGCAGGCGATGAGAAAGAACCAGGCGCCGGCGACGGACATGATGGAGTTCCAGATGAGGCCGATGGCGGCGTAGGGCAGTTCGAGCTGGAGGAGTCGTTGGAGGCGGGAGAAGCGATAGATTTCGGTGGCTTCGGTGAGTTCTTTAGGGATGGATTTGAGGGAAGAGTAGAAGGAGAAGGCCATGTTCCAGACGGCGCCGGTGAAGATGAGGAGGATGGCGCCGAATTCAACGCCGACCTGGCGCGTGGGGAAGAGCGCAACCATGGCGAGCATGACACCAGGGAGGAAGGAGAGGACGGGGATGGACTGGAGGATGTCGAGGGCGGCGAGCATGAAGGCTTGGAGCCGCTTGCTGTAGGCGGCGGTGTAGCCGTAGGCGATGGCGAAGCCGAGCGAGAGGAGGTAGGCGAGGCCGATGCGGACGACCGAGTAGAAGGCGTAGAGGGGAAGCGCGCGGGGGCTGAGAGAGATCTGGAGCTCGGGTGTGGGATGGCCGAACCAGTAGCGTCCGATGCGGACGATGCCATAGAAGCAGGCGAGGCCGAGGAAGGCGACGAGGAGGTCGAGGACAAAGGGCCAGGAGCGGCGGAGGGCCTGGGAGCGGGCCAGCAGCTCCGAGCCGCGAACCATGCCGAAGTTGTCGAGGATAGCCAATCTATTCGGCCTCTTCGGCTTCGGCGGCCTGGGTCTCGGTGTCCTGTTCTTCGAAGGGATAGAAGCGCCGGCGGGAGCTGTCGAAGTCGAAGAGTTCGGCGTAGCGTCCCCAGTTGATGGCGGTTTCGAGTTGGCGGAGGGTTTCTTCCTCGCTGAATTGTTCGTCGAGCATGTCGTGGAAGAACTCTTCGGAGACGGTGTGGTCGCTTTTGGCCTCGATGGCGCGGACGATCTGCCGGAGCAGAAGGACGTTGGTGACGGCGGCCTCGCGGAAGAGCTCTTTTTGGCGGAGGATCTCGGAGTTGGCGAACTCGATGCCCGTAGGAGTGATGGCGGCGTCGCCTTCGGTGACGGTGAGGAAGCCGAGCAGCTGCGCTGCATCGACGATGGGGAGGAGGTCGTCGACCTCGAAGGCTAGATCGTCGGCGAGGCGATAGATGTCGTCCTTGCCATTGTGGTCGAGGAGAATCTCGAGCAGGCCGGCGATGCCTCCCGGCCGGGCGTGGGGCAGCATTTGGTAGTGCATGAGGCGCTCGTCGCGGACGCGCCGGCCTGCGGCGGTCTGTGGGGGCTCCGGAGGCTGGGCGTCAGGCTGGGTGAGGACCTTGTAGATGTAGTCGACGAGCTGGGTAAAGGCGGGTGCTTTTCGGTCGCGTGGATGGGGGAGAGAGACTTTAAAGTCGGTTCGGACGTGGCCTGGATTTCTGCCGAGGACGATAATGCGGTCGGCGAGCAGGACGGCTTCTTCGATATTGTGTGTGACGAGGAAGATGGCTTTTGTGGGGAGTGTCTTGTTGTGCCAGAGTTCGAGGAGCTCGGAGCGGAGATTTTCGGCGGTGAGGACGTCGAGGGCGGAGAAGGGCTCGTCCATGAAGAGGACTTCCGGCTCGACGACGAGGGCGCGGGCGAAGCCGACGCGCTGACGCATGCCACCGGAGAGCTCTTTCGGGTAGGCGGCCTGGAAGCCGTCGAGGCCCACGGTGTCGAGGATTTTGAGGGATCGGCGACGGCGCTCGGAGGGCTCCATGCCGCGGGCGGTGAGGGGAGCCTCGACGTTTGCGAGAACGGTGAGCCAGGGGAAGAGGGCGAAGGACTGAAAGACGATGGAGACGTTGACGTCTGCTGAGTTGATGGGTTTGTCGTGCCAGAGGACCTGTCCGGCGGAGGGGAGGGAGAGGCCGGTGAGCATACGAAGCAGGGTGGACTTGCCGGAGCCTGAGGGGCCAAGCAGGGCGATGATTTCGCCTGCCGGGATCGCGAGGTCGGTGGGGGAGATGACCTGGATACGGTTTTCGCTCGGCTGGGCGTAGTACTTCTCTACGCGTTCGGCGCGAATGATGGCTGGGGGCATATGCAGTGTCTACGTGAGGTAGTCGGTGGCGCGACAAACCGTGTCATGAAGCTCAGCTTGGCCCAGCGTATCATTAGCCCAGAGGGTGACGGATGGTGGTGGTTGAACGTGATATGTTCGGTGAGGCAAGCAGGCAACTCTGGGGCAGAAAGACTTTATGGCTGAATCGACAGCAAATCACACCAAGCCTCGCGTTCTGGTCGCAGACGACGAGCAGGTGATTGCGAATACCCTTGCAATAATTCTCAACCAGGCTGGATTTGAAGCTCGCGCGGTGTTTAGCGGCGAGAAGGCGGTGGAAGCGTTGGACAGTTTTCAGCCGAATATGCTGATCAGCGACGTGATCATGACGGGGATGACGGGGATTGAGGCGGCGATTATTACGCGCAGCAAGATGCCGCAGTGCAAGATCCTGTTGTTTTCCGGGCAGGCGGCGACGGCGGACCTCCTGGAGAAGGCACGGATGCAGGGCCACGAGTTTGAGATTCTGGCCAAGCCAGTTCACCCGACCGATCTTCTGGCGAAGTTGAGAGCGTGAGTCTGTGAATGCGGGTGATCAGACCTGCGTGCGGGCGCGACGCTTGATGGCGCGGGCGGGAACTCCGGCGTAGACGGTCCATGGCTCGAGGGTGCGGGTGGCGATGCTGCCGAGGCCCAAGACGGAGCCCTCGCCGAGCGAGACACCCGGGGAGACGGAGGCGCGGGCACAGACCCATGCACTCGGACCGATCTCCATGGCGAAGGCCAGCAATGGGAATGCGGGTGAGTCGTAGTCGTGTGTGGCTCCGCAGATATAGGCACCCTGGGAGATGATTGCGCGGGAGCCGATGGTGAGCGGGGCGGGATTATAGAGTTCGGCACCGTCGGCGACAGTGACGAGGTCGCCTGCGACGAGATTCCACGGTGCCCAGATTTGGGCACCGGGATAGATGTGGCAGGAGCGCCCCAGGCGGGCGCCGAAGAGCCGAAGGATCATGCTGCGCCAGGAGTGAAGCGGACGCGGCGAGAATCGAAAGACAAGCAGACGCACCCATACCCAGAGGAGTCGCCGGAGCCGAGTGCGCAGGCTGAAGGCAGGGCGCTCCAGAGGATCGCGAGCATCCTTGTCGCTGAGGAAGTCCGCGGTGGTGTAGTACGGTCGACGGGGGCGGACGGGTGGACTGACCGGGGTGCTCACGAGGTCTCCTTCGGCTGCGATGGGGCGCCGAGCGCCCCATCAAAGAGCCGGATGATGCGAGTTGCATTTTGCTTCATGTCATAGCGGTGCAAGAAGGTTTGATAACCGATCTCTCCCATGGCATGGCGGCGCTCGGGGGAAAGGTCGATCCATGCCTGGAGGAGGCGGACTGTACCCTCCAGGGTGTCAGGCTCGACGAGACCGCCGCCGTCAGCCGCGATTTCGTCTGCGATGTTGACCTTGTCCGAGAGCAGAACGGGACAGTGGACACTGAGGGCTTCGGCGACGGCGATGCCGAAGTTTTCCTGATGCGAGGGCAGGATGAAGACCTCCGCGGCGCGAAGGGCGCCCCACTTCGTAGATCCGGTGAGCATGCCCGGCCAGTGAACGCGATGGGCAATGCCGGCCTGCTCCGTGCTTTGCTGGAGCGTTGCAGCCCAGAGTTGCTGATCTGGGCCTGCCATGACGAGATCGAGTGCGGGGTCCTGCGCGGCGATCTGGGCAAAGGCCTCGACGAGCAGATCGCAGCCTTTCTTCCGATGGATGCGGCCGAGAAAAAGGACGAAACGGCGGTTGCGCAGCTCCGGCTGAAGGGCATAAAAGCTGTCGAGCTCCGCCTGAGGATTGCCGGAGGAGCTCGTGGTTCCATACGGGACGACGCAGGGAGTCCAGCGATGAAGCCAAAAGCTCTGTTGCGCGAGCTGTTCCTCGGCCTCCGTGGTGAAGAGAACGCGGTAGGCGCGCCGCAGGATCCAATACTCGCCCAGGAGCCAGTAGATCCATTTCTTCAGATGTTTGAGGGGGTAGCGGCGCTTGAAATATGGGTCGAGCATGCCGTGGGTAAAGACGACGTAGGGTTTCTTGCCGGCGAAGACGAGGAGGACGGCCAGCCCGACATACTGCCAGATGCCATTGACGACCACACCATCGAAGCGATGTGCGTTAGCCCGGAGCCAAGGAATGAGGCGTCGCGTGAAGCGGAAGGATGTGACGGTAGGGCCGAGCGGGTGAATAGGGAAGGTGATGTCTTTGAGGAACGGAGCGTCGGGCGGGTCAAGCGAGACGACCTCTCCCCGGTAGTCAGGCGGACCATGCAGAAGGAGCGAGCGCACGGATTCAGTGGGGCCGCCAGCTTCAGGACTGATGGTGCCAATGAGATGGAGAATATGCATCGTTTTGGGGTCGCTCCGAGGGTAGCAGGCTGACGGCTGGTCTGTCCGGGAGGTAAGCAGGCTGCTCATTGCGGAAGGAGGTGCGAAGAACCGCCAAGGTGATGCAGGGCAGATCGGAGCGCCTGCAAGTCTTCCCCGAAGCTCCAGGCGGTGATGCGCTTGAGGGCGCTTTGACCCATGGTGCGAGCGCGATCCGGGGAGTCGAGCACATGATGCAGCGAGGATGTGAGCGCAGCGATGTTGCCTACTGGATAGACGCAACCTTCGACACCGTCGGCGACGAGGTCGGGGTAGCAGCCGACGTCGTTGCTGAGGATGACAGGGCAGGCGGCATTCATGACCTCGTTGACGATCAGTCCCCAGGGCTCGTGCTGGGCGGGCAGAACGAAGACGTGTGCAAGGGCGAAGAAGCAGGGGAGCTCGGATTGATTGCGGAAGCCGCAGAAGCGGAGATGCGGCAGGTGAAGGGAGGCAGCCTGCGCTTCGAGGGCCTTCCGCTCCTCGCCATCACCGACGATGAGGAGGTAGGGTTCTGTTGCGGCTGACGCCAGCCGGTCCGCGCAGAGGTGGGCATAGGCCGAGAGGAGGTCGGAGCAGCGTTTCCGCGCCTGGAGTTTAGAGGCGAAGAGGATGACCTGCCTTGCGGGATCGAGGTTGAGCTCGCGGATGAGCGCGGCGGTGTTTGCCTGGTCCGGGCGGCTTCGCTCCTGAAAGAATTGGTTATCGACGGCATACGGCATGAGGAACTGGGGGACATCCGTGCCGAGGTAGTTGGTCCAGTATGACGCGTTGAGCGTACCCACGGGGAGGACGGCGCTGACGAGGCCGCGCAGCAGACGGAAGAAGGCGTGTTTGGCGAGCAGTGTGCCTAAGGAGCGCGGCCGGTCGCCGAGCCAAGAGTCCGACCGGAGGAGGACTGGGATATCGAGCGCCTTGGCGGCGATCATTCCATGAAGAGCGTTGATGGTGTGATAGCCGTGAACCCAGAGAGCGTCCATGGGGAGCTCGCCGCCGCCGCCCCGGAGACGAGCGAAGATGCCGCGGTTGACTGTGTTGGTGCCGCGATCGCGGAGTATCGGCAGAAACTCGTGTTGGTAACCATCCAGAAGAGGGACATCCCAGGCGATGGTCGCGCCGAAGCCCTCATCCCGGTAGCTGCGCACGGAGAAGTCCGATCCAAACATGACGTGGAGATCGATGTCCTGCTCTTGGGCGATGCGACGGAGGAGCGGTGCCTGATACTGGATGGGGTGGCTTACCAGATAGGCAAGCCGGAATGGTCTGGGCGTGGTCACGAGGGCCTGTTGCGACGTTCGGAAGATTGGTGCAGGGGGGCGGCCTGCTCAGTGAATGGTGATGGCGTATACGAGGACTGAGATGATGCCCAGGGCGGTTCCGATGCCGCCGCTCTTGATCGCGGCCTTGAAGGCACTGGAAGGGAGGAAGACGACATCATCAGCCTGGAGGACGGGATCTGGCGCGGTGCCATTGACGACCTTCTTGATGTTGACTCGGATGACGCGGCGCTCGAGGCCGACGGTACGCACGATGCGTAGGTCGTCGAATTTACCTTCAAAACCGGCGCCGCCGCCGAGGGCTGTGGCCTGCATGAGGGTGAGGGGTGTGGAGGGCTGGATGGGAATGGCTCCTTGCGTGCGGAAGGCACCGAGGACATAGACGACGCCTACACGGGAGACGACGATGGTGTCACGGGCGAAGACAGGGATATCGCCTTGGTTGCTGCGGGCCGGGTCTGGGCCGAGGTCGATGAGGATGGGTTTGGCCTGGCCGGGGCGGTTGATGGCGACGAGATGGCTGGCGGTGTTGGGGAGGCCGCCCGCCGCGGCCAGAACATCGTACAGGCGTTTGTGTCCGCCAAGAGCCGGGATGACGCCGTGCACTTCACCGATGACGGTGATGACCTGGTTGGGCGACTCGAGCAGCTGAATCGTGACTTGCGGCCGGAGGAACATGCCGGCGCGCGTCAACTGGACGGCGATGAGGTCCTCGGATGCCTGGACCGACAGGCCGCCCACGTGAACGACGCCGGCGAGCGGCAGCTGGATGGTGCCATCCAAGCTGACGCGGACGGTGGCGAGGTAGTCCGGCGCCTCGAAGATGTGAACGCTGATCTGGTCGCCCGGACCGAGCTCGACCTCCCGCTCGCCAGGGAAGAGGACGGCCGGGTTGGTGGTGAGGGGCATGGGGGTGTTGCGGAGGGGAGATGGGAGAGGTGCCGGACCGCTGAACTGTGCGGCCGCGGAGAGGGTGAGGAAGAGGGCGGAGAGAAGCGCCAGCACGGAAGGAACGAAGCGCGGGAAGGGTGTGGCGAGATGGCGCGGGCTCATTTGGCGGGTCCCCCCGAGTCCTTGGGTGTGTCGCCGCGCGTGGCTTCACGTGGCTCCCAGCTGCCGGCGTCTGCGGCGGCGTAGTTGTATTTGGAGTAGCCGTAGTAGCCGTAGTACTCGGGAGAGGAGACATCGATGGCGTTGAGGACGAGGCCGGTGATGACGGCTCCGGAGCGCAGCAGGAGATCTCGCGCGCGGCGCACGACATGTTTGTTTGATTTGCCATGTCGGACGACCAAGACCACAGCGTCAGCCTCGCGGGCGAGCACGATGCCGTCGGTGACGGAGAGGATGGGCGGTGTGTCGATCACAATGTGCGTGTAGGTCTGAGCGAGTGAGGAGAGAAGGGTGCGCATCGCTTCGGAGGCGAGCATCTCTGTGGGGAGTGGCGGCACGGGGCCGCTGGCGATGAGGTCGAGGCTTGGGATCTCGGGAATACGCTGAATGGTTTGCTCGAGGGTGGAGGCGCCGGTCAGCAGGGTGGTCAGTCCGACGCGGCCGTTCAGCCCGAAGCGATGGTGCACGTTGGGTCGGCGGAGATCTCCGTCGATGAGCAGGACGCGCGCATCTCCCTGAGCCAGAACGGCGGCGAGGTTCGTCGCTGCGGTGGTCTTACCTTCGGAGGGCGTGGCGCTGGTGAATAGGATGACCTGCGGCGGGCGGCCCGCCGAGGAGAGGAGAAGTGAGGTACGGAGCGAGCGGAAGGCCTCGGCGAATTGGGATTTCGGCTTAAAGATGACGGCGACGTTGCGCTGCGCGGTGGAGAGCTGCGCGGCTTCTTCGGCCGAGGCGCGACGCGCGCGCGGGACCACGGCGAGGGACGGCAGTTCGGTGATTTGCTCGATCTCGGCAACCCCGCGGAGGCCTGTGTCGAGGCTTTCGAGGAGGAAGGCGACGACGACGCCACCGATGAGTGCAAACACCAGGCTGGATAGGATGGTGCCGGTCTGGCTAGTGACAACCGGGCTCGCCGGAAGCATTGCCCGATCGACGACGTCAATCTCAAGCGACTCGAGACCGGCCTGGACACCTGCTGTGCGAAGGCGCTGGAGGAGGGACTCATAGAGTGTCCGGCTGGACTCGAACTCACGCTGTCGCAGCTGATATTGGATGAGGTCGTCCCCGAGCTTATAGGCGGCGGTCTGCTGCGCCTCGAGCGTGGCCTGGGTCTGATCCTCATTGGCTTTAGCGGCGACGTAGTTCTGCTTGGCCTGGAGGAGCAGCCGATTCTGTTCCGCGGAGATTTCGCGTTGCAGCTCATCGATCTGTGCCCTGAGGGCGCGGACTTGTGGATGATTCGGTCCGAGATTCGCGGTGAGCTGGGCGAAGTTGGCGCGGGCCGAGGCGACCTGGCTCCGAAGCGAGTTAAGTTCGCCAGGAAAGGTTCCGGGGGTGGCTTCGATGGAGCCCTCGATGGTGTCGGGATCCATGCCGGCGAGGACGCGGTAGCGCGACTCGGCGATGATGCGGTTCAGACGCGCTTGGTCGGTAGCCTTGGAGAGATCTTCGAGCTGACTGGAGATTTGGTTATGGCTGGGGTCGAAGCCAAGGATGCCGAGACGGCGCTGAAGCGGAATGAGCTGTTCCTGGGCGGTTTCGACCTGCTGCTTAAGATCGTCGAGCTGGCTTTGCAGCCACTGCGAGACACGTTGCGTCGAGTCAAAGCGCGTCTGGTAGCTGCGGTGAATGTACGCGGAGATGACGGTGTTGACGATGTCGGTTGCGAGTCGGGGGTTGGTGGCCGTGTAGCTGATGCGGATGATGTCGGTCTTGGGCACCAGCTCGATGCCGAGCGTGCTTTGGAGCTTTTTCACCGTGGCCTCGCGGGTTGCGGGGTCGTCCAAGGAGCGGTGGGTGACGGGCCCCTTGACACCGAGGAACTCCGGGTTGTCCTGAAGCTTGAGGTCGTGGGCAACGGTGAGCAGAAGGGAGTCGCTCGAGAGGATGGCGACCTCGGTGAGCATCTTGTTCTGGGTGTCGCCGAAGCCCGGTTCGGCGGTCACACGGAATTCGTTCGAGGCTCCGGCGCGAACTTCGATGCGGCCTGTGGAGCTATAGACCTTGGGCTGGCTGACGACTTTATAGATGCCGTACGCGAGCCCCAAAAGAGCGGCAACGATGAGTACCCAGGGCCGCTTGCGCAGCGTTGTTAGAGCTTCAGAGAGGGTGTTGTCTGCAGCGTCCGCAGCCGCAGCGATCCCCCGTCCGTCGGCTCTACCCGCCATCGACGGGATCGGCACTCTTTCTTCAGCCATCGTTGATCAGTTTACCCGACCTTCGCCAGGTCTTCTACGGTACCGTCGTGTCAGTTTAGGGTACTTTTGGTTGCAAAGATTTGCTGAAAGTGGGCTATGCTGATGGGCATAGGAGCTATATTCCCCCTAATGAATAAGCCCGTTTCGATCGCTGTTGTAGGTTCCGGCTATGTTGGTTTGGTCGCCGCTGTGTGTTTTGCAGAGATTGGTCACACGGTGATCTGCGTGGACAACGACGAGAAAAAGGTCTCGGCGTTGCAGGCCGGAGATACGCTCATTCACGAGAACCACCTTCCGGAGTTGCTGAACCGGTACCGCAACAAGCAGGTACGCTTCACGACCGACCTGGCGGAGGCGACGCGCAGCGCTGAGGCGATCTTTATTGCTGTTGGTACGCCGCAGAGCGAGCGCGGGGACGCTGACCTGTCGTATGTGGAGGCCGTGACCTGCGAGATCGCTCGCTCAATCGACAGCTACAAGATCATTGTCGAGAAGAGCACTGTTCCCGTGTACACAAATGAGTGGATTCGCCGCGCGATCGAGCGTAATGGTGTGGACCGTGCGCTATTCGATGTGGTGTCGAATCCCGAGTTTCTCCGTGAGGGCACGGCGGTGATGGACTTCTTGCATCCCGACCGAATTGTGGTTGGTGCTGATACCTCGCAGGCTGCGGAGGTGCTGGGCCGGATTTATGAGCCGCTTACGGGCGGCGACTACTACAGCAAGCCAAACGCGATCGACGGGTGCTGTAACGGGGCGCAACCACCGCTGCTGCTGAACACCTCGATCAAGAGCGCTGAGATTATCAAGCACGCCTCCAATGCCTTTTTGGCCCTTAAGATCTCCTTCATCAATGCGGTTTCCAATCTCTGCGAGGCGACCGACGCCAATGTCGAGCAGGTCGCACAGGGGATTGGGCTTGACAGCCGAATTGGACCTAAATTCCTCCGTCCCGGGATCGGGTACGGCGGGTCTTGCTTCCCGAAGGACGTGGCCGCATTTCGGTCGGTTGCTGATCAGTTCGGCATCGACTTCAGTCTGCTGAGCGAGGTCGAGAAGATCAATGCGCAACAGCGGCGGCGCTTTCTGGCCAAGGTGCGGTCTGCGCTTTGGACGCTCCGGGGCAAGAAGCTTGCGGTTCTGGGTCTGGCCTTCAAGGGAGAGACGGACGACATCCGAGACAGCCCGGCGATCGAGATGATCCGCCTGCTGTTGAACGAAGGCTGCTGGATCTGCGCGTACGACCCTGCGGCGATGCAGCGCTGCGAGGAGGTTCTACCCGCGAGTAAGCAGATGCAGTATGCCAAGGACGCATACGACGCAGCGGAGGACGCCGACGCAGTTCTCGTGCTGACGGATTGGGCGGAGTTCAAGGATCTGGACCTCGACCGGTTGAACCAGGTGCTGCGGTATCCCATTATGATCGACGGGCGCAACCTGTTTGATCCGCATGAGGTAGCCGCGCAGGGATTCACCTACCTGAGCGTAGGCCGCCCTGCAGCGTACCCCGCCCGCGAGATGGTCGGTTCACTGAAGTAGCCAGACGGCCTCGCCTTCGGGCGAGGCCCGTTGTCGGGTCTGGCAGTTCGCTGAGACTTGGGCGTTTGAATGCCTGTGGCTTGAAAGGAGATCTAGGCTGTGATGACTGTACTGGTAACTGGAGCAGCGGGCTTTCTAGGCTCTCACCTCGTGGATCGACTTCTAGCCGAGGGGCACAGCGTTGTTGGGGTAGATAACCTGTGCACGGGCAATCTTGACAACCTGGCCCATCTGACGAGCGAAGGGCGTTTCCGGCTGGAGCAGATGGACATCTCTCGGCCTTTTGATGTCGGCGCTGTGGATTACGTCTATAACTTTGCTTCGCCGGCAAGCCCCGTCGATTACATGAGGCTTGGGGTCGAGACGCTGCTCGTAGGCTCGGCGGGAACGTTGAACACACTTGAGATCGCGCGCACGCATGGAGCGGGATACCTACACGCATCGACGTCGGAGTGCTACGGCGATCCTGAGGTGCACCCTCAGGTCGAGACGTACTGGGGCAACGTCAACCCGATCGGTCCGCGCTCGGTGTACGACGAGGCGAAGCGCTTCAGCGAAGCGGCAATCATGGCGTACCACCGGTATCACGGTGTGCGGACCCACATGGTGCGCATCTTCAACACGTACGGGCCGCGACTGCAGGCGAACGACGGCCGCGTGATCTCGAACCTGATGACGCAGGCGCTTCGGGGTGAGCCGCTGACGATCTACGGCGACGGATCGCAGACGCGGAGCTTCTGCTATGTTTCGGACCTGATCGACGGGATTGTGCGACTGGGGAAGAGTGAGGAGAGCTTGCCGGTCAATATCGGCAACCCGATTGAGTGGACGATTCTTGAGTGCGCGGAAGAGGTTCGACGCGTGACTGGAAGCAAGAGTGAGATTGTCTTCAAGCCGTTGCCGCAGGATGATCCGACACGGCGACGACCGGATATCACGCGGGCGCGGACTCTGCTGGGGTGGGAGCCTAAGGTCGCGCTGCGGGAGGGCCTGGAGCGCTCGCTCGAATACTTCCGTTCCAAACTGCCGGTTCTCGCCTGAAGGGTGACGGCCGTCGCAGATCGAGATTTTAAAGACTGCGTTTTCGCGTTTGGCTGAGCAGGCGGGCTGTGCTAGCGAGGTTCAACGATGTCGAGAGAGAAGCGCCGCTTCGCCTTGGCGCTGGCGGCAGCAAGGATGGTTCGAAGCGAGCGGGCGGTGCGGCCCTGACGTCCGACGAGCTTGCCGACGTCCCCCGCCGCGAGCTTGAGACGAAGAAGCACGACGTCGTTTTGCTCAACCGCCCCGAGGGAGACTTCATCCGGCGCATCTACAAGAGAACGGGCGATCAAGGTCACGAGCTGAGCCAGCTTCTCGATATCTCCGTTCGGGTGCGTTGAAGCCACAGGCTCCGTCATGTTGTCAGCTCCCCTCCGGAGTGGGATTGCAGACTGTTCAACGTTTCTCTCCTGGTGGAATGAAACTGGGCATTTGAGTCGGCGGGCCGTACGCCTAGCCTGGTGTCGCATAAGACGAGAATGCCCGGCTTGGCTTGCAGAATGCGGGATAACCGTTCGCCCCTTGTTTCCGATAGGGGTAGCCCCCGCCTAGGCGGAGACCGATTCGCTCGCGGCGGGAGCAGGGGCTGCGCTCATCAGCTTGCCGACACGCTCGGAGAGTTGCGCGCCCTTGCCAGTCCAATACTCGATGCGCTCGCGCTTGAGATCGACGGTTGCCGGCAAGGTCCGCGGGTTATAAGTTCCGACGACCTCGAGCGAGCGTCCGTTCCGGGCACGATCCTTTTCGATCACGACCACGCGATAGTAGGGCTGTTTACGGGCGCCGACACGCGCCAAACGAATCATCAACAAGGGAAAACCTTTCCAGAGACACGGCTCTTTGCACGGATGGAGGTGCCGCAGACAGCAGGCAACACAAGACCTTAGTATCTCGGAAAGCTGTCCAAGATGCAATGCGCGAACGCTTTATGCTTCGGGACTTGCCGCGGTGGGGCTCGGCCATGGTTCGGGGGTGACGATGGAGTCGGATTGGGACTCCGGGGCGGTGGCAGGCCTGTTTGCGGGGAAGAGGAACGTAAGGATGTCGCCGAAGCGGGCGGCCCAAGCGTCTTCGTTGTGGGCGCCTTCGGGTACGCGCTGGTAGGTGACTTCATCCTCGGGGTTCCAGCCGCGGTCGAGCAGAATGCCGTAGAGCTGGTCGGTGTCGTGGAGGTGGCGTGCACCTTCCGCGGTTCCCATGTCGAGCCAGATGCGGAGGGGCGGCTCGGGCGAGGCCTTGCGGACGAGGCTGAGAATGCTGCGCCGGTCCCACCAGATGGATGGGGAGACGACGGCGATTCGGGAGAAGACGTCGCGGTGGGTAAGGGCGAGATAGAGCGAGATGAGGCCGCCGAGAGAGGAGCCGCCCATGCCGGTGTTTGCGCGGTCTGGAAGCGTTCGCCAAGTGCAATCGACCAGCGGCTTGATCTCCTGGAGAAGCAGCTCACCGTAGCGGTTGCCGCTGCCGCCGCCGAAATTGGGATCTGGAGTCGGGGTGTACTCGGGCATGCGACGGATGCCGGCGTTGGCGATGCCGACGAGGATGAGCGGCTGGACGCGGCCAGCGGCAATAAGTGTGTCGGCGGTGGTGTGGGCGTGCCAGGTGTGGCCGTGCAGGAAAGAGGTGGAGTCGTCGAAGAGGTTCTGGCCGTCGTGCAGGTAGAGAACAGGGAAGCGGTCTTTGGGCGCCTTCGTGTAGGCCTCTGGGACGTAGACGGTGATCTGTCGATCCAGATCGGCGTTGGTGGAACGGAGTTGGAAGACCTGAAATCGGGGATTAGTCCGGAGGTCGGAGTTAAGCGCAACGCTTGGATCGAGACGGGGAAGGGCGGTCGCAGGGAGATCTACGGACTGAGCGGGGCTGTGCTCTGCGGCGTGCAGGCGCTCTGCAGGTGAAGAGTCCTGGGGCGAGCTGGTCATGTCAATGCGCTGTCCTTATCCTTAGATCGAGGTGCGGTTTCGCGATGCGGCGAAGAGATGGCCCTCGCGATCGGATGTGTTCGGGCTTGGGTACCGCCGCGCTCGGCTAGGATGCTAAGACTAGCAGTTCTGCGGAGCGGGGATCCGGTTTGCATCGCGAGTTTCATCGGTGGTATTCGGGGGCCTTGGGGCGAGAGATGGAGATGCTGACTTTTGCCGCCGAGGGCTCTCCGCGGGGGCTGCCGGTCTTGGCGTTTCCCACCTCGTGCAATCGATTTTTCGAGATGGAAGACCGGGGCATGGTTTGGGCGCTGCGAGAGCAGATTGAGCGCGGGCTGATTCAGCTGTTCTGTGTCGATTCGGTTGATGCAGAGAGTTGGTATAACCGGGAGGTTCCGCCGCGCTGGAGGATCGCGAGGCACATGCAATACGAGGAGTACCTGCTGCGGGAGGTAATTCCGCTGATGCGAGACCGGAGCGGGGATGTGCCCGCCGTGGCGCTGGGCTGCAGCATGGGGGCGTTTCACGCAGCAAACCTGGTGTTGCGGCGCCCGGATCTCTTCACCGGCCTGTTGGCGATGAGCGGCATCTTTGACCCGGCGCGGTTTCTGGACGGGTACTACGACCAGGACGTGTACTTTCATTCGCCGGCTGCTTACCTGCAGGGGCTGACTGATCCGTGGCATTTTGCGCACTTCGGGCGGTCGGAGTACGTTCTGGCAGTGGGGGAGCACGACATCTGCAGGGTGGCCAACGAGGCGATGGCTGACCTGATGCGGAGCAGGGGGGTGCCGTGCCGGTTCGACATCTGGGGAGACGGCGCGGTGCATGACTGGCCGGTATGGCTGCGTATGGCGCAACACTACCTGTAGAGTTTGGAAGAGGTGCCGAGAGGGACGTTGCGGCGCGGGACGGAGCATGGGAAGCGATGAAGAAGATCGGCGTGCTGCATGGGGTAGAGAACACGTTTCCCGGGGCCCTGGTGGACCGGATTAATGCGATGGAAGTGAAGGGGATTACGGCTGAGATAGCGAAGGTGGGCCCGGTGCCGATGGCCCAGCCTTCCGGCTATGCGGTGCTCGTGGATCGGATCTCGCACGATCTGCCGTTTTATCGAAGCTACCTGAAGAATGCCGTGCTGACCGGGACGGAGGTGATCAACAATCCATTTTGGTGGTCGGCGGATGACAAGTTCTTCAACTATTCGCTCGCGCAGAGCCTGGGCGTGGCTGTGCCGAGGACGGTGTTGCTGCCGCATAAGAATTATCCGCCGCAGATCAATACGGAGTCGTTGCGGAATCTGGAGTATCCGCTGGACTGGGAGGCCGTCTTCGCGTATGTAGGATTTCCGGCGTTTCTGAAGCCGCATGACGGCGGAGGCTGGCGCGACGTGTACCACGTGCATTCGGCCGAGGAGTTCTTTCGGGCCTACGATTTGACACGGGATCTCTGCATGACGCTGCAGGCGGCGGTGAACTTTCAGGAGTATTTTCGGTGCTATGTTGTCGGCCAGCGCGAGGTTCGGATTATGCCGTACGATCCACGGCGGCCGCATGATCAGCGCTACATCCAAGACCCACCGGAGTATGACAGGACGCTTCTGCAGCGGGTGGAGCGAGATGCGTTGACGTTATGCCGGGCGCTGGGCTATGAGCTGAACACGGTGGAGTTCGCGGTGGAGGGTGGGGTACCGTATGCGATTGATTTCATGAACCCGGCGCCGGACGCAGACTTCTTCTCTGTGGGGCAGGAGAACTTCAACTGGATCGTGAATGCGGTGGCTCGACTGGCAGTAGAGAAGGCGCAGGCAGCGCCTACGTTGCGGGACGAGCTGCGATGCATCTCGTTGCTGAACGGGACGGGAGTTCCGCGCGGAGAAGTCAACCTTGCTGCGGAGGCGAAGAAACCTGCGGCAAAGGGAGTACCGAAGCCACCGGCTGAGGCAAAAGCTGCTCCGACGGCGCCAGCGAAGGCGTCGAAGAAGAGGGTGGCAGGCTCGACGAAGAAGGCGGCCAAAGCGATGCCGAAGAACGGCTAGCTGCGGCACGGGAAGAGGGAGGGAGAGCAATGCGACCGACGTTCACGCTGGGGATCGAAGAGGAGTACCAGACGGTTGATCCGGAGTCGCGCGATCTGCGATCACACATCGCTACGGAGATGCTTTCGCAGGGCAAGCTCCGGTTGGAGGAGAGGGTCAAGGCCGAGTTGCATCAGTCCGTGATTGAGGTCGGGACGCGCATCTGCCGAAACATCCAGGAGGCGGCAGAGGATCTGTATGATCTGCGGCGAAACATGATCCGGCTGGCGGAGGAGCATGGATTGATGCTGGTTGCAGGAGCGACGCACCCCTTTGCCGACTGGAGAGCGCAGGAGATCTACCCCGATCCGCGGTATGCGCAGGTGGTGGAGGATCTGCAGCTGGTAGCGAGGTCCAACCTGATCTTCGGACTGCATGTCCATGTGGGCATCGAAGATCGGGAGGCGGCGATCCGGGTGATGAACTCGATGCGGTACTTTCTCCCGCACATCTTGGCCTTGTCGACGAACTCGCCCTTTTGGCAGGGGATGGAGACGGGCTACAAGAGTTACCGGGCGAAGGTGTTTGAGCACTTTCCGCGCACCAACCTTCCGGATGCGTTTGCGAGCTACTCCGAGTTCGAGCGATACGTGGATCTGCTGGTGAAGACAGGCTGCATTGATAACGGAAAGAAGATCTGGTGGGATATACGGCCGCACCCCTTCTTCAACACGATTGAGGTGCGAATCTGCGATATTCCGATGCGCGCGGAAGAGACGATCGCGATTGCGGCGCTGATTCAGGCGACGGCGGCGACGCTCTGGCGGCTACACTCGTTAAACGTGGATTATCGGCAGTATTCGCGGGCGCTCTTGATGGAGAACAAGTTTCGGGCGGTTCGCTACGGTTTGGAGGGCAAGCTGATCGACTTCGGCAAGGAAGAGGAGATTCCGGTGCGGGACCTGATCGGCGAGTACCTCAACTTCGTTGGCGACGAGATGCGGGCGCTGAACAGCGAGATGGAGCTTGGCTACGTGCGGCAGATGTTGGAGCAGGGCTCGGGTGCGGACCGGCAGCTGCGGGTGTATCGCGATACGGGCAATCTGAAGTCGGTAGTGGATTACATGGCCGCGGAGACGCGGGCAGGGCTGTAGCAACAGGTGAGCAGGGAGGGCAGCAAGTTGACGGAGACAATGAGCCAGAACAGCGCGAGGACATCGGCCGGACGGACGCATCTGCGGGACGTAGGCTTTCCGCCCACGTTTGCAGAGGGCGCCCGGAATGCGGTTGAGACGTGTCTGCGTGTGCAGCCGCAGGAGAAGGTGACCCTGATCGCGGACCGGTCGACGCTGGAGGTCGCGGCGGCCCTGGCCGCGGCGCTGGACGAGGTGGGCTGCCCATGGAGCGGCTTTGTTCTGGAGGATCTGGCGACTCGGCCGTGCGTGAACATGCCATCGGCGGTGCTGGAAGATATGGAAAGCTCCGAGGTGAGCATCTTCGCTGTGACCGTGCAGCCGAACGAACTGGGAAGCCGGATGCAGATGACGGACGTGGTGAACCGGCGCAAGATGCGGCACGCGCACATGGTGAACATCACGGCGGAGGTGATGGAGCAGGGGATGCGGGCGGACTTTGCGGCCGTGGATCGTCTGAGCCAAGCGGTCCTGGACCGGGTTCGCCAGGCGAGCTACGTTCGGGCAACGACGGCGGCTGGAACGGACCTGCATGTGGAGCTTTCGCCAGACTACCGCTGGTTCAAGACGTCCGGGATCATCAGCCGGGAGAAGTGGGGCAATCTGCCTGGAGGCGAGTGCTTCACGGCGCCGGCCGAGGTGAACGGGGTGTTTGTTGTAGACGGGGTGGTCGGGGATTTTCTGTGTGCACGCTACGGCATCCTGCGTGACACACCACTGACGATCAAGGTGGAGCACAACCGCATCGTGGAGGCGCGCTCGGATGACAAGGCCCTGGAGCGGGAGTTCTGGGCGTACACGCACACGGATGCGAACTCGGACCGAGTCGGGGAGTTTGCGATTGGCACCAACATCGGGGTAAAGCGGGTGATCGGCAACATTCTGCAGGACGAGAAGTTTCCGGGCGTGCATATCGCATTCGGCGATCCATACGGAGCGCACACAGGGGCACCCTGGAAGAGCTCCACACATATCGATGTTGTTGGGCTCGGGTTCAACATTTGGCTAGGTGACGCGCGCGGTGAACAGCAGATCATGCGTGACGGGCAGTTTCTGATCGACGCGGAGTAGGGCCGGTGAAGGAGACAGAGTGATCGCGGAGCTCCGGCGACAGTTCAATGCCCGATGGACCGAGGCCGCGCACGAGCGTGTGCTTGCGGAGATCGAGGGGGAACTCGGGGAACGGCCGGACTTTGCAATTGCGGAGACGCCGTGCTTCTTCCCGTCCGAAGTTCTGGAGCGAATGATCGCTGCGGGTCAGGAGATGATGGCGTCTCTTCTCGGTAATGCGACCTATCTGGAGGCGAGCGGAGAGGCGATTCCGGAGGAGTTCCGGGTGGCGGAGCCGACCGGCGTACAACCGCCGAATTTCCTGACTGCTGACTTTGGGTTCGTACGTGAGGCCGATGGGTCCCTGGGATTCCGGCTGGTTGAACTGCAGGCTTTCCCGTCGGTCTTTGGATTCCAGGATGTGCTCTCCGCGGCGCAGTCCCGGGCATTCGGGCTGGAGGGCGAGGTGCGGTGGCTGTTTGACGATATGGATCGGGCGAGTTACTGGCGGCTGCTGGGTGAGGTCTTGCTGGGAGGGCATGAGCCGGAGCACGTGGTGCTTCTGGAGGTTGATCCTGAGCGTCAAAAGACGCGGGTCGACTTTCGCACGTATGAGCGGCGGCTGGGAATCCAGACGGTGGACACCCGTGAGGTTCGGCAGGTGGGCCGCCGTCTGGAGTATCTGCGCAATGGGCGATGGATTCCGATCCACAGGATCTTCAATCGCGCGATTGCCGACGAGATGCAGCGGATAGGAGCCCGACCCGGATTTGATTACCGAAGCGACTTCGATGTGGAGTGGGCCGGGCATCCGAACTGGTACTTTCGGGCCAGCAAGTTTTCCCTCCCGTTTCTGCACCACCCTTCGGTGCCGCGAGCGGTGTTGCTGAGTGATTACCTTGCAGACCCCGCGAAGCTACCTGTCGAGTTGGCGGAGACCGTATTGAAACCACTCTTTTCGTTTGCGGGCAAAGGGATACGGTTTGCTCCAACGATCGAGGAGCTTCGGGCTGTCGCTCCGGAGGAGCGCAGGTCGTACTTGCTGCAAGAACGTGTTTACTTCGAGCCGTTGATTGAGACGCCGTGTGGGCTGACGCAGGCCGAAGTGCGGATCATGTTGATGGCGCGGGATGGGCAGTCGCTGCAGCCCGCCATCAGCATGGTTCGGTTGGGGCGAGGTCTGATGATGGGTGTGGACCACAACCGTGGCCAGCGGTGGGTGGGTGGTACCGGCGCGTTCTTTCCGGTTCCGAAGGTAACGTATGAGGATTGAAGTCGGTGTAGAGACCGCGGGCAGTTGCGTTACACTCGGCCATATCACGGGGGCTGCTCGATGGCGGAGAACCTCGTTCGGAGAACGACGTGACACTTTGGAACAAGCCTGGCAATGAAAGTCCGATGCGCGCCGCGGTTCGATTTCCGGTCAGGCTTGCGGTGGATTTGCGGGTGGCTGACCAGAGCTATCAGGCAACAACGGAGGACATTTCGGCGAACGGACTGCTGTTTTCTGGTGACCGCCTGCCCGAAGTTGATAGTGTCATCGAGTTCACTTTGAACATGCCCTCCGAGGTGATGGGCTCTCCAACCGACGTTGAGATTCATTGCCTTGGTCGCGTGGTACGCCACGAGCGCCAGGGAAGCCTGGAGCAGGCTGCCGCCGTGATCGATGAATATTACATGAAGGCCTAGCACTTATGGACGCAAAGACCATTACACCCTTCCCGCAGAGCGCAGAGGCAGATCAGGACGGGCTCGCAGGGCAGGGGATTCGCATTCTGCTCGCCGACTCCCAGGCGATCTATCGTGTTGGCATGAAAAAGATCTTCGCGGTGGAGGATGACATTCGTGTTGTCGCTCAGGTGGAGACTTTGGAGAACCTGTACGCTGCCCTGGCACGGTATCCAACTGACGTTGTGGTTCTGGAGGGCGCCTTGATTGCGGGTGTTCTGGACGCAGTCCCGGAGTTGGTTCGGCAGGCACCCAACGCAAAGCTGATCGTGCAGATTACGGAGTCCGACGAGGCCAACACGGTGGAGCTGTACCGGCGGGGTGTGCGGGGCGTAATTCCGCGATCCATCTCACCCGATCTCCTGATCAAGTGTGTGCGCAAGATCGCAGACGGCGAAACCTGGATTGACAATCAGTCGATCAGTTGGGTAATTGAGGCCTATCGAGCGCAGGCAACAGCCCTGACCAACCCCAAGGTTCAACCGAAGCTTTCGAAGAAGGAGCTGGCGATCATCAGCTGCATTACCCGGGGAATGCGCAACAAGGAGATCGCGTATCAGATTGGGACGACGGAGCAGGTGATCAAGAACTACCTGCGCAAGGTCTATGACAAGCTGGGTGTTTCGGATCGTCTTGAATTGGCGCTGTACTGCCTTCACCATGAGTTGCTGAAGCAGTATGGGAGTGGTGGCGAGGGCTCGCCGGGACAGGAGGCTGAGTCGCTTCAACCCTTTTCCATCAAGGTCTGACGTTGGCGAGGATACTGGGCGATGTGCGTTGGTGGGTTCTTGCGGCCGTTTCGTAGGCGTCGTGGAACGCGCCTGACTTCTACTCAGCGGAGCACCCTTCTCGCCTGTTTCTTGGGTTGGTCGCTTGACGCCTTCGACTATTTTCTGTTGACGCTGTGTTTACGAGATGTTGCGGCGGAGTTTCACGTGGGGCTGGCCGCTGTCGCTGAGGCCACCTTCTGGACCTTGGCGATGCGTCCGGTGGGGGCGTTGCTCTTCGGGTGGATGGCGGAGCGTTGGGGAAGACGCCCGACGCTGATGGTAAATGTCGTTTCGTTCTCTGTCTTCGAGTTGCTCAGCGCGTTTGCTCCGACACTGCCGCTCTTCTTTCTCTGCCGGGCACTGTTTGGTGTGGCGATGGGAGGCGAATGGGGGGTGGGGGCGGCTTTGGCGCTGGAGGTGTTGCCAGCGGAGCGAAGAGGTTTCTTCTCCGGGCTGCTTCAGGAAGGTTATGTGATTGGCAATCTGCTGGCTGCAGCGCTGTTTGGGCTGCTCTACCCGCACTTGCATGGGAGCGGTCTGGTGGCACCGTGGCGTGTGTTGTTCATGCTCGGTGCCCTGCCGGCATTGCTGGTGTTCTATCTGAGGGCCAGGGTGCCGGAGTCATCAGCCTGGCTCTCGCGGAGGCAGGCTGAGCGCGGAGCTCAGCAGCGCGGGACCTCCGCGCTCGGCGGACGTGCGCTTTGGGGCAACCTGTCGTTGCTGGCATTCTTGGCGGTGTTGATGACGGCGTTTACGGCTCTCAGCCATGGAACACAGGACCTTTACCCGTCGTTTCTGGGCAGGGATCGCGGATTTTCGCCCGGGTATATCGGGCTGCTGACGGCGATCGGAGACGTGGGAGCTGTGGCTGGTGGTGTGGTGTGCGGGACACTTTCGGAGCGTTGGGGGCGGCGTCGCACGATCATCGCGGCGGCGCTGCTGTCCCTTCCAGTAATTCCACTGTGGTCGTCGAGCAGTGCGAGATCCCTCACGGTGCTGGCGCTGGGTGGGTTTCTGATGCAGTTCATGGTGCAGGGTGCGTGGGGCGTGATTCCGGCGCACCTGAATGAGCTTGCACCGGGGCCGGTGCGGGCCATCTTCCCGGGATTCGCCTACCAGCTTGGAAACCTGCTTTCTTCAAAGAACAATGTGTTGCAGGCCAAACTGGCTGCCAACTCGTTCGGCGGGCGTCTGGGGCCGGTTTTGGGTCGAACAGTGATCGTTGCGGCACTGCTGGTCGCGCTGCTGACCCTGGTCGGGCGGGAGGCGAGGGGAACTTCGTTAGAGGACACCGGGCCGGGGTGAACTGGGCAGAATCTCTCGCGCCCCCGTCCCCCCCCCTTTTTGCGCAAAGTATTGGAAACAGGTACTTTGACTCCAGACTACGGGAGAGAGACTACCCGTGTGCGTCGGGTGAGGAACACGCCGCGGAGAGACCTCGTCCGAAGAATACCCGTACAGTCTCCGGTTCTACGCCAAGCAGACTTTTTGTCCGATCTGCTGTGAGTCGAATGTGCCCACTAGCGGCGGTTGATGACGGCATTGAGAGTAACGTAGCTGCGCCCGAGGTAGAGGCGGACTTCGCCCGTGCCGGGCATGGAGAGCATCTGCAGAGGACGGGGTCGTTTGAGCGACGGATCGGCGAGGGTGGGAGTCGTCAGGATGTCGTGACCGGAGACATCAAGGACAACCATGGTGTTGTCTGCCAGGAAGCCGGCTCCGTAGAAGCCGGAGGGAAGAACCTTCGTCGGCGAGAGCTGCAGCGGCGCCTCAGTGTAGAGGAAGAACTGGAAGCGCTCGCGAACGCCGCTCGAGTAGCCGGAGCTGTCGACGAGGGAGGCGACAACGATTGCTCCGGCAGGTAGCCGAAGAACGCCGGAGTTGCGTGCCTGCACGGGCGCGAGCTGGCCCTTGAAGAGTATGGCGGAGGGAAGCAGTTTCTCAGCGACTGAACTGCTGAGGACGCCGTCTTGACCTGTGGTGGCCTGAGGGTTGGGAGCCGAGGGGGTCTGAGCGAAGGTTGAGAAGGCGATCGAGAGGAGGGCGGCGCAGAACAGGTGGCGAGCGGTCACGCGGTGATGATACGGCGTCCCCTTTGCTCAGGGCCAGCTTAGGTCGAAGCTGCTTGCTCGCGATCGGCTCAGTCAGCGGATGCGTCCACGAAATTGCCGCAGAACGGAGGAGAGATCGCGGCGCGGAGCGGGTTGAGAGGTGTGCGATCGAACGCCCGCTTTTAGGTTGGCTGCGATCTCCTCCAACTTGCGGGTCCGGATGCGGGTAGCATGCTCGATAAAGATGGTTGGCGGGATGACGATGGCTCGGCTCATGACTTTGTGACAGTACGGGAGAGGAGAGAGCAGATGCACTCCCTCAAAGGTGTAGGTCCGGCGTCGGGAGGTGGGAGGCTCGCATGCGGACTGCAGAACTCTCAGGCTATCTGCGGCAAGCTCAGCGTGCGGTGTACGGACGTGAGCTGGCTTTCATCGCTATCTTGTGTTTGATGTTGTTTCTTCACCGCTCGGGAGAGGGAAAGGATCGGAGACATCACTCTGGGCAGGCTTCGCCCAAGACGGGATGGTACGGACAAAGGCGATTGCAATGGTGGGCGTGCATTCTCTGCGGGCCAATACGGGAAGCAACGGCGCAGATTCCCTTTGGGAATGACAACCAGAAGGATAAGGGTGATCATCTGGCTGGGCGGAGTGGGAGGGGAGACGCCTGCGCCGTCCCGGAGGACGGCGCAGGCGATGCCAGCAGATGAGGTGGGCTGGGGTTACGGTAGGGTTCCGCCGACGTACATGCTGCCGCGGTCTTTTGCCTGCGGATCGCGGACGACGAAGACGACGTCGTCCTTGGAGTGCAGGCCGCGAATAGCGGCGCGGAACGAGGCCTCATCGGTGATGGGTTTTTTGTTGACCTCGGTGATGACTTCGCCGCGGGCGAGGTTGATCTCCTCGGCGAAGGACCCGGGGGTGACGTCCGTGACGAGTACGCCGGCCTTGATGTTCGTGCGGCTGGTGATCTGCGGCGGAAGCGCCGAGACGGTTAGGCCCAGTCTGGCCTGCGCGGCGTCGTTCTCCGGGGCCTGCTGGGAGTTGTCGTCGTTCTGTCCGTTGGCCAGGGAGGCGTAGACCTTGGCACGATCCCCGATGACGACGTTAGCGGTGTCCTGCTTGCCGCTGCGGAGATAGCCGAGTTTGACGCTGGAGCCGACCTTGCGGGCGGAGATGTCCGATACGAGATCGTCCCCGTCCTTGATGGGCCGACCGTCGACGGAGGTGATGACGTCACCTGGCTGGAGCCCTGCCTTGGCAGCACCGCCACCTGGGGTGACCGCACCGACGAGGACGCCGCCGTTGCTGAAGCCGTAGACGCGGCTGACGGCGGAGGACTGGGCAGCCTGGAACTGGATACCGATGGATCCGCGGACAACTTTATGCTCCGGTCCGATGAGCATGTTGTAGACGCTGGCGATGGTGTTGGAGGGCATGGCAAAGCCGACGCCCTGCGAGCCCATGGACTGGGTGTAGATGGCGGTGTTCATGCCGACGACCTGCCCGGCGAGGTCGACGAGCGGACCGCCGGAGTTCCCAGGATTGATGGCGGCATCGGTTTGGATGAAGCGCTGGAACTGGTTGGCTGCTGTGCCGTTCGGGCCCGGCGCTTCATCGATGGTACGGTTCTTGGCGGAGATGATGCCCGCGGTTACGGTTTCGGAGAGCGAGAATGGGCTGCCGATGGCAAGGACCCAGTCGCCGACCTGTGCGCCGTCGGAGTTGCCGATCTTGAGGGTCGGCAGGGATTGGGGTGTGTCAATTTTGATGACGGCGATGTCGGTTTCCTTGTCAACGCCGATGACTTTGGCGGGGCGGCCTGGGTCGAGTGGGTTTTCGGGGTCGCTGGAGAGCTTGACGAAGATGCGATCGGCCTTGTCGACGACGTGGTTGTTGGTGATGATGTAGCCGCGCGCATCGACAATGAAGCCGGAGCCGAGAGCTCGCCGCTCCTGTCCACTGTTGTCGTCGTCGTTTCCGCCGCCACCGTTGCCCTGCCCGCCGCCGAAGAAGCGATTAAAGAAGTCCTGCATATCGCCCTGCTGATCGTCGCCGCCGTTGCCCTGGGGCGAACGACCACGCCGGCGGGAGCGTGCCTGGCTCTGCTTAGGCAGCTCCTCTGTGCTGATGTTGACGACGGCCGGGCCGACCTGCTTGACGATCTGGGAGAAGCCGTTGGAGAGGGTCGCGGGCGAGGGGACGACGAGAGGACGGGCGTCTGAGGAGTCAGTCTGTCCGGCTTCCTTGCCACTGACGCCGTGGGTGAGGACAGAGCCGACGAGGATGCCGGCGGAAAGTGTTGCTAAGAGTGCAAAGGTGGATGTGAGCCTGTGGGAACGCAGGTGACTCACAAGACCGGTTCGGCTCTCCCGAGGTGTCTCCATCAAATTTCATATCCTTTTCTGATCGACTGAGCGAACGGCGGGCACGTGGGGAGCCTAGGCTCCGACCGTATTTTAGCTGTTCGGAGCTGCCGTGCTGTCTCTCTCTAGGGCGTTGGACGCATTCTGTGCCGAAAAAGTCGGTCGGAGACGGGCGGTACTTCGGGCGGATGACAGAAGCGGGGCGAGTGTTTTGGCGAAGGTCGAGTCAGAGCGGCTCCGGGGGGAGTTTGCCGGGGGCGAGGAGTTCTGTGAGGGCGATGCCGAGCAGGATAAGGCCGGCGCCGAGGGCGGAGCGGAGGGAGAGCCGCTCGCCGAGGAAGAGCAGGGAGAAGAGGAGGGCGAAGACAGGCTCGAGGGTGAGGAGGAGGGCGGTGGTGGTGGCAGAGAGGTGCTGCTGCGCCCAGGTTTGCACGGTGAAGGCGAGGGCGGTGGCGAAGACAGCCGTGATGGTGAGAGCGAGGGCGAGCTCGCGTGTCCAATGGAGGTGGGGTGTGCCGCCGAGGGGAAGGGTGAGCAGCATGAAAAGGGCGGCGAAGGCGATCTGGAGGGGCGCCAATTGGTCGGCGGGGATGCTGGAGAGGCGGGAGAGGGCGAGGAGATGGCCGGCAAAGGCGAGCGCACAGCCTAGGGTGAGGAGATCGCCGAGCGAGAGAGCGGAGGGGAGGGCGTGGAGCGGGGTGCCGGGGGGCGTGGCGAGGAGGAAGAGACCGGCGAAGGCGATGGCGGTTCCGCCGAGGACGGCGGGCCGGGGCGGGCGAGCTGTGGGTCCGCGAAAGACTCGGGCGAACGAGAGCAGGGGGACGAGGACGACGATCAGGCCGGTGAGGAAGGCGGATTTGATGGCAGAGGTCCTGGCGAGGCCGGCGGTTTGGAGTTGGTAGCCGGCACCGAGGAGCGAACCGGCGATGGCTCCGGCGGCCCAGGTGGAGGGTGGGAGACGGCGCAGGCGGCGACCGTTGGTGGCGAGCAGGACGGCTGCGGCGAGGACCATGCGCAGCAGATTGAAGAGCAGGGGGGAGGCCTGGGCGAGGGCGGATTTGACAAGGACAAAGGTGCCCCCCCAGATGGCGGCGACCGCGGCGAGGAGGAGGAAGGCGAGGTTGCGGCGGGTGGTGGATGGCACTTTGCCTTGGTTCATGGGGCTTGCCATGGGGTTTGCCATGGGGCTGGGGGGCCGATGCCTTCGGCGGGGCAGAAGACGGTGGCACCGCCGATGACCGTACGGAGAACGGCGATGTGGAGGAGGTCCTGGGGTGAGACGAGGAGGGGGTTGTGGCTGAGGACGACGAGGTCGGCGAGGAAGCCGGGCTGAAGGACGCCCTTGGAGGACTCGCGAAACTCGGCAAAGGCGGAGCCCTGGGTGTAGGCGTGAAGCGCCTGGTGGATGGTGAGGCGCTGGTTTGGTTCGAAGCTGGGGCCGCCGCCGACGGACCGGCGGGTGACGGCGGCGTAGAGGCCGGGCATGGGGTTGACGGGTTCGACAGGGAAGTCGGTGCCGAAGGCGAGCAGGGCACCGGCCTGCTGGAGGGAGTTCCAGGGATAGGCGAAGGGCTGGCGGTGGGGACCGAGACGGGCGGCGGCCCAGGGGAGGTCGCCAAGGAGGTGCGAGGGCTGCATCGAGGCGACGATGCCAAGCGGGGCGAACCGCTGCTGGTCTGCGGGGGCGACGACCTGGGCGTGCTCGATGCGGCAGCGGAGTTGGCGAAGATCTTCGACGGCGTGTGCCTGGGTGAAGGTGTCGAGGGCGAGGCGGTTGGCGCGATCGCCGATGGCGTGGAAGGCGATAGGGAAGTGCTCGCGGAGGCGCTCGCGGGTGAGGTCGAGGAGGTGGTCGGGCTCGAAGCGAGGGAGGCCGATGGAGGTGGGGTCGTCGGTGTAGGGGGCGAGCATGGCGGCGGTGCGCGAGCCGAGGGAGCCGTCGAGGAAGCCTTTGAGGTGGGTGAGGTGGAGGTATGAATCGTCGGAGGGGTGGGAGTGGCGGCGATCGAGGAGTTCGTCGAGGGGGCGCGTGAAGTCCATCCACTCGGCCACGCGGACCGGGAGATCGGCGTCGCGCTGCATGGCCTGGAGGATGGGGAAGTCTTCCCAGTCGGAGTTGTCCTGGACGCTGGTGACGCCGTGGGCGACGGCTTCGAGCATGGCGGAGCGGAGGCTTTGGCGTCGCTGCGCGACAGTGGGTGGGGGGACGACGCGGTGGACGAGGGCGATGGCGGCGGCCTCGCGGAGGATGCCTGTGGGCTTCCCGGAGGGATCGCGATCGATGTGGGCGCCGGGTGGGTCTCCGGTGGCGGCGTCGATGCCGGCGCGATGAAGCGCGGCGGAGTTGGCGACGGCGAGGTGGAGGTCAATGCGATGGAGGAGGGCGGGCCTGTCGCCGGTGACCTGGTCGAGATGGTTGCGGGAGGGGAAGTTTGGCTCGGGCCACTGGGTGTGGTCCCAGCCGCCGCCGAGGAGCCACTCGCGGGGAGGGAGATGGCGACTGTGGGTTTCGATCTGCGCGAGCATCTCGGGGAGGGATCGAGATGGGCGGAGATCGAGGGAGAGACGCTGGCGGCCGGCGAGGTTGAGGTGGAGATGGGCGTCGTTGAAGCCTGGCATGGCGAAGGCGCCATGGAGGTCGATGACCGTGGATTCGGGGCCTCGCCACTGCGCCACGGCGAGCTCGCCGACGGCGAGGATGCGGCCGTCCCGGATGGCGAGAGAGCGGACGATCACGGGCGTGTTGCTGCGCAGCCCCGAGCCGGTGAGGATCTCGCCGTTGGTGAAGATTGTCTCCGCGGCTTGTTGGGGCATGGTGCTCTCCTGTGGTCGAGTGTGGCGGGTTGCCGCGGACGGGAGGAGTGGCTTGCGCCCTGACGGTGAGCCACGCTGATGGTTAGCCCCGCAGAGAACTATCTTTTGTTCGCGTGGCGAGGGAAGAGCGGACGGGGGCTTATGTTTTGAGATGGTGACACAGCAGATGGCGATCTTCGAGACGGGGCTGCCCGTGTGGGGTAACGTAGGAGAGGGATGCGCAGAAGGCTTGGCATGACGAGCGGTGAGCGGGGCGGGGCTTGACTGTGCCGGTTTGCCGCAGTCTTCTGCTGCTTGTGTGTTTGCCGTGCGCCCAAGTCGCAGCGCAGCAGCGACTGAGTTTGGGAGAGGCGGTGCGGCAGGCGCTGGCGAGTCCGACGGCACGGGCGGCTGCGGCACAGGTGGACGAGGTGCAGGGGCAGCTGCGGCAGGCAGGCCTGGGGTTGAATCCACGATTGTTTCTGCAGTCAGAGGACCTCCGTCCGTGGGCCGGGAACTATGACTTTCCCACTCAGACGGAGCACTACGGGTACCTCAGCCAGACCTTTGAGATCGACGGGAAGCGCCGGAAGCGGACCAGTGTGGCGAGCGCACGCCTGATGCAGGCGCGTGCGACAGAGCAGCAGACAAACCAGGCGATTGCGGGGCGGACGGCGGCGGCGTATTGGGGTGCGGCGGTGCTTGCGCGAAGCGTGACGGTGTTGCGGGCGGAGATGGGCGCGGTGGACGAGATGGTTCGGTACAACAAGGAGCGGCTGGACGCGGGGGCGATGCGCGGTGTGGACCTGTTGCGGATGCAGATGGAACGCGACCGAATGGCGATCGATCTGCGTTCGATGGAGCGTGAGGCCGAGCAGGCGAGGTTGGAGCTTTTCCGGCAGATGGGGCAGCGGCCCCCGGCGGAGGTTGAGTTGACGGACAAGGTGGACCAGGTGATTCCTCCGCCGCCGGTGCCGGTGGAGACGGTGCTGGCACAACGACCCGACGTGCTGGCGGCGCGTGATGCGCTGACGGCGGCGGAGGCGGATGTGACGCTGCAGCGAGCATTGGGCGTGCCGGATCTGGACTTGCTGGGTGGGTACAAGCGGAATGGCGCGAACAACACGTTGTATGGCGGCCTGCAGCTGAACTTGCCGTTTCGAAACCGCAACCAAGGCGAGATTGAGCGCGCGCAGGCGAGTGTGCGGATTGCTCGCGAGAACCTTGCGGAGTTGGAGTTGCAGGTGCGCGCGGAGGTGGCGGAGAGTGAGTTGAACTACCAACGTGAGCGTGAGGTGGTTGAGACTTTGTTGCCGGACATGCGGCAGCGGGCGAAGGAGAACCTGCGGCTGGTGACGGAGGCGTACCGGATCGGGGGCGTGGATCTGCTGCGCTATCTGGATGCGGAGAGAACGGAGTTTGTGGTGGAGGTGAACGCCCTGCGCATGATGGCGGAGATGCAGCAGGCCGCGGTCCGTCTCCAGTTGAGCTATGGAGAGCAGCCATGATGGAGCGTCCGGTTTGCGTGATGGTTTTGGTGGCGTTGCTGCTGCTCTCTGGATGCAAGGGAGGCGGAGGCGACTCGAAGCGTGGTGGCTCGGGCGGATCAGACGCAGGCAACGGGGGGCAGAGCTCGAAGACGAACGGCTCGGATGAGCAGAGCGGCGGATCGGATACCTCGGGCAAGTCGGATCAGGGGGCGTCGATTCCCGCCGGCACGGTGAAGATTGCCCCGGCTGACCAGGCGAAGGCCGGCATTCGTGTGGCTCCTGTCGCAGTGCGCCGGCTGCCCCGGGAGCTGACTGTTGCCGGCCAGGTAATGATGGACGAGCGACACACCGACCACATTGGCGCGATAGCGGACGGCAGGGTTGAACAGGTGCTGGTGCTGCCGGGCGACACGGTGCAGGGTGGTCAGACGCTGGCTTGGATGCACAGCCACTCGGTGCATGAGACGGCGGGCGCGTTGGCGCAGGCGTTTGCGGCGGTGGAGCGGCAGAGCTCCGCGGTGCGGTTCGCGGAGGTAAATCGCGAGCGCTACCAGCACTTGCTGAGTCTGCAGGTTGCTTCGCAGGAGGAGGCGCAGCGGGCGGAGCAGACGCTGCGGCAGGCGCAGCAGGATCTGGCGGATGCGCAGGCGAATGTGCGGATGGAGCGCGAGCACTTATCGGAGCTGCTGCAGGTGCGGCCGGAGACGCTTACACCGCAGACGATTTACGCGAAGGAGCTGATTCCGATTCGAGCGGTAAGCGGGGGATCTGTGATTACGCGCGGGGTGACGCCGGGCCAGGTGGTGACGACGGGGCAGGAGACGTTTGTGGTTTCGAATCTCGGGACGGTGTGGGTGACGGCGGCGGTGAACGAGAAGGATCTTTCTGGGGTGCACCAGGGGGCGCGCGCGACGGTGACGACGCAGGGCTATCCGGGGACGAACTTCGAGGCGACGGTTGCCCGGCTTGGCGATCAGTTGGACCCGCAGACGCGCACGGTTCCAGTGCGGCTGGTGGTGCCGAACCGGGGGATTCGGCTTCGTCCGGGGATGTTCGCGACGGCCGCAATTGCCGAGCCTGCGCTGCAGACCGCGGTCACGATCCCGGAGAGCGCGCTGCAGGATGTGAACGGTCTGCGGGTGGTGTTTGTGACAAACGACGGATCTACGTTTCAGGTGCGCGCGGTGAAGCTGGGAGCTCGATCGCAGGGACAGGTGGAGGTCACCCAAGGATTGAACGCCGGCGACCATGTGGTGGTGGACGGCGCCTTCATGGTGAAGGGCGAGTTGCTTAAAGGCAGCGTAGGCGAGGGCTGAGCATGGGACGCGCGATCGACTTTCTGTTGAACAATCGGTGGCTGGTAGCGGGACTGTTGCTGGCTCTGGTGGTGGGTGGGATTGCGGTCATGCTGAACCTGCCGTTGGAGGCGTTTCCGGATCTGACGAACAACCAAGTAGTCGTGACAGTGCAGTGCCCCGGGATGTCGCCTGTCGAGGTGGAACAGCTGGTCACCTTTCCCATCGAAAGCTCGATGATGGGACTTCCTAAGCTACAGATGGTTCGCTCCACTTCGAAGCTGGAGCTGTCGATGGTGACGATCATCTTTGACGACAGCATGGACAAGTACCTTGTGCGGCAGCTTGTCTCGGAGCGGATCAACCAGGTGCAGGGCCGCATCCCGACGGGGCTGCAGCCCCTGATGGGGCCGATGGCGACGGCGTTCGGCGAGGTGTACCAGTACACAGTGCAGTCGCCGCACATGTCGCTGATGCAGGAGAAGACGCTGAATGACTGGGAGATCCGGTATGCGCTGCAGACGATCTCGGGTGTGAGTGAGATCAACTCCTGGGGCGGCTACACGAAGCAGTACACGATTGAGGTCGATCCGGAGTCGTTGCGGCGGTACAACCTGACGCTGCAGGACGTGGTGCAGTCGGTTTCGAGCAACAATGCCAACTTCGGCGGCAGCTATATCGAGCATGCGGAGCAGCAGTACACGATTCGGGGGCTGGGCCGGGCGCAAAACCTGCAAGAGTTGGGGAACACGGTTGTGAGCACGGCGAAGGGCGTGCCGGTGTTGCTGAACCAGGTGGCGACGTTGCGGACGGAGCCGCTGCTGCGGCACGGCGCGGTGATGCACGACGGGAAGGGCGAGACGGTGAGCGGGATGGTGATCATCCTGCGCGGGGAGAACGGGCAGAAGCTGATCCGCGAGGTGAAGGAGAAGATTGCGCGGATGCGGCTGCCGGAAGGGGCGAAGATCATCCCGTTCTATGACCAGAGCGACGTCATCAATGCGACGACGCACACGGTGGAGCACAACCTGATTGAGGCGGCGGTGCTTGTGCTGGTGATTCTGTTGATTTTTTTGGGGGACTGGCGGGCGGCGCTGGTGGTGGCGTGCACAATTCCGCTGGCTTTGTTGTTTGGTTTTCTGGGAATGGATGCGTTTGGGATCTCTGTGAACCTGATGAGCCTGGGAGCAATTGACTTCGGGACGATTGTGGATGGGTCGGTGGTGATGGTGGAGAACTGCATGCACCGGCTCGAGGGGAGTTCCAAGGGCGACGAGGATAGGCCGGAGGGTGCGCGGCTGGTGGAGATTGTGCGCGGGGCGGCGCACGAGGTGGCGCGACCGATCATCTTTGGGGTGCTGATCATCATCTCGGTCTATCTGCCGATCCTGACCTTGCAGAGCCTCGAGGGAAGGATGTTTAGGCCGATGGCGGTGACGGTGGTTTCAGCGCTGACGGGCTCTCTGCTGCTGGCATTGTTTGTTGTGCCGACGCTGTGCACGTTTGCTCTGCGCCATCGATTGCGGACGCTTGGCGGGTCGAGCAAGACGAAGGGGAAGCAGGGATGGTTCGCTCGCCTGCGAGGGCGCTACACGCGATCCCTGGTGAAAGCGGAGGCGCATCGCCGCTGGATCCTGATAGCTTCGGCGGTAGCGGTGGTGATGGCGCTGGGTTCGCTGAAGTTTATTGGTACGGAATTCATGCCGAAGCTCGACGAGGGCTCGCTGGTGATTACCTCCAAGCGGCTGCCGGGGATTTCGCTGACGGAGTCGGTCCGGATTGGGGACGAGATTGAGCGAGTGATCCGGAGCTTTCCGGAGATTACGGGCGTGGTGACGAAGCTGGGGCGGCCGGACCTGGCGACCGAGGCGATGGGCGAGTACGAGTCCGACTCGTACATCAGCTATACGCACAAGGTGCAGAACGAGAGCAAGGCGGACAAGCAGAAGCTGTCGGATCGGATTCAAGCGAAGTTGAACCAGATTCCCGGTGTGAACTATGAGTTCACGCAGCCGATGGAGATGCGGATGGACGAGACGATCACGGGGACGCGGGGGGACGCGGCGCTGAAGATATTCGGTCCGGATCTGACGACGCTGGAGCAGCTGGGAAAGCAGGCGCGCAGCATCATCGGCGCGGTGAAGGGTGCGTCCGAAACGCAGGTGGAATTGATCTCCGGCGCGGAGGAGCTGCAGATCGTGATGGATCGGGCGGCGGCAGCGCGCTACGGGGTAAACGTGAGCGATGTGCAGCAGGTCATTGAGTCGCTCTATGGGAGCAAGCAGGTGTCGGAGATGATCGAGGGCGAGCAACGGTTTCCGATTGCGTTTCGTCTGCCGGCGACGCTGCGGAACAATCCGGATGAGCTACGGTCGTTGCAGTTCAAGACGCCGAACGGCGAGTTGGTGCGGCTGGACCAGGTAGCCGAGATTCGGCAGGTGCGGGGGCCGATCATTATCAACCGAGAGCAGGCGCATCGGCGGACGGTGGTTACGACGAATGTGGAGGGCCGGGACCTGGGCGGATTTGTAAAGGAGGCGGAGGCGGCGGTGGCGAAGCAGATGACGCTTCCGCCGGGCTACCGGCTGGAGTGGGGCGGGCAGTACGAGAATCAGAGGCGAGCGCAGGCGCGGCTGCTGATTGTGTTTCCGGTGTCGCTGCTGCTGATTGCGGGGCTGCTGTATGCAACCTTCCGCAATGCGAAGCAGATGCTGCTGATCCTGCTGATTGTGCCGCTGGCACTGGTGGGCGGAATTGCGGCGCTGTGGATCCGCGGGATCAATCTGAACCTTTCGGCAAGCGTGGGCTTTATCGCTCTGTTTGGGATCGCGGTGCTGAATGGTGTGGTGATGGTGAGCCACATCAACTCGCTGCGGGAGGAGGGGCAGGATGTCGAGGAGGCGATCCGCAATGGGGCCACGGATCGTCTGCGGCCGGTGATGATTACGGCGTTGGTGGCGAGCCTGGGTTTTATCCCGATGGCCCTGTCGACCTCGCGGGGTGCGGAGGTTCAGCGGCCGCTGGCCACGGTGGTGATCGGCGGTTTGGTGACGGCGACGGTGTTGACCCTGTATGTGCTGCCGTTGCTGTACACGCAGTTTTCGCCGAAGGAGATGCGGCGCAGCGGAGCGTGAGTTTCGAGCATGCCCTATCGTCACCGCGCCTTTGACGTCAGAAGGAAGGCCTTTCGCGAGATCATGGATCGTCTTCTTGATCGTGCGCGGGTATCCGCCAAGCCTGCTTCGGAGATGGCTCGGACTTTGGCCAGCGGCTCGTTTCGGGCACCGGTGGGCCAAATGGTCGAAGCGGGCAACCTTATCTCAACCTTGACCCCGCGTCCTACCGGATTGCGTTACAGGCCGAGAAGAGCGCGTCCTTGATGGACGTGGTGAGGGGGAGCAGGGAACAGTCGAGAGGGACTGGTGAGCCCGACTGTGGCGGCATCGCGATCGAGGCGCGCTGGCTCAGCTCACATGCACAACGGGACGGCGATCGGCATCGGGAACAGCCCTGCGAAGAATCTCGTGCGTCAAAGGCGCCTCGTCCCCCTCGCCCAGAAAGAGGAAGCGAACGAGGTTGACCAGGGGATTTCCTTCTTTCCATTCGAAGTACACGTGGGGCACTTGACCGGTTCGTTGCTCGATTGCCAGCAGAAGCGCGGCGATGGAATTCGGGACGGCGGAGCTTTTGGTGCAAAGGATGTTGTGCCGTCCGATGTCCCGTCTCTCAATCACCTGATCCTGGTCGAACCTGGAGGCGTCTGTATGTTCGACCTCCAAGAAGACGATCCGCTCGTCCGGGCCGAGCTTGTGCAGTCTTCTGACTCTGGCATCCACCGTGTCCAGTTCGCTGGCTTTGTCCATGGAAGACGGCCGAGGCACGACCCGTACCTCTTCGCTCGCCATCTCGTCCAGAAGACTTTCCACGCCTTTGGTAAAGGTCGTGTTCCTGACTCGGAGCTCGGTCGCTCGTGTCGCACGTGAAAAGAGCGAAACAGTGATGATGACGCAGATGAAGATCGTGGAGATCTTCAGCCCCTGAGGCCGCTGCCAGATGTTCATGACTGTTGTGTAGACGAAGATAAACGTCACGACCAGGAACGGTATGCGCAAGCGAGTTCGCCAGTGCGAGATGGTCACGGCACACGCAGCCGAGGTGATCAGCACAAGAACGCCTGTGGCGTACGCGCCACCCTGGGCATCGACGTCTGCATGGAAGGCCAGGGTAACCAGGTACGCTGCGAGCATGAACACCAGGACGAGAGGCCGAGACGCGCGCGCCCACTCCGGCGCCATCCCAAATCCCGGAAGGTAGCGCGGAATCAGATTCAGGAGTCCCGCCAACGCGGAGGCGCCGGCGAACGCGAGGATCAGAATGGTACTGAGGTCGTAGATCGAGCCAAAGACGCTGCCGTAGAACTGATGCGCCAAGTAGGCCATCGCCCTCCCGTTGGCTACACCCCCACGCTGGAAGGCCGCCGCAGGCACCAGCAGAGTGGTCACGAAGCTGGTGACAATAAGAAACACGCTCATGATCACGGCAGCAGAGGTCAGGAGCTTGCGCGTGTTATGCACGCGATCGGCGACGGTGACGCCGGAGATCAGCGGCATAACCGCGACGCCGGTTTCAAAGCCGGAAAGTCCCAAGGCCAGCCGGGGAAAGAGGAGGAGGCAAATGCCCAGAATGCCCCACCAGCTGCCATGTTGTGTAAAGATCGCACGCCGCCACTGTGGAAGCAGATCAGGATGGTGGACGACAACCACCAGGGCGTGGACCGCAACCACGGCGTTCAGGGCCAGATAGGTACCCACGATCCATGTTGCGATCCCGATCGCCTCCTTGAATCCCTTCAGGAAGACGGCCCCGAGACAGGCCAGTACAAGAAGAGTGACGAACACCTGACTTTTGAGCCAGTGCGGAGCGTAGGGATTGTGGACGAAGTGTGCAGCCGCATCCGCCGCGGAGAGCGTGATGGTGATGATGAAGTCAGTTGAGGCAAACCCCAAGAGGATCAGAACGAAGATCTTCCCACCCCACCGGGGGAACAGGTGCTCCAACATCGCGATGCTGCCCTGCCCGTTTGGGCTGGCCTCCGCTACAAGCCGGTAGAGCGGCAACGCAGCGCAGAGGGTAACGAGCACCAGCACCAGCGTTGCAAAGGGCGAGAGGAAACCCGCGGCGAGGAATGCGATTCCTGGCTGGTAGCCGAGAGTAGAAAAGTAATCGACTCCGGTCAGGCACATGACGCGCCACCAGGGATGCACATGTTCGGGCTCGCTGTGAACGCCCTTGGGCAGCCGCAGGTCCGCCAGTAACCAGTCAACAAACTCCGTCTGCATGGAGATCCTGTCTTCCGAGCGGCATCCGTCCGTCGCCTGCAATGCCAACTGATGCGGGATTCGGCGAAGTTGATGTGTGTGTCCGAGGCCCTAGACGCATTTAGCCGCTTTGGCACCCGGAGGGGGAACACGTTCGTGCTTGTCCCGAACCACCCTCGGATGTTCTGCCGGAGGATTCTGCGCTGCTTCTGCCTGCCCTCCCGATCTTGTCATTGGAGAGCAGAGCGAAGGGAGGGCGGAGCAGATTGGGATTGGCGACGGAGGGGCACAGAACCGGGCCATGCACCAGGTGAGGATGCCCGGGGAGGAAAGTTCACGTTTTGAGATCGGCTGGGAGGGCGGTCAGTGTGGGGGAGCTACCGAGTACGTGCACACAGCCGGGGCGAGCCTGAGAGATGCACTCGGTCGTGAAGGTTGGTGGAGGCGGCGGGAGTCGAACCCGCGTCCGAAGACGCGAACAACAGAGAGCATTCATGCTTTTCCCAGGTTCATCTGGTCTCGCCTTACGCGCTTAGAACGGGCAAAGATGCGCGCATGGCCAGCCTGATTGATCTCGTCCACCCCGCTCAGGCGGAGCAGGGAAGGACCAGCCTACTGTGCGACGCTCCGTACAGGCCCATAGGCGAAGCCTGAGGGAGCGGCTGTTTAGGTTTTAATTAAGCAGCGAGTGCGAATTGTGGTTCGGCACTTATAGTTTTGGGCGCGATTACGGGTGTACCCACCCCGGCATGCCTCTCTGCCACTCGCAATCCCGTCGAAGCCGTGACGCCCCCAATGTTGGAGCAGGCAACTACCATGCTGTGGCGCTGCAAAGATCTGAAGCTGAGTATAGCGGATTGGAGTGGATAAGCCCCGCCTCGGCGCGGACGGCTGTTGTGATCGCGGCCACCTACCCATGCGTTGTTGCGCAATTTTCTGGAAATGAAGGAGTTTAGGGCTGGACCTCCGGATTGCGGGAGGCGGGGCGGGAGATGCTGGTTTGGCGTATGAGGCGTTTCTTGAGCGCAGGAGAGCAAGGGCCCTTATTCTTGCCCCAGAGAAGTGGGACCAGCCAGGTTGAAATCTCTCCAGCCCGGGTGCGACTAGATGTTCGCTGTTCATTCGCCAATCGAAGGGTTGATTGCAGCCGTGTGTTTTCCCCGTAGTGTGCTGTGTGGTGGCGTAGAACGGGTCGACGAGGAAGAGGCGAGAGTGACGTGGCACTTCGGCAAGGGCGAGCGTGGGGAGCGGCACATGGGTGCTCTGCGGCTCAGTGTGCTTTGGCGTCTGTTTCTTGTCGGCTTGTTTGCAGCAGGGATTGTTCTTGCGAGTGCCTCGATGCCCCATGCGGTTGGGGCGAGCTCGGATGGGGAGACCGCGGCGGCGGCGCACGAAGCATTCAACGCGAACGCGGCCGCGCACTACAACGATCAGTTCGGAAAAGATCTGCACTTTCTGCCCTCGAATGCGACGACTGCGGATGGGGAGTTCATCGATCCGAAGCTCTTTCCCACGGCGGCCTACTGCGGGCACTGCCATCAGGAGGCTCACAAGGAGTGGCGCGAGTCGGCGCACTCAAACTCAAATAGGGTGCCGTACTACCTGCGCAATGTGGATCTTCTCAACAAGGAGAAGGGCGTGGAGTACTCACGGCACTGTGAGGGCTGTCACGACCCGGTTGCGTTGTTTGCCGGGGTATTGACGCAGGGGGCACCGAAGAAGCGGCCCTATGATCAAGATGGAGTGACGTGCTCGGTCTGCCATGCGATTCAGAAGGTGGATACGCGTGGAACCGGGAGCTATGTTATGGGAACGCCGGCTGTGCTGGTGGATGAGCAGGGCCAGCCAATTACGCGTGCCGTGAGTGATGCCGAGATCCTGGAGCACCTGGACCGGCACAGCGCGGCGGTGATGAAGCCCTTTTACAAGACAAGCGAGTACTGTTCCTCGTGCCACAAGGCTGCGTTGCCGCGGCAGTTGAACGACTACAAGTGGCAGCGGGCGATTTCGCTGTACGACGAGTGGCAGAACTCGAGCTTCGCCAAGCAGTCGCCCCTTCCTTTCTACGTGAAGGACTCCGTTTCGACATGTCAGACGTGTCACATGCCGCGGGAGTCTTCGACGCTGCCAGACCCTGGAGCGAAGCAGGGTAAGTTGGCGAGCCACCGGTGGCTGGGGGCGAACTCGCTGATTCCGCAGATCTACGGGTTCGATGAACAGGCACGACGGATCAAGGAGTTCCTGCAAGCAAGCGTGTTCAACGTGGATTTGTTCGCGCTCGAGCGTGGCGGCGGCGAGGGAGGGCAGGTGATCGCACCTCTCGGAGCGACTGACTTCACGCTCAAGGCAGGTGAGGTGCTGACGGCGGATGTGGTGATCCAGAACAAGGGGATAGGCCACAGCCACGTGCCGGAACAGAGAGATATGTACGAGAGCTGGGTGGACTTCCAACTTAAAGACAAGAGTGGCAAGGTGCTTCACGAGAGCGGCTTTCTGCAGGCGGACGGCAGTCGTGATCCGGAGGCGCACAGCTTTACGAATCGACTGATCAACGTGAAGGGCAGCCTGAACGATTTGCACCAGGTTTGGGACAATCGGGTGGTCGCGTACAACAATACGATTCAGTCGGGGCGATCGCAGGTGGTGCGGTATAGCTTCCGCATGCCGGAGGCGGCTGCCGGGCCGGTAACGTTGACCGCGACCGTGAAGTATCGCCGGTTCAATCAGCACTTTGTTGATTTTGGGATGAACCAGAAGCACTATGTTCAGCCGGTGATTGATATGGCGACGGTATCGCGGGAGATACGCGTCGGCGAGAACCGGCCGGTGCCGGCCGTCACGGGGGAGAACAAGGAGTGGATGCGGTGGAACAACTACGGCATAGCGCTGCTGGACTCGCAGCAGTATGCGGCCTCTGTCGGGGCGTTTGAGGAGGTCGCGAAGTTGCGGCCGGAGTATGCGGACGCGCGGACGAACATGGCGATTGTTGAGATTCAGTGGGAGCGTTACGATCGGGCCAGGCCGCATCTCGAGGAGGCGTTGAAGCTGGCGCCCGGGAATGCGCGTGCGCTCTACTACCGGGCGCTGGTGGAGCGAAACGAGGGCGATCTGGACGGAGCCATCGCGGATCTTCAGCAGGTGGCGAAGAGCTTCCCGCAGTCGCGTGACGCACACCGGGAGCTTGGGTTTTCGTTCTATCAGCAGCATAAATATCCGGAGGCGCGGGCCGAATACGAGTTGGTGCAGGGGATTGACCCAGACGACCTGGCAGCACATTACAACCTGTCGATCCTGTATCGCCGGCTGGGGATGAAAGACAAGGCGACGGCGGAGGCGGCTCGATTCGCAGACCAGAAGGATGATCCCACGGCGAGCACCTACGCCTTGGAGTATCTGCGGAAGCATAATGAGGTGGCGAACGAGAGTGTGCCGTGGCATGTGCACGATCTTGACGGAAGTGCGGCGCGCGGAGGAGTTGGGGCAATGCCGACGGCGTTCACGGGCAACCAGTAGAGGAGGAGGCGGGTTGATGTTGTTGCGTATGGCTTCGGGGGCAGCGTTGCTGGCGGCGTGTGGGTTGACGGTGTGGGGTCAGGGCGCCGGACAGCCTAATCCCTTGGAGCAGCAAACCCCACGCGCGGTGGAGGGATCGCAGTCTGCGTCGAAGGGCGGGGTGAACACAGGGGGTGCGCATCCCGCGGTGCTGGATGCGGAGCATCGCCCAATTACGGCGGGAGGCTTTGCAAAATCGGGACCGGTGATCTTCGAGGATGTTGCAGCAAAGGCTGGACTCACGACGTGGACTCATCACATGGGATCTCCAGACAAAGGATTGATCTTGGAGACGGTGGGTTCGGGTGTGGCGCTGCTGGATTACGACAATGATGGTTGGCTCGACATCTACCTGGTGAATGGATCGAACTTTGCAGCGGAGGAAGGCAAGGGTAAGCCGGGGCGGGCGGCGCTGTTCCGAAACAATCATGACGGAACGTTTACGGATGTGACTGAAAAGGCGGGTGTGGGGAATGAACGTTGGGGCTTTGGGGCGGTGGTGGGCGACTTCGATAACGATGGCTGGCCGGACATTTATGTTTCAAACTACGGAAAGAATCGGTTGTATCGAAACAACCACGATGGGACGTTCACTGACGTAGCGGAGAAGGCCGGGGTGACAGTGGGTGGGTGGTCAACCGGAGCGACGTGGGGCGACTACGACGGGGACGGCAAGCTGGATCTTTTTGTGCCGGGGTACGTGCACTTCGACCGGGCAGATATTCCAGGGACGGGTGGGCCAGGGAGTGGGGCACCGCTGGATGGATGCCAGTTCCGTGGAGTGCGAGTGATGTGCGGGCCGCGCGGGCTCAAGGGTGAGCCGGACCACCTGTTTCACAACAACGGCGACGGGACATTCACGGACACAAGCAAGAAGGCCGGTGTGGCGGACGAGCATGGGTACTACGGTCTGGCGAGTCTGTTCGTGGATGTGAACGGGGATGGCAAGCCAGACCTTCTGGTGGCGGATGATTCCACGCCGAACTACCTCTACCTGAACAAAGGCGACGGCACATTCGAGGATGCGTCGTTTGCGTCGGGGTACGCGCTGAACGAAAGCGGGCGCGAGACGGCCAGCATGGGCATCGGCGCCGGCGATCTGACTCACAGCGGTCATCTGGACATCTACAACACGACCTTTTCTGACGATTACAACCCGCTGTATCGGAACGACGGAGATGCGAACTTTACGGACATCAGCTACCAGGAGGGGATCGCAGAGATGACGGTACCGTTTCTGGGTTGGGGGACGGCGATGTTCGACTACGACAACGACGGTTGGCTGGATCTGATGATGGTGAACGGGCATGTTTATCGCGGCGTCGACGGGCAGAACTGGGGAACAAGTTGGGGCCAGCGGCCTCTGCTGATGCACAACGTGAAGGGTAAGCTGCAGATTATGACCGCGGTGGAGGGAACGGGATTAGCGAAGGTGGCGACTTCGCGCGGGATGGCTTACGGAGACTTGTTTAACAACGGCCGTGTAGACGTTGTCGTGAACAACATGGATGGGACGCCGTCGCTGTTCCGCAATGTGACGGAGGAGACCAATCACTGGGTGGAGTTCAAGCTGGTGGGTGGGGCGAAGAGTCCGCGCGACGCGGTTGGGGCAACGATGTGGGTGACAGCGGAAGGATTCCGCCAAAGGCAGGATGTGATCGCCGGCGGGAGCTTTGCCTCGTCCCCGGACAAGCGACTGCACTTTGGTCTCGGGACGGCAGGCAAGGTGGAGAAGGTTGAGGTGCGATGGCCGGATGGAGTAAAGGAGACGCTGCCAGTGCCTCCAAAGGTCGATGGACTGTACCTGGTGACGGAGGGGAAGGGTATGGAGGCAGCGGCAGCACGATGAACGAGCGACGCGTTGCGCTGGTAACAGGAGCGTCGCGTGGCCTGGGTGCTGCCATCGCGCGAGCGTTGGCTGAAGCGGGGCATCGGGTGGCCGTAAACTTTCACCGCAGCAGAGACCGAACGGAACAAATGTGTGCCGAGTTGCGCGAGCGGGGGCTCGAAGCAGAGGCGTTTGGGGCGGATGTGCGGGACGAAGCCGAGGTCCGAGAGCTCGTTCGCACGGTGGAGCAACGGCTTGGGGCAGTCGAAGTCTTGGTAGTAAATGCGACGGGGCACCAGCCGATGTTGTCGGTTGAAGAGCAGACCTGGCCGAGCTACTTGGACCAGATGGAGTTCTTCGTTAAGTCGCCGCTGCTGCTGCTGCAGGCGGTGCTGCCCGGGATGCGGGAGCGAAGGTGGGGCCGGGTGATCCAGATAGGCAGTGAGGTCGTGGAGCTGGGCAATCCGCGTTTCGCGAACTACGTGGCGGCGAAGGCTGCGCAGCTTGGGCAGACGCGCAGCTGGGCACGGGAGCTGGGGAATGCGGGGGTGACCGTGAATCTGGTGGCACCCGGCTGGATTCCTACGGAGCGGTCGCTCGATGCGACGGAGGCGGATATGCGGGAGTACACGGCGGGGGTTCCGCTTGGTCGGATGGGCGAGGCCGACGAGGTAGGGCGAGTGGTTGCGTTTCTGGCGAGCGAGGCCGCGAGCTTTGTGACGGGCCAGAAGCTTGCTGTGAATGGAGGCAAGACCCTGGAGTAGGTGATTGCTGCGGGGCTACGTGGGCTAGAGTGCAGGCTGTCCGATCGGCGTGGGTTGTGAACCGAGAACCTCCGTTCGTCTTTGGCGCGCGCACCGTGAGGGCGGCGGCCCCGAAAGGGCGGGGTCGCTGCCGGCTAGGGTGTGTGCCACCCGGCGGTGCGGCGGAGGGCTTCGGGGAGGGAGATGGTTTGGCGCAGGCCGAGCTCGTTGCGGGCGCGGTGGGTAGAGGGGACGTAGGAGTTCATGGGGGCGGTGGGATCGGGAGTGCCGTCGATCTGGATGGAAAGCGTGGAGCTGCCGCAGCCGTCGGGGCGAAGGGTCTCGGCGGTGAGGCGGGCCGCGTCGGCGATGGTGTAGGCGTCTTCGGAGCCTACGTTGTAGGCACGATTGCGCTCTCCCCGAAGAAGGATGGTGAGGAGCCATATGGAGAGGTCGGCCACATAGAGCCAAGAGCGGATGGGTGAGCCGTCGCCGCGTATGTGAATGGGCGTGTTGGTGAGAGCGGCCCCGACGAAGTTGCCGATGGCGAAGTGCTGGTCAAGCGGCAGGTGGGGACCCAGGAAGGCGAAGGGGCGGGCGATGGTTGCGTGGGTGGGTGTGCCTTCGGTGTAGGCGACCGTGAGGTGCTCGGACATGCGCTTCGCTTCGTCGTAGGCGGAGCGGAGGAGAAGGGGATCGGGGCCGGCAGTGGAGGTCTCGGGGATGTGGGCTTCGGTGGAGGAGGAGCGGCCGTAGACGGCGCCGGAGGAGACGTAGAGCAGGTGCGGGGTGCGGTGCTCGCGGGCGACGGCGAGGACGCGGCGGGTGCCCTCGAGGATGGATTCGGCAAGGAAGAAGGCGGGCTGGTCGGTTTGCTGGCCGCCGGAGTCGGTGGCCGCGTGAATGATGTGGGTGAAGGGGTCGGTGGCGGAGGGGAGAGGGAAGTCGCGGATGTCGGCTTCGAGGAGGATGGTGGCGGGGTGGGCGGCGAGGTGGGGGGAGCGCTCGCGAAGGCGGGCGGCGGAGCGGGTGAGGAGGGTGAGGTGAAGATTGAGGCCGAGGGTGCGGTCGGCATGGAGGAGGGGTTCGACGAGCCAGTGGCCGAAGAAGCCGGTGCCGCCGGTGAGAAAGATGTGGGCGTCGCGGAGGGTGGAGAGGAGGTCACCGGTGTGGGCGAGGATGTGGTCGAGGTCTGCGGGAGGAAGTGGGCGAGAGGGCACCATCGACCCTGATTTTTACATCCCGGCAGGGGCGGCGAGCATCCAGGGCGTGTGTGGGAGGTACCCCCTCCCCCCGTACCTTTATGTGCAAAGTATTCGATCCAGACAGTTTAGGTCTGGATCTGAGGGGTGAACCAAGGTGTACCGGGGACGTTGCCACGCACGAGCTTTGGATGGGCGACACCTCCCCAGAATAGCGGCGTGGCCGGGGTGGTCGCGCCATCAACGGGATGACGAGGTCGGGACCGGTCTGAGGAATTTCATGGATTGCCAGTGCGCCAGAATCACTGCGAGCCGGTGTTCGGAAGATAGTCTCCGCGCTGAAGAAGATGTACAGTGGCGGCCGGACCTCATGCGTCCTTGGACAACTCGCAACGGCCAGCGTAGGGCCACCTGCCCGGGAGAGTCTGCGCAACGCGCTCGAACAATGGACGGCGGCGATCGTAAGCTTGCGCGTGACGCCGGGATAAAGGAATTCCGGGCGCGCGACGTCGCAGAGGACTGGGTCGCCCGGCTGCGGGGCGCTCTGATCCTGCAGGCAGCGAACGGCACCCCACACTCTTTGACCGTGCGTTGCAGGCGTTGCTCGATCTCGCGAAAGACACACGCGGGGACCGAGCGAAGAGCAACTGAAGGAAAAACAGAACAGGAAGCACTACGATGCTGACCCAACGTACAACAAAGGCAACGGTCCACTCCATCAATCTGAGCGGCGCGCTGCGCGATGTGCCGTTTGCGGGACGGATGGTGACCACAGGCTTCTTTAAGACCCCGGTTAGCGGAGCGGTGTCCGCCAACACGCTTGGAATGGAAGGCGATGCCCAGGGAGACTTGAGTGTTCATGGTGGTCCGAACAAGGCTGTCTACTTCTATCCGAAGGAGCACTATGGTGCCTGGGAAGATCTGCTTGGTTCGGGGCCTCTTTCCGCAGGCAGCTTTGGGGAAAATGTCACGTCAGAGGGCTGGCTGGAGACGGATCTGTTGATCGGGGATGTGATCCAGATTGGCACGGCCACGCTCCAGATCGTGCAGCCACGCAGTCCCTGCTACAAGCTTCAGATCCGCTTTGGACGTCCGGATATGACGGCGCTGTTCTTTCAACAGGGCAAGCCAGGTTGGTATGCGTCCGTGCTGCAGGAGGGGATGTTTTCAGCCGGGGACGAGATGCATTTGGTAGCTCGTGCACCAGAGATGGTCTCTGTTGCCGACATATGGCAGCTGAGTGCGCGGAGCGACGCTGCCCCGGAGGCAGTCGCGCGCGTTCTCGACCTCAAAGTGCTTCCCGACTTCTGGAAAGAGCGCGTGGCACGGCGCGCAACTCCTTCGCAGATGCTCGGCCTCGTTCCGTAGGGCGAGCGAGGTTACTCGGCGAGGTGTTGGGGTTTGCTCCCGAAGTCAGGGCCGAAGTAGCAACGCTCGACGACCATGCAGAGGATGTGCTCGAGGGCGAGGTGGGACTCCTGGATGTTCATGGTGGTGGGGGAGGGGATGACGACGTTGATGTCGGCGAGTGGCTTCATGGCGCCGCCGTCGTTGCCGGTGTAGGCGACGGTGTGGACGCCCATTCTTTTGGCGAGGGCGAGGGCCTTGACGCAGTTTTTCGAGTTGCCGGAGGTGGAGATGGCGAGCAGGACGTCGCCGGGGTTGGCGAGGGCTTCGACCTGGCGCTCGAAGACGTTGGAGTAGTCGTAGTCGTTGCCGATGGCGGTGAGGATGGAGGTGTCTGTGGTGAGGGCGACGGCGCGGAGGGCGGGGCGGTCGACGGTGAGGCGGGAGACGAACTCTGCGACGAGGTGCTGGGCGTCGGCGGCGGAGCCACCGTTGCCGCAGACGAGGAGTTTCTTGCCGTCCTTCATGGCGGTGGCGGTGAGCTCGCCGGCCTGGACGACGGCGGCGTGGATGCTGTCATCGGCGAGGACTTTTTGCATGGTGTCGATGGACTGCTGGAGCTGCTTCTTGACGAGGTCTTTCATAGGTGGGATCTCCGGGGTGAGGTGTGTCGAGCTGTCGTGACCCTGCGGGTTGCGTTGAGGTGTGTGGTGCGTGTGTCTTGGCTGATGGGCGTTGCCCATTACGCGATGTCTTCGGGCTTTCAGCCCTTGCGTTCGTTTTGGTGGCGGTACCTGGGGCGTTGCCCCAGGCTGTTATGTTGCCGGGCTTTCAGCCCTTGATGATGGTGGCAGGTTAAGCGGTTTGACGGACGGGCGAGATTGAGCATGTCCCTAGCGTGGACTAGTGGAGGGCGGTGGCGGGGAGGTCGCCGGGAGGGGGGATGCCGAAGGTGTTGTCTGGGAGGGTGACGGGGCCGGATTTGGGGGCGCCGAAGCCTTTGTCGAAGTTGATGCGTTCGAGCTCGACGGCGTAGGGGCGTTTTTGGACCTGGGTGTAGATGGCGCCGACGTACTCACCCATGACGCCGAGGAAGACGAGTTGGAGGGAGGCGATGAAGAAGACGCCGATGAGCATGGGGGCGAGGCCGACGGTGAAGCTGGACCAGAAGGCGAGCTTGAGGATGAGGTAGACGAGAGCGATGACAAAGGCGATGACGGCTCCGCCGAAGCCGGCGAAGGTGGCGAGGCGAAGGGGCACGCGGGAGTGGTTGATGATGCCGAGCATGCCGATGTCGTAGAGGGTGTACCAGTTATTTTTGGTGATGCCGAACTTGCGGGCGGGCTGGTCATAGAGGAGTTTGACGGTGGGGAGGCCGATTTCTGCGATCATGCCGCGGAAGTAGGGGTAGGGGTCGTCGAAGGAGCGGACGAGGTCGACGACTTTGCGGTCGTAGAGGCCAAAGCCGGTGTAATTTTGGATGGTCTCGATGGAGGAGAGGCGCTCGGCGGTCTTGTAGTACTGCTTGCGCAGCCAGAACATGAGCGAGTTTTCTTCGCTGGTGCGCTTGATGCCGAGGACGCAATAGGCTCCGTTTTCCCACTCGCGAATCATGTCGGCGATCATAGGCGGGGGATCTTGCAGGTCGGCGACGATGCCGAGGACGGCGTCTCCGCGGGCCTGAAAGAGGGCGTGGATGGGGGAGCGGATGTGACCAAAGTTGCGGGAGTTGACGATGACTTTGACGTTGGGGTCCTGGGCGGCGATCTGCTTCAGGATGGCGACGGTGTTGTCGCGGGAGCTGTTGTCGATGAAGATGTGCTCGTATTCGTATTTGCCTATGCCGGCCATGACGTCACGAACCTGGGTGTAGAGGTTCAGGACGTTGTCCTGTTCGTTGTAGCAGGGGGTGACGATGGAGATGGTCTTCACGAGCCCTCGGGAGAGTGATGCGCGCGAGGTGCGATGCGCGGCGTTTGCTAGGAGAGTGTAGCGGATTGGGATGGGGGGAGGGAGATGGCGGCCCAGGCGCGGATGCCCTGGGCGGTGGACTTGATGGCGTGGGGGCCGAGGAGGGAGTGGAGGAGGTGGGTGGCGAGGCCGGCGCGGAGGGGTCGAGGGGCGGGCTGGGCGAGGGAGGCGGTCGAGACGGGGTGGATGAGGGTGGGGTCAATGGAGAGGATGCGGGCGGCCTCCAGGGCGAAGTCGAAGCGCGAGAGGAGGGTGGGGCCGGCGACGTGGACGAGGCCGGTGGTGCGGCGGTCGAGGAGGGCGAGAGTGGCGGCGGCGAAGTCGTCGTTGCAGGTGGGGGTGGAGATTTGGTCGTCGACGATGCGGACGGGGCAGCCGGCGGAGAGCTCACGGTGGAGAAAGTAGAGGAAGTTTTTTTGGGCGGGGTCTGGGCCGTAGACGACGGTGGTGCGGAGGATGAGGGCGTCGGGCCTGTGGTTAAGGATGAGGGCTTCGCCCTGGAGTTTGGATTGGCCGTAGACAGAAAGGGCTTCGGTGGGGCTGGACTCGGTGTAGGGGCCGGGGTTCGCGGGGGTGCCGGGGAAGACGTACTCGGTGGAGAAGAAGACGAAGGGGATGTGGGCGGGGGTGGCGCGGGCGAGGGCGGCGGGGCCGAGGGTGTTGACGGCGGCGGCCCAGGCGGGCTCGCGCTGGCAGCGGTCGACGTCGGTGGCGCCGGCGACGCAGAGGACGGCGGAGAGGGGCTGGGCGAGGGTGATGCTTTGGGTGGCGGCGGTGGGGTCGAGGTGGGCGAGGTCGAGTTGGAGCCAGGGGATGTCGGCGAGGTGGGGCGGGGCAGCGGGGGAGCGGCCGGCGGCGAGGGCGCGGGTGGGGCCGAGGAGATTGCAGAGTTGGGTGCCGACCTGGCCGGCTGCGCCGACAACGAGGACGCGGGGTGTGGGTTGGAGGGGCATGGGCTAGGGGGTGGAGCGCTTGGGCTTGAAGGAGAACTTGCGGTGGCCGACGAACGAGGAGACCGTGGTGAAGCCCATGACGAGGGCTCCGGCGATGTAGCCTGCGGCGGCGCGGGAGTCTGAGGCGTGGTGCAGGAGGGAGACGAGGGCGGGGTGGCCGGCGACGGCGAGCTGCATGCGGTCGAGCTGGGCCACGAGGGGCGCGCGATGGGTGTGGAGAAGGGTCTGGAGGAGGCGGGTGAGGGCGGAGAGAATAAGCAGGCCGGGGAGCATGCCGAGGCCGTAGACGGCGAAGCAGCGGAGCCACTCGACGAGGTAGTTGCCCTGCGTGCGGAAGACGAAGAATTTGTAACCGAAGTAGGCGACGGTGATGTTGATGGGGTGGAGACGAGGGAGGCGACGACGACGGCGAGATAGAGGACGTGCTGCGGGAGGAGATGGGAGAAGAGAAAGAGGAAGGCGGCGAAGGAGAGATAGCCCCAGACGGTATTGAAGATGCCGACGGCGAGATAGCGGAAGAACTGGCCTTTGGGCAGGCGGCGGACGAGCCGGCGGAGACGGCGGGTGGGGATCTCGGGGTTCTGCGGGATGGGGACAACGGGTGGGTGGCGCGGGTGGATCTCCGCGGGCTCCACGTCGGTCGGGTGGAGTTTGCTAGAGGACACTGCGGCCGCCGTCCACGATGAGATTTTGGCCGGTCATGTAGGAGCTGGCGTCGGAGCAGAGGAAGAGGATGGCTCCCTGGTATTCGTCTTTGTGGGCCATGCGGGCCATGGGGATGAGGGGGTGGAGCTTGTCGGTGAACTCTGTGGGCTGGCCGTTGAAGACGCCTCCGGGGGAGATGGCGTTGACGCGGATGTTGTGCGCGGTCCAGTAGGTGGAGAGATAGCGGGTGAGGCCAATGAGGGCGGTTTTGACGACGGAGTAGGTGACGGGCTTGACGGGCTGCTGGTGCTCGGGGAGGCCCTCTTTGCGGTAGAGGCGCTGGTCGGGGGCGATGACGCCGAGGTCGGAGGCGACGTTGAGGATGACGCCGCCGCCTTGCTTGACCATCTCGGCGCCGAAGATGCGCGAGCAGAGGAAGGCGCCGGTGAGGCCGACGGCGATGTCGGCATTCCAGACGTCGAGGGGGAAGTTCTCCAGGCGAGACCACTGCTGGCCGGGTTTGGTGTCTTCAACCTTGGGGTTGTTGGCGGCGTTGTTGATCAGGATATCGACGCGGCCGAAGCGGTCGAGGACCTTGTCACGGGCTTCTAGAAGCGAGGCCTCGTTGGTGATGTCGACGGCGAGACCGAGGGCTTCGGAGCCGGCCTGCGCGTGGTGTGCGGCCTGGATCTGGTCGGCGCGGAGTCCGGGGCTGGCGTGGGCGAGATCGAGCAGGACGACGTGGGCGCCGGCGGCGGCGAGGATGGTGGCATGATGGTAGCCGAGCAGACCCGCGCCGCCGGTGATGACGGCGAGGAGTGCGACTTAGCGGGATTAATGGACGCGGCTGGTGAGATCGAAGAGGGTGTGGGCGCGATTAGGGAGGGTCGCCATGGCTAGGGACAGTATCGCAGAGCAGCGCGCGATCTGGGCAGGTGGGCGACCATCCGGACTGAGCTACTGCTTGACGTCGACGCCGTGGGCCTGGGCAAGTTGGTTGGCTTTTTCGGTGTGCTTGGTATCAAGGGCAACCTGATGCTCGGCGAGGCGCTTCACGGCGGGAACGGTTGTTTCGGCTACCTCGATTGAATCGTTCACGCTATGGACCAGCCCTCTCTGAATTGCGATGCCCATAAGGGTAGCTGTAATGCTCTTGGTGGCCGAACGTATGTCGTGCAAAGTCTCCACGGTATCACCGTTGAAGTAGGCTTCGCTCACGCGTTTTCCATCGCAGAGGACGACGACCCCCTTCAAGTCTCGATGCTCATCACCTTCCAGATGTTCATAGAGCCCATGGAGAGAATTGGCATGGAGGCCGCACCCGAGGTCAGCGGCCTGACCCACCGCTGTCCGAGGTGCTGCCGCACATAGCAGCGCAGTAAAGAAAGCCACGGTGAGCAGCAACTTGCGTGCATTGCGCATGGCCGCTCCGGAATAACCAAAATGTTGGTCCAGCTAAACGCCGTTGTCGTCACTTTTGGGAAGTCGTGGTGGAGGATGACGGCTAGAGGGGGGCGGTTTGGGTGTGGTTGGCGATGAAGGTGGGGCGGAGTGGGGTGGAGTTACTGGTTTGCAGCGACGCCGTGGGCCTGGGCGAGTTGGTTGGCCTTTTCGGTGTGCTTGGTGTCGAGGGCGACCCGGTGCTCGGCGAGGCGCTTTATGGCGGGAACGGTAGTTGCGGCGGCCTCGGATTTGCCTGCCTCGACGCTTTCTGCGTTGCCCTTGATGAGGCCTTTGGGTGTGATCGTGGATGATCATGGTGGCGTACTGCTTGACGTCCGCGCTGCTGCTCTTCTGCAGTGCAAGCTGGCCGGTCTTGATCTCGTAGTTGGAGTCTTCGGCGGTGTCCTTGAGGAACTGCTTGTCTTTGTCGGTAGCGGTTTGCGCATGGGCGAAGGCGGGCGCGAGCGTAAGGGTGCCGAGCAGGCAGGTTGCTGCAGTCAGCCGTGAAAGTTTCATGTTCATCTCCTTGTTGCGACGGGGCGCACACTGTGGGTTGATCGTGGAAGATGACCGGCCTGTTGCTTCGACGCGACGAATCGTGTTGGCTACCTGAAAGATGTGCGACAGGCGTATCGAGCGCGACGATCCAATCGGCATGTGTAATCGACGCGAGGCTAGATGGAGCGGGTTTGGCCGCCGTCTGCGACAAAGGTGCTGCCGGTGACGAAGGCGGCGGCGGGGCTGGTGAGCCAGGCGACGAGGGAGGCGATCTCGTCGGGTGCGCCGAAGCGGTTTTGGGGGACTTCGGTGGCGAGCATGGAGGCGACGGCCTCGGGGCGGTTGGCGAGGTGGCGCTCCCAGGAGCCGCCAGGGAAGAGGATGTTGCCGGGGCAGACGGTGTTGACCCGGATGCCGAGGGGAGCGGTGAGGCGGGAGAGGTTTTTGGCGTAGTTGGTAAGGGCGGCTTTGGCGGCGGAGTAGGGGAGAGGGGCGGGTGTGGCTTCGACGGCGGTGATGGAGGAGATGAAGGTGATGGACGTGGCGGGTGCGACTGGGGTGGTGTCGAGCGCGGCGCGCTGCTGGAGGTGGGGGATGGCGAATTGGGCGAGGCGGACGGAGGCGAAGAAGTTGGCTTCAAAGAGGCGGAGCCACTCGGCCTCGTCCTGCTGCCAACCAGGTTTGCCGGAGCCGGTGCCGAGGTTGGCGATGAGGTGATCGAGCTGGCCGAAGTGGCTGACCGTGAGGTTGAAGGCGTCCTCGATGGTTTCGGGGAGGTTGAAGTTGCCGGAGATGGAGAAGAGTCGGTGGCGGTCGCCGCAGAGCTCGCCGAGCTCGTCGTGGGTGCGGTGGAGGGAGTCGGGATCGCGGCCGGTGAGGACGATGCGGGCGCCTTCGGCGAGAAGCGCGGCGGCGATGGCGCGGCCGATGCCACGGGAGGAGCCGGCGATGAAGCAGACCTGGTCGGAGAGGTGGAGGTTCATTCCTTGCCAGTGTAGAGCGGGGAGGTTGACGCGGCGGTGAACTGCCGGTGGAAAGAGTTTTGCGTGGGGCGAAACGGGATGGAGCGCGCGGGAGCTCGATGCGAGGTGGTGGGGGCTGTTCGGCGTGCATCTGAACGGGTCGGAGGGTTTATGTCTGACAGTCGTTTGGAGATGCAGGATCCGCGTACACAGTACCCGCAGCCGCCGTTTGGGGAGCAGCACCAGGCACAGCCTGGAGAGCAGAAGAAGATGGACCCGGTGCCGGACTGTGGCGAGACGAGTTATGTGGGCGCGGGCAAGCTGAAGGGGCGCAAGGCGCTGGTGACCGGGGCGGACTCGGGGATTGGGCGCGCGGTGGCGATTGCCTTTGCGCGGGAAGGCGCGGATGTGGCGATCGGCTACCTACCGAGCGAAGAGGCCGACGCGAAGGAGGTTGTGAAGCTGATCGAGGGCTCGGGCGTCAAGGCGGTGGCGCTGCCTGGAGATATTTCGGAGGAGAGCTTCTGCAAGGAGCTGGTGGCGAAGGCGCAAAAGGAGCTTGGCGGGCTGGACATTCTGGTGAACAACGCGGGGACGATGATGACGCACGACGACCTGACGAAGGAGAGCACGGAGGCCTTCGACAAGGTGATGAAGACGAATGTGTATGCGTTGTTCTGGATCACCAAGGCGGCGATGGAGGTGTTGAAGCCAGGGGCGGCGGTGATCAACACGACGTCGATCCAGAGCTTTGAGCCGAGCGCGGGCGTGGTGGACTATGCGATGACCAAGGCGGCGATTACGGCGTTTACGAAGGGCATGGTGAAGCAGCTGATGGAGAAGGGTGTGCGCATCAATGGGGTGGCGCCGGGACCGTTTTGGACCCCAATACAGCCGACGGGACAGCCGCCGGAGAAGGTGAGTGAGATGGGGAAGTCGGTGCCCTTTGGAAGGCCGGGACAGCCGGTGGAGATTGCGCCGGTGTATGTGCTGCTGGCCTCGCAAGAGGGGAGCTATCTGACGGGCGAGATCTATGGCGCGACGGGCGGGAAGGGCGTGGCGTAGGCAACACGGCGTGCGGGTGGTGGCTGGGCCTAGACGGCGGTCCAGCCACCGTCGACGAGAAGATTCTGGCCGGTGACGTAGGTGCTGGCGTCGGAGGCGAGGAAGAGGAGGGCGCCGCAGAGCTCGAGGGGGCGGCCGATGCGGTTGAGGACGGTGTAGCCCTTGAGGCGCTGGACAAAGGGGGAGTCTTCCGCGACGGCGTTTTCTGTGGCGTCTTCTGTGTTCGAGAAGGGGCCGGGGGAGATGCAGTTGGCGCGGACGCCGGATGCGCCCCAGAAGGAGGCGGTGTAGCGGGTGAAGGCGAGGAGGGCGGCCTTGGAGGCGCTGTAGCCGGGGGGGTTGAGTGAGGGAGTGCCCGCGTAGAGCTGGGGGCGGGGGGCGACGGTGGCGTACATGGTGGCGATGTTAATGATGGAGCCGCGCTGGGCTTCTTTCATGCGGAGACCGAGGCGTTGGGTGGTTTGGACGGCCCAGTAGACGCCGCCCTGGAGGTTGCGCTGCCACTGGTCGAAGGTGGAGTTTTCGAGCGAGCCCTCGGGGATGTTGAAGCCGGTGGCTGCGCCGAGCTCGTGGGCGTTGTTGATGAGGATGTCGATGGAGGGTTCGTCGGCGGCGATGCGGTCGCAGAGGGTGTTGAGGGCTTCCTGGTCGTACATGTCGATCTGGTGGACAGCGATCTTTTCGGAGCCGAAGTCGTTGGCCCATTTGGCGGCTTCGGATTGGAGGCGATCGGAGCGGCCGAGGGCGAGGACGCGAGCGCCGTTGGCGAGCAGGGCGAGGGCGAAGGTGCGGCCGAGGAAGCCGGAGGCTCCGGTGAGGACGGCGGTCTTGCCTTCGAGGGAGAACAGCTGGGTGCGGGCGAGATCTTGGGCGGTGAGGGGCATGGGGCTCCGGTTTATAGACCTAGTTCGCTGTGAGTGCCGAGGCGTGCAAGAAGCAATTCGGTCTCACCCAACTTGCGATAGAGGAGAATCAGGTCGGGTTTTATGTGGCAGTCTCGGTAGGCGAATTTGTCGCCGGTGAGGGAGTGGTCTCGTGCGCTTGGAGGAAGCGGCAGATCCTCGGAGAGCAGGGCCAGGACAGGGGGCAGATCGTTGAGGAGCGCCGGACCAAACTGGCCATGGATGAGGCGCTTGAAGTCCTTTTTGAAGCGTGTCGATCGTCTAATCGTCCGCATTGAGATCATGCATCAAGGCGTGGACGGAAGAGAAAGCGCTGCCACCCCCTGAGTCCAGCTCCCGCATTGCCTCGGTGGTCTCTTGATTAGGTTCAAAGAGGAGGCTGGGTGTGTGCTGCTGCTCCACGGTACGGAGCAGAAGCGTGCTGTAGACCTCTGCTGCGGTGCGGCCTTCGGCGCGGAAGATCTCTTCGGCCCTACGCTGGAGGTCGTCGTCAATGCCGTTGAGCGAGACGGTGTTGAGGGACATCTTGGTCTCCTGCTTGTTAGGTTGCCATATAGCGCTGGAGGAAGGCGAGTTGTGTGCGGATGAAGGCGACTTCGTCGCCGGGGGTGCCGCGGGCGACCTGTAGGGTAAGGCCGCCGGTGTAGTTGAGCCGGCGGAGGGAGCGGAAGACGTCGTCGAAGTCGGCGGAGCCGGTGCCGAGGGGGCGGGTTTCGATGCCGCCCTCGGGCTTGCGGAAGCGGTCTTTGATGTGGACGGAGCCGAGGCGGTCGCCGTAGGCGGCGAACTCTTCGTGGGCGATGTAGCCGAGGCCGGAGGAGTTGCCGGAGTCCCAGTTGACCTTGAGGAAGGGGTGGGGGATTTGGGCGAGGAAGCCGGCAAAATCCGCGGGGTTGAAGTCGGCTTCGAGGTGGAGTTCGACGCCGTGCTGTTCGGCGAGGGGAAGGGCGCGGCGAAGGAGGGCGAGGACCTGCTGCTGCTCCCCTTCGGTCTTCATGCTGGAGTTGTCGACGAAGGGGAGGACGATGCGTTGGGCGCCGATGGCGCGGGCGATGGGGAGGAGGTCGTGGAGGTGCTGCTCGCGGGCGTTGCGCTCGGCCTCGGTGCAGCGGATGAGGGGAAAGTCCATGAACCAGTCGCCGCAGAGGGCGGGGGTGGCGATGCCGTGCTGCTGCTTGAGGGCGGCGAGTTCGGCGCGACCTTCTGGGGTGAAGATTGGGTTGGCGCCCTGGTCGAAGTCGTCGTGGATCCACTCGATGTAGTCGAGGCCGGCCTCGCGGGCGCGGGGGATCTCGTCGCGCCAGGCGGAGCGGGGAAAGGATTGGAAGCGGCCGTCTTCCGGAGGGGAGAGGCGGCCCTGCATGATGCCGAAGGTTCGGTGAGGAGCGTTTACCGTCATAGATGGGGAGGACTTCCGGCCCTCAGGATACATCGGCGGAATGAGGAGGCTGTTTGTTGGCGAGAGAGGACGGAGCGAGAGTTCCGCGTGCTGCTGCAAGCGTGCTCAACAGGCTGCGAGAGGGCGCGAGACAGGGTCTGTCGTGGATCGGCGATCGGCTGGAATCTCATCGTTTGCGAGCTTTGGGATTGTTGCTGCTCTTGTATATGCCAGTTGTGCTGCTTGAGGCGCATGCGCATCCGCTTACCGGAGATGAGATCTACACCGTGCATATCGCGAGGGCGCCGACCCTGCGAAGGATGTGGGCCATGGCACGCGAGATCGATCTGCACCCTCCGCTGCATTATCTTCTGGTGCGCGCGGGACTGCACCTCCCTGGCCCTATCTGGCTGACATCGCGGGTGCCGAGCATGGTAGCGGGAGCGGTCGCGACGGCAACGCTGTTCTTGTTGACATCGCGTAGGCTGGGCAGCGTGCTGGGCGTGGTGTCGGCGGCAGTCCTGTGGACCGGGCCAGTGTCGGCGTTCTTCTGGTCGGACCGGCCGTACATGCTTTGGATGGCGTTGCTGACACTGCTGCTCGCGGCCTATCTGTGGGCGGCGGTGGAGGGTGGCGGCCGGGGGTGGCGAAGGCTGGTGGTCTTTGCCCTGAGCACGCTGATGATCAGCGATCAACTGATTGGAATCGCCTCGCTGGGTGCATTTGCTCTGGCGGAAGGCGTGCGTGCGTGGCGGCGACGACGAGTGGATGCGTGGATGGTGTTGGCGCTCTTTCTGCCCGTAGGCATCGGCGCTTGTTTTCTGTACCAGGTGCGGCACCTTGCCGCGAACGGATTTCCTTCAAGCCAGATTCCGACTCTTGGCTGGGCGGCAGCGATGTACAACGCCCAGGTCACCCAAGTGTTTTTTCTGGTGAGCGTGGCGATCATCGCTGGCGCGTATCTTTGGCCGGGTCGGAGATCGCCGGCGGTACGGCGGCTTGGGGCGCGACCACAGCGGCTCAACTTGGTGGAGGGCTCGCTATACCTGGGGCTTGTATGCGTTCCGGTGGTGCTGATGCTCGTAGCCGCGGCTCTTCGGCTGCAGTATTGGGAGCGTTACAGTGCGTGTTCCGTCATAGGGTTTGCCGGGTTGATCCCCTGGATGCTGTACCGGAGGCTGCCGAATCTCGAGGTGACTGGGCCGCTCCTGCTGATGCTGTTCTTGGTCACCACGTTGGCGCAGGTGGCAAGTGACGCGGTGCGGGAGAGAGGTGGGCCGGAGCGCATTGCGCTCGCATCGCTTGACCGGTCCTTGCCGATCGTGACTGCGAACCCAATGACGTTTACGGAGATGTCGGATCGCGAGCCGCAAGACCTGGCGGAACGAGTGGTCTACCTGACCGACCGAGGGGAGGCGCAGCGGATCTCCGGATATACGCTGTTTGAGAACGAGGACAAGATAGCCCGCATTCTTGGGCTGCCCTCCCGTGGAGAGCGGGCCCGAGAATTTGTCGTAACGCATCCGAGGTTTTGGTTGGTGGCTAACCCTGCCGACAGTACCGAGTGGCTGCTGCGGTCCTTGGTGGAGCGCGGCGCCACCGTAGCATGGAGAGGGAGAATCGAACCGGGTTTCGACGACAGCGATCTCTACCTTGTAACCGTGTCAGACAAACGGTGAGGGAGATGTTGCTGTGCTTACTCCGGCAGGGGGGCGATGATCATGTTGGCGAGGAACTCTTCGCGGGGGAGGAAGGGGAAGAGGTCTTCGAGGGGTTTGGAGACGAAGGAGCCGTCGGGTTTTTGGTAGGACTGGAGGCGTGGGGCGCGGACTTCGTCGGGGAGGACGTTGACGTCGCAGAGGACGGGGCCGGGGGTGTCGAGGACTTTGCGGACTTCGGCGCGGAGGTCGGTTTGATCTTTGATGACGTGGGTGGAGAGTTTGAAGGCCTGGCCGACGTCCGAAAGGTTGGGGATGGTGAGGCCGGTGTTGCGATCGGCGCCGATGGAGGGCTTCTGGAAGTAGGCGGTCTGGGAGGCGCGGATGGAGCTGTACCCATCGTTGTTCAGGACGAAGAACTTGATGGGAAGGTTGAGACGGTGGATGGTTTCGAGCTCCTGGATGTTGAACATGAAGCCGCCGTCGCCGTCGACGGCGATGACCTCGCGGCCGGGGTTGGCGACGGAGACGGCGATGGCCATGGGGATGGCGTAGCCCATGGAGCCGAGGCCGGCGGTGTGAAAGAGGCGCTGGGAGTGGAGGGTGGGGCAGGCGAGGAGGTAGATTTCGATGCCGGAGCCGGAGTTGCCGACGACGAGGCGGTCTTCGGGTTTGACCTCGGTGCCGAGGACTTCGGCGAGGTTGAAGATAGAGACGAGGCCTTCGGGCTTGCGGTGCTCGTCGGTGACGACGGGGTAGCGGGTCTTCCAGTCGGCGCAGCGGGCGAGCCAGGGCTTGAGGTCGCGAGGCTTGAGCTGGTCCTTGTGCTTGAGGAGTTCGGTGAGGAAGGCCTTGGCGTCGGCGCAGACGGGCTGCTGGAGGTAGGGGTGCAGCTTTTGTAACTCGGCTGGGTCGATATCGACGGCGACCTTGTGGGCTTCGCGGGCGAGGTTCTGCGGGGCATAGCCGGTGATGGCGAAGTCGAGGCGGACGCCGATGGCGAGGAGGAGGTCGCAGTTTTGCAGGGCGAAGTTGGCACCGCGTGCGGCTACGGAGCCGGGGCGGCCGACGTAGGTGGGGTCGTCGGAGGGGACGAGATCTGCGGCGCACCAGGTGGCGACGGTGGGGACACCGAGGTATTTGCGGAGCTCTTCGAACTCGGCCTCGGCGCGGGCGAGGCGGATGCCGTTGCCGGCGAAGAGCAGGGGTCGCTCGGACTTGTTGAACTCTTCGATGAAGCGGGCGACCTCGGTGGGGATGTTGGAGGTGCCGGTGAGGTTCGACAGGCCGGTGAGCTCCTTGGGATCAAATGCACGGAGGGTGGTCTCATCGATGGGGCTGGCCTGGACGTCGAGCGGGATGTCGATCCAGACGGGGCCGGGGCGGCCGTTGAGGGCGAGGAAGACGGCTTTTTCGAGGTGGTAGCGGATGTCGGTGGGCTCGAGGACGGTGACGGCGTATTTGGTGATGGGGGCGACGATGGAGCAGATGTCGACCTCCTGGACGCCGAGTTGGCGCATGCCGAGGGGCTTGCCGGTGAGGGCGTCGAACATGCGGTCGGGTCGCTTGACCTGGCCGGAGATGTAGAGGGTGGGGGTGGAGTCGAGCCAGGCGCCGGCGACGCCGGTGACGGCGTTGGTGCCGCCGGGGCCGGTGGTGACCATGCAGACGCCCAGGCCGTTGGTGGCCTTAGCGTAGCCCTCGGCGCAGATGGCGGAGGCCTGCTCATGCGAGTTGCAGACGGGGCGGATGCGGGTCTCGGAGGCGAGCGATTGATTGAGGTGCATGGCGCCGCCGCCGGTGACGAGGAAGAGGTCTTTGATGCCGAGGTCGGCAACGAATTTGAGCACGTAGTCGGAGAGCTTCATGTCGGGTCCTATGCTATCGGGTGGGGAGGGTGGAGCGATGAGGGCGATTGTGCCGGAATGGCGCGCGGCTATTCGGGTGGGCGCCAGGTGAAGACTTCCTGCCCGCGAAGATTGCGGGCGCGGAGGATGGCGTCTGTGTATTCGCGGACGGCGCCATGGCCGCCGGAGCGGGTGCTGCGAAAGCCGCGGCGGGAGACGTAGTCCTGAACTTCCGCGGCGGCGTCAGCCGGGCAGGCGCAGTGGCCGGTGAGCTCCATGGCGAAGAGGTCGTTGACGTCGTCGCCGAAGAAGCAGATGTGTTCGAAGGGGATTTTGAACTCAGCGGCAAAGTCCCCGACGGCGGTGGCCTTGTCGCGGCAGCCCTTGCGGACGAAGTGCATCTTTAGCTTTTCGGCGTAGCGGGAGACATGGGGCGAGGGCTCGCCGGAGATGAGGGCGAGCTTGAGGCCGAGGCGGCGGGCGAGCGAGATGCCCATGATGTCGGTGAAGTGAAACGTTTTGAACTCCTCACCGGTGGGGGACCAGGTGAGGCGGCCGTCGGTGAGGACGCCGTCGACGTCAAAGGCGATGGCCTGGAGGGTGTCCAGGCCATCGATGCGTTGCGCGGGGCTGGGCATCAGGCGGTGACGGCGGCGCCCACGCGGCGGAGCTTCTTCATGACGGGGATCTCCTCCTCGTAGACGCGCTTGACGCCGTCGCCCATGGACTGCTCGCAGAGGCGGATGTCGCGGACGAGGCGGGAGATGCCGTTGGGCTCAAGCGAGGCGGCCTGGTCGGAGCCCCACATGGCGCGATCCATGGTGATGTGGCGCTCGACCGCGCAGGCGCCGAGGACGGCGGCGGCGACGGTGGTGGGAATGCCGGTCTCATGGCCGGAGTAGCCGACGGGGACGCCGTAGCGCGCGTGCATCTCCGGGATGGCGCGGAGGTTGAGCTGCTCATACTTGGCCGGGTAGGTGGAGGTGGTGTGCATAAGGATGAGGTTTTCTTTGCCGAGTACGTCGACGGCGTGGTCGATCTCGTCATAGGTGCTCATGCCGGTGGAGGCGATGATGGGCTTGCCGGTGGCACGGACGTGCTTGAGGAGGTTGTCGTCAGTGAGGGAGGCAGAGGCAATCTTGTAGACGGGGGTGTTGAATTGCTCCATGAAATCGACCGAGGGTTCGTCCCAGGGTGAGACCATCCACGGAATTTTGACCTGCTTACAGAAGCTGGCGATCTCGTCGTAGTCGTCTTTGCCGAACTCGAGGCCTCGCTTGAGGTCGCCATTGGTGTCGCCGAAGGGATTGGGACGAGGCTGCGCAAGTTCCTTTTCGGTATAGACGATCTCGACTGTGCGCTTTTGGAACTTGACCATATCGCAGCCTGCTGCCACGGCGACCGAGATGAGGCGCTTCGCCAAATCGATGTCGCCGTTGTGATTGATTCCAATCTCGGCGATGACCATGCAGGGCTGGCCGTCACCAACCTGTTTGCTTCCAATCTTGACTGTGCTCATGTGTGCTCCGGGGGTTGCGGGGAGTTGCTCAGTGGCGCGCGAACGTGTGCGCTGTACGGTTCTCATTGTGTCAGAGGGGTCGGAGGCCGTCTACCGGCGCTCCCGGATAGGGGGAGGGGGAATCGGAAGATAGGGCGGCGTGGGGAGATAACTTTTGTTTGCCGGTCACAGCGTGTAGAGTAAGCGCACAACGAAGAGACATATAGGAGTTGCGCGCGGGGGTTGCCTGCGTCCGAGGGGATCATCCGCGCCCTTCCGCTGCGATCTTCCGCCTCCGAAGTGTCTTCGTCAGTCCTTGATTGAGGCGGCTTCGCTATGCGTTGGTTGCGGCTCCGGATTTGGATGCTTGTGGGGATCTTGTTGGTGACTGGGGTGGTTCTGGTTGGGCCGGCGGCCCTGGGACAGATGCCGGCGACCGCACAGACGGACCGCCTCGCCGCGCTGGAAAGGCAGGCAGGCGACAATGCCACGGCGATCGCGGCGGCGCAGACGGCTGGCGACAACGGCTGGATGCTGGTAAGTGCGGCGCTGGTGCTGATGATGAGCGGGCCGGGGCTGGCGCTGTTTTATGGCGGTCTGGTGCGACGAAAGAACGTGCTGGCAACGATGATGCAGACCTTTGCCATGATGGCTGTGATTACGGTTCTCTGGGCGTTGGTGACCTTTTCGCTGGCATTTGGGGATGCGAATGCGGTGATCGGCGGCTTCCATCACGTCTTTCTCCATGGCGTGGGTTTGGAGCCGGATAAGACATATGCGGCGACGATCCCGTTTCAGACCTTTATGGTGTACCAACTGATGTTTGCGATTATCACGCCGGCGTTGATCACCGGTGCGTTTGCGGAACGGATGAAGTTTTCGGGCATGCTGGTCTTTCTGGTGCTGTGGGCCCTGTTTGTCTATAGCCCGATGGCGCACATGGTGTGGGGCAAGCACGGTCTGCTGAATGCGTCGCTGGGCGGCAGGTTTCCGTGCCTGGACTTTGCAGGGGGGACCGTGGTTCACGTGACCAGTGGGGTGTCTGCGCTGGTGACCGCGCTCTACCTGGGCAAGCGGGTGGGCTACCCCCAAACGCCGATGCCGCCGCACTCGGTGGTGCTTAGCTTTATTGGGGCCTGCCTGTTGTGGGTGGGATGGTTTGGGTTCAACGCCGGATCGGCGCTGGGCGCGGGCACGTTGGCGACCTCGGCCTTTGTGGCCACACACTTCGGCGCGGCTGCGGCGGCCATCGGCTGGGGCGCGGCGGAGTGGCTGCGGCAGGGCAAGGTTTCGGCGCTGGGCGCGATCTCCGGCGCGGTTGCCGGCCTGGTGGGCATTACGCCTGCGGCGGGGTTCGTAACGCCCATCAATGGACTGTGGATTGGCCTGATTACCGGTGTGTTCTGCTACTTCATGGTGGTTAAGGTAAAGAACATCTTTGGGTACGACGACTCACTGGACGCCTTTGGCGTGCACGGCGCCGGGGGAACGATCGGTGCGCTGCTGACGGGTGTCTTCGCCAGCAAGGCGATCAACCCGATCTTCGGCGCGGGCAAGCCGCTGGGTCTGTTGGAGGGCAACGGGCGGCAGCTTTTAAACCAGGCGGTCGGAATCGCCGTGGCGTGGACGCTCTCTATCGTAGGGACGCTGGTGCTTCTGTTTGTGGTGGACAAGCTGATCGGTTTGCGCGTGAATGAGGAGACGGAGCGCGAGGGTCTGGACCTGACGCAGCATGGCGAAGACGGCTACGAGTGGGCGCACTAAGTGGCGCAGCGATCATCTCAATGGGACCTGTGACGTAACCAGCGCGGAAGCGCGGAGGATGGGAGAGCGATGCAGAAGATCGAAGCAATCATTCAGCCGTCCAAGCTGGACGCGGTGAAAGATGCACTGGTGGAGATCGGAGTCGAGGGGATGACGATTGTGGAGGCGCGTGGGCATGGTCGACAGCGTGGCCACACCGAGTTCTACCGCGGACGGGAGTATTCAGTGGACCTGCTGCCCAAGGTGAAGTTGGAGACGGTGGTAGCCGACGAGATGGTGGATCGGGCGGTCCAGGCCATTGCCTCCGCCGCGCGGACGGGCAAGATCGGCGATGGAAAGATCTTTGTATCTCGGATTGACGAGGTTGTGCGGATCCGAAACGACGAGCGTGGCGAGACGGCGCTCTAGCCTCCGCTGGCAGTGATGCAGACGCTGGGAGGCTGAGGGTATGAGTGGCGAGAGAGGCCCCGCAGAGACGGCACACGAGCGCTACGCGCACGTGATGGTCGAGCACCGAGCCGCGTTTCTGACCGGGAGGATCAGCGGTCCGGAGATGGTGCGCGAACGTGCTGACTCCGTGGACAAACTTGTGCTGACCTTCTGGGCTGATGCGACAGAGGGTCTGCCGGAGTTACGGCAGGGAATCGCGCTTTTGACCACGGGAGGGTATGGCCGGCGGGAGCTCTTTCCCTACTCCGATGTTGATCTGCTGTTTGCGGTCTCGCCGGGGGTGGAAGAGGCAGCGGCGAAGACCGCGATACGCCGTGTGGCGCAGCGGATGTGGGATGCGGGCACCAGGTTCTCTCCCGTGACGAGGCGCGTCGACGATCTGAATCGCGTGCAAACGACGAACCTGGAGTTTTCGCTCTCGTTGGTGGATCGGCGGCTGCTGTCGGAGATCTCGGAGGTGGCTCGCGAGGCCGAGGAGAGCATCCGTAGCGCGCTGGCAAAGGGGACCCGGGTAATGGCGCGCGGCCTGGCGGATCTGACGCGCAGCCGGCATGCAAAGTTCGGCAACACCCCATTCCACCTTGAGCCGAATGTGAAGGAGTGCCCGGGCGGCCTGCGCGATGTGCATGTCTGTCGATGGCTGCGCACCATGGAAGCTGCCGAGGAGTTTGGCACGGAGTGGGCTTCGGGAAGCCAGGCGGAGTTCGACGCGGCGGTGGAGTTCCTGACGGAGGTGCGCTGTTTTCTCCACCTCCGCCATGAGCGGGACGACAACGTGCTGGATTGGCCCGTGCAGGACGAGGCTGCGGAGGAGCGGGTTGGGGTAACGGAGGCGTTGGTGGAGAACGTGGCTGGGATGGATGCCGCGTATTGGATGCGAATCTACTTCCGCAATGCCCGCGTGGTGGACCGGGCTGTGGAGGCGGCGATGGCTGTCGCGAAGCGTCGGCGAAGCGTCAAGCAGGTGCTGCGGCGTGTGGGGCCGAGTCGGCGTGACCGCACCTGGCCGACCGGGTTCGAGGCGCGAGAGGGTCGGGCGACCTTGACGGCGGAGGGAAGAGCCGCTGAAGCGGCAAGCGATGCAACGGCGGTAATGGCGTTGTATGCGGCGGTGGCCGAGACGGGAACGCTGCCCTCGCCGCGGCTGGAATCGGACCTGGGGGCCAGTCTGCCGCGCCTGGCCGAACGCCTGGAGCAGGGGCCCGCGACCTGGCAAGGTCTGCGCTCCATTCTGTTGGGCCGGCACGCTGCCGCGGCTCTGCGCAGCATGCATGCAGTTGGTCTGCTGGATCTGCTGATCCCTGAGTTTCACGGCATCGATGCTCTGGTAATCCGCGATGCGTATCACCGCTACACCGTGGACGAGCATACGTTTGTAGCAATGGATGTACTGCATCGGCTGGCGGAGCGCGACCGGTCGGCGGAGGCTGGTTGGGCCTTGCGACTGGCTCAGTTGCTCCATGAGCTGCCGCAGCCGGAGATGCTCTACCTGGCTGTGCTGATGCACGACACGGGCAAGGGGAGGAGTACGGGCGAGCACACAACGGAGAGCGCACGGCTGACCGAGGGGTTGCTGCGCCGGCTGGAATTGGGAGCGGAGGAACGCATGACGGTGGTGAGCCTTGTGCAGCACCATCTGGAGATGTCGGCGGCGCTTCGCCGAGACATCTTTGCCACGGAGACGGTACGGGAGTTTGCTGGCGTGGTGAAGACAGCGGAGATGCTGCGCATGCTGACGCTCTTCACGTATGCGGACCTACACGCCGTGCACCCCGATGCGCTGACGCCCTGGAAGGCCGAAAACCTGTACCGGCTCTATATGTTAACGGCGAACCACCTGAACCGAACTGTGGACGATGAGCGGGTGGGAGCGGGAGATGCGGAGCTGGTGCGGCGGTTGAAAGAACAGGTCGCGGGTAGCGAAGAGGAGATCGCGGCCTATCTGCCCGGATTTCCTGAGCGCTATGTGCGTACGCGAACGGCAGAGCAGATTGCCGGGCACCTCCGGATGGCGGAGCGCCTGGAGATCGATCCCGTGCAGATTGAGTTTCGCTACGGAGCGACGCTGAGCGAGGTTGTGTTGCTGACGCAGGATCGGGAGTCGCTCTTTGCGGATGTGGCTGGGGTTCTGGCTGCCTGGGGAATGAACATCGTTACGGCGGAGGGTTTCGCAAACGGACGCGGCGTTGTGGTCGACAGCTTTCGGTTCACCGACAACTTCCGGACATTGGAGCTTAATCCGTCGGAGCGGGATCGGTTTGTGCAGTCGATCCGAGACGTGGTGCAAGGCCGGGCCTCCGCGGAGCGCCTGCTTCAGGGACGAAAGCAGGGGGCGCGGCGAAGGCTCCAGAAGGCCTCCGCCGAGCCGAGATTTGTTGTTCAGGAGACAGCCTCGGCTCACAGCACGCTCTTGGAGGTCGTGATGGATGACTCGCCGGGGCTTCTGCGGACGCTCAGCCTCGCGATCGCCGAGCATGGCTGCAATATCGAAGTAGCGCTGATCGACACAGAAGGAGAGACGGCCATCGACGTCTTCTACCTGACACGCGGGGGCAACAAGCTAAGCGAGGCAGAGGCAGAGTCTCTGGTTGAAGCGCTGTGGGAGGCGGCAACAGCCAGTGCGATGGTCTAAAGTCCTGCTGGTCACGGTCGCGATGGCGTGCGCGCAGCCAACCTGGGCCGGCGCTTTAAGGCGCGGTTGCCCGACAGTGATTGTGGGCGAGGTCGCGGCAGGGCAGAGGTTCACCCAGCCGTTCGGTGGAGGGTTGGAGTTCGTCCTCGATCCGACCCGGCAGGGTTGGGTGGTGCGGATTGAGCCGCTCCACCGCGCGGTGCCGGGGCCAGACTTCGCCGAAGTCGCCACGCTGCCGTTCCGGTCAGTCAACCCCCTGCTGCTGACGACGGACTTTGGATTCCGGGCACAGGATGTGATTGGCTGGAACCCGAGGAGCTTTCGCTATCTGCAGAGCCCGGGCCAGTTCGCGAGGGCCAGGCGAGCCTACGACGAGGCGGTCAGTGCAACCCAACCTTCGCCGGCCCAAACGGCCGAGGTTGCGGCTGTGGTGGACGCGAGCCGGGAAGGGCGGCTGGAGATCTTGGACGCGCGCCTGGTGCCGGGTACGGGCGATCAGAGCCCGGCAGCATCGCTCCTCGCCACCCATCTCCTGACGACGCCGCACATATTGGCGGACGCCACGGCCGCCAACACTGTGGGCCGCGTGGAGTGGCTCCGGTTCAGGGCAACCCTGGGCGGTGTGCCCGCAGTGTGGGCTACCTCCGCCTGCCGTTCGTCAAAGTAAGTTGCCGTTGCGCGCTTGTTGCAGCGTTACTACAAACGGAGAGCTTCGGGGTAAGGGGATGATCGCGCGATCTGGCCAGGATCGGCGATACTGGAGCTATGACAACCGCGAACCAGGAGAACACCGCAACGGGGAGGCCGACCGAGACACCACAAAAGGGCGATCGAAGGATGTTCGGCAACCTCGATAGCATGGCCAAGAACCAGGCCAAGGTGAATGAGGTGAACTGGGGCTACGATCAGCCAGAGGGCATCGTTTTAGCGTCGATGGATGCGGCGATCAACTGGGTACGGAAGAACTCTGTCTGGCCCATGACCTTTGGTTTGGCATGTTGCGCGATCGAGATGATGTCCATGGGCGGCTCGCGCTACGATATCGCGCGCTTTGGGGCTGAGGTGTTTCGGCCATCCCCCCGCCAGAGCGACCTGATGATTATTGCCGGGCGTGTTTCGCAGAAGATGGCGCCGGTGATTCGACGGCTGTACGAGCAGATGCCGGAGCCGAAGTGGGTCATCTCCATGGGGGCATGCGCGACGTCGGGCGGGGTCTTCAACAACTACGCTCTTCTGCAGGGCGTCAATCAGATTATTCCAGTGGACATCTACGTGCCTGGCTGCCCGCCACGGCCGGAGCAGCTGTTGTATGCCATCACTCTGCTTCAGGAAAAGATCCAGGCTGAGCGTGGCACGATTCGCAAAACCCTAAACCTGGACTGAGATGCGGCGAGCCATCCAAGCCGCAGGCTGCCTGCCTGGCGGCGTCCTTCGGCGGGGCGGCCATGTGCTCCCGTCTTGCTGCCGCACCCCATCCGTTACTTTGCAGGTTCGATCTAGTCAAAGATGCAGCGCGAACGCCTATAGAGTAGGGCAGAAGCGATTGCCTGCTGTTCAGCATATTGTTCCTGCACGAGGTTGCAACTGCTGTAGACTTTATCGAATCAGAGTGCAACATAACCCCGTACGTTGGTACGTATACGTCTCATAGGTTGTTTTTTGTGGAGGAAGTGGAAATGGTTTATCGCCCGACGTCAATCCTTGGCCGGTTTGCTTTGGCTGCGTGCGCAGTAGGTCTCGGCGCCGCAGGTTTGAGCGCCCAGACTGCACCAGCCGCCCCGGCACCAGCCGGGCCAAGCCCCTCACGGTTTGATCTGTTTACGGGCTACTCGTACTTTGGCGCGCACGGCTCGGTGAAACCCGCGAATATTAACTACTCGTCTGTGGACGAGGGCGCGATTGGCAGCGGCGCATACTGGTTCAACAAGTATGTCGGCGCGGAGATCCTGTTTACGGCCCACCCAGACGGGCAAAATGATGGTCTCTACACGGGTGCTGCCGGACCGATCTTCCGTGCTCCGCTCCAGGGCTTCACCTTGTTTGGACATGCAAATGCCGGCGGAACCCGCCTGGGCGGTCCCAACAACAGCGGCGTGCCGTTCTACCACGAGCCGTATCAGTGGGGACCGACGGTTTCGGCCGGCGGCGGAATGGATTATGACCTGCCCTTCTTGAACCACCGCTTCTCGATCCGGTTGTTTGAGGCAGATTACCGCTATATTCACGCCTCCTTCGGGCCAGCGACGACTATTCCCACCTCCGGCGTTCTTGGCGGTCGAGCCAACATCGGTGCGGCTGAGTTGAGCACCGGGATTGTGACGCACTTCGGCAGCATCGTTCCGCCGCCGCCTGTGACGCTTGCCTGCGTGGCCTCTCCTGACAGCGGCTACCCCGGCGATCCGATCACGATCACAGGGACTGCGCAGAATCTGAATCCGAAGAAGACCGCCAACTATACCTGGACCACGGACGGCAACGGCGGCACGATCAGCGGAACCTCCAACGTCGCCAACATTGATACCAAGAGTGCGCAGCCTGGAAGCTATACGGCCAAGGGACATGTCTCCGAGGGCAACAAGCCCGGTCAGATGGCGGATTGCTCTGCGCCGTACACGATCAAAGCCTTTGAGCCACCGACCATCAGCTGCTCGGCGAATCCTTCGTCAGTCAATCCTGGCGACTCGTCCACGATTACGGCGAACGGCGTGAGCCCCCAGAATCGGCCGTTGACCTACAGCTACAGCTCGACCGCCGGATCGGTGACGGGCAGCAGTTCGACGGCAACCCTGAGCACCGCTGGCGCGGCAGCAGGCACCATCACGGTCACCTGCAATGTGGTCGACGACAAGGGACAGACGGCTTCGACAACGACAAGCGTGACGGTCAATGCACCACCGCCACCGCCGGCTCCGACCACCAGCCAGCTCTGCTCCATCAACTTTGATCGCGACAAGCGTCGTCCGGCCCGCGTGGACAACGAAGCCAAGGCTTGCCTGGATGACATCTCTCTCAACCTGCAGCGCTCCTCCGACGCGAAGCTCGCGGTGGTCGGCAATGCGGCAAGCGGCGAGAAGGCCGGTACCAAGCTGGCGGCTGAGCGCGCGGTCAACACCAAGGACTACCTGGTCAAAGAGAAGGGCGTCGATGCCTCCCGCATCTCGGTCTACACCGGAACGCAGGATGGCAAGACGGTCACCAACACCCTGATCCCGGCCGGTGCGACTCTCGACACCACAGGTATCACCTCGGTGGATGAGTCCACGGTCATGGCCCAGCCGCGACACGCTGTGGCGCATCATCACCACCATCGCAGCAAGTAATTCGCTCGCTGCATAAACCGAGGGGCTGACTGCTCAACAGTCAGCCCCTTTTCGTTGGTCTGCAGGTAATCTCTGCGCGCGATAGAGTTGAGACACGATGTTGAGATTGGGCGATGCGGCGGGGCTGCCTCGGCGGAGGCGGAACCACTTGAGTAGGTTTGTTCAGATACTTTGCGGACTTGCACTGGTTGTGGGGTCGGCGGGTCCACCGGTCTTCGCCGCAGGGCTTGGATGGCTCTCGTTTGGTCCCTTTGGGGGTGACGCGCGGAGCTTTGGTGTAGACGCCAAGGACCACGCTCATCTGTTTCTCGGGACTGTGGACGGCTGGGTATACGAGACCCACGATCGGGGGCAGGAGTGGAAGCGCCTGGCGCGTCTCGGGCAACGCGATGATTTAGCCGTCGACCACATCTTGGTGGATCCGCGGAGACCCGAGCATCTGCTGGCGGGCACTTGGGTTCTCGGCAAGCGGGATGGGGACCTGTATGAGAGCAACGATGGCGGGCGGGTCTGGAGGGTAAACGCCGATCTTCGCGGTGAGTCGATCCGCTCATTAACGAGCGATGCGCGGGATTTTAGCCAGCTAATCGCTGGAACGCTGACGGGCGTCTTTCGCTCAACCGATGGAGGAGAGCATTGGAAGCGAATCAGCCCGGAGGGAAGCACCGAAATCCATGAGGTGCAGTCGGTCGCCGTGGATCCAAAGGATCCCAGCGTCGTCTACGCGGGTACCTGGCACCTGCCGTGGAAGACCACAGATGGCGGGGCTCACTGGACAAACGTGAAAAACGGGATTATCGACGATTCGGACGTATTTTCGATCATCGTCGACCCGAAGACGCCCCAGGTGGTCTATGCCAGCGCGTGCTCCGGGATCTACAAGAGTGAGGATGGCGGAGGACGCTTCGTTAAAGTGCAGGGCATACCTTCAACCGCACGCCGCACCCGTGTGCTGAAGCAAGACCCGGAGCAGTTGAACGTCGTCTTCGCGGGTACGACCGAAGGCCTCTTCCGGACTACAGACAGCGGTGCAAACTGGAGTCGCACGACCGGCGGCGAGGTGATCGTCAACGACGTCTACGTCGATCCGACAGACAGCAAACGGGTGTTGTTGGCGACCGACCATGGTGGGGTCTTGGCAAGCGAGGACGGTGGAAACAGCTTTCGGGCGTCCAACACGGGCTTCACGTCCCGACAGGTTGTCGCCTATGCAGCGGATCGGACCAACCCGGCGCAGCTCTACATCGGCGTTCTGAATGACAAAGAGTGGGGAGGCGTCTTCACAAGCGGCAACGGCGGTCTGACCTGGACCCAGCAAAGCACAGGCCTGGGGGGGCGGGACGTCTTCGGCCTGGCGCAGGCGGAGGACGGGACGGTGGTTGCCGCGACCTCGCACGGTCTATTCCAGCTGCGAGACTCCCTGTGGCAGCAGGCCGGGGAGGCAAGGCTGCCTGCGCGCAGACCGGGCCCCCATCTTCGGCGCGAGGCAAGGCCCGCGCGACTGCCGGCGCAGACGGCACCGCTCGCAGCCGATGGTAAGGGCGGGGCGGAGTCACTCGATCAGGGCTTCTATGCGTTGGCGCAAGACGGAGGCCAACTCTACGCCGTAGGGGACGGAACGCTCTTCTCAAGTGACACAAGCGGGGCGACCTGGCGACCTGTTCCCGGAGTGCCGGAGGACAGCTATCGCGCCGTGGCCGTTGCAAAGTCCGTCGTTCTGGCCGCGTCGTTGACCGGGCTTGCTCACTCCTCGGACGGGGGCAAGAGTTGGTCGAGCGTCTCCAAACCCGCCGCCCTGAACCAGATCCTCGCAGTCGCTGTGGACGATGAAGGCGACCTGTGGGCTGGCGGGCGCGAAGGCTTGTTCTTTCAGCGCACGGGCACCGGTGAGTGGTCTACCCTGCCCAACCTGCCGATTCGGGATGTCAACAGCGTCTACTTCGATCGGCGCACGAAGCAGATGCTGGTAACGGTGAATACCTCTACGACACTGGTCTACGGTCTGCAGCTGCCTTCGATGGCGCCCAAGGTGTGGGATGCCGGATGGCACATGCGCTTCGTGCGAGCCGTCGGCGATCACCTGGTCGGCGCGACGCTTTATGACGGCATCGTCGTTCAGCCGGCCATGGTTGCGTCGCCCTTTCGGGATCACTAGGGAGCTCTGTGAGACGGCGTAGAATGCACACATGGGTCTCCAAACGATGCCGGGGCGACATGAGTTTCAGACCGAAGATCGTGGACTGGAGACGATCGCGGAGAAGGTCAGGTCTGGAGAGCGGCTGAGCTTCGACGACGGGGTTGCGCTGTATCGCACGGGCGACATCCTCGCCGTGGGCTGGCTGGCGAATCTGGTGCGCGAGCGGCTGCATGGTGACGTGGCCTACTTCAATGTCAATCGCCACATCAACCCGACGAATGTCTGTGTGGCCTCGTGCCGTCTCTGTGCCTTTGGTCGCAAGAAGGGCGATGAGGGCACCTACACCATGGCGCTCGAAGAAGCCTGGCAGACGGCGGCGTCAGGCTACAGCGAGGCGGTTACAGAGTTCCACATCGTAGGCGGTCTCCACCCTGATCTGCCATTCGAGTACTTCATGGATCTGGTGCGTGGGCTTAAGGAGCGGTTTCCCTTGGTGCACGTCAAGGCATTCACCATGGTTGAGGTCGCGTTCTTGGCCAAACGCGGCAAGATGACGATCGAGGAGACGCTGCGGCGCATGAAGGCGGCCGGGGTCGACTCGATGCCTGGCGGAGGTGCGGAGATCTTTGCCGATCGCATCCGCCACATCATCTGCGACCACAAGATTGACGGGGGGGAGTGGCTGGAGACGGCCAAGATGGCGCACCGCATGGGCTTGCGGTCGAACGCAACCATGCTCTACGGGCATGTCGAAGACGATGAGGATCGGGTTGACCACCTCGTGCGGTTGCGCGCGGCACAGGATGAGACCGGTGGATTCCAGACCTTTATTCCCTTGGCGTTCCACCCGGACAATACGGCGCTCGATCACATACCGCGCACGACCGGCATGCTGGATCTGCGGCAGATCGCGGTAGGCCGGCTGATGCTGGATAACTTTGCGCACGTCAAGGCCTACTGGCAGATGATGACGCCCAAGATCGCGCAGATCGCTCTCCGATTTGGAGCGGACGACATCGACGGAACAGTGATCGAAGAGAAGATCTACCACGATGCCGGCGCGACGACGCCGCAGGGAATGCGACGCGCCGACCTGGTCCGATTGATCACTGAGGCGGGCCGACGGCCGGTAGAGCGCGACACCATGTATCGCCCCGTGCTGCGCTCCGAAGACAGCTTTACGATCGCGGTGTAGATCAACCAGTGCCATCGTGGGGGAGCGCTTGCTCGGCATGCACTCCAGGAAAGAGATTTCTCCTGCTGGGTGAAAAGATTCCTCTCCTTCATGGCAGCGGCGTCCCATTCTGAGGCAGACAAGATGGACGTGATGCCGCACAGTACTACTTTCAGGTCGATTCCTGCTTGCGACGGGGTGAAACAGCGGGAACTGATGCTGCAAGTTGATGCATACTCTTTGGCGTGTCGATTGCAATGAGGTAGGGCAAGACCAGGCGAGAGTATCCGCCTCAACCATGACTCACTGGAGCCTATCTTGCCCTTTTCCCTTGCCCGCGTTGCCGTTCTTGCATCCTTTGCCGCCGCCGTCGCCGCCATTCCCGCCTCCGCCGACACGTTGCAGCTTGTCTCCACCAGTCCGACCGTGGTGAACAACACCTATATCTATCCTTACAACTTCAGCTTGGACAACTCTGCCACGTCGATTGCGCTGTTGTGCATGGATTACAACCGGGAGATCACGGTGGGTGAGACGTGGAATGTCTCCGTCGCCGGAGTGCCCACGGGCACCTCAGCTCAGGCGTCGGACTACCGGGAGGAGGCGTATGTCTACTCGCAACTGGACAACTACTCAAACACGGTGGTGCAGTATGCGGCGTGGGACATCTTTGACCCGGCGACGCCGACGACCGGCTTGGACTCCACCGAGCAGCAACAGGTGCAGACTCTCTTGCAGGCGGCTTCGAGCGCGGCGCAGGATCCGACGCTGCTCGCCAGCGGCTTCTTCAGCGGTTTCTCGTTGTATATCCCGACGGCGGACCAGACAGGCTGGACTCACGGCGTTCCGCAGGAGTTCATCGGAACCGCGCAGACGCCGGAGCCAGCAAGCTTCGTTCTCCTGGCTTCCGGATTAGCGGGAGCGGCGGGTGCCTTCCGGCGGCGCATGTCGCGATAACTCTTGCCCAGGGCGGGAACCGTGAGGCGGCAGCTGTCGCGAAGCTTAGCGTCTTATCGCTTGCCGAAGATCTCTCCCATCCGGCGGATCTGCGCGCCTACTCCCCGTAGCTTCTCCTCAAAGCGTTCGTAGCCGCGGTCGAGGTGGTAGACGCGATCGAGGATGGTCTCGCCGTCGGCCACCATGGCGGCGAGCACCAGCGAGGCGGAGGCCCGCAGGTCCGAGCACATGACTGCGGCCGACTGGAGCTCCGATCGCCCGCGAACAGTGGCTGTGCGGCCGTTGACGGTGATGTTGGCACCCATGCGGTTCAGTTCGCCGACGTGCATGAAACGGTTCTCGAAGATGTTTTCCGTAACGATCGTCGTCCCCACAGTCTGGGTGGCAAGGGCCATGAACTGGGCCTGCATGTCTGTGGGAAAGCCCGGATACTCCTCCGTGGAGATGTCGACGGCACGGAGGTCACCGTCGCCACGGACGCGAATGCAATCCCTGCCCACGTCGAGCCGGACGCCGCACTGATCGAGCTTGGCGAGCAAGGAGCCGAGGTGTTCGGGGTTGCACCCGTCCACGTTAAGGTCGCCCCGGGTGATGGCACCGGCGATGAGGAAGGTTCCGGCCTCGATGCGGTCGGGGTTGATGCGATGACGAGCGCCATGGAGGCGGCTAACACCGTGCACACGGATGGTGGAGGTGCCGGCGCCCTCGATCTGGGCGCCCATGCCGGTGAGGAGAGCGGCAAGGTCGGTGACCTCGGGCTCACGGGCGCAGTTCTCGAAGAGACTCTCACCTTCGGCGAGGGCTGCGGCCATCAGCAGGTCTTCGGTGCCGGTGACGGTGATCTTATCGAAGACGATATGGGCGCCGTGGAGCCGGTCGGCGCGGGCCTCGAGGTAGCCGTGCTCCTGAGTGATGGTGGCACCCATGGCCTCGAGGCCGCGGATGTGGAGGTCGATGGGGCGGCCGCCTATGGCACAGCCGCCGGGCATGGCGACACGGGCAAGGCCAGTACGGGCGACGAGCGGACCGAGGACGAGCGAGCTGGCGCGCATGGTCTTGACGATCTCGTACTTGGCGACGGGGTCGGAGAGGATGGCGCAGCGGATGCGGGTTCGGTGTTGGGCGCGGCCATAGCCCAGTTCGACTTCGGCCCCCATGCTCTCGAGCAGCCGGCGTTCGGTCTCGATATCGCGCACCTGCGGGATGTTTTCGAGGATGATCTCGTCTTCGGTTAGGATGGCCGCGGCCATGCAGGGGAGGGCGGAGTTCTTGGCTCCCGAGACCTTGATGGTGCCGAGCAGGGGATTCCCGCCACGGACGACAAATTTGTCCATAGCCCGAGTGTACGAAAGCGCGGGTGTGGTTGGGACGGGTGCCCGCTCCGGGCAGGTGCCGGGGCTGGTGCAAGGGGCGGCGGTGGAGTCGCTCCCGGCGTTTGGGCGAGCATTCCTGCGGCGGGGACGGCGGTACCTAACCCACCCCGTAGGATGTTGCGCAAAGTCTTATTTCCAGGAAGCTTAGGTTTTGGACCTCAACGGTCACGCCAGGCCCGGACAGGGGCTGTCCCTGGAGGGAACAAGAACAAAAATGAGGCGATTGCCCCTTCAGTGTAGGCGGTGGTTGACGCCACTCTCGGCGTGGCATGGGTGCGGCCGCCTAGGATCGGCTCGCGGTGCAGAAGGGTGTCTGGCCGAAGGCTAGAGCTCGAGGCGTGAGTCTTCGATGGCGAGGCGGACGTTGCCGTCGGACTTGGCAAGGCGGCGAACGGCCTCCATCTTATCGACCTTGGCGCGGAGCATGACGACCGCGATGGGGATGGACTTGCCGGCGGACTTGATGGCGCGAATAGCCGTTTCGCGGTCGATGTCGCAGACCTTGGTGAGCACACGGATGCCGCGCTCGACCAGCTTCTCGTTCTTCATGTGTACGTTGACCATCTGGTTCTCGTAGACATAGCCGAGACGGGTCATGGCACCCGTTGTGATCATGTTCGAGATCATCTTCTGGGCGGTGGAGGCCTTCATACGGGTGGAGCCCGTGATGACCTCGGGGCCGACCTCCGCGACGACGGTAACGTCAGCGACGGCGGCCAGATCGGTGCGGTGATTGCAGGTGATGGCGGCGGTCTTTGCGCCGCGTGCGCGAGCGTACTCCACGGCGCCGACGACATACGGTGTGCGGCCGGAGGCGGAGATACCGATGATGATGTCTTTGCGGGTGGGGCGGCGGCGGGCGATATCGCGCTGGCCTATCTCCGGGCTGTCCTCGTTGACGTCGGAGGCGCTGGCGAGTGCCTTGGGCCCTCCGGCCATGATGTATTGAACCTGGGAGGGCGCTGTGGCAAAAGTTGGCGGGCACTCCGAGGCGTCGAGCGCACAGATGCGACCGCTGGAACCGGCGCCGACATAGATGAGACGGCCGCCGTCGCGGAGAGAACGGGCGACGAGATCGATGACAATGGCGATCTCCGGCAATGCCTTCTTGACGGCTGCGGCCACCTTGGCGTCTTCATGGTTGATGATGCGCGCAATCTCGAGAGCAGACTTCGTGTCGAAACCTTCGGAAGCTGTGTTTTCGGTTTCAGTCAGGAGGGAGTGGAAGTTGACCGGGATGCGTGTTTCAGGCCGCGAGGGGGGAGTTTGCTCGAGCATTGAACTGGAAGCCATTTGCGTTACCGCCTTGCCCATTCTAGCTTAGAGTCGTGAAGTGGTTGCGGTGGTTCCCAAGAACTCCACACGGTAGTAACTGACTGTGCAGTAATGGGTAGGACCTATCGATGCGACAGAAATGTTTGTGATGAGGGAGCGTGTACAAGGCGTGATCTGTGACTGAAAAGAGAGAACAGGGCACGGGTGAACCGGTCGGAGGTGGGCTCTCCGAGGAGCCGGGCAGCACGCAGACGACCATGCGCTCGTGGGCGAGAGACCTGCTGCTGTCGATCATTGTTTCGATCTTTATCATCGTCTTTCTGTACCAGCCTGTGCGGGTGGAGGGAACCAGCATGCTGCCTCGGTTGGAGGACCAGGATCGTCTATTTATCAACAAGTTAGCGTACCGCGTTGGAGAGATTCACAGGGGGGATGTGGTGGTCTTTCAGTACCCGCTCGATCGGCAGAAGAGCTACATCAAGCGGGTGATTGCGTTGCCGGGAGACGACCTCCGGATCGATCATGGGCGGGTGTATTTGAACGGGGAGCTTGTGAAGGAGCCCTATGTACCGCCGCGGTACGCCGATGACCGGTCGCAGCCGGAGGAGGTTGTGCCGCCGCACGAATACTTTGTGATGGGGGATCATCGATCCATATCGAGTGATAGCCGGGAGTTCGGGCCGGTGGAGCGCAATCTGATCTATGGCAAGGCGGCCTTTGTTTACTGGCCATTTGATCAGGTGGGCGTGGTGCGGTAAGGGAGGTCGTGGCGCAGAAGTTGCAGGCCGGCCGGGGCCGATTCGGGCAGACTTGGGGTGGCCGGTGCGTGGGGGGTGATGGATGCGGGGGCGGGAGTTCCGTAGGGTCTGGCGGTGGATGGTGCTGGGGTGTGTGCTGCTGGCCGGCTGCGGGGCGACCGAGGCGGCGGGTCAGGTGGCGTATCACCGATTCAAGCCGAGGGGCATGGTGCGGCGCGGGGCGGGGCGGGCTTCACGGTGGGGCGGCCGGGGGCCGCGACGGCGGGCGCAGCCTTGAGTGCAGTTCTTCCGGAGGAAGATTGTGCGGCGGAACGCTTCAGGCGTGGGGGAGAGGCAAAGGCGACCGCAGGATCCCTTCGGGATGATAACTAAGAAGGCGACGGCGAGGGCTGGGGAACTGTCTGGGGGGTGGAGCGGAGGACGATCTGTGAGAAGGAGGTGGGGTCGAGGCTGGCGCCACCGACCAGGACGCCATCGATCTCGGGCTTGGCCATCAGGGCTGTGATGTTGTCGGGCTTGACGGAGCCGCCGTAGAGGATGCGGAGGTTGTCCGAGATGGCGGAGCCGAAGCGGCGCTGGAGTTCCTGGCGGATGATGCCGTGGGTCTGGTTGGCGACCTCCGGGGTGGCGGTGGAGCCGGTTCCGATGGCCCAGATGGGCTCGTAGGCGATGACAAGCGTGTGGGCGCGATCTGCGGGGAAGTTGGCGAGGGCGGCGCCCATCTGCGCCATCAGGGTGTCAGCGGTGTAGCCCTCCTGTCGATCGGTGAGCATTTCGCCGAGGCAGAGGACGGGTGTGAGGGAGTGTGCGGCGGCGGCTTTGATTTTGAGGTTGACGTGTTCGTAGCTTTCGTTGGCGTAGAGGCGGCGCTCGGAGTGGCCGAGCAGGACGTGGGTGGCGCCGATGGAGGTGAGCATGGTGGGCGAGGTTTGACCCGTGTAGGGTCCCTCGTTGAGCCAGTGCATGGTCTGGGCGCCGGCGCGAATGCGGGTGCCCTCGATGGCGTCGAGGACGGCGGAGAGCGAAGTGGAGGTGGGGAAGAAGACGATCTCGCAGGCGGTGTTGGTATGGTCCGCGGGGATGAGGGGGACGAAGTCGCGGATGAAGTCGCGCGACTCCGTCGGGGTCTTGTACATCTTCCAGTTGCCGGCAATGATGGGGCGTCGCATGTCGGGACCAGTGTAGCGGGAGCAAACTTGTTGGGGCTTATTTGTCGGTGAGGACGGCGACGCCGGGGAGGGTCTTGCCTTCGAGGAACTCCAGGGAGGCGCCGCCGCCGGTGGAGATGTGGGTGATGCGGTCGGCGATGCCGGCCTGTTGGACGGCCGCGACGGAGTCTCCGCCGCCGACAATCGAGGTGGCGCGCTCGTTGGCGGCGACGGCGTGGGCGATGGCATCGGTGCCGGTGGCGAAGGCGGGGAGTTCAAAGACGCCCATGGGGCCGTTCCAGACGATCGTCTCGGCGTCGGCGATGGCGCGGGCGAAGAGGTCGATGGAGGCGGGGCCGATGTCGAGGGCCATCTTGTCGGCGGGGAAGGGACCGTCGCCGGAGAAGATCTCGGTGTGTGCGTCGTTGGCGAACTTGCCGGCGAGGACGTGGTCCACGGGGAGGAGGAGATTCACGTTGCGGTCTTCGGCTTTCTTGAGAGCGGCGCGGGCAATGTCGATCTTGTCGGGTTCGGTGAGACTTTTGCCGGTGGTCTGGCCGCGGGCGTTCAGAAAGGTGTAGGCCATGGCGCCGCCGAGGATAAGGGTGTCGGCTTTATCGAGGAGGTGGTCGATGACCTGGATTTTGTCGGAGACCTTGGAGCCGCCGAGGATGGCGACGAAGGGTTTGGTGGGGTCGGTGACGGCCTTGCCGAGATATTGGAGCTCTTTCTCGAGAAGGAGCCCGGCAGCGGACTGCGGGACGAAGTGCGTGATGCCTTCGGTGGAGGCGTGGGCGCGGTGCGCGCTGCCGAAGGCGTCGTTGACATAGAGGTCGCAGAGGCTGGCAAGCTGCTTGGCGAACTCGGGTTCGTTGCGTTCTTCTTCGGGGTGGAAGCGGAGGTTTTCGAGGAGAAGTGTCTGGCCGGACTCGAGCTTGGAGGAGAGCTCGGAGGCGAGCTCGCCGACGCAGTCGGGGGAGAAGGCGACGTTTTCGGAGGGGCCGAGGACGTGATCGAGGAGTTGGCGGAGGCGGTCGACGACGGGGCGCAGGCTCAGGCTCTCAACGACTTTGCCCTTGGGGCGGCCGAGGTGCGAGCAGAGGATGACCTTGGCTTTGTGGCGGAGAGCGTACTCGATTGTGGGGACTGTCTCGCGGATGCGGGTGTCGTCGGTGATGGCGCCGGCGGGCGAGAGGGGGACGTTGAAGTCGACGCGGATGAGGACGCGTTTGTTGGCGAGGTCGAGGTCGCGGATGGAGAGCTTGGGCATGTCTTGCGGTTGGATGCTTTGGATCCGCAAGGCGGTCTGACGGTTATGCCGCTCCCGTTCAAGTCCGGGTTTTCTCGGCTGCTTTTCCGATACGCCGCGAATCTGCCTTGGATAGGATTTCTCTCGAGGCACGAAGATCTTCTACGTCAGCGAGATCGCGCAGACGGCCCACAGCAAGCTTATTTCGTACGAGATCTTCGAAGGAGATGAACCGTACGGGTATGCCTTCGTCGAGGGTGCCCGGTTGGCTGCTTTCCCACGCTGCTTCAAACGGAACGGCGTCGATGCTCTGTAATAGGTCCACGCGGTTGGGCGCCACACCGACTTGGAAGAAGGAGTCCTCGGTCTGAAAGTCCTTTGGTTGCACGCCGTGGATGGGCGCGCCGAAGGCCGCTAGGGCTGCAAAGACGCGAGTTGCATTTTCCGGGCTGTTATCGATGAAGAGGTCGAGATCTTTTGTCGCGCGAGGTTCGGCGTAGTGCGAGTAAGCGTAACCGCCGACGATCAGATATCTAACATTTTGCGCGTTGAACTCGCGCAGCAGATCCCGCTGATCCATCTCCATGTGGGTTGGCGCCTTTCTGCTGGTAGAAGTCGCGATAGAGCTCTCGACTGAGCCGCTGGGTAGCCTCGAACCGCTCCGCAGCTGTTCGGCTTTGCCAGTACAGATACGTCTCTGCCTGCTGCTCCTTAGGATCGGCGACTTTGCGAATGACTTTATTCATGGGCTCTGATGAATCTTAGCAAGACCCAGCGGTGCGTTGACGATCTACGCGAATTTGCGGTTATCTCAAGACAGCGACCTGATCTACGGACTAGAGGCCTTTTTGGGCGAGAAAGGTGATGAGATCTTTGACGCGGTTGGAGTAGCCCCACTCGTTGTCATACCAGCTGATGACCTTGCCGGTCTGGCCGATGGCCTTGGTGAGTTTGGAGTCGACGATGGAGGAGAGTGGGTTGCCTTTGAAGTCGGAGGAGACGAGCTCTTCGTCGGTGTAGCCGAGGATGCCCTTGAGGGGGCCTTCGCTGGCGGCCTTGAGGGCGGCGTTGATGGACTTCGCGTCGATCGGTTTTTCGGCGACAAAGGTGAGGTCGACGACGGAGACGTTCGGTGTGGGGACGCGGATCGCGAAGCCGTCGAGCTTGCCGTCCATCTCGGGGATGACGAGCTTAAGGGCCTTGGCGGCGCCGGTGGAGCTGGGAATCATGGAGAGGGCGGCGGCGCGGGCGCGGCGAAGATCTTTGTGCGGGGCGTCGAGGACGACCTGGTCGTTGGTGTAGCTGTGGATCGTGGTCATGATGCCGGAGGCGATGCCGAAGGTGTCGTTGAGCACCTTGACGACGGGGGCGAGGCAGTTGGTGGTGCAGGAGGCGTTGGACAGGACGGTGTGTTTCGCGGCGTCGTACTTCTCCTGATTGACGCCGAGGACGAGGGTGAGGTCTTCGTTGGTGGCGGGGGCGGAGATGATGACTTTCTTGACGGTTTCGCCGAGGTGGGCCTTGGCCTTGGTGGCGTCGGTGAAGAAGCCTGTCGACTCGACGACGATCTCCGCGCCGACGGAGGCCCAGTCGAGGTTGGCGGGGTCGCGCTGCGCGAAGACCTTGATGGTCTTGCCGTCGACGGTGATGGAATCCTCGGTCGCGGAGACGTCGCTCTTGAGGTTGCCGAGAATGGAGTCGTACTTGAGCAGATGGGCGAGGGTGGCGGGCGTGGTGAGGTCGTTGACGGCGACGATCTCGATCTCGGGGTCGGCGAGTGCGGTGCGGAAGACGTTGCGGCCGATGCGGCCGAAGCCGTTGATGCCTACCTTGACTGCCATCTGTTCGGGTGCTCCTGTGGGTTTGGTGACGTCGTGCGATCTAAGGGTATTGTACGGGCGTCGGGGTGGGTGTGGCGTTTGCGAGGGGGTGGGGGCTGTGTTACAAGCGAGGGTGAAGAAGGCGCGACCGGCGCCCATGGATAGAACGCATGAGACGACGCTCGCGGCGGCCACCGAACGACTCTGAATCAACCGGCAAGATAGGGCAGGAGCTGCCGAGCAACCAAATGGCACCGCTGCGCCCGAACTATCCGGAGGAGGTGGCGGAACGGAGTGGGACGGCGGAGACACCGGCGGCGGTCAGACCGGCGGCTCCCGAGCCGGACCGGAGGATCGAGGTGGAGACGCAGCCGGAGCATCTGGGCGTGGCACCGCCGGAGGCTGTGGCGGCGAAGTCGCCGAAGGGCTATGTGGTCTTGGCGATCGGGCTGCCGGGCTCGGGCAAGACGACGTGGTACAAGCGCCGGGGCGTGGCGCCGCTCTCCAGTGACATGCTGCGGACGATCCTGTTCGACGATCTCACGGAGCAGCGATACCAGGGGCTGGTGTTCTCTACCCTGCGAAGCCTGCTGCGCGCGCGGCTGATTGCGCGGATGCCCTGGAACTACGTAGACGCCACAAACCTGTCGCCCCATGAGAGGCGGCAGTGGATCAAGATGGCGAAGAGCTTCGGCTACGAAGTGCATGCGGTCTTCTTCGATGTTCCGCTGGCGGTGTGCATGGAACGGAACTCGAAGCGTGAGCGCGTGGTGACGGACGAGGTGATGGGGCAGATGGCGGCGCGGCTGAAGCCGCCCAGCTTCAAGGAAGGCTTCGAGAAGATCACGGTGGTGCGCGTGAAGGGGCAGCCCGGGACCGAGCCGACCCAGGCAGCTACAGCGGCGGCGGCCGAAGCGGAGTCGGCCCAGGTAAACGAGTCGGAGCCAACGGTGGACGTGGACGCCGGCGATGGATCGGTGGGAGAGCCGAGCGCGGAGTCGCAGGCGACCTCGTAGAGCGACTGGGAGACACGCGCGATGGCGGAGGAGGCGATCGGCTTTCGCGAGGTGCGGCTCCGGCTGCCGGATGGGCGGGAGTTGCTGCGCGACGTCTCGCTCGGGGTGGGCACGGGTGAGATCGTCGCTCTGCTGGGGCGGAGTGGATCGGGTAAGACGACGCTGCTGCGCACGGTGAACGGGCTGGTGCGGCCCACCGCGGGTGCGGTCTTCGTGGAGGGCCGGGAGGTTGCGGGAGCGGACCCGATCGAACTGCGACGGGGGATCGGGTATGTGATCCAGGAGACGGGGTTGTTTCCGCACATGACGGTGGCACGCAATGTGGCGATCAGTGAAGAGCTGGCGGGGCGACCGGCCAACGACTCGGCGGGCCGCGTGGACGAGATGCTGGAACTTACCGGGCTGCGCGCGGCGGAGTTCCGCGAGCGGTACCCATGGCAGCTCTCCGGGGGGCAGCGGCAGCGCGTGGGTCTGGCGCGGGCGCTGATGGGCGATCCCAGGGTGCTGCTGATGGATGAGCCGTTTGGGGCGCTGGACCCGATCACCCGGACCGAGATTCAGGAGACCGTGCACGAGCTGCTGGAGCGGATGCCGAAGACGGTGCTGATGGTGACGCACGATCTCGAGGAGGCGCTCTACCTGGCGGACCGGGTGGTGTTCCTGGAGATGGGCGAGGTGGTGGCGGATCTGCCGGCAGGCGAGGTGCGGCGGAGCGAGCATCCGGTGGTGCGGCAGTATGTGGGGGCGGTGCGGCACGGGGTGCAGGCTTGAGTGGGCTGCGGGTGTTCTTTGCGCGGCATGGGTGGGAGATGGCGCGGCTGACGTTTGAGCACCTGTGGCTGACGGGGAGCGCAATGCTGTTTGCGGTGGCGATTGGGGTGCCGCTGGGGATCGTCCTGACACGTAAGCGGGCGCTGGCGCGGCCGGTGCTGACGGTGGCAAACGTGATCCAGACGGTGCCGAGCCTGGCGCTGTTTGGGTTGTTGCTGCCCGTCCCATGGCTGGGCGAGAATGCGGCGCGGCTGGCGATTCTGGCGCTGACCGGCTATGCGCTGCTGCCGATTCTGCGAAACACCTACGCTGGGATCGACGGGATCGACCCGGCGCTGAAGGATGTGGCGGAGGCGCTGGGGATGACGGGCGGGCAGCGGCTGCGCAAGGTGGAGCTGCCGCTGGCGGCGAGCTTTATTCTGGCGGGTGTGCGGACGGCGACGGTGATCTGCGTGGGGGTGGCGACGATTGCGGCGGCCATCGGGGCTGGGGGGCTAGGGGAGTTGATCTTCCGTGGGGTGGCGAGCGTGGACAACGGCCTGGTGTTGGCTGGGGCGATTCCGGCGGCGCTGCTGGCGCTCGGGGCGGACACGCTGCTGGGGATGGCGGAGCGGCGGTTGAGCGTGAAGGGGCGCTGAGGGTGCGGGCGGGATGGCTGTTTGGCCTGGTGCTGCTGGCGGGCTGTGCGCCGCCGCGATCGTCGCGCATTGTGGTGGGGGCGAAGAACTTCACGGAGCAGGTGGTGGTGAGCGAGCTGCTGGCGCAGGAGATTGAGGCGATGGGCGGTGGTCGGGTGGAGCGACGGTTCTATCTGGCGGGTAGCTATATTGCGCAGCAGGCGCTGGTGGGCGGGCGGATTGACGCCTATGTGGAGTACACGGGGACGGCGCTGACGGCGATTCTGAAGCAGCCGCTCGATCGCGACGAGGCGCGGGTGTATGCGACGATCTCGCGGCTGTATGCGGAGCGGTACCGGGTGCGGGTGGGGCCGTCGCTGGGCTTTAACGATACCTTTGCGATGGTGGTGCGGGGGGACCAGGCCCCGGGGGTGCGGACGTTGAGTGAGGCGGTGGAGGCGGCGAGGAGCTGGCGGCTGGGGGTGGGGTATGCGTTCGAGGAGCGGCCGGATGGGCTGCGGGGGATGGAGGCGGCGTATGGGCTGCGGTTTGCTGGTGAACCGCGGGTGATGGACCTGGGGCTGCTGTATCGGGCGCTGGAGGCGCGGCAGGTGGATGTGGTGGCGGGGAACTCGACGGACGGACCGATTCAGGTATTTGGACTGCGGGTGCTGGCGGACGACCGGCACTACTTTCCGCCGTACCAGGCGGTGCCTCTGGTGCGCGAGGATGCGCTCAGGGAGCACCCGGCGATTGGACGGGCGGTGGCGCGGTTGGCGGGGCAGGTGAGCGAGGCGGACATCCGCGGGATGAACGACGCGGTCGATCGCGAGCACAGGGACGTGGGCGAGGTGGTGCGGGAGTTTCGGGGGAGAAAGGGGCTGTGATGGCGGGGGATGCGGCGGATTTGAGGGACAAGGAACCGTGGATGCGGGGGACGCATGCGGAGCTGGACCCGCTGCGGCGGGGTGTGGTGCATGCGCTGGAGTTGGCGGCCGAGGATGGGGAGCGATGGTGTGCGGGGCTGGGCGATGAGGCACTGCATCGGCGGGTAGCGGGGCTGCCCTCGGTGGCGTTTCACCTGCGGCACACCGTGCGATCGCTCGATCGGCTGCTGACATATGCGGAGGACCGGGGATTGGAGGAGAGGCAGACGGCGGCGCTGGAGACGGAGATGCGCGAAGGTTCGGCGGCGGAGGTGATGCGGGAGTTTCGGGAGGGGATTGTGCTGGGGGTGGAGCGGGTGCGGGCGTTTCGGCCGGAGCAGTACGCCGAGGGGCGGGGCATCGGGCGGCTGCGGCTGCCGACGACCGTGGGCGGCCTGCTGGTGCACTGTGCGGAGCACACGGGGCGCCATGCCGGGCAGATGGTGACGACGGCCCGGCTGGTGCGTGCGGACGAGGAATAGGCGGGCTACGCCTTCTCTTACCAGCCCAACGTATTACGCTCATTTGGGTTAGCTGCCCCCGGCTGGATCTCAACGACCGAGCCTGTCCGGTGGGTGCCGGACGGGAGCGACGGTCTCAGGCTAGCGCGTGGGACGGCGTGTTGCGCTGTTTGGCGGTGATGGCGCTGCTGCGTTCGTTATGGACCAGCGCCGCCACATTCTTTGTTGCCCAGCGCTGCTGCGTTCCTGGTACCAGCGCTGCGGCGTTCTTTGGTCCGGCGCTGCTGCATCTGTACGTACCGGCGCTGACACTTCTTTGTTGTCATCCCGAAGGGACTTGCTGTGCCGTTGCGGTTGCCTTTGCCTCCCGCCGTCACCCTAACCGCAGCGAACGACCACATATCCGCCCGTTGCCCCGAGCAGCGCTGGTGTTAGACGGCGGTGGGTTTGGAGGGTTTGTTGCGGGAGAGGAGCACCAGCATGCCGATAAGACCGACCAGAGTGACCATGCCGGCCAGACCGAGGACGTGCAGAATGGAGACGGTGTAGCGGCCGACCACGGGGTTGTAGGAGCAGCAGTAGAGAATAAGGAGGTCGACGGGGTTGCTGATGTGGTGGGCGGAGGCGCCGAGCAGGGCAAGGCGAAGATCGCGCGCGGGGTAGTCGATGCCGGAGAGGTATTTGGACATGCGACCGTCGGGCGTGGCGAACATGATGACGGAGGAGTGAGCGAACTGGTCCATCTTGCCGTCGGGGCCGGGGACCATCACGTAGTGGAAGCCGGTGGCGGCGGCGAGGGCGTCGATGCTGGGTTGTGGCCCGGTGAGGAAGTGAACGGCGGCCGTGGCCGCGGCCGGCGCATGCATCTCGGCGAGGAACTGCTGCTTAGCGGAGGCGGCGTCGGCCGAGGTGTCGTGGGGATCGATGCTGGCGACGAGCACATCATAGTCTTTGCCGGGGGTAAGGGTGGTCTGCGAGAGGCCGGTGGCGAGCCCGTGGAGGACCTGTGGGCAGAGCATGGCGCAGCGATAGTAGACGAGGGCAAGCACAACGGGCCGGCCGGTGAAGAAGGTCTGGAGCGCGGCGGTGTGGCCGAGGGAATCGGTGAAGGTGCGGTCGAGGGGTAGGGGCTGGCCGAGGCGCTGCTCGACGCCGGCGTGGGAGAGGTAGGCGGGAAGCTGCTGGGCGTTGGCGCCGACGGGGCGGTCGGCGGAGTACTGCTGGGCGGCGAGGGGGAGGCCAAGGGCGAGCAGGGCGGCGACGAGCGTGATGCGGAGGTGCGATTTAGCTGACAAGGTGGCCCATCTTTTCGCGTTTCGTTTCGAGATAACGGGTGTTGAAGTCGGACTCGGGGACGACGGCGGAGAGGCGTTCGACGACCTTGATGCCGTGAGACTCAAGCGCGGCGACCTTTTCGGGGTTGTTGGTGATGAGGCGGACTGCCGGGATGCGGAGGTGCTGCAGGATCTTGGCGGGGAGCTCGAACTGGCGGCAGTCGGCCTTGTAGCCAAGCTCGAGGTTGGCCTCGACGGTGTCGCGGCCCTGATCCTGGAGTTCGTAGGCGCGAAGCTTGGCCATGAGACCGATGCCGCGACCCTCTTGCTGCTCATAGAGGACGATGCCGGTGCCGGCGCGGGCGATGGTTTCCAGCGCGAGCTCGAGCTGCTGGCGGCAGTCACAGCGGAGCGAGTGGAAGACATCGCCGGTCAGGCATTGGGAGTGGATGCGGCAGATGGGCGGGGCGGCGTGGAGGTCGCCCATGACAAGGGCGACGGCACCCTCGAGGCGCACCTCCGGGGTGGGGATGTCGAGGCCGCAGGGATCGGGATGCTCCGTACGGCCTTCAAAGCCGAGGATACGGAAGTGGCCCCAGGCGGTGGGGAAGTCTGCGTCTGCGACCTGCTGGACGTGCATGAGGGCCATGGACTCAATTATCCCACTGCACCGCCGGGGCCTGCGTGCCGCGGCGGGATGGAGCTTGGATGTGCGTGGGCCGGGGTCGAGTCCTCAGACGCCCTGAACGAGAAGGACGCGGTAGACGGCGCCCTGGAGACGGTGTTGGCGGACGGCTGTGTAGGCGGGACTGTCGTACCAGGCGCGAGCGGCCTCCATGCTGGGGAACTCGACGACCACTGTGCCTTCGGTCGGCGGACCTTCGAGGTCCTGCTGCGCACCGTCCTCGGCGAGGAGTTTCATCTCGTGTCCGGGAAAGGTCCCGACGATCTCTTTGGCGTAGGTGGCGAGTTCGTCTGGGTTCAGAGTCTGCTCGCGGGTGAAGATCAGATAGGCGCTCATAAGTCTTCTCGGTCGTGAGATGGGTTTTGGATGCGCCTGTCGTGTGCCGCGATGCAGAGTACAAAACACGCGGCGTAGAGTGGAGAGGTGCGGCAGCCTGACCCGAAGCTGATCCTGATTACGCTGCTGGTGGAGCTGGGCGTGGCAGCGGCCATGTCGAGCTCGCTGGCACGCTCGAAGGCGTTCAAGGATCTGCTGCTGCTGCCGCGGCGAAGCCGGCGACAGACGTTGAAGCTGGTGGCGATGATCTGTGTGCCGCTGACGCTGGGTGTTTGGATACGGGTGTCGGTGCCGAACTTCCTGGCGGCTGACCTCTCGTTTGAGGCAACAATTCTGTTGGGTTTGTTGCTGGGGCCGTGGGCGGCGGTGGTTGGGGGTGCGACGCTGGCCGTCCCGGCGATGCTGCACGGCGAGTTCTGGTCGTTGCCGGTGAACCTGCTGGTAGCTGTGGTGGCGGGTGGATTTCGGCAGCTGACGGATGCGGAGGATGTCTGGTCGTTCTCGCCGATGATCGATCTGAGCGTCTACCGGTGGGTGACGCGGACGCTGCGTCGGCCGCAGCTGAACCGGCAGATCATGCTTCTGCTGATTCTGATGGTGCTCCAGTTCGGCATGAGCGAACTGGGGGCGTGGAAGCCGCGACGCCTCTTTGAGCTGCACTCGGGCAGCTGGTTGATCGAGCTGGCGATCTGCGCGTCGGCGCCGATTGTGGTTGGAATCTTCCTGAAGATATGGAATGCCATCCGGGTGGAGCGGCAGTTGGAGGAGCAGGGTCGGCTGCTGCTGGAGGCTCGGCTGGATGCGCTGCAGCGGCAGATCAATCCGCACTTTCTGTTCAACACGCTGAACTCGATCACGTCCCTGATCCGCGTGGAGCCGGATCTGGCGCGCGAGATGATCGGCAAGTTGGCGAAGATGCTGCGCGTGCTGCTGAAGGATCGCGAGGCGTTTGTGCCGTTGCGCGAAGAGCTGGATCTGATCGACAACTACCTGGCGATCGAGGTGGTGCGCTTTGGAGACAAGCTGCGCGTGCGCAAGGAGATTGCGGAGGAGACGCAGGAGATGCTGGTGCCGAGCATGCTGCTGCAGCCGCTGATTGAGAACAGCATCAAGCACGGGCTGGAGCCGCGCATCACGGGCGGCACGGTGGTGCTGCGGAGCAGGCTCGAGGGCGACCGTCTGTTGCTGGAGGTAGAGGACGACGGCCTAGGAGGCTCGCCGGAGCAGGGGGCGACGCAGCTTGCGAGTGGTGTGGTGCGGCCGGGGATGGGGGTCGGAATGCGCAACGTTCGGGAGCGGATGGAGGTGCTCTACGGCGGTCTGGCGCGCGTGGAGATGACGAGTCGGCCGGGGCGTGGAACCCAAGTTCGGCTGTCGATGCCGGTGCTCGATCAGGAGGCGGATGCGTGGGCCGGGGCGGCGCTGGCCGGGGTGCAGGATGCGGGCCTGCGCATGGCGGAGGCGCTGCGTGCCATCAAGGCGCGCAGTCTGGGCGAGGCTGGCGTGCCGGAGTCTCAGAAAATCCTGGGCGGCCGCGAAAGGACCTCTTCGTAGTATCGCTCGTAGAGCGGAATGATGCGGGAGGCGCAGAAGTGATCCTGCGCCGTGCGCCGGGCGAGCTGTGCCATGGTGGCGAGTGCCTCGGGCTGCTGCAGCAGGGCGAGTGCGGCTGCGGCCATCCCGTTGAGATCGCCGACCGGAAGCAGCCGGCCGTTGTAGCCGTCGGTAATCAACTCGGGCACGCCGCCGACGCGCGTGGCGATGGCGGGGACGGAGGAGGCCATCCCCTCAAGCGCGGCAAGGCCGAAGGACTCCATCTCAGAGGGCATCAGCATGAGGTCGGCGAGGGGCAGGAGCTCGAAGACATTGTCCTGCTTGCCGAGGAAGTGGATGCGGTCTTGCACGCCGTGCTGGCGGGCGAGATGTTCTGCCAGTGATCGGTCGGGGCCGTCGCCGATGAGCATGAGGCGTGCGGGAAGCTCGCGGGCGACGCGGGCGAAGACCTCGACGACGTCGCCGACACGTTTGACAGGGCGGAAGTTGGAGAGGTGGACGAGCAGTCGCTCGTCGGTCGCAGCGAAACGGGGGCGCATGGCGGCGTACTTTTCCGGGTCGCGAACGTAGATATCGCAGTTGACGAAGTTGCGGATCACCTCGATGGGGTTTGCGGTTTGGAAGGCGGCGAGGGTGCGCTCGCGCAGATGGGCTGAGATGGCGGTGATGCCGTCGGACTGCTCGATGCCGAAGCGGGTGATCGGGAGGTACGAGGGATCGAGGCCGACGAGGGTGATGTCTGTGCCGTGGAGCGTGGTGATGATAGGGAGGTAGCGCGGGCGGCTGCCTGCCGGCGGGTGCTGCAGCATCTGCCGCGCGAGCAGGGCGGAGACGGAGTGGGGGATGGCGTAGTGGACGTGCAGGAGGTCAAGCGCGTAGAAGTCGGCGACCTCCGCCATGCGGGTGGCGAGGGCGAGATCATAGGGCGGGTGCTCAAAAAGCGGGTAGTTGGAGACGGCGACCTCGTGGAAGTGAATGCGGGCCTCGCGGCCGGTGAGGCGGAAGGGCTGCGAGTAGGTGATGAAGTGAACATCGTGTCCGCGCGCGGCGAGCTCGATACCGAGTTCGGTGGCGACGACGCCGGAGCCGCCGTAGGTGGGATAGCAGGTGATGCCGATCTTCATGGCTGGCCTTTGTTCTGGGGGAGGCGTCAGGAGCACGCGGGTGGTTGGGCGAGGGCGGCGAAGGAGACGAGGTGGGGGGCGTCCCTGGTGGCGAGCGCCGGCGGAATAAGCTCCTGGAGAGTGATGCGCTCTGTATCGCGCTCGATGCGCAGGCGCGTGCGGACGCGGTCGAGATCGGCGTCGTTGTACCCGGGATGGCAGACAAACTCCCAGGTTCCTGGTGGGAGCGCGTCGAGGAGGTCCGCGGCGGTTCGCCCGTCGAGGAAGCCGGTCGCGGAGACGCCGGTGGTTCCGTCCGTCGTGTGCAGGCCAGCCTCGGCCACGGCGGCTTGGAAGCCGGACTTAAAGTAGCTCAGCGTGCGAAGCTGCAGTCGGCGGAGGGCCGACCCCTGGGCGAGGCGAAGGGCCCAGGCGGGTTCGAAGGCATTGCGGATGGCGGGGATGCCGAGCCGGGAGGCGACGCGGAGAAGCGGCCGGAGGACGGCAGGGAACAGATGGGTGTGCTTGTGGGTGTCGAGGTGTGTGGGGCGGATGCCGGCCTCGAGCAGGCGCGTGATCTGCGCTTCGGCTTCGCGTTCGATGTCGGCCTCATGGACGACATCTGTGAGCACGGCGCGAACAAAGGCGGACAGCGAAGGGCGCAGGCGCGGGGTGGGCGAGGCGCAGTCGAGGAGAGAGGGGATGCGCGAAGGTGCGGCGACCGGCAGGCCATCCGTCAGGACCACGTGGCAGCCGACGCCGAGACCGGGTCGTGCGCGCGCGAGTTCGACGGCGTGCTCAAACGCCAGGCCGTTCGCCATCAAGGTTGTGGAGGAGAGGGCGCCGGCGTCGTAAAGCTCGGCGATGGCGCGATTGACACCTGGTGTGAGGCCGAAGTCGTCTGCGTTGAGGATGAGGCGCGTGGTCATGCGCGGCACGTGGGCGTCACCCGCTGATTGTAGCGGCGGTCAACGCGGTCATGTCGGTCATGGGCAGGGACGGAGTCGGCAGGCCCAGAAACGCGACCGTGGCCCCGGCCAGACGATCATAGAGGGGCGAGCGCCCTGGGCGCCGTTGGCGAAGACAATCGAAGGTGTTGGTGGGCAGAGAGGGACTCGAACCCCCGACATCCTGCTTGTAAGGCAGGCGCTCTAACCGACTGAGCTATCCGCCCACGGCGCGCCGCGGTGCACTGGCCCTCAGTGTAGCAGCGAGCGGCCAAGCAGCAGAAGGATGGGTGCGGGTCCGCAGTCGGCAGAGCGCAGCGCGTTCAGATCTGTGTGGTGGCTGTGCTGGCCTGGCGTGGAGGCGCGCGAGATGGCGACCACGGGAGTCTCCGGGGCGACGCCGCTCTGGATAAGCTGGGCGGCGAGGGCTTCGAGGTCAGGGCCGGGCATGTAGAGGGCGAGGGTGGCGTCGGAGGGCAGGGGACCGCTCCAGATGGGCTGTGGGTCGGGGTCAAGCTCGAGCTTGTTGGCGGCGTGGTGGGCGGTGGCGAGGATGAGCTTGGAGGCGCTCGTGCGGTCGGTGAGCGGCGTGCGCAGGGCGGCGGCGGCGGCAAAGGCGGCGGAGATGCCGGGAACAATCTCAAAGGGGATGCCCGCGGCCTCGAGTGCGGCCATCTCTTCGCGCGCGCGGCCGAAGACCAGGGGGTCGCCGGATTTGAGCCGGAGGACGGAGGCGCCTTCCCGCGCAAGACGGAGCAGCAGGCCATTGATCTCGGCCTGCGTGACGCGGGCCGAGCCGCAGCGCTTGCCGACCGGAAGAACAGTGGCCGAGGGCGAGGCGAGCGCAAGGATGGCTTCGGAGATGAGGCCGTCGGGAAGGATGTGGGATGCGGTTTGTAACAGATGATGTGCGCGAAGGGTGAGCAGGCCGGGGTCGCCGGGGCCCGCGCCGACGAGGTAGACGTGGCCGGGCTGGGCGTCTTGCTCCCTGGCGATCACCGGGAGCTTCGCCAGCGGCCGTCCGCAAGCACCACCGAAGTCGCTATCTGGCGCTGGGGAACGCTCCAATACGTTTGCAAAAGTCGCTGCTTGGTGGTTGCATCGACCAGCTCGAAGCCGTGGCGCTGGTAAAACTGAATGGCCCACGTTGCGTCGGCCCACGTCCCAATGAGCATCGGCATCGTCGTCAAGCCGCGGAGATGCGATAGAAGATGAGTTCCGACGCCCTGTTTCTGATTCCTGGAGAGCACATAGGCGTGCCGGATCAGCGTGACGTCACGCACGTTCTGCATTCCCATGACGCCCGTGAGCACACCGGCTGTCTCCCAGCCCCAAAACGTAACGCCCTCCTGGATCTCGTGTCGCAGAGCCTCGGGCGACATGTAGGGCTCTGCCCAGCGGTCCGCCGGAATCACCCCCTTGTACGCCCGGGCGCCATCGTTGATGGTGCTCCAGATTGAGTCGAAGTCGGTGTCGGTGCAAAGGCGGATCACACCGTCTCCCTCTCGTCGAGGTCGGATCTCGGGTTGGTGCGGGCATGGTGACGGGCCATGGTGCGGGCGGGGCAGGCATCGTAGGCGCAGACGTCGCGGCCGGCGAGGGTATGCAGCAGCTGCTTGCGGGCGTCGTTGAGCGGCTCAAGCTGCAGGACCTCGCGACGGAGATTGCCGAGCTCGGTCAGCCAGTCGCCGGCGTCGAGCGGGAGCAGAGCGTTGATCTCCTTGCGCAGGCGCTGGGCGAGCGCGGGCGAATGGCCGGCGGTCGAGATGGCGATCTGCAGGTCGCCGCGACGAACGACGGAGGGGAAGTAAAAGTCGCAGAAAGGGGGATCGTCGACGGCGTTGATGAGCACGCCGGTGGCCTCGGCCTCGGCAAAGACTGCGCGGTTGACGGCCGCGTCGTCGGTGGCGGCCACGGCGAGAAACGTGCCGGCGAGGTCGCCTTGGGCGTAGGGGCGTTGGTGCCAGTGGATCTCGCCGGCCGCGGCCAGATCGACGATGCGCGGGTTCGCGTGGGGCGCGACCACGCTAACGTGGGCCTGCGCCGCTAAGAGCGACTCGATCTTGGACTCGGCCAGGTGGCCCGCGCCGATGACGACAGTGGGACGGCCCGTGAGTTTAAGGAAGATAGGGAAGAGACTCATGGCGAAATCAGGCGTCCGCGGCGGGGTGGCCGTTGGGTGGAGCATCGCGTGGAGCGGGTGGCGGCAGGCGGTCGGCGGTGGTGCCCGTCAGCTGCGCGCGAAGGTCTTCGTCGGAGGTGCGGCCGAAGTAGGAGCGGAGGTCTTCGCCGGGCGTGCGTGCGCTGAGGTAGGCGCGCAGCATCCGTTCAATCGCCTCCGGCACATCGTCGGCAGCGGCGCGGTAACCGATGGGCCGACCGGCGCGGGCATGCCGACCGACCGCACCGCCGACGCAGAAGTAGAAGGCATCGACCAGGACGCCGTCCTTCTTGAGCTTCTTGCCCTCAAGGCCGATGTCGGCGATCCAGTGTTGGCCGCAGGAGTTGGTACAGCCGGTGACGTGGAGCTTGATCTGCTGGTCAAAGGTGGGCATACGCTCTTCGAGCTCGCCGACAAGCCACTGCGCGAATGCCTTGGTTTCCACGATGGCGAGCTTGCAGAACTCGGTGCCGGTGCAGGCGATGGCCCCGCGCCAGAAGGGAGTGACGTCGACGTGGAGGTCGATGGCGCGGAGCTCGGCGATGAGCGCCCCCACGCGGTCGTTGGGCACGTTGACGATGAGGATGTTTTGCATGATGGTGGTGCGGAGCTCGCCGGAGCCGAACTGCTCGGCGAGCTCGGCCAGGCGATGGAGCTGATCGCCGGAGAGCCGGCCCCGCAGCACGGAGGCGCCGACGGCGGAGAGGCCCGGCGTGCGCTGGGCGGTGACGCCGATGTGATCCCGGTAGATATCGTCGGGGATGATCTCCTGCTGGTGCAGCGCGCCTTCAGGCGGCGCCTCGAGTTTGTAACCAAGCTTGTCCTCAAGCGCGGCGAGAAAGGTCTCGGCGGTCCAGCCGTGGCGCATGAAGAGGTACTTGATGCGGGCGCGGGTGCGGTTTTCGCGCAGCTCGGTCTGCTCGCGGAAGATGCGGCAGGTGGCCTCCGCGACGGCGTAGGCCTCGCGCTCGCGGATGAACGCGGGGATACGCACGGCCATATGCGGCTCGGTGGAGAGGCCGCCGCCGACGCGCAGGGTGTAACCCATCTCGGCCGAGCCGTCGGGCAGGGTGCGCGGCGTGGCGGTGAGCGAGAGATCGTTGATCTCCGGATACGAGCACCACAGCGGGCAGCCGGTGACGGAGATCTTGAACTTGCGCGGCAGGTTGTAGAACTCGGGGTTCGCCGTGAGCTTGTGCGCGATCTCCTGCGCCAGTGGGCTGCAGTCGTGGAGCTCGTGGCCGTCGAGACCGGCCAGCGGACAGCCGGTCACGTTGCGCACCACGTCGCCGCAGGCCCCCTTGGGCGAGAGGCCGACGGCTGTGAGCGCGTCCACGACCTCGACCAGCGACTCGATGGTGAGCCAGTGCAGCTGAATATTCTGGCGCGTGGTAATGTCGGCGAGATTGCGGGCGTGGCTGCGCGTGAGATCGGCTATGACGCGCAGCTGCGCGCTGGAGAGAATGCCGTTCGGCAGGCCGATGCGCATCATGAAGAACTCGCTTGCCTTGCCCTCGCCGGCCGTGCCGCCGGTCACGCCGGCGCCGTCGCCCTGGGTGTAAACGCCCCACCACTTGAAGTAGAGACCGGTCCACTCGGGCAACACGGAGGCGCGTCCCTCACGCGCAAAGGCGCGAACCTCATCCCAGGCGTCCCAAGGATTCTTCTCGACCTTGAGGCGTTCGGAGCGCTGTGCCTTGGTCTCTTTCACGGCGGGTGCGGAGGTGGCGATCTCTGACATGAGTGGGGAAATCCTAGGGAGCTACGGTGGATCTGGAGGTTTTGGGAGGTGTTCGAAGGATGTTCAGAGCCGGGCAGAGCCCAGAGCGTCACCGGCAGGGACGCGAGCAACAGCCGCAGCAACAGCGCACACACGGGCGGAAGGGCAGCGAGCTCATACTGAAAGGCTACGTGGGACGGGAGGGAGCGTCAAGGCGGGCAGAGCCCACCTTTGCGTGCAAAGAAGACGGGACGCCCTGGAGGGCGTCCCGTGTGGAAGCAAGTGTTCGTGCGTTCTACGGGATGTAGTACCGCATGCCGGTGAAGATCATGTTGTTGGTCGCGGTAGGTGCGCCGCCCGCGCCGGCCCATCCCTTGCGTGTCAGATAGCTGTAGACCATCTGGTATTGCAGACGGCCGTACTTGGGGCTGGAGGTGATGCGGTAGGTGAAGCCGCCGGTGGCCTCGGCGACCAGCCGCGTGGCTCCCAGGCAGTTGGCCGGGGCACCGGGGCTGAAGCCGTTGCCGGCCGTGGGTACGGTCTCCGTGCCGCAGCCCGTGTTGTTGGAGGTGGGGGGAGCGTAGCCCACGAGCACGCCCGCCGCGTTGGCGTAGACCGTGCGCTGCGCGTACTCGCCGCCGGCGTAGGCGTAGATGTCGAGCTTGGGCGCGGGGTGGGTCTCAATGGAGAGGAGTCCCTGGCCGTTGTGAAGCAGCGCCAGCGTCCCGTTCGGGTGCACGGTGGTGTCGGGCAGGCCCGATGTGCCGTAGCGGCCAACACCGTCGCCGTAGACCGCGTGCAGGCCGAGGTCGACGTAGTGCGAGAGCGGGAAGCGGGCGTTGCCGATGACGCCGCCACCGAACTTGGTGTCGTTGGTGGCGCCGGCCGCGGACGTTGTGGTGGCCACACCGGTCGCGTTGGGGTAGTAGCGATCCCGGAAGAACCGGCCGAGGCCTGCCAGTTCAAAGTGACCGTGGTGCGGTATATCAAAGGCGGCCTTCACGACGAGGTCGGGAGCGACGTCGTTGGTGTAGTTGGCTGTGGGGTTGAAGAGACCGCCGCCTGTGCCGGCCCCGCCGAAGAAGAAGTTGGGCGGTGCGTTGGAGGCAGAAAAGATGTTCTGTGCTTCTTCCACCGAGGCCGCCAAGGTGAGCCCGCGTGAGAACTTCTGCTGAAAGCGGACGCCATATTGCCGGGCCCACGAGAAGCCGACGTGGTACTGCGGGTCAACCGTGTTGGGCAGGACCTCCGTCCGATTGTCCGTTCCCGTCTTGGTTTCGGTAACCAGCGACCACATCTGTCCGCCCGTGACGGCGAAGCCGGAGGCGGTTGCGGCCTGTCCCCAGATCTGGCGCTGTCGCAGTGTGTAGCTGTTGGACTGGTTCTCGTTGGAGGTGGTGCCGGCCGAGAGGAAGTCGGCTTCAACGTAGCCGGTGAGCTTAAAGGCACCCGCGTTGCCCGTGAAGAGTGCGCCCAGGCGACTCTGCCGGCCGGTGCCGTTGAACTCGCTGAGGTGCGCGTTGCCCGCGCCGTTGTAGGGTGTGGCGTTGAACGGCGTGTTGATGTCTGAGTTGATCGCGCGTGTGCGGTACACAGACTCCGCCGCGAAAAAGGCAACGGGCGTGATCGTAATGCCCTTGTAGTGGAGTGTGAGCGGCGACTCGATCTTCTCGTTGAGGTCGTGTGTGGTCGTCACCAGATTGTTGGCCAGACCGGTGTTGGCGATTCTCAGATCGGAGACGTCGCTGTTCAGCGTGTCGATCTTGGTCTGGTTGTTCTGCAGGGTCTGGAGCAGCGTCTGCGCCTGCTGGTTGGCCTGGGCGGCGCTGGCGTTTGCCGCCGCGGCACTGGCACTGGCGTCCTGGATACGTTGATCCTTGTCCACCAGCTGCTGCTTGAGACTGTCAATCTGCGACTGCTGATTGATCATCTGGTCGCGCAACTCCTGCATCTCGCGCGAGGTACGACTTTCAACAGGGGCACGGTGTGCGCGGGTGGAGTGGCGACGGGTCTTCTTGGAGGCGGTGGCGGAGCGATCCGTCGTGGTCACGGTCGTCTTGGTGGTTTCGGGCGAGACCTTGGTTGTCTTCGAGGTGGTGGTCAACTGCGCCCGCACCGAAATCGTCGACATGACCATAAGGGCAGCCATCGTCGCTTGAAGTTGCTTCGTCATGGATCCTCTTTCAAAGGGGTCAAGCGAGGGCGATCGTCTGCATTGGCTACAAGCACCGATCGCTCACACTCACCTGTTTGTGCCTGTATGCTGGCAGGGTGAAATGAACAGTTGAAGAATTTGGCTGCGATTCGCCGAAAGAAGAGTCGTTTGTGTCACATGCATGAGGTGGAGCGCGGATGGAGTTGCGGCGGGTGGTTCGATTCACGAAGATTTATTCCTTGCCCCTGGGACTGGTCCTCGCCTCGTGTGCTACGGCGGTGCGCGCCCAGACGTTGAAGCTGATTCCCATGCCGCGCGAAGTGCACGGCAACAAGCCCTTGCCGCTGCCGACGGGCCTGCGGGTGCACTGCACGGAGTGCGGCGCTGACGATCGCTTTACGGCAGAGGACTTCGACGCTGCAATGGCCGAGCGCGGGATTCCGCACGCGGATCCGGGGGCTGTGGATGTCGATCTGGTGCACGCCGGCGGTGAGGCCCAGGGCTTTGAGCCGGCAATGCGCGAGGAGGGCTACCGCATTGAGGCCGCGGCGCATGGCCTGCGCGTGACCGCGCTCTCAAGCGCCGGGCTCTTTTACGGCATGCAGACTGTAAAACAGATGGTGACCGGGCGCGGCGCCGACGCGGTGCTGCACGTGGCGACGGTGCGCGACTGGCCGGCGATGCGCTATCGCGGGCAGGACGATGATCTGTCGCGCGGGCCGGTGCCGACCCTGGCCTTTCAGGAGAAGATGATCCGCGCGCTGGCCGCCTACAAGATGAATCTTTACTCGCCGTACTTCGAGCAGACCATGCAGTACGCCGGTCAGCCTCTGCCCGCAGTGCCGAACGGAAGCATGAGCGCGGCGGACGCGCGCGAGCTGGTGCGCTACGCGGCGCGGTACCACATCACGGTCATCCCGGAGCAGGAGGCCTTCGGGCATCTCCACCACACCTTGACCTGGGAGGTGTACCAGCCGCTGGCCGAGACAGCGCACGGAGCGGTGCTGGCGCCGGCGCAGGCTGGATCGATCGCGCTGATCAAGCAGTGGTTTGATGAGCTGGCGGTGATCTTTCCCGGCCCGTTTCTGCACGTCGGCGCGGATGAGACGGTCGACCTGGGGCTGGGGCAGACCAAGACAGAGGTCGATACGCGCGGCCTCGGCCCGGTCTACCTCGACTTCCTCCAGCGCATCACGGAGGCTCTGGCGCCGCTGCACCGGAAGCTGTTGTTCTGGGGCGACATCGCGATGAACTCGCCGGACCTGGTGAAGGCGATGCCGCCCAGCTTCAAGCAGGCGACGATCGCGGTGCCGTGGGAGTACAACCCGGAGCCCAAGGGCTTTGATCGCTTCATCAAACCGTTTACGGATGGCGGCTACCAAACGTGGGTGGCGCCGGGCGTGAACAACTGGTCGCGGGTGTATCCGAACTTTGACATGGGCCTGGCTAACATTCAGGGCTTCGTCCGTGACGGCCAGCGACTGGGCGCGACAGGGATGTTGGACACCATCTGGAACGACGATGGCGAGGGTCTCGCGAACATGGACTGGTATGGGATCTTGTTTGCCGCGGCCGCTGCCTGGCAGCCGGGCGAGACCCCAACCGGGCCCTTCGAGGAGAGCTACGCGCAGGTCTTCCACGGGGATGCGACGGGCAACCTGAATGAGGCGCAAAAGGAGATCATGGCGGCGCACACGCTGTTGCGCGAGCAGGCAAAGACCGGTGATGGATCGGACGGGCTCTTCTGGTTAGATCCCTGGTCCAGGGATGGCGTGGTGTACGCCGACAAACTTCGGCCGTATACGCATGAGGTTCGGCTGCATGCCGAGCGCGCGCTGACACTGATTGCGCAGGCCCGGGCCGCCGCGCCGCCGCTGGCAGGCGTTGCGGAGGTCACGATCAAGCCCGCCGAAGAGTATCCTTCCGCGCCGACCTCACTGCGCGAAACCGACGCGATCGACGCGCTGGAGCTGGGCGCGCGACGCCTGGACTTCCTTGCGTTGAAGTTTCAGCTCGCCGACGAGATGCGGCAGGACTACGCCCAGGCCTCTGCGGAGCAGGGAAGCACCGACAAAAAGGTACGCTCCGATGTCGCTCACCAGCTGGGTGAGATCAACAATGCGGCGAACGGCCGCATCCAGGATCTGCGCGATGGCTACTCCCTTCTGCGCGATCTCTACGGGCAGGCCTGGCTGCGATCGAACCGGCCGTACGCCCTGCGACCCGTGCTTGAGCGCTATGACTATACGGTGCAAATGTGGCTCGCTCGATCGGACAAGGTGCGTGCGGCACAGCGGCAGTGGAGCGACAGCCATACGCTGCCGGCAGCTGCGGACCTGGGCATCCCACCGGCGCCGAGCGTGCCGCTTGCGGCGACAGGGGAGACGCGATGATGCGAACCATTACGGCGCGCCGGCTGTTGACAGGGATCGGCTCGATTGAGTATCCGGTGCTGCACCTCGATGAGCATGGGACCATCGCGGAGATCGCGAGTGACGTGTCCGTGCGCAGCGAAGACACACTCACCGGCGGCTTCTTCGATGTGCACACACACGGCGCCGCGGGCTTCGACGTGATGTCCGTTGAGCCTGGTGCGCTGCACCATGTGGCGGAGTCTCTGGCGAGGCACGGCGTCACCCACTTTCTGCCGACCACGGTTACGGCTCCGCTCGATGCGACGCTGGCGGCGCTTGACCGACTGGGAGAGGCGGTGGAACGAGCGAGCGAGGTGGACGCCGCCGCGATGGCCCGGCCCGTGGGCATTCATCTCGAAGGGCCGTTCGTCTCGCACGCCAAACGAGGTGTGCACCCGCCGGCGTGCATCCTCCCACCCAGCATCGAGCAGTTCGATCGCTTCTGGCAGGCTTCGCATGGGCAGATCAGGCTGATGACGATCGCACCGGAGGAGCCGGGCGCGATGGAGTTGATCGAGCATGCCACGGGTCTCGGCGTCCGCATCTCGATCGGCCACACCAATGCCGTGGCCAGTGTGGCGCGCGAGGCCATCCGGCGCGGTGCGGTCAGTGCCACACACACCTTTAATGCCATGCGCGCGCTGGACCATCGCGAGCCGGGCGTGCTGGGCGTGGTGCTGGATGACGCGGAGCTCTACGCGGAGCTGATCTGCGACGGTGTGCATGTGGCGGACGAGCCGGTTCGCCTGTGGTTTCGCGCCAAGGCTCCTGACCGCGCCATCCTGGTGACGGACAGCATGGCTGCCACGGGAATGCCGGACGGGGAGTACACGCTGGGCGGTCTTGCGGTCACCGTGAAGGGCCCTGTCTGCCTCTCGGGCGGCGCGCTGGCGGGCTCCGTGCTCACCATGGATCGCGCCGTCGCCCGTCTGCAGGCGCTCACCGGCACATCCCTGCAAATCGCCGTGCAGGCGGCCACAGCCAACCCCGCGCGCATGCTCGGTCTGCAGGCGGAGATGGCCGTCCGTCCCGGGATGCCGGCTAATCTCAACCGTTTTGATGGACAGGGAAGACTTGTGGAGACGATGGTTTGCGGCAGGCAGGTGCAGCCTGCGGCGCGGGTTTAAGGCAGCATGCTTCTCGCGTTGGCAGATGTGAGCCTGCGCACCCGGCTTTCGCCGGCCGCCCTCGTCCTCGTGGGTCTCTATCTCGTGGGCATCACGCTCTTCGGTCTGCGTTTCCGCGGCTCGCGCGACCGCTCGCTGCGCGGGTACTTCCTTGCGGGCCGCACCATTCCCTGGTGGGCTATCTCGCTTTCCATCGTCAGCGCCGAGACGAGCACGCTGACCATCATCAGCGTCCCCGGCCTCGCCTTTACCGGTGACTTCGGCTTTCTGCAGATCGTCTTCGGCTACCTGCTGGGCCGCGTCGTGGTGGCCGCGTTGTTTCTGCCGCGCTACTTTCAAGGCGAGCTGCTCACCGCCTACCAGCTCATCGATCGGCGATTCGGCACCGTGCTGCACCTCACGACCGCCGTCTTCTTCTTGCTTACGCGGGCTGCGGCAGAGGGTGTGCGCGTCTTCGCCATCAGCATCGTCGTCGGCCTCGCCATCGGCACCGGAGATATCTGGTCCATCGCGCTGATCAGTGCGTTGACCCTGCTGTACACGTTTGAAGGTGGCATGGCCGCTGTGGTATGGACCGACGTGGTGCAGATGGCGATCTATCTCGCGGGAACCTTGATTGCCGTCGCGAGCCTCGGCTCGCATGTCTCCGGCGGATGGTCGACGATTCACGCCGTCGCGGGAGCCGCGGGTAAGTTTCGCGTGCTGCACTTCGCCTTCAACATCTCGCAGAGCTATACGTTCTGGGCAGGCCTGCTCGGCGGCACGTTTCTCACCATGGCCTCGCACGGTACGGACCAGCTGATGGTGCAGCGCCTCCTTGCCGCGCGCAACCTGCGCGAGAGCCGGTTGGCCCTGCTCAGCTCGGGCCTCGTTATCCTGCTGCAGTTTGCCCTCTTCCTCCTGATCGGCGCGGGCCTGTCGGTCTTCTACGCCATGCATCCGCAGAGCTTTGCGAGCAGCGATCGCGTCTTCCCAACCTTTATCGTGCAGCAAATGCCGTCGGGTGTCGCCGGGCTGTTGATCGCCGCAGTGCTGGCGGCCGCGATGAGCAATCTCAGTGCGGCTCTGAACTCCCTGTCGTCCACCACCGTGGTCGACCTGTGGATGGGCTGGCGGCCAGCCGCGGACCCCCATGAGCGCCGTCGGGTGGCGCATGCCTCCACCGTCTTCTGGGCACTGGTGTTGTTCAGCATCGCTGTACTCTCAATCAAGGCAGGTGGCAGGGGACACGTGGTGGAGGTAGGTCTGTCGATTGCGAGTGTGGCATACGGCGCGCTGCTTGGAGTCTTTCTGCTGGGCACGCTGAACCGGAGAGCGACGCAGACCGGCGCCGTCTTCGGCATGGTCGCGGGATTTGCGACCAACCTTGTGCTCTGGCTGCATCCGGAGCCCCTCCACCTCGGTCCGGTGACCGTGCCGCACGTCGCCTTCACCTGGTATGTGTTGATCGGGTCTCTCATCACCTTCGGCGTCGGCAGTCTGCTGAGTGTGCGGTCGTCCCGCGTCGCCGTGAGCCTGCTTCTGCTTGCCTTGGGACTTGCTCCAATGCGTACCGTGGGACAAGAGCACAGCCCGACGAGGACAGGCCAGCAGACCGCAGACTTCGCCTCCGTCGACCACTTGATCAACGAGGCGATCGCAGCGCACAAACTACCGGGCGCCGTGCTTACTGTGGGGCACGGCGGGCACGTGGTCTACCAGCGTGCCTACGGCAGTCGAGCACTTGATCCCGCCGTTGAGCCCATGACCGAGGACACCATCTTCGATATGGCCTCTTTGACCAAGTGCCTGGTCACGGCGACGGCGGTCATGCAGCTCGAGGAGCAGGGAAGGGTCGCGCTCGATGAGCCCGTCGCCCGGTATCTGCCGGAGTTCGCGCAGAACGGGAAAGACCTGGTCACCGTGCGGGAGCTGCTGACGCACACGTCGGGCCTGCCCCCGGACGTGAACCTGAAGGACGCCTGGAGCGGGAAGGAAGAAGGCCTGCGGCGGGCGATGAGCTCTCCACTCGAGACGGCGCCCGGATCTGCCTTTCGCTACTCCGACATCAACTTCATCGTGTTGGGGCGGCTGGTCGAGATGCTCAGCGGCGAGTCTCTCGCCGACTACGCGGAGCACCACATCTTTGCGCCGCTGCACATGACGGAGACGCGCTATCTGCCGCCGTCAACCCTTCTTCCACGCATCGCGCCCACGGCGCACAACGACGACGGCCCGCTCGCAGACGACCGCATGCTGCGCGGAGTTGTGCACGACCCCACAACGCGCCGGATGGGCGGTGTGGCGGGTCACGCAGGGGTCTTCTCGACGGCGCATGATGTCTCGCTCTTCGCGCAGGCCCTGCTCGATCGGCTGGCCGGCCGCCCCAGCCACTTCCCGCTGCGGCAGTCCACGCTGGAGCTGATGACAACTCCCGAGCAGCCGGGGCATCTGCCGACGGACCTGGACCAGCCGCCGCCCGGCACCCCTGTCACCTATCCAAGTCGCAAGGGAAGGGAGGTGCGGGGCCTGGGCTGGGACATCGATTCGTCGTTCTCGCGACCGCGGGGAGAGCGGTTTCCAATCGGCAGCTTCGGCCACACAGGCTTCACCGGCACAAGCCTGTGGATGGACCCCGGCTCGGATACCTTTGTCGCGCTGCTGGCGAACGCGGTGCATCCTCGTGCTCACGGCTCCATCTCTGTTCTCCGCGGGCAGGTGGCGACTGCCGTGGCCGAAGCGCTCGATCTCGACTCAACCCCTGCCACCGCAACCGCGCCGGTCGCGCTGATGCCGTCTGTGCGGACGGGCATCGATGTCCTGGAGGACAGCGGCTTTGCCGCCCTGCGTCAGGCGGCGGCACGGCACGGCGGGCGTCTGCGGCTGGGTCTTCTGACCAACCAGACCGGCCTCGACAGCAGAGGCCAGCGCACGATTGACGTGCTGGCGACGGAGGCGGCCCGGGCCATCCCCGGCGTGAGCCTGGCGCTGATCTTCTCTCCGGAGCACGGCATCGCGGGCGTCAGGGACTCAACGGACATCCAGGATGCCCGTGACCCCGCCACGGCTGTCCCCATCCGGTCCCTCTATGGAGCGCACGACGCGGATCGGAGACCCCGGCCCGCTGATATGCAGCAGATCGACGCAATCGTGGTTGATCTTCAGGATGCTGGCGTTCGCTTCTACACCTACGAGACCGTGATGGGTTACATGCTCGAGGCCGCGGCGAGCGCACACCTCGATGTTGTGGTGCTCGACCGGCCGGCGCTGATTGGCGGCCTGGCGGTGCAGGGGCCGGTCTCGGATGCGGGTGCCGAAAGCTACACGGACTATATGCCCATGCCCCTTCGGCACGGTCTCACGCTGGGCGAACTGGCACGCTACCAGAACGGGGAACGACACCTCGGAGCGGCGGTGAACGTGGTCACAATGCAGGGTTGGCGGCGGCCGGAGCTCTTCGACGAAACCGGATTGCGCTGGGTCAATCCGAGCCCCAATCTTCGGTCGCAGGGTGCGGCGCTGCTCTATCCGGGTCTGGCCCTTCTGGAGCAGACGAACGTCTCGGTGGGACGGGGTACGGCCACGCCGTTTGAGATATTCGGTGCGCCCGGGACAAAGGCAGGCGGCTGGTTCAACGCCGCCGACGTGGTCCGCCTGCTCGAGGCGCGGCACATCGCAGGAGTTCGGTTTACGACCGACCGCGTCGTCGTGGAAGAGGAGGAGAATCACTACCCGTTTCACGGACAGGAGATCGATGGGGTGCGGCTCGCGGTGTCCGACGCCGCGGCGCTGGACTCGCCCGAGTTGGGCCTGGAGATTCTGGCGGTGCTCCACAAGCTCTACCCCACGCAGTTTCAGGTGGGCAAGGCCGCCAGGCTGGTGGCGAACGCGGCCACCATGAACGCGCTCGAGGCAGGGGAGGACCCTCGCACGATAGCCGCCGGGTGGGCAGACGCGCTGGAGCGCTTCCGGCAGAGGCGGACGCAGTATCTGCTCTACCCGTAAAGCGACAGGTGTGTCTCTGCCGCAAAAGACGTAATCCAACGTCGATCTTTCATGTAAAGCGGTTTGGAGACAGGCCCGGTCATGCCTGAGAATAGACAGCGAACCCGCCGGAAGGACTCGCCCCATGCCCCGTGTCAACTTTCACAAACAACTCGACGCTCTGAAGGACAAGCTGCTTGCCATGGCCGCTCTCTCGCAGCAGGCGCTCGAGTTTTCGCTGGAGGCCTACCTCACCGGCGACCGCAGCCTCTCGCAGCACGTTCGTGAGATCGAGCAGGCGATTAACGCAGCCGAGCGTGCGGTCGACGAGATGGCGCACGATCTGCTCGCGACCGAGCAGCCCATGGCCGTCGATCTGCGTTTCATCCTCTCCGTCATCAAGATCAACGGCGATCTGGAGCGCATCGGCGACCAGGCGACCAACATCGCGGAACGCGGCGAGACCATGCGCGATCTGCCGCAGATCTCACTGCCGATCGACATCCCGGACATGGGCGAGAAGGTGCGCATCATGATTCGGCGTGCGATCCAGGCCTTGCTGGAGGCTGATGCCAAGCTCGCCGAGTCGGTTCTCACGCTCGACGATGAGATCGACGACATGAACAGCGAGGTGCAGCGCGAGCTCGTGGAGGTCATGCAGCAGCATCCGGTGGTCAGCAACCAGGCCCTCAACGCCATCATCGTCTCGCGCAATCTCGAGCGTGCCGCGGATCACGCGACCAACATCGCCGAAGATGTCATCTTCTGGGTGCGCGGCTCGGATGTCCGGCATCAGGTCTCGCTTGCCTCAGCCGAATGAGGGCGGGATGAGCGTCTCCGGAGAAGCGTCGCCGACGCTTCCGCACACCGCTCTCCTTGTAGTCATGGGGGTCAGTGGATCGGGAAAGACGACCATCGGCCAGCTGCTCGCGTCGCGCGCCGGTCTGCGGTTCGCGGATGCAGACGACTTCCACCCGGAGCACAACAAACAAAAGATGGCCGCGGGCCAGCCGCTCACGGACGCTGATCGAGAGCCGTGGCTCGAGCGGTTGAACCGCCTGCTCCGCGACTGGTATGCCGCGAGGCAGGGCGGGGTGCTGGCTTGCTCGGCGCTGAAGACGCAATATCGCGAGACCCTCTCTGCCGAGCTTCCGCCCAAGGCTGTGCGGTTCGTGCTTCTGGACGTCCCGCAGAAGCTGCTGGAAGCACGGCTTGCGCAGCGGCATCACCCGTTCATGCAGGCGTCGCTGCTGGTCAGCCAGATGGCCACCCTGGAACGGCCGGAGCCGGGCGAGGCGGTTGCCGTCTGCAACGATCGCGCACCGGACGTTGTGGTGACGGAGTTGATCGCGAAGCTTGCCGCGGGCGAGCCGCAGGCCTAGGCGCCGGCCACCGCCCGCGCAACCAGGACCGCGGAGTAAGCCGCGCCGAAGCCGTTGTCGATATTGACCACGGAGACGTTCGGCGAGCAGGAGTTGAGCATCCCAAGCAGCGCTGTGACGCCGGCGAACGACGCACCGTAGCCGACCGAGGTGGGCACCGCAAAGACAGGGACACCGACCAGCCCGCCAACCACCGAGGGCAGCGCCCCTTCCATCCCCGCACAGACCACGACAGCCTGCGCCGTGCGAAGCTGCTGCCGGACAGCCAGAAGACGATGCAGGCCGGCGACCCCGACGTCAAACAGCCGGGTCACGCGCGTGCCGAGGAGCTCCGCACTCACCGCGGCCTCCTCGGCGACGGGCAGATCGCTGGTGCCCGCGCAGAGCACCGCAACTTCCCCGACCGGCTCCGCCGCGCTCTGCCGCAGCGTGATCGCACGGGCCACCGGGTGCGCGACTGCCGCGGGTGTGGCGGCCAGCACGGCGGCGACGTTCCCCTCCGGTACGCGCGTGGCCAGCACGTCCGAGCCGGCCGCCGCCATCCGGGCAAAGATGCCCGCCGTCTGCTCGGCCGTCTTGCCGGCGGCGTAGATCACCTCCGGCAGGCGGTTCCGAAGCGCACGATGATGGTCAATCCGCGCCTCACCAATGTCTTCATAGGGAAGGTCGATCAGCCGGTCCACAGCTGCCGTCGCAGGGGTCGTTCCAGCCTCGACTGAGGCCAGCAGCTCCAGCAGGGCGGGTCGATTCATGCCGGCTTCTCGCCTCCTTGCGCCAGAGGCTGCGGTTCGGCTCGAGCGGCGATCAGGGAAGAGACGGGCAGCACGGCGTTCATCGACCCGGAGCGGTAGCCCTCCGCGTCGACCGACACAAACGTGAACCCAAGTGCCTTGAGCGAGCGACTGATCTGCGCCAGGAGCTCCGGCTGCAGGGCCCGGCCGAGATCCTGTTGATCGAACTCAATCCGGGCCAGCGTGTCGTGGTGTCGCACGCGCACGCGCGGAAAACCCAAGCCATGCAGCAGATCCTCCGCACGCTCTACCTGCGACAGGCGCTCCGCCGTCACCGGTAGGCCATACGCTAGGCGCGACGAGAGGCAGGCGCTCGCCGGCTTGTCGTGCAGCGCGAGCCCCGCCTCGAGCGCAAGCTGCCGGATGTCGCTCTTGGAGAGCTGAGCCTCCACCAGCGGCGCAATCACCTTGTGATCCTTGGCGGCAAGCTGCCCGGGGCGGTGCTCGCCTCGGTCGTCCGTGTTCATGCCGAAGGCGAGCTGGCTGTAGCTCAGCTCATCCCGCAGCTGTTCCATGGCGCGAAACAGCTCGTCCTTGCAGAAAAAGCAGCGATGGCTGTCGTTGCGCTGGTAGTCCGCGCGTCCAAGCTCCGCGGTAGCGAGAACGCGCGTCGGGATGCGGTGCTGCTCGGCAAAGGCGAGCGCGTCGGCGAGCTCCTTGCGCGGCAGCGAGGGCGAGTCGGCGATCACAGCCAGCATGGCCCCGGACCCCAGCACCCGGTGCGCGCTGTAGGCCAGAAATGCCGAGTCCGTACCGCCGGAGTAAGCAACCAGAAGCGATCCGCAACTGCGCAGAGCCTGCTCCAGCAATCGATCCTTGGCAGCGAGTTCCACAGCATCATTCTACCGGCTGGCCGGGAAGCGGGAACGCGGTCGCGTGCGCCCCATCAACGCACCAGCGGCGGCAGCCGGTCGGAGACGCCGAAGAGAAAGATCGTTCCGACGATGAGGCTGTACGCGCAGGTGATCGAAACAGCGATCGACTGGAGCCTTGGTCGAACCGCGCCGCCGGCGAAGACACCTCCCGCCGAAGCCGTCATCAGCGCGTTCATGGTCAGCAGGCCGAGGATGAAACACAGCAGCCCGAGCAGGCCGCGGCTGGTGCCGCCGATGTTGGCCGCGAGCAGAAAAAGCAGCAACTGCGAAGGCGTCTCCGCGCCCAGGCCGTGCACAACGCCCACCAGAATGACCGAAAGGCCGGTGTAGCGGAAGCGAAAGCTGCCGGGATGCGGCAGATCGGGCTGCACCAGGCGCCGGACCCGCCAAACTCCAATGCGTATCCCTTGGATCAGAAGCGCGACCCGGCTGGGCAGATGGTGCGGCTCGCCCGGGTGCAGCCTGCGGTGCCGCAGCCACGCCACAAAGACATAAACACCCAACACAATCAGGGTCGCGCCCACGAGCCGTTCACCGACTCGATCAAGCCCCACGGGGATATGGACCTGCAACGCGATGACAGCGATGCCGAGCACTGCGACCGTGATGGCGTGCCCTACCGCATACAGCATCCCCAGCCGCATGCCGTTGCCCCAGCTCGTCTGCGCGCCCGTGATATCGGAGATTGCCGCCAGATGGTCATAATCAAAGCCGTGCCGCAGACCGAGCAGGGCACAGGAGAGGAGCGCCAGGGCAAGCGCGTGGGGAACCATGTGTCGAGCCTACTTGCGCGGAAGCACGGTCGACAAGCGAGCCTTCACAGGACCACAACCGGTGCGCTGACTACGGCCTGCTGCGGGCGACCCACAGCAGCGGCTGGCGTACGGGAAAGGTCGCCAGCAGCGCGGGCTCGGCCGGTTCGGCCGGCATCAGGTCGCGCCAGATTGCCGCATACTCCGGCCGCTCGTAGGCCCGCGCCGCAAAGAGCAGAGCCGGCCGGCGGCAGGGCAGATCGTGAAAAAAGGTCTGGTCCGCCAGGTACGGCCAGGTATTGCGGTTGGCGATCCACGGCGCGTGTTTCGCGACTGCCGCGCGCATGCCCGGCCCATCCTGCAACTCAAAATTCCACAGGCTCTCAAAACGGGTGGAAAGCAGGTCGCAGCCGGCGGCCAGCAGATCAAGCGCGAAGAGCGAGTTGCGATACGGGTTGCGCGTCGTCAGTTCGTGCGGAAACGTGCCGTCGCCGGCTATCTGCGCCCGAACGACCGCGGTCTTAAAAAGATGCCGCAAGACCGCCAGGGCACGGTCGTCTGTGGTCAGCCGGGCGCAGGCCGCAGCGACCAGCAGCCACACACCCGCAACATGATCGCGATGGTCGCGTGCCAGTCCCCCGGTCCTCGAAGTATTCAACGAGAGGAGCAGGCCCGCAAACCACGCATCGACCTCCTTGCGCAGGTCACTGTCGGAGGGCTCATCGGCCGACAGCAGAAACGGGATCGCCTGTGCAATCTCGCCCAGGGGGGCGAGCGCCACCACATCCTCCGGCTGGTTCGTCTCGCTGAGGGTGTTGTTCAGGCGCGTCGCCGGCGCGACAAACAGGAACTCAAGATGCCTTCGGGCATGCTCACGCAAGTGGCCGGCTCGCTCCGGCTCGCCGGGCCGGACCACCAGCAGACCGGCGGCAAGTGCGGGCACGACCCCGGTCTGCAGCGCGTGCGAGGGAGCGAGCGTCAATGCATGCTCCGCCGTCGACAGGATGTGGTCCCGGTCAACCGCCGCGACGTCCGGCCGAGAGCTCTCGCGCAACCCCACCGACGGTGCCTGGGCCCGCAACAGCCCGGCACCCGAGATGGCTGCGGCGAACTGGCAGAAGTGTCGGCGGTCAATCATGGCAGGCAGGGTCTCCGGCACTCAGGAGCCTACCGCATTCGCCGCCGTTCTGACAGGACAGCTAGGGCGTAACACTGCCCTGGATGGCGTCCTCGAGCTGAATGTTGTTCTGCTCCAGCAGCGTTCCCACCGCGTGATCCAGCGAGATGCGTGCCTTCTCATAGTTGCTGCGTGCCGCAATCTCGGTGGAGCGCGCCTGCGCCAGAAAGCTCTCGTCCTGCACAATCTGCAGCGGCGTCGATTGGCCGACGTCCAGCTTGTCGCGTTCGGCCTGCAACAAAATCGCCTGGTAGTCGCGGCTCTTCACAGCGGCGTCGTACGCGGCAAAGGCTGTCTGCACGGCGACCACGGCGCCTTCGATCTCCTCGCGCGCCTGCTGCTGCAGCTTGATCTCGCGCGCCTCCGCCTCCCGCACCCGGATGGCATCGCGCGCGGCGTCCGAGGCGGCGATCCGGTTGCGCACGGGAAGCGTAAGCTGCACTCCCGCCTGGTAGATCGTCGACGTCCGCAGACCTCCAAGCGACAGCGCCTGCGGAATCGTAGGGACGCCCGTGCCGGGCGTTCCCAGAGGCTCATAGCTCTGCTCGGAGCCGCCACGTGTCTGCGCATTGGCGTAAACATTCAGCTGCGGCAGAACCTGGTTCCGTGCGGCTCGCGCGGAGATCGCGTCGGCCTGGACCTGCAGCCCCGCCTGCGTCACGTCCGGCCGACGCGCCAGACCCTCCTGGATCAGCCGCGGGACGTCAAACGTGTCGGCCGTCGGTGGAACCACAATGCGGTCCGTCGGCACGATCTCCGCGAAGCTGGCCGAGAAGATAGGCGATCCTGTGCGGATGATCTGGTTGCGCAGGATCACCTCCTGCTGTTTGTAGAGCCCTTCGGCCTGCACCAGATCGAAGCGCGACGAGGTGGTGAGCGCCGAAACGCGCGTCAGTTCGATCGGCGCCAGCGTCCCCTGCTCCACCTGTGCCGCGTCGTCGCGCTCCAGCTGCTCGGCCGCGCGCAGGGCTTCGCGCTTCACGTCCACATTCTCGCCCTGGCTGACCAGGTCGTAGTAGAGCCGCGAGACGCCGTAGATGGTGTCCAAGACCTGCTGCTCAAACAGCAGGCGCGACACACGACGATTCACGTTGGCAACCCGCAGGTAGCGCAGATTCACCGCGCGTCCCCGACCCCGCAGCAACGGCTGCGTCAGCGTCACAGAGGTGCTGGGCCGGTAGGCCGGGTTGAGCTCGGAGGCGGTCGAGTAGAGTACCTGCGAGTCGTTGTTTGCCACGGCGGTGAGCTGCGTGCCCGGACTGAACCCCTGCAGATAGGCGACATTGGCGGCGATATAGTTCAAGGGTTGCGGCTCCGTCGACGTGCCGCCGGAGTTGCTTGCCGATCCGGCGCCGGTCCCACCCGAGGCCCCCGTCGTGTTGATCAGCGTAACCGTATTGCTGCGACGCAGGTAGCCGCCGCTGACGATAAGCTGGGGATCGAACAGGGGAATGTTTGCCCCGGGCTCGGCTACCGAACTCGTCGGGGCCGAGGAGAGAGTCAGCGTGGAGGGCGTCGTCGAGTTCAGCGCCGTCAGGTCCGTCACTGCCGGTGTGGTCGGGTTGGGCGAGTTTGCGGTGGAGTTGAGCAGGGGCGAGCCCGGCCCACCCACGCCCGCCGGCGTCTCGTTGATCGTGTAGTCGATGCCAAGCAGCGATCCGCCACCGGCCGCGCGCAACCGGTCAAGATCCGCGAGCTGGAGGTTGTAGCGCGACACCTCCACATCCGGATTGTTCTCAAGCGCCAGCGCCAGGGCGTCGTGCAGTGTCAGGTAGAGCTTGCCGTCGCGCACAAGGCCCGAAACCCGCGCCCCCGCGCCGGGAAAGAGCTCCGGCACCCTGGGCGGACGATACGGCCCCAACAGACCAAACACGCTGAAGCCCAGACCCTGCGGTGCCGAACGCCGCGGCCCGTTCGCCGTCTCGCCGGCAGCTGTGCCCTGCGCGGGCTGCGGGGCCGCGGGAAGCCGCCCCGTGATCCCGAAGACCTGCGGGTCGGGCGAGAGGGGAAGGGCTGCCGGCGGCGGCACCGGCAAGGCCTGCGGAGGCTCCTGCTGCGGCGAAAGCGGCTGCACCTGTGCCGTCGCGCTCCCGCTTGCCAGCGCTCCGGCAACTGTACCCGCGAGGAGCCGAGAAAACAGACTCATTGCTTGCTCGCTCCCTTGCTTGCGCTCGGTGTCTGGTTGCCGCCCTGCTTCTTCCGTGACTGCCCGCTCACCCCTTGCATGTTTTCATTGGGGATCGACTGATCGCCGTACTGCGAGGTTCCTCCCGGCGGCTGCCGCTGCGCCGTGGGTGGCGGATTGCCGCTCTCCGTCCCCGGCGGTTGCTGCAACCTCGCGTCTACCTTCGCGCCGTCGCGGACCTCGTCGGTGAAGCTGGAGGCGATCAGATCGCCCACCTTTAAGCCGCTCAAGATCTCGATCGCCGGGCCGAAGTCGCGGCCCACCTCCACCGGCTGCACGTGCACTGTGCCGTCATGAATCAGCGCCACCACGTTGCGGCCGTTGCGCACTGCGATCGCGTCGCCTGAGATAGTGATGGGCGCCGCACCCTCGCTGGATGGTGGAAAGCTGGCCACAGCGTACATCCCGTTCAACAGGCGGCCATCGCGATTCGGCACCTGCACCTCGGTCAACATGGTGCGCGTATTTTGATCAATGCTGTCCGCGGTGCGCGTGACCGTCCCCGTGAAAGCCGCCGTCGGAAACTCCTGAAAGTGCAGCGTCGCGCTGGTGCCGCGGCGGATCGACCCGGCATAGCCCTCAGGAACCGAGACCAGAATACGCAGCCGTTCGACCTGGGCGATCGCGAAGAGCGGGCCGCCGTTGTTGCCGGAGTTCTGTGGCGTCGACGCCGTGGGGCCGCTGCCGCTTGCGCCGCTGGTATTCGCCGCGGCCCCGGTCGTTGTCCCGCCGGTCGGCGCGGCCGTCGGCGACGGCGAGCCTTGCCCGTTGCCCTGCGCCGAAATCAGCGCGCCCACATCCACGTTGCGCTGCGTCACAATCCCGTCAAATGGCGCCGTGACGCGCTCGTAGCTCTGCAACGCGATCATCCGCCGCAGGTTCGACTGAAAGGCATCCACGTTGCGCTGGGCTGCCGCGACGTTAGCCATGGCGGAGTTATAGTTCGTCGCCTGCTGGTCGCCGTCCTGCCGTGAAAAGACACCCTTGCGCACCAGTACCTGGTAGCGGTCGTTGGTCACCCTGTTCAGCGCCAGCTGCGCCTGCTGCTGCGCCAGCTGCTGCTCGGCCTGCCGCACCTGTTCCCGCGCCTGGTCCACCTGCTGGTCCAGGTCGGGTGAGTCGATCACCGCCAGCAACTGCCCACGATGCACCCGGTCGCCGATGTCCACCAGACGCTTGGCAAGATAGCCGTTGGCGCGCGCGTAGAGGTACGCCTCGACGAGCGGCGTCGTCGTTCCCGGCACCACCAGCGGCGTCCCGGCGCTCGGGCGCCTCACCCGCACGGCATCCACTACCGGCTTGGCAGTCTGTTCGTCGCTCGCCCGCTGCTCGTTGCGTCTGTTCCGCTCGTGGCGGGGAAGAAAGCCAAACAGAAAGATCGCCAGCAACACCAGCAGCACCACGCCGGACACCAGGTAAAACGTCCGGTGGCTGCCGCCCGTCCGGTGTGGTCGCTCCGGCTTGTGCCGACGCCGGTGCGAGCTGTTGGTCTCGGCAAAGCTCTCGCCCAGCTTCGTGTCGTCAAGCGAGTTCGGATCCGCGAAGCTCTCGCCCAATCTGTGCCGCTCGGCCAGGCCGGGATCGGCGAAGGAGTCGCCGAGCGTCTCTACCTGCCCGCGGTTGTGCTCGACGAAGTTGTGTTGGAGCGCGGCATCCGACGATGGAGCATGCTCGAACTGCTGCCCCAGGGAGCCGCGATCGTCCGAGAGCAGACGGCGGGAGCCGTCGTCCGCTCCCGGAAGCAGGTGATCTTCAGGCGGTTGCTGCGACATCAGGCGTGCTGTTCCTTCTGCGAGGTGGTCTCGCCGGCATACTCCTGATCGATCTCGCGATCGAAATCGACCGGCGGCTTCTTCTTGAGGAGCGAATAGACGACTGGGACGACAAACAGTGTTCCCACGGTGGCCACCAGCAGACCGCCGATCACGGCCCGCCCGAGCGGTGCGTTCTGCTCACCGCCCTCCCCAAGCGCAAGCGCCATGGGCGTCATGCCGATGATCATCGCCAAAGCCGTCATGCATACGGGCCGCAGCCGCGTGAACCCGGCATTCAGCGCGGCTTCAAAGCGGTCTTTGCCCACGGCTCGTTCATCGTTGGCGAAGACGACCATCAGGATGGAGTTCGCGGTGGCCACGCCGATGGTCATGATCGCTCCCATCAGGGAAGGCACGTTAAACGTCGTCTGCGTCAGGAACAGCATCCACAGGATTCCGCAAAAGCCGAAAGGGATCGCCATCAGGATAATGAGCGGGTCCAGCCAACTCTGGAAGTTCACCGCCATCAGCAGGTACACCAGGCCGAGCGCAAGCAAAATACCGAATCCCAGGCGTGTAAAGCTGTCGACCATGGTCTTCACCTCGCCGCGCAGCACCAGGCTGGTGCCGACCGGCAGCTGTCCCTGCTCGCGCTGGATAATCTTGTCGATCGCGCTCGCCACGCCGCCCAGGTCCCGCTGATCCACATCGGCATACACGTCGTAAACCGGCTGGATGTTGTAGTGGTCCACAATGATCGGGCTCTCGTCACGCCGAAACGTGGCCAGGTTGCCCAGCATCTGCGAGGTGTTTCCCTGCGGCGAGGTGATGGGCGTACGCGCCAGCGCCTGCAGGCTGTCGATCCGGTAGATCGGCGTCTGCACCACGATCTGGTAGTTCACGCCGTTGATGGGATTCAGCCACTCGTTCGGCGCCGTCTGCCCCGTGCCCGTCAGGGAGATCAGCGTGCTCTGCGCCACGTCCTGCTGGGTCAGGCCAACCTGCCGTGCCCGCGTCCGATCCACGTTCACCTGCATCGTGGGATACGTGACCTGCTGGTGAATATGCACGTCCACCGTGCCGGGGATGGCGGCGACCTCCTTCTCCAGCTTCTGCGCCAACTCGTAGTTGCCCTTGCCGCGGCCAAGCACCTGCAAGTCGATTGGGGCCGGCAGACCGAAGTCAAGGATCTGGTTCGTGATATTGGCCGGCGTAAAGAAAAACACCGCGCCGGGAAACTTCTTGGCCAGGTCCGCGCGCAACAGACGCATGTAGCGCTGCGTCTCGCGCTTGCCCGGCTTCAGTGAGATCAGGATGTCTCCGTCGGTGTTCGAGATCGTCGCCGTGTTGCCGAACGCAAGATTGATGCCGCCGCTCGGGAGACCGATGTTGTCCAGCATCAGATCCACGCGGTCTGGCGGCAACACCGCACGAATCTCCTGCTCGACGGCGGCAAAGTACTGCTCGGCATCCTCAAGGCGCATTCCCTCGGGTGGGTTCACGTGCAGTCGCATCTGACCCGAGTCCACGTAGGGAAAGAAGTCGCGGCCGATAAAGAAGATCAGCGGCAGAGAGATCACAAGAAACAGGGCAAACGCAATCAGCGTGGGCGCGGGATTCTCCAGGCACCACGCAAGCGCCGCCTTATAGCCCTGCCGGAACCGCTCAAACCGCCGCTCAAACCTTTGGTGCCAGCGCCAGATCCAGTTGTGCTCCTCCTCCCGCCGCGCTGCACCCTCGTCCTGGTAAAGCGGCAGCTCCGCCGGCAACAGAAAATGCATCATCGTCGGTACCAGCGTTCGCGAAAGAAAGTAACTCGCCAGCATGGCAAACGCCACCGCCATCGCCAGCGGCGTAAACAGATACTTCGCGGCGCCCGTCAGCAGCACAACCGGAATAAATACGATGCAGATCGAAAGCGTCGAAACAAACGCGGGGGCCGCGACCTGCTGCGCGGAGTCCAGAATCGCCCGCACCAGCGGCTTCTTCTCCGCCATGTTCCGGTGCGTGTTTTCGATCTCCACCGTCGCGTCATCCACCAGGATGCCCACCGCCAAGGCCAGGCCGCCCAGCGTCATCACGTTGATCGTCTCCCCCAAGGCCCACAACACCGCAAGCGACGTCGCAATCGACAGCGGAATCGACGTGCAGACGATCAGCGTTGAGCGCCACGATCCCAGAAACAACAGGATCATCAGCCCGGTCAGAAGCGCCGCGATCGAAGCCTCGCGCACCACCTCACTGATCGACTCGCGGACAAAGACCGACTGGTCAAAGAGCGGCGTAATCTTCAACGCGGCCGGCAGACCGGCCTTTACCCGCGGCAGATCCTTGATCGTGTCCGAAACGATATTCAAAGTCGACGTCTTGCCGTTCTTCAACACCGTCAGCAGCGACCCGCGCTTGCCGTTCTGCCGCACAATGTTGGTCTGCTCGGCGTAGCCCTCGCGCACCTGCGCCACATCCTTGATAAACACCACGGAGCCGTTCGACGCGCGCATCGGCAGATCATTTAACGCCGCCACCGCGTCCGGTGAGGAGTTCAGCTTGACCACCCACTCCCGGTCGCCGAAGCGCGCCGTGCCCGCCGGCAGAATCAGATTCTGCTGGTTCAGCGCGGTCGAAACATCCGTCGCCGAAAGATGCTTGGCGAACAGCAGGTTCGGATCCGTGTCCACCATGATCTGCCGCACCTTGCCGCCGTAGGGCAGGGGAATGGATGCCCCTTGCACGTTGGCCAGACGCGGTCGAATAAAGTTCAACCCAAGGTCGTAGAGCTCCTGCTCGCTCAAGCCCTGGCCGCTCAGCGAAAGCTGCACAATGGGCACGCTGGAGGCGTCGTACTTCAGGATGTTCGGCGGAAAAGTTCCGGGCGGCAGAACCCGCAGGATCGTCTGCACGATGGCCGTAACCTGCGCCACTGCCAGCTCCACCTTGACCGTTGGCTGAAAATACACGCGGATCACGGAGGTCCCCTGGTACGACTCCGACTCCGAGTGCTCGATGTCGTTGACCGTCGTGGTCAGCGCTCGTTCGCACACCGTTACAATCCGGCCTTCCATCTCCGTCGGGGTCAACCCCGCGTAGCTCCACACAACCGTGACCACGGGGATGTCAATGTACGGAAAGATGTCCTTTGGCGCGACAACAGCCGACCCGATGCCCAGCAGAAACAACAGAATGGACAGTACAACAAAGGTGTACGGCCGACGCAGCGCCAGCTTGACGATCCACATGGAGACGGTCTCTTTCGGGTGAGCTTAGGTGAGAGACGGATCAGTCGTGGGAAAAGTCTGGGGTCGGCCCAGGGTTGAGCACGAACACAGTTGTCATAGGGACGACAACGCAGGGAAGTGTCTCGGAAAGCGTTCGCCTAGGGTCGCTTGTTGCTGACGTCGGCAACCTCGCCCGACTTGGGCATCACGGCAGGCTTGTTGAAGCCGCATCGCCGCATAATGGCCGTGTGCAGCCGTTCCTGGAAGTCCGTTGAGAGCGAAAAAATCTCGTTGTCGCGGTAGACCTCGATCGTCTGCCGAGTCGTATTCAAAACCACCTCGCAGTGGTGGCAGCCGGCCGTGTGCTCGCGAACCTCCTCGAGCAGCTCTGCGCTGATATGCCCGTCGAAGAAGTCGGTCAGCTTGCTGAGGAAATCCGTGCACGTCATGCGGGTTGCTCCTGGCTCGTCCGCGAGCGAAAATGTCGGCTGAGCCGTTCGCGAAGCTGAAGTCTTGCTCGAAGAAGCCTGGACTTTACCGCCGGGACGCTCAGCCCAAGCGCCTCCGCGGTCTCTTCCGTCGACAGATGTTCGATGTCGCGAAGGGTAAAGACGGTGCGAAATCCTGGGGGAAGACCGCCAATCGCCTTCTGCAGGATCTGCGACAGCTCGCCCTGGCCGTAGATCTGCTCCGGGTTCGGCCGCCATTCCGCAAAATCGCGCGGAATCGCCCCGTCCTCGGTCTGCACGTCCTGATCCATGGAGACCGTCTTGCTCGTCTTCCGTTTGCGCAGCCGCATCAGGCTCTCGTTCACGGCGATGCGCGTCAGCCACGTCGAAAACTTCGAATTGCCCTGAAACTGATCGAGCTTCTCATACGCCTTCAGAAAAGCGTCCTGGGCAATATCTTCGGCGTCCTCGCGATTTTGCGTAATGTGCTGCGCCACGCGGAAGATCTGCCGTTCGTACTGGCGAACCAGTGTCTCAAATGCCGCGCCATCGCCTTCCTTGGCGCGCGCCACCAGTGCTACGTCGGGGTGGACCTCTCCGGTCTCGGGGGTTTCAAGAGCAGGCATAGTCGAATGCCGCGCAGACAGGGCTGGCTGACCGGAGCGGCAGCTCCCATTCTAACCGCCGCCCCGCGAGAGACCAAGCCGTCGCCTCGCCCGGCTCGCGACTTCCCCGCGCATCCGTCCAATACGGGGCGTACCTGGTGTGATTCCGCCCACTCCATTGTGGGAGACTGCCCTTCGGCAACCTCATACTGGGGTCGGGAGAGCCGCCATTCCCCTCGCAGTGAAAAGCCTGATGTCCTCGATGCCCTTGCCTTGGTATAGACGACGATTCCCTTGGCCCTGGCTTGCGGCAGCCCTGCTGCTGTGCCTCGCCACCACCCGCCCGGCTGCCTCGCAAAGCAGCAGGAAATCGCACGCTGCGGGCGTCGGCTCGCACGCCAAAAGCAAGGCGTCCAAGACGGCCCGGGCCCCCAAGCCCTCAAACGGCAAAGCCGGCAAGTCCACCCGGCCCTCCACATCAGCGCATCGCGCTCACCCCGCCGCCCGCACCCACGGCAGGCCCACCCGCAAGGGTCGTGTGCACGCCCCGCCGTCCCCCCGCGCCATTCGCTTGGCCACCGCCTTCCGGGCCTCCGCCCAGCTCCGACCCATGGCGCAGCAGTTGGCCTCCACCCGCTCCCCGGCCGCCTTTGCCGGCGTGCAGAACTACGCCGCCGCGCACCCCGGCGACGCCGCTTCTGCCGCCTTCCTTGCCCTCGGCCACGCCTTTGCGCTCGACCACCGCTATCCCGAAGCCGTCGCACAGTTTCGCCTGGCCTCCACCGATGAAAGCCTCGGAGACTACGCCGACTACCTCGGTGCGCAGGCAGCTGTCCGTGCCAACCAGCCCGACGTCGCCGCCACCCTTCTCCGCAACTTCAACGAGCGGCACCCCGACAGCATCTTCGTCGCCACCGCCCCCGTCCTGCTTGCCACCATTGCCATTCAGCACGGCAACGGCGCCGAAGCCCTTCGCGTTCTCGATCCGCTCCGCTCCACCCCGACCGCCAACAGTCCCGAGTTTCGCTATATCTTTGGCCGCGCCCTCCAGGTCACCGGCAACACCGCGGGGGCCGCCGCCGCCTTTCGCGAGCTCTACACGCGCCAGCCCCTCACCGCCGAGGCTGCCCAGGCTCGCCAGCAGCTCCAGAGCATGGGCGTTCCGCTCACCGCCGCCGAGCGCAAAGCGCATGCCGACCAACTCTTCAATGCCAAGCGCTACGCCGACGCGGCTGAGGAGTATCACAGCATCGAGCAGAACGACCCAACCCTCGCCTCGGCCGACCGCGACGCGCTCAAGATCTACACCGCGGTCTGCGATCTCCGGCTCAAGCGTGCCAACCGTCGCGAGGTCGAAGCGCTGCCGGTCACCGATGACGACAGCGCCGCGCTCAAGATGTACATGCTCGCCGAACTCTCCCGCAGCGAGGGCGACCGCGGCACCCACGATTCGCTCATCGGCCAGATGATCCAGCGCTTCCCGCGCAGCCGGTGGACGGAAGAGGCCCTCTACTCCGGCGGCAACATGTACCTCCTGCTCCACGACTCCACCCAGACCCTCTTCCACTACGGCCAACTCGTGCGCCTCTTTCCTGACAGTCTCTACGCGCCCTCCGCTCACTGGCGCATGGCGTGGGTCAACTACCGCACGCGACAGTACACCGAGGCCGCCCGCCTCATGGAAGAGCAGATCGCCCGCTACCCCGGCGGCCAGGAGATCCCTTCCGCGCTCTTCTGGCGCGCGCGCATCTTCGAGGACGAAGAGCACAACCTGCCACACGCCGCGGCCTTCTACCACGCCCTCACCGAGGCCTACCCCAACTTCTACTACAGCCTGCTCGCCCGCAGGCGGCTCGCCGTGCTCGGCCGTCGTGAGCCCGTTGAGCTGGCTCTGCTCAGCTCCGTTCGCCGTCCCACCATCCCCGAACTCACCGGGGAGCTTCCCGAAGACGATCCGCACCTGATCAAAGCCCGCCTGCTCGCCAACGCCGCACTCAATGAGTACATCGGCCCCGAGATCGAGGCAGGCGAGGACTCCTCCGAGTGGGGCGCCCTTGCGCAGGCCGAGATCTACAGCTCCTTCGGCGAAACCACGCGCGCCCTCCAGTCCATGAAGCACAGCGGCCTGCCCTTCTTCGCCCTGCCGCTCGATCAGGTCCCGGAGGTCTATTGGCGCCTGCTCTTCCCGCGCCCTTTCTGGCCGGAACTCGTCAGGGACAGCCAAAGCAACGGCCTCGATCCCTTCCTTGTCGCTTCGCTGATCCGCCAGGAATCCGAGTTCAACGCCGGCGCCATCAGTCGAGCCAACGCCCTTGGTCTCATGCAACTTCTCCCTTCCGTCGGCAAGTCGCTCGCCAAGAAGCGCGGCATTCGCCACTTCACGGCCACCGACCTCCTCAACCCCGCCGTCAATCTCCAGCTCGGCACGGTCAATCTTCGACAGGTCCTCGACCGCTACGGCGATCAACCCGAGTACGCTCTGGCCGCCTATAACGCCGGCGATGTCCCTGTGCGGCAATGGATGGCCCTCGGCGACTACAAAGACATCGCCGAGTTCGTCGAATCCATCCCCTACACCGAAACTCGCGAGTACGTCGAAGCCATCCTGCGCAACCGCGAGATGTACCGCGCCCTGTACGGCTCATCCCATACCGCCGCCGACACCGCGTCAGCTACCATGGACCACGCGCCCGGATGGTGAAATCGGCAGACACAGCGGACTTAAAATCCGCAGCGGCGAAAGCTGCGTGGGGGTTCAAGTCCCCCTCCGGGCACCACAAGTCGTCGGCCGCCTCTGGCGCCCCATCTGCCACGGGCGGCTCGCGTGCCAGTTGCTCCCTCTGGGCCGCGTCGCCGTGTCTCCTCCCTACCTCAGCTCCCGAGCCAGGGACCGCATCTGCGCAGACCATGCCCGCACTCGGTATCATCAGTGCAAGCGCACCTGCCTTATGACACTGCAAGAGATAGCCGCCGAACTGCAAACCCTGATTCATCGCCTGCAGAATGCGAGATCCATCCTCGCAACGCTGCAGCCCATCGAGTCCACCCTCGCGAAGGCCGCCGTCCATCGCGCCAAACCCGCCTCCCGGAAGGTCGCTGCCATCGTTCCAGAACCCGCCGTCGAAGAAACCGTCCCGGTGCCTCCTCCCATCCGGCCTCGCAGAGTTCCTCCACAGCATCGCCGCGAGGGTGGCGCTCGCGGTCCTCGCCTCCGGGCACATCCAGTCCCGCACGCCCTCAGCGCCCTCGTGCCCTCCGGACCCGTCGTCATCGCCCCTGCTAAGGTGGCCCAGGCGCGCGAAGAGGCGGCGCGCGAGGGGACACAGCGCCAACCGTCGCCGTCCCCACTCCCCGGCAACTCGCTCGACGATCTCGTCCGCGAACTCAATCAGAGGCCCGGTGGTCTCGCCCTGCGGTAAAGCCACAATCCCGGGAACCCCTCAGTCACACGCGCTTGCAATAATCAAACTATGAAGCGCCGTGTCATCGAGCAGTACGAGCTGGTGCGGAAGATCGGTGCCGGCGGCAGCGGCGTCGTCTACCTCGCCACGGATACCCTCCTTCAGCGTCCCGTCGTCATCAAACTCCTTAAGCGCGGCACCCTCACCCCCGAGCAGATGCGTACCACCCAGCTCCGCGAAGCCCGCCTCGCCTCCGCCATCGACCATCCCAACGTCTGCGCCATCTACGAGGTCGGCGAGGTCGAAGACGAGGCCTACATCGTCATGCAGTACATCCCAGGTAAAAGCCTGGACAAACTGATAGTTGAAGGCCCGTCCACACTTCAACTCATCCTCTCGGCCGGCATCCAGATCGCCGATGGCCTCTCCGCCGCGCACTCGCTCGGCATCTTTCATCGCGATCTCAAACCCGCCAACGTCATGCTCACCGACGGCGGCCTGGTCAAGATCCTCGACTTCGGCCTTGCCCGCCGCCTCACCCCGGACGACGCCGAGCCCGACCCCAGCCGGCCCGGCCGCAACAAAACCGCCTCCGGCGGCGGCACCTACACCGCCCGCGGCGGCACCATCGCCTACATGGCCCCCGAGCAGTTCGTCACCGGCCGCTCCAGCGTTCAGACCGACATCTTCGCCATGGGGCTCATCCTCTTCGAGCTCGCGACCGGTCGCCACCCCTTTCATCGCCCAGACGCCCCCGAGTTCCAGACCATCCGCTCCATCCAGTTCGCCGAGCCGCCATCTCTGTTACAAATAGCCCCGCAGCTCCCCGTCGAGCTGCAAAGCGTCATCCTCCGCTGCCTCGAAAAACAACCCTCCGCCCGCTTCACCTCCGCCGCGGACGTCCGCGAAAGCCTCCGCACCATCATCCGCACCTCCCAGCTCGACTCCATCCTCCTTCCGGCCGATGTCGCGATCGCCATTCGCAACGGTCGCTCCCCCCAGGAAGAGGAAAAACGCTCCACCGGCATCCTCTCCATGCTCGCCGAGCGCTTTCGCGAGCCCGCGGCCAACGCCTCCAGCCGCCAGTCCACGGTCGTCGTCCTCCCCTTTGCCGACTTCAGCGCCGCCAACACCTCACCGCTCTACGGTCACGCCCTGGCCGACGCCATCGGCGCCCGCCTCGCCCGCATGCCGTCGCTCGTCGTCCGTCCCACCAGTACCCTCATGGCCATCGGCGCGCAGCAGCTCGACCCCCTCGCCGTCGGCCGCAAACTCGTCGTGCAGTTCGTCCTCGCCGGCAACTTCGTCCGCTCCGACAAAGGCTTCGATCTCAACTGGCAGCTCCTCGACGTCGCCGGCGAAAGCGTCCGCACCGGCGGCTCCATCAACGTCGCCAGCTTCGATCTCGTCGCCGTCCAAACCGAAATCTGCAACGAAGTCTTCAGCACCCTGCAAAGCTACGGCGATCTCCTCCACCTCGAAGGTGCGCGCGGCCCACGCTCCTCGCTTGGCCGCCCCTCGCTCGCCGAGGCGCCCTCCGAAGACTACCTCCAGGCCCGCGCCATCCTCTCCTCCTTCATCGCCCGCACCGGCTCCCGCGATGACCTCAACCGCGCCCGCGAGCTCTTCGAGTCCGTCGTCCGGCAGCGAGATGACTTCGCACCCGGCTGGTCCGGCCTCGGCATCACCCACCTCCAGTACGCCCTCAACGGACTCGGCGGCCAGAAGCACCTCCTCGAAGCCCGCCGTGCCTTCGACAAGGCCCTCCAGCTCGACCCCGAAGCCCTCGAAGCCAACCTCTACCGCGTCTACATGCTGCTCTCCCGCGGCGAAAAAGAATCCGCCCGCTACGGCATCGAAAACCTCCTCCGCACCGCCGGCAACGACTGGAACGTCCACCTCCTCGCCGGCACAACCCTCCGTACCGACGGCATCTACGACGACGCCCTCGATCAGTTCAACACCTCGCTGCGCCTCAACCCCGCCGCCGCCGCGCTCATCTACAACCACCGCGCCCGCGTCTATCACTACCAGAACCAAATGGAACTCGCCGCCGACGAGATCTCCAAGGGCCTCACCCTCGAGCCCCGCCACCCCCTCCTCCGCCTCTCCCTCGGCTATCAGCAGATGCGCACCGGCGACCTCTCCAAAGCCATCGAAACCCTGGAAACCGCCATGCATGAGGACGCTTCGCTCCGCATCGTCTTTCCCACCGTCGCCCTCTGCTACCTCCAGCTCGGCGAGCGCGAAAAAGCCTCCTCCTTCATCGTCGACGAGACCCTCGCCGCCGCCGAGGCCGACGCCGAGATGGCCTACCGCCTCGCCACCTACTTCGCTGTCGAAGGCGACGAGTCCGAAGCCCTCCACTGGCTCCGCCGCGCCATCTATCTCGGCAACGAAAACTTCCCCTGGTTCTCCATCAACCCCCTCTGGAAGCGCCTCTCCGGCCACGCCGACTTCGAACGTATCCTCGAAGACCTCAAGAAGAACTATCGCCGCAACCAGAAAAACTGGAAGCGCCTCCTCGACCAGCTCCCGAAGTAGAGCCCGGCAGCAGGCACCCCCTCCTTCTGCACGCCTCCCGCACGCTAAGACCGGTGCAGCTTCACCTCGTTGACCGGCACCGTAAAGGTCGCCAGCGTGTTCAGTGTCGCCGTCGGCTCCGTAATCGTGCTCACCGCCTTGAACTCACAGACCAGCTGACTCGGCGTCAAGGTCAGCAAGCCATACCCGTGCGTCGAGGAGTTGAAGAACTCGATCCACGGGTTCGCCACCCGGATCGTGTCGGACACCGCCGCCGCAGGGACGTTCATCTGCTTGGCTGGCACGGGCCGGCTCGGCAGCGGAAGCGCTGCCGTGATCTCCTCCGCAAAGTTCGCCGAGGTAATCGAGCCCACCATCAGCTCCACCCCCACATGCTCTTCAAAGGGGTTGTCGAAGTCGGTCTTCAGATACCCCGCCAGAAATGTATGCAGATCGCCCGTCAGCGCCACAAAGTTCTTGATGTGGTTGTGCTTAACCACGTTCAGAATCGTGTTGCGCTCCTGCTGGTAGCCGTCCCACTGGTCCAGATCGATATACACCGGCCCCAGCTTCAGCTGCATCAGCATCACCTCGTTCGCCCACAGCTTCCACGTCGCCGTTGAGGCGGTCACCTCCTTCACGAACCAGTCGTGCTGCGGCTGCCCCAGCATCGAGCGCGACGCATCCCCCATCGCTCCGCAGCCAAGAGAGAAATAGCGCTGGCCGACCTCGTTCGAGCCGCAGGGTGGCGCATCGCGATACAGCCGCTCATCCGTTACGATCAGCTGCGCCAACGTCCCAAAGGAAAAGTTCCGGTAAACCCGAATCGAGCTCTCCCAACTCGCGGTCGCGTCGAATGGCGTATCCGCCAGCCCGTACTCGCTCCACGCCTGGTTGGCCGCCTGGCGCAGGGTCGGCTGCGGCGTCGTCGGCGTGTTTGGTGCGGTGTCGTTGTCCGGATGGAAGTCTTGGTGGCAGTCGTTGGCAAACTCATGGTCGTCCCACAGCAGGATGTAGGCGAACCTCTCATGCACCGCCTGCTGGTGCGCGTCGCTTCGGTACACCTTGTACAAGTGCCGGTAGTCGTCCACATTCTGCGGAACCGTCCCGCCTGTCGCAAACGGCGGCACCCTGCGCACGGGGTTGTGCTGGAACGAGGGCGACGCAATCGTCTCGTAAATGTAATCGCCCAGATGGACCACGTAGTCCACCTCCTCCTGTGCCAGATAGGTCAATGCGTTGTAGTAGCCGTTGCCGTAGTCCTGGCACACCACATACCCCAGCCGAAGCTGCGCCAGCGAAGTGGTCGCCAAAGGCAGCGTCTTGAAGCGGCCTGTGCGTGACGGCACCTGGTTGTACACGAATCGGTAGAAGTATTCCGTAAACGGCTTCAGCACGGAGTTCGCTACGGCAATCTTCACCGTCGAATCCTTGTCCGCGGAGACGATCGCAACCCCCTCCACCAGCAGGCTTGCCTCCGAAAACGTCGTCGACGAGGCAATCTGCCACGCCACCATGTCGTCGGATGGCGTCCCCTGCACGCTTGGATCAATCCGCGTCCACAGCACAATCCCATCCGTGCGCGGGTCGCCGGAGGCAACGGACTGCGGGTACGTCGCGCTCTGCTGAGCCGCCGTTGCCGCCGCATTTACCTCAAATAGAATGTCCCGTTCCGCTTGGCTCAGCCCCGTAAGCTGCGGATCCAGCACAAACGGAATCGCATCGTTGTACGACTCCGAAACTCCGGCCGTCTGTGCGCCAAGTACCTGCGGTGTAACCCAGGCCAACGCTCCCGTTGCGGAACTGGCCTTCAAAAAAATACGACGGTCCACGGATCTGCCTCCGAGTCTTCGCGCTCTCACCCATAAGGGGGAACACGGACGCCCATTCGAGCGAACTCAGATGAAAGGCAAATAAATGCCTCGTTGCAGGTCCTTGCGAAGACACACCACGCGCCCCCACACCCCGCCGCCCCCTACTGCGCCACCCCCACCACCGCCGCATCCGGACCGATCGCCCGACGGGCCGCATGCAGCGGCCCGTACTTGATCCGTGACCGGAGCTTAATCCCAGGAATCAACCCCCAACAGCCTCCGCCCCAGCGGCGTCAGCGTTGCCGTCTCATACCTGGTCCGTTCCCACTCGCGGGGATCACCAGGAAACGCAAAACCCTCCGGTGCGCGACGTTCTCTCCACGATTCCACACGCCGTGCGCGCAGCTCTTCATCGTCCGCCGCAGCCGGAGTCATCGAGATGTACTGCGCCATCCGCACCTTGTCTTCCGATGTGTTGGGCCGTATGCCGTGCGCCAGCAGACTGTTGAAAATCATCAAATCACCCGCCTTCATCGGCACGGGATACACCTCATACCCTTCGACATCCGGTCGAAATCCGTCGCGGTCGGCCGGCTGACGCCTCCGCCACGCGTCAAAGTGGCGAAAGAGCTCCGGCACGCACTGAAAGCCGCCTGTCTCCCCATCCACATCCACCAGCGACAAGACACCTTGCACATTCACCGGAAGCGGCTCCAGCGTGGTATCCACGTCTGTGTGAATGAAACCCGCAAACGCCCGTCCGCTCCGGTTCGGCGTGTTCAGATTGGCGCGGTCAATCGTCACCCAGAGATCTTCTTCATCCCAGATATCCACAAACGCCTCGTAGACTCGTTGCGTCTGCCGGTTGTCCCAAAGCGCCTGGTGGTTGTAGATCTCCACCATGCCGCTGTTGTTCAGCTCTTTCATCGCATGGCTGCGCAGCTGGGCGGCATTCCACGTCGACATGTCCGTGGGGTCCATCTCCTGAAACTCCCACAAAAGCTTCTTCAACGCCTCGACGTTCTCCTGCGGCACCGCCTGCTTCACCACCACATAGCCGTAGCTCTGCCAATGTTCAAAGTCGGCAGGCGAAAGCACGCGCAGCGGCAACTTCTTCCGCATACGGTGCAGCGGCTCCCGCACAATGGCCGGTGTGAGTCTGTTGTCGCCTGGTTTGCCTTCTGCCGTCTGCTCACTCATCGCAGTCTGGTTCATCGAACTCTCCTGAGCGCCCTTGCGCGTAGAGAGAACAATAAGCAGTTCGGTCCCCCCTTTGTCTGCACGGGATCTCGAACACTGGTACTGAACTCGCGACAAGTCCCTCCCGAGAGATACACTCCTACCACTCGCGGGTGCCATGAAGCCTTACCTCGAACACATCGCCGCCTCACAGGAAGCGTCCTGGACGCTCTTCGACCGACGGTTGCCATCCATTCCCTTCGAATGGCACTACAACAGGGAGTATGAGCTGACCCTGACCCTGAACAGCCGCGGACAACGCTTCATCGGCGACAGCATGGCGCCCTATGACGATGGGGACCTCGTCCTGATTGGTCCCACCATCCCCCACACCTGGTGTTCCAGTGACACCGCGGGAGACGGCACAACGCATCAGGCCCTGGTGCTCTGGCTCAGCGAAGAGTTCGTCCAAAGCCTCATTCGCTCGCACGTCGAGCTCCGGGGCGTTCAGGCCCTCCTTGAAACCTCATCCCGCGCCCTTGAGTTCTCCCCCGAGACAAGACGTCGAGCAAGGGCGATGATCTGCGCCATGCTGTTTCAGACGGCAGAAGATCGCCTCCCCGCCTTGCTCCATCTGCTGCTCCTGCTGTCGCGAGACAAGCAGGCAAAGCCCCTCACGTCATCCATAACCGAAGCGCCTTCCTCCATCACGGAAGAACGTGTAGGCAGGGTCCTGTCCTATCTCCATGGCAACTACCGTACCCAGGGTTCGATCCAGATGCTGTCCCGCATTGCGGCTCTCAGCCCCAGTTCCTTGCACCGGCTCTTCAAACTGCAGACAGGCATGACGACGAGCGACTACATCGCGCGGCTGAGAGTCGGCAACGCCTGTGCTCTCCTTGTGAACACCGGCAAGCCGATCGCCTGGATCGCCGACGACGTCGGCTATCGCAATCTGGCAAACTTCAACCGGCAGTTCAAAGCGCTCAAGGGTCAGACGCCGCGGGCCTTCCGAAAAGCCTTTAACCTCAAGTAAGCACGCACCCAGCCCTACTGCGTCACCCCAACCACCGACGCATCCGGATCGATCACCGGCCGGGTCGCATGGCTCGCGGCCACATCGTGTGTCTCGCCAGCCGTCTGCAAGGGCATCTCCCGCTCCAGCAGCAGCACCAGCAGCGCATGCTCCGGAACCACCTCCTGCCGGTCCTGCTTGAGCCACAGCACGGTGCCCACGCCCGCGCCCACCCCCGCACCCACGGCCGCGCCCACCGGCCCTCCGGCCACGCCGCCGGCCGCCGCTCCACCCCCGGCCGCCAACCCAAATACCGCCGCCGTCTCCTTGGCGTGGTCTCGCTTCACAAGCGACCCTTCGCTGTCCACCTTGGTCTGCGACGTCTGGTCCGTGTCGATCACCCGCAGCCGCGCGCTGTACCGCGGTCCCCCAGGCACCGCGATCGTATCCGGCTCCAGGTGAATCGCCGCCTTGCCCGAGATCCGCCTGCCCCCATGCACGCTCGTCACTCGCCCGCTCACCACCGTGCCTACCGGCAGCACCACCCGCCCATCCTTCTCAACCGGCGTCACCAACTCGGCGGAAAACCGCGCGCCCTCCTCCGTCGACAGCGTCGACAGCCGCTCGAGCAGCCGCGCCTGCAGCAGCGTCCCTTCACGCAGCGCCCCAACCGGATCCGCAACCGACGTCACCACACTCGCGTCCGCCTCATCCTCCGTCAACGGGCGCCCGGCTGCCGCCACCGACGTCCGCGCACCCGTATACGGCACATACGCCCCATACTCCGTCACCCGCGCCGGAGTTCCCGCCCTCGTCCCAGCCGTCGCCCGCTCTGTCGCAGCTTCTGTCGTCTCGCCCATCGGCACCGCCGCCGAAGGCTTCGCCCGCACCTCCACCGGCTGTTCCGTCGTCGCCTCGATCGGCGCCTCATCCGGATGCGCCACACCCGTCCTCTGATCGGCAGCCTGCGCCACCGTCGCCGGCCCCGCTGCGACCTGCCCCGTCGTCGCCTGCCCAAACACACACCCACATCCAGCCACTACCGCCACCACACCGCCCAGCACACCAGACCGAACCATCGCACTCTCCTCCACAGCACGCGCCGACACATCTGCGCCTCGCATCTTCAGACTAGAGCCCCGCGCTCCTGCCTGCCGTCGCTTCCCACGCAGGGAATCGAACCAGTGACCCCCATCCCGCTCCGTCCCGCGCGCACCCGACCCCAAGCCCACACTGCTAAAATCGCCATCGGGCCAAGTCGACCCGAAGCCCTGCAACAGCCCCAAACCTCCATGCCCACCCGACCCACGGCCGCCGGTCATGCCTTCGTCCAGACCATCGTCGATACCGCCGGCATCACCCTGCCCGTCGATCGACGCCCCAAACTCAACGACCGCCTCACCCATCGCATCGTCGCCGCCGCACCCTCACCGCAAAGGATCCACATGACCGAAATCGCCTCCATCTCCGCCCGCGAAATCCTCGACTCCCGCGGCAATCCCACCGTCGAAGCCGACGTCCTCCTCGAGTCCGGCATCCGCGGCCGCGCCGCCGTCCCCTCCGGCGCCTCCACCGGCGAGCATGAGGCCGTCGAACTCCGCGATGGCGACAAGTCCCACTACGGCGGCAAAGGCGTCCTCAAGGCCGTCGACAACATCGAGTCCGTCCTCGCCCCCGAGCTCGCCGGCCTCGACGCCGCCAACCAGCGCCTCATCGACGGAACCATGCTCCAGCTCGACGGCTCCCCCAACAAAGCCAACCTCGGCGCCAACGCCATCCTCGCCGTCTCCATGGCCACCGCCCGCGCCGCCGCCGCCGCCCTCCAGCTCCCGCTCTTCCGCTACCTCGGCGGCGTCAACGCCTCCGTCCTCCCCACACCCATGATGAACATCCTCAACGGCGGCGCGCACGCCGACAACAACGTCGACTTCCAGGAGTTCATGATCATGCCCGTCGGCGCCGAAACCTTCGCCGACGCCCTCCGCTGGGGAACCGAAACCTTCCACACCCTCAAGTCCGTCCTCAAGAAAAAGGGCTACAACACCGCCGTCGGCGACGAAGGCGGCTTCGCCCCCTCCCTCAAATCCAACGACGAAGCCATCGACGTCATCCTCGAAGCCATCTCCCTCGCCGGCTTCACCCCAGGCGACCAGATCGCCATCGCCCTCGACCCCGCCTCCTCCGAGTTCTTCAACGCCGACACCAGCCGCTACGTCTTCAAAAAATCCGACAAACGCGAGCTCTCCGGCGAGCAGATGGTCGACTTCTACGCCAACTGGGTCCGCCAATACCCCATCGTCTCCCTCGAGGATGGCCTCGCCGAAAACGACTGGACCGGCTGGAAGCTCCTCACCGATCGCCTCGGCGCGCAGATCCAGCTCGTCGGCGACGATCTCTTCGTCACCAATCCCGAAATCCTCCAGCGCGGCATCGACCAGGGCACCGCCAACTCCATCCTCATCAAGCTCAACCAGATCGGCACCGTCACCGAATCCCTCGATGCCATCGAACTCGCCCGCCGCCACGGCTACACCGCCGTCATCAGCCACCGCTCCGGCGAAACCGAAGACACCTTCATCGCCGACCTCGCCGTCGCCACCAACGCCGGACAAATCAAAACCGGCTCCGCCTCCCGAACCGACCGCATCGCCAAATACAACCAGCTCCTCCGCATCGAAGAACAACTAGGCCCAGCCGCCCAGTTCCTCGGCAAAGGCAGCATCAACTGCTCGGTGTAGAAGGCCCCAAAGTGTGGGACGCTGGCCCGAGCCTCCGAGCAGCCGCGCTAACTGTAGTATGTGGCGTTACGCTTCTGCTTCCGTGACTATGGTTAGCACATGCAGAGAGACATCCTACTTAGCTTCGGCATTACGCTCCGAAGTCATCGCTGCCGGCTTGGACTGTCTCAGGAGGAACTCGCGGATCGCGCAGGGGTCCACAGGACCTACATCGGCATGCTTGAACGCGGTGAGAAAAATGTCACCCTGCGAAGCATTGAAAAGCTAGCTGGTGCTCTAAATACACCCATTCACACGTTGCTGCAAATGGAGCGATAGTGGGCACGAAAGCACTTCGCAAACGAGGTCTTTGGCAAGATGTAAGCGGGATAAAGGCGGGAGTTGCTGAGAACTCCTTTCAGGTCTTATTCAGCAAGCACTTTGAAGGCACAAGCTTTCGCATCAGGGCTAAACCCAAAGAGTTCAAGGATATCTATTCACAAGTCGCGCTGCACGAATCGGTGCTGGCAGAAATTTACAAGCCGGACGTGCAGAGCTGGATTCACGGCGTCGTTCCTGACTTTGCAATAGATAATGTAGATACGAAGAAGACATTGTATGTAGAAGTAAAGCGCCAGGACGGCTGGGTTGAAGGAAAGCAGAAAAACGCCGGTCGCGGAAACGCTCACGAACGCATGTGTAAGTACTTCACGCCAGGACTGCTGAACATGCTTAGAAGCATTGGCAATCTCGGCGATGAGGTCTTGCCTTTCTGGGTCGTGTTGCAGGGCGATGTAGCGCGGGATCCTAAGCGCGTGAGGGAAATAACGTTTTGGTTCGACCAGTATGCCAACCACTTCCACATGTGGACCCAGAGCGCGAACGGTGCGCCAGTCCTCAGACACTTCGACGAAAAGCTAAAACATCTTTTGCTGTAAGGCGCTTTCCGGCAGTGCGACGCTAGGCTGACCGCGCGCATCCTCCTCGTGGCTATCCATCCCCCATGCACGCCATCCAGAGCATTGGTGACGTGCAAACAACTCTAACTTCTGCTGTTCGGGGAACATGGCAGTGATTGCGTCGCGAACAGCAGTCGGTTTCTCGCTGTGCTTTCCTCGCGGCACCCTCACGAGTTGTTGAATGTTCCGAGCGCCACGTGGGCTTGGAATACGGCCACGTTTGAAGACAAGGCAGAGTTCGCAATTTGAGAGAGTGTACTTCCCGGGGTTATGCACCATCTTGTCCCAGACGAACGCCACCGTTCGATACTTAAATCCCCACGTCTCTCCAAGCGAGATCGCTTGATGCAGGTGAGGACTCGTTGCCCACATAAACAGAAGGGCGTCGTCTTGGGCGATACCTAATAGTTGGAGTTTCGCTAACTCCTCAAATCGGAGCGTCGGGTATTGAAACGACGCGGCGCTGATAAATATGTTCTTTCGTACATCGACCCTATCTGCGGATTTGCTGCTTTTGTCAAATTGGAGCTTTCCGCCGTAATCCCATGGCGGATCAGCATAGATGACTGCGAAGCTCCCACTCGGAAGAGGCGGGTACAGATCGCCTAGAGTGTTGTGTTTCCGCCGCTCGGCTGCCGCTACAGAATAGACCGAATAACCTGTTACTCTTCGCATGGTGCTAACTATAGTATGCGACAGCGTTGCATGCAATAGGCAATCAGCCGGGTGCCCCATGTCTCGCTTCTGAGACATGGGTTCCCAGGCTTGTGGCCCACCCTCGCATCAGGCAGATGGCCCACCCTAGATCAGCCAATACATCCTCGGTGCCCCATCCTTCGCACCGCGAGGGGTGGACGTAAACCGCCCGGATCGCGCCCATTTCACAAACACCACCTCGGCCGAAGGCTAAAATCGGAACCACCATGTCGAGCGCACCCAGGAATCCCTCAAACCCCAACACCGAAGACCACCTCTCGCGCGAAGAATGGTGGAACCTCTTCGACCAACTGCGTCTCGCGCAACAGCAGGACTACGCGGAGTACGGCGGCCCCGTCGACTTCGTTCGCAAGCAGCGCGCCTCCGACTCTAACCTCGACTAATGCCGGGTGCCCCATCCTTCGCATTCGCGAAGGATGGGACGTAAACCGCTCGGACCACCTTCCCCAAGTGGCGTAATCCCCACCCAAAACTCCCTAAACTCAAACCAGAGCAAACCCTGCAGCCCGGCCTCCCAGCCGGGCTTTCGTTTTGCTCCAAAACAGAGGAGAGACCCATGAGCGAAGTCATCAAGATCCACAAACCCAAACCCCAAACCCACCTCCCCGCCGAAGAGCAGGCCGCCCGCGAGCAACGGTCGGAGATCGCCAAATCACACGACCTCCCCGGCACCCGCCAGCCCATCAAGCGCCGCGCCGCCGCCCCCAGGGTCCGCCACACCCCCGCCCCCACACCCAGGCCGTCCTAGGCACCCGGCCTGCTCCAATCGGCGGCAACAATGGCGCACTCTCGCGCGCCGCCTCGCTACACTGGAGCGAGAGACAACACCAGCAGCCCGGCCCCTCGGCCGGGCTGTCGTCCTTTAACCCACCCAGCGCCCCCGGCGCCCGGTCCCAACCGCACAAGGAGCCCACATGCCATCCAAAGTCACCATCCACCACCCCCGCGTCGCCACCCACCTCCCCGCCCACGAGCAGGCAGCCCAGCGCCGCCGCGCCCGCACCGGTGCCACCGCCGCCCCCACCCCGCGCAAGCACCACACCCGCCACGCCGCCGCTCCCAAACCCACCGCCACCGTCCCCATCCGCAAAACCCGCAAGTACGGCACCCACCTGCCGGTCTAGCCCGCCCGTGCCCTCAGCTCGCTCTCCGCCCTGAGCGCTCTTCGCCTCGAGCTGCTTGGAGAGCTGCCCTTGGCTTCCAGCTGCCTTTCCGCTGCCTTTTCAAGACTTTAGGACCCAAGTACCCGGGGGGAGGGGTACCCATGACAGACACCGCCATACTCACCGCCGCCAAGCCGCGCCGCTTCCAATGCCGCCACATCTTCACCGACGGCCACCGCTGCGGGTCCCCCTGCCTCCGCCAGGAGGACTTCTGCTTCTACCACCACACCTCCCGCGGCCGCCGCGCCGCCATCCCATCCGGCGCCCCCATCGAGACCATCGACCTCTCCCAGGGTGAGCACCGCGCCTCCTCCTTCGTCCTCCCCATCCCCGAAGACCGCTCCGCCATCCAGCACGCCATCGGCCAGATCCTCAACCGCCTCGCCGCCAACGAGCTCGACCCGCGCCGCGCCGGCCTCCTCCTCTACGGCCTCCAGATCGCCAGCATCAACCTCGCCCAGATCAAGCCCGACGCCAAACCCGTCGAAACCGTCGAGGAGATCGTCACCGACCCCGAGCTCGGCACCCTCGCCCCGGAAGCCGAGCTCGACCCGCCCGGCAAACGTGGCCGCTCCCTCACCCAGATGCTCCTCGATGATCTCCTCGCCGCCCGGCACAACGCCCTCGCCGACGATCAGGCGTCCGCACAGCCCGAGCCACCCCAGCCCCAACCGCCCCAACCGGCCTCACCCCAACCCACCTCACCCCAGCCCGAACCGCCCCAACCCACCTCACCCCAATCCGGCCCCCTCCCCAGTCCCTCACCCGAACTCCTCCCCAGCCTCCACGCCGCCGCCGCCCGCTGTCACCTCCGTCCGCACAAACCCCTCCCCCGCCTCCGCAAGGACTGGAGGCATGCCCTCCGGATCGTCTCGTCGTAACGGCCCGATCGTCCCCCCTCCTCCTCCGTCCTCACCATCCGCGACGGCCCTGGGGCTACCACGGCTGGTGGCCCACCTTGCTCAGCCCGGCACCGTTGATGCCCCATCCTCCCCGGTCCCATCGCGAAGGGTGGGAGGTAAACCGCCCGCACCCAATCCCGCCCATCGTTTGACGCTGCCCCACCCCCTCCCTATACTCCTCCCATCCGCCCCACCGATCCACGGAGGAAGTCCATGCTCCAGCGTGCGCTGCTCGCCACCCTCGTCGTCTCCCTCGCCGCCCCCCACGCGCACGCCCAGGTCCAGGGGCAAACCCCGGACCAGGCCCAGAACAACTGGCACCGCCACCACCAACCCACCCTCACCCCCCAGAAGAGCAACACCACCCAACTCCTCATCGCCGTCAGCCCCGTGGACAGCAAGGTCGTCTGGGCCTCCGGCACCGGCGGCACCTTTGTCCGCACCACGGACGGCGGCAAGACCTGGAAGGCAGGCGTCGTCCCCGGCGCCGAGGCCCTCCAGTTCCGCGACGTGCAGGGCATCAGCGACCGCGTCGCCTACCTCATGTCCATCGGCGACAACACAGGCGACTTCCGTATCTACAAGACCGAAGACGCCGGCGCCCACTGGGCTCTCGAGTTCCAGAACAAGGAGGCTGGCGCGTTCTACGACTGCTTCTCCTTCTGGACCCCCGACCGAGGCTTCGCCCACTCGGACTCCGTCGACGGCACCTTCCCCGACATCCGCACCACCAATGGCCGCACCTGGCGATCCATCGCCGACAATCTGCCGCCCGCCCTCCCCGGCGAGGCCTCCTTCTCCTCAAGCGGCACCTGCAGCGCCGTCGAAGGGCGCGACAACGCCTGGGTCGCCACCGGTGGCTCGGTCATCGCCCGCATCCTCGCCACCCGCGACGGCGGCAATACCTGGAACGCCTACGACACACCGCTCGTCAGCAACCCCAGCGCCGGCGGCTTCTCGGTCGCCTTCCGCGATCCCATCCACGGCATCGTGGGTGGCGGCGACCTCTCCTCCAATACCTCCGCCCAGGCCGCCACCTCCGACGACGGCGGCCAGCGCTGGAAGCTTACCACCAAGCCCCCCATCCCCGGCGCCATCTTCGGCCTCGCCTACGCCCGCGGCGTTGAGGGCCGTGGCCACGACGACTGGTTCGACCCCAACTGGTTCGGTCGGCAGTACGAGCGCACCGTCGTCATCACCACCGAGACTCTGCCTGGCTTCAAAGCCGGTGCCGCCGCCTGGTCCCCCGACGAAGGACACACCTGGAATAAGCTTCCCTCTGTCAGCGGCTACTGGTCCGTCGGCTTTGCCAACCCCAAGGCTGGCTGGTTCGTCGGCAACAACGGCCAGATCCTGAAAATCAGCTTCTAACCCTAGGACCTCAACCCGCTGCAGGCAGGTAAAGGTGGTGCATCTGCCCTGTCCGTCTCTCTAAGCTCGGTTAAGAAACGCAGCAAGAAGGAAGGGCAGCAAGAGCAGGGCAGTAGCTGCAGGTAGAAAATGCGTTGCGTTTGTTGGATGACGGCAGCGTGTGGGCTAGTGACGGTGGGGGATGACGCCTTCCTGGAGTTTGACGAGGACGGGCTGGGGGAACTTGACGGGGCCGAGGACGGAGATGCGGGGGAGCTCGCCGCGGGCCATGGCGACTTCGTCGCAGGCGTAGAGGCGGGGGCAGGTTTGGCAGTCGCGGTAGATCTTGTCGGGGAGTTCGGTGCGGTCGACGGTGCGGAAGGCGAAGCGGTGGAAGAACTCGGGGATGCGGGTGAAGAGGCAGACGCAGGTGACGGTCTGGGCGTCGGCTTCGGCGAGGAGGGCGCGGAGGAGGGCGCCGCCGGCGCCGTGGCTTTGGAAGTTGGGGCGGACGACGATGGAGCGAACTTCGGCGAGGTGGGGGCCGTAGAGGTGGAGGGCGCCGCAGCCGACGAAGTCGCCGGCGTCGGTTTCGGCGAGGTGGAAGTCGCGGATGTTTTCGCAGAGTTCGGCGTAGGAGCGGGGGAGGAGGGTGCCGTCCTGCGAGAGGGAGTTGACGAGCTCGAAGATGCGGATGGCGTCGGGGAGGCGGGCGGGGCGGACGTGGAGGTTTGGCGGGGTGGTGGGGGAGGGCGAGATGGGGAGGGCGGAGGTCATGGGTTTGGAGCTGAAGTGTGTATGGATGTTGTGCGAGGGAGATGGATGCGGGCGCGGGAGCTAGCGGGCGCTCGAGAGTTCGGTGTGGGTGTGGTGGTCGAGTTGGGCGAGGCGGTCGCGGGCCTCGGTGAGGGCGGCCTGGACGCGGACGGGGGCGGTGCCGCCAGGGACGTCGTGGGTCTGGAGGGTGGCGGCGAGGGAGAGGGAGTCGAGGAAGCCCTGGTCGAAGAGGTCGCCGATTGCCGCGAGGTCTTCGAGGGGGAGCTGGTGGAGTTCGACGTCGCGCGAGAGGGCTAGGCGGACGGCCTGGCCGATCTGCTCGTGGGCGCGGCGGAAGGGGAGGCCCTGGTGGACGAGATAGGTGGCGGCGGCCATGGCGTTGAGGTAGCCGTGGGTGGAGGCGTGGAGGAGGGCCTCGGGCTGGAGGGTGAGGGCGGCGGTGAAGGGGGCGAGGAGGGGGAGGGTGCTGAGGAGGGTTTCGACGAGGTCGAAGACTGGCTCCTGGGTCTCCTGGAGGTCTTTGTTGTAGGCGAGCGGGAGACCTTTGACGAGGGTGGAGAGGGTGGTGGCGAGGCCGAGGAGGCGGGCGGACTTGCCGCGGAGGAGCTCGGCGAGGTCGGGGTTTTTCTTTTGTGGCATGGCGGAGGAGCCGGTGGAGAAGCGCTCGGGGAGGTCGAGGAAGGCGTACTCGGAGGTGGAGAAGAGGATGATCTCTTCGGCGAAGCGGGAGAGGTGGAGGCCGAGGGTGGCGGCGGTGTTGGCGAACTCGATGGCGAAGTCGCGGTCGGAGGTGGCGTCGATGGAGTTGGAGGTGGGGCGGTCGAAGCCGAGGATGCGGGAGGCGATGGAGCGGTCGAGGGCGAGGGTGGCGCCGGCGACGGCTCCGGAGCCGAGGGGGCAGAGATTGAGGCGGCGACGGCAGTCGGCGAGGCGGGAGAGATCGCGCTCGAGCATGGAGACGTAGGCGAGGAGCCAGTGGGCGACGAGGACGGGTTCGGCGCGCTGGAGGTGGGTGTAGGCGGGCATGACGAGGTCGCCGGCGGCGGTGGCCTTGTCGAGGAGGGCGGAGACCCAGGCGCGGAGCTCGGAGGTGGCGACGTCGATGGCTAGGCGGATGTAGAGGCGGAGGTCGGTGGCGATCTGCTCGTTGCGGGAGCGGCCGGTGTGGAGCTTGAGGGCGAGGTCGCCGATGAGGCGATGGAGGGTGAGCTCGACGAAGTGATGGATGTCTTCGGCCTGGGGGGCGGAGGCGACGATGGCGGGGCCCAGGTCTGGGAAGTCGAGGGGTGGGTTTTCCGGCGAGAGTAGGGCCATGCGCTGGCGGGCGTCTTCGAGGGTGGTTTCGAGGACCTGGTCGAGGCCGAGGAGGGTGGAGGCGAGCTCGGCTTCGGTGAGGATGCCGGCGTCGGCGATGGCGTGCGCGTGGGCCTTTGAGGCGGCGATCTCTTGCGGGAGCAGGCGCCAATCGAAGGGGAAGGAGCGCTGCCATTGCTCGAAGGCTGGGTCGAGGGGGTCGCGGAAGCGGCCGGACCACATTTTGTTGGGTTGTTCGTCACTCATAATCTTAGTCTTTCTGTTCAAGCTGCTGCTGTAGCAGCGCTCTGATTTGTGCGCCCTGCATTGCGCGCCACAGCTCGAGGTTTGGCTTCCGACTGCTCGCTCTTGCGGCTGGGTGCATGACGGAGACTGCAGGCCAGGACTGCATGTTGCGTCCAGTCCGCACCGCCCGCTTCCAGTTATCTTTGGCATCTCCGCCGAGGAGGACAACAGCCCTTGGGGCAACGATCTCTAGCTGTCTTATGAGGTAGCGTGCGGACTGCTTCTTGTAGGTGGGAGTTGACGGCAAGGGGCCACTGCGGCCTTCGATGTGCAGTCCCATCAGAGCATTAGTGAAGAAGCACTCTTCAAGTTGCAGATCAGCGTGCGAGATGAAACCAAGGAGATTCGACCAGAGATCTTCGAATGTCGAATGCGCCTCGCCACGGTTTATTATGCCGTTGCGAAGTGAGGCGACATCGCCGAAGTTGTGTGCGACGAACATTACTGGTCGCATCGGAAAGTACTCAGGAAGCGTGCCGCCCGCGGTGGCTCCTCTCCAGAGTCCCGTGCCGCCTGCGAAGAATGCAGTTCCATCAATCAAGCCGACGACTGCCGTCGGAGTGCGCCGTACGTCGGCGTGATAATCCGTGACGATGTGATTCATGTCGTCGAGGAGTTCTTGCACGACGTCGACGCTTCTTCTCCTCATTATTGCGCTCTCCTCCTCAGTAGATGTCAACGAACAGCGGCACAACGTTGCTCAAGGCGAGTCAACCAGAATTGTCCTTAGTGTTCAGCTCACCAGCTGCCGCTAGTTGGGGTGTTTCGGTGGGGTGGTTGAGGTTGAGGAGGCCGGTGGCGGCGTAGGTGAGGAGTTTGGCGCGGGTGTCGGTGATGTCTAGGTTGCGGAGGGTGAGTTGGCCGATGCGGTCGCGTGGGGAGAAGACGGAGGCGGTCTTTTCCATGGAGAGTCGGTCGGGGTGGAAGGTGAGGTTGGGCGAGTCGGTGTTGAGGATGGTGTAGTCGTTGCCGCGGCGGAGTTCTACTGTAACCTCGCCGGTTACAGGCTTGGCGACCCAGCGCCCGGCGGCTTCGCGGAGCATGAGGGCTTGGGGGTCGAACCAGCGGCCTTGGTAGAGGAGGCGGCCGAGCTTGCGGCCGTTTTCGCGGTACTGCTCGAGGGTGTCTTCGTTGTGGATGCCGGTGAGCAGGCGCTCGTAGGCGAGGAAGAGGAGGGCTAGGCCGGGGGCTTCGTAGATGCCGCGGGATTTGGCTTCGATGATTCGGTTTTCGATCTGGTCGCTCATGCCGAGACCGTGACGGCCGCCGATGCGGTTGGCCTCGAGCAGGAGCTCGACGAGGTCGGGGAACTCCTGGTTGTTGAGAGCGACGGGGAGGCCCTCGGCAAAGCGGATTGTAACTTCTTCGGGAGCGATCTTGATGTCGTCTCGCCAGAAGGCGACGCCCATGATGGGCGCGACGATCTTCATGGAGGTGGAGAGGTGTTCGAGGTCCTTGGCCTCGTGGGTTGCGCCGAGGAGGTTGGAGTCGGTGGAGTAGGCCTTTTCGGCGGACATCTTGTAGTCGAAGCCGGATGCTTGCAGGAAGGCGGACATCTCGGCGCGGCCGCCGAGCTCGTGGATGAAGGTGGTGTCGAGCCAGGGCTTGTAGACCTGGAGGTCGGGGTTGACGAGGAGGCCGTAGCGATAGAAGCGCTCGATGTCGTTGCCCTTGTAGGTGGAGCCGTCGCCCCAGATGTCCACGCCGTCCTCCTTCATGGCGGAGACGAGGACGGTTCCGGTGACGGCGCGGCCGAGGGGCGTGGTGTTGAAGTAGGTGACGCCGGCGGTGGAGATGTGGAAGGCGCCGGCCTGGAGTGCGGCGAGGCCTTCGCGGACGAGGGGGGCGCGGCAATCGATGAGGCGGGCGGCCTCGGCGCCGTAGTCGAGGGCCTTGCGCGGGATCGAGTCGTAGTCGGTCTCGTCGGGCTGACCGAGGTTCGCGGTGTAGGCGAAGGGAAGGGCGCCTTTTTGCTTCATCCAGTGGAGCGCGGCCGAGGTGTCGAGGCCGCCGGAGAAGGCGATGCCGACCTTTCGACCGACGGGCAGGGATTCGAGGATGACGGACATGGATCTCCAGCGAGTGGGTTAGGCCTGGGTGAGGCGGCGTTTTTGCGTGGAGCGGTTGCGGGCGAGGCGTTTGGCGCCACCGAGGAGCATGAGGATGACGGCTTTCTGGAGGTGAAGACGATTTTCCGCCTGGTCGAAGACGATGGACTGCGGGCCGTCGAGGACGGCATCGGTGACTTCGGCGTTGCGGTGTGCGGGCAGGCAGTGCATGAAGACGGCGTCGGGCTCGGCCAGTTGCATGAGGGCTTCGTTGACCTGGAAGGGCTTGAAGATGGGGGCGCGTTTGGTGGCTTCGTGCTCCGCGCCCATGCTGGTGCAGACGTCGGTGTAGACGGCGTGGGCGCCGGTGACGGCTTTGACGGGATCGGTGAGCAGGGTGATGGAGCCGCCGGTGGACTCGGAGATCTCGATGGCCTTGTGGATGATGTCGAGTTTGGGCTGGTAGCCCTTGGGGCTGGCGACACGGCAGTGCGCGCCGAGCTGGGCGGCGGTGAGCATGAGCGAGTGGCAGACGTTGTTGCCGTCGCCGACGTAGGCGAAGCTGAGGCCTTCGGCTGAGCCGAAGCGCTCCTCGACGGTCATGAAGTCGGCGAGGGCCTGGCAGGGGTGCTCGAGGTCGGAGAGGGCGTTGACGACGGGGATGCGGGCGTGCTCGGCGAGCTCGGTGATGGTGTCGTGCGCGTAGGTGCGAAGGACGATGAGGTTCATCCATCGCTCGACGTTGTGGGCGACGTCGGGGAGGGGCTCGCGCTCGCCGAGGGGGGAGTGTGTCTGGTCGACGAAGATGGCGTTGCCGCCCATGGTGTTGATGGCGGCTTCAAAGGTGAGGCGCGTGCGGAGGGAGGCCTTTTCGAAGAAGAGGACCATCTGCTTGGCGTCGAGGGCGTTGCGGAACTCGGCGGGCTGGGCTTTGACGGCGTGGGCGAGCTCGAGGATGGCGGCAACTTCGTCGACGGAGAGGTCGGCGACCGAGGTGAGATCGCGGCCTTCGAGGCGCCTGGCGGCGGCGGTGTAGGCGGTGTCGGACTGGATGCCGAGGGTGGCTTTGGAGCCGTTCGCGGCGTGGGATTTGTCACTCATGGAAGTGATCTCCTGGGGCTGGGGAGTCGGTACTGGAGGCGAGGGCAGCGGTGTTGCCGAGCACGGCGTCGAGGGCGGCGATGGCCTGGTCGACGTGGTGTTGTTCGAGGATGTACGAAGGAAGGAAGCGCAACACGGTCTCGCCCGTGCGATTGATGATGATGTGATGCTCCGCGAGGAGGGTGGCGGCGACCTCGCGGGCGAGATCGGCGGAGTGGAGCTCGAGGCCGAGCATGAGGCCGCGGCCGCGGGCTTCGCGGATGAGGGTGGGATGTTTGCGAGCGAGGGTGCGGAGCTGCTGGAGGAAGTAGTCGCCTACGGAGCGGATATGGGTGAGGGCGTCAGAGCGGCGGAGCTCGTCGATGACGGCGGAGGCGACGGCGGTGACGAGGGGGCCGCCGCCGAAGGTGGTGCCGTGGAGGCCGGGGGCGAAGGCGGTGGCGGCGTCGTCGGTGGTGAGCATGCAGCCGATGGGGAGGCCGCCGGCGAGGGGTTTGGCGAGGGTGACGACGTCTGGCCGGATGCCGAAGTGCTGGAAGGCGAACCAGTCGCCGGTACGGCCGAAGCCGCACTGGATCTCGTCGGCGAGGAGGAGTGCGCCAGTGGAGGTGCAGAGCTCGCGGGCGGCGCGGAAGAACTCCGGGGAGACCTCGTGGATGCCGCCCTCGCCTTGGATGGGCTCGATGCAGACGGCGCAGATGTCGGTGGAGAAGAGCTCGCGGAGGTGTTGGACGTCGTTGAAGCGGACGAACTGGACATCGGGCATGACGGGGAGGAAGGGCTCGCGGTATTTGAGTTTGTCGGTGGTGGCGACGGAGCCCATGGTGCGGCCGTGGAAGGAGTGCTCGAGGGCGAGGAAGCGGGTGCCGATGGTCTTGCCTCCGGCGCGAAGTTTGGCGGCGTGGGCGCGGGCGAGCTTGAGCGCGGCCTCCCAGGCTTCGGTGCCGGAGTTGGTGAAGAAGACGCGATCGAGGCCGGAGAGCTCGGTGAGGCGCTCGGCGAGGGGAACGGTGTGCTGGTGGAAGAAGAGGTTGGAGGTGTGGAGGAGTGTCGCGGCCTGGGCGGAGATGGCCTCGGTGAGGACGGGGTGGCTGTAGCCGAGGGCGGAGCAGCCGATGCCGCTGAGGAGATCGAGGAATTCGGTGCCGTGCTCATCGACGAGGAAGACGCCGTGGCCGGAGACGAACAGGTGCGGGCTGCGCTCGTAGGTGGGGACGAGGAGGCGGGCTTCGGCGGCGCGGGCTTCGGCGAGGGTGGTGGGGGCGGCGGGTGCGGTGAGGGTGGGGCTGGTCATGCGACGAGGACCTCCGTTCCTTCGTTGACGCGGCTGGAGACGAGATCGGGGAGAAGGGCGGCGGAGCTGGCGGGCAGAATGCGGACACGCTTGACGCCGGACTGGAGGGCGGCGCGGCAGGCGTTGAGTTTGGGGAGCATGCCGCCGGTGACGATGTTGGCCTGCTCGAGCGCGGGGAGTTCGCGGAGGGTGAGCCAGCGGAGGACGTCGCCGTCGGCGCCCTTGACGCCTGGGACGTCGGTGAGGAAGACGAGGGTGTCTGCTTTGGTGCAGACGGCGCAGGCGGAGGCCATCTCGTCGGCGTTGATGTTGTAGTACTCGCCGTCGAAGCCGAGGGCGATGGAGCTGATGACGGGGATGGCGTTCATGGTCCAGATGGCTTCAAGCCAGCGTGGATCGGTGGCGGCGATCTCGCCGACGAAGCCGAGGTCGGGGACGGTCTGTTTCTTGCGGGCGCGGAAGACCTGGCCGTCGCCGCCGGAGAGGCCGACGGCGGTCTGGCCGTGGGAGCCGAGGGAGGCGACGAGGGATTTGTTGACACGGCCGGCGAGGACCATGAGGGCGGCGTCGCGGGTCTCTTCGTCGGTGATGCGGAGGCCGGAGACGAAGGTGCTTTCCTTGCCGAGCTGGGCGAGGGTTCGGGTGAGCTGTGCGCCGCCGCCGTGGACGACGGCGACGCGGTTGCCGTCGGCGACGAGGTCGGCGATGGCTTTGGCGCAAATGCCGAGGAGGGCTTTGTCTTCGATGGTGGCTCCACCGAGCTTGATGACGAACTTCACAGCAGACCCTCCTGTTCCGGGAAGCCGAGCATGAGATTCATGTTTTGGACGGCCTGGCCCGCGGCTCCCTTGAGCAGATTGTCGAGGCAGGAGATGACAACCAGGCGACAGCCGTCGGGGACGAGGGCGAAGCCGAGATCGCAGAAGGCTGTGCGGACGACGTGCTGGATTTGGGGAAGGTCGCCGGGGGCGCGGAGGCGGACCATGGGGGAGTCGGCGTAGAAGTCGCGGAAGACGGTGGTGAGGGCTTCGGGGGTGGCGGGCTGTCGGAGGCGGAGATAGAGGGTGGAGAGGATGCCGCGGGGGATGGGGAGGAGGTGCGGGGTGAACTGGATTTGGCTGTCGCTGAGGTGGAGCTGTTCGAGGAGCTCGCCGGTGTGGCGGTGGCCGAAGACGGCGTAGGCCGAGAGGTTGTCGGCGGCGTACATGAAGTGGGTTTTGGGGGTGGGTGCCTTGCCTGCGCCGGAGACGCCGGATTTGCTGTCGGCGACGATGCCGTGGTCGAGATCGACGAGGCCGGCTTGGAGGAGGGGGGCGAGGGCGAGGAGGATGGAGGTGGCGTAGCAGCCGGGGTTGGCGACGAGGGTGGCGGAGGGGATCTGGGCGCGATGGAGCTCGGGGCAGCCGTAGACGGCCTGAGCCTGCAGGGTGGGGTCGGGGTCGGTGAGCTTGTAGACGGCGCGGTTGGCGGGGTCTTGGAGGCGCCAGGCGCCGGAGAGGTCGATGACGCGGAGGCCTTGCTGGAGGGCGGAAGGGACCCACTCGCGGGACTGTTCGTGGGGTGTGGCGAGGAGGAGGAGGTTGGTGCCGGCTGCGGCTAGGCGATCGAAGGAGAAGGGTTGGACGGTGGGGGTGACGGGGACGAGGCCGGTGAGCTGAGGGTGGAGATGGTCGAGCGGGCGCGCGACGGGGTCGTCGGGGCGGCCGAGGAAGAGGAGGTTGGCGGAATCGAGGCGGGGGTGGCGGAGGAGGAGACGGGCGAGCTCTGCGCCGGCGTAGCCGCTGACGCCGGCGACGGCGATGCGGGGAGGGGCGGCGGGGCTAGGCAAGGAGGGTCTCCAGGCGGGAGCGGACGGCGAGGGCGGCGGCGGGATCGGGGCAGATGACGAGGACGGCGTCGTCGCCGGCGATGGTGCCGACGATCTCGGGCCAGTCTTCGTAGTCGAGGGTGGCGGCGATAGGTTGGGCGCCGCCGGTGGTAGTGATGAGGACGACCTGGTTCATGGCGAGGCGGACTTCGAGGCCGAAGGAGCGGAGGACCTCGGCGATGCCGGGGAGGGAGTCTTCCTCGTCATTGTCGGTGCGGGGGAGGGTGTAGCCGGCGGGACCTTTGGAGAGGCGCATCTCGTGGATGTCGCGGGAGAGGGTGGCCTGGGTGACGTGGAAGCCTCGATCGGCGAGCCGCCGGCGAAGGGCGTCCTGGTTGGGGACGGCGGTGCCGTGCAGGAGATCGCGGATGGCATTATGTCGATCGAGTTTCAGGGCGGCCTCCACGGATAAATATACATCGTCATGTATATTTATGCAGACGTCACATTCATGGGTGAATCTTTTGACCGGTGGCAACGCCGCAGGCCGGCTTATCATCTGAGGGAGCTCACCGAAAGTAGAATTGAGCTATGGCACGAACCCAGGCAGAGCAGTTTGCCGGAAGCGTGCGGGCGATGCAGAGTGCTGCATACCCGGCGCCGGCATCGTTGATTGACGCGCGATTCGATCACGACTCGTGTGGGGTAGGTTTTGTTGCGTCGACGGCGGCCCATGCCAGTTCGCATGTGATTTTGGACCATGCGCTGACGGCTCTGAGCCGGCTGGCTCACCGGGGCGCGACGGCGGCCGATGGGAAGAGCAGTGACGGTGTGGGGGTGATGACTGGCGTGCCGCGGGAGTTCTTCCGGTCTGTGATGAAGGGTCTGGAGGGGTATGGGGAGAGCTTTGCGGTGGGGGTGGTGTTTCTTCCCGAGGGCGAGACGCGTGCGGAGGCGGCGCTGGAGGGGGCGCTGCGGGCGCATAATTTCGCGATTCTTGGATGGCGGGATGTGCCGACAGATGTGAGCTGCCTGGGGGAGATTGCGCTGGGGACTATGCCGCGCATACGGCAGGTATTTGCCGGGGACCGGCAGGAGGGGGGCGAGACGAGCCGGGAGCGCCGGTTGTACCTGGCGCGGAAGCAGTTTGAGCGGATGCAGGCGGAGGGGGCCGTTGAGGGGGCGGTTTGTTCCTTGTCGGGGCAGACGCTGGTCTACAAGGGGATGTGTTCGGGCGCGCTGCTGCCGCATTTTTATCCGGATCTCGGATCTCCGTTGTTTCGGACGTCGTTTGCGGTGTTTCACCAGAGGTACGCGACGAACACGCTGCCGACGTGGCACCGGGCTCAGCCGGGGCGGGGAATCGCGCACAACGGAGAGATCAACACGGTGTGGGGCAACCGGGCGCGGATGGATGCGCGCGATGCTTCGTTGCCGATTGAGTGCAAGCCGGTGTTGACGCAGGGGGGTACGGACTCAACGAGCCTGGATGAGGCGATTGAGTTGCTGTCGCAGAATGGGCGGACGATCGCGGAGGCGGTGCGTGTGCTGCTGCCGCCGGCACCGGGTGGGCGGGATTCGTCGACGTTTTTGCGGTACCACATGGATGTTGCCGAGCCGTGGGACGGGCCGGCGGCGATTGCCTTCAGTGACGGGCGCGTGGTGGGGGCGGCGCTGGACAGGAATGGTCTGCGGCCGAGCCGGTTTGCGGTGACGGCGGACGGGCTGGTGGTGGCGGGGTCGGAGGCGGGGCTGGTGGATCTGGACCCCGAGACGGTGGTGCACAGCGGGCGGCTGGGGCCGGGGCAGATGCTGCTGGTGGATCTGGAGCAGAGGCGGATCTACGAGGATCGGGAGTTGCTGGAGATGTTCGACCGCGACCCGTTTTTTGCGGAGAGCCTGGTGCGGGATGAGCCGTTGCGTGCGGCGGAGGTTTTGGAGGGGCTGACTACGGAGGCGTTGCTGACCGCACAGCGCGGGTTTGGGTATACGCGCGAGGATGTGCGGATGATTCTGCAGCCGATGGCGAAGGACGGCAAGGACGCGGTCTGGTCGATGGGGGATGACACGCCGCTGGCGTATTTGGCGAAGACGCCGCGGCCGGTGTATGCCTATTTTCGGCAGAGGTTTGCGCAGGTGACGAACCCGGCGATCGATCCGCTTCGTGAGGCCTCGGTGTTCAGCCTGCACACGCGGCTGGGGCCGTGGTCGCACATGCTGGACAAGCATGCGCCGCTGCCTGGGGTGGGTGTGCCGTCGCCGTTTTTGTCGCTGGGGCAGGTGGAGACGCTGCGTTGTGGGAGGCACCCGCAGGCGGAGAAGCTGCGGCTGGAGGAGTTGGACTGCTGTTTTGGGCTGGGGACGACGCTGGAAAATGCGGTGGATGCGATATGTCAGCGGGCGATTGAGATGGTTCGGGGAGGGGTGCGGATTTTGTTGCTGACGGATCGCTACGCGAGCTCGGCGAGACTGCCGATTCCGATGGCGATGGCTACGGGTGCTGTGCACCATGCGCTGGTGCGGGCCGGGTTGCGGACGCTGGCGGGTCTGGCGGTGGAGGCGGGAGACTGCCGCGATGTGCACCATGCGGCGGTGCTGATTGGGTATGGCGCGGGGGTGGTGTGTCCATGGCTGGCGCTCGAGACGGGGCGATCGTTTGCGGCGGACGGCGAGGGGGCGGAGGCGAATGAGCGCAAGATGCTGAAGGCGCTGGACGCGGGGCTGGCGAAGATCATGTCGAAGATGGGGATTTCGGTGGTCGACAGCTACCGGGATGCGCATTTGTTCGACAGCCTGGGACTCCACGGGAGTGTGATCGAGATGTGTTTTTACGGAACTCCTGCGCCGCTGGGCGGGGTTGGTTTTGGGGAGCTGGACCGGCAGCTGCGGCAGACCTGGGAGGCTGAGGCGCCGACGGAGGTGCGTGCGGATCTGCCGGACTACGGGTGGGTGCGGTTTCGGAAGGCGGAGCTGGCGGAGCCGCATGCGTGGCAGCCGCCGACGGTGAAGGCGCTGCAGACGTTTGTTGGGAGCGTGCGGGCGCAGAGCGCGGCGATGGCGCCGACCGATCGGGGCGAGGCGTTTCAGATGTACAAGGAGGGCGCGCGGAGCAGGGAGGCGGTGGTATTGCGCGATCTCCTGGAGGTGCGGCCGGCGGGGCCGGAGTTGCTGCTGGAGGAGGTGGAGCCTGCGACGGCGATGTACGGGCGTTTCCTTTCGAGTGCGATGTCGCTGGGGTCGCTGAGTCCGGAGGCGCACTCAACGATCACGGTGGCGATGAATCTGCTGGGTGGGCGATCGAACACGGGGGAAGGCGGTGAGGATCGGGATGTGTATCGGAAGGCGACCGCGCCGAAGCCGGATGCGGTGAGCGGGGGCGAGACGCAGCGCGTGGCGGCGGAGGGCGGGGCAGCGACGATGGTCGCGGAGGCGCCGGCGCTGACGGAGGATCCAGCGTTGCTGAACAACAAGGTGAAGCAGGTGGCTTCGGGGCGGTTTGGGGTAACGGCGGAGTACCTGGCGCACGCGGAGGAGATCGAGATCAAGGTGGCGCAGGGCGCGAAGCCGGGTGAGGGTGGACAGCTGCCGGGCTACAAGGTGAGCGGTTTGATTGCGCGGCTGCGTCATGCGCAGCCGGGGGTGTCGTTGATTTCGCCGCCGCCGCACCATGACATTTACTCGATTGAAGATTTGGCGCAGCTGATCTTTGATTTGAAGCGGGTGAATCCGCGGGCTGCCGTTGGTGTGAAGCTGGTGTCGAGCTTTGGGGTGGGAACGGTGGCGGCGGGTGTGGCGAAGGCGTATGCGGATTTTATTGTGATTGCCGGCAACACCGGGGGGACGGGGGCGGCGGCGCTTTCGAGCATTAAATATGCGGGGAATCCGTGGGAGCTGGGACTGGCGGAGGCGCAACAGGTGCTGGCGCACAACGGCATGCGGGAGCGGGTGCGGCTGCGGACGGACGGGGGTCTGGCGACGGCGAAGGATGTGCTGATCGCGGCGCTGCTGGGGGCGGATGAGTTTGCGTTTGGCACGGCGGTGTTGGTCTCGCTGGGGTGCGACATGGCGCGGCAGTGCCATTTGAATACGTGTCCGGTGGGGATTGCGACGCAGAAGCCGGAGCTGCGGGCGAAGTTTCGCGGCAAGCCGGAGCATGCTGTGCGGTTTTTCGAGTCGGTGGCGGAGGATCTTCGGGGGCTGCTGGCGCGGTATGGGTTGCCGTCGATTGAGGCGGCGATTGGGCGGACGGATCTGCTGGAGCAGGTGCGGTTTGACGGCAGCGTGGATCTGCACCCGATGCTGGCGCGGGTGCCCGAGGAGGCGCATCGGTGGGGCGGGGGGCGCAACACGCAGCCGTTGCCGGAGGCGCTGGACGAGCCGTGGGTAAGGCCGGCGCTGGAGGCGATTGCGGCGGGCGAGCCGTTTCGGGCGGATGCGCGGATTGCGAACAAGGACCGGGCGGTGGGGGCGCGGCTGGCGGGTGAGCTGGCGCTGCGGCGGGCTCAGGGCGAGCTGCTGGAGGCTGACGTGCGGTTTGACCTGCACGGGACGGCGGGGCAGAGCTTTGGGGCGTTTGCGGTGGAGGGGATGACGCTGGTGCTGGATGGGTGGGCGAATGACTTTGTGGGCAAGGGGCTTTCGGGCGGCAAGCTGGTGATTCGACCGCGGGGTTTGGCGGCAAGGGACAGCGGCAATCATGTGATTCTGGGCAACGTTGGGCTGTATGGGGCGACAGCGGGAGAGATGTTTGCGGCGGGTCGTGTGGGGGAGCGATTTGCTGTGCGGAATTCAGGCGCGACGGCGGTGGTGGAGGGTGTGGGCGACCACGGATGCGAGTACATGACCGGCGGGGTCGTAGTCGTGCTGGGCGAGGCCGGAGGGAACTTCGGGGCAGGGATGACGGGTGGCCTGGCGTGGGTGTTGGATGCCGATGGGAGCTTTCTGCGCGAAAGCCGATACCACGCGGAGTTTGTGGAGTCTACCGCGTTTGCGATGTGCGATGCGGACGCGCAGGAGGCACTGCGGAGGTTGGTGGAGCGGCATCGGGAGGAGTCTGGGAGCAGTCTGGCGACGGCGATGCTGGAGTCCTGGCCTGAGTCTGCGGAATCGTTTGTACGACTGATGCCGCGACCCCAGGCTTAGCCCGGGGTCGTGGGTGACGGGATGCGTTGTTGGTGGGCGTTAGTTCGCAGCGGGGGTCGGATCGGCGAGAGCAGCTTTGGGTAGGGTTGCAGGCTGTCGATCGGGCTGATCGCCATCCCGGAAGATACGGAGGGAGCGGCCGCCGAGGATGACCTTGTCCTCGATCTTGGTTTCCTTCATTGGATCTTCGATGTGTTGCGTATCGATGAGCTGGAACCAGGAGCCGGAGAGGGCAGGTGGGAGACAGAACTCTACGCCCTCGTGGTAGGCGTTGATGAGCAGGAGGAAGCTGTCATCGGTCATGGGACGACCCTCTTCATCGGTGACGCCGAGGGTCTTTCCGTTAAGCAGCATGCCGACTGTGCGGTTCCACTCTTTACCCCACTGCTCATCCGGAAGGGGCTTGCCGTCGGTGTTGAGCCAGGTGACATCGTGCTGCACCGTACCCTTGACGCTGCGATCCTGGAAGAACTTGCGGCGGCGGAGATTTGGGTGCTTGACTCGGAGGGCGATGAGCTTTGAGGTGAACTCAAGGAGGCGCTTCCGCGGGGCGTCGAGTTTCCAGTCGTACCAGGTGAGGTTGTCGTCCTGGCAGTAGCCGTTGTTGTTGCCCTGTTGGGAGCGGGCGAACTCGTCGCCGCCGCAGAGCATGGGTACGCCCTGCGAGAGGAGGAGCGTGGTGAGGAAGTTGCGGGTCTGGCGTTCGCGCATTTCGTTGATGACGGGGTCATCGGTGGGGCCTTCGACGCCCATGTTCCAGCTGTCGTTGTTGTCGGCGCCGTCGTTGTTGTTGTCGCCGTTGGCCTCGTTGTGCTTGTCGTTGTAGCTGACGAGATCGCAGAGGGTAAAGCCGTCGTGGGCGGTGATGAAGTTTATGGAAGCATAGGGTTTGCGGCCGTCGTGCTGATATAGGTCGGAGGAGCCGGTGAGGCGATAGGCGAAGTCGGAGAGGGTGCCCTCATCGCCTTTCCAGAAGCGGCGGACGGTGTCGCGGTACTTGCCATTCCACTCGGCCCAGACGACGGGGAAGTTGCCGACCTGATAGCCGCCTTCGCCGACGTCCCAGGGCTCGGCGATGAGTTTGACGTCGGCGAGGATGGGGTCCTGGTTGATGGTGTCGAAGAAGGAGGAGAGCTTGGAGACGTCGTGGAGCTCGCGGGCGAGGGTGGCGGCGAGATCGAAGCGGAAGCCGTCGACGTGCATCTCTGTGACCCAGTAGCGGAGGGAGTCCATGACCATTTTGAGGACCTGGGGGTGGACCATGTTGAGGGTGTTGCCGGTGCCGGTGTAGTCCATGTAGAAGCGGGGTTTGTCGGTGACCTGGCGGTAGTAGGTGGTGTTGTCGATGCCCTTCCAGGAGAGGGAGGGGCCGAGGCGGTTGCCCTCGCAGGTGTGGTTGTAGACGACGTCGAGGATGACCTCGATGCCTTCCTTGTGGAGGGTCTTGACCATCTCCTTGAATTCGCGGACCTGGCAGCCATCGTCGCCGCAGGAGCTGTAGCGGGACATGGGGGCGAAGTAGCCGAGGGTGTTGTAGCCCCAGTAGTCGCGGAGGTTGCGGTCGAGGAGGTGGCCTTCGTCGATGAAGTGGTGGACGGGGAGGAGTTCGACGGCGGTGACGCCGAGTTTTTTGAGATAGGTGATGGAGGAGGGGTGGGCGAGGCCGGCGTAGGTTCCGCGGAGATCTTTGGGGATGTCTGGGTTGAGCTTGGAGAAGCCGCGGACGTTGACCTCGTAGATGATGGATTCGGGGAGTGGTGTTTCAGGTGGGCAATCGCCGTTCCAGTCGAAGTGGGAGTCGACGACGATGGATCGCGGGACGCCGGCCTGGGAGTCACGGTCGTCAAAGGTGAGGTCGTCCGCGGTGTCGACGTTGTAGGCGAAGATCGGTTCTTTGTAGTCGACGTCGGGGAGGGCTTTGGGGTCGACGTCCGGGTCATTCGGCTTGGGAGCGCGGCGATAGCGCGAGATGGCCTTGGCGTAGGGGTCAACGAGCAGCTTGTGTTTGTTGAAGCGGAGCCCTTGTTCTGGTTGCCAACGGCCGTCGACGCGAAGATCGTAGCGCTGCCCCGGTTTGATGTGACGGATGAGGCCGTGAAAGACAAAGGCTGTGCGTTCAGGTAGAACAACCTGGCCGACCTCGTTGTCTTGTTCGTCAAAAAGGCAGACGGTGACGGAGGTAGCGTTTTCGCTGTAGACGGCGAAGTTGGTGCCTTTGGAGGAGGGCGTAGCGCCGAGGGGGTAAGGCTTGCCGGGAAGGACGGTAAATTCCATTTTCTCTCTAGAGGTGCGGGGTTGGCGTGCATGTCGAGCGTCCAGGGGCGCACACAGGAGGGCGTTCCAAACGCAAGGGAAGAGCTCCGCGATGAGCTATGTGGCAGTAGATGCGGCGCTGATGAGGGCGCGCTGCTTTGTTGCTGAGGAATGTTGGGTTGAGACGTTGTGGTTCAAGGGACGGATGGGAAGGGAAGCGGAGGGCGGAAGAAGATGGATTATGGGGTTGCTGCTGCTGGGAGCGACCGGGACGGCGCTGCTGGGGCGGGTGCGCGGATGTGCGGGCGCGGGGGTGACCCCGGTGGCGGAGCGCGGGGCGGCACGGGAGCTAGTGGTGCCGGAGCTGGGCGGAGGGGAGTGGAGACTGAGCGGACACAGGGGTGAGGTGGTGCTGGTGAATCTTTGGGCGACGTGGTGCGGTCCGTGTCGGGAGGAGACGCCGGAGATGGTGCGGATGGCGCGGGAGGACAGGGATTTGGCGGTGCTGGGGATCTCGCTTGACGAGGGTGCAGACGCCGAGACAAAGGTTCGGGCATTCGCGCGCGAGTACGGCGTGAGGTATCCGCTGGGGATGGGCGGGGCGGGGTTGGCTGGAGTCGGGGGTGTGGAGTCAATTCCGACGACGATGCTGTTTGATCGTGCGGGCCGGCTGGCGAAGGTGTACGTGGGGGCGTTTGGGCGCGGGGTGATCCAACGGGATGTGACGACGCTGGCGGGGGAACACTAGATGGAGGTGAGGGCCGTGTAGTCGTGGATCTGCTGGAGGGTGAGGGCGTGGAGGTCGTCGTGGGCGAGGGCGGCCTTGTACCAGGCGACGAGCCACTCGAGGGCGGTTTGGAGGCGGAGGCGGGGCTGCCAGTTGAGCTCGGCGCGGGCGCGGGAGGCGTCGAGCTTGAGGAAGCCGGCCTCGTGGACGGAGGGGTTGGGGTCGAGTTGCCAGGAGGCATTGCCGCCCCAGAAGCGGGTCATCTGCTCGACGATCCACTGGACGGGCTGGGCGTCGTCGTCCCAGGGGCCGAAGTTGAAGGCGGTGGCGAAGCGGGCGGCGTCGGGGGAGAGGAGTTTTTCTGCGAGGAGGAGATAGCCAAAGACGGGTTCAAGGACGTGCTGCCAGGGGCGAATGGCGTGGGGGGAGCGGATGAGGACGGGTTCGCCGGAGGAGAAGCCGCGGATGAGATCGGGGAGGAGGCGATCGACCGACCAGTCGCCGCCACCGATGACGTTGCCGGCGCGAGCGGTGGCGATGGCGGTGGTGTGGCCGCCGGGCTGGTGGAGTTTAGAGGGATGGAAGTATGAGGAGCGGAAGGCGGCGGAGACGATCTCAGCGCAGGCCTTGGAGGAGGAGTAGGGGTCGTAGCCGCCGAGGGGGTCGGATTCGCGGTATCCCCAGAGCCATTCTTTGTTTTCGTAGCATTTGTCGGTGGTGACGGAGACGACGGCTCGGACGGACGGGGTGCGGCGGACGGCGTCGAGCACGCGGGCGGTGCCGAGGACGTTGGTCTCGTAGGTGCCGATGGGGTCCTGGTAGGAGAAGCGGACGAGGGGCTGCGCGGCGAGGTGGAAGACGACCTCGGGGGCGAAGTCAGTTATGGCGTTATTGAGGGCGGTGGCATCGCGGATGTCGCCGCGGAGGTCTTCGATGGCGGAGGGGATGCGGGCCTCGGAGAGGAGGTTGGGGGAGGTGGAGGGGTCTAGGGCGAAGCCGCGGACGTGGGCTCCGAGGGAGGAAAGCCAGAGGGCGAGCCAGCCGCCTTTGAAGCCGGTGTGGCCGGTGAGGAAGACCTTGCGACCTTGCCAGAGGGAGGGGGTGAGCGGCATGAGGTAAGGATACCTGTCGCGGGCGCTGGCGATCGGAGTTTAGCGAGCTTGGGTGTGTAGTGAAGTGGGAATCCAGGCATTGCCATTGGCCTCAAGTTGTCTGACCCAGGCGGGATTTGAGGGAGCCAGTAGGTCCTTGTTGTAGCAATCCTGGCTGGCAAGTTGGCGCCCAGTGGCCGTGTCAGAAAGGACGCAAGCCAGAGAGAAGTGAAGGGGACCCATCTCGAAGGCGACCCACTTGCCGTCGTTCTGGAAGGACCACTTCCATAGGAGGGTGCCATAGCTCAGGCGACGAAAGACATGGCCGTTTCGAGCGAGGACGAGCGTGATCGGCAGGGGACCTTGGCTCTCCAGGCCCGGGATAGCTTCGCTGACGATCCAACCGGAGAGACCGTGAGGGCCTTGGACGGGGGGTGAGTCAAGCTCAACCTGTTGCGGTTGCGCAAGGGATGCGGCTGAGATTAGAAGAGGCACGACCATCACAGTCTTCATATAGGCGTGCTCTCTGCGGTTCTCATCCCGTTCTAAACGCCATACGACGCGGAGTCGGTTGACCCGAATCACTTCTCGCTACTTGGAGGGGCGATGCCCTTGAGGCGCAGGTAGAGGGCGAGGGTGGCGTATTGCTCGTTGTCGTGGGAGACGTTGCCCCAGGCGAAGCTGACGCGGGCGCGTGTGTTTGGGCCGAGAGTGATGGCCTGAAGCAGGTTGCTGTCCGTGAGGGCTCCGTAGGCCCTATCGCACTCGGCAAAGGAGGCGTGGAGGGCCGAGACGATGGCCGCTTTGTCGGCGGTCTCGGATGGAACCTTGGGGAGAGCGTCCGGCGCGGTGTGGTTGAGGGCCCCGCAGGAGTGTAGTTGGGCCTCGGTGATGTGATTGACGACGCGGCCGAAGGTGCGGATGTCGGGGGTTGGGCGATAGGTGTAGGCATCGGCCGGCATGGCGTCGGCGGATTTGAGGATGTTGGCTTTGAGGGCGGCGTAGCTGCGCTGGATATCGGCGGCGGGAGAGGAAGCCGAGCCGGAGGGGGACTGGGCGAGGGAGGTGGATGGGGCAAGCGAGAGGGTGAGTGCGGCGGCAAGGGCGAGGTTACAACTGGTGCGGTTCATAGATCTCCTGGCGTGCGGCTTGATGAGGGGTGGAGTGATTGTGCGTCGAGGAACGGATGCGGTAGCTGAAGGGTGGTGAGCTACCAGGTCTTCCAGGGGGCTTTGCCTTTGGCCCAGAGGTCTTCTAGGTGATTCTTATCTCGAAGGGTGTCCATTGCCTGCCAGAAGCCGTGGTGAAAGAAGGCGTGGACCTCGCCTTCTTTGACGAGGGCTTCAATGGGCTCGCGCTCGAACATCTGGAGGTCGTCGGTGACGGCATCGATCGCGCGGGGATCGAGGACGAAGAAGCCCCCGTTGATCCAGCCGCCCTCGTCCTGGGGTTTTTCTTGAAAGGAGTAGATCTGGGTGTCTTTGAGGCCGAGGGCGCCGAAGCGGGCGGTGGGCTGGACGCTGGTGAGGGTGACGGCCTTGCCGTGCTGCTTGTGAAATTCGATCAGGGCTGTGATGTCGACGTCGGCGACACCGTCGCCATAGGTCATGCAGAAGGGCTCGCCGGGGGTGAGGTATCTGGCGACGCGACGGAGTCGGCCGCCGGTTCCTGTGGCGTCACCGGTGTCGACGAGGGTGACGCGCCAGGGCTCGGCGACGGAGTTGAGGACCTCCATTTTGTTTTCGGTCATGTCGAAGGTTACGTCGGAGGTGTGGAGGAAGTAGTTGGCGAAGAACTCCTTGATGACATAGCCCTTGTAACCGCAGCAGATGATGAAGTCGTTGATGCCGACGTGGGAGTAGATCTTGAGGATGTGCCAGAGGATGGGGCGGCCGCCGACTTCGACCATGGGCTTGGGGCGGAGGGAGGTTTCTTCACTGAGGCGTGTGCCGAGACCGCCGGCGAGGATGACTGCTTTCATGGGGGGAATATCTGCTCCGTACGAGCTGGGAGTGTTGCCGGGGAAAGCGTTTGATCTGGTTCATCGTACACGGAGCGGCGGAGGCTTTGGCGGGGTGAAAGGGCGTGTGCGAGCGATGCTGGAGGAGTCGCTGGAGGGGGCTGTGCGATGTAGAGTTGACGGTATGAGCGAGCGTGCGGCGGAGCTGAAGCGGCAGATTCTGGAGTTGACGGCGGAGTATCACGCGGAGGCGTTTCCGCAGCGTGTTTTTGAGCCTGGGGTGAGCGCGGTTCCGGTCTCGGGCAAGGTGATCCGGGCTGACGACATGAGCGCGGTGGTGGAGTCGGCGCTCGATGGCTGGTTTACGACGGGTCGGTGGGCGAAGGAGTTCGAGAAGAAGCTGGCACGGTTTTTTGGGTTGCGGTCGGCGAGCCTGGTGAACTCGGGGTCGAGCGCGAATCTGGTGGCGCTGAGTGCGCTGACGAGCCCGAAGCTGGGTGATCGGTCGCTGAAGCCGGGCGACGAGGTGATCACGGTTGCGGCGGGGTTTCCCACGACGGTGAACCCGATCTTCCAAAACCGGTGTGTGCCGGTGTTTGTGGATGTCATTCTGCCGACATACGAGATCGACGTGACCAAGCTGGAGCAGGCGCGGAGCGAGCGGACCAAGGCGGTGATGGTGGCGCACACACTGGGCAATGTCTTCAACGTGAAGGCCGTGAGCGAGTTCTGCAAGAAATATGGTTTGTGGCTCGTGGAGGACTGTTGTGACGCGCTGGGGGCGAGCTTTGAAGGGCAGAAGGTGGGGACGTGGGGCGATGTGGCGACGGTGAGCTTCTATCCCGCGCACCACATTACGATGGGCGAGGGCGGGGCTGTGCTGACGGACAAGCCGGCCTTGAAGGTGCTGATCGAGAGCTTTCGGGATTGGGGGCGGGATTGTTGGTGTGAGCCGGGTGTGGATAACACGTGCGGCAAGCGTTTTGACTGGCAGTTGGGCGAGCTGCCGTGCGGCTACGACCACAAATACACCTATAGCCATGTGGGGTACAACCTGAAGGCGACGGACATGCAGGCGGCTTTGGGTGTAGCGCAGATCGCGAAGCTTCCGGAGTTCATTGAGAGGCGGAAGGCGAACTTTGCGACTCTGCGGGAGAAGCTCGCGGATCTGCAAGACGTGCTGATGTTGCCGGTGGCGGGGGAGAACGCGGATCCGAGCTGGTTCGGCTTTACGCTGGGGGTGAAGCCGGGGGCGCCGTTCACACGGGACCAACTGACGCGGGCTCTGGAGGCGAAGAAGATCGGTACGCGGTTGCTGTTTGCGGGCAATCTGTTGCGGCAGCCGGCTTATGAGGGCTGGGAGTACCGCGTTGTGGGTGAGATGACGAACACGGATTATGTGATGAACAACGTGTGTTGGATCGGGGTCTTTCCCGGGCTGACTGGGGAGATGCTGGAGTTTATGTCGGCGACGATTCACGAGTTTGTAGCCAGCGCGAAGAGTGGGCTGACGGTGTTGGAGGCGCAGACGACGGTCTAGGGGGAGGGACCTTTTGACGCGAAATCGACCTGCAATTTTGATAGAGTGGGAGAACTATGCCCATGACCAAGCAGGAGCTTCTGCAGCGCACGATTGAGCACATCGACATCAAGCAACACAACGTGGTTCCGCTGGTGGATGCGATGTCCACGATGGCATTCAGTTCGCGGGATCTGCATCGCGCGGCCTCGATCTATGAACGGATGCTGCGGGATACGGAGTGCGCGGTGGTGCTGTGCCTGGCGGGATCGATGGTAAGCGCCGGGTTGAAGCAGGTGTTTGTGGATCTGATCCGAAACAACATGGTGGACGCCGTTGTTTCGACGGGCGCGAACATCGTGGATCAGGACTTCTTCGAGTCGTTGGGCTTTCGACACTACATTGCGGACGATGTGCTGAAGGCTGGGACAGAGGACGGCGTGCTGCGCGAGTTGATGATTGACCGCATCTATGACACGCTGATCGATGAGAAGGAGCTGCGCATCTGCGACGATGTAACCAAGCAGATCATCGATGGTTTGGAGCCCCGGGCTTATAGCTCGCGTGAGGTGATCCAAGCGATGGGGGCGTACCTGGAGCGCGAAGGCAAGATCCCGGCCAAGGGTGGTGTGGATGGACTGGTGTGGGCGGCTTATGAGAAGGATGTACCGATCTTTGTGCCGGCGTTTTCTGACTGCTCGGCTGGATTCGGGATTGTGGCGCATCAGCACGAACGGCAGGGCAAGCCGGCGGTCTCCTTTGATTCGGGCAAGGACTTCTATGAGCTGACCAAGTTGAAGATGGAGAACCCTACGACCGGGTTGCTGATGCTCGGGGGCGGTGTACCGAAAAACTTCGCGCAGGACATTGTTGTCGCGGCGGATGTGCTGGGGGTGGATGCCTCGATGCACAAGTATGCGATTCAGGTGACGGTGGCGGATGTGCGGGATGGTGCGCTGAGTTCGAGCACGCTGAAGGAGGCGAGTTCTTGGGGCAAGGTAGATACGGTCTATGAGCAGATGGTGTACTCGGAGGCGACGCTGGCAATCCCGTTGATTACGGGGTATGCCTTCCATAAAGACGCAGCGAAGGAACGGAGTGGCAAGCGGTTGGCGCGGGTTTTGGATCCGGTCAACGCCTAAAGGCTCGGGAGGAGGAGATCAGAGGGCTGCGGGGTGTGCGCGGTTCTTTTCTCTTTCGGCTGCCGCGATGCAGCACGCTGGACGTTTGTTTATGAGACGATGCTTGGGTGTGCGCGGAGACGGGTTTGGAGCAGACCGAAGCGGAATGGGGTGAGGCACACGGGTTTTCGGCCCCGGGCCGAGTAAACCTGATCGGCGAGCACACGGACTACACCGGAGGTTTGGTGCTGCCGATGGCGATCGAGTTTGAGACTGTGGCGCGGATCGAGGCGCGAAGAGATCGGACCGTTTCCTTCTCTTCGACGAGTTTCGACGGGGTTGCGGAGTACCCGCTCGATCTGTTCCCGGAGCGTGGAAGGCGGCACTGGAGTGACTACCCGGCGGGCGTAGTGAAGATGCTGCGCGATGCGGGCGTTGACGTAAGCGGGTTCACGATGCAGCTAAGCGGAGATGTCCCCCTGGGTGCTGGGCTGAGTTCGTCTGCGTCGATCGAGGTGGCGACGGCTGTGGCGGTGCTGGCGGAGGCAGGAGCGACGATGCCGGCGGCAAGGATTGCGACGCTGTGCCAGCGAGCTGAGAACGAGTTTGTGGGCGGGGCTTGCGGGATTATGGATCAGTTTGTGATTACAAGTGGGCGCAAGGGGCATGCGCTGCTGCTGGACTGCCGCTCGCTTGACTATGAATTATTGCCTCTGCCGGAGAGCATACGGGTGGTGATTTGTAACTCGATGGTGAAGCACGAAGTGGCGCATGGGGAATATGGGGATCGGCGCGGCGAGGTGGAGGAGGGGCAGGCGGCGATTCGGCGCGTGCGGCCCGGTGTGGAGATGCTGCGGGATGCGACGCTGGCGGATTTGGAGGCGGCGCGCGAGGCGATGTCGGAGGAGGCCTATCTTCGGTGTCGCCACGTGATCACGGAGAATGCGCGGGTGCTGGAGGCGAGGCAGGCACTGGAGCAGGGTGATATGGGTCGGTTTGGGCAGCTGATGTACGCCGCGCATGCGAGCTTCCGGGACGATTTTCAGGCGAGCTGCGCGGAGATCGATGGTCTGGTCGAGATGGCAAGCGGGCTGCCGGGGTGTTTTGGGGCGCGTATTACAGGTGGTGGATTTGGGGGGTGCACCGTGAACGTGGTGGCTCAGGAGCAGGCAGAGAGCTTTCAGGAGGCGCTGACGGCGGGCTACCAGGCGCGATTCGGCATCTTGGCAGAGTGCTATATCTCAGGCGCGGCAGACGGCGCCCTGGCGAGGTTGCGATGAGTCTGACGACCCAGCCGCATCGGCGATGGAACGCACTCAAGCGCGAGTGGGTTCTGGTCTCGCCGCAGCGGACCGATCGGCCGTGGCAGGGGCAGACGGAGACGCCGGCGACAGCGCCAGCGCTGCAGTACGACCCGGCTTGCTACCTGTGTCCGGGCAACGAACGAGCGGGCGGAAAGCGAAACGAGCATTACACGTCGACGTTTGTGTTCGAAAATGACTTTGCCGCGCTGCGCCCCGTGGTGGAGCCGGCGAGTGAGGACGTGGATGGGCTGCTGGTGGGCGCGACGGAGGGAGGCGTGTGCCGGGTGCTTTGCTTTTCCCCGCGGCACGATTTGACGCTGGCGAAGATGGAGGTGCCAGTGATTCGACGGGTGGTGGACCTGTGGGCGGAGCAGAGCGTTCAGCTGGGCGGCCGGCCGGAGATCGGCTACGTGCAGATCTTTGAAAATCGCGGGGCGATGATGGGGGCGTCGAATCCTCATCCGCATGGGCAGGTTTGGGCTACGCAGAGTCTGCCGGATGAGATTGTGGTGGAGTTGGCGGCGCAGAAGACCTACCTGGAGGAGCGTGGCGAGGCGTTGCTGCCGGCGTATCTGCGGCTGGAGCTCGATCGGCGCGAGCGTGTGGTGCTCGAGAACGAGAGCTTCGTGGTTGTAGTGCCGTACTGGGCAGTGTGGCCCTTTGAGGCTCTGGTGCTGCCGCGAACGAAGGTTGCGCGGGTGGAGGAGCTGGGGGACACGGCGCGAGAGGGGCTGGCGGACATACTGCAGCAGCTGACGTCGACGTACGATCGGGTGTTTGACACGCCATTTCCGTATTCGATGGGACTGCATGGGGCGCCGGCGGATGGAACGCCGCATCCCGAGTGGGGGTTCCACCTGCATTTTTACCCGCCGCTGCTGCGGTCGGCTACGGTGCGGAAGTTCATGGTGGGGTTTGAGCTGCTCGCCTCGCCGCAGCGGGACATTACACCGGAGACTGCGGCCGGGGTGTTGCGGGCGGCAGCGGCGAGACGATAGGCGGAGGGGAGTGCGATGGAGGAGCAGTTGCCGAATCTGACGCCGCGGGAGGCGGCGCGGATGCTGGGGATCAGCTATCCGACGATCAAGCAGTGGATTCTGCAGGGCAAGCTGAAGACGCGTACGACGCCGGGTGGGCACCATCGGATCGCGCAGGCGAGCCTGGAGCCATTTCTGGAGGCGAACCGCCACGCGCCAGAGGAGCAGTCGCGGGAGCGATTTCAGCGGGTGAGCGGGAGAAACCAGCTTGTGGGCAGGGTAGTGGAGCTGCGGGTGGAGGGCCTGTTGGCACAGATTCGCCTGAAGATCGGTGAGCAGCATATTACCGCGATTATTACGGCGGAGGCGGCACGTGAGATGGGTTTGCGGAAGGGCGATGCGGCGGCGGCGCTGGTCAAAGCAACCGAGGTGATGATCGAGCGGGTGTGATGCGGTGGGCTGGCAGGTTACTTGGCGAAAAGCTGGCCGAGGTCGGCAAAGGCCTTGAACTCGAGCGCATTGCCAGCAGGGTCGAAGAAGAACATGGTTGCCTGTTCGCCGACCTCGCCCTGAAAGCGGATATAGGGCTCGATGACGAAGCGGACGGAGGCGGCGCGGAGACGGTCGGCCAGTCTGTGCCAAGCGTCCATGGAGAGGACGACGCCGAAGTGGGGAACGGGTACGGCGTGGCCGTCGACGGGATTGTGATGGGGTTGCGAGGCGAGGCGCGGGGCGAGGTGGGCCACGATTTGGTGGCCGAAGAGATCGAAGTCGATCCACTCGGAGGAGCTGCGGCCTTCTGTACAGCCGAGAAGGTCACCATAGAACGCGCGGGCGGCAGCAAGGTCATCGACGGGGAAGGCGATATGGAACGGAGCGAGGGGCATTCGGAGGCGTCCTTTCGGTTGAGGGTGTGCCGCGGGTTCTACAGGTAAAGCGACCTAGGAGGTGCTGCCGGCGTCTTTTGGGGGAAGGGGAAGGTGAATGCGGAACTCTGTGTGGCCCGGCTCCGAGGTGAAGTAGATAGCGCCGTGGTTTTGCTCGACAATTTTATGAACGATCCCGAGACCGAGTCCCGTGCCGACGCCTGATTCCTTTGTGGTGTAGAAGGGGTCGAAGATGTGCGTCTGTGCCTCTGAGGGTATACCGGTACCGTTGTCAGCGATCAGGACGCAGAGATGGGGTCCGGGGCTGGGCTCAAGCCAGGTTTTGACGCGAATTTGACCGCCAGAGGAGACGGCATCGATGGCGTTGTCCAGGATGTTGGTCCAGACCTGGTTGAGACCGACGCAGGCGCAGGTGAGACGAGGGAGGGAGGGAGCGAGGTCGCGTTCGACCTGGATAGCGCGCTCGCGGAGCTTGTGGCCGAGCATGACGAGGGTGGCCTGCAGGCTCTCGTTAAGATCGATGTTGTGGAGCTTGCCGGAGCCCTCGTAGGCGTAGGTCTTGACGGAGCGGACGAGTTCGGTGACCCGGCCCAGGCTGTCTTCGATGGTGTTGATGCGCTGATTGGTGGAGACCAGAGCTTCGAGCCAGGCGAGGCTTTCGGCAAAGACGACGGAGGGGAACTCGTGGCGCGCACACACTATGTGGTCAGCGGTGAGGCCGATAGAGGCGAGGGCGGGGGCGAGTTTCCAGGCGTCCTGGATGGAGTTGGTCTCCATCCAGTCGGCTAAATCCTGTTCGGCATCGCTTTGGGCGAGGGAGCTGAGGTGCACGGGGAGGGGACTGGAGAGGCCGTGCTGCTGGAGCTCTGCGAGACACGCGCGCTGCGACGGAGAGAGGGGCTCGGCGTGGAGTCGCTCGGAGGAGCGCTGCAAGCGGCCGAAGTCGTCGCGGAGCTGTGCGGCGGCTCGGCGGGCGGCGGCACCTGGGTTGTTGAGTTCGTGCATAAGGCCGGCCGCGAGCACGCCCAGCGCTGCCATTTTCTCCTGGTGAACGGTCTGCTGCTGGACCTTCTGCAGACGGAGCGCCATGTTGCGAAGGATGGCCTGGCGGACGACGGGTGAGTCGTTCATGAGCCGCCAAAAAGCTGCTTCGTCGAGACGCAGGAGGACGGATGGTTCGGCGGTCTGGAGAGTCCAGGGGCTAGGTATGTTGGCAAGCAGGGAGACCTCACCGAGCGCTGCGCCACGTGGCTGGAGGTAGACCGTCATCTGGTTGCCCTCAGGATCGACATCACGGACGGCAACGGAGCCTTCCAGCAGCAGCCAAAGGGCGCTCCCGGGCTCACCGCGGGATAAGAGGACGGTGTCGGAGGGAACGGAGAGAGGGGTCAGGTCGGCAAACCATTCGAGGTCGGCGTCAGACATGCCACTCAGGAGCGAAACGGCGCGCAGTTGGTCGCGAAGCTGAGGGGAAAGCCGATCGGGAGAGTTGACTTGTGGGGTGGTTGACATGGATCAGGCAGGGAGCGAAGCAAGGTATTGGTGCACGAATTGAATGGCGATGGAGCCCTCGCCGACGGCCGAGGCGCACCGTTTGACGGAGTTGAATCGGACATCGCCGGCGACGAAGACGCCCGGCAGGCTGGTCTCCAGCAGGAAGGGGTCACGCTGCAAGGGCCAGCGTTTGGGGCAGCGGGCCATCAGGTCGGGGCCGGAGAAGATAAAACCCTTGGGGTCGCGCGCGAGTGCCGCCGGCAGCCATTCGGTCTTGGGGGCGGCGCCAATGAAGACGAAGAGGTCAGTCGCGGCGCAGGTCTTGTCCCCGGCGGGCGAGCGAAGCGTGATCTGTTCGAGATGTGTGTCGCCGTCGAGCCGAACGATCTCGGTGTCGGTAAGGACCTCGATCTGGGGAGTGCGGGCAATCTGGTCGATAAGGTACTTCGACATGCTTTTTTCGAGAGACGGCGCGCGTACGAGCAGCTTGACGGAGGAGGCATAGCGCGCGAAGTACATGGCGGCTTGGCCAGCCGAGTTGGCACCTCCGACGAGGTGGACCGTGGCGTTGCGGCAGGAGTTGGCTTCCGTCTGTGCGGCACCATAGTAGACGCCCGCTCCCGAAAGCCGGTCGGCCCCGGGGATTTCAAGCATGCGGTACGAGACGCCAGTGGCGATAACGCAGACGAGGCAGGAGATCTCACGGCCATCTGCCATGGTGAGGAGATGGTAAGGACCGTCACTGCGCAACGAGGTGACGCGCTGAGTGAGGAACTCCGCCCCGAGGCGTTGGGCTTGCAGGAAGGAGCGCTTGGCGAGCTCTTCGCCTGAGATCCCTTCGGCGAAGCCGAGGTAGTTCTCGATGCGGGAGGAGGACCCTGCCTGGCCGCCTGGGGCCTCAGCCTCGACGATGAGGGTGCGGAGGCCCTCGGAGGCGCCGTAGACCCCGGCTGCGAGGCCCGCGGGCCCGGCGCCGACGACAACCACGTCGTAGAACTCGTTCGCAGAGGTGGTGCGGAGCCCGACGCGAGCGGCAAGGGTAGAGATCTCCGGCTGGACGAGGGAGCTGCCATCGGGAAGGAGAACGACGGGAAGCTTGCTGTCATCGAGACCACGTTCGCAGAGCTGACGCAGGATTTCAGGGTTGGTTTCGGGGGTGATCCATTGAAAGGGGATCAGATTGCGAGAAAGGAACTGCCGAATGGCGTGGTCGGCGGGTGACCACCGCGTGCCGACGACGCGAAGGCCATCGAAGCGAGGTTCGCGGTCGGCCTTCCAGGATTGGAGGAGGTCGTCGAGGACGGGGTACAGCTTCTCATCGGGAGGATCCCAAGGCTTGTTCAGGTAGTAATGAATGCGTGCGGAGTTGATGGCGCGGATGGCGGCTTCGGTGTCGGCGTAGGCGGTAAGCAGAACGCGCTTAGCATGGGGGTAGGGCACCATGACGCGTTGGAGGAGCTCGACGCCGGTCATCCCGGGCATGCGCTGGTCGGAGAGAAAGAGTGCGACATCATCTCCGCGGTCCTTCAGTTCCCGGCAGATATCCACAGCGGCCTGTCCGGAGGCGGCGCGAAGGATGCGGTAGTCCTTCCCGTAGCGACGGCGCAGATCTTCCACGACGGCGTCCAAGACGCTGATGTCATCGTCGATGGCGAAGAGAACCGGTTTTGCCATGATGGGATGATGGTACGCGGAAATCCAACGCTTAGATTTGCTCGTACCTCGGGGTATGAGATTCGCCACCGATGCGAACGATGCAGATGTTATGAACCATTTGGGTCATGGTTTCTCCTCTTCCGGGATGTTTGGATGTGAGGTGTAGCCGGATCTCACGGTATACCGACGCAACGCGGACGATCGCGGCGCCTCGGAGGAGCATTGGCATGACCCGATTGATTCTCGCCGACAACCAATCTATCTTTCGTGCTGGCGCGGCCCGTGTCCTGGCGTTTGAGGATGACATACGGATCGTGGCCCAGTGTGACGACGCGAAGCGGCTGCGGGCGGCCGTAGACACGCATCGTGCATCGGTGGTCTTGTTTTCGTCTGCTCTAGAGTTCCAACTGCCTGGGTTTCTCTCAACCGTATCGGCGGCAGGGAGCCGCGCCGTTCTGATCGCGGAGAATCAAGAACCGATCGACGCAACGGTTACCTCGATGCTGTACGGGGTGGTGTACCGGAGTGTGAGCGGGGCGGATCTGGTGGAGTGCGTGCGGAAGGTAAATCGCGGGCAGAAGTGCTTGCCTACGGGGAACGTGACCGTGATGCAGGTGGGTGACAGCGTGGGGACCCGGGTTCGCGACCGGCTGACGCCGAAGGAGATTCAGATTGTGGCGCTGATCGTGCAGGGCTGCAAGAACAAGGACATTGCGACGCAGCTGGGGACGAAGGAGCAGGTGATCAAGAACTACCTGCGTGGCATTTACGACAAAACAGGGGTCTCCGACCGGTTGGAGTTGGCTCTGTTCACGATGCATCACAAGGTCTTGGCGGAGGCGGCGGCGAATGCCGGACGGCTGCTGCAGATGAAGAGCGCCTGAGAGTGGCTCTTCGCTCACGGAAGGGTTGGGCGACGTGGAGCGCGGCTAAAGACCCATGCGCTGCTCCGTCAACTCCTCGGCGGGATCCGGGGCGACGCCAACTTTTTCCGCGATGCTCTTGGCCTGGGTAAAGAGCAGGAGGTAATCAGGGCCGCCGGCCTTTGAGTCGGTTCCGCTCATATTGAAGCCACCGAAGGGGTGCGCGCCGACCATGGCGCCGGTGCACTTCCTATTGAAGTACAGATTGCCGACGTGGAAGCGGGTGGCGGCGTCGTTGAGTTTGTCGCGGGAGTTGGTGTAGACGGCACCGGTGAGGCCGTATTCGGAGTTATTGGCGATGGCAAGGGCGTCTGCGAAGTTGTGGGAGCGGAGGACGGCGAGGACAGGGCCGAAGATCTCTTCCTGGGCGAGGCGGGAGTCTGCAGCGACGTCGGCAAAGATGGTGGGTTGGACGAAGAAGCCGGCGGTGGGGGGGCGTGTGGGGCTGTCGAGGTTGGACTCGGAAGAGGCGGACCTGGAAGTGTGACCACCGGTGACGAGGCGGGCTTCGGCACGGCCGAGGGTGAGATAGCTCTCGATGCGGTCGAGGGCGACGAGATTGATGACAGGCCCTACCTGGGCGTTCTCGGTGGGCGGGCCGATACGGAGGGCTTCGGCGCGGTTGCGGAGGCGGTCGAGGAAGGTGTCGTAGATGCTATCTGCGACGATGACACGAGAGCAGGCGGAGCACTTCTGGCCGGAGAAGCCGAAGGCGGAGGCGACCACACCGTCTGCGGCGGCGTCGAGGTCGCAGTCGGGCTCGACGATGATGGCGTCTTTGCCGCCCATTTCAAGGATGGTGCGCTTGATGAAGTGCTGGCCGGGTTGGGTGCGGGCGGCGGATTCATGTATTTCGAGGCCGACCTTCTTTGAGCCGGTGAAGGCGACGAAGCGGACCCGGGGGTGGACGACGAGGGCGGCGCCGAAGCCGGGGCCAGCGCCCTGGCAGAGGTTGACGACGCCGTCGGGGAGGCCGGCCTGCTCGAGCAGGAGGAGGAACCGGGCGGCGATGGTTGGGGCGTCGGGTGAGGGCTTGAGGACGACGGTGTTGCCGCAGACGATGGATGCGGCGGTCATGCCGGCCATGATGGCGAGAGGGAAGTTCCAAGGGGGTATGACGGCGCCGACACCGAGAGGGAGGTAGCGGAGCCGGTTGCGCTCGCCGGGGAGCTGGATGGGAGTCTGGGTCTGCTCGAGGGCGAGGGCTTCGCGGGCGTAGAACTCGAGGAAGTCGATGGTCTCGCCGACGTCGGCGTCGGCCTCGGCCCAGTTTTTGCCGACCTCGAACGAGAGCCAGGCACAGAGCTCGAAGGAGTGCTCGCGGACGAGCTCGGCGGTGCGGAGTAGGAGGCCGGCACGGTCGGCGGGGGATCGCCGGCTCCAATCGGGGAAGGCCTGCGCGGCGGCGGAGACGGCGAGGTCGACGTGCTCGGGGGTGGCCTCGGCGTGGATGCCGATGATCTGCGTGGGGCGGGCTGGGTTGACCGAGGTAAGGGTCTGGGGGGAGGGGAGCTGGCGGCCGCCGATGGTGAGGTCATAGTGATGGCCGAGTTCGGCCTCGACGTGGGCGAGGGCGGCCTGCATCTTGCGGCGGTGGTCTGGGACCGAGAAGTCGAGGAAGGGGGTGTTTTTGAAGGGGGGCAGGGAGGAGGGGGCTGGCGCGGTGGTGGAGGTGGCCATAGAGGGAGTTTACGCCCTGGGTGGTGGAGCTCGGAGTCAGGTGACGGCCGGCTTTGGAGTGGCGGGGGCAACCGTGTCGCGATAGACTTCCGGCGCTGCGCGGAGGAGACTCACGGATGACGGCAGAGACTGCCGTGAAGCCATTGAGATTTGAGGTGGAACAGGAGGGCGATGTCGCGGTGGTGCGGTGCCATGGGCGGCTGGTTGCGGGTCTGGCGGATGGGTTTTGCGATGAGGTAAGGCCTGTGATCGAGGGGAGCCAGAGTGTGGTGGTGGACCTCGAGGACTTGGCGTACGTGGACAGCATGGGGGTGGGGGCGCTGGTGCGGCTGTATCTGACAGCGCGGCGGGCTGGGTGCGAGTTCAAGCTGCGGCATGTTGGTAAGCAGGTGCGCAACGTTCTGAAGCTAACGAACCTGATGTCGGTGTTCAGCGGTGCAGAGGACAGCAACATCACGATCGCCTGAGGTGACACCCCCTGTCGTGGGCTCCGAGGGCTGGCTCCTTGGTCTCGGAAGGGGGCTGTCTTGAGTATGCCGCGCTGCTATGCGGAAGTACGCCACAGCGATCGTGGCGTGTGGGTCTGGGGTGCAGCAGGATACTGCCTACCCCCCTACATCTTGCGCAAAGTCTTCATAGGACTGGAGTTAGCTCTGGGCCGGAGCTGGGGCTTCAAGCTAACTTATTGCGCGAGTTAGGGTTACGTGTGGGGGTGAATGCAAAGTCTTGTTTCTTTTGGAGTTAGCTGCAGGCCACGGTGTGACGCGGAGAGTTCAAGAGGCCGGCGTGTGGACGGTCCCACTTCCAGGATAGAGACGCGGTGGGGGGTGGTGCGCCAAAATTCTCTGGATATGAAGGGGTGTTCCGGAGCGTGGTCCTGGGGCGACACGACCTTTGGGGTTTCTCGTTTGCGCAGGCTGCTGCGGGAGTTCGTTGCTGCGCGAACGGCTGCGAACCGCCATCGCAGAGGCGAGCTATGTGGGCACCCGGCGGGGCTGGTTGTCCTGGGCCTTTTACGTCCCACCCTTCCCAGCCCCGTGCCTTGGTGTCGCAGTTGGGGGCTGGGAAGGATGGGACACCGACCAGCCCATGCCACGCACAGCCGGACCGGGAGCAGAGGGCTTGCGCTGGCAAGCGCGTCTCTGCTCCCCCGATGGGTGTTTGCGTGAACCCTTGCGGGTGTGCCGGATCACGGTTTGGCGGCGGCTTCGAGTTTGTCGCTCCTGGATATCATGCCCAGGGTGTCGAAGAGGGGTTGGGCGGGGACGACGGCGGGCTCTTCCTTTGCGACGGAGAGGCCCAGGATGCGGACACCGCCATTCTCAGGGAGTGTGATGGATTTGGCGTTGGGCGGCAGATCCAACGTGTAGACGAAGAGATAGCTGTACTGGTACGGCTCGTTGAGGCCCTGTGCGTTGTGGTGATGCGAGACGTACCAGGCCAGGGTTGCGGGTTTGACGAAGCCGGGACGGAGGCCGATGTAGTCCTGCGGATATTTGGGAGCCCAGTCGGGGGAGCCGGCGCTTTTGAGGTCCCAGGGCTGGTGGCTGGCGGAGATGGCCCAGTCTTTGCGCAGGGGGACCTGATGTTCCGGCGTTCCACTGCGGCCGCCGCCTTCGGTGACGGTCTCAGGCCGGGGCTTCCAAACCCGGGTGTCCCACTGGCCGATGAACCCACCCCAGTCTTCGACGGTGAGGCTGACGGGAGCTTGGCCTACTCTGAAGGTTGCCTGCTGGTCCCCGTCTGCCGAAGCGGCGAGCAGATACACCTTGTTGAAGTTGCCTTTCGGCAGTGGAATGGACTGGCCTTTGGCTACAACCGCGTCGGGCTTGCCGGTAGCGGCTGGGCCGAGGGTGAAGCCGACGCCATCGATCTTGAGTTGCGAGGGGAGCATCTCGGCGGGCAAGGCATCGCCCTGTTGATCAAAGCCGCCGACTGACTTGGTGTCGTTGTTGCTGGCCGCAGCGAGATCGTACTGAAGGGGGACAGGCTGCGAGGTGACGCCTGCCTGATGCACCGTGGATGGGCCGAACTTGATGGCGAAGGTACGGGGCTGATAGGGCTTGAAGGAGGTCTCGAGCGCGCCGTCGACAACCTTGGCGGAGCCGAGGGGAAGCTCCTGGCCGTTAACTTCGCGAGTGGCTACAACAGGGCCGGCGAATTTGACCTTGACGTTGTCTGCGGGTTTTCCGTCGAGCTCGACCAAGCGGATGATCGTCTCGTCGCTCAATTCGGACTTTTTAAGGGCAAGAACACGAATCCCGGGATTGTCGATGGTGAGCAGCGAGAAGCTATGGCCGAGAGGTCCAGGGTGCTTCTCGGTGTTGAAGGCGATCATCGGTGTGCTCAGGCGATAGGCCTGCCAATCGGTGTGATCGTGACGCCAGTCGCCGGCATGACCCGCAAGGCCGAAGAGGATCTCGTGGTGGCCCCAGTCCTGATTGAGTTGGTCGGTGTAGGCGCCTTTCATCTGCGAGGCCTCCCCGGGGGAGCGAAGCAGGGTAAGGCGAATGGTGCTGTCGTCGCGCTTGTCCGAACCGTTCTTCACATCGGTAAGGATGGTGGAGCCGTAGGTGCCGGACTCGTCGGTCTGATCGATCCAGTGGTGCGACGCGACCTCGAACTGGCGATCGAAGGCGACGGGGCGTTGGATGGTGCCGACTTCCCAGTTATAGGTGGCCAGTTTGTTGGCGGCGGAGAGTGGAAAGACTGCTTTGAGGTTGGCTGAGAGCGAGCGCCAGTCGACCGATTCGCCGAACTCGACGCGGTTGCCGGCGTCCCCGGCAGAGAGGCGAACGGTTTGGGCGAATTTGGAGCCTTCCCCCTCGCGGGTGACTTCGATGGCGACGCGGACGGGGCCGTTCTCGACGATCCGGGCTTTGGCTGGACCACCGATGTAGGCGCGGGGGGGCGCCTGTTCCTGATCGAAGTCCATGTTCCATGCGGGCCATTGCTTCGGCGCATCGGTGCTGATGGCGAGGCGCATCGGGCTGGCGAGGAGCTCCTTGCCGATCTTCTTGTCGAAGATGCTGCTCACGTCTCCGGCTGCGTTGAGGGTGACTTTGTAGCGGGCATTCTCCAGGCTGGAGTCAGTCACCTTGAGGTCTTGCACGGGCGCGGTCTGCGCCCCCTCGCGAATGTCGTAGACGGCATAGCCGACGGAGGGAACTTTGGCGAGGAAAAGAACCTTTCCATTCTCGACCTGGGCTGGGACCGGGTTGCCATCCGGACCGAAGACAGCGACCTCTTTGCCGAGGTTGCCGGGAACTGCAGCTTCGACGACGTCCTCGCGCGCGATGCTGAGCGGGTTGTAGACGAGGACCGGTGTTCCCTTGACCTGGGTGTCGAGCGACGAGGCGATCGACTGGGTTGCGCTGGTGAGGACATCGGCGAACTGGTTGGAGGCGATGAGATCGTCGTTTTGAGCGAATTCGTAGGCGCGTGGGGTTGCCGTGCCGGCGCCGGTGTCATGGAACTGGCCTGCCATGACGAGGGTCCAGGCGTCGTTCAGCCGCTTCTGCGGATACGGTCGACCGCCCATCCAGGCGGCGGCCACCGAGGCCCGTTCGGCAGCGTCGGCGAGAAGTTCGTTCTTCCGGTTCCAACGCTTGTGGTAGGCCTGCGAGGTCAGCGAGCCGGCGGAGTGGTTGATGAGTTCGAGATCGCCCTGGTAGGTGGGCATTCTCGACTGCATATCGGGCTTGATGTCCAGGAACATTTGGTCGGCGGTTGAGGAGACGACCTTGACTGGACCGTTGCCCATGCGGACGGGCGTACCGGCGGTGACGATCTCTCCGGTGGCGCCGCCGGGCGTGCGTGTAAAGCCGGTGGGGAGCACCGCTTCCCCGCCGGTTACGGTGGCTTCGAGGAGCTTCACTGACTCTTCGTTGGTGGCACCGCCGATATCTCCGGTGCCGATGTAGTGGTAGTCGGCGAAGACGCCCGTGGCCTTTCCGTCGATATCAATGCGCGCCGGCCAGTTGGTCTCAGGGGCACGCCGCCTGCGCTGCGGCGAGCCGGCGGGCGGCTCGGGAACAGGGGGCGGGGTCTTGCTCAGATCGGAGTCGATCTCGCTGCCGTAGCCACCCGGATTGAGGGCGGCGAGGACGGTTTCACCATCCGGCCCGGTCCACAGGCCGACGTTGAAGGGAATGCCTTCGGGGGTCTTTTCCGGAGAGTCGGGGCCGCCGATCTTTGGCGCCGGCTGCCAAGCCGCGCTGAGCTTCTGGGTGGAGAACCCCTTGACTCCCGAAGCGGCGAGGATGGTGGGCAGCGATGCGGGAAAGCCGAAGCAGTCGGGCAGCATGTATTCAAAGCTGGCCTTGCCGAACTCGCGGCGGTAGAAGGTGTTGCCGTAGAGGACCTGACGGAAGATCGACTCGGCGCTCGGCAGATTCACGTCGCCTTCCTCCACGGAGGAGCCGGCGGGGAACCACTGTCCTTTGGCAACGTAGCCCTTGAGGCGGGCGTAGTCCTTGGGGTAGTACTCCTCCATCAGGCGGTAGCGGTTCGAGCCAGACCAGTTGAAGACATAGTGCGGGTACTTATCCATGTAGTCGAAGTTCACGCGCATGGTCTTGAGCAGATATTCGCTGATGACCTGCGGAAACTCCCAACGCCACTGGGTGTCGAGGTGGGCGTAGGGGACCACGAAGAGGGTGGGTTGTTTGTTGATGTCGGGGGCTGTCATCGTCTGCGCCCGGGCGCTGTGCACGGCGGAGGCGACGAGGAAGGCGGCGCTGGCCGCGATGGAAGGGTTCTTTGGAAAGCGGGACACGAAGGACCTCATGTGGAGGAATCTGGGGCGGGGTGGGGCTGGTGGTTCAGCGAAGAGCGATCGGGGCGTGAGAGGAACGATTGCAGGGAGCCGGGTGGAACCGTTTCCAAGGAACGGATAAACCATAGAAGAAAACGCTGTTGCTGGTCAACGACGGACTGTTCCGGGGGTGGGCCGTTGCAGGCGTGGGCTGCTCGCCTGGCACGGCTCTCCGGTTCGGCAGCGCGCAGATGGACGTCGACGGCCCTCACCCCGACAAACACCCGCGAACCCCTGATGCGCTCCGGCGAACTTCGCGCGACCCTCGGGATCGCCCCCCCTGATCGGACGCAGCAGGCACCCCGTCGGGCGCTCTATCCAGCGCAAAGCAGAGGCCGGCGACTTGGTTGCGCAGACGGTCCTAGTTTGACAAAGACGCGAAGCCGGGCCTACTGTCTGTGAGCCGTCCCCGAGGCTCTAACCCATGAGGTTAAACGTTTTACTCCCCTCCAGCACCTCCCCCGTCCACCTCAGCCGTCCCGCCCCCTATCTCCACCTCGCCGCAGCCGCGCTTGCGCTTGCCGTCCTCGCTCCAGGACTGCTCGCCCAGACCACAACAGGCACCGTATTCGGCACAATCACCGATCAGGCCGGGGCTGTCGTCCCCAACGCCAAGGTCACCCTCACCGATGAGCACACAGGCATCACCCACACCGTTCCCACCAACGGCTCCGGCAATTACACCTTTCCCGCCGTTCCCCCGGGCGACTACAAGGTCGAGAGCGGCGCGACAGGCTTTGGAACGCAGACCCAGGCCGGCCTTCACGTCAATGCCAACCAGAACGCGCAGGCCAACTTCGCCCTCGCCATCGGCTCCGAAAATCAAACCGTTACCGTCACGGCCGGTGGCGCGCTCATCGAGACCCGCGAGTCGTCCATCGGCCAGACTGTCGACCAAAAGAGAATCGAAGATTTGCCCCTCAACGGACGCGACGCCTCCAGCCTCGTCCAGCTCGTGCCGGGTGTCACCGCCTACGGAGCTGCCGGCCCCGGCGGCAATCAGTACGGCACCACCTTCAGCGTGAACGGGACGCGCGTCAACGAGAATTCGTTCTACCTCGACGGCGCCTTTGACTCCTCCCTCTTCATCACCGGCGGCAATCTGCTGCCGAACCCCGACGCCCTCCAGGAGTTCCGCATCCTGACGAGCAACTTCGACGCCGAGTTCGGCCGCTATCCCGGCGGCGTCGTCAACGTCATCACGCGCTCCGGCTCCAACCAGTTCCACGGGCTCGTCTACGACTATCTCCGCAACGACGCGCTGAACTCGCGTAACTTCTTCAACTCCACCATTACACCGCTCAAGCAGAACCAGTTCGGCGGAAACATTGGCGGCCCCATTCTCCGTGACAAGGCCTTCTTCTTCTTTTCCTACGAGGGTCTCCGCATCCACACGCCCTTGACGATCGCCGCCGGCGCAATCAACACGCCAACTCCTGCTGAGGCCGCCGGCGATTTCTCTGCGCTGCCCGCCGCGCTCTGGCCCAGGCTGAACGGCGTCCCCTACAGCTACAACGGCCGCCAGGGCGTCATCGATCCCGGGTTGCTCGACCCCGTCGCGCAAAATGTGCTCCACCGCGTGCCGCTGGCCGACCCCACAACCGGCATCACGCCGCAGCAGTCGGCCTCCGCCAACACCACGGCCAACCAATACCTCGCGCACATCGACTTCCAACCCGTCCAAAGCCACCAGATCAGCGGCGTCTACTTCACCTCCCGCGCCACCAGCGACAACCCCGGCTCCGGCGGCAATCAGATCCTGACCTACAGCGGCGGTCGCAGCATCGCCAATCAATCTAACGTCGTCCTCAGCGACGTATGGGCAATCTCGTCCAACAAGCTGAACACCTTTCGCCCCTTCTACACGCTCAATCACCTCAATCAGGTCAACCTCTACAACGGCCCAACATGGGCGGACCTCGGCAGCACCATCGGCGTCGGCGCGCTCCCCAACACCCAGCCGCAGTTCAACATCAATGGCTACTTCTCCCTTGGCCAGGGTTCCGGAGGACCCGACAACCTGCACCAGCAGTCCTTCGGCGCGGAAGACCTCTTCGATTGGAGCCTGGGCAACAACTCCCTCCGCTTCGGCGGCTCCTTTTACTGGAATCGCTATGCCGAACAAGGCGAGTACCTTGGCACCGGCCAGGCCACGTTCAACGGCTTCGCTTCAGGAAACGCCCTCGGCGACTTCCTCCTCGGCCGGGCCAATAGTCTCCGGCAGAACAATGGCGCCAGCCACAGCCTGCACCAGTACGACCCCGCACTCTTCTTTCAGGACGACTACCGCATCACGCACCGGCTCACCCTCGATCTCGGCCTGCGCTGGGAGGTCTACGCCCCCTTCACCGGCCAGAGAAACTTCGGCACCTTTGTTCCCGGCGTGCAGTCCACGCGCTTTCCCAACGCACCCCTCGGCCTGCTCACCGTTGGCGACCGCGGGATTCCCGACGGGATCGTCAAGACGCAGTACACCGCCTTCTCGCCGCGCGTCGGCTTCGCCTACGACGTCTTCGGCACCGGCAAGACCTCCCTCCGCGGAGGCTACGGCATCTTCTATGCCGCGCGCGCCGTCAGCCTCACCACCAACCCCGAGCAGCAGCCCTTCATCCTCGACAACACGATCACGGATACGCCGAACCTCGTGGCGCCCTATGCTCCCGGCCCCGACCCCTTCCCCTACGTCGTCAACCTCCAGAATCCCGTCTTCTTCTCCGGCGCCACCCTCAGCAGCGTCCCCGTCAACGCCACCGCGCCCTACGTTCAGGAGTACAACCTGACGGTCGAGCAACAGTTCGGCGCGGACTGGGCGGCCAAGATCGGCTACGTCGGCAACGTCTCCCGCAAGTTCTACATCTCGCGCGACATCAATACCCCCGCCTACATCCCCGGCGCAAGCACCGCCACCGCCGCGCTCAACGCCCGCCGTCCCTACCAACCCACGCCCCAGACCTACACCTTCGGGTCCATCGTCCTCAACGACCCCGTGGGCAACGGCACCTACAACTCCCTGCAACTCACCCTCACGCGGCGCTTCGCACACGGCGTCAGTCTGCTCGCCAACTACGTCTGGTCCAAGTCCCTCGACATCAACTCCAACGACCCCTCCAACATCACCCTCAACCTATCCAACCAAAACAATATCCTTGCCGACCGCGCTCGATCCAACTACAACCCGCCGCAGCGCTTCGTCGCCTCCTATCTCTGGGCCACCCCTGCTATCCATCGCTTCGGCCTCTTCGGCACTGAAGTCCTCAGCAACTGGCAGCTCAACGGCATCACCACGCTCCAGACCGGACTTCCCTTCAACATCACCTCCGGCATCGACACCAATCTCGACACCGTGCTCACCGACCGACCCAACACCGTCGGCATCCCGCAGATCTCGGGCAGTCGCTCCCGCTCCGCTAAAATCCAGCAGTTCTTCAACACCGCCGCCTTTGCCCAGGTCCCTCTCGGCTCCCCCAATCCCTACGGCACGACGTCCCGCAACGCGCTCATCGGCCCCGGCTTCGTCAACACCGACTTCTCCGCCTTCAAGAACTTCCCCGTTTGGCGCGAAAGCCAGGTGCAGTTCCGGTCCGAGTTCTTCAACCTCTTCAACAACGTCAACCTCCAAAACCCCAACGGCGTGCTCACCAGCCCCAACTTCGGCCGCATCACCGGCGCCGGAAGCCCCCGCATCATCCAGTTCGCCCTCAAATACTCCTTCTAAGCACACCGCATCTCTTCCACTCAGGGATAATCTGTTATGCCGTTCAACCTCCACTCTCGTTCCGCCCTCGGCACGCTTGTCCTGCTCGTGGCAGGCAGCGCCATCGCCCAGCAAAGTACGACAGCCGCCCATCACCCCGCCGAGCCCGCCTTGCGAAGCCACATCTTTATCTACAGCCTCGCCGACGGAAGCTCGCGCGAGGTCTTCACCGACAACTCCGTCTGGGAGGCGCCCAACTGGTCGCCGGACGGCAAATACCTCCTCGTGAACCATGCCGGCGGCCTCTACAAGCTCGTTCTGAATCCATCTCGCCCCGCCTCGCCCCATAAGCTCACACTCCCTCCCGGCACCGAGTGCAACAACGACAAGTCCCTCTCGCCCGACGGCAACTTCCTCGCCTTCTCCGCGTCCACACCCTCAAGCCCAGGCTCTGAGGTCTACGTCGCCCGCGCCGACGGAAGCGACGTCCGCCAGGTGACCTTTCAGACCCCCAGCTACTTCCACGGCTGGTCGCCCAACGGCAAGACCCTCGCCTTCGTCGCCCAGCGCAAGGGCTCCGGCCAGTTCGACATCTACAGCATCCCCGTCGGCGGCGGTGCCGAGACCCAGCTCACCGCGGACCCGCAGCACGACGACGGCCCCGACTACTCCCCCGACGGCAGATGGATCTACATCAACTCCGACCGCTCCGGCAAGGAAGCCGTCTGGCGCTTTCCCGCGGCCAGCACCGGCATCACCGACAAACAGGCCGTCATGGTCGTCAACGACACCGACGAAGACTGGTTTCCCCACCTCGCGCCCGACGGCAAAAAGCTCGTCTACATCACCTATCCCGCCGGTACGCCAACCCACAACTCGCGCGAGCTGAACGTCACGCTTCGCATGGTTCCCATCGACGCCGATCAGGTCGGCAAAACGCCGAAGACCCTCGTCTCTCTCAAGGGTGGCCAGGGCACCATCAACGTCAACTCCTGGTCGCCCGACTCCGAACACTTCGCCTACGTCAGCTACGAGCGCCTGCCCTGACGCCTGCCCTAGCCACGCCCTAAACAAGGAGCCCCGACTTGATCCGTCCTGCCCTCGCCCTCGTGCTCGGAGCCGCACTCTTCCCCGGCCAAACGGAGGTCCAGCCCAAGGCCGAAACGCCCCAGGTCCCCGACTGGGCGCTGCCCAGCTCGCCAACCCACAAACAGGTGCCGCCACCGGAGGGCTTTCACCGGCCCACCCGCACCGACGCCGCCCCGCTCGGCATCTTCGAAGGACAGTCCGACGTCGGCGGTCCTCTTGTCCCTGGAGCCTCGAGCTATGACGCCGCGACCGGTCGCTACACTATCCGCTCCGCCGGCTACAACATCTGGTACAACCGCGACGAGTTTCGCTTTGTCTGGAAGAAGATGAGCGGCGACGTCTCGCTCGCCGCCGACGCCTCCTTCGCCGACCCCAACGGCTATGACGACCGCAAAGCCGTCCTCGTCATGCGCCAAAGCCTCGACGATGACTCCGCCGAGGCCGTGGTCGGCGAACACGGCACCGGCATGATCCACATCGCGGAGCGCGACACCACCAACAGCATGATGAAAGACGCCGCGTTCCGCTTTGGCGGCACGCTCACCGACATCAAAGCCCGCCGCATCGGCATCGAAAAACGCGGCGACAACTTCGCCCTCTTTATCGCCCTCAAGGAGGAGCCGCTCCACCAGTTCGGCCCACCGATTCAGGTCAAGCTGCGCTCGCCCTTCTACGTCGGAATCGGCTTCTGCTCGCACCAGCCTGCCACCCCAGACACAGCCGTCTTCTCCAACGTCGTCCTCGCCAACCAGGCGGGAGAAGTTCATTAGCACCCCGCCTCTGGTCCGCGACACCCGCAACGGTGAGAACGGGCCCACGCTCTGGGCGGAAGAACCGAGATCGCGCCCCAGCGCACAGAACGAAGATCCTCTACTTCCTGCTCAAAGAAGAGCCGACTGGCGTCCCTGAAGCCAATCTCCGGGGAGGTCCGGGCGGTTCACTGACGAGCAGGTGAACGTGCATCAGGTTGAGCAGGATCGTCCGCAAGGCCAGAACCTCGCCCAGCAGAACCTCATCGGCGGCTCCGCCGCCGTCCGTCCTCGGCTCCAGAAGCTCCGCCCGAACCCACTCTGAGAGCGTCAGCTTCCGTGCTCGGGCGCGAGTCTCCAACGCCGCGAACTCCTCCTCGCTGACCTTGGTGCCGACTGACTTTGTACGGAGCGGCGGCTTCACTGAGCACCGCCTGAGAGAGATTTCGGGAAGAGGCCGCACCCCGTCCACGCCGTGCGCCGGACAGAGCAAGGGGGCCGAAGCCAAGCTAAGGGATGCAGTCTCAACAGGTTCCCCTACAGCAACGAAGGCTTGCCCTCTAGGGTAACTCTTTCGACACCTTCTCTTCTTAGCCGCCTGTTTTCAGCAGGTTCCCGCACAGCAACCTGAAGTTGCTGTGCAGCTCCCATTCTGGGGTGACGTGTCACCCTGCTTCCGATGCCGTAGGCAGCGCGTCCTTGCTTCGGTGGTGGCAAGGCTGCTGGAGAACGACCACCGACACCTCCACGGGCCGCCTAGACGCAGCAAGGCCGCCCCCGGAGGGACGGCCCACTAGGAGAAGAGATGGTGCGGCTTAATCGGGTTTGTAGCTGAAGTACGTTCCCAGGCGAACGAAGTTTTCATCTTCCAAGGTTTCATCGACCATCTTGTTTACTTCGTCCCCGTAATCGCGAGTTGAGTCCACCTGTGATGTTTCTTCCGTTGAGAGCAGCTCCCAACGGTACTTCTCCAGATAGGCGCGAACCCGTTCAAGGAACTCGGCTTCTGACGAAGCCCACATCGTGATCTTCATGAAGCCGAGAACATCACCCGAAGGCATATCTCCCGGCTCCACTCTGACCTCAGCATTTGTAATCCAGACTGTCTGCATATTCCCCTACTTCGGGTAGTTGTAATGCGTGCTGTCCTGCACCTTCGTGCCATCACCGCGAGTGGTACGGAAGTGAGGATCGCCCTCCTGTGGATTGGGATGCTCCACGGTGCCGGAGCCTTTGTTGCCTGCGTTCTTGGCACCCTCTCGCGTATTGCTCTCCACATTGTTCACCTGAGGCTTTCCACTCGGCCCAAGCGTTTGCCCATGCTCATTCGTTGCCTGTCCACCCGCTGTAATTCCGGGAGCTGTAGCCGCCTTTGGTCCAGTGTTTGTCTTCTCCCCCTCAGCCGCTGGTGCTGGGGCAGCTTTGGAGCCTTTACTGAACAGACTCGTGAGGCTATGGAACGAACTTGAGAAGGATGCTCCTGCGGCTGACGTAAAGGTTTCCAGAGAGCGCTGTCCCGCCGGTGTACTCAGCACAGCAGCGGTTCCTGCGATCACGGCGGCTCCCGCGAAGTAAGCGGTCGCAGCTCCCTCAACGATGCAGAAGTCCTCCGCGCAATGGCCGTCTTTATCCGCCTTACTGAGCGGTTTGTTGTTCACATAACCGTAGAGATTCAACGACTGCGGATTGTCGAGTTGCGAGTATGGAACCGCCTCGGGTTTGTCTGCCCAGTCGGGCGACATCCATCTGCCCATGTTGCTGGCGTAGTATCTTGCCCCGAAGTAGTCGAGACCTGACTCCGCATCTCGTTCTTTGCCGGTAGAACGGGATGGGGTCAAAACAGCCGGATGCGCAAACGTCGAGTGCAGTCGTAGCTCAAGGTGGTCCACATCGTAGTCACACGTACTCTGTCGCCGCGTCCCTGCCCGGCCCCATTTCTATCTCAACTGAACCACAGTTGACTCTATAGGAGCGAGTGTTGCTTTTATGCTGTTTGAAGTCATTCCACTCGACGATCAGGTGCAACGTAGTCTGTGTATGTTGGAGAGTCAAGACCTCCCCGTCCTCAGCTTCCATCACCAAGTTCTCCACCTCCACCCCGTCGCAAGTGAGAAGTTCAATACCCTTTAAGGAAATCACCGCCGAGCATATTTCATCTCCCAGATGAACTCCTTGAAGCTCTACCATTAACGTCTTGTTCTCCCGGCAGAAACCTACGATAGTCGATTCATGAAAGCCGATTGTCTGAGCTGATTGCATGTTCTCTCCTCTACTGTTGGGGCTTCGGCTCCGGTGAAGGCGGGGGCGGCTGCGGTTTCAAATGCGAAGCATCGGAGCCACGTGGAACTGGTTTTCCGTTCGCATCGAGATACTGATCGCCTTTGCCAGTCGAGTTCGGATTGTAACGATGATAATGATCTGATCCTTCGTGGCCAGGGGCTCCAGGCTTTCCTTGATCATGCCGCACCTTATCCCCAGTCGCAGGGTCTTCAAATGTGCGATGCCGGCGACTGAAGCATCCGGATGACTCGTTTCGGTATAGCCCTGTTCCGTCAGGTCACTCGGGTTGGCGGGCAGTGGAGTAGCGCCTACCGGAGCTGCAGGAGTAGCTGTGGGGGCTGTCTGTGCCGTCTCCTCGCCTTTACTGAATAAATGACTGAACGCTCCCGCAATCGCGCTCACTCCATTACGAATCACCTGTTGGCCCGCTGGCGACGCGGTGTAGGTATAGAGTGCAACAGCTCCGATACCCAACTCCACGACGCAGGCATCCTCAAGACAATGCCCATCTTTGTCCACTTTGCTTATGGGTTGTTATTGACGTATCCGTACAGATTCAGTGACTGGGGATTCGATAGATCACTGTAGGGTACTGCTTCCGGCTTATCGGCCCAGTCGGGCGACATCCAGCGGCCCATCGTAGACGCATAATACCTGGCCCCGAAGTAGTCGAGTCCTGATTCGCTATCACGTTCTTTGCCGGTACAACGTGGATTTGCGCATCGTAGGAGTGGGGGCGGGGTCGTAGGGGTGGGTGGGTTTAGCCGGCGGTGATTTTTTCGGTGGCTTCGGACATTTTGGCGGTGCGGTCTAGTTTGTCCCAGTTGAAGGGTTTGCCGTCGATGGCTCGCTTAATGGTTTTGAGCAGGACGACGGAGAAGACCTGGCGGTAGCTGAAGCGCTGGATCCAGATGTGGACGAGGAGCCAGGCGTCGCCGCGGCTGGCGGGGTGTTTGCGTTCGAGGGCGAAGGCGAGGGCGGAGGCGGCGAAGTCGATGACCATGAAGGCGGCGAAGAAGGTGAGGAGCTTGATGAGGTCGTCGGGCGAGGTGGACTCGGGGTGGAAGTGGAGGTCGACGAAGTACTTGACGACGCCGACGACGAACATGAGGTCGATGAGGGGGGAGACGAGGGGGAGCAGGATCTGGAAGATGATGATGTTGGGCAGGGCGAACCATCCCATGGCGCGGCGGGTGCGGACGGCGCCGAGGTGTTTGAAGACGGCCTGGAGGATGCCGAAGGACCAGCGGAAGCGCTGGCGCATGAGGCCGTCCATGTTGACGGGTGCCTCGGTGAAGGCGAGGGCCTGATCCTCGTAGATGACGGAGAAGCCCTGTTCGAGGAGGTTCATGGTGAGGTCGGCGTCTTCGGCGACGGTGTTGGAGTGGTATCCGCCGCCGGCCTGGACGGCGGAGGTGCGCCAGGCGCCGATGGCGCCGGGGACGACCATGACGACGTCGAAGAGGTCGAGGGCGCGGCGCTCGAAGTTCTGCGAGGTGATGTATTCGAGGGCCTGCCAGCGGGTCCAGAGGTTGACGCGGTTGCCGACCTTGGCGTTGCCGGCGACTGCGCCGATCTGTGGGTTGGCGAAGTGGCAGACGAGGCGGGCGATGGCGTCGTGGGCGATGACGCCGTCTGCGTCGATGCCGATGTAGATCTCTTCGTCGATCTGCTCGAGGGCGAAGTTGAGGGCTTCGGCCTTGCCGCCGTTAGGCTTGCGGAGTACGGTGAGGCGGCCGGACTCGATGTCTTTGGGGTAGGCGTCGAGGCAGACCTCGGAGGTGCGGTCCTTGCTGCCGTCGTCGATGACGACGATCCGGATGTTCTTGTAGGTGGACATCATGACGGAGCGGACGGTGCGGGCGATGACGAGTTCTTCGTTGTATGCGGGGATGAGGACGGCGACGCGGGGGTTGTAGTCGGGGCCGGCGAAGCTGGGGCGTTTGCGGAAGCGATCGATGATGGCGAAGAGGCCGATGATGAGGAGGCGGGCGCTCATGAGGATGTCGCCGACGAAGAAGACGGTGATGACGAAGTGGTTGAAGAAGGAGAAGACGAAGAACGCGACGGAGTCTGCGCGGGCCTGCCAGCGCTGACGAGGGGTGAGGTGGGGCATGACCTGGTCGCGGGTTTTGCCGAGCAGGGCGGAGACGGGGACGATGTGGTAGCCGTGGGCGCGGAGGGTTTCGATGAGGGTGGGAAGGGCGGCGACGGTGGCGGAGCGATTGCCGCCGCCGTCGTGCAGAAGGATGATGGAGCCGCGGTTCCAGGGGCGCTGCTTCATGTCGTTGATCTGCTGGAAGACGCTGTCGGAGATCTCCTGGGGTGATTTGCGGGGGTGCTCATCCCAGTCGTTGGTGTCGATTTTGTTGCCGACGATGACGTAGCCAAGGCCCTGGATGTGCTCGACGGGGGCGGCCTGGTCGTTGGTGTCGGGCTCCTGATCGATGGAGTAGGGGGGGCGGAAGTAGAGCGGCTGGACGCCGAGTTTGGAGGCGAAGAGGCGCTCGGTGAGGGTGAGTTGGAGATCGAGCTGGCGGGTGGAGATCTCGCTGATATCGGGATGCGTGAAGGTGTGATTGCCGATCTCGTGGCCTTCGCGGTAGACGCGCTGCATGAGGCCGACGTTGTTTTGGGCGACCTCACCGATCATGAGAAAAGTGCCCTTGACGTTGTAGTGGTTGAGGATGTCGAGGATCTTGGGGGTCCACTCGGGGTCTGGACCGTCGTCGAAGCTGAGGGCGACGACACCGGGCTTGTAGCCGTATTGCTCGACGGTGTAGGAGAGCGGGTAGGTGTCCATGGACTCACTGTCGACGAGCCAGAACTGTGAGGGGATGGACTTGTCGTTGTCGACTGTGAGGGAGCGGGCGCCGGGCTGGGGCTTGCGGGTGATGCGGAGGATGTCTCCTTCGCCTTCGGTGTCGACGTCGTAGCCTGGGTAGACCCTGGCGAGATCTTTGGTTGGGTTGGCGCGGAGCGGGTAGTCCCAGATGTTCCAGAGCGAGTCATCCTCGCTGCCGAGGCGCCAGAGGGCAAAGGTTTGGAGGCCGAGTGAGCGGGCGGCCCGCATCTCGTTGAGCACGGTGACGGCGTCGAGGAACCAGACCTGGTGACGGACGTGTGTGTCTTCATCGTCGTAGGCGAAGTGTGGATTGAGGCTGTCGCTGTCGAGATCGATCTGGGATTCGGAGTCCGAGGCGGCCTGCCAGGCTTCCTGGGTCGAGAGTTCACGCGCGGTAAACGTGGTTGGGGCTGAGGCTTTGCGGCGACGAGGGCGCGTGCCGGTCGTAGCGGGGAGTGGGTCTGACCAGTCGTAGCCGTAGCTTCCGAGCGAGCAGATGATCTTTTCCTTGGGAACGCTCTTGAGGACGTTGCGCAGGTTGTCGACGAACCAGTCCTGGGCGGCGATGGGACCCGGACCGCTGCCGGTCTGGTGCTGGTCATAGTTCATGAGGAGCAGGCCGTCGGAGTTGTCGGCCAAGGATTTGAGGTTGAAGTCGTCGTCGCCGACCGGGGTGTTGACGTAGAGGCGGAGTCCCTTGCTGTGAAGGTCCTGGTTGAGGTCATGGACGAGGGCGAGGAAGCCTGGCTGCGCATCGGAAGGGATCTCTTCTAAATCCATGGAGAGCCCGTGGTAATCGGGGTTGGCGGCGAAGAATCGATCGAGTTGGTGGATGAAGTTGGCGCGGGCGGCGGGGTTATTCAGCATGGCGCCGATCTCGGGCTGGAAGACGCCTTTGATGGGGTCGTAGTTGTTGATCAACGGAAAGACTTCGGCGTTGACGCGGCTTTCGGCGAGGGTTCTGCGAACTTTGTCTTCGTTATCGACGGAGTGGACGCCGGTGTTGTCGACTACGGGGTAGGGCCGGTTATCGAGGGTGAAGGCGGTGAGGGCGCCATCGGGCGTGACAACGTGGAGCCACTCGGGGAAGAGCAGATCGATCTGCCGGATGTGTTCTTTGAGCGAGGAGTAGCTGGCTGGGTCGTCGTCGACGTAGTAGGCGGCGCGGAGGCCTTCGCCCTGGTTCAGCGGAACCTGCGAGGGGCGGAGGTCGTTGTGGCGGTGGGCGGAGCGGCGGAGCTTCTGGCTGGCCCTGAGGCTGGCGGAGGGGGCGGCGAGCGCGCGGTAATTCCGCTTGGGGGTTTGGAGAAGAAGCTCCGGCAGGGGCTTCATTCGGATGAGGCCGATGACAAAGACGACCCCGACGACTAAGCCGACGAGGGCGAGGACGTCGAAGACGCGCCGGAGGCGCTTCCAACGCTTGCGCTGGGGATCGTAGAAGACGGGTTTGTTCATCGACTCCGCGTGCTGCCGGGGCTGGAGGTGGCGGCTCCCCATGATCGTATGTGGGCGGGGAGGGGTCGTCAACGGATGGTGTGGGGGCCGTATGATGCTGAGAATGTTTACGGATCGGTGGCGCCTTCCCATTTGGAAGGCTGCCCTGCTGGCGGCGGGCGCTTGCCTCCGTGTGTGGTACTCGCGGCATGCGAATCCCGTCGAGGGGGATCCGATGCTTTACGCGAATATTGCGCGGAACGTGCTGGTGCACTGTGTGTACAGCTTTTCGCCCGCGACCGCGGCGCAGCCTGTGCCGACACTGATCCGGCTGCCGGGCTATCCCTTGTTCTTGGCGCTGATCTTTCGAGTATTTGGGATGTTCAACTTTGGCGCCGTGCGAGCCGTACAGCTGGTGCTTGATCTTGTGGGATGCCTGGTGCTGTCGGGGCTGGCTGAGCGCTTGTTTGGAAGGCGGGCGGGCTCGGCTGCGTTGGTGCTGGCGGTGATGTGCCCGTTCACGGCGAACTACACGGCGGCCCCGCTGACGGAGACGCTGACTTTGCTGTCGATCAGCATAGCGTTCTGGGGGTTTGAGCGATGGCGACGGGAGGGTGCCGATTGGAATGCACCGCTGGCGTGGGTCGCGGGGTCGTTGGCGGTGTCGGTGCTGTTGCGACCGGAGCAGGGGCTGTTGTGCGTGGTTGTGGTGGGCGCGATGGTGTGGGTCTGCCGGGGCCGCGGCGTTCGGGGGATTGCGCCTGTAGTGGTTGTGGTGCTGGCGGTTGCGCTGCCGCTGGTGCCGTGGACGGTGCGGAACTGGGAGACGTTCCACGTCTTTCAGCCGCTGGCGCCGCATTACGCGACTGATCCGGGGGAGGCGGTGCCGCTCGGCTTTCAGCGGTGGTTCCGGAGCTGGGCGGTGGAGTTTGCCTCGACGGAGGAGGTGTATTGGAACTACGACGGAACGCGGATCTTGATGAGCAATCTGCCGGACCGGGCCTTTGATGATGCGCAACAGCGAGCGGAGACGGCGGCGTTGCTGGCCGACTACAACGAGACCGTGACGCCGACGGCTGGGCTGGACCGGAGGTTCGAGGCTTTGGCGCGGGAGCGCATACGGGGGCATGAGATGCGGTACTACGTGGTGCTGCCACTGGCACGGCTGGCCAACATGTTGGTGAGGCCCCGGACGGAGCTGATGAACGTGCCGCTGGCCTGGTGGGAGTGGCGGGAGGATCGCGGAGGGGCTTTGTTTGCTTTGAGTTACGCGATGTTGAACGCGGCGTACCTGGTGTTGGGCGTATGGGGGATGGGGCTCTGGTGGAGGGTTGGGGAGAGGGGAAGCCGGGTGTTATGGGCGGTTATGGCGGGGTTCGTGCTGTTGCGGTGCGCGCTGCTGCTGACGCTGGATAACTCGGAGCCGCGGTACACGCTGGAGTTCTTCCCAATTTTGATTGTGGCGGGATCGGCGGTGTTTGCGAGGGTACGGGGGTGGCGCAAGGCGTAGCGGGGCGCTGCTATGCTCAGGGGACTTATGGATGCCCCCGCCAGAGCGAGCCGAGTCCCATCCGTTGCGGGTGCGACGACGGCGCTGGTGTTGCTGACGGCGCTGAACTTCGTGAACTACATCGACCGGTACATCCTGCCGGGTGTGCAGGAGCAGGTGAAGGGCGAGTTTCGGATCTCGGACGAGCAGATCGGGTCTCTGACGCTGTGGTTCATGCTGGCGTATATGCTGGCGTCGCCGCTGACGGGCTGGCTGGGGGACCGGTATCCGCGCAAGCCGATGATTGTGGTTGCGGCGCTTTTCTGGGGCTCGATCAACCTGTTGACGGCATTTGTGCACAGCTACGACTCGCTGAATCTGCGGCATGCGGCGCTGGGGCTGGGGGAGGCGTCGTTTGGGATCTTCGCACCCGCGTTGTTGTCGGACTTCTACCCGGAGGACCAGCGAAATCGGGTGTTGACGATCTTTAATATTGCGATTCCGGTGGGGGCGGCGCTGGGGTATCTGGTTGGCGGGACGGTGGGCGAGCGCTTTGGGTGGCGGATGTCGTTTGTGGTGTCCGCGGTGCCTGCGCTGGTGCTGGCGGTGTTGATCGCGCTGTTTATGCGCGAGCCGAAGCGCGGCGGAAGCTCTGGCGGGAAGGAGGGCAAGCCCCGGCTGGAGAAGGCGGCGATTCTTTCGTTGCTGAAGAACCCGGCGTATCTGACGATCGTTCTGGGGTATGCGGCGGTGACGTTTTCGCTGGGTGGAATCTCCTGGTGGATGCCGTCGTTTCTGCAGCGGATGGACGGGCGATCGCAGAGTTCGGCGTCGTTTTTAATGGGTGCGATCACGGTGGTGGCGGGACTGGGCGGGACGGTGGTGGGCGGCTGGGTGGCGCAGCGGTGGTCTCGGCGCACGCCGAAGGCGCTCTACCTGGTTCCGGCGCTGTCGGCGGGGCTGGCGACGCCACCGGCGCTGCTGTGTTTTTTTGGGCCGAAGGCGTTTGTGCTGCCGGCATTGGGTTTGGCGATCTTTTTCATCTTTTTGGGGACGGGGCCGGTGAATGCGGCGAGTGTGAACTCGGTGGGGCCGGAGATACGGGCGACGGCGCTGGCCGGGCAGCTGCTGGTGATCCATCTGCTGGGTGATGCGATCAGTCCGCGGATCATCGGGGCGATCTCGGATCACTCGAACCTTGGTGTGGGGCTGGGATCGACGCTGATTACGCTGGTGATCGCGGCGGTGATCTTCACGATTGGATCGCGGTTTGCGCCGCCGCTCGAGCCTGGGGCGGCGGCATCCGCGGCCGCGGCCTAGGGAGGGGCTAGGGTAGGGAGGTGAGGCTTTCCTTTTCTCGATGTGCCCTGATGGCCGTGCGTGCGGCGGCGTGGGGTCTTGCCGGCGCGTGGACGTTGAAGACGCTGTCGGTGTCGCGCAACCTCCCGCGGGTTCCTGACCTGCGCCGCCCGGAGTGGGACCGGTGGCCGATAGGGGAACCGCGCGTGACGGCGATTGTGCCGGCGCGCAATGAAGAGGCGAGCGTGGCGGCGTGTGTGCGGTCGCTGCTGGGGCAGGACTACCCCGGGCTGCGGGTGATTGCTGTCGATGACCGGTCTGTGGACCGCACGGGGGAGCTGCTGGATGCGCTGACGGCGGAGAACGCGGGGCGGCTGACGGTGCTGCACATCCGGGAGTTGCCGGAGGGCTGGCTGGGCAAGACGCACGCGATGGCGATGGCCGCACGCCACGCGCTGGCGGAGGATGCAGCGGCGTGGCTGCTGTTTACGGACGGGGATGTGCTGTTCCATCGCGAGGCGGTTCGACGGTCGCTGGTGCTGGCGACGGCGGAGGGCGCGGACCATCTGGTGACGCTGCCGACACCGATCCGCGAGAGTGCCGGAGAGACGACCCTGCTGGGATTTCTGCAGGTGCTGGGGTTGTGGGCGCTGCGGCTGTGGCGGGTTCCCGATCCGACGTCGCGCGATGCCGTTGGGGTGGGTGCGTTTAATCTGCTGCGGGCGCCGGCGTACCGGGCGGTGGGCGGCTATGAGAGTCTGCGGCTGCAGATTGTGGAGGATCTGGCGCTGGGGCGGCGGGTGAAGGAGATGGGGCTGCGGCAGCGGGTGGCGGTGGCACCGGGGTATGTGCGGGTGCACTGGGCGGCGGGGGTGGGCGGGATTGTGCGGACGATGACGAAGAATCTGTTTGCGATCTTCGGGTACCGGCTTGGTGTGCTGGGGTTTGCGTGTCCCGGGTTGCTGGTGCTGTGCGTGGGGCCGTTTGCCGGCTTGGCGTTTCGGCGGACGCGCGTGCCTTCGGCGGTTGCGGTGGGCGGGATTGTTGCGCTGTACCGGGTGTCGGAGCGGCTTTCGGGCGTGTCGCCGGTGGCCGCGGTGGGATTTCCGGTGGCGGCGGTCGTCTTTGTGTTTGCGGTGCTGCGATCTGCCGCGGTGACGCTGGCGCAGGGGGGTGTGGAGTGGAGGGGGACGATGTATCCCCTGGGGGTGTTGCGGGCGCAGACGCCGGCACTGCCGGTGCCTTTCTGGAGGAGTCCGGAGCGGGGCTAGACGCCCACGAGCTCGCGGGCGGCGGAGCCGTAGCGACGGGCGACATAGTCATCGAGGATGACCTGGAACTCTTCGACGATGCGGTCGCCCTTAAGGGTGGTGAAGAGTTTTCCGTCGACGTAGACGGGCGCTTTTGGTTCCTCAAAGGTGCCGGGCAGGGAGATGCCGATGTTGGCGTGCTTGCTTTCGCCGGGTCCGTTGACGATGCAGCCCATGACGGCGAGTTTGAGTTCTTCGACGCCGGTGTACTGCTTCTTCCATTCGGGCATCTGCTCGACGAGGTAGGTCTGGATGCGCTCGGCGAGCTCCTGGAAGTAGGTGGAGGTGGTGCGGCCGCAGCCGGGGCAGCTGGTGACCTGGGGCATGAAGCTGCGGATGCCGAGGGACTGGAGGATCTGCTGTCCGCAGCGGACCTCCTCGGAGCGGTCGCCGCCGGGGGTGGGGGTGAGGCTGACGCGGATGGTGTCGCCGATGCCTGCGAGGAGGAGCGGCGCGAGGCCGGCGGTGGAGGCGACGACCCCTTTCATGCCCATGCCGGCCTCGGTGAGGCCGAGGTGGAGGGCGTAGGAGGAGCGGCGGGCGAGTTCGGTGTAGACGTCGAGGAGATCGCGGACGTTGGAGACCTTGGCCGAGAGGATGATCTGGTCGCGGCGGAGGCCGTAGCGTTCGGCGGCGGCGGCGTTGTCGAGGGCGGAGACGACCATGGCCTCCATCATGACGTCGCGAGCCTCGACGGGCGAGGCGGAGCGCTGGTTGTCGTCCATCATGCGGGTGAGGAGAGCCTGATCGAGGGAGCCCCAGTTGACGCCGATGCGGACGGGCTTCTGGTTGTCGACCGCGCACTCGACCATGGTGCGGAAGTTGTCGTCGTCCTTGCGGCCGATGGAGACGTTGCCGGGGTTGATGCGGTACTTGGCGAGGGCACGGGCGCACTCGGGGTATTTGCGGAGAAGGATGTGTCCGTTGTAGTGGAAGTCGCCGATGATGGGGGTGTTCCAGCCTTTTTTGGCGATGCCCTCGACGATGTGGGGCACGGCTTTGGCGGCATCGTCGTTGTTGACGGTGATGCGGACCATTTCAGAGCCGGCGCGGGCGAGTGCGGCGACCTGCCCGACGGTGGATTCGATGTCGGCGGTGTCTGTGTTGGTCATGGACTGCACCACGACGGGTGCATCGGATCCGACGCGCACACCGCCGATGTTGACCGTAACCGCGGGACGCCGTTCGATGGCTGACATAGAATCTCCGGGCTTTAGTTTATCAGTGGGCGGACGGTGGCGGGTCGGGCGCGGCGGGTGGATGGGAGGTTGGAGGGGCTACACTGAGGAGGTTGGCCCGGTAGCTCAGATGCATAGAGCGGCGCACTCCTAACGCGAAGGTCGCAGGTTGGACTCCTGCCCGGGCCACCAGTGCTTTGAGGGGTGATGCGGACGGGGTGGGTGTGGCCCGAAGGTGGTAGGCGGTGACACCGACGGGGGTTTTGACGGGCGGCCGGGGGGCGGCTAGGATCGGCGGCATGACGAGGCTTTGGGACAGGCCGGGGTGGGGTGGGGGAAGGGCTTCTGGGTGGTTGCTGATGGTGGTGCTGTGTGCGGCGCCTGGGTTTGCGCTGGCCGGCGAGGGGCCGAGTGGGGCGAAGCACGCGAGGATCGAGTTGGAGGGGATGGCCCGGGAGTGGCGATCGGCACAGCTGGCGGGGGACGCGGCGACGATGGATCGGATGCTGGCTGACGACTATGTGGGAATGACGATGCAGGGCCAGGTGACGACCAAGGCACAGCAGTTGCGGCGGATGCGGGAGCGGCGGACGGTTGTGCGACGGATGGATCTGAGCGGAGTGAAGGTCCAGCTGGAGGGTGAGGTGGCGGTGATCACGATGCGGGCGCGGGTAGTTGGGAGCGGGACGGCTGGGCCGGTGAACGGGTGTTTCCGGTGCCGGCAGATCTTTCATCGCCTGCCGGGCGGGCGATGGACGATGACGAACTTTGAGGTGGCCCCGATCGGGGGGCGGGGACGGGCGCGGGCGAGCTGACCTAGGCCGACCGTCGGTGGAGAGTTGGATGACTGGCGGCTGGGAGAGCCGAGGTGGGGTGGGGCTGGAGATTGAGGGCGAAGAGGCGACGTGTGAGGGACCGTGTTCCACCGGTCAGAGCGGCGTCGGTGTCTTCGTTGGGAAGCGGGAGATCAGGACGGAGAATCGCGGCAAAGAGCGGTTGACCGTGCGCTGCTGGAGTGAGGGCGAGGTGGAAGTTCGGGGACGGGGTATTCACGTAGACCTCCGGGCCTGAGCGGCTGGGCGATAGCCCGGCCGGGCAGAGGCTGCACGGTGAAGGGATGTATGCGTGGGAGGTTACGTTGCCCCTTTGGTCATCCTCGGGCGTAACTTACGCCAAGTGTCGTCGAGGGCTTCGGGGAGGACGCGGGTTTCGGAGATGGTGGTGATGAAGCTGCTGTCGCCGGTCCAGCGGGGCAGAGCGTGGAGGTGGAGATGGCCGGCGACGCCGGCGCCGGCGGACTGGCCGAGGTTGATGCCGAAGTTGAGGCCTTCGGGTGTGTACGCGTCGCGGAGGGCGGATTCGGCTTCGCGGGCGAGGTCGAGCATCTGCTGGGCTGCGGAGAGGGGGAGGGCAGCGAGGGAGGGCTGGTGCTGGTAGGGGAGGATGAGGAGGTGGCCGGAGGAGTAGGGGAAGGCGTTGAGGCAGGCGAAGGTTTCGGAGCGCATGGTGAGAATCCAGGCGGCGTGTTCGGCGTCTTCGGGGGGCATGCCGGTGGATTTTGCCCAGGCGACGGAGGCCAGCATGTTGCAGAAAACACAATCTTTATCTGTGCCTGGCCAGGCGGAGAGAGATGCGGGTACACCTTTGCGAGAGGGCGGTCCGGTTTGCGCGCCGGTGACGTACTTGAAGCGCCAGGGGGTCCAGAGACGGTCCATTTTGGGAGTATAGGTGGGGAGGAGGGGTGGCGTATGGAGCGGGAATGGCGAAGGTGAGCGCGGGTTTGCTGATGTTTCGGCGGGGGACGGATGGGGTGGAGGTGTTTCTGGTGCATCCTGGTGGGCCGTTCTGGGCGAAGAAGGACCGGGGGGCGTGGGGGATACCGAAGGGCGAGGTGGAGGTCGGGGAGGAGACCCTGGCGACGGCGGTGCGGGAGTTTGGGGAGGAGACGGGGTTTGGGTCGCGGGGACCCTACCTGGAGCTGGGGAGCGTGCGGCAGGCGGGCGGCAAGGTAGTGACGGCGTGGGGGTTTGAGGGGGACTGCGATCCGGCGGAGTTGCGGAGCAACGTGTGCGAGGTGGAGTGGCCGCCGCGGAGTGGGCGACGGATGGAGATCCCGGAGGTGGACCGGGGAGCGTGGTTTGGGGTGGAGGAGGCGATGGAGTGGATGCGGGAGGCGCAGAGGCCACTGGTGGACCGGCTGGTGGCGCGATTGGCGGAGGGAGTCTAAGGGAGCGCGGCGTAGGATTCGTGTGCGGGAGGATCGGCGATGATCGGACGACGAGCGGTGGTGAAGGGGATGGCGGGGCTGGGGGCGGTGGCGGCGGCGCGGCCGGTGTGGGGGCTGGCAGGCGCGGGCGGTGGGGAGCGGCCGCTGGAGGAGTTTGGGTATGGCGAGGTGGAGGTGCGGGGGCGGCGCGAGGTGGCGCAGCGGGCGGAGGCGCTAGGGGTGGTGATGGGGTTGCGGCCGGAGGAGATGCTGCGACCGGTGCGGCAGATGAGCCGGGGGATGGGCGGGGAGACCGGGGTAGGGACGGGGCTGTGGGACGCGGGGGGAAGCGGGCTGCAGGTGAGCGGCTTGGGGCCGGCTGGGCAGATTGGTGGATGGTACGGCTGGCGGCCGGAGTATGACTTTCATCACGACGACGCGGGGTTTGCGCCGGCGCACGCTCTGGGGCAGTGGACGAGCGCGATGTCGCGGGTGGGGGCGAGCGCGGGTGTGGAGGATGGCGAGGCGATGCGGGAGCGGGTGCGGCGGGTGCATGCGGGGCTGCGGGAGGTGGTGGGGCCGGGGTACTTTGCGCAGACGCGGTTTGCGACGTACAGCCTGGACAAGCTGGTGTGCGGGCTGGTGGATGGGCACGAGCTGGCGGGGGACACGGGGGCGTGGGAGACGATGGGCCGAGTGCGGGAGGCGGCGCTGCCGAGAATGCCGGGGAGGGCCGTGAATCGCGAGGTGCAGTACGAGATGGGCCGGGACGAGAGCTGGATGTGGGATGAGGGGTTTACATTGCCGGAGAATCTGTACCGGGCGTACACGGCGGGGGCGGGGTCGGAGTACCGGACGATGGCGCGGGCGTATCTGGACGACGCGGGGTACTTCGAGCCGCTGGCGCGGGGCGAGGTGGCGATGGCGGACCGTCATGCCTACAGCTACACGAATGCGCTGTGCTCGGCGATGCAGGCGTGGATGGTGGACGGGAGCGCGATGCATCTGCGGGCGGCGGTGAACGGCTTTGGGATGATCGAGGCGCAGAGCTTTGCGACGGGAGGATGGGGGCCGGACGAGGAGTTTCGCAAGCCGGGGTATGGGCAGGTGCTGGCGAGCCTGGGAAAGACGCACAACAGCTTTGAGGTGCCGTGCGGGAGCTTTGCGCACCTGAAGCTGACGCGGTATCTGCTGCGGGCGACGCGGGATGGGCGCTACGGGGACAGCATGGAGCGGATGGTGTGGAATGCTGCGCTGGGGGCTTTGCCGCTGCAGCCGGATGGGCGATCGTTTTACTACGCGGACTACAACACGGTGGGTCGGAAGGTGTATTCGGACCACCGGTGGCCGTGCTGCTCGGGGACGCTGCCGCAGGTGTCGGCGGAGTATGGGGTGAGTGGGTTTCTGCGGGAGCCGGGGGCGGTGTGGGTGGTGCTGTACGGGGCGGCGGTGGCGCGGTGGAAGGAGGGTGGCGAGCCGGTGGAGATGGAGGTGAAGGCGGGGTATCCGGAGGAGGGGCGGGTGCGGCTGGAGGTGCGGGGGATGGGGCGGCCGGTGGCGATGGAGGTGAGGCTGCGGGTGCCGGCGTGGGCGGGCGACGGGGCGCGCGTGCGGGTGAACGGGGAGGCGATGGCGGTGCGGGTGGAGCGGGGATTTGCGGGGGTGCGGCGGCAGTGGCGGGCGGGAGATGTGGTGGAGATGGAGCTGCCGATGACGTCCCGGCTGGAGGCGATGCCGGCGGAGCTGCGGTTTGGCGAGATTGGGCGGATGCCGCTGGAGACGGTGGCGCTGATGCGTGGGCCGGAGGTGTTGTTTGCGGTGCGGGAGCCGGGGGATGTGGGGGTGTTGGCAGTGAAGGAGGGGGCGTTGGTGAGTGCGCGGCGAACGGGGGCGCGGGAGTGGATGGTGGAGACAGGGAAGGGGCCGCGGCGGTTTGTGCCGTGGACGGAGCTGGGGATGGCGGAGAGCTACAGCACGTATGTGAAGGCGGTTTAGGTTTGCGGGGGTAGGGGGCGCTAAGGGCGCGGGTTTAGGCGCGGGTAAGGGCAACGGCACAAGCAGGTCCTTCGCTTTGCTCAGGGTGACAACAAAGGGGCAAGGGCAAAGGGCAACAGCAAAGGCGAGGGCAAATACAGGGGTCCTTCGCTGCGCTCAGGATGACGGCGAAAGGGGCGAGGGCAACGACATAAGCAGGTGGTCCTTCGCTCTGCTCAGGATGCCCCTAAGGAGCACAACGGGCGCGGCGAGGGCGGATTGGGTTAGGAGAGGGGGTGGCGGGGGGTGGTGGGTTGGTTGAGGAGGGAAGCGGGGCGGCGGTTTTGGGCGAAGCGCTGAACGACTTGCGTGAGGTAGCGGGCGGTGCCGTCGAGGGTGTGTTGGGTGAAGCCGGCGATGTGGGGTGTGACGAAGATGCGGGGCTCGGCGAGGAGAGGATCGGTGGGGGATGGGGGCTCGTGCTCGAGGACGTCGAGGCCGGCGCCGGCGAGGTGACCGGAGCGAACGGCCTCGAGGAGGGCGGTCTCGTCGATGAGGGAGCCGCGAGCGATGTTGACGAGGATGGCGCCTTTTTTCATGGCGGCGAGGAGGTCACGGTTGACCAGATGCTTGTTCTTGGAGGTGGCCCGGACGGTGAGGACGACGAAGTCCGCGGTGGCGAGGGTTTGTTTGAGCTGGGTGAAGGGTTGCGGGTTGAGGTGGGAGGGGACGGTTTCGGGGTGGCGGGCGACGGAGGTGAGGTGGACGCCAAAGGGCTGGAGGCGAGCGGCAACACGTTGGCCGATGGCGCCGGGGCCGACGATGCAGACGGTCTTGCCGAGGAGCGTGGCGTTGAGCATGGGGCGCTTGATGGCGGGGTTTTGGATGGAGGCGAGGGCGAGATTGAGGTTGCGGGCGGTGGCGAGGAGGAGGAGGACGGCGTATTCGGCGACGGAGTCCGCATTGCCGGTGCGGTTGCCTGGGCTGAAGGAGACCCAGATGCCGAGTTTGGTGGCGGCCGGGATGTCGACGGCGTCGTAGCCGTCGCTGGCGGTCTGAATGAGGGCGAGGCGGGGAGCGGTTTGGAGGGCGTCTCCGGTGACGGGGGCGAGGCTAATGAGGAGGTCGACTTCGGGATTGGGTGCGGTGGCGTTCCAATCGACGAGGGTGTGCGGGGCGAGGCTGGAGGCGAGCCTCTGCCGGAGGGCGTCGGCGAACTGATTGTGTGGTCCGAGGAAGGCTACATTCATGGGGGCGACCTGTCTTTGTGAGTGGCGGGAGCGGAGGGCGGGAGGGCGCCGGCGCGGGGGCTAGAGGTGAAGGCTTTCTTCGAGTGCGGAGAAGGAGGGCGGGCAGAGGGCGGAGGTGCCGGTTTCGATGAGGGTGAGGAGGTTGGCGCCGCGATCGACCAGGATGTAGGTCTGTGTCATGGGCTGGCCTTCGGAGTCGGTGTAGGTGCCGGAGAAGGTGAGGGCGTCGTGGCCGGCGATGGTTCGGAGAGTGATGGTTGGGGTGGCTTCGGGGTGACGGTGGTGGAGGTCCTGGGCTTCGGAGTCGGCGAGTTGGTGTGCGGAGAGGAGGGTCCGCTGCTCGAGCAGGCCGAAGGAGCAGCCTTCGCCACGGACCATGACCTGGGCTGTGGAGGCAGGGAAGCGTGTCCAGGTGCCGGGGGCGGTGAAGGCGATGTGTTCCTTGGGGTTTTCGTAGTGGAGTCCGGCGGCGGTTGCGGCGAGTTCGCCGCCTGCGGTGATGACGTGGCCGCCGGCGTGGAGGAAGTACCAGGCGGCCCAGGCGCCGAGGGCGAGTACGGCTACGATGACGGTGCCGATGAGGGCGACGGGGGCGCGGGAGGGAGTGCGAGGCGAGCCGCCGAGGGAGTCGGGGGCGGGTGGCCTCTGATCTGTGTGGCGGCGGCCAAAGGGAGACGGGGAGGGGCTGGGGGCGCCGGGATCGCGGTCGGAGGCACGGCGTTCATAGACGGGCGGCGCGCTGGGGTAGGCGGCGTCGGCGGGGTGGGACTGTTCGGTTGGGTGGGGTTGGGCGTGCCGGAGGGAGCTGATGGAGTCGGGCTGGTAGGTGGGTTCGGCGTAGGTTGAGTGTTGGATGTCGACGCCCTGGGTGGGTTCGGGTGGAGCGAGGTGGGCGTGTTCGTAGGAGGGAGGCGGCTCGGGGTAGGCGGTTCCGTCGCTCATGGTGACGGGGGCGATGGGCGTGGGGTCGATGAGGGGGGCGCCGGGGGAGGTCGGCGGGAAGGCGGGGTCGATCTCGATTCCTGGAGTTTTGGAGCCTGGGGTGGGGAAGTTGGGGTTGTGGACGCGCTCGTAGATGTGTCCGGGATGCGGGGGACGGGAGGGGTCCGGGCCTGGCTCGGGCGCCGGCTCCGGATAGGAGGGGGGCTCGGGGGTTGGCAGGTCGGGGTTGGGTGTGGGATCGGGGTCTGGGTTGGGAGACTGAGGTTGGTTGGGCGGGATTGGATCTGGGCTCATGGGTTGGCCTCGGGATAGATCATTCTGTGCAGGATAGATGCGCGAGGGCGTTGGTGGAACGGAATTCGCGAGCTGGCGTGGGTGTTGGAGCGCCGCTGCGTGGGACGTGGTGGGAGGCGGTTATGAGTGGATGAGTCGCCGGGGGGACGCATGCGGGGGAACCTGTTACCGGGGGGAGCAGAAGTTGATGGGTCCGGGGATGAGCGGGTGCGCCGGGGAGCTGGTGGAGGCGGGCTGATCCGCCGGGGAGGAGCTTAGCGCCGCAGGAAGCGGACGTGGTCCAGGTGCACGAAGGCTAGGGCATCGGGAAGGAACTCGGTGACCGCGTCGCCGAGGGCGGCGCCGCCCAGGGAGGAGCCGTAGATCTTGAGGACCTCGGTATTGGATTGATTGAGGACGGGGTTGTAGGTACGGGTGAGGTAGGCGGCGCCGAGATAGCCGCCCAGGGTGGCGACGTTTGGAGTGGTGTGGCCGGCGTCTGTGCGTGTGATGAGCGGGCGAGTGACGGCGTAGAGGACACGGTGGACGAAGGGGGTTTTGGATCCGAGTTGGTAGTATCGCGGGTCTTCGCGAAGGGCGGCGGCGAGGACGCCGTCGGCGAAGATCTTTTGGCTGGTGCCACGGGCGACTGCGGCGCCGAAGCGGGAGGCGAAGGCGCCGCTGTCCGTGCCGAAGTTGGGGCTGCCATTGGTTAGGTGGGAGTACCCCGCGGCGATGAGCTCGCCGGTGAGGGAGAAGGGCGCGATGGAGTTGCGGAGGCTGCCGACGAGTTTGTCGGAGGGGGATTGGGGGCCGCCGACCTGTCCGGGGGCGACGACGACGGAGTATCGGCCAGCGACGGGGGGCAGCGGGGGAGGGGCGGGGTGTGAGGTTGGGGCAGTCTTGGCAACGCCGGCCTGTGCCTCCGTCTGGATTGGATCGGAGGAGGATGACATGGGCGGATTGGGGCTGGGGGCGTCCGGGAGGGCCCCGGGGGTCTCGACGCGGGCGAGGTCTTGCTGCGCGAGGAGGACCGGACATGAGGCGGCGACGAACGAGACGCTGAGGAGGAGAGAGGAGAGGCGCGAAGGGAGGAGCGGCGTGGCGGCGTTTGGCAAGATACCTCTTTGTTGTGGTGTTGATGTCGCTTGAGTCGTCGTCTCTGGTCGTCAGCCTCTTATCTTAGATCGAATTGGAGGGGGTGACGCGGACGGGAGAGCGACGCTTGCTTGGATGCCAGGTTGGGCGGTGCGAGGGAGGAGTTACCAGCTCGGTACGGGGAAAGGTGGACAGAGAGGAGCGACAACGAGGAGCTGCGGGCGGTGTTGGAATAGGGCAGAGGTGCACGATGACGGAGACGGCGGGCAAGAGCGGATGGGAGCAGAGGTTGACCGAGGTGGGCACGCAGGCGGAGGCCGAGGTTCGGCGGGCGATTGCGTACCTGAATAACGAGGTCGTGCCGGAGGTTCGGCGTGACGGAGCGCGGGCGATGAAGGGGCTGGCAGGCGAGCTGCGTCGGCTGGCGGACCGGCTGGACGGCGCCGCACGGTGAAGCGGGGATGGAGGGGCCTGGCGCTGCTGCTGGGGGCGAGTGGGATGGCTGGATGCCACCATCACCGGCCGCCACGACAGCAGGCTGGAGCGTATCCGCCGCCGCCGGGGTTGCCTGTGCCTGCCGAGCGTCGACCGACGAGGCGTGGAGAGGATGCCGATGGGCGCGTGGTGGGGGTTCCTGCGCCACCCTTGGCGGCCCCGGCCGTACCGGGATCGCTGGAGGTGCATGGCCGACCCTTCGCGACGGAGGAGGGATTGGCGAGCTGGTATGGGCCGCCCTATGCGGGGCGCAGGGGAGCGGACGGGACGGTGTATGACCAGAACGCGATGACGGCGGCGCACCTCCGGTTTGCGCTGGGGACGGTGGTGCGGGTGACGAACCTGGAGAATGGCGAGCGCGCGGTGGTACGGATCACGGATCGGGGACCGTTTGTGCGGGGGAGGATTATTGACCTGAGCCTGCGGGCGGCGAAGGAGCTTGGAGTGTACCGGGCAGGGACGGCGCGGGTGCGGGTGGAGGCGTTTAACGAGCCGGCGCTCAAGGCGGGAGTGCCTTTGGGTGGGCGGTGGTGTGTGCAGGTTGGCGCGTTTCCGACCGAGGTGGATGCGCGGCAGGAGAAGCTGGAGTTGCAGGCGCGATATCCGCGAGGACGGGTGTTGGAGTTTGCGGGACCGACGGGATGGTGGGTTCGATTGAACCCGATGACGGGCGATCGGGCAGCAGCAGAGGAGGCGATGGGGAGCATCCACCTGCCGGATGCGGCGCAGCCCTACCTGGTGCGGACTGATTAGCGCTGGGTTGGGCAGAGGTGGCTCGTTCGAGCGAGAGAGGCTTCGGTATTCTGTAGTGGAGGTCTTTGGTTGCTAGCTGGATGTACGATCGTCTCGCCGAACTACCTCGCTTTTGCGCGTACTCTGGCTGCGTCATGGCACCGGCACCACCCGGGGGACCTGTTTTTCGTGCTGGTGGTGGCTGATCTGCGGCGGGACTATGCGCTGCCGTCGGCGGAGCCGTTTACGGTGGTTCCAGTGTCGGCGCTGGGGATAGCGAACCTGCGCGCTGAGGCGATGAAGTACGACATTTTGGAGTTGAATACCAACGTCAAGCCGGCGTTTTTGCAGTATCTGTTTGCGGAATATCCGGAGATGGAGCAGCTGGTTTACCTGGATCCGGATATCTGCGTGTATGCGCCGTTGACGCCGGTGACGGAGCTGCTCGGAGGGGGCGCGGCGGCTGTGCTGACGCCGCATCTCACGTCGCCGATCGAGGATGCGAAGAGTCCCTCGGAGCAGGAGCTGCTGTATAACGGCACGTACAATCTGGGCTTTGTGGCGTTTCGCCGGTGTGCGGAGGCGGACGCGATGCTGGCGTGGTGGAGCCGGCGATGCTTGGATCTGGGCTTTTCCGAGGGGCGTACGGGTTTGTTTGTGGATCAGAAGTGGATGAATCTGCTGCCGGGATTGTTTGCGAATGTGGCTATTTTGCGGGATGCGGGATGCAACATGGCGTACTGGAACCTGCATGAGCGGACGTTGGCTGGGGCTGGTGGCGGATGGAGGGTTCGTGGCGGCGATATGGCGGAGGTGCCGCTGCGGTTCTTTCACTTCAGCGGGGTTGCGCTGGACGAGCCGGGGGTGGTGTCGCGGAACACGAACCGGTTTTCGATGGCGGAGCGGCCGGATCTGCAGCCCCTCTTTGCCGCGTATGTGGCGGAGGTGAAGGGGCGACGGAATGCGGCGACGGATGGGATTGCGTATGGCTACGACCGGTTCTCCGATGGGACGGCGGTGACGCGGCTGGCGCGGCGGATCTTTGCGGCAAACCTCCCGGAGTTTGCGGGTGAGGAGGATCCGTTCGACGCCCGGGGTGCATTTGCCCAGTTTTGCCGGCGGGAGCGGCTGGTGGCGGGTGCGGCTGCGCCGACGAAGCAGACCTGGCGTGAGTTTGATCCGCGGGATCGGCGGGTGGAGTGGGTGCACCGGCTGCTGCGAACGGCGTTGCGGGTGTTGGGGCCGAACCGGTATGAGCTGCTGATGCGGTACCTGAGCTATATTGCGGTGTTGCGGCACCAGGGGGTGTTTCTGCGGCCGGGGGCGAGGACGCCGGTGACTGAGGTGGCAGGCGCTGCGGAGCCAGAACCGACGATGGCGCAGCCCGGGCCATCGGGGTAGGGTGGCGATGGCAGGCAGTCTGGTGGTCAAGCTGGGCGCGATTGGGGACTGCCTGATGGTTCTGCCGGGGGCGCGTGCCCTCTTCGAGGGGGGGCAGGGGGAGGCAATCGACTGGGTGTGTGGGGATGGGGTAGCCCCGGTGTTGGCGCTGTATCCGTGGATTCGGCCGATTGTGGTGAATGAGCGGCGGTTTCTGCATGGCAGTGCGGGAGAGCGGATGGAGGCGACGGCTGGGGTGTGGGGGGAGCTGGCGCGGCGGCGATACGACCTGGTGGCCACGCTTTACTACGACGCGCGCTACGGGCTGCTGACGCTGCCGGCGCGAGCGGGGCGAAGGGTGAGGCTGTCGCATACGGACCGGCGGTACCGTTTGCTGCCGGGCCGTCATCATGCGGATGAGTTTGCACGGGTGCTGATGGGTTGGCCGGACGATGTGCGCCCGGCGGGGTTGGCACCGGTTGCACCGGTGGTGATGCCGGCGAGCCCGCTGGCGCGGGTGGAGGGGCGGAGGCGAACGATCCTGGTGCCGGGTGGGGCGCGCAACCTGCTGCGCGACGATGCACTGCGGCGATGGCCGATCGAGAGCTATGCGGAGGTGGCGCGCGAGCTGCTGGCGCGGGGGCATGAGGTGGTGATCTCGGGCGGGCCGGAGGATGGGTGGGTGCTGCCGCAGTTTGCGGGTCTGGGGGTGACGGAGGCGGTGGGGCGGTGGTCGCTGGTGGAGACGCTGGGGCTGTATGCGGAGGCGGATTTGGTGATGACGCACGATACGGGGCCGATGCATCTGGCGGGGCTGACGCGGACGCCGCTGCTGGCGATCTTTGGGCCGACGGATCCGCATGGGCGGCTGCCGCGGCGGGCGGGGGCGATGGCGATCTGGGGAGGGGAGCGGTTTGCTTGCCGGCCGTGCTATGACGGCCAGGGGTATGCGGCGTGCCACCACAATGCGTGTGTGGAGGAGGTGTCGCCGGAGATGGCGGTGGAGGCGGCGGAGTTGCTGCTGCGGAGGCCGGAGATGGAGCCGAGGGTGATGGAGCCGAGCGTGGTGCGGGCTGTGGCGAGGGGATTGGCATGAGCGAGCGGGCGGCGGCTTTGTTTTTGGACCGGGACGGCGTGATCAATGAGGAGGTTGGATACCTGATTGATCCGGCGGAGGTGCGGTTTGTGCCGGGGGTGGTTGAGTTGTTGCGGACGGCGCGGCGGCTGGGATACCGGCTGGTGGTGGTGACGAATCAGTCGGGGATTGCGCGGGGGATGTACACGGAGGCGGCGTTTCACGCGCTGATGGAGCACATGGGCCGGGAGTTGGGGCGGGAGGGCGTGGGGTGGGATGCGGTGTATTTTTGCCCGTACCACCCGACGCATGGGGTGGGGGAGTGGAGGCGGGAGCACGAGGATCGGAAGCCCTCGCCGGGGATGCTGCTGCGCGCGGCGCGGGAGATGGGGCTGGAGTTGGGGCGGTCGGTGATGGTGGGGGACCGGTGCTCGGATGTGGCCGCGGCGAACGCGGCGGGGTTGCGGCAGGCGTTTCTGCTGGCGGGGACGGAGACGGGGCGGTGCGCGGGGGAGTACCTGGCGGTGTCGGCGTTGGGGGAGCTTGAGGCCTGGCTGGAGGCGAACGAAGCTGGAGGATGAGGGTACGCGGGCCGGGAGGGTGTGCTGTTCCGGCCCGCGTGGCCCTAGCGAGTGCAGCTGGGTGTGACGGTGTATGGCGTGAGGTTTAGGCCGAGGAAGACGACGTTGCGGTTGTTCGGCAGGGTGAGACTCCTGACCTGCTTCGAGAGGCTGAGCGGATAGGTGTAGAGGTAGACGTTGAAGGGGGTATTCTGCGGGGTGCCGTTGGCGCCGTCACGATAGGCGGTGCGGATGCCGAGGACCTCGTTTTGGAAGTTGCTTATGGAGAACCAATCGCTGAGGTTCTGGTGAAGAACCTGCGAGGATCCATCCTGGTAGTTGACGGTAAGGGTCTGGTTGAGTTGGTTGCCATTGATTGCGGTGCCGAGGATCTGCAGCGTTTTGAATTCGCCGGCGGGCAGGGGGATGGTTTGGCCGGCGGCATAGACGGTGTTGGGCTGGTTGGCGGGGGCGAGGTGGAAGCTGGCGGCGGCGACGGTGAGGTCGGCGCCGGAGGCAGCGGTATCGGTGAGGAGATTGGCGGAGTAGGCGGTGCCGCCGCCGTCGATGCCGGCGTTTGAGGCGAAGGAGGAGCCGTCGGTGACGAGGCCAGTGAGGTTGTAGAGACCATTGAGCGGGACGGGTGTTCCGCCGGCGTCGACGGAGAGGGTGGCGGCGAGGAGGACGACGTTGCGGTTGGAGGGCAGGGTGAGACTGGCCGGGACCTTGTTGGGGTCGAGGGGGATCGTGTAGCCGTAGGCGTTGAAGGGTGTGGTACCGGCGCTCGCGCCGTCCGCGGCGAGCCGGTAGGGCATGGCGACGGCTTCCGTCTCGTTGGCGTTGAGGGCGGCGCCGTACCAGTCCGCGAAGCTTTGCGTGAGTTTGGTGGAGGTGCCGTCGGTGTAGGTGATGGTTAGGGCCTGATCCGGCTGGCGGCCGTTGATGCCGGTGCCGAGGAGGTGAAGGGCGGTGTAGCGGCCGGCGGGGAGGGCTACGGTCTGGCCGGCGAAGGAGAGACCGTCAGGCTGGTTGGGTGTGCCGAGGGCGAAGCGAACGCCGTTGAGGACGCGCGCGGGGCCGAGGAGACTGCCGGAGAAGCTGAAGCCGAGGCCGTCAAGGCCGCCGTCGGTGTAGGAGCTGCCGTCGCTGTGGATGGCAGTGAGGTTGAAGGCAGGGGTGAGGTTGACGGGGGTGCCTCTGCCGCAGGTGGAGAGCGCGGCGCTAACGGCGAGCGAGAGGGACGAGAGGGTGTGGCGTGTGGGACCGGAGGCGCCGGCGATGCTGAAGGTGGCGCTGCTGGTGGTGGGCGTGTAGGCGGTGGCGGAGAGGGAGAGTTGGGTGGAGGTGGACGCGGTGCGCGGGGCGAAGCTCGCGGAGACGCCGGTGGGCAGACCGAAGGCACCGAGGGTGACGGAGTCAGAGAAGCCGTTGCTGGGGTTGACTGCGATGGTTTCAGTGGTTTGGCCGGACTGGTTGAGGTAGAAGCTGGTGGTGGTGGCCGGCGCCAGGGTGAAGTCGGGCAGGGCGAGGGTGACGTAGGCTACTTTGTCGAGGCTGCCGGCGACGCCGTTGATGGCGAGGAGATAGGTGCCGCCGGGCGTGGAGGGCGAGGTGGTGATGGTGAGGGTGGTGGAGCCACTGCTGGTGAGGGTGGGCTGGGCGAGAATGTGGGAGACACCGACGGGGCCGCCGACGACGGTGGAGGTGAGGTGGACGGCGCCGGTGAAGCCGGAATCTGACGTAAGGGTGACGGCCGTGGTGACGGGGGCGCCGGGAGTGGGCGAGAGGGTGGTGGGGGAGGCGGAGAGGGAGAAGGAGGGGACGGGGGCGCCGGTGGCGGTGAAGGCCTGTGTGCTGGCGGCGGCGAGGATGGCATCGAGCGCGGAGTTCTGACTGCCGGCGTTGCCGGCGTCGAAGGGACCGGTCCAGGCCTGGCCGAGCTGATAGTTGGGGCCGCGGGCATGGTTCCAGACCGAGTCGGCGTTGGTGCGGATGAAGGCGGTGTAGGCGGGGTTGTGCTCGACGGCCTGGAGGGCCATGAGATTGCGGAGGAAGACGCCTTTGAACTCGACGCCGTCGTTGCCGCAGTTGGGCTCGCAGGTGTCGGTGAGGATGCCGTTGCCCGTGGTGAGGTTGGCGATGGCGGCGTTGGCGATGGTGTCAGCGGTGGAGAGGAGCGAGGCGTCGTGGGTGAGGGCGTTGAGTTGCGTGAGTCCGCCGAGGATGACGCCCTGGTTGTAGGACCAGGTCTTCTGGCCGTTGTTCTTGCAGGTGCTGGTGACGAGGCCGTCGTTGATGAGGTTTTGGTTGTTGATCATGCCGGAGCCCTGGAACCAAGCCCATTCGCGCTCGGCCCAGCTGAGATAGGTGGCGCGGTCTGTGCCGTTGGTGGCGCGGGCGGCGAGCTGGCCGGCAACAGAGAGAAAGAGCTCATTGGCGATGGCGTTTTTGTACTGGCGATCGGAGTTCCACCAGATGCCGCCGCCGCAGGTGTTGTCCCAGGCGGTGGTCATGTCGGAGAAGAGGTGGGTGGCGGCGGCGAGGTACTGGGGTTGGTGGGTGAGGTCGTAGACGTCAATCCAGGCGAGGGCCCACCAGCCTTCGTCGTCGTAGTAGCCGTCGAGGAAGCCGGGGTAGGAGCGGGGGGTGACGGCGAGGGTGTTGGCGAAGATGGGGAAGAAGGCGTCGGTGCCGTCGAGGCGGGAATAGTTGGCGAGGACGGTGAGGGAGTTGGCGGCGTTCCAGTAGCCGGTGGTCTGGTAGAGGCCGGTAGCGGGGTTGTACCAGGCCTGGAGGGTGTTGATGGCGTGGAAGGCTTCCTGGAGATAGGCGGCGGTTGGGGCGGTTTGGGCGGGGGCAACGGAGGTCGCGATGAGGAGACCGAGCGCGAGGCTGAGAAGAGTGCGGAGGCGACGGAGCATGGGAATCCCTCGAATGAAGACTGGTGCCCAGGCGACGTTACGGGGGTTACTCGCCGGAGCGTGGAAACGTTACCAGCGAGGAGTTTTCCTGTCAACAGACCGGTACATGGCGGTTGAGGGACTAGGTCTGTTGTTCTGCTTTTGGTTCGTCCATGGCGAGGAGGTCTCGAGCCTGCTCGAGGGTGTAGAGGTTGCCGTCGATGGTGAACTCATACTCGCCAGCGTTGTCGGGCACTTTGTGGACGTGCTCGACGGCGTGTCCCTGGTTGCGGAGGGCGATGACGAGCAGATCGGTGTCGAGCATGTGAGGCGGTCTCCTTGCGTTGCGGTCTGAGGGTTTGAGATGCCGATCGGAGCGGGGTGGTTGGGATGGCTACAGGGTGGGCGGGGGGTCGTGGGGAAGGGGCTGGAAGTAGCGGTGGGGCAGGTCGGCGCAGCTGAGACAGAGGACCTGACCGGCGGGTGAGAGGGTAAAGCGGTCGAAGTTGATGCCTTCGCGGCAGACGGAGCAGTCGACCCGCGCGCCTTTGTATCCGGGGCGTTCGGAGGGAGGGAGCGAGACCTCCACCCAAGCGGCGCGGAAGAGGTCGCGGTCTGGGAGGTCGCGATAGGCGCGCATCTGCTGCTGGTTTTTGTCGGCGATTTCGGGGAAGGCTTCGCGTGCGCGATCTTTGGAGGATTCGAGGGCGACGATACGGAGGGCGCGAAAGCGGTGGGGGTCGGGATTGGCGGTGGAAGGCGGGATGGGTCGAGCGAGGTCGAGAAAGGTCGCGGCCATCTTGCCCCAGTCGCGCAGTTTGAGCGCGCGCTTGCCGACGCGGCAGCCGGTGACGACGCCGATGGCATCGGTGGCGCAGCGGTCGATTTCGACAAAGGTGACGAGTCGCTTGCGGTCTGGGGAGGAGCGGAGGCGTGGGGATTGGATGTCGAGGAGGCGGCAGGCGAGGAGAGCCATGCGAACACCGAGGATCTGGCCGGCGCAGAGGTGGCCGTGGGCGAGTTCGGCCTCGTGGAGGAGGGTGTCGAGCTCGGTGGGGGCGATGGCGAGTTCCATAGAGAGGAGGGTACGCGTCCGGGGGAGGGTTTGCCGCGCGGCGGGTACCCCTCCCTCCCCCCGAATGTTGCGTAAAATATTGGAAGAAGGGGAGTTAGGTCTGGACCAGGTGAGCGGCGCTTGCCCTTCCTGCAGGCCGTTTCTTTCCGGAGATGCTGGTTCTATTTTAGGGCGGGCTGTCGGCTCATCGCGCCGCCTGGAGGGGTGGGGGAGCGAAGTTTTGGGGGAGCTGTTACGAGAGGCGCACGACGGCGCGGTGAATCTTCTGGTCGGTTTTGAACTGCGAGAGGGCGTAGAGCGCCCAGAGGGTGGCGGGGAGCCAGCCAATGACCGTGACCTGGAGGAGAAGACAGAGGATGCCCGCGACAGGGCGACCGATGGTGAAGAAGGTGAGCCAGGGGAGCAGAAAGGCGATCACAAGGCGCATGGGAAGGTCTCCTTGACTGCCTGTTTGACGAGTGGAGGATACCGGTCGACGCAAATGTTTGTCACTGGAAAACTTTCGTGGTTGGAGGAAGCCCGGTGGTTACTCGTCTTCGTTGTCGCCCTCCTCGATGAGGGAGGTTGAGCCGATGATGTCGAAGGTGACGGCTTCGCCGACGGCGGGCTGGAGGGTGGCGCGCATGGGCAGGCGCTGCCAGTGGGCGGCATGGCAGGGCGGTGCGGTGTGGGCAGGCTGGGGCCACTGGCCGACGGTGCGCTGAGCGACGGGTTTGCGACCGGCGACCTCCGCGACGACGGCGACGAGTGAGGAGGACCTGGTGGTGGAGGCGAGGCCGCAGTAGGCGGCGTAGTCGCGGAACCAGACGGCGTCGGAGATGGCGGCGTCGAAGTTGGGGAGGTGGAGGGCGGTGATGTGGCCGGTAGATCGATCGACGAGGATCCAGGAGGCGGGCTGCCAGACCCAGCGTTCGCCGGGATCGTTGGGGAGAGCGTCGTTGATGTGGAGTACGCGGCGGACGGCGAAGGTGCGGTCGGAGATGTTGTGGATTTCGCCGACTGTCCACTCTTTGAGTTTGTCGTCGATGATGAGGGGGCGGACTTTGAGGGTGGTGCTGTCGTCGTCCTTGGAGTCCGGCGTGGCGAAGGCTGGGGTGTAGGGGACGCGGCGGATGGCACCGAGACCGACGGTGTGGACTTTGGGCTTGCCGGCGGCGTGGATGGCGGGGGCGGCGGCGAGCAGGATGGCGAGGAGGAATGGGCGACGCACGGAGTCCTCTGGGCGATGGTGTGGCTGTGGAGAGGGTACGGGAGTGATGCGAGGCGAGGGTATGGCGAGTCTGGAGGGTGGGATGGCCTGGAGGGGGGATGGACGGGGTGGTTCGTGAGAGGGAGGAGGGTCGGCTGGCGGGGTTGGCGGAGGTGGGCTGGGGGGAGATGGTGGGGAATTGCTGTGGATTACGCGGGAGAAACTTACAGGGCGCGACGGCGCAATGGCGGATGGGTAGTATTGTGGAATCACGGCGGCGGCGAGGATTTGCGCGCACGACCTCCCCGCGACAAGCGGAAAACATTGGAGTATCAGAGACAGGAAAGGAACAGAATTTTATGTGGAAACCGAATCAGCCCGGCAGCGGCAGCCCGACCCCATCGACGCCGGAGCCTGTGCGTTCTGCGACTCCCACGTCAGGCAGCACCTTTGAGTCGGCCCCGTCGCGGCCTGCGACACCGACGGCTCCCGCGCCCGCGGCCCCGTCGACAGCGAGTGCGACTGGCGAGCAGGCGACGATCGGCAAGAGCCTGGTCGTGAAGGGCGAGTTGACGGGGTCTGAGTCGCTGTACATCGACGGCAAGGTCGAGGGTGCGATCAACCTGCCCGGCAATCGCGTGACAGTCGGCCGTAACGGACAGGTTGCGGCGAACATTGTGGCTCGCGAGGTTGTGGTGTTGGGCAAGGTGCGCGGCAACTGCCAGGCGAGCGACCGTGTGGATATCCGCAGCGAAGGCTCGCTGACAGGCGATGTGATTGCGGCGCGCATCTCGATCGAGGACGGCGCCTTCTTTAAGGGCGGGATCGACATTCGCAAGCCGGGCTCAGTGGACGGCAAGACGGAGCCTGCGAAGACCACTACACCGGAGCCAGCGACAGCGAACGCGTAGCTTTCCTGATTCTCAGACGTGCGGGGCCCCAGTCTCCTGGGGCCCCGATGCGTTTACGAGGGGAGGTTGCGCGCGATGGTGAAGGCGACCGTAAGAACGAGGAGAGCGGAAAGCACAGGGGTGGGGAGATTGAGCAGGGCTCGGCGGCGCATGGCGAGCAGGGCGTAGGCGGCGAACGCAGGGAGGAGGGCGACGAAGAGCGGATTGAGGTGCCAGGCGAGAAGAGGGTGGCCATGGAGCAGCGCCAGGAGTGCGCGAGTAGCTCCGCAGCCGGGGCAGAGGAGACCGGTGAGTTGGTGGATGGGGCAGGGAGGAAGGAGTGAGTTGAGTGGGGGCATTGGTTTGATGGGGAGGAGCAGGTCCCTTCGGGCTGACAACCAACGAGGGCGATGGCTGGAGGAAGAGCGAGGGCCGGTCAGGGTGTGGAGAGCAGCAGGTCTCTTCGGGATGACAACCAAGGTTGTTGCGTTGCCGTTGAGTTGGCGGGTTCGTTGGCGTGGTCAGCGGGGTGGGTAGGGGTTGGGGACGGGGTAGGCGAGCAGGCGGCGACGCCCGTTGATCTCGTTCATGACGGACTGGAGATAGATGCCGCCGAAGAAGAAGGTGAGGACTGGATTGACGGACAGACCGAGGGGCTCGACGGTGTTGTAGTGGCGTTCGAGTTCGGCGCGAAAGGTGAAGCGGGCGAGGAGACGGACGACCCAGCAGGCGAGGGCGATGACGGCGTACAGGGCGAAGGCGCCGCCGTGGAACCAGACGGTTCGCGTGGTGGAGACGGTGTAGGGCCCGAAGCCGTGCATGGTGCGCGCGATGCCGGCGATCTGGCCGGTGACGAACTGAACGATGAGGAGGACGGTGGCAGCGATGTAGAGCGGGAGGGCGCGGCTGGCGGGGGAGACCTTGCGGAACCATGAAGAGATGACGAGATTCCAGATGATCTGGAAGAAGGAGCAGGTAAGGAGGTCGAAGAGGAGGACGAGGGCCCAGTGGAGGTTTGGCGGGCTGTTGAGGGCGGCGGTGGAGTAGAGGGGCGGGGCGTAGGTGCCGGGGGCGATGGGCTGGGCGGGGGAGGGGACGTTGGGGAGGAACTGCGATACGGGGACCCAGTCTGTGCTGTCGTCGGCTCGGGCGAGGTCAGAGAGGAGGATGTGTCCGGAGGCGACGTAGCGCCCGAGGTCTTCGAGGGTGTAAGGGCCGTAGGTTTGACCGTTGCGGGAGATGGTGATGCGGTGCATGGTGCGGCTCCTCCGTGGCGCGGTGTGTGGACCTCGCGCGCGTGTTGAGCCATGAGAACACGAGGGGATGTTGGGGCCAATGGGAAAGTACGTGGATCGCTGTGGGAGTAAGGGGGGAGGGCGGGTGCAGTGGAGAAGCAGGTCCCTTCGGGATGACAACAAAGTGGGGTTTGGGGGGGCCACGGGCTTTTACGGGTGGGGAAGCAGTCCCTTCGGAATGACAACAAAACTGCGTTGTGGCAGGGCGTCAGCTTTTGGGGAGTTGGGCGGTGGACCAGCCGCCGCCGAGCGCTTTGACGAGAAAGACGCTGGCGTCCATGCGGCGGCGGAGGATATCGATCTCGTTGCGTTCGTTGTTGAGGGCGAGGGTTTGGGCGGTGATGACCTGGAGAAAGGTGTCGATGCCGCCGACGTAGCGATTGTTGAAGATGCGCTGCGACTCCTGGGCGGCGACGACGGCCTGGTGCTGTTGGTTGGCCTCGTCGGCGAGGATGCGGAGGGCGACGAGGGCGTCCTCGACCTGCTGGAAGGCGGTGAGGGAGGTTTGGCGGTAGTTGGCGACGACGCCGTTGTACTGGTCGTAGGTCTGCTGTTCGGCGGCGCGTCGTCTGCCGGCGTCGAAGAGGGTTTGGGCGAGTGTGGGACCGACGGCGTAGATGAGGGAGGAGCTGCCGAAGATGTTGGCGGCGGAGGAGCCCTGGAAGCCGATGTCTCCGGAGATGCCGAGGGAGGGGAAGAAGGCGGCGCGGGCGATGCCGATGCGCTGGTTGGCCTCGGCGGTGCGGCGTTCGGCGGCGGCGATATCGGGGCGGCGCTCGAGGAGATCGGACGGTAGACCTGGCGGGATGGGGGGTGGCGCGGCGTTGAGGGGCTCCGGGGCGAGCGAGAGCTCGGCGGGCGGCTTGCCGACGAGGACGGCGATGGCGTGCTCGAACTGGGCGCGGCCGACCTGGATATCGGCGGCGAGGACCTTGGCGGCCTGGAGCTGGGTCTGGGCCTCGGTGAGGTCGGATTTGGGGCTGACGCCGCCGGTGTAGCGGTTGTTGGTGACGCGCACGGCGTCCTGGTACTGGGCGACGGTCTCTTCGAGGAGGCGGCGTTGGGCGTCGGCGGCACGGAGCTCGAAGTAGTCGGTGGCGAGTTCGGCCTGGAGGGAGAGACGGATGTTGGCGAGGTCAGCGGCGGTGGCCTGGGACTCTTCGCGGGAGGCCTCGATGGTTCGGCGGATACGGCCGAAGAGGTCGAGTTCCCAGGAGACATCGGCTGGGAAGAGGAAGTTTCCGGAGCCGGCGCCGATGGTGCCCTGGGCCGCCTGTGAGAGGAAGGGCTGGCTGGCGGACTCGCGCTGCGCGCCGGCGAAGGGAGCGACGCCGACGGTGGGGTAGAGCAGAGAGCGGTTGATGCGGATCTGGGCGCGGGCGGCCTGGAGGTTGGCGTCGGCCTGCCGGAGGGTTTGGTTGGCGGTGTCGATCTGTGGTTCGAGGGTGTTGAGCCCGGGGTCCTGGAAGATGGTCCACCAGTCACCCTTGAGTTGGCTGTCGGCGGGCTGAGCCGGTCGCCAGGGTCCTTCTTCCTTGTACGGGGGCAGAGGCTCCTTGAAGGCGGGGGGCACGGGTGTGGAGGGGCGGACGTATTTGGGGCCGACGAGGCAGCCGGAGAGCAGGCCTGTGGGGAGAAGGAGAGCGAGGAGCTGGCCGGCGCGGCGGGTGGCGCTCATTGCCCCTCCTGGGTGGCGGTTTTGCCGTGCTGGACGTGGACCTCCTGCCCTTCGTAGATGGAGTCGGACGGGTTGACGATGATCTGGTCGCTGGGTGAGAGCCCGGAGCTGATCTCCATGGAGGCTCCGCCGTCGTGCGCGATGGTGACGGAGACGAGATGGACGCGGTTGTTGCGAACGGTGGCGACCTGGAGGCCTTGTGCGCGGAAGATGAGGGTGTCGGCGGGGATGGTGAGGCTGTTGCCGCGCTGGGGGACCTCGAAGTGAACGAAGACGTATGAGCCGGGAAGGAGGATGCCCTTGGGATTGGGGACGTCGACCTCGACATTGAGGGTTCGGGAGTTGGGATCGATGGCTGAGGAGTTGCGTGCGATGGTGCCTTCGAAGCGGCGACCGGGGTATTCGTCGAGGGTGAGGAAGGCCTTGCCGCCGTCGACGATGTCGGTCGAGTAGACCTCCGGGACTGCGACGAAGACGCGAACGACACCGGTGGCGGCGAGGCGGAAGAGATCGCGGGGTTGGGCGGAGCCGGCGCCGGCGTCGATGAGCTGGCCGATGTCGGTGTTGCGGGCGGTGACGACGCCGTCGAAGGGCGCGTAGATGCGCTCAAAGGAGACGAGCTGCTGGAGTCGGCGGACCTGGGCTTCGGCGGCGGCGACAGCGGCGGTGCGGGCGGCCTGGTCGGAGACGGCCTGGTCGGTCTCCTGCTTGGAGACGGAGTCGAGCCTGAGGAGGTTTTGGTAGCGCGTGGCGGTGGTTTTGGCGAGGTTGAGGTTGGCCTGCGCGCTTTGGAGATCGGCCTCGGCGACCTGGAGTTGCTGGTCGGTTTCGGGGGTTTCGATGGTGGCCATGAGCTGGCCTTTGCGGACGTGGGCGCCGATGTCGAAGAACCAGGCCTTGAGATAGCCGTTGGTGCGGGCGTAGATGGGCGTGTCGACGAAGGCCTGGGTGTTGCCGGGCAGGGCGATCTCCGGGGTGAGGTGGGAGGTGGAGGGGTGAATGACAGCGACGGTGGGAATGGCCGCGGCATCGGTTTGCCTGGTGAGGGTGTGTTCGGCGTGAGAGCGGGAGAGGATGCCGACGACGATCGCCAGGAGGAGAACCAGACCGACGACGGCGAGGGTGATGGTGAGGGCGCGGGGGATGGAGCCGGTTACGGGTGGTGCGGTGCCGGCGGGTTGCGTCGCAGAGGGGGAGGTCGTTGCGGCGTTGTACTCGGAGGGCATCGGATCTCCTGGGCGGGACGAGGCGGGTGTAGGTTGGCCTGCGCGGGGTTCGAGTGTGGAGGAGGTCAGGGGTTAGGCTCCGCTTGTGATGTGGGCTTGCTCAGGTGTTTCGGCGGGGGTGGCCGGGCTAGGGGAGGCCTCTTTCCGGGAGCTGTGGAGGAGGCCGAAGACGACGGGGACGAAGAGGAGCGTGGCAATGGTGGCGAAGAGGAGACCGCCGATGACAGCGCGGCCGAGCGGGGCATTTTGTTCCCCGCCTTCGCCGGCGCCGAGCGCCATGGGGATCATGCCGATGATCATGGCGAGGGCGGTCATGCAGACGGGCCGGAAGCGGGTTGCACCGGCTTCGAGAGCGGAGAGGAGAGCGTCGCCGTGGTGCTGGAGGCGCTCTGTGGCGAAGGAGACGACGAGGATGGAGTTGGCGGTGGCGACGCCCATGCACATGATGGCGCCCATGAGCGCGGGAACGCTGAGGGTGGTGCCGGTGAGGAAGAGGAAGAGGACGATGCCGGCAAGGGCGGCCGGCAGGGCGGTGATGATGATGAAGGGATCGAGCCAGGACTGGAAGTTGACGACGATGAGGAGATAGACGAGGACGATGGCGAAGGCAAGACCGCTGAGCAGACCGGTGTAGGAGCTGCGCATGGTTTCGATCTGGCCGCGAACGCGAACGAAAGAGCCGCGCGGGAGTTCTTTCTGTCCTTGATCGGTGATGGTCTTAATGGCTTTGGCGACGGCGCCGAGATCGCGGTCCTGGACGTTGCCGTAGATATCCAGGGTAGGGCGGATGTTGTAGTGGGTGACAACCTGGAGCTCGTGGCTGCGCGAGATGGTGGCGACGTCGCCGAGGATCTCTGGGTGGGCGGCGTTAGGCGAGGTGATGGGGATGTTCTGAAGGTCGGAGAGGGACTGCATGAGGTACTGCGGAGTTTCGGTGACGATGTTATAGGTAGTGCCGTTGCGCGGGTTGAGATAGAACTCGGGCGTGAGCTGGGTGGAGCCGCTGAGGATGTTGAGGATGCTGGTGCCCACATCTTTTTCGGTGTAGCCGCCCTGAGAGGATTTGGTGCGGTCGACGGTGATGTCGAAGACGGGGTAGTCGTTGGGCTGCTGGACGCGGAGGTCAACGAGGCCGGGCACTTTTTTGAGCTTCTCAAGCATGCTGTTGATGACTTTGCGATTTCCGGCAAGGTCTCTGCCTTCGACCTGGATGTCGATGGGCGCGGGCAGGCCGAAGTTGAGGATCTGCGTCACGATGTCGGAGGGAAGCATGTAGAAGATGGTGCCGGGGAACTGGCGTGCGAGCTTGATGCGAAGCTCACGGATGTAGTCGGCGGTGGGATGGTGATCTTTCTTGAGAGAGACGAGGATGTCGGCGTCGCCCGCTCCGATTAGGCCGGAGGTGGCGTGTTGGGTGTTGAGCGTGGAGTAGGGCAGACCGATGTTGTCGAGGATGTTGTCCATCTCACCGGGAGGGATGGTCTGGCGTATGGATTGCTCGACGAGGTCGCAGAGGCGCGCGGTCTCTTCGATGCGGGTGCCGCTCTTGGCACGAAGGTGGAGCAGGAAGCTGCCGTTATCGGTGGAGGGGAAGAAGTTCTGGCCAAGGAAGGGAATGAGGAGGAAGACGGAGAGACAGACGCCGAGAAAGACAGGGACGAAGAGTTTGCGGGCGTGGATCGCCTTGCCGAGGAGAGTCTGGTAGGTGGCGCGTACCTGCTCGAAACGGCGTTCAAAGCCACGCTGGAAGCGGGCGAGCGGGTTGCGCGAAGGGACTGCGTGGACCTCGTGTGCCTTGAGCAGGTACATGGCGAGGGTAGGCACGAGTGTCCGCGACAGGACGTAGGAGGCGAGCATGGCGAAGACGACGGCTTCGGCGAGGGGGACGAAGAGGTAGCGGGAGACACCGCTGAGGAAGAACATCGGCAGGAAGACGATGCAGATGCAGAGCGTGGAGACGAGGGCGGGGACGGAGATCTGCGCGGCGCCTTCGAGGATGCCTTCGGTGAGGGGAAGACCCTCTTCGAGGTAGCGCTCGATGTTTTCGATCGTGACGGTGGCGTCATCGACGAGGATACCGACGGCGAGGGCCAAGCCGCCTAGGGTCATGATGTTGATGGTTTGACCGAGGGCGCCGAGGACGATGATGGAGGTGAGAATCGAGAGCGGGATAGAGACGGCGATGATGATGGTGGAGCGCCAGCTGCCGAGGAAGAGCAGGATCATGAGGCCGGTGAGTACGGCGGCGATGACGGCCTCTCGGATGACACCCTGGACGGAGCCGCGAACGAAGATGGATTGATCTGCGATGGGGGTGATCTTGAGGCCGGGGGGCGTGGTGAGAAGGACCCGGGGCAGAAGGGCACGGATGCCGCTGACGACGTCGAGGGTGGAGGCGGTGCCGCTCTTGAGGATGGTGACGAGAACGCCGCGCTGGCCGTCCTGGCGAACGATGTTGGTCTGAGGGATGGAGCCGTCGGTTACAGAAGCGACGTCCTTGATATAGATGGTGGCGCCGTTGACCTGGCGGACGGGGATGTTGGCGATACCTTCGAGGGTCTGGGGGGCGGAGTTGAGGTGGATGTCGTACTCGAACTGGCCGATCTTCGCGGTGCCGCCGGGCTGGACGATATTTTGCTGAGCGAGGGCGTTGAGGATATTCGTCGGCGAGAGCCCCTTGGCCTGCATGAGTTGGGGATTGATGTTGATCATGATCGACCGCTGCTTGCCGCCGTAGACGTTGGGTATGACTGCGCCTGGGACGGTGACGAGCTGCGGTCGAACGAGGTTGAGGCCGATGTCGTTGAGCTGCTGTTCGCTCAGATTGCGGCCCGAGAGCCCCAGCTGCAGGATGGGTACGCTGGAGGCTGAGAAGTTGATGATCTGCGGAGGCAGGATGCCGGGCGGGAGCGAACGCAGCTGAAACTCGGAGGCGGCGGAGACCTGGGAGTTGGCGGTGTCGAGGCTGGCGCCGGGCTGGAGGTAGATTTTGACTACTACCTGGCCGGTGTAGGTGACGGACTCAATGTGCTGAATGTTGTCGACGAGAACGGTAAGTGCCTTCTCGTAGGGTGTGGTGAGCCTGCCGGAGAGCTCTTCGGAGTTGAGACCCGTGTACTGCCACGCGACCGAGATGACCGGGATGTTGATGTCGGGGAAGATGTCAGTCGGCGTCTGGTGGATCATGACCGGCGCCGCGATGAGGATGAGGATGGCCAGCACGATGAAGGTGTAAGGCCTTGTGAGGGCGATCTTGACGATCCACATACGCGTCAGTCCTTATCAGGTGCGATCGGGTGGGGCGAGAAGTCAGGTCTTGCCTGGGAGTTCCGGCGTGGAAGCTGACGAGCAGTCATCTGTAGGACCATTATTCACTCTAAAGGTTTCGCCGTTTGTTCCGAGAGGAGCGAACGGTTAAACCGATGGTACGCTGTGGCATATGGAACTGCGGCATCTTCGATATTTCGTGGCGACGGCTGACCTGGGCAGCATTAGTGAGGCAGGGCGGCGGCTGCATGTGTCGCAGTCGACAGTTTCGGAGCAGGTGGCCGATCTGGAGGGGGAGATCGGCGGGGCGTTATTCGACCGGAGCGGCGGGAGGGTTCGGCTGACACCGCAGGGCGCGATCTTTCTGGCGGAGGCGCGAAAGACTCTGTTGGCTGCGGAACGAACCGTGGATGTGACGAGGCAGTCGCTGGCGGGCAAGCTGGGAACGCTGTCGATCGGATTCTTTCTATGGGGTGTAGGCGGGTTCTTCCCCCGGCTGATCCGGGAGTATCGCCGGCTGCACCCGGGTGTGAGGCTGTCGCTTGTGGAGTTGGACACGACGGGGCAGATGGAGGCGCTCACGACGGGGAAGATAGATTTTGGATTTACGCGGCCATTGCTGCCGCCGTTTGACCGGCTGTTTGAGAGCGAATTGCTGTACGAGGATCCTATCGTTGTGGTGATGCCGCGCGATCACCCGTTGAGCCATGGACGGCTGCGGATGGCGGATTTGGCGACGGAGCGGTTCGTACTGTGTGAGCGGAGGGTGACCCCGGGGCTGTTTGACGGGATTCTTGGGCTGTGCACGGGCGCTGGGTTTTCTCCGGAGATTGTGAACACGTCGGCGACCTGGGCGGGTGTGCTGACGCTGGTGGAGTCGGGGGAGGGGATTGCGCTGGTTCCAGCGGGTGTGCGGCATCTGCGCACGCGGGGCGTGTTGCTTCGGCGACTGCAGCCAGAGACGGTGCGGGTGGGGGTGTCGATGGCCTGGCGGCCTGAGTCACAGAGTCTGCTGCACCAGGACTTTTTACGGCTGGTGCGATCGCAGCGAGGACGGATGGGCGGGCTTGGGGGGGACAGGATGGCTGTGTTGCAGTAGGGCCTAAGTGAGGCCGGATGTGACTTTAGAGCAACTGGAGTGTCGGTTCGACCGTCATATCTCCAGCCGGCAGGACACCGGGGAGCGGAGCTCTCGGTCTGTCGGCACAGCGGGTTGCCACTGATGGCGACGCCTGTCCCACTTTCGCGGGAGGCCGAACGTGTGCGAGTGTCCATGCGACGCTCCCGCGGTGCATGCCTGCGATACGGCGCGGGTCATGAGGCCGCTGAACCCCGGTTAGGAGAACTCGTCCATGCGTTACCGTTTGTTACCGTTTGTGAGCCTTGTTGCTTTCGCTGCTGCCCCACTCGCCACGCACGCGCAGGTCTATAAGCTGCACCAGGTCGATCTGGGCCTCAATGCAACAGGGCCGTTCACGAGGGTGCTGACCTCCGATTCGCCGAACCGGCAGTTCACGACGGATACCACGGGATTCCTTTTCTCGCTGAAGGAGCACCCGGTGTCCTGGGCCGGGGTGGAGTTCAACTACGGTTACAACCAGTACACCAATGTGTTTCGGAACCACTTCGGGGCCTCCGCGCGGGTGAAGACGGTGAATCACGAGGCGACGGCAGCGTACCTGTTCCATCCGCATATCAGACACTTGCAGCCGTTTGTCGCCGTCGGCGGCGGCGCTATCGACTTCGTGCCCACCGGACAGGCTGTGGCGAATCAGTGGCGGGGGGCGGGGTTGGTTGAGGTGGGGTTGGATATTCCGACGAAGAATCCCCATCTGGGGTTCCGCGCGATGGGTCGGAGTTTGATCTACCGGGCGCCTAACTTCAACACTCCATTGATCAGCACGGAGAGCTGGGTAGCGACGGTGGAGCCGGCGGGCGGTGTGTACTTCCGGTTTTAGGGACGAAACGCTGCAGGGGTATGAAGGGAGAAAGGGGCGAGATCCGATGGATCTCGCCCCTTTTTTGTGGGTTTGGGTTGGGGTGTGGTTTAGGCGCGGGACATGTAGGCACCTTCGGCGGTGTCGACGCGGATTTTTTCGCCTTCGTTGATGAAGGGGGGTACCTGGACGACGAGGCCGGTTTCGGTTTTGGCGGGTTTGGTGACGGAGGAGGCGGTGGCGGACTTGATGCCGGGTTCGGTTTCGACGACGGTCATTTCGACGACGGTGGGGAGTTCGATGCCGACGGCTTTGCCGTCGTGAAAGCTGACGGAGATGTTGAGGTTGGGCAGGAGGTACTCGACGGCGTCGCCGAGGGTGTCGCGGGTGAGCATGGTCTGCTCGAACTTGTCGTCCATGAAGTAGTACTCGTCGCCGTCGTTGTAGAGGAACTCCATTTTGATTTCGTCGACGATGACGCGATCGATGGGATCGGGGGAGCGGAAACGCTCGACAAACATGGAGCCGGTGCGGACGTTGCGGAGTTTGGCCTGGATGAAGGCGCGCAGATTGCCGGGAGTTCGGTGTTCGACGGAGAAGACGAGGTGGAGGTCGTCTTTGAACTTGATGATCATGCCGGGGCGCATCTGCGTGGCGGGAATTGACATAGGTGAGAGTTCCTTTTCGAGCGGGAGCGTCGGAGTAAGCCGGCGCTCCAGCTGGTTTTGGTTGGGTTTGCGGGCGGGGGCGAATCGAGCGCGAAGGAGTTTTCGGGTTTATGGCGCAGATGCCATGGCCGCTGTGGCAGTCTGATTGTAGCTCAGGCGGGTGGGGCGACCGGGGCTTGCGGATCGCGGTCGAGGGGGCATTGGGTTTTGTTCTAGCCGCGGAAGAGACGGCGAAAGAAGTGACCGATGCTGCGGAAGATGGTCTGGGGCGGGGGGGCGGGTGGCTGGAGGGGAGCCTGCGCGATCTCGTGGATGGTATTGTCCGCGGCCGGCGAGGGAGCGGCGGAGACCAGCGGGGCAGGTGGGGGTGTTGGGGTCGGGCGTTGGGTTGGGGGCGTGGGGGCGGGTGCCGGCCGGCTGGGTGAAGCTGGGGCGGCGGGAGCTACGGGGCCGGCGGCCGAGGTCGGTGCGAGGGTGGACGAGGTGGCGGAGGCCGGGGATGGGTCGGCGGCCGCGGGCGAGGGTGGAGCGGGTACGGTGGTGGGGGCTGGGGCGGTGCCGTCGAAGCCTGTGTCCGGGGGGGTGGCTGGGGATGTGGCTGGGGACGTGGCTGGGGACGTGGCTGGGGATGTGTTTGGGGTGTAGGCGAGGGTGGCGGCGACCTGGGCGTGGGGCTGGTTGGGGGGCGCCTGGGGGACGGTGCCGGCGGCGGAGGTGGAGGTGGTGAGGCCCTGGCTTTCGGCGGCGGGGAAGGGGTGTGTTTCGGCGGCGGTGTGGGGGCGGACCTCGTCGGGGTCGTCGGCGACGGCGGCACCGGGTCGAGCGGCGCGGGTGACGTCGGTGGAGATGCCATTGGAGGCGACGGAGAGGACGGGTGGGGGCGGGCAGCCGCAGGGCGAGGATTCGTTGTCGACGACCTCGCGGAGGCTGCCGTGCTCGAAGAGGAGGTGTTGGCCTGGGCGGATGCGGTAGAGGCCGGAGCCGATCTGTTCGGCGGCTTCGAGGGTGGGGGCGTGGTCTCCGCGGTTGTCGACGCAGGTGTCGCCGTTGGGGGCGACGCGGAGGCGGAGGTCGAGGACGCCGGCGAGGGAGGACTGGCCCGCGGGAGGGACGACGGTGAGGCGGAGGTCCGGGGTGAGGATGGCGTCGCGGGTGCTGGCGGCCATGTGGATTTCGAGTGCGCCGTGATCGAGGGCGAGGAGGAGGGGCGCGGGTTCCGCGGGGCTGGCGGAGCGGGCGGCGTGGAGGACGGAGGTGGAGCAGACGAGGATCTCGCCGCCGCGCGCGAGCTGGACGGTGGCGGTGCGGTCGTGGGCGGTGATGACGGCGTTGGAGCCGATGGAGGCGCGGCCGTCGGCGAGGGAGAGGGAGCCGGAGATGGTGGCGGCGGCGGCCTCGACGGAGCCGATGGTGTTTTGGGTGACGGGAGGGATCGGGGTTTGGGCGTGGGCCAGAGGGGAGATCGCGAGGAGGATGGGGAGATGGGCGCGCATGGGGAGGCTTGCGGGTGAATGGTATCAGGATTGGCGATGGTGGGTGCGTCGCTTGGTGCAGTCGAACCTGGCCCCGCGCGTTGGGCTTTTATCTGTCGGGCCTTTGGCCCTGGGGTGTGTCGGGGTGGGGTTTCGTTGGTGACGTTGTGGGTTGATCGACCTTCGGTCGATGATCCCATGCATGACGGTGGGACTGTCATGCATGGGGCACCCGGGTGTGGTGGTGGGGAGTACGACTATGGCGGTTGGGGGGGTATGTGTCGGGCTTTCAGCCCTTTTCTTTTCGGGTGGGCCGGACCTAGCCCTGCGCGTGAACTAGGCAACGGCAACGGCTTCGGAGGCGAGACCTGGTGCAGATGCTGGGCCGGGGGCCGTGGGAACCCAGGTCGCAGAAGCGAGACCTGGGGCACCCGGCAAGCGCGAACGGCCTTGCCCAACACTTTGTCTCAATCTGGCCAGTTCGCCATGACCTGATCGATAACCTGGTTGAGAGTCTCGGAGGAAGCACCGCCGCTCGACTGCACCGCCAGACCTGACGCTAGTGCGGAAAGGTACTGTGCCAGAGGACCGGGTTCCCATGTGCCTGGGAGGTCTGCTTGACGCTTCGCTCGGTGGAACCGCTCTTCCAGTTGTCTCGTTCCCTCATTCCGAATGGAGGCGAGCTCATCTTGGATTGCGCGGCTCGCCTCACTGCCGACCAGGGCTCCTTGTACCAGCAGGCAGCCTGGAGGGGCATCCACCTCTTTTCGAACCCCTGCCGTCAGCCGCAACCATGCCTCGGCGACGTCCTTTACGCTGGGACGGTTCAGGGCTGCGCTGTAGTCCTCTGCACGCAGGGAGAGGTACATGCGCAGGGCCTCTCTCAGCAGAGCTGCTTTATCCCCGAAGGCGGCATACAGCGTCGGCTTGCTAATCTCCATTGCCTCCGTAAGGTCGGCGAGAGAGGCACCCTCATACCCCTGCTTCCAGAAGACCCGCATCGCTGCGTTCAGAGCTTTGTCGCGATCAAACTCCCGAGGACGGCCCGGAGAGCGCCTTTCCATCATGGTTGCCATCGCCCCTCCTCCTGCTTTCGATGCGTAGCCGCCTGTGTTGGACGTATTTTGTACCGAGGTGGAAGATAATGCATCCAGTCTCACTCTCCCTGCGTCTTTACCATGCGGTACAAAATACGAGCACGGAGAAACCCTGTATGAGCACAGTTGAACCCAAGAAGCTTGGAGTGGCCGTGGTGACCGGAGCGTCAGCCGGGATTGGCAAGGTCTATGCGGAGCGGCTTGCAAAGGAGGGCTACGATCTTTTTCTGGTAGCCCGGCGCGCGGATCGTCTCGGAGCAATCGCGAAGGACCTAGCCCAACACTATGGTGTGCAGGTTAAGACGCAGGCGGCGGACCTTGGCGACGCGGCCCAGCTGGAAACGGTTGCGAGGGCGATCTCCGAGAACGACCAGATCACCTTGCTCGTCAACAATGCGGGGACATCCTTTGTCGGTCCTCTGGATAGCGCGAGCGTCGATCAGCTGAACACCCTGGTGAACATCAACATCGTCGCCCTTACCCGCCTGGCGATGGCCGTGCTGCCTGGCTTCAAGAAACGGAATCATGGCGCACTCGTGAACATCGGATCGGTTCTTGGTTTCGATGGATATCCCTATACACCGATCTATGGTGCGACCAAGGCCTACGTGCAGAACTTGTCCAAGGCACTTCAGGCTGAGCTCGCCGGCACCGATGTGGTGGTGCAGCTCGTCACGCCGGCAGCTACGGTGTCCGAGATCTGGGATGTGCAAGGCTTTCCTTTGTCCAATGTGGATCCAAACATTGTGATGTCTACAGAGGACATGGTGGACGCGGCGCTTGTCGGGCTTGAGCAGAAGGAAAAGGTGACCGCGCCGTCCGTGCAGGACGAGGCGGCTCTGACCAAGTACTTCGATGCAGGATCAGCACTGTTCGCAGCGTCGCAGCAGACCGGCAAGCCGGCTCCACGATACACGAACCGCTAAGGCATGAGGGGGGCTGGGGTCACCAGCCCCCTCCTTACTGCCTTGACAAACAGGCATATCGAAAAAGCGACGAGCAGAGCCATCCTGAGGACGCGATTGTGGTGGACTTGGGTGGGACGGTTATGCCATTGCGGCGACAGCAGGACAGTGGCTTCGATACCGAGCCACACCGGGCCTGTGTTGCTGCGGGTGCGGAGTTGCAGCGGGATTGACAGCAAGAGGCTAAGAACGCCGCACCGGGTGCGGGGGGGGGGTGGCGCTAGAGCTTGAGGAAGTTGGCGATCATCTGTTTGCCGTGGGTGGTGAGGACGGATTCGGGGTGGAACTGGACGCCTTCGATGGGAAGGGAGCGGTGGCGGAGGGCCATGATGAGGGTGCCGGAGGGGGCGGCGGCGTCTGGCGTGCGGGCGGAGATTTCGAGGGTGGGGGGGAGGGACTCTTCGCGGACGATGAGGGAGTGGTAGCGGGTGCAGGTGGTCTGCGGGGGGAGGCCGGCGAAGAGAGTTTGGCCGTCGTGGGTGATCTCGGAGGTTTTGCCGTGCATGAGGGAGGGGGCGCGGACGACCTCCCCGCCGAAGGCCTCGCCGATGGCCTGGTGGCCGAGGCAGACGCCGAGGATGGGGGTGGGGCGGTGGGTGGGGTCGGCGGCGGTCGCGGCGGTGTCGCGGGTGGCGAAGTGCTGGATGAGGCGGACGGTGATGCCGGCGTCTGCCGGGGTGCAGGGGCCGGGGGAGATGAGGATGCGGTCGGGGTGGAGGGCTTCGATCTCTTCCGGGGTGATCTCGTCGTTGCGGCGGACCACGACCTCTTCGCCCAGTTCGCCGAGGTACTGGACGAGGTTATAGGTGAAGGAGTCGTAGTTGTCGAGGACGAAGACCATGGGATTAGTTTACGACCGCTGTAGGAGAGGAGAGCGCGGGCAACGGGCGGGGCACGAGCGGGGTCCAACATGCTATGGCTGAGATCAACATAAAACGGGTAGAGCATTTTGTAGCGATGGTGCTGATTGGCGATGGGGTGATGGCGCTGGTGCATCCGAGCCGGGACGCGCATGCGTGGAAGAAGGGGCCGAGGGTGTGGCGGGAGCTGATGCAGGGAATGGCGAGGCGGCCGGGGCTGACGCGAGTGGTGGGGGCGGCGCAGGTGGTGGGTGGGGTGGCTTGGGCGCTGGCGCAGACGCGGGAGTAGACGCGCTGCGGTGGCTATAGGGAGCGGGCGCGTTCGATGGCGCGGACGACGGCCTGGGCTTTGTTGCGGCATTCGTCGTACTCGGATTGGGGGACGGAGTCGGCTACGATGCCGGCGCCGGCCTGGATGTGGCCTTCGGTGCCGTGCATGAAGAGGGTGCGGATGGCGATGCAGGAGTCGAGGTTGCCGGAGAAGTCGGCGTAGAGGACGGAGCCGCCGTAGACCCCGCGGCGGGCGGGCTCGAGCTCTTCGATGATCTGCATGGCGCGAACCTTGGGAGCGCCGGAGAGGGTACCGGCGGGGAAGCAGGCGCGAAAGGCGTCGAGCGGGGCGAGGCCGGGGCTGAGGTTGCCCTCGAGGGCGCTGACCAGGTGCATGACGTGGGAGTAGCGCTCGACGAACATGAGGTCCTTGACCGCGACGGAGCCATAGGTGGAGACGCGGCCGAGGTCGTTGCGGCCGAGGTCGACGAGCATGATGTGTTCGGCGACTTCCTTGCTGTCGTTGCGGAGGTCGGCCTCGAGGGCGCGGTCGAGGGCTTCGTCGGGGTCGCGGCGGCGGGTTCCGGCGATGGGCCGGTACTCGACGCGGGAGCCTTTGACGCGGACGAGGAGCTCGGGGGAGGAGCCGACGATGTGGCCGGTGGCGGCGGGGTCCGAGTCGAGGGCGAAGCGGAGGAAGTACATGTAGGGGGAGGGATTGATGATGCGGAGGGCGCGGTAGATGGCGAAGGGGTCGACGGCGGGTGTGCAGTCGAAGCGCTGGGAGAGGACGCACTGGAAGACGTCTCCGGAGGCGATGTAGGCCTTGACGCGGTCGACGGCGGCGAGGAAGTCGGGGCGAGGTGTGCGGGGGGTGAGGTGGAGGGGTTTGGGATCGGGCTGGGTGGGGCCTGGGAGAGGGAGGGGGCGGGCGAGGAGGCGTTCGAGTCGTTCGAGGCGGTGGCAGGCCGCTTGATAAGCGGTCTGGGGGGTGGAGTTGGAGGGCTGGCGGGTGAGGTCGGCGGTGACGATGAGGTGGATCTCTTGCGGACGTGGTCGAAGGCGAGGACCTGATCGAAGAACATGAGGTGTCCGTCGGGGACGTCGAGTTCAGTGGCGGCGGTGGAGGGGAGGTGCTCGATTTGGCGGACGATGTCGTAGGCGAAGAAGCCGACGGCACCGGCGGTGAAGGGGGGTAGACCGGGGAGTCGGGCGGGGGTGTGGGCGGAGAGCTCGCGCTTGAGCTCAGCGAAGATGTCGCCGTGAAAGCGGCGGGTGCCGGCGGCGGAGGTGTGGGTGATGTCCTGCTTTCGGACGGTGTAACGCCCGTAGGGCTCGATGCCGATAAAGGTGTAGCGGCCGACTCGTTCGCCGCCTTCGACGGACTCGAGGAGAAAGGCCTCGGGGGCGGAGTTCGGAGAGGCGGGGTCTGGCTGGGTGAGGCGAAGAAAGGCGGAGACGGGGGTTTCGAGGTCGGCGATGAGGGTGCGGAAGACGGGGACGAGGGTGTGGGCGGAGGCGAGGCGGGTGAAGTCGGAGAGGGAGGGGCTGGTGCCTGCCGTGGAGGAGATCATGTGATTTCGATTTTACGGACCTCGGATGAGGTAAGTGTCGTCTAAGAGAAGGTTGAGGGGGTGCACCAACGTACCCAAAGGGAGCGAGATGCTCGTTGCCGGGGTTGAAGGGGGCGGCCTATACTCGCCGAGGTTTGACCACAGACTGGCCTGGTCAAACGGGATGTTCCGGCTCCGATGAAGGGGCTATGACGGCTGGAGGGAGTGCGCGCGCCGGGGATGCGGACGGGGTGGCGCGCGCGATGGCAGACGAGGTCTGGAGTACGCGCCCGAGGGCTTGGCGCATGGAGATCAGGAGATTTATGCAGCAGGTGACGATCGATGAGCAGGCGATGGTGCAGGAGACGAACCCATGGGAGGCGCAGGCCTTTCGCTTTGATGAGGCGGCCAAGCATTTAAAGCTGGACCGGGGGCTGTGGAAGGTGCTGCGGGAGCCGGCGCGAGAGATTATCGTGCATATCCCGGTGCAGATGGACGACGGGTCGATCGAGGTCTTCACCGGGTACCGCGTGCAACACTCGATGGCGCGTGGGCCGGGCAAGGGCGGGATCCGGTTTGCGCCGGATGTGTCGCTGGACGAGGTGCGGGCGCTGGCGAGCTGGATGACGTGGAAGTGCGCCGTGGTGAATATCCCATTTGGCGGCGCCAAGGGGGGCGTGATCTGTGATCCGCGGCAGATGAGTCAGGGCGAGTTGGAGCGGATGACGCGGCGCTATACGGCGGAGTTGATCGAGTTTTTGGGGCCGGAGAAGGATGTGCCGGCGCCGGACATGAACACGAACGAGCAGACGATGGCGTGGATTATGGACACGTACTCGATGCATATGCGGCAGACGGTGACGGCGGTAGTAACGGGCAAACCGGTGAATATCGGTGGGTCGCGAGGTCGACGGGAGGCGACAGGCCGAGGCTTGCAGGTGGTGTGCGACGAGGCGCTGAAGTTCCTTGGTATGCCGGTGGAGGGTTGCCGGGTGATCTTGCAAGGGTTTGGCAATGTGGGGTCGAACGCGGCGAAGCTTCTGGCGGAGCGGGGGTACACGATTGTCGGCGTGGCGGAGTTCGATGGAGCGATCTATGCCGAGCGCGGGCTGGACATCCCGAATCTGCTGAGTCATCGGCAGAGAGCCGGGACCATTGTGGGGTTCGCGGGAGCGGAGGCGGTGGATCGGTTTGAGTTGCTGACGCGCGAGTGCGAGATCCTAATTCCAGCGGCGACGGAGAACGTGATCACGAGCCGGAATGCGGGCAAGCTGCGCTGCCGGATCCTGTGCGAGGGCGCGAACGGGCCGACGACGGTGGCTGGGGATGCGATGCTGGCCGAGAAGGGCGTGTTTGTGATCCCAGATATCCTGGCAAATGCCGGAGGGGTGACAGCGAGCTACTTCGAATGGGTGCAGGACCGGATGGGCTACTTCTGGACGGAGCTTGAGGTGAACCAGCGGCTGGAGCGGATCATGGTGGACAGCTTTGCCGACGTGATCTCGTACGCGACGTCGCACGGCGTGGACAACCGGATGGCGGCGTACATGCTGGCGATCGACCGTGTGGCGTACACGACCAAGCAGCGCGGGATGTATGCGTAGAGGGTGAGAGACGGGAGCGCCCGCCGGGTTCGGGCGCTCCTGCAACTTCATCCGCGGTGCCCGCCATCAAACCTATTTCCGAAATGAGGTGAGTATGGCGAGCAAGACGACGCGCGGGATTTTGCTGGCAGTTGTGGGACTGGTTGTGCTGCTGGTCCTAGTTGTGCTGGCTTTGCCGCTGTTTCTGAATACCAGCAGCTTCCAGCAGCGGATTGTCCGCTCGGCCAGCGCGGCTTTGGGCCGGCAGGTGACGGTGGAGAATCTGAAGCTGTCGGTGCTTTCGGGAGGGTTGCTGGCGCACGGGGTGACGATCGCAGATGACCCGGCCTTCAGCTCGCAGCCGTTTCTTCAGGCACAGCAGGTGACGGTTCACGTGGCGCTGTGGCCCTTGATCACGCGTAAAGATGTGCAGGTAAGCGGATTTGTGCTGGAGTCCCCAAAGGTCTCTCTGCTTCGGGATGCTGCGGGGGTGTGGAACTACAGTTCGCTGGGCAGATCGGCAAACCAGCCGGCAGCGCGCAGCGCGGAGACGGAGTCGACTTTTCCGAACCTCACGGTGGGCGAGATCAAGATTACAGATGGTCAGGTGACGGTAAGCACGCAGCCCGGGCCCGGGACGGGCGAGGCGGCAGAGAGCCATGTGTACGAGCAGGTTGCATTAGATGTGACGAACTTCGGCTTTGCGAAGTCTTTCCCGTTCACGGCCTCGGTTCACCTGCCGGGTGAGGGCACGGTGACTGCGAAAGGAACGGCGGGCCCGATGAACCAGGCGGACGCGGCAAACACGCCGTTCACTCTGCAACTCGACGCGAAGCATATTGACCCTTTGGCGGCTGGATTCGTGGATGCGAGCTCGGGTATCTCTGGGCAGGTAGACTCCCTGGTGCTGGACGCGAGTTGGAGCGGGCAGCAGATGCACGTGACGAAGCTGGCGATCGATGGGCCGCACGTGACCTTGGTCCAGAAGCCGACGCCGAAGACCCCACCGCGTCCTGCGGCGGCTCAGAACCCGTCCATGCTGCAAAGCCTGGCGATCGACAGCATGGAGCTGACGAACGGGTCAGTGACGGTGACCTCGCCGGGGCAGACGCAGCCGACGGTGTATCAGAATCTACATGCCACGCTGAGTAACCTGACGCCGACTTCGGCTTCCCCTTTTACGGCTGCGGCGCAGTTGCCGGGTGGCGGACAGATGAATGCGAAGGGGACGGTGGGCCCTTATAACGCGCAGGAGGCGGAGGCGACGCCGGTGAGCGCACAGGTAACTCTGCGGCACTTGGACCTGCAGACGAGCGGCATGGTGGCGCCCGATGCGGGGATTGGCGGAACAGCTGATGTGGACGCGCGACTTGTGTCGAACGGTCAAACGCTCAATGCAGACGGAACGGCGCATGTGAGCGGATTGCGGCTGGCAAAGACAGGCACGCCGTCGCAGGTGCCGGTTGGTCTGCAGTTCGCGGTGGTGCAGAACGAGCAGCAGATGACGGGCCAGGTGCAACGGGGAGTGATTACGATCGGGCACGACGTTGTGAACGTGAGTGGGACCTACCAGAAGAGTGGACCGACGACGGCGGTTGACCTGCGGGTTGTGGGACAGGAGCTGTCGATCAACGACCTGGAGGCGTTTTTGCCCTCGCTTGGCGTGAAGCTGCCGAGTGGGTCGCGACTGCAGGGAGGAACGCTGACGGCCAAGCTCGTTGTCTCTGGAAGCACGGCGAATCCGCTAATTACAGGGCCCGTCAGCGTGAACAATACGGAGTTGGCTGGGTTTGACCTGAACTCGAAGCTTGCGGCGGTTACGCAACTGACGGGGGCAAAGCCGAGTTCGACCACGCAGATTCGGTCGTTGAGCATGGATGTGCGGAGTCAGGGTGACAGCCTGCGGACCGACAGGATTGCGCTGAATATGCCAGCGCTGGGAACGGCGACGGGATCGGGTTCGGTGAACAATGGGGCACTGCATTATGACGTGATTCTGAAGCCTTTGCTCCTGGAGAGGGGCGCTGGCTCCGTGGTGCCGACAGCAGGAGCCGGCGGGCTTGCGGGACAGCTGTTGGGAGCGATCCCGGGTGCGGGGAAGGGGCTGACCGGCGGTCTACCGGGAGGATTTCTGAAGAGCGGAATACCGGTGGCAATCGGTGGAACGACGACGAACCCAACCTTTACGCCGGACATCCGAGGGCTGGCGACGAGTGTAGCTGGAGCCGCAGCACGGGGCGCGCTGTCCGGGAAGAGCTTGCGAGGGACAGGGACAAACTCACCGACAAAGAGTTTGCAGCAGACGCTTGGGGGGCTTTTGGGCGGACATCACTGAGGAGATGTCTGTTGCGTGCTGTGGGAGAATGACGATGTGCGGAGTTTGCCGAAGACGGTTTCGGTACGGATGTAAGCTCTGCTCCGCCGGGTGGCCGCGATGAATCTGCCTAACTCGATTACGCTCAGCCGGATCGCGGCGATTCCACTGTTTCTCTGGGTGTTGAGCCCGATTTCTCCTGTGCGTGCGCCCGGCTACCAGGAGCTTACGGCCTCGGCCTTGTTTATTCTGGCGTCGATCACGGATGGCCTGGACGGCTATCTGGCCCGGCGCCGCGGCCAGATCACGACCATTGGAATGCTTCTGGATCCGTTGGCGGACAAGCTGATGGTGAGTGCTGCATACATTGTGCTGGTTGGGTATGTGCCCGGGATTGTGCCGGCGTGGATTGCAACGCTGGTGATTGGGCGAGAGTTTCTGGTGAGCGGGTTACGGTCAATCGCGGCGACCGAGGGCTTCACGATCCAGGCGAGTGAGATCGGCAAGCTGAAGACGGTGATTCAGATTGTGAGTGTGGTGGCGGCGATTCTGGCGCACAGGTGGGTGTACTGGGACTGGGGTGGCTTTATCGTCGGAGTCCGGTTGATTGCGTATACGGCGATTTACTGGATGACGTTTGTCTCGATCCTGTCGGCGGCGGATTATTTTCTGGGTTTCTGGAGGAAGGTGGATCGCGCCAGCGACCACAGGCGAGGCAAGACGAGCTATGTGTTGAACCCTGGCGGTACGGGAGCAGGCCTGAAGGAGCGAGCGTAGCCAATTACGGCATGCATTGAGGTGTTGATAGGATGAAATCTCTACCAAAGTAATTGTGCAGTTTATCCCCTTGTGGGAGTATTGCGGTATTGCATCCGATCGGCGCGTCGCTGCGTACGCTGGCTCTCGCCTGTAGTGCTCTTGTTCACTTCTAACTGGCCTTGGAGCTGATACAGCCACTGTCCGAGGGGCAGTGGGTCCGTCCACTTTGATGGGAGTGCATATGTCCATGCTGAGCTTTGGGTTGCTGGTCGTCCTTCTTATGCTGATGGCGCTGTTTTACACAGACGCCTTCCGTGAGCGGATCTGCACGCCGATGGTGCGGTGGATTGTGGCGCGCCGTCGTGCGGCTGCGATGCGGCAGCTTGGAGAGCGCAGCTGAGACGAGCTGCGGCGCTGGCACGAACGGCGCGAACTGTCGTTGGTTGATGAGTGAGCCGATCTTCGCGTTGTCTACGCACTTCTAGATAGCGGGCCATTTGGTCCGCCTGGAGGTCTGGCGATGGGCGCGAAGGTGCTTTGCGTTGCGATTGCGGCAGCGATACTGGTTGCGATCTGGGCATGGGCGGTTCTTCTGCATGTGGTCTGTCCCGCGTGTGCGAGGGTGGCGAGGCGCAGGATGGGGCTGCCGGACAGGGGCGAGCGAAGACGGGACAGAGCGGAAGCGTAGGCGAGGGAACGACGGCCTGCGGGGGGATGGGAAGACGGGGCGGAGCGTTGTGTGTGGGGCGCATGCACACAACGGGGCGCGGGCGAGTGGGCTTACGCTGGCGCGGTACCATGCTGACTGGTCGGAGCAGGGAAGGTGCGTTCTTGAGTGAGACGGTGAAGTATTCCCGACGTGAGGTGGTCCGAGGTGCGCTGATGCTAGGAGCGGCGGCCGCTTTTGGTGGAAAGCGGGTCTCTGGGGAGAAATCCGCAGGGGACGCAGTCGAGGTCTCGACATCCTTGGGGCGTCTGCGCGGCGCGATGGAGGGCGGTGTCAGGGTGTTTCGCGGTGTGCCGTTTGCGGCGCCTCCGGTGGGCGAGTTGCGATTTCAAAGGACGGCGCCGGTGAAGAGCTGGAGCGGAACCAGGGACGCAACGCGGTTTGCGCCGGCAGCTATGCAGAAGGCCGAAGCAGGCGTTGCGGTGAGCGAGGACTGCCTGTACCTCAACGTATGGGCACCTGTCGGACGAGGACCCTGGCCGGTCTTTGTGTGGATACACGGGGGCGGGTACACGGGCGGGGAGAGCTTTGCACCCATCTTTGATGGGGCACAGTTTGCCAGCGCGGGGATGGTTGTGGTCACGGTGGCGTACCGGCTGGGAGTATTTGGGTATCTGGACCTCGCGCCGTTGCTGGGACCGGCGTTTGCGGATTCGGCCAACAACGGGACGCGAGACCTGGTGGAGGCGCTTCGTTGGGTGCAGGGGCATGTTGCTGATTTTGGAGGAGATCCGGGTCGGGTTACGGTTGGCGGCGAGTCTGCGGGGGCTAAGAGTGCGGCGGCGTTGATGGCGATTCCTGAGGCTTCGCGGCTGTTCCACGCGGTGATTTCGGAGAGCGGAGGAGGCGAGCGAGTGTTTCCGCGCGAGGTTTCCGCGCGTGTCGCGGGGGAGTTTGGCGCCGCATGGCGGGCAAAAGGCGAGGGGGTTGAGGGGCTGCGGACGGCAGATCCGGCGCGGTTGATCGCGGTTCAGGAGCGATATTTGCAGGAGTCAACCGTGCACTTTCCGTTTCGGGTCGAGGTGGGAGCTTTGCCGGACGGGAAAGCGTTATTGCCAGAGTCGCCGATCGACCTATTGCGAGCGAGCGGGCGGGGTGGCAAGAGGATGTTGATTGGGACGAACCGTGACGAGAGTGCCCTGTTTCTGGGATCGCATCCGGAGCCGCCGGTGAAGCCATCGGACCTTGGCAATATGCCCGTGGAGGAGTTTGACCGGGTGCTTGCGCGGTATAGCGCAGTCTACCCGGAGATGCCGGCGAGCCAGCGCGAGGTGCGGGCGGTGACGGCGGAAGAGTATTGGGTTCCGAGTGTGCGCCTGGCGGAGGCCAATGTGCGGAACGGCGGGGCTACCTGGATGTATCGGTTGGACTGGTCGCGGACGGAGGGCAGAATGTCCGGGGAGGCGTACCACTCGGAAGACCTTGGCTTCGTGTGGGACAGGCTTTCGACAGCGGAGCAGACGGAGGCAGGCGCGGCGGCGCTGGCGCGGGAGATGCACACGGGGTGGGTGGCGTTCATCAAGGGCGGAGCGCCGGAGTCTAAGGGACTGCCCCCGTGGCCTCGCTTTGGGCTGGAGACACGGCGCACGATGGTGCTGGACACGGCGAGCCGAGTGGAACAGAACCCGCAAGGGCGAGAGCTGGCGCTCTGGGACGGCTTGCTGCTGTAACGATGCACAAGGGGCCGACGCGCCGAGGAGCGACCGTTCGTATGCTCTGCCGTAGGCGCGAGGATCGATCTCCCGGTGCTGGGTGCGGAACGCTCAGCGGGAGGGTGTGAGGGTGTCGATTTCGGTGAGGATGGTGGCGGCCTCGTGTTCGAGGGCAGCTCGCTGGGCGAGGAAGTCTTCTTCGGGGTATTTGCCGGCCTGGAACTCGAAGCGGAGGTCGCGGAGGTTGTCGTAGACGGAGGCCTTGCGTTCTTCGAGGTAGTCTCGGCGGGTTTTTGCGGCCTCTGTAGCGAGGCGACGCTGGGGCCAAAAGACGAAGGCGAAGCAGGCGGCCGTGAGGAGGAGAGCGGCGGCGGCGCCCACTAGAGCTCGACCTCGCGGCGGATGCGGTCGCGGAGCGCGGCATGCTCGGCTGAGATTGGGGCGGAGTTGCTGGCGGTGGTGAGGGTGGCGTGGTGACGGCGGGTCCAGGTGCGGACGAGGAGAGCGGTGCCGAGAGTGCCGAAGAGGAAGACCGCAATGGGCGCGATCCAGGCAACGGTGTCGAAGCCGCCACGGATGGGTGCGGCGAGGATGACGGCGCCGTACTTGTTGACGAACCAGTTATAGACGGGGGTGTCGTCGGGTGTGGAGGCGACCTGCTGGCGGAGCTCGGTGATCATGCGGGCGGAGTCTGGGCAGCCGACGTGGTTGCACTCGAGGAGGATCTGGCCGCAGGAGCAGGCGCACATCATGCGGTGTCCGACACGGTTGAAGCGGGCGTCAGGATCGTTGGCACCGAGGATGACGACGGCGAGCAGACAGGTGAGGATGGCCTGGAGCCAGCGTTTAGACATGGTGGACCTCGGCGGCGGCGGGAAGGACTGCTGTGGTTTTGGCGGGGGCGCGTCCGAGGGCGCGACGGGAGTTGGGGAAGAGGGTGATCACGGTGCCGGCGACGACGATGCCGACACCGATCCAGATCCAGTTGACGAGGGGATTGAGGTAGACCTTGAGGATGGGGCGGCCTGTGTCGGGGTTCTTGCCCTCGTAGATGGTGTAGAGATCGCTGCTGAGGGTGGAGTGGTCGGCGACGACGGTGGAGTTGGTCTGGGAGGCGTTGTAGAAGCGTTTTTCCGGCGTGAGTTCGGTGATTTTGCGGTTGCCCTTGAAGACGTCGAGGAGGGCGTACTCGGTGTCGAAGTTGGGATTGGAGTCCTGGGAGAAGGAGCGGCAGACGATGCGGTAGGGGCCCATGCGCATGGAGTCGCCGAAGCCCATCTCCTGCTCGTGAGTTTGCTGGAAGGCACCGCCAGCGATGCCGATGAACATGACGACGATGCCGAAGTGGACGAGGTAGCCGCCATAGCGGCGGGTGTTGCGCTGAACGAGGAGGAGGGCGGAGGAGGGGAGGGAACGGCCGGTCTGCGAGCCGGTGCCGCGCTCCGCGAGGCGGCTCTGGGTGTGGATGACGGCTGCGCCGCGGAGGAACTCCGCAGAGATGGCGGTGATGACGCCGGCGCCGAGGGAGAAGGCGAGGAGGGAGAAGAGGGTGGCCTGCCAGTCGTCGCCATCCTGCCAGGGGCGCACGCCGAAGGCGAGGAGGGCGAGTGCGGTGATGAGGACGGCGAGGCCGGGGAGGACGAAGTTGCGGCGAATGGTGCGGAGGGTGGTGGCGCGCCAGGCGAGCAGGGGACCGACGCCGGTGAGGAGGAGGAGGGCGAGGCCGATGGGGAGGTTGACGCGGTTATAGAAGGGAGCGCCGACGGTGGCCTTGGAGCCCTGGACGTACTCGGAGAGGACGGGAAAGAGGGTGCCCCAGAGGACGGTGAAGCAGGCGGCGAGGAGGATGAGGTTGTTGAAGAGGAAGGAGGACTCGCGGGAGACGAGGGATTCGAGGCGGTTCTCGCTGCGGAGGTGATCGCGCTGGCGGAAGTAGGTGAAGAGGCAGACGGCGAAGACGACGATGAGGAAGCCGTAGAACCAGTTGCCGATGGAGGACTGGGCGAAGGCATGGACGGACTGGACGAGGCCGGAGCGGGTGAGGAGCGTGCCCAGGATGGTGAGCATGAAGGTGGAGAAGATGAGCCAGACGTTCCAACTCTTCATCATGCCGCGCTTCTCCTGCATCATGACGGAGTGAAGGAAGGCTGTGCCGGTGAGCCAGGGCATGAGGGAGGCGTTTTCGACGGGGTCCCAGCCCCAGTAGCCGCCCCAGCCGAGGACGGCGTAGGCCCAGTGCATGCCGAGGCAGATGCCGCAGGTGAGAAAGAGCCAGGTGACCATGGTCCAGCGGCGGGTGATGTGGATCCAGCGCTCGCCGGGGTAGCGCATCATGAGGGCGCCGAGGGCGAAGGCGAAGGGAACGGTGAAGCCGACGTAGCCGAGGTAGAGCATCGGCGGATGGATGACCATCTCCGGGTATTGGAGGAGGGGATTGAGGCCGAAGCCATCTGGTGAGAGCGGGCCGGGCTCGATGGCGAAGGGTGGCGCGGCGAAGTTGAGGAGGAGGAGGAAGAAGACCTGGACGCCGGCGGTGATGACGGAGGCGAAGGCGGACAGGCGGATATCGACCTTGTGCCGGATGCGGAGGACGAAGCCGTAGGCGGCGAGGAGCCAGGCCCAGAGGACGAGGGAGCCTTCCTGCCCGGACCAGAGGGCGGAGAACTTGTAGGCGGGGTTGAGGGCGCGATTGGTGTGGTGGAGGATGTAGGAGACAGAGAAGTCGTTGGTGTAGGAGGCCCAGACGAGGGCGAAGGCGGCGCCGCACATGGCGACGAAGGAGGCGATGCCGGCGCGGCGGGCGGTTTCACCGAGGCGAAGGGCGACGGGGTCGGTGAGGTTGCGCTGCTGGCGCCAGAGGGCCAGGCCGCCAAAGACGACGGTGTAGGCGCAGAGGACGAGGGCGAGCAGGAGGGAGAAGCTGCCGAACTCCGGCATGGGATGCGATGGCATGGAGGGCCTCGCTATGTATCTTCGCAGTGGGCCGGGCGGAGTGCAACGGAGGAGCAGGCGTGCGCGGTTGCGGAGCGCCGAAGCTGTTTATGTGGTGGAGTTGAGGACGGCGGTGCGGAACTGGTCGACTGTATCGAGGAGGAGCTCGGGGTTGAGTGGCTTCATGCGGAAGTGGATGTCGAGGCCCTTGTACTCGTCTTCGGCCTCCTCGAGGCCGCTGATGACGATGACCGGCACCGTGGGAAGGAGCTGACGGAGCTTTCGGACGAAGGTAGATCCGGTCATCGTGGGCATGAGGTGATCCGTGACGACGAGCCAAATGGAGTCTGGGAGGGAGTGCTGTTCCAGGCTCTCGAGGGCACGGCGAGGATCGAGAACGGCGATCACTTTGTGGCCGGCGCTGCGAAGGATGGCTTGCCGTGTCGCTGCCTGAACGACGTTGTCGTCAACCAGAAGAATTGAACCCAATTCCACGTTTGGTGCTGCCCCTGTCTTCGATCTTGAAGGGAGAGTTGCCCCAGCTTCCGAGGTAATGTTTTTCTGATGCCGGGCTGGGTGATTGGGAGGTCCGGGCAGCAAAGATTTGCAGTGGTGGGATCGGATGGCGTGTGTGCGCGACGCGAGCGCGAGGTGTGGCGGGCTGATTCGATTAGGATTAACGGGAGATTCAGTCCGCCGAACGCTTAAGGAGAGAGACCTGAGTTGGCTCGGAGTCAGGGGTGAGCGGTGTCTCTTTCGGTTGTGGACTGGCTGATTATGCTGGTGTACTTCAGCTTCGTGCTGGGCATTGGGGTGGCGCTGAAGCGGTACATGCGGACTTCGAACGACTTCTTTTTGGCGGGGCGATCGATTCCTGCCTGGGTGTGCGGCTTGGCGTTTTTGTCGGCGAATCTGGGCGCGCAGGAGGTGATCGGGATGGGCGCCTCCGGAGCGAAGTATGGGATTGTGACGAGCCAGTTTTACTGGATTGGGGCGGTTCCGGCGATGGTTTTCGTGGGCGTGTTCATGATGCCGTTTTACTACGGCTCGAAGGCGCGGTCGGTACCGGAGTACTTGAGAATGCGGTTTGACGAGAAGACGCGGGCGGTGAACGCGATCTCGTTTGCTGTGATGACGGTGTTTTCGTCGGGGATCAGCATGTATGCGATGGCTCTGCTGATCCAGGCGCTGGGTCTGTTTCGGGGCATCATGCCGGATCGCTACACGTTTCATGTGTCGATTGTGTTGTCGGCGGCGATCGTGCTGGGCTACATCTTTCTGGGTGGGTTGACGAGTGCGATTTATAACGAGGTGCTGCAGTTCTTTTTGATCGTCGCGGGATTTCTGCCGCTGGTCTGGATTGGGCTGCGCAATGTTGGTGGGTGGTCGGGGATCAAGCACGCGCTGCCGGCGCCGATGGTGCACTCATGGCGCGGCATGGCGCATGCGAACACAAACCCACTGGGTGTGGAGTGGGTTGGTCTGGTGATGGGGCTGGGGTTTGTTCTGTCCTTTGGGTACTGGTGCACGGACTTTCTGGTGATACAGCGGGCGCTGGCGGCCGATTCTGTGGATGCGGCGCGCCGTGTGCCGCTGATTGCGGCGTTGCCGAAGATGTTTTTTCCGTTTCTTGTGATCTTGCCGGGTTTGATCGCGGTGAGTGTGACGTCGCGGGTCGCGGCTGTGCCTGGGAGCGTGGCGGGACGCGAGTCGCGGGCGACGACGGCGGCGGAGCGGGGTGAACCACTGGACGAAGCGCATGGGCATGGGATGGTACCGGTGAAGGTGAGCCCTCTGAATGGGGAGCCGCTGCGCAACGCGGATGGAACGCCAGTCTACAACTACGATCTGGCTATCCCGGTGATGCTGTTGCACTACTTTCCAACGGGCATCTTAGGGCTGGGGCTGACGGCGCTGCTGGCGAGTTTCATGTCGGGGATGGCGGGCAATGTGACGGCGTTCAACACGGTGTGGACATATGACATCTATCAGGCGTACGTGAACAGACGGGGAACGGACGAGCACTACTTGTGGATGGGGCGGATGGCCACGGTAGGCGGAGTGCTGCTGTCGATTGGGGCGGCGTACCTGGTGACGAGCTTCAACAACATCATGGATTCACTGCAGCTGGTGTTTTCGTTGGTGAATGCGCCTTTGTTTGCGACGTTCTTGCTGGGGATGTTCTGGAAGCGGTCGACAGGGCATGGGGCGTTTTCGGGTTTGGTCTCAGGGATGGTGGGCGCGTTGCTTCATCAGGGGCTGACCTTGCCGGCGGATGCGGCTCGAGGAGTCCATGGCGGCTGGATCGCTGTGTTGCTTCGGTATCCGAGCGAGATGGCGCAGAACTTCTGGACGGCGATCTTTGCGTTTTCGAGCAACTTCGTGGTGACGGTGGTGGTGAGCCTGGCAACGCGGCCGCACCCTGAGAAGCAGCTCGTCGGCCTGGTGTACTCGCTGACGCCGAGGCCGGTGGAGAGTCATCTGGTTTGGTATCAGCGGCCGACGACGCTGGCCGTGGGTGTGCTGAGTGTGCTTGTGGCGTTGAATCTTATTTTTCGATAGGTGTGGGATGGGTCTAGATATTCGCGTGCCGCTGGGCTTGATCTTTTTATTGATCGGCGGGCTGATGGCCGGGTTCGGCGCGATAACGGCCGGTAGTGGGTTGTATGCGCGATCGCTGGGGATCAATCTGAACCTCATCTGGGGTTCCGTGATGATGGTGTTCGGCGGGGTGATGTTTTTTGTAGGGCGGCGGCAGCGATGGCAGGATGACCCCGGGACGCCGCGGCCTTGGGAGAGGCGCACGCGGCAGTAGTCGAACGCGGGCGAGGCGTGCGATACTTCCTTGGTCTGGCGTGGTGGAGATTTGCAAGGGCCGGGATGGCGGAATTGGCAGACGCAGCGGACTCAAAATCCGCCGAGGGCAACCTCGTGGGGGTTCGACCCCCCCTCCCGGCACCAAAGCATAGGTGACCTATGCGCAATGGTCTAACTAGAGCGCGACAGGTTCTCGAAGTCCTGTAGAGCGATTACGGCAACTGTACTAACCTCCGAGATGGGATCGCGCGAGGCATGCACGAGCACGTGAATCCGGGTGAGGCCGATAAAGAGGTCGCACCATCCGCTTCTTTACGGCATGGAGCGCAGTGGGTTCTTGCGGTCTGAGCTAAAGAACGTGCAAGGTCGCAGGCGCAGGACTTACAAGATGACCGCAGCCGGCAGGAAGGCACTCGAAAAGGCCAAAGCAAAAGTCGACGAGTTGCATCATGAGCTTCACGAGGAGCGGCCTGGGAAGATCTCGCCTGTGCAAGCTGAACCGGCATTCGGCGAAACGGATTATACGAGAGGACAGGAATGAGCATTTCACGACGAGGTTTTCTGGCGTCAGCGGCTTCAGCCGCCGCTTCCACGTTGCTTGGAGAGCCGCAGAGCTTTGTGCAGACAGCCCTCTCCTCACCAGCCGACTATTCGCTCACCATCGCAACAAAGCCCATTGAGCTCGCACCGAAACACATTGTGTCCGTCACCACATACAATGGCCAGTTTCCCGGCCCACTACTTCGTTTCCACGAAGGTCAGCGGGTGACGGTGGACGTTCGGAACGAAACCGACACGCCGGAGCAGGTGCACTGGCATGGCCAGACCATCCCTTCCACTGTGGATGGAGCGGCAGAGGAAGGCACACCTTTTATTCCGCCGCATGGAAGCCGCCGTATTTCCTTCGTTCCCAAGCCCTCCGGGTTCCGCTTTTACCACACGCACGTGCGTGCCGGAGGCGACCTGAGCAAGGGGCAATATAGCGGCCTGGTTGGGCCTGTGTTCATCGAGCCGAAGGACAATCCGGGCAGATACGACCGCGAGGTTTTCTTGACGATGAAGGAGTTCGAGCCGACCTACAGCAGGGGCGGGGACATGGATATGCACTTCCTTTCGCCTGCCGCAGCGGTGGCGAAGTTGAAAGACACAGGCGAGAACGCCATGCGGGCCTCTCTCGCGAGAGGCCTCCCGAAGGGCTACGAGGTGGGATACGGAGCGTTCACCATCAACGGGCGAATGCTGGGGCATGGCGAACCAGTTCGGGTGAAGCAGGGGGAGCGGGTGCTCTTTCATATCTTGAATGGAAGCGCGGGAGAGATCCGCAGCCTGGCTCTTCCCGGCCATACGTTTCTGATTGTTGCGATGGATGGAAACCCGCTTCCGAAGCCGGTGCGTGTGCCTGGCCTCTGGATCGGTACCGCGGAAAGGATCTCTGCCGTTGTCGAGATGAATCATCCGGGTGTCTGGATCATGGGAGACGTAGGCGATGACGACCGCCGCCATGGGATGGGCATCGTCGTGGAATACGCCGGCCGATCGGGAACGCCGGAGTGGATTGCGCCCCGGCCGTTTCACTGGAACTATGCATTATTCGGCAGGTCGCACGCACCCGCGCAGGCGCCCGACGAGACCTTGGAAATTAGGTTTGCCAAAGATAATGCTGCTTTGGAAGGCTTCAACCGATGGACGATCAACGACGTCTCGTATCCGGCAGATCAGATGATGGCAGCGCCGCTCTTCCATCTAAAACAAGGCAAGCGTTACCGGCTGCGGATGCAAAATGCCAGCGATGACATCCACCCAATTCATTTGCACCGACACACGTTCGAACTGACAAAAATTGCTGGACAGCCCACCTCAGGCGTTATGAAGGACGTCGTGATGGTCGGCGGCTATCAGGAAGCCGAGGTCGATTTTACCGCCGACAATCCAGGCTTGACTCTGTTCCATTGCCATCAGCAGCTTCACATGGACTTCGGTTTTATGTCGCTCTTTGATTACATATAGAGACATATCCGGGGAACGTACATCCGGCCGCTCATCGCCCCCGCCCGCTTCAAAGTTCCAAACGGTATTGCCGATTACGTCCAAACCGACCATGTCTGCCAGGCCGTACGTGCCCGTAGTTGGCCAACCAATCACTGCGCAGGTGAGCAGAGCAAGCTCCTCAATGACAAGGTCCTGCTCCCGCAGCACCTCCATGACATCTTGATCAGATGGACAACAATCCATCAAACCCTCATAGCTGTAGGGTCAAAGATGTTGAAGAATGGAGGCGCGGGTCGGGATCGAACCGACGCATAAAGGTTTTGCAGACCTCTCCCTTACCACTTGGGTACCGCGCCTCGGGGTGGATCCTAACCGATCTCGACCCTTCCATATCTGGGGCATGCAGCGTGCCGGAGAGATTCGGGCAAGTATGGAGCGGGAGACCGGGGTCGAACCGGCGACATCTTCCTTGGCAAGGAAGCACTCTACCACTGAGCTACTCCCGCTCAACAGGTGTAAGTATAGCGAGCCCGGGTTTGCGCGGTCAATCATGCCTGCCCGCGAAGAACGGCTCGGGCGATGCTGTCCGTGCCGGGTGCGCGAACGGAAGATGAGAGAAACTTGCGATCTGTTGCCCCGCCTTCCCGGGTCGTGTGCATACGAGCAAGCTTGCTGAACAGTACCACCACACGCGTGGCAATCTGCATCGATTTAGAGGAGGTTGCATCGGGATACGGCCGTGCACGGGGGCTTAGGACGAGATGGCGGCACTGGAATCAGCGCAGCACACGCAGCACTGGCAGGTTCTGTTGGAGTCGGCTGGCGAGGGGATTTATGGGCTCTCCCGCGATGGGCTCTGCACGTTTGTTAACCGCATGGCGGTTACCCTGTTCGGCTTTTCGACCGAGGAGATGGTTGGCAGCGACATGCACGATCTGGTGCACCATCACCGAGAGGATGGCACCGATTACCCTGGCGAGGAGTGCGCCATCAACCTGATCTTCAACGGCGGCGTGCCCTTCCGCGAGAAGCTGGAGACGATGTTTCGCAAGGATGGGGGCAAGTTTCTGGCAGAGGTTTCAGCGCAGCCCGTACTCGTTGATGGCGAGGTAACGGGCGTCGTCGTCACCCTTCGGGATGTCACGGCGCTGCATGAGGAGCGAGCGGAGTTGGAGCGTGCCTACCGCGAGGTGGAGAAGCGGCGGGCGGAGTTGGACGCGGTGATCGAGAGCATACCGCACGGGGTGTATGTGGCACGTCGGGACGGTGGTCCCACTCACCTCAATCGGCGCGCGGTGGCGCTGAGTGGCGAGACCTTTCCGCAGCGACTGCGGACACTGGAGCTGGCGCTCGCCGGGGAGAGCTCCAGCGATGTGCTGGAACAGGATGGGCGATGGCTGCGCAGCTCGGCGGCGCCGATTCTGCTGGATGGAGAGATTATCGGCGCGGTGGCCGTGAATAGCGACGTGACCCAGTCGCGACTGCAGGATGAAGCGTTGCGGAAGAGCGAGAAGCTTGCGGCCGTGGGTCAGCTGGCAAGTTCGATTGCCCACGAGATCAACAACCCCTTGGAGTCAATCACGAACCTGCTCTATCTGATCCGGCATGCGAACGAGATGTCGGAGGTACAGGAGTACGCGCAGCTTGCGCAGGCTGAGCTTGCACGTGTGAGTGAGATCACGATGCAGACATTGCGCTTCCACAGACAGCAGAGCCGTGCGACAGAGGTTGACCTGGCGGAGCTGGCGAGGGCGGTGATGGCGCTATACACAGGGCGTCTGCTGGTGCGGGGTGTCCGCCTGGTCTGGAAGATCCGTTCTGTCCCCAAGGTGTTTGGCATGGAGGGCGAACTGCGCCAGGTGCTGAACAACCTCGTACGGAATGCGTTGGATGCGATGGGTGGGACGGGCGGGGTGCTGACGATTGCGATCAACCGCGAGCGCAAAGCTCGTGCCGAGGCTCCGGAACGAGGCCGCGACGGCGTGCGACTGACGGTCGCCGACACGGGTGAGGGAATCGACCCGAAGATCGCGGGGCGGCTCTTCGAGCCGTTTCAGACAACCAAGGAACAGACTGGTACAGGGTTGGGCCTATGGGTGAGCCAGGGTATCGTTGAGAAGCACGGCGGCTGCTTCCGGCTACGGACACGGCGCTCCGGGAGGGCCCGCGGGACCCTGTTCTCGATCTGGGTTCCGGCGGATGGAGACGCTACTCGGAGTCAGGCTCCGCGTTGACAGAGATGCGCGGTCCGACAGCCGGGTTAAGCCGATGACGGACCAGATGAGGCGTGATGAGCAACACCAGCTCTGAGGTGTCTCGCGCGGCGTTGCGGTTGGAGGAGATTCCTCCGAAGCCTGGAAGCTCGGCTAGCCCTGGGATGCCGCTGACCGCGACTGCCTCTGTCGTGCTGAGGCTGGAGAGGAGCAGCGCGGTCTGACCATCGCCGACGGTGACGTCCGAGGCGAACCGGCGGCTGGTCAGAATGGGGATATTGTCTTCCGAAGCGCCGGTCAGGGCTTCAATCTTGAGATCAAGATGCAGGCTGATGTCTCCGGCACTTTGCACTTGGGGCGTGGCTTCGAGAGTCACGCCGAGGTCCTCATACTGGATCTGCGGGATGGTGGCGCTGGCGGCGTTGCTGCCGAGGTATTGGCTAAGCAGGCTGCCGACGCTGACACCGTTGATGGTGGCTCCCGAGAGCGCAGAGTTCTGCGCGGAGGTGAGGCCGGAGGAGTAGACGCCGACGGTGATGGGGTAGCGGGTGCCGGCGCGAAAGGTAGCGGTCTGATGATCGCCGGCGCGGAGTTGGACGGCATCGAGTGCGCGCGTATCGGACGAGTTGAGAGCGAGGGTAAGGCCGAAGCCGCCGGACTCGGTGACGCCGGTGAGCGCAAGACCCTTGCCGAAGAAGCCGATGGTGTCCGAGAGAAGGCTGCTGGTGGCCAGACCGGATTGCACGAGAAAGGCAGCTTCGGTGATGAGGTTTGTAACGGAGTTGGTGCCCAGGGTGATAAGGCCCTGGGCGATGGCCTGGTTGACCGCGGTCTGGTTCGCGGAGACGAGCGACTGCGCGGCGCTGGCGACGTTGTAAACGCCGAACTGCTGAGGGAAGTTGGGGCCGATGTTGCGGTTGTGCGTGGTATCGACCGAGAAGAGCCGGAGGTCGAGCATGACCTCCGCCGAGCCGGAGAGGAGGTCCTCAAGGGTGCGGTTAAGCGCGTCGAGTGTGCCTGCGGGTGCGCGCAAGGTGATGTTGTCCGCAGTGTTTTGCATGCTGAGATGGTGCACGTCGAAGATCTGCCGGATCACATTGGTGACCTCACCGAGCTGCTGCGGCGTAAGACCCGGGGTGTAGATGGTCTCCTGGAAGAGATGCTCGTAGCGTGTGCGGTTGGCCGTGGTGTCGGTGGCAATGAGAACGCTGTGCGGGTCAAGCGGCGTGAAGAAGAGGCGGCCCATGCTGAGTACGATCGGTGCGGCCTGCGAGAAGGTGACATCCTCGAGGTCGAAGCGCAGACCCTGCGGGGGTGAGGCGCTGGCGACGGATTCGTCGAAGACCGTGCGAATGCCGTAGCTCGAGAAGACCTGGCGGACGGTGGTCTGGAGATCGCCGCGGATGTGAAAGCTACGGCGAGCGCTATTCGGTTGGATCAGGATCGGGCCCGCGAGTGCGGGCGGCGTGAGTCGCCAGGGTTCGTCATTCGCGGCCGCGCCGGCGATCAGGCTTGGTGGACTTACCGCTGCGTTGCCGCGGGGATCGTTGAGGACGGAAAGGAAGTGCGGTCCGGGAGCAGGAGCTATCGTGTGCTGCAGCACAATGGCATTGTTGGGGTCGAGCTCACGAGCCTGGGCCAGCAGGGCGGAAGCCCTCACCGTATGGCCCAGCATCGTCTCTTTGCCGGCCTGCTCAACCAGCGCGCTGACACGGTGTTCGAGCGCGATGCGGGCGGCAATCCCGTAGTCCACGACGCTGGGATCGAGCTGTGCAGCTGATTCGAAGTGCGTCTGGGCGGAGGCGAGGTCGTTATGTTCGAGCAGGCGGGCGCCGGTGAGGTAAAGGTCGCGAGCCTCTTGGGCGAGGCGAGGCGACGGCGACGGCGGTCGCGGCCGGCCTGGTGACTGCGCCGCGGCCGGGGTGGTTTGGGCGCTGGTCTTTGCGGGCGTCTGCGCCATCTCCTCGGCAGAGTTCGCCGGCGCAGAGCCTTCGTCGGAGGAGGGAAGCGGCTGGGCGGTCGCGGCCTGCGCCCGCAGGGAGGTCGTCGGGAGCGATAGAACGACGAAGGCGGCCAACCACAGGCAGCGTGGCACCGGGCGAGGGCTGACGGGCGAGGCGGGAAGAAGAGGCGTCATACAGGACACGCGCAAATGCAAGGATCTCCTGAGCATGCGGGCAGTCGGGACACTGGCCAAGGGGCCATGACTCTTAGACGAATGGGCCGATCTACCGTGTGCCGGTCGTGATGCTTTGCACATTTCCCAATGGAGCGGAACGCTCGCTGACAGGCGGCCGCCGCATGCCGGCGCGGATCCCCTTGCGAATCTGGGTGGAGTCCATCTCAAGCTCGGCGAGCAGACGGCTGAGGGTGTTGCGGTGCATGCCAAGTTCGGTCGCCGCCTTGCACTGGTTGCCCTTGTGATGGGCCAGAATCTCTAGAATGTAGCGGCGCTTGAACTGCCGGAGGGCCTCGTTGTAGGAGATCCCCGAGCTGTGCATCTGGGTGACGAGGCTTTGCAGTTCGCGCTTCACGATTCGGGGACCTCTTTAGCTGCGGCGGCAGGAGTCTGAGCCATTGTCCCCCAAGACTGGAGTTTGATCCAGCGGGATTCGATGTGTTAGCGCGGAAGAGGGTCCGATCCGACACGAAGCTCGTGATCCTGCGCTGCCTGCCATCGCAGGAGGTCGCGGACGCCATCGTTGATTCTCTCTGCCAGGTGTGGCGGCGCCAGCGGCGCAAGGCTGCGGGCAAGCCTGGCAAGCGGTGGAGCCAGTCGGGATCGGAGCAGCCACGGCTGGGGCGGCAGAAAGGCAGAGAGCGCGGTCAGGAGCAGAATTCCGAGAACCGCGGCGCGTGCCAGCCCGAGCAGACCACCGGCAAGCCGATCCACCAAGCCCAGACCAATCAGGTGAGCCGCCATGCGGACCAGACGGCCGAGCAGCATGGCACAGGCGAAGACCGCGAGCGCAACGAGCAAAAAGGCGACGACATTGGTCACGAGACCATGCGCGAGGCCCTCGGAGGCGAGCCAGAGAGCGATGGGAGCGTAGTTCCACTCCGCCAGGAGCAGGGCCGCGGCCGCCCCGGCAAGCGCGAAGAGCTCCTGGATGGCGCCGTGCAACAGGCCGCGCACCACGGACCACGCGGCCAGGGCAAGCAGCACCCAATCAAAGGGCGCCAGACTCGCGGCCAGGTTAGCTGTGTGCTGCGCCGGGGTGGAGATCGTCGCAGGGAATGACACGATCACTCGTCCTCGATGGAACTCCGGCCGGTGAGCAGGTGAAAGGCCTCAAGGTATTTGTCGCGCGTGCTTGCGATGACCTGTGGCGGAAGCGCAGGCGCGGGCGGCTGCTTGTTCCAGTCCAGTGTCTCCAGGTAGTCGCGGACGTACTGCTTGTCGAAGGAGGGCTGTGGTCCTCCGGGAGCGTAGCGCTCGCTTGGCCAGAAGCGCGAGCTGTCGGGTGTGAGGACCTCGTCCGCGAGTACGATTTGGTCTGTACCTTCTGGGCCGGGCAGCAGGCCGAACTCGAACTTCGTGTCAGCGAGCAGCAGGCCTTTGCCGGCGGCGTAGGCGCTGGCCCGGTTGTAGATGGCGAGGGTAAGGCGCCGGAGCTCCTCGGCCGTCTTGCCGCCCACGCGCTCGACCACCTGGTCGAACGAAATGTTCTCGTCGTGCCCGCTGTGGTTCTTCGCGGCGGGGGTGAACAGCGGCTCGGGCAGGACGTCGGACTCGCGCAAGCCGGCCGGCAGGGGGATGCCGCAGACCTCGCCGGTGGCCTGGTAGTCCTTCCACCCAGAGCCCGAAAGATACCCCCGCACGACGCACTCGATGGGGAACATACGGACGCGGCGCACCAGCATGCTCCGACCCGCAAGCTGATGCAGAAAGGGCTGAAAGGCTGCGGGCAGCTCCGTCAGATCCGTGGAGAGGAGGTGGTTGGGGACGAGGGAAGCGAGAAAATCGAACCAAAACAGAGAGATCTGTGTCAGAATGCGGCCCTTGTCCGGAATCCCGGAGCCCAGGATGCAGTCGAATGCGGAGATGCGGTCTGTTGCGACAAATAACAGCGTATCCGGCGAGGCCTCATAAATGTCGCGCACCTTGCCGCGAACGACCGGCTGCAGCGGGCCGAGGCTGGTCGCCAGCAGCGGCGGATCGCTCGATGGGGTCTGCGCCTTCATGCCCTCGACACTATCACTTTGCGCCACTGTCACTATCCGCCCGCGTCGCGGTCTGCGATTCAGGTTTGCTTTTCGCCGCCTTTCCCCTAGCCTGGAAGTTCCATGAGGCTCCTCCCCATCCTCCTCGCCAGCTCCACCGCCGTCGCGCAGCACGTTATCGCTGTCCCCAGCTTCGGCCAGCCGTCGCCGTCCGAACCGACCTCGCCGGCGGCCCGCACGGTGCACGATACCCGCGCCCGGCTCACGTTTCACCTGCCCGCAGGCTGGAACTTCTCCCGGCAGGATGGCGAGCTCTCCACCTTTGCCCTCGACGCCCGCTCCGCCAGTCCCAGCGCCCGCTTGCAGGAGGTCGCCAATCTGAACTTCAACCCGTTCCCCCTGTCCACCTTCTCCGGCGCCATCTTCTACGTCTCCGAAACCCCTCGCTCAACGGCTGCGGCCTGCGCCCGCGAGACCGCCACCGCCCCTCCGCGCCGCCAGGAGGCCACCACCGTCGACGGCGTTCCGTTCCAACACGGCCATGGCGAACTCATCCAGGAGTGCGTCGTCGCACGCGACGAGGTCTACACCACGCTTCGCCGTGGCTCGTGCCTCCGCTTCGACCTGGTCATCAATACCTTCTGCGGCGCCTCGTCCGGCGCCCGCGACATGACGCGGTCCGAGCTTGACGCCGTCAATCAGCGGCTCACGGGTATCCTCGACTCGGTCCACTTCGACACCTCGCAGGCTCCAGCTTCCATCGGTGCTCATTGAGACAGCGGCTATTCGCTCAGAGCAGGGAAACGATCGTCGCCTTCACTTGATCGGTACCGGTATCTACGAGAGCCAGTGTTACCGGCAGCTTGAACCGCCGCGGCCCCGCGCTGCCTGGGTTGAGGTAGAGAACGTTATCGCGCCACTCCACCGAAGCCTGGTGCGAGTGTCCTGAGACCACAACGCCGATAGCCGCCGCCACGGGGTTCAGATCGAGATCCGCGAGCGAGTGCACTAGGTAGAACAACACACCGTCTAACTCGACGGCCTCGGTCGCCGGCAGATCCGCACAGGCCCCCTTGCGATCGATGTTCCCCCGGATGGCGGTGACCGGCGCGATCTCACGCAGGGCGTTCAGAATATCCTCCCCGCCCACATCTCCCGCATGGAGGATATGCTCGCTGCCCTGCAGTCTCTCAACCGCCTCCGGCCGCAGCAGACCGTGAGTATCTGAGATGACCCCGACCTTCATCGGTCGCCTCCTCGCCCCAGCCGCGGATCCAGCAGGTCTCGCAGGGAGTCGCCCAGCAAATTGAACGCCAGCACCAAAAGCATGACGGCAGCGCCTGGAAAGATGACCAGATGCGGCGAGTCGAAGAGGTGCGACCGCGCGTCGTTGAGCATCGCTCCCCAGCTTGGCGCGGGCGGCGGCACACCGAGCCCTAGAAAGCTCAGCGTCGCCTCCGCCAGCACCGCTCCGGCCATCCCGATCGTTGCCTGCACCACCAGCGGCTGCACCGCGTTCGGCACAATATGTCGCAGCAGCAGCCTGGCGTCGCTCGCCCCCAGGCTTCGCGCCGCCTGCACAAACTCCCGCTCCCGCACCGCCATCACCTGCGCCCGCATCAGCCGCGCATAGTTCACCCACCCAGAAAGCGCGAGAGCCAGGATCACGTTGCCCAGCCCTCGGCCTAGAAACGCAACAAAGGCGATCGCCAGCAGGATCCCCGGCAGGGCCAGAAAGGCATTCCCCAGATACACATTCAGCAACAGATCCGTGGCTCCGCCGAAGAAACCCGAGATCGCCCCCACCACGCCACCCACGGCCACCGACAGCCCGACCACGGCCACCGCGACAAGCAACGAGATGCGCGCCCCGAACAGCACCCGCGAGAGGATATCCCGACCCAGCTCGTCGGTGCCGAACCAGTGAGCCAGCGTGGGCGCGGCCAGGCGATTGCGCAGCGCAAGCGCCGCTGGGTCATACGGCGCCAGCCACGGCGCAAGCAGCGCCATCAGCACGAAGACGCACAGCAGCCCTGCGCCCGCGGCCGCCAGCGGCTCCCGCCGAATCCACACTGCAGCCCATCGCCAAGCGCGCATGCATCCATCATCCTCCAAAGTCGACAGCAAACCCCGCTATCATGCCCTCATGCACCTCCCCACAGCCCGATGCGCCTGCTGATCTACGGCCTCAACTTCTCCCCCGAACTCACGGGAATCGGCAAGTACACCGGCGAGATGGCCGAATGGCTCGCTGCCCGCGGCCACGACGTACGCGTCATCACGGCCCCGCCCTACTATCCCGCCTGGAGCATCCGCGCCGACTACCGCCGTCCCCGCTTCCGTACCGAGCACCCCGCCACCAATCTCACCGTCTTCCGCACACCGCTCTACGTCCCGGCCAAACCCTCCGGCCTCAAGCGCATGGTCCACCTCTTCTCCTTCGCCCTCGGCAGCTTGCCCGCCCTCGTTCGCCAGTCCACTTGGCGCCCCGACGTCCTCTGGACCGTCGAACCCACCTTCTTCGGCGCCCCCTTCGCCCTCGCCCTGGCCTCCGCCTGCGACGTCCCAGCCTGGCTTCACGTCCAGGACTACGAGGTCGACGCCGCCTTCGATCTCGGCCTCCTCCCCGCCCACGGCCCCGTCCACACCCTCGCCCTCGCCCTCGAATCCCTCTTCACCCGCCACTTCCGCGTCGTCTCCTCCATCTCCCCGCGCATGGTCGAGCGCGCCGAAACCAAGAGCGTCCCCCCCTCGCACACCGTCCTCTTTCCCAACTGGGTCGACACCGACGCCGTCCAGCCGCTTCCCCACGGCACCCTCACCCGCTTCCGCCTCGACCTCAACCTAGGCGCCAAAACCGTCCTCCTTTACTCCGGCAACATGGGCAACAAGCAGGGCCTCGAACTCCTCGCCCCCCTCGCCCAGTCCCTCGCCGCCGATCCCTCCGTCCACCTCCTCTTCTGCGGCGACGGCGCCTTCCGCCCGCAACTCGAAGCCCTCGTCCACACCCTCCCCAACGTCACCCTCCTTCCCCTCCAGCCCGTCGACCGCCTCCCCGACCTCCTCAACACCGCCGACATCCACCTCCTGCCCCAGCGCGCCGGCGCCGCCGACCTCGTCATGCCCTCCAAACTCACCGGCATGCTCTCCTCCGGCCGCCCCGTCCTCGCCACCGCCGACCCCGGCACCATGCTCGCCCACGTCATCCAAGGCCCCAACCCCGCATCCAGCCTCGGCCGCGTCGTCCCCACCACCGACCCCGCCGCCCTCCTCCCCGCCGCCCAACAGCTCATCGCCGACCCCGCCCTCCGCCAGACCCTCGGCCACAACGCCCGCATCTATGCCGTGCAACACCTCAGCCGCGACAGCATCCTCCGCCGCTTTGAGCAACAACTCTTCGCCGTCGCTCACCGGCAGTCGCCCACATCGCCAGCGGTCTGAGAAAATATCCGAAGCACCACGGAGCTCTCCCACCTCGTGAAAACAGCATTGGTCACCGGCATCACCGGCCAGGACGGCGCCTACCTCGCCGAGTTCCTCCTCAACAAGGGCTACGAGGTCCACGGCATCAAGCGCCGCACCTCCCTCTTCAACACCGCCCGCATCGACCACCTCTACGAAGATCCCCACCAGCCCCATCCCCGCCTCATCCTCCACTACGGCGACATGACCGACTCCTCGTCGCTCATTCACATCGTCCAAAAAGTCCAGCCCGACGAAATCTACAACCTCGCCGCCCAGTCCCACGTCCAGGTCTCCTTCGAAGAGCCCGAATACACCGCCAACTCCGACGCCCTCGGCGTCCTCCGCCTCCTCGAAGCCATCCGCATCCTCGGCCTCGAGAAAAAAACCAAGTTCTACCAGGCCTCCACCTCCGAGCTCTACGGCCTCGTCCAAGAGACGCCCCAGAAAGAATCCACCCCCTTCTACCCCCGCTCCCCCTACGCCGTCGCCAAGCTCTACGGCTTCTGGATCGTCGTCAACTACCGCGAGGCCTACGGCATCTACGCCTGCAACGGCATCCTCTTCAACCACGAAAGCCCCATGCGCGGCGAGACCTTCGTCACCCGCAAGATCACCCGCGGCCTCGCCCGCATCAAGGCCGGCCTCCAGGACGAGCTCTTCATGGGCAACCTCGACGCCCGCCGCGACTGGGGACACGCCCGCGACTACATCGAAATGCAGTGGCTCATGCTCCAGCAGGACAAACCCCAGGACTTCGTCATCGCCACCGGCGAGCAGTACTCCGTCCGCGACTTCATCCGCCGCTGCGCCGAACTCCTCGACATGAAGCTCACCTGGCAGGGAACCGGCGTCGACGAAAAAGCCCTCAACCCCTCCGGCAAGGTCGTCGTCGCCATCGACCCCCGCTACTTCCGCCCTACCGAGGTCGAAACCCTCCTCGGCGATCCCTCCAAGGCCAAGCGCGAACTCGGCTGGACCCCCCGCATCACCTTCGACCAGCTCGTTCAGGAGATGGTCGACTCCGACCTCAAAGCCGCCCAACGCGACGCCCTCGTCCGCCAACACGGCTTCGACGCCTACAACGTCCGCGAGTCCTAGTCTGTTGCCAGGTCACGGCGTGCCGAGCTACCGTGCCTGCACTATCGCACTGTACTTAAATCGTTCCTTCAGGAGTAACAAGCCGACCTAACCACATCCTGAAGCGAGCGGTTCATAGCGTACGCGCGCAAACTCTGGTTTAGGCTGGGCTGCATGGCGCTTCTCATCGTGGTTGGCGTGGCAATGTGGGCGAATGTGCCGTTAATATTCTGGCTTTGGATTGTGCGATTAAGAGCGCCTCAGGAGCGACCTTCTGTATTAGCGAAGCTTGGGTGGGTGTCCCTAGCGTTGGCTAGTGCGGCGCTGTTAACTTTCTTCACAGGCATGGCAGATCGGCCTCAACCTGCCACACCAGCCTTCGATGTCTGGTTTAGACATTGGTTCTTAGCTTGTCTGTACCTATCAGGTTTTGCATTCCTGCTGGGTCTGGTGGGCCGCGGAAAGCATCAATGGGCGGTTCTGCTCTCCGCTGTAATCACGCCCCTGTCCTGCTTGCTACAGAAGGTTCTCGAATGACTCTGCAGAGGCGAGTCGCTCCCGAGGACTCGGTTACCACAGCGACTCGACTATCACCAGTCCTATACACGCTTATGTCATAGATGGTACGAGCCTTAGGTGATTCCATTGAGCCCAGTCTGTCGGTCACCGAAGGCTGCTTCAGCAAGCTAACCGCGGTCATGTCGCAGAGCGTTCGTTCCTTCAGCCTAGCGTTCGCCCCTTCACCAGACAGCCCAGCTAGTTCGTCCGGCTCGGCGGCGCAATAGCCCGCACACTGAAGCTCGCAATCGAAGCCGGGCTGGACCCCGGTCGAACCTGCAAGGTCCCCAGCAGTTCACCCGGCGCAGGCGTCTGGTCCCGCAGCCGAAAGACCAGCACCCCAGGCTGCACCTCCTTGGCCGAAAGCAGGCTGTAGCCCCCGGTCTGTCGCCGCAACTCAAGCTCCGCCGCAGCCACGGCGCCGGGCGCTGCCGTCGGCAGGGCATTCGCCAGCGCCGGGTAGCTCGCATGGTTAAAGGCGGCCAGCCAGCCGTAGAGCAGCCGCCCGGCGGGGGTATCGGGAATCAATCCCACCTGCTCCCCAAAGCGCGGCAGGTGCACGATGATGGTGGGGTGCACCGGGCTCACATGCTCGCCCTTGCGCGCGGGCACCGGCGCATCGGCAGGGTCGCCCAGCACAATCGTGTCCACCTGCGAGGGATCGTCCTTGTCGTCATCCGTCCGGGGCGCGCCGGGCGTCGTTCCCGCCGAACGCGCCGCGTCAGAACTACCCGGCTTCAGGTGTCCACGCCCATTGTGGTCCAGCGCATACAGCACCGACGAAAGCGCACCCACGGCAGCCACCGTCGCCAACACAATGGCCGCCGGGCGCAACGGCTGGCGACCAGTCAGGTAAAACCTCGGCGCGGCGAGCGTGGGGAGAGGCTGCTGCATACGTGGTGATCCTTGAGCTACGCCGGGCGGCCCTGGGGAGAGATAGGGCAGCAGACCGCGGCACACTCCTAGTGTAGACAGGTCGCCGCCGGATATCGTGAGCGGAGCATCGGCTCCGATCAATAGCCAGCTTCCCGCCCGTGCCGAACCGCCAGGATCACCACCTGCTCACCGTCAAAGTGATACAGCGCAACATAAGCTCCCTGCCCGAACTCCACCATCCACTCCCGGTACTCCGGCAACATGCCTTCGACGGATCGCCCGATCTCAGGATGCCTTCCAAGCTCCCTGACTCCACCGCGAATCGCCTTCACTGCACGGATCGCCGAGTCTCTGCTCTTCGAAGCCAAGAACCCATGAAGCCGAGCGACATCGAGCAGCGCCGCATGCGACCAGATTAGACGTGGCACGGCGGCGGTGGCGCGTCCTCACCTGCTTCCAGCTTGGCCAACCAACCATCTGCCTCTTCCTCTGTCACGTGAGACCCGGTCGTCTGATAGCTTTCCCAGACCGCTTGCGCCTCATGCCGCAGCTGCTCCCGTGTCTCTTCGCGCTGGAGATACTGTTCCACAGCCTCGCGCAGCATCCCGTGTGGTGTCAGCTGCCGTGCCGCGGCAAGCCGCTGCACCCGCTCTTCAATCGACGGATCAAGCTCTAAGCTGGTTATGGGGGTAGGCATGGCCTCAGCTGCTCCTGCTGTCACTCACCAACGCCCCTCTACGATAGCAGCAGGTAGGCATTACCAAAAAGGCGATGTCAGCCACAAGAATGGAGTACCCCCGCGCATGGACATGACCGCCCCACAGTCCTTCATCCCCCTCGACGCCCCCATCTTCATCGCCGGCCACCGCGGCCTCGTCGGCTCCGCCATCCTCCGCGAGCTCCAGCGCCTCGGCTACACGGACCTCCTCACCCGCTCGCGCGCCGAGCTCGATCTCCTCGATCCCGCAGCCGTCCGCGCCTTCTTCGCCGCCACCCGCCCCCGCTTCGTCGTCCTCGCCGCCGCCAAGGTCGGCGGCATTCTCGCCAACAACACCTTCCCCGCTGACTTCATCCGCGACAACCTCGCCATCCAGACCAACATCATCGAGGCCGCCCACGCCACCGGCGTCGACCGCCTCCTCTTCCTCGGCTCCTCCTGCATCTACCCCAAACTCGCCCCGCAGCCCATGCCCGAGAGCTGCCTGCTCACCGGCCCGCTCGAGCCCACCAACCGCCCCTACGCCCTCGCCAAGATCGCCGGCATCGAGATGTGCTGGAGCTACAACCGGCAGTTCGGCACCCGCTATCTCGCCGCCATGCCCACCAACCTCTACGGCCCAAACGACAACTTCGACCTCCACACCTCGCACGTCCTCCCCGCCCTCATCCGCAAAGCCGCCGAGGCCGTCCGCGCCGGCGCCTCCGAGATGATCGTCTGGGGCACCGGCACACCCCGCCGCGAGCTCCTCTACGCCGACGACCTCGCCCGCGCCTGCGTCTTCCTCCTCAACCTCCCGGAAGATCGCTACAACACCCTCCTCTCCGAGACCGACCCGCCCCTCATCAACATCGGCACCGGCGAAGACGTCACCATCCGCGAGCTCGCCGAGCTCGTCGCCCGCACCGTCGGCTTCCGCGGCGCGCTCCACTTCGACACCTCCAAGCCCGACGGCCCCCCCCGCAAGCTCATGGACGTCTCGCGCCTCCATGCCCTCGGCTGGCACCACACCGTCCCCCTCGAGCAGGGCCTGGAACTCACCTGGAACGCCGTCCGCCACACCCTCTAGGCACCTCGCCTTCCATAACCCCCGCACAAACCGCCCCAAAGCACCCACCAATCGCACCAAAAGTGGAATTAACTCCCTCCGTCCCCCCATCCATACTCGGCTCTAACGCAGCCGATCAGGACCCTCACAGAGGCTGCGACTTCGACGGAGTCTCGTCATGCCGCGCTTGCAACTCTTTTTCTTTCTGCAGCTTATCGCCGCTCTCAACCTCCTGACCCTCCCCGGGTACTCCGTCACGCGCCCATCGGCGCCCGCCGCCGCGCTTCTTCTCGCGCAGGCCAACCAAGCCCGTCAAAACAAAGGACTTACATCCCTATCCTCGAACGCCCTCCTCGCCGAAGCCGCCCTCTACCACGCCCTCCAGATGGCCGAACACGACGATATCTCCCATGGATTCAACGATGAACCCGACCTTTCGGCCCGCGGCGCCCAGGCCGGCGTCCACTTCTCCCTCATCACCGAGAACGTAGCCGAAGCGCAAAGTGTTGATATCGTTCACGATCTTTGGATGAACTCCCCCGACCACCGCGCCAATCTCCTCGACCCCGAGGTAGACGCCGTCGGCATCGCCGTGGTCGAACACCGCGGGGCCACCTTCGCCGTCGAAGACTTCGCAGCCACCGTCGAGCCACTCTCTCTCGACCAGCAGGAAGAGGCCGTCCTGAAGGATCTCTCGGGGACTGGCCTGGCAAACTTGAACAGCAGGGAGACGGCACGTGCGGCAGCGAGGACCACGTGCAGCCTGCCCACGGGTTACGCGGGGGCCGAACAGCCGTGGTATGTCATGCGGTATACGGCTGCTCACCTAAACGTGTTGCCCGCGCAGCTTCGTAGCCGGATCACCTCCGGCCGATATCGCCGGGTCGCTGTGGGCGCCTGTCAGACGGCACAACAGAACCACTTCACCTCATACAGTGTTGCCGTCCTTCTGTACCCGTGATGTTGCGGGTCTGAAGAGACGCAGCGGATGCTTTGACCCCCTAGAGTGAGAATGCTATAACGATGGTGTGACGCGTCCCACGGAGGCTCACGGTTTGATTGATCCTCAGTAGCTCAATGGCAGAGCATTCGGCTGTTAACCGAAGGGTTGTAGGTTCGAGTCCTACCTGAGGAGCCACCCTCCAAACTCCATCACAGCCTTGCGAGTACGATAGACGGGGATCATGGTCTATCGAGGAGAAGGGTGAAGGCACTCGTCAAGCGATTTAGTGAACCAGGTTTGTGGCTGGAGGATGTCCCGGAGCCGGAGCCTGGCATAAATGACGTCAAAATCAAAGTTCTGGTAACGGGGATCTGTGGGACCGACCTCCATATCTATGACTGGGATAGTTGGGCACAACAGACGATTCCGCTTGGGCTCGTAATTGGGCATGAGTTTGTGGGAGAGGTTGTTGCGGTCGGATCGAACGTGACGGACTTCCATCCCGGTGACATTGTTTCGGGCGAAGGCCATGTGGTCTGTGGCCGCTGCCGAAACTGTCTGGCCGGTCGGCGCCACCTGTGTGCCCAGACGCTTGGGACGGGGATACAACGTGATGGCTGCTTCGCAGAGTACATCGTCTTGCCGATGTCCAATGTGTGGCGGCACGCGCCAGACATTCCGCGCGATATTGCAGCAATCTTTGATCCACTCGGCAACGCGGTCCACACGGCGCTGGCTTTCCCGGTGCTCGGAGAAGACGTACTCGTCACAGGTGCTGGACCGATCGGAGTGATGGCTGCGGCTGTGGCACGCTTTGCGGGAGCCCGCCATGTGGTGATTACGGATCCTAATCCGTTTCGGCTCGAGCTTGCGGAGCGAGTTGGCGTAACACGCGCAATCAGTCCGATGGAGACTTCACTTCGCGAGCTTATGCCCTCCTTGCGAATGACCGAGGGCTTTGATGTTGGCCTCGAGATGTCTGGCAACGCCCAGGCGTTTCGCGAGCTGTTGGGCATTATGTCTCACGGTGGGCGAGTGGCGATGTTGGGCATACCATCGCAGCCGATTGCTATCGACTGGAATACCGTGATCTTTAACCAACTCACGTTGCGGGGCATTTACGGGCGCGAGATGTACGAGACCTGGTACAAGATGACGATACTGCTCGAGAGCGGGATGGATGTGAGTGCCGTGATCACGCACAGGCTGCCCTGGGACGAGTACAGGCAAGGCTTCGACGTGATGCGATCAGGCAAGTCTGGCAAGGTGATCCTGAACTGGTCCACCGTGTAGGAGGCATGACCTTCGCGCCAGTGATGAGTCGTACAATGAAGCCAGTCGATGCTGTCGAGTGCCGAGTGACATGCAGTGGGTGCAACTATGAGAGATGCCAAGCTCGACCACAGTTCAGGCCTCCCCGTCGCGCTTCCCGATAGCCTGTTCGAGCGCTTGGCGTGGTTCTACGCCCTGTGTCGGGAGTATCTGTTTCGAGACCATACAGAAGAGATCACAGTTTCTCTCTTTGCTGCCAATGGTCCGACATCACCTGCTCGCCTTTTGGAGCTTGGTTGTGGCCCTGGCTTCTACGCCTGTCGAATCTCCGCCGAGTACCCGCAGCTGCAGACCACTGGTGTGGACCTTTCGGAGACGCTCATCCGTAGGGCGCAAGACAGAGCGGCTGCCCGAAGGCTTTCCAACTGCAGCTTTGAGCACGCCGATGCGCATTCTCTGCCGTACCCCTCGAATTCGATCGACTACATCGTCGTGTCCCGCCTTTTTCTCATTGTTCCGGACAAGGAGGGGATCGTTCGCGAGATCTTTCGGGTGCTTCGACCGGGAGGTCGATGCTTCATTGCAGAGCCCACCTCCGGTTTCCGGACCCGTCTGCCGCTGGCGTTCATGTGGTTGCTTGCGCGCCTCACAACTTCGCCGGCGGGCAAGTACCGCGAGCCGCAACAGGCGGAGGTCTTGAGTCGCGAGGAGTTCCACCGCCTGATCCAGTCCCAGCCTTGGTCCGCAACGGAGATGACGTACGACGGGTGGTATCAGTACGCCGTATGTGAGCGCGGAGTTGAGGCGACGAGCGACATCGCTAAGGATGCTTTCGCGTTGTGATGGTCTGCTAGTCTCGAATCAGACATGGGCTACCTGCTTCTTGATCCAAAAGAGCCGTTTGGGAGTACGGAGCGGCAGAGTCTTTGCGCCATGGCGATCATGGCAAAGGCGCCGCGTCCGGGGAAGGTGAAGACACGGCTCTCCCCTCCGCTGACTCTTACGGAGACTGCAGCGCTGAATGTCTGCTTTCTTCGGGACACCGCAGAGACGATTCACTCGATCCCGGGCGCAGCCGGTCTAGTCTGCTATACCCCGGTGGGTGACGAAAGCGCGTTTGATGGGCTCTTACCCGACGAGTTCGCCCTTGTGGCGCAGCGAGGCGACGGCTTCGGCGAGCGGCTGCTTGCAGCCGCTCAGGACATTTTGCGATGTGGGTATAGAGCTGTGTGCCTGATCGACTCGGATTCTCCCACGTTGCCTCGGGAGGTCTTGGCGCACGCCGTCGCCGAGTTACAGAAGCCTGGAGATCGCGTGGTGTTGGGGCCCTCGAACGATGGCGGCTATTACCTGATTGGACTTAAGACCGCTCGCGCCGAGCCGTTCAATGACATTGCCTGGTCAACCGAGCGCGTGGCAGAACAGACGCGAGAACGGTGTCGTGAGGCGGGTCTTGAGACGGTCGACCTGCCGATGTGGTACGACGTCGATGACGCCGCTTCGCTTGCCACGCTGGAGGCAGAATTGCTGCGTGGAGAGCGACCGGTTTTTGCGACGGTGGACGGCGGCAGGGCGGAGGCAACGCGTCACTACCTTCAGACCCGTGCCGTGAAGGACCCCGGCACTTCCACAGATGTCGGCACAGGGGGATGAGCAGCCGATGAATCGTCTCAACCTAACGCTTGCTGCCGAGCGGCAGCGCTCGCTCTGGCCGACAGAGGCGCGCGCCTGGCACACAAACGGCGCGCTGCTGTTGCTCGGTGTCTTCCTCTTTCTCTTGTCGCGTCACCTTGTGCTCGAGTACAGCGACTACACGATCGGGTTCTCCGGGACATCAGGCTGGTCGGTGTGGTGCTACCTTCTCGCCTGCTTTCTCGTACTCACTCAGCCCACGGATCGCTTCACCTTTCCGATTGTTCTCAGCGTGGCCGTAGCATGCCGGTTGGCAACCCTCTTCAGCGATCCAGTCCTCTCGTCGGACGTGTATCGCTACGTCTGGGACGGCATTGTGCAGCATGCCGGCATTAACCCATTCCGCTACGTGCCGGCCGACCCAGCCCTGGCTTTTTTACGCGATGCCTCCGACGGCAACATATACCCGGAGATCAATCGCGCGACTTATGCGCACACGATCTATCCCCCTTTTGCGCAGATCTACTTCTGGGTTGTGACGCTGATCTCACCGACCATGACCATGATGAAGACCGCGATGGTGCTCTGCGAGGGTGTCACGGCGTGGTCTCTTATCGTCCTTCTCCGCGCATTGGGGCGACCTCGCGAGCAGATAGTTCTATATGCCTGGGCCCCGGTCCTGATCTGGGAGATAGCGGGTTCCGGCCATCTGGATTCGCTCGCGATGGCGCTGATCGGTTTGGCATTCGTTGCGCGCTATCGCCGTCGACCGGTGCTAACCGGTGTCTTTCTGGCCCTTGCCGTTCTCAGCAAGCTTTACCCACTTGTTCTCTTTCCGGCGCTGTATGAGAGATACGCCGTGAACCCGCGAACCGGGAGGTCGTCGACGCGGCTTAACTGGACCATGCCAGTCACAATGCTTGTGCTGATCGTGGCGGGCTATGCCATGTACTCTTCTGTCGGCCTCGGAGTCTTCGGATTTCTCGGCGGGTATGTTCAGGAAGAAGGCATGGCGTCTGGCGCGCGGTACTTCCTTCTGGATCAGGTTCAGCGGCTTCCCGGGCTGCATTGGCTGCCCGCGGGTGCCTTCCTGGCGTTTGCCGCGGTTGTGTTTGCAGCACTCTCGTGGTGGGCGTGGATGACGTCTTCCGCCTTACCCGGCCAGACCCCCACATCGCTCGAATTGTCCTCGCAGCAGCTCCAACCCCATCGAAGGCTGGCGTTCTTGCCACCCGCGTTCGGCTTGGCGGCAGCCCTGATGCTGCTGTTCAGCCCCCATTATGCGTGGTACATCATCTGGCTGATTCCGTTCTATACACTGTTGCCCAGCCTGCCGGTGATTGCCTATGTGATGGGGTTCTTCTATCTTTACACCACGGCTCTGGGCACACCCGGGCCAAAGATGTTTCTTGCGAATCAGATTCTTTACTCGCTCGTTCTCGTGACGGCCTTGCTGCAGGTGGCTGGGCGCTGGGTACCATTTCTGCGTCTGTCTTTCTGGACTGTTCCGAGGGCCGCTTAGCTGGCTGAATCATCCAGTTTGCGAGCGGAGAGACGGTTTGTGACCCAGCCCGGCTTCGTTGTCTGCCGGCTTCTCCCAAGCGCGAGCGCCTGTGCGGGCACATCTTCCGTGATGCAACTTCCGGCGGCGACGTAGGCACCTGCACCAATTGTTACGGGCGCGACCAGTGTGGAGTCGGATCCGATAAAACTGCCATCCCCGATTACGGTCCGATGTTTTTCGACACCGTCGTAGTTACATGTGATCGCGCCGGCGCCGATGTTCACACCCGCTCCTACCTCGGCGTCGCCGAGATAGGAGAGATGATTCGCCTTCGCCCCTTTCCCGACACGGACCTTCTTTGTTTCGCAGAAGTTGCCAATGTGAACCTCAGGTCCGATGTGGCTTTCGGGCCGAAGGTGTGCGTAGGGCCCGAGCACGGCACCGTCCGCGATCTTTGCGCCGTCGAGGACGCAGCCGTTTCGCACCAGCACCTCCGCACCAAGCTCCGAATTCTGCACGACTGCGTAAGACCGGATCCTGCAGTCCGGCCCGATGCGTGTCGCGCCGAGAAGCTGCACATAGGGTTCGAGGATGGTGTCCGCGGCGACCTGAACATCACGATCGATGATGCATGTGTCCGGGCGCAGGATGGTTACACCTTGCGCCATGAGTTCACCGGCTTTCTCCATGCGCATGGCCTGGTCCAGATGCATCATCTCAGGGATTGTGTTTGCTCCCAGCACCTCGTCCACGCTCTCCGCCTGCACAGCCACGACGCGCTCACCGTCCGCCACGAGAAGACCGGCGATATCCGTGAGGTAGAACTCGCCGTGTGCGTTTTCTGTGGAAAGCAGATTGAGCCTGGCGAAGAGAGCGGCTGTGCGGAAGCAATAGATCCCGGAGTTGATCTCTCTCGCGTCGCGCTGCTCCTGTGTGAGCGCCTTTTGTTCGACGATTGCGAGCACCTCAGGCCCATCGCATGAAGCACGAATCACGCGACCATAGCCTGTCGGATCAGGTGGAACGGCGGTCAGGATGGTCATTGCTGCGTCTTCCTCGACATGCAAGGCTCGCATGCGATCGATTGTCTCCGGACGAATTAAAGGGACATCGCCCGAGAGCACCAAGAGATCGTCTGGGAGGGGAAGGGAAGGGTTCGCAGCAAAGAAACCCTTAACCTGCTGGAGCGCATGTCCGGTGCCGCGTTGCTCGGCCTGCAAGACGAAGCGCACACCAGTGGCTGCGACGGTGGCGCGCACACGGTCGGCCTCGTGACCGACGATACACAAGATTTTTTCGGGGGCGACCACCTCGCTGGCCGCCGCGATGACATGCAAGAGAAGGGCCTTGCCTCCGATCTCATGCAAGACCTTGGGACGCTTGCTCTTTAGCCGTGTTCCTTTACCGGCAGCCATGATCGCGATTGCCAGAGAGTGAGAACTCATTCTGTACTCCTTCCTTGCGCCCCCCAGAGCGGAGGCTACTGCGTGGCGCCCTTCGCGTCTCGCGGCGGCGGTGGAATCGAGATATCGATCGTCTTCACCGGGCCCAGTGCACTCACCGGCGGCGTGATCTGTTGCTCGTTGCCGACCACCAGGATCGCAAGCTTGGCGACGTCGATGTATTTTTGTGCGACGCGTTCCACATCCGCCGAGGTGACCTTGTCAACACCGGCCCGGTACTTCTGCAAGAAGTCGAAGGGATAGCCGTAGAAGGCGAGCGTCACCTGCTCCTGAAGAATCTTGTCGGGAGCATCGTAATGAAAGATGAAGGAGTTGAGCACCTGATCCTTGGCGCTGCGCAACTCCGCGTCCGACGGTGGAAGTGACTTCAGCTTGCCAACCTCATCGAGCACCGCCTTGGTTGCCGGCACGGTGCTCGCGCTCTTGGTCTCCAACCCGACGAAGAAAAGACCGGGGTGATCGTACGCCGAGCCGTAGCTGCCGCCCACGGAGTACGCGAGGCCGAGCTTGGTTCGGACGCTCTGCACCACTCGTGAGCCGAACCCCCCGGAGAAGATCTCGTTCATTACGGCGAGCGCATAGAGATCCGGATTGTTGCGCTCCGTCCCCAACCCAAGCACGGCAACTGTGGACTGATTTAGATCGCTCTTCTCCACGAAGTAGACGCCTGGCTTGGGGCCCGGGAAGTCCGTCTTCGGCGCCTGGATCGCCTCTCCACGTTTCAGGGAGGCGAAGGCAGACCGCAGCTTCGTTTCCATGGCGCCGCTGTCGAAGTCGCCTGAGACCGCGACGATCAGACCATTCGCAATCACTGTCCTGTCGTGCCACGCCTGGAGGTCCGCCAGCTTGACGCTGTCTACTGTCGCATACTCCGGCTCACGTGCGTAGGGGCTGCCTTTGCCGTACGCAATCTCCGCCACCTCACGGCCCTCAATGCTCTGAGAGTCGTCATTGCGTCGCGCGATGCCGGCGAAGATTTGCTGCTTCGCCAGCGTGAGCTTGTCTTCGTTGAACGCTGGATGAAGCAGCAACTCCATCGACGAAGCAAAAACTGTATTGAAGTCAGCTTTGAGGCTCGACCAGGAGAGCGACGTTGAGGCGAGGCCGCCGCCTGTCTCGATGTGGGCCGCCCGGTTCTCGAGTTCGTTGTCCAGGGCGTCACCTGTGGCTTGCTGCGACCCACTGGTTCGCCATGCCTCACCGTACAGGCTGACCAGACCGGCCTTGTCCGCGGGTTCGTCGCGCCGCCCACCCCGGATCAGGACAGTGCCGTTGATAAAGGGGAGCTCATGATCTTCTTCGAGAAGCAGTAGAACGCCATTCGGCAGCTCGATCCGCTTCGGCTCCCGCGGGTGAAATGCCGGCAGGGGAGGGATGGGGATCTTCTCCCAGGGCTTCGAAAACTGCTGCGCGGCGCTACCCGTTTCCGTATCAGCAACATGCGCCGGGACGGTCTGTGCTGTCACGCCCGCGGTTGCGAACGCAGCAAGAGTGAATCCTAGGATCGTGCCAAGCAGCCTCACTGTGCACCTCCGGAGTCAGCCGCTCGCCCGCCCCTGGGGCCAGCCGGTAGCGCGCCGTCCGACTTTGTTGCAGGCGGCGTGAACTCGATACGTGCGCTGGTTTCATTGCTCGCAGTGAAAATCTTGTTCGCAACCCTCTGAATATCCGCCTTGGTCACCGCATCCACCTTTGTGAGCTGCCGAAATAGTTCGCGCCAGTCGCCGTACCGCGTCTGGTACTCGGCAAGCTGCATTGCCAGGCCATCGTTCGATCCGAGCCCTCGCAACAGATCCGCCTTTGTCCGCGTCTTGTATCGCGCCAACTCCTCATCCGTAATGGGCTGCTGCTTGAGCAGATCCAATTGCTTGTGGATTGCCTCGCGCATCTGTTCGGTCGTGTGCCCGGGCAGCGGCACCGCATAGACCGCGAAGAGGGACGGATACTTGTCGCCCGGAAAGCTGGTGAAACCTTCCGCCTCGGCGGCTACTCTCTGGTCGCGAACAAGAGCGCGGTAGAGCCGCGCCGTCCGGCCGTTCGAAAAGACGTCGGTGATTGCGTCATAGACAGCATCGTCGGGATCGCGGTAGTCCGGTCGGTGGTAGGCCTCGATGTAGAAGGGCTGCGTAGGCCCGCGCAGCACGACGGACTCCTCCGCGATCTGCTTGGGCTCCACCGTCGCCAGCTCCTCAGGCTTTGGAGCCTCGGGTATCGCGCTGAAGTAACGCTCGAGCATGGGCAGAACGGCAGGAGTGTGGAAGTCCCCCACAACCGCAACCACGATGTTCTTAGGGGTGTAGTACTTCTGGTGGAAGCGTGCCGCCTCGGTCGCTGTTACTTTGCTAATCTCGCTCTCCCAACCCACAGCCGGTACCCGATAGGGGAAGGCGACGTAGGAGGTGGCCAGGAGTTGCTCGACCATGCGCCCGGTCGGCGAGGAGTCGATGCGCATCCGACGCTCCTCCTGCACCACATCGCGCTCCTTGTAGAACTCCCGCAGGACCGGATGGGCGATTCGGGAGCTCTCGAGGTAGGCCCACAGCTCCAGCCGGTTCGATGGCATGCTCCAGAAGTATTGTGTCGAGTCCTCTCCGGTGGAAGCGTTGATGCCGACCGCGCCGTTCTCTTCCGCAATCTCTGAGAACTGATTCGGGATCACGAATCGCTGCGCGTCAGCGATCGCCGCATCAAAATTCTGCTTCAAGGAGGCCAGCCTGGCCTTGTCCTGTCCGACGCGCTTACGGAGTTCGATCTGATATGCCGCTTCCGCCGTCTCCACCTTCTCCAAAGCGAGCTTCTCCTTCGGGTAGTCGGTGGTTCCGATTTCAGTAGTTCCTTTGAAAGCCATGTGCTCAAACATGTGAGCCAGGCCGCTCTGTCCCCCAGGGTCGTCCGCGCTTCCCGCGTCAACGAGGGTATAAAAGCTGAAGACCGGGGCCTCGGGCCGCTCGCAGAGCACCAGGGTCAACCCGTTCGGCAGCATCTTGACGGTTGTTCGCTTTTCGAAGCTGGCCAGATCCTGCGCTCCGGCCATGACCGCAAAGCCAGCCCATACACCAAGGGCGCACATCCACCCTGCCCACCGATACTGCACCCGCCGTGGCAACTCTTCTTCCCGCCTCATCTCACTCACTCCTCTTGACTCTCTCGTGCACCAATCTCTGCTTGGCGTTAGAGGTCCGTTTGGCCTCGCCGAGCAGCAACACCGTCACCCACGCAGCCGCACCAGCCATCAAACCGCGAACGATCATTGTTCCAAGTGCGGTGCCCTCGAGTTCCGCATCCAGCTTCTTCAGGGTCTCCGCAGCGCTCAAGAACTGCTGCCTCGTCCACTCATTTCGCGCTGCGCCCGGTCCGCGCCGGAGGCTTGAAGTGGCTGCTTTCTTCCACTGCCCTGCATCGACCGCATCAATCAGCTTAGGGAACTCCGCAAAAAGTTTGCCCGGCCCCAGGTTGTAGACCATGTCAAGCAATGCCACCTTGACCGCATCCGGAAGCCCGTCGTAGCCCCTGATGTCAGCACGGAGGTACCCTTCGAATCCAAGCAGCGTTTGGTGTAGACGCTCGTTGATAATTGCGTCGCTAAGCGTAATTCCCTTTGCCCGGCGATAGAGCCTTGCCAGGAGGCCGGGCTTCATCGCGTGCACCCGGGCAAACTCCGCTGCGATCTCGTCTGCAGTTGCAGCGCGTTCGGCATGGAGAAACGGCAGGATTTTGGCAGCCTCCGGGCTGGGCAGCATGAGCCCCACACCCACCGTCACCTTGCCAGCCGTGTCCAGATACATCCAAGGAACCGAGCCCTCAAACCTGCGCAGAGCCGCGATGGCCTCGTCCAGATAACTCGCCATAACCTCACCCTAGCACGTCCCGCGGCAGGCTTCAGCGCCAGCCGGTGACCCGGCTGCAGGTGGAGACCATGCGATCCATCCCACAGATGTGGTAGGCGGCCTTCCTTAGCTGCGCCTCAGGTGGTATGGCTTCCCTCGCGTGGGACTGGCAGCATCTCTTCGATGAGGTCACGTTCCCTACCAACGCCGTCCTGGACCACCGCCGCGTTCGCCCGCCGTGTGTTGCCCCCCCTTGCTCTCCTGTTTTCAATGGGGCTTCGGGTGGAAGCCGCGCCCCAGCGGCTCCAGGTCGCTACGCCTGCGGTTGACCCTGATCTGAGACCCACAGGCTCTATGGCTGGGGAACTGGCAGGCTCGCAACCTCTTGAGCTGTCGCTGCGCCTCGGCCCCACCTTCTCGCAATCCGCCGACCTCGAGACTCTGCTTGTCGCCCAGACCACCACGGGGTCACCTGACTACCACCGCTGGCTCACTCCGGAGCAGTTCCAGGAGCGCTTCGGCTGGAAGCCCGAAGAGCGCCAGACTCTTGTGGATTGGCTGGCCATCCAGGGCCTTACTCTTCGCCCAGAGGTTTCGACCGCCTCCCGTTTGACCTTTACGGCGACCGCCTTTCAGGCCACGCACGCCTTTCGGGTGCGTCTGCACCAGGTCCTCTTGAACGACGGCCGTGTCGCCTTCGCCAACAATACGGATGCATCTCTTCCAGCCAGTTTCGCTAAGCGGATGCTGAGCGTATCCGGGCTGGACAACCTACCGGAGGCAACAGCGGGCAGATTGGTCGTGCCGTCCGCCTCCGCGTCGGACGCCGCGGCCTTTTCTGCCGCAACGAGCTCTGCCGGTGAGAGAGCGGCACCGGTGCTACAGACCACAAGCCAACTCCTCAACTCTCTTGAAGATGCGATCTCGGCGAACGCCAGCCCTATCCTGACGCTGGACTCCAGGTTGTGTGCTCAGGTGACCTCCACGGCCCAGCATGCCGCCTTCCATCTCGCGCTCGAGCAGGCGCAGGCTCAAGGCATCACGGTCCTGGCCGCGGGCCAGTGCACGTTGTCGGAAAACCAAGCCGTTGGCGCGGCATTTCCCCAGGATCTGGCGGAGGTCTCCGCTGTCGTGATAGCAGCCACTTCAAGAAGTCCGTCGTTCGAAGGGGAGCCTCGTCCCATCTGGCAGGCGGCTAGCGGCCTTCCATCCGACGGCCTCCGTCATGCCCCGGACTTCGCCGTGCGCTCGCTCACGCCGCTACAGAATGCCGTTCTCACGCTTGTGCAACAGACCGGCAACCGGCTCGGAAACCTGAGTCCTACGCTCTACTCCATGCAAAAGTCGCCCGGCCTCCTCGAGCGGGAGACCGACGGACAGGACTGGAACCAGGAGACTGGCCTCGGCATCCTGAACGTCGACGCTCTCCTTCGCCTTTATCCGCGCGGGTCCATCACCACCACGACCGCTCTGCAGTCGACCTCTTACGCCGTCGGCTACGGTGACAGCTTCACGTTAACGGCCAACGTCGTGCCGAGCAGTTATGGCGCAACCAGTCCCACTGGCACTGTGACGTTTACCTCCTCCACTCAGGGCGTGCTCGGCTCCGCCACCGTCACCTCCGGCGGTGCGGCGATCCTTACGCCGGACGTCCTGCCTGTTGGAACCTACACAGTGACAGCTACCTACTCCGGCGACGGCTCCTACGGCGGCTCCGCAAGTACCTCTAAAGTCGTTATCACGGTCAGCATCGTCAACGCCAAACTCAGTGCGACCGTTGCCCCACAGAACAACGTGCCGTATGGGGCCACTGCGACCGTCACTGCAACGGTGTCTCTCCCCGGAGCGAACGCGACCCCAACCGGCCTGGTCTCCGCACAGATACAGGGCATTACCGGTGCGCTCTTCACCGCGACACTCAGTCCTAATCCTGGGGTGAATACGGCGACAGCGAATATCATCGTCGCCGTTCCCCCGCAAGGCACCTACACGCTGCAGGTCAACTGCCAGGGCAACACAAACTTCCAGTGCCAGACACCGATGAATCTACCCTTCACCACAATCAAGGGCTATACCAACACAGCAGTCTCCGTCTTGCCCGCGGCACCCCAAGCCGGACAGCCCATCTCCCTTACCGCGAGCATCACCAACGCCGGCAACGGAACCGGCACCTACACCTTCAACGGCTCGGTCTCTTTCTACGACTCCGGAAAGCTCGTGGCCACGGCGCCGGTGGCCACAAATCAGGCGACTGCCGTAGTAACTCTCTCCGGCAATCGCACCCATAACATCACCGCCTTGTACACCGGCGACACGAATTGGTCCACCAGCACCTCCAGCGCCGTCGCGGTCAGCCCCAACATCCTGCCCGACGCTCTCACTATCTCGTCCAACGTTCCCAGCGGCGTTTCGCTCGCGGGAACAAACATCGTCTTCAGTGCGACGGCAACCAGCACGGTAACGTACGGTGTGGGTCCGACCGGAACCATCACCTTCTTCGACACTTTCAACGGTGCCGTCGTGCAGCTCGGCAACCCCACTGTTCTTGTGGGAAACGGACCAACGGCCGGAGTCGCCACCTTCAGCACTACCGGGCTCCAGCCGGGTACGCACAACATCTATGCGCAGTACTCCGGCGACAGCAACTACGCCACATCCACCAGTGGCGTCCTGACTCTTGCGCTATCAGACTTCGGACTCACGATGACGCCCTCGAGCCTCACGCTTGCCCAGGGCAAGAGCCAGCAGGTCGGGGTTCTGGTTACCGCCAGTGCGGGCTACTCCGGCACAATCAGCCTAGGGTGCGTTCCTCCCGCCTCCAGCGAGGCTACCTGCAGCTTCGCGCCGTCTTCGGTCAGCGCTGGCTCGACGGCCACCCTCACCATCACCACTACCGCACCCAGCGTCGCTCGCCTCGGTCCCGTACGCGGACCAAAAGGCTGGTGGCCTGCAGCTTCAGGTGCCACTCTGGCCGCTGCCATTCTCTGTCTTCTGCCACGCCGCTCCCGGCGCCTTCCCGTTCTGCTCCCCCTACTCCTTGCGTCGATGGGCTCGTTCTCCATGCTCGGCTGTGGGCTGGGCGTTCTGGGGAACACTGCCTCCCAAACTGTGTCGTCCGGCAGCACTGCATCAACCTCTTCTGGTGGAAGCAGTTCGACGGGCAATGCGGGCTCTCCACTCGGCACCCAGAACTTCACCATCACGGCAGCCGGTACCGATGGCGTCAACGTCGTCCGCCACACACTGCAATATCAGGTGACCATCCAATAGTCCCCGAGTGCCGCAAAGGCCACGACGCTGTTCTCCCGCGATCAATGAGCCACGAGCTGCTTTGATCGCAAAAACCTGTGTGGCGCGAGCGAAACATTTCGCGCGTGCTCTGGTCTAAGCTTGGTACGCAACCCTCCTCGTCTGCCTGCTCGTTCGTGCGGGCATCACCGTCACTTTCACACCATCGCCCCGGGATCCCATGCGAGACTTCGCTCGACGCGCCATCGCTCTCCTTGCCTTTCTTCCGCTCAGCTTTGCCGGCGACGTTTGGGCCGCAAGTCCCGCGAACCGCATTCTGACCAGCCCCGGCCAGCCCGACACACCGCTCGCCCACAGCGTCTCCGGCAGAGCGCGCGCCGCTCAGGACCTCGGCCCGGCTCCCGCGGACACGTCGCTTCCCGCCGTAACCCTGCACTTCAGCCGCTCTGCCGCGCAACAGGCGGCGCTCGAGAAGCTCATCGCCGCCCAGCAAGATCCCCAATCCCCGCTCTTCCATCAGTGGCTTACGCCGGCTCAGTTTCGGCAGCAGTTCGGGCTTGCCGACTCCGACCTCGCCAAGGTCTCTGCCTGGCTCACGGCGCGGGGCCTCACGGTAAGAGGCACATCGTTCACCAACACCTTCATCACCGCCAGCGGCACAGTCGCGCAGGTTCAGCGCGCTCTCGGCGTCTCCATCCACGACGTCCGTTTCGATGGCGAGCTGCACATCGCCAATCTCACGGATCCCGTTCTGCCGTCGGCGATCGCCTCCGTGACCCGCGGGATCTCCGGTCTCTCAGACTTCCGCCTCAAGTCGCGCGCTATTCTCAAGCCGGCCTTCACCTCCAGCGTATCGGGCAGTCACTTTCTCACCCCGGGTGATATCAACACCATCTACGACCTGAAGCCGCTGCTCGCATCCGCCGTCAACGGCACCGGCGTCACCATCGCGGTCATGGGCCAGACCGCCATCTCTCTCTCCGACGTGGCCGCCTTCCGCTCCGCTGCGGGTCTCTCTCCCAACGCCCCCACACTGCTTTATTCTCCCGCCAATCTGGGCGTCAGCAGCAACGATCTCGATGAGGCGCAACTCGATGTTGAGTGGGCCGGGGCCATAGCTCCCAACGCTTCTATCCAGTTCGTCGCCGTCTCCTCGGACAACAACCAGGGCGGCGTCATCACCGCCCTCCAGAACTCCATTGCGAATACGGCCACCCCCGCCAAAATCCTCGCCATAAGCTACGGCGGGTGCGAGACGCAGAACGACGCAAGCTTCATCTATGTGAACGACCAGTACTATCAGCAGGCCGTGGCTCAGGGCCAGACCATCATCGGGCCGGCGGGAGACTCCGGCGCAACTGACTGCGACGCAGTCTCGGTCACCGCTGCTGACGGCCTCTCCGCGGACTTTCCCGGCAGCTCGCCGAACGTCACAAGCGTCGGCGGAACCATGTTCAACGAAGGTACCGGTAACTATTGGAGCAACGCGACTAACGCCACCACAGATGCAGTCTCGTCTGCCCTGTCCTACATACCCGAACAGGTCTGGAATGAGACTTCCACCTTCGGCAGTCTCGCCGCGGGTGGCGGCGGAGCGAGCGTCTTCTTCGCTAAGCCCAGCTGGCAGGTCGGCACCGGCGTTCCCGCCGACTTTGCCCGCGACGTCCCCGACCTCGCGCTCGATGCCGCCGTCGGTCACGATGGCTATCTCATCTGTGCCTCCGGCAGCTGCGTCAACGGGTTTCGCAACGCAGACAGCACTGTCTTTGCCATCGGGGGCACCAGCGTCGGGGTTCCCGTCTTCGCCGGCATGCTTGCCCTTGTCGAGCAGAAAATCAATGCAACGGGCGGCCTCGGCAACATCAACCCAAAGCTCTACGGTCTTGCCGCAACCTCCGCAAGCACCGTCTTCCACGACATCGTCTCAGGCAATAACCAGAGTCCCTGCATCCTCGGCTCGCCGAACTGCAACTCCAGCCCGATCGGTTATTCCGCCACGGCAGGCTATGACCTCGCCTCCGGCTGGGGTTCGGTCGACGGCACCAACATGGCTAATCTCTGGGAGGCGGCAACGCCGACCGGCGCCGCAGGCACGACCGGCAGCACGCTCTCCCTCACCACGGTCAGCCTGAGCTCCGGCGTCGCGTCCTGCGGCATTACCGCCGGCACTCTCACCCTCACCGTCTCCGTCGCTGCCTATCAGGCCACAACTCCGCCGACTACACCCACTGGAACCATTCAACTCTTCATCGATGGTGCCGCAGTTGGGTCCTCCCTCCCGCTTACTTCGGGCGCGATCACCATTCCCCTCAACACAGCTGCACTCTCCTCGGGCGCACATTCGGTCAGCGTTGCCTACTCGGGTGACAGCACCTACGCCAGCTCCCGGGGCAACCTCAGCCCGTCCCTCTCCCCGCTGCCGAACATCATCTACGTTCCCTCATTCATCGACGTGGCCTCGGCCAGCACACCCAATTTCGCCATCTCGCCTTGCCAGCCGGTGCTCACTGTGGCGGCCGGCGGTACGGCCTCCACGCCCCTCACCATCACCGGTCTCAACGGCTTCAGCGGCGCCGTGGCACTTACGGCCAGCGTCGACGGAACCTTCCAGGGGTCTTACAGCTTCTCTAATCCGTCCGTTACCGTCTCCGGCAACTCCGCCGTGACATCCACGTTCAACCTCAGCGCCTTCTACCAGACCACGACCACCGCCGCACTTCGTAAAGGTCCGCACAACGACCTTCACCCCACCTCTCGTCGCGGGCTGTATGAGACCGGCGCGGGCGGAGTCGCTCTCGCCACGCTGTTCTTCCTTGTCTTGCCGCGGCGCCGTCAGGGCATCGGCTTGCTCCTGTTTGCGGTCACCGTAGGCGTCATCGGCATCGCCGGCTGCAGTGGCGGCGTCTCATCCCTGGCCAACGGCACACCACCAACAAACACCAACCTCGACACAAGCCCCGGGTACTACATCCTCAACATCACCGCAACAGGAACCGACGGTGCGGGACACTCGCTTGTCCACACCTCCTACCTCACCCTCACCGTCACGAAGTAGGCAGTCGAGGGCAGATCGGTTATCAGACCGGTCTGCCTTCTGAACCCGTGATCTCCTGTGGCGCCGTCGAAATAGCCATGAGTTCATCCTGCACGGAGAAGGGTTGTCCCTCACGTGGGCAACGCACGTACTCTCCATTCGACTGCAAGAGACGCGCCTTCACGTTGTCCCGCAGGTACATGTTGAGGATCTCCTCCAGCCGCTTGCGAAGCCTCTCGGCCAGAATGGGGAAGACCACTTCGCATCGTTCGTAGAGATTGCGCGGCATCCAGTCGGCGCTCCCGCAGTACACCTCCGGTTCGCCGCCATTGCCGAAGCTGAAGATGCGGCTGTGCTCCAGGAAGCGTCCCACGATCGAGCGTACCCGGATACGCTCGCTGAGACCCGGCAGACCCGGCCGGAGAGAGCACATGCCCCGCACGATCAAATCCACCTCCACTCCCGCCTGGCTCGCGGCATAGAGTGCTTCCGTGGTCTTGCGATCCAGAAGCGCATTCATCTTTGCGATGATGTACGCCGGGCGACCCGCCTTCGCGTGCTCCGTCTCCCTTTCAATCAACTTCAGCAGGTCGGTGGCCAACGTTAACGGCGCAACCAACAAGGGCCGGTACGCCTCGCCCTCAGCCTCCGCCGTCAGATAGTTGAAGACGGCCTGCACCGCCGAGGTGATCTCCGGCCGCGCCGTCAATAGGCTGATGTCCGTGTAAAAGCGCGCCGTCACCGGGTTGTAGTTACCTGTTCCCAGATGCGCGTACCGTCGGATCAGCCCATCGGGGTCGCGCCGGACCAGGAGCGCAAGCTTGCAATGCGTCTTCAGCCCGAAGATGCCGTGAAACACCCCAACCCCTGCGTCTTCCAGCTCCCGTGCCCAGCGGATGTTCGAGGCCTCATCAAAACGCGCCATCAGCTCCACAACCACCGTTACGTCTTTGCTCTGCGCGGCTTCGATCAACGCCCGAAACATCGACGAGTCCGCGCTTGTTCGGTAGAGCGTCTGTTTCATCGAAACAACGGCTGGGTCGACCGCTCCCGATCCGATAAAGCTCTCCACGAGCTTGTAGCTGTCAAAGGGATGGTGCAGCATCACGTCGTGATGTCGCAGCTCCTCGAAGAGGTCAACGTATTTCGAACTAAGCCGAAACTCCCGTCCGTTGAACGGCGCATACTTCAGATCCGGCCGCCGCGTCTCAGCGTAAATTTGCATGAGGCGTGAAAGGTTAACCAGGCCGTCCGTTCGTATCACCTGCCACGGCTCGAGCTCGAAGTTGGTGCGTAGCCGCTCCGCAAGTTGCTCCGTCGCCTGACACTCAATCTCTAGGCGTACGGCATCCCCTTTACGGCGATTGTGCAGCTCCTCGCGAACACTCTCCAGCACCGAGCGCGACTCCTCCTCCTGCATGTAAAGGTTGCTGTTACGGGTCACGCGAAAGGCAACCCGTTCCAACACTTCGTATCCGCGGTACAGCCGCTCCGCCTGCGCTTCTATCAGCTCATGCAGCAGGATGTAACGAATCTCGTCACCCTTGGTCGGCAGACAGATCACTCTGGGCAGTGAGCGCGGCACCGTCAGCACACCCAGGACAGGTACCGTCTTGATCCCTCCGGTGTGATTGCGTTTGTGTCGCAACAAGAGCGCAATCGACAACGCCTTATTCAGAACGCGCGGGAAGGGATGCGACGGGTCGATCGTGACTGGCGTCAGGAGCGGATCTACCTCGTCGACAAAGAGCTTCAGGGCATATTCGCGCGCCTCATCGTCCAGCTCCTTCCACCGTAGCACTCGAATCTTCTGCTCCGCCAAAGCTGGCAAAAGCTGCTTGTTCCAGCAACGGTACTGCGCGCGAACAAACTCCTCCAAGCGCGCCTTCAGAATTTGGAGCCGCTCCTCGAGAGTCAATCCGCCCTCGTCGGGAGCCTGCGCTTGATTGTCTCCGTCCTCGATGCGCTGCAGCACGCCCGCAACTCGGATCTCGACGAACTCATCCAGGTTCGACGCGGTGATCGCCAGGAACTTCACCCGCTCCAGCAGGGGATTGGCCGGGTCCTGCGCCTCTTCCAGCACTCGCTGATTAAAGCGGAGCCAGCTCTCGTCGCGGCTGAAAAACTTTGTCTCAACATCTGACGACGCGGCGACATCGGGGACCTTTTTCTTCGCAGTTCGCGCCTTCGTCGAGCGTTGTTTCTCTACCGGTTCACCGCTCTGCATGGCGGCGATCGGATCTGTCGTGGTGGTCTTCTGCGACTCGTTCCGCTTCGATCGGCTCATAGGGTGAGGTCTACCTTACCTCGCTCATGTTAAAGGGCAGCCCGCCATCCAACCTGCCCGAACGAGCTCGTCTAGCTTGCCCGGCGCGGCCCTGTTTCAACCGTGGCTGGCGCACCATGCAGCAACATCAGCGTTGAAACCGTCACCAGCACAATCCAAAAGGCATCCGCTCCCGCCAGGTGCACCAGCTGCAGCCACACAGGAGCCAGCAGGAGGACGTCCAGACCGCCCAAAACGAACTGCAGCACAAGCAATCCCCCGAGCAACCGTACCATTCCGCCGAGACCGCGCCTGATCGCGCCGCGCATTAACCAGACGAGATACACCGCCGCGATCACCGCACTGCTGGGATGAATCCAGCGCACGCGAATCAGCAGCGGTGCCGAACGGGATAAATCCTGGGCCAGCGCCTGCCGCAGACTCGAGGCAGGAAACAGCGTGTCTCCGAGCGCTGCCATGCTTCCGCTCACCGCCACAACCAGCGTCCCTGCCAACCCAACCAACACCATGCCAAGCTCCGTGCCACGCAACCGTAGCTCCGTCCACCGGACGTTGCGCCCGAGCAGCACGGCTGTCAGCACCAGCGCGGCCAGAAGAAGCATCGTGTTAGACAAATGAATCGACAGCAGCACGACCCTTCCCACACTGCGGTTCGTCGTCACATACCCGAGTTTGACCAGCAGCGCACCCAGAAGCGCCTCGTTCAACAGCAAGACGGTGGAAGCCACCGCCGCCCACCTCACAGGTGTCCATCGAGTCTCACCTCGTGTTGACCGAAAGGTTCCAATCAGCAGCAGCAAAACGGCAAGCGTCGCCCCGCCCGTCATGCACCGATGCGTGAACTCAATCACCGTGTCAACCCGCGGCGAGAGCGGAACAACCTGGCCATTACACAGTGGCCAGTGATTTCCGCAGCCTGCACCGGAACCGGTAGCTCGTACCAGTGCACCCCACAGGATCGTCAGGACGTTCCAACCAACAACCAGCCAAGCGTACCGCGGCAGCAGGGAACTGGACCTCCCCACACCTGATCGGCTCAGCGCTGTCATCGTCGTCACACCTTGATTGTATCGGCCTCGAGCCACATACCGCGTTTGACCCTCTGAGGCCCGGCCAGTACACTCACAAAGGCGGACGTGCCCTTGTGAGCGCATAGTCTTTGCCCCCTCGTTCAATGGTAGGACAGTCGGCTCTGAACCGATCAATCGGGGTTCGAATCCCTGGGGGGCAACCAGCACTGGCGTCTTCGGCCCGTTCAACTTCAGTAACTTGGGGACTTCGCCTCGCACCGAGGGGGCGAGTTCACCCCTTGGTTGCGAGCGGCACAGTGAAGGTGAAGACTGAGCCCTGGCCAAGCTGGCTCGTTACACGTAATTGCCCGTGGTGCCCCTCCACAATCGCCCGACAGATTGCAAGTCCCATTCCCGTACCCGGGGTCCCCTCTGTCTGCGTGCGCGACCTGTAGAGACGATCAAAGATCAAGCTCTGCTCGGAAGGATCGATACCGATTCCCCGGTCCGCAATGCTGATCGCGAGAAAGCCGCTTTTTACCTCTGCGCTAATAAAGATCGGCGAAGACGGCGGGGAGTACTTCGCCGCGTTCTCAAGCAAATTGCAGATGACCTTCTCCAGAAGCTCGCGGTCGGCGTTGATCCTGGGTAGCTCCGGGAGATTCACGTGAACCGTATGGGACGCCGCGACCGAAGCACAATGCTCCTGTGCTTCCTCGAATAGCTCGCGAATGCCAATCGATTCCAGGTGAAGTTGAACGTCGCGAGCCTCGATGCGTGCCAGCTCGACCGCCTGTCCTACAAGGCGATTCAACCGGTCGGCCTCTTCATCCACAATGCTGACCAACTCCGTACGATCCTCCTCGCGGAGCGCAGCGTCGGACAACAGAGCTCCGGCGGCGCCTTTGATGGAAGTCAGTGGTGTACGCAATTCATGGGTGATCGAATCGAGGATGAGAGTTCGCAGCCGTTCACTCTCCCGGTTGGCTTCGCTCTTCGCCGCCTCCTCAATGGCCTGTGCGTGATCGAGAGTGATCGACACCAGACCCCCGATCGCCTGGAAGCTGTCCATCGACAATCCAGCGCCCCGAATCACGAGCAAACCGCGTGGCCGAACGCCCGTGCGCAATGGAATCAAGACTTCCTTGCCGATAGATAGCTGCACGGCGGTGAGGGTAAGCGCCGTCTGACGCAGGTGAGGGACCTCGACGCCTGTGATCGGATGCAGACCTGCTTGGTAAATCCTGTCTCCCTCCAGAAGGTACAAGACGACAGATTCGGCAAAGGTGGAAAGATTGATGAGGTCTGGCACAGCCTGCACTGCATCGGCTACGCTCTCGGTCTGGAGCAGCTCGCGACTGAGCAAGTAAAGCACCTCCAGTTCGCGCTGACGTTTCAGTGCAGTCGCAGCCTCGCCCCGAGCCCTCTGGGAAAGCCGGCTGCCAACAACACTGGTTCCAAGAAACGTAAAGAGTGCAAGCCAGTTTTCCGGGTCAGCAATGGTGAACGTGCCAACAGGTGGCAGAAAGTAAAAGTTATAAGCGGCAGTTGCCGCAACCGACACTGCCATGGCGTAGCGCAACTCCCACTGCGCAGCGAGTACGAGCACGAACAGCACGAGGGTTAAAGCGACCGTCGTAGGGTTGACGTGTACCCAGAGCCGGTAGGCGGTTACAATTCCCGCGAGGGCGCCGAATGCCGATGCCCAGCGGGAAGCAGCGAGAACCCGGCGCGAATTCATAGGACTAGTCTACGGCGTGAACAAGGCGAGCGGAGAAGGGCAGAAGTCACCGGAAGAATGGCTTCGGAGCGTCGACGAATCACCCGAGGAGCGACGGCGCGGCCGCTTCAAGGTCTTTCTCGGCTACGCTCCGGGCGTCGGCAAAACCTTCAGCATGCTCAGCGAGGGAATCCGCCGCCGATCCCGTGGCGAAGATGTCGTGATCGGTGTGGTGGAGACGCACGGCCGCACCGGAACGGCGGAACTTGCGGGCAAGCTCGAAGAGGTGCCTCGTCGCGAGATCGAGTACAAGGGGACACTCTTCACCGAGTTGGATACCGACGCCGTTCTGCAACGTGCCCCCCAAGTCGCTCTCATCGATGAACTCGCACATACCAACGTGGAGGGCAGCCACTTCCACAAACGTTACCAGGACGTCCTTGAACTTCTGGAACACGGCGTGGATGTCGTCAGCACCGTGAATGTGCAGCACATCGAAAGCCTGACGCCGCGTGTTCAAGCCCTCACTGGAATCACAGTACGCGAACAGGTGCCGGACTGGGTGCTGGATCGAGCAGATGAGATCGTGCTCAGTGATCTCACCCCGGAGGCTCTCGTAACTCGCATGCGTCGGGGAGACATCTACCCGGCCGAACGTGTGGAGCGTTCACTCGCGAACTTCTTTCGTCGCGGAAACCTCATCGCGCTGCGGGAGATGGCTCTTCAACGGGTAACCCGGGCGGTGGACCGAACCCTGGAAGACTATGTCAAGCGGAAACGTTTAGGGGGGCACTGGTCCATCGCCGAACGCGTCGCCGTTTGCATCAGCTCCAACGCGCAGGCAAGGGACCTGATCGCACGTGGTGCCAGGTTGTCTGAAGCTCTCAACGCGGAGCTCTATGTGCTCCATGTCGAGAACACACGAGATGGAGGCGGCGAGCGCAAGCTGGCCCTGGACGCCGGGCTGCAGCTGGCACGCAACCTCGGTGCGCACGTCGAAATCCTGAAAGGGAAGGACACAGCGCGCACGACCGCAACGTTTGTGCGTGAGAACCGCATCACTCAGGCCATTGTGGGTCGATCTGCCACACATGGACTTCAGTCCTATCTGTATTATCTGGCCCTGCAACGGTTTATGGCCGAAGCGCCACACGTCGATCTGCACATCGTAACGCAGGAGATTTCGTGAAACGAGTCCTCGCCGTCGATGACGAGAAGCAAATCACCCGCATGTTGAAGACGGCGCTGCAAAGCAGCGGGTATACCGTCTCCACTGCAGAAAACGGCGCAAAAGCTCTCGACGAATTTACAGTAAGCAAGCCGGATTTGATCATCACGGACCTCGCCATGCCTCTGATGAACGGCCTTGAACTGACGCAGCAAGTTCGAAAGCTCTCCTTGACACCAATCATTGTCTTGAGTGTGCGCAATACGGACATGATGAAGGTAGCCGCACTCGATGCAGGTGCCGATGACTATCTGACCAAGCCGTTCAGTATGGCGGAACTGCTCGCGCGAGTCCGTGCGCAACTGCGCCGATTTCCAGACGAATCGCCGCCGTCCTCCGGACGGCACAACGTCGGCGACTTCACACTGGATACCGCTACCCACATGGCGACCCTGCGCGGTCAGGTCCTTCATCTCACACCGAAAGAGTTTGATCTGCTCGCACTTCTGCTCGCCAATGCGGATCGTGTCCTCACGCACAAGGTCCTGCTGCGGAGCATCTGGGGAAGCAGCGCCGAAGATCAACCCGAGTACCTACGGGTTCTAGTCGGGCAACTGCGGAAGAAGCTCGATCGCGGAAACGGAGTACGTTACATCCACAGCGAGCCTTGGATAGGCTACCGGCTGGTCGCGACCGGTTTATCGGCTGAGTAGCACTTACTCACTCTTTACATTTCCCCTACGGACTTTTCATGCCTTCTCGCTCTTCAATAGGAGCTGAGGCAAACATGAGGCACATCGCCCGCAGCTAACGCAGTTCGTCTTCCGAGTCTCACGCGGGCGTCCTGGGCGCGACCTCAGGACATACTGCGTCCGACTCTCAGGTTCTGCACAGCACCGCTACATGCACCGGGGCGCTCGCCTGCAGGACGCAACCAATCAAAGTAACCAGTGAGGTAAACCTTCAATGCTGGACATCGTCTCCGGTCTTTCCCTCGTTGCACTCTTCGGGCTCGGCCTTCTCTATACCCGTGCCTGCGACCACCTGAGAGAGAGGAAAGCATGATCCTGAACGCCATCCTCCTTGTTGTCTCCGCGCTGCTTTTGGTCTATCTCACCTACGCTCTGCTTCGCCCGGAGAAGTTCTAAACCATGACACTCAACGGCTGGTTACAAATCTGTTTCTTCATCGGCGCGGTTCTCCTCCTGGCAAAGCCGATGGGCTCTTACATGGCGGCGGTCTTCGAGAATCGAAGAACCTTCCTCGATCCAGTCTTCGGGCCGGTGGAGCGGCTGCTCTACCGTGTGGCTCGCATTCAACCCGAAAAAGAGATGCGTTGGACCCAGTACACGGCAGCGATGTTGACCTTCAGCGCCGCCACTCTGGCTCTGACCTACATCGTCGAACGCACGCAGGCATGGCTGCCACTCAATCCGCAGCACCTGGCAAATGTGGAACCGGCTCTGGCGCTGAATACTGCCATCTCCTTCACAACGAACACAAACTGGCAGAGCTACACCCCAGAGTCAACGATGAGCTATCTCACGCAGATGCTCGGTCTAGCCACGCACAACTTCTGGTCCGCCGCAGTCGGGCTCGCTCTGGCGATCGCCTTCATTCGCGGCATCGCGCGCAGGGAGGCCAGCACGCTAGGAAACTTCTGGGTGGATCTGACGCGTGGCACGCTTCGCATCCTTCTGCCCATCTCGCTCGTATTCGCACTTGCCCTTGTGTCACAGGGCGTGGTGCAGAACCTGAAGCCGTTTGACACGGCCAAGCTCATCGAAGCGCAAAAGAGTACTGCCGCAAACGGGACATCATCCACCGTCACGACGCAGACCATCGCACAGGGTCCGGTCGCCTCGCAGGAAGCCATCAAGATGCTCGGTACAAACGGCGGCGGCTTCTTCAACGCAAACAGCGCGCATCCGTTTGAAAACCCCACGCCCCTCTCGAATCTTCTGCAGATGCTCTCGATCTTTCTGATCCCAGCGGGCCTCTGCGTCACGCTTGGGCAGATGGTCGGCTCGCCGAGGCACGGCTGGGCGGTACTCGCGGCCATGGTGGTCCTCTGGTTCGCCGGCACACTCACGAGCTACTGGGCCGAGTCGCACGCCAACCCCCTCCTGCACGGTGTGGATGCGCACGCCTCAGTACTGCAGAGCGGCGGCAACATGGAGGGCAAGGAGGTGCGGTTCGGTATCGCGAACTCAGCACTCTTCGCCACCGTAACTACGGATGCGAGCTGCGGGGCAGTCAACAGCATGCATGACAGCTTCACTCCTCTGGGCGGCATGGTGCCGATGGTAAACATTCTGCTCGGCGAGGTTGTCTTCGGCGGGGTCGGCGCCGGGCTGTACGGCATGCTCGTCTTTGTCGTGCTGTCCGTCTTTATCGCGGGACTCATGGTGGGCCGCACGCCCGAGTATCTGGGAAAAAAGATCGAAGCCTACGACGTACAAATGGCCATGCTCTACCTGCTTATCTTTCCCCTGCTCATCCTGGGGTTCGCAGCAGTAAGCGTCCGTATGCCGCACCTCGGGCTTTCAAGCCTTACGAACCAGGGGCCGCATGGGTTGAGCGAAATCCTCTATGCGTACACATCCGCAACGGGCAACAACGGCTCGGCCTTCGCAGGGCTCAACGCCAACACACACTGGTACAACTATTCGCTCGCCCTGGCGATGTTCTTCGGCCGCTTCATGATGATCATCCCCATGATGGCGATCGCAGGTAATCTGGCCGCGAAAAAGAGCGTGCCGGCAACGTCTGGGACGTTTCCAGTCAACACCCCCCTCTTCACGATCCTGCTCACGGGCGTCATCGTCATCTTGGGTGCACTCACCTTCTTCCCCGCGCTCTCACTCGGTCCCATCCTGGAACATCTGCTGATGCGTGCAGGCCAAAGCTTCTAACGCATTTCACGGAGCCTTCTATGCCAACACAAGCAAAGAGACGATCCCTGTTCGATAGGCAAATCGTCCGTCGCGCCGGCTTCGATGCCCTCGCAAAGTTGAACCCACGCAGCATGATGAAGAACCCCGTCATGTTCGTCGTCGAGCTCGGAAGTGTCCTGACGAGTGTGCTGCTGATAGCTGATCTCGCGACCAGACGAGGACACTTCAGGTTCGATCTGCAAATCACGCTCTGGCTCTGGTTCACCGTGCTGTTCGCCAACTTCGCCGAAGCCATGGCGGAAGGTCGAGGAAAGGCGCAGGCGGATGCGTTGCGGCAGGCCAAATCCGAAACCACGGCATATCGCCTCACGCGATCGGGGAGCATCGAGGATGTGCCATCCTCGCAGCTTCGGGCCGGCGACCTCGTTCGCGTCGCCGCCGGGCAAATGGTCCCGGGTGACGGAGAGGTCACGGAGGGCGTGGCGTCGGTCGATGAATCCGCCATCACCGGTGAATCTGCTCCTGTGATCCGCGAGGCGGGCGGAGATCGATCAGCCGTCACCGGCGGCACCCGTGTCCTCTCCGATCTCATCACGATCCGCATCAGTTCAAATCCCGGAGAGACCTTTCTCGATCGCATGATCGCCCTGGTCGAGGGGGCGGAGCGTCAGAAAACGCCCAACGAGATCGCGCTCAACATTCTGCTCGCCGGTCTAACGATCATCTTCCTGCTCGCGGTGGTCACGTTGCAGCCGTTCGCACTGTACTCGGGCGCGCCGCAGACGGTGTTCGTCCTCATCTCATTGTTGGTCTGTCTCATTCCAACTACCATCGGCGGTCTCCTGTCGGCCATCGGGATCGCAGGCATGGATCGCCTGGTGCAGCACAACGTCCTCGCCACCTCCGGACGCGCGGTCGAGGCAGCAGGTGACGTAAACACACTTCTGCTCGATAAAACTGGGACAATCACCATCGGCAATCGCCAGGCCGCTGAGTTCGTCCCTGCGCCCAGCATCCCCGCACAGCATCTCGCAGATGCAGCACAGCTCTCGTCCCTCTCGGATGAGACACCCGAAGGCCGCTCCATCGTCGTCCTCGCGAAAGACCAGTACAACCTGCGCGGGCGCGAACTTGCCTCTCTTAATGCCGAGTTCATCCCATTCTCTGCAACAACACGTATGAGCGGGATCGAACTGGAAGGCCGCAGCATCCGCAAGGGTGCCGTGGATGCGATCGCACGATACCTGGAGGAGCACGGCGCTCCACTGCCTCAGGAGGTCCGCGCCGCCGTCGAGGAGATCGCGCGCAAGGGCGGGACGCCGCTCGTGGTGGCAGAGAACGGCCGTGCCTTGGGCGTCATCTATCTCAAGGACGTGGTGAAGGGTGGAATGCGTGAGCGCTTCGACCAGCTCCGCTCCATGGGCATCCGCACCGTCATGATCACCGGAGACAATCCCTTAACTGCCGCCGCGATCGCCCGCGAGGCAGGCGTCGACGACTTCCTCGCCGAAGCCAAGCCGAAAGACAAGATGGATCTGATCAAGCGCGAACAGGCCTCGGGGAAGCTTGTGGCGATGACCGGAGACGGCACCAATGATGCCCCTGCCTTGGCGCAGGCCGATGTGGGTGTCGCGATGAACTCCGGCACGCAGGCTGCCAAAGAGGCCGGAAACATGATCGATCTGGACTCGAACCCGACCAAGCTCATCGAGATCGTCGCCATCGGCAAGCAGTTGCTGATGACGCGCGGCGCACTCACCACCTTCAGCATCTCCAACGACATCGCAAAATACTTCGCCATCATCCCAGCCATGTTTGCAGGAGTCTTTCCGGTGCTCAACTCGCTCAACGTCATGCACCTGCACAATGCGGAGTCCGCCATATTAGCGGCCGTCATCTTCAACGCCCTTATCATCGTCGGTCTCATTCCGCTTGCGCTCCGCGGCGTGCGATACACGCCCATGTCTGCTGCTGCTCTGCTTCAGCGCAATCTGCTGCTCTACGGTCTCGGCGGCATCATCGTCCCCTTCATCGGGATCAAGGTCATTGACATCGCCATCACGGCCCTGCACCTCGCCTGACATATCGAGCTCGAAAGGAATTCACGTGAAGAACCACATCATCACTGCCGCGCTTTACACGTTGTGCACGGCGCTCTTGCTCGGCATTGTCTACCCTCTCGCGATCACCGCCATCGCCCAGGCAACCATGCGTGCCAAGGCAGACGGACAACTGATTCGCCGCAACGGAACCATCATCGGCTCCAGCCTGATTGGACAATCCTTCACAGGTGCGGGCTACTTCCACAGTCGCCCCTCCGCGGCAGGCACCGGCTACGATGCCTCGTCTTCCTCAGGCTCAAACCTCGGTCCCACTAGCAAGGCTCTTACCGATCGAGTCGCCGCATCCGTGAAGAGCGAATCCACCGGCACCGATGTCCCCGTCGATCTGGTCACGGCGTCCGCCTCGGGTCTCGATCCCGACATCACCCCGGCAGCGGCCCTGTACCAGGTGCCTCGAATCGCGGCAGAACGGCATCTTGACCCGGCCAACCTGCGTGATCTCGTGATCCAGTCCGTCACGCCGCGGCAGTTTGGGCTTCTGGGCGAGCCCCGTGTCAACGTCCTGAACCTGAATCTAGCCATCGATCGCATGCGGCCGCTCACCTCGCATCCCTGATCACTGCCTCCGCTCTACCTACTCAATCCACGCCGACCGCAACCAGTCATAACTGCCGTTCACGGTCGGCGTCACGCCCCGCAGGCGCTCTGTGCGTACTACTTCATTGTTCGGATACCAAAGCGGAACCGTCGGCACCTCCACCGACAATCTCCGTTGCACGTCGACGTACAACCGGCGCTGCTCCTCCTCACTCGCCGCAGCCTCCGCCCCTGCCAGCAGACTGTCCAGCTGGGCATCCTGGAAGTGCCCCCGATTCCCCCCACGAGGCGGCACCATGCTGCTTGCATAGCTGTAGCGGAAGATGTCCGGATCCTCATTCGACCCGATCCATCGCAAAGCATACATCTGAAACGCACCCCGTGTGATGTCTGCATAGAACGTCCCAAACTCCGCTGCCCGAACCCCGAGTTCAATCCCCACCGCCCGCATCTGCTGCTGCAGGATCAGCGCCATCAGCCGTGTCGTCTCGTCCGTACTCGTCTTCATCGTCAGCCGCAGCCTCACCCCCTGCGCGTCCGGCCGAAACCCCGCTGCATCCAGCAGGCTTCGGGCGCGCGCCGGATCCCAGGGATACCGCGCCAGCTCATCAGCCGGTGCATGCGCCCAATGCTCCGGCGGCAGCAGGCTCTGCGCCAGCCGCGCCTGCCCACGCCACAGCGCATCCACAATCGCCCTTCGATCAATCGCACACGCAATCGCCTGGCGCACCCTGACGTCCGCCAGTGCTCCATCCGTCGTGTTGAGGTTCAGGTACATCACCATGGAACTCGGCCCCGTCTCGATCCGCAGACCCCGCCGCCCGCGCAACGCGTGCACCATATCCAGCGTGATCGCATTGCTCTCCGCGTCCACGCCACCCTTCTCCAGCTCCAGCGCCGTTGTAATCGCGTCCGGCACGACCGCGAACCGTACTCCGCGCAGCTTCACCGGCCCGTCCCAGTAAAGATCGTTTCGCCGCAGCACCACCTCCTTGTCCTCCGCCTCGCTCACAAACTGAAACGGCCCCGATCCCACAGGTGCCCGCGCCAACTCCCGCCCCGCGCCCCGCGGCACCACCCCAAACAGCCCATCGCTCAGGTTGAACAGCAAGCTGGCGTCCGGCTTCCGCAGGTGCACAACCAGCGTCCCAGGGTCGCGTACCTCCAGCCGTTCCACCCCGGCGAAGGCCCCACCCTTGGCTGTCACCACGGTTCCGTCGGTCATCGACCGAATGGTCCACGCTACATCCTCCGCCTCGACCGGCCGTCCATCGTGAAAGCGCGCGCCCCGCCGCAGGTGAAAGACCCACGTCCTCGCATCCGTCTGCTCCCACCGTTCGGCCAGCGCCGGCCGCATCAGAAAATGCTCATCCTTTCGCACCAGCGGGTCAAAGATCAGTTCATCGATCCGTTCCGATTGCGCGTCCGTCCCCACCCTCGGATCGAGGCTCGTTGGGCTCGATTCGATCGCCACAACAGCCACCGTTCGATCCGGTCGCGCTCCACGACAGCCCACCATGCCCAAGCTCACCATGCCCAAGCTCAATCCAAGGATCGCCAGGTGCAACCACGTTCTACCCAAAGCTCACCTTTCCCAGCACCACAGGCCGCCTTGCCCCCGTGGCTGACGGCACATTCCCGGGCAGTCCCACCCATGTCAGCCACGCAAGCATCGCGAAGGCCGCAGCCTCCTTCACCTCCGGCGCAATGCCCAACTCGTCTGACCTCCGCACCGTCACATCCCTCTCGCCGAAGGCACCCTCCAGCATACCCACCAGCGCCCTGTTCTTCACGCCGCCACCCGAGACCACCAGCTCCCATCTCCGCGCCGGTCGAGCAGGGAAGTGTGGTCTGACAAAGCTCTCAAACGCCTCCACCACCGAGCTTGAGGTCAGTGCCGTCGCCGTCGCCACAATATCCGCATCCTCCGCGCCCGCCCTGCGGCATCGCTCCACAAACGTCCGCACAAACTCCGAGCCAAACTGCTCCCGTCCGCAGCTCTTCGGCGGAATCCTGCCAAAGAAGCCGTCGCGCATCGCCGCCATCACCTCCCCGGCATATACCTTGCCGTGCACTGCCACCTCGCCTCCCGCGTCATAGGGCGCGTTGTAGAGCATCTGCATGCACCCATCAATCACCATGTTTCCCGGCCCCGTATCGAACGCCAGCACCCTGTCCAGCTCCGTCCCCGAGCCGATCGCGGTCACATTCGCGATCCCACCCAGGTTCAACAGCACTCTGTGCACCCGCGCATCGCGCAACACCGCCCAGTCAAACATCGGCACCAGCGGCGCTCCCTGCCCGCCCGCTGCCAGATCCGCCGGCCGCAGATCGCTCACCACAGGACATCGCATGCGCTCCGCAATCTCTGCCGCCTCGCCCGTCTGCCAGGTCGCCCGCACCTCCGCGCCCAGATACCGCTCCGCCTTGGTCTGGTGATAGATCGTCTGGCCATGGCATCCAACCAGCTCCACCGTCACACCAAGCGAGCGCGCCGTCCCCTCCACCGCATCTGCATACAGCGCGCCCAGTCGCCAGCTCAGCCGCGCCAGCTCCGCAACCGCGATGCTCTCCGCGTCCATCGCCCGCAAGACCGCCTCCCGTACCGCGTTGGGGAAGGGAAACGCCCTATGCCCCACCAGCTTCCACCGCGGCACACCCCGCCGGCTCGGCCCCACACGACACACCGCCACATCGATCCCGTCCGCGGACGTCCCGCTCATCACGCCCGCCACCGTCATCGCCTTGCCGCGCCCGCTCCCCCTCACCCGCGTAGCTCCGCTTGCAACTCTGCCAGCAGCCCCAGAGCCTCTCGAGGGGTCATGCTGTCCACATCGAGCGCCTCCAGCCGGTCCACCACGCGCTGCGACAACGGCGTAAACATCGTCATCTGCAGCGCCGGCACCGGTCCCGCACCCGCGGCCCGCGCCCGCTCCGTCCGCACCTGCGCGGTCTCTGCCTGCTCATGCGCCGCCAACACCTGGCGAGCCCGGCCGATGACGCGCTCCGGTAAGCCCGCCAGTCGTGCAACCTCCAGCCCATAGCTCTTGCTCGCCGAGCCTGTCTCCACTCCGTGCAGAAACACGATGCTCCCCCCCGCCTCGCGCACCGTCACCCGCAGATTTCGCAATCGCGGCAGCCGCTCTGCCAGAAGCGTCAGCTCATGGTAATGCGTCGCAAACAACGTCCTCGCCCGTATCTCATCATGCAAAAACTCCACCGCCGCCCACGCCAGCGAAAGCCCGTCAAACGTCGCCGTACCCCGCCCCATCTCGTCCAGCAGCACCAGCGATCGCTCCGTCGCCAGGTTCAGGATCGCCGCCGTCTCCGTCATCTCGACCATAAACGTGGATCGCCCGCGAGCCACGTTATCGCTCGCTCCAATACGCGTGAACACCCGGTCCACAAGCCCCACATGCATCGCCGCTGCCGGCACAAACGATCCCGCATGCGCCAGAATCACAAGCAGTGCGGCGGTTCGCAGATACGTGCTCTTGCCGCCCATATTCGGCCCCGTGATCAGCGCGATCGAGCCCTCGGCCCCATCACTCGCGCCCGCGCACAAATGCAACGAGTTCGGCACAAAGCGCCCGCCCCCACTCTCCTCCAGCTGCCGCTCCACTACCGGGTGCCGCCCGCCCACGATCTCCAGAACCCCACTCCCGTCCACCACCGGTCGGCACCAGCCGCCCCGCACCGCTAGCTCAGCAAAGTTCCGCAGCAGATCCATCTCCGCCACCCGCTGCGAGGTCTCACGAATCCGCCCCGCCGCCCGCAGCACCTCCCCACGCAACTCGCCGAAGATCGCCCGCTCCAGCTCCAGCATCTTCTGCTGCGCGCGCAGAATGCGCTCCTCCAAACCCTTCAGCTCCGGCGTCGTATACCGCTCCGCGTTCACCAGCGTCTGCCTCCGTTCATAGTCCGCTGGCACAGCCTTGGCGTGCGTTCGCGTCACCTCCAGGTAGTACCCGAAGACATTGTTGAACCGAACCTTCAAGCTTCCAATGCCTGTCCGCGCCCGCTCTCTCTCCTCAATCGCCGCGACTGCCTGTCGCGCATCCTGCCCCAAGCCACGCAGCTCATCCAACTCCGCCGAAACCCCAGCCCGGATCGCACCGCCGTCCGCCAGACTCGGTGGCGGCTCCTCCACCAGGCGCTGGAGCACCCGCCCACTCACATCCTCCAGGGCGTCGAAGCCCTCCTGCAGTTGCTCCCACTGCCGTGCCGCAAAGACCCTGCTTCGCTCCAAAACCTCCGGCATCCGCGCCAGCGCTCGTCCCAAACCAACCAGCTCCCGCGGACCCGCGGAGTCTAGCGCCACCCGCCCCAGCAGGCGTTCCAGATCCAGCACACCCTCCATTGCCTCCCGCAGACCCTCCCGCCCACGCAGATCGCCCACCACCTCCGCCACCGCCTCCAGCCGCTCCTCCACGCTCCGCAGATCGCCTCCCGGCCGCAACAGCGTGCTCCGCAACATGCGCCGCCCCATCGCCGTCGAACACCCATCCACCGCCGCCAGCAGGGTCGTCCCGGGGCCCTCGCCCGCAAAGAGTGGCTCCACCACCTCCAGATTGCGCACCGTCACCGCATCCAGCTCCAGGCACCCGACTCGGTCATAGAACCGGATTCGGTCCACGTGCTCCAGCGCTCCCGCCTGCGTCCGTCGCAGGTACTCCACCACCGCCCCGCACGCCCCAATCGCCGCCTCATGCCCCGTCAGCCCCATCCCGTCCAGCGTGCCCACCTTCATCTGACGCATCAGCGTCGGCCCGGCATGGTCGGGGAGGAACACAAACCCATCCAGCCGCGTTCGCGTCCGCACCGACTCCACCCCAGCCCACTCCTGCGCGGCCTCCGACTCACCCGGATCGAGCTCCAGTCGGCCCGTCCTGCCGTCCTGCAACTCAGCCCCGTCCGGCAGCAGCAACTCCACCGGCCGCATCCTTCCCAGCTCGTCCATCGCCTGCGCTCGTGCTGCGTCCCCGCGAAACTCCGTTGCGCGAAACTCCCCCGTCGACAGATCCAGGAACGCCAGCCCCAGACTCACCCCGCCGCCTCGCACCGGCACGGTCGCCACAGCCGCCAGCCAGCAGCTCTCGCCGGAGTCCAGACCCGCGTCCACCGCGGTCCCGGGACTCAGCACCCGTGTGACCTCGCGCTTCACCACCCCCTTCGCGAGCTTCGGGTCCTCCATCTGCTCGCATATGGCAACCCGGTACCCTCGCCGCAACAGCCGCTGCAGATACCCCTCCGCTGCGTGGTACGGCACACCGCACATCGGCACGGCACGCTGCCTATCACGCGCCGTCAACGTCAGCTGCAGCTCCCGCGACGCCACGAGAGCATCCTCAAAGAACAGCTCGTAAAAATCCCCCATGCGAAAGAACAACAGGGCGTCGGGGTGCGCCTCCTTGGCCGATCGATACTGACGCATCGCCGGCGTGAGCGCGCCCTCAACCAAGCCCTGACCCGCGCCCAGGCCAACCTTTTCCTCTCCCGGTGGAAATTGCATCGCGGCCTCAGCATACGATAAGGAATCCCCAGGGCCCCGAGCAAAACCCAGGACGATCCCCACCGTCTAAGCTGTGAAGAGGAAGATTGGACAGATGGTGATGGTCGAGATGACAGAGGCACAGTTCCGTGCCAAGGCAGAAGAGCTCGGAAGGCAGGGCATCGCGCTCTCAGGTCCCGTCGGCAAAATTCATCGCGACGGTCTCACCGCCGCCTACACCCACTCCAACAACACACTTACCGTTCACATCCTGGAAAAACCGGCCTTCGTCTCTCGCGTCTACTGCGAGCGCCGCCTCGAAGACTGGCTCAAAGCTTAGCGACACCCCTGTCCAGAGACACGCCGCGCTAAACTAGGTGTTGGCCACGGCCCCCCTATGTCGCTCTTCTGGCTCCGCATCGCCGTCCTGCTCTATGCCGTCGCGGCCCTCGCCGTCGTCCCGGCGGCACTCTACGACCGGCCACGCTGGCGCCACCTCGCCATCCCCCTCACCACCACCGCCCTCCTCTTCCACTTTGTCTCGCTCGCCGAGGCGCTCAACGCCGCCCACCATCTGCTGCCCGTCGATCGCCACGAGACCCAAAGCCTCCTTGCCCTCCTCCTCGCCGCAGCCTTCCTCCTCATCTATCTGCGGTACCGCACCGTCGCCCCCGGCATCTTCCTCCTCCCTCTCACAACCCTCCTCACGCTCTCTCCCGCCTTCCGCCCGGGCACTGAGTCCATCCCCCTCGCGCACTCGGGCTGGATCTTTCTGCATATCGCCCTTCTCCTCGCCGCCTATGCCGCGCTTCTGGTCTCGCTGCTCGCCTCCGTTCTCTACCTCCTTCAGGAACGTCGCCTCAAACACAAGCAGCCCGCCCTTCGCGGCCTTCCTCCACTCGAAACCACCGACCAGCTCGGCCTCAAGGCCCTCCTCTTCGGCCTTCCCTGCATGACCGCCGGCCTCCTCATCGGCTCCACCCTCGCCGAACAGACCGTCGGCCTCTCCTACTTCGCCGACCCCAAGGTCCTTCTCTCCTTCGCCCTCTGGATCGCCTACATCGGCATGATCTATATCCGCCGGCACTCCGGTCTCCGCGGCCGCCGCGCCGTCTACCTCTCCTCCTTCGTCTTTCTCGTCGTCCTCGCCGTCTGGGCCGCCAACCAGTTCTCCGCCGTTCACAGGTTCACCGCCCCATGAACCCGAAGCCACGGACCGCGAGCCCCCAGCCCGAGACCATCCAATCGCCCGATCATCTCATCCCCATGGACCGGTCGGAGCGCCAGGCAAACCTCGTCCTCCTCGGCGTCAATCACACCACCGCACCCCTCGACCTTCGCGAGCAGCTCGCCATCCCCTCCAGCCGGCTCCCCGAAGCCACCCGCGCCCTCATCACCCGCCCCGGCATCCACGAAGCCCTCATCCTCTCCACCTGCAACCGCGTCGAACTCCTCGCCACCCTCGACCCCTCCACCCAGGCCACCCCGCCCCGCCAACTCCAGACCTTTCTCGAATCCTTCTGCTCCATCACCCCCACACACCTCGCCCCCCACCTCTACACCTTTCGCGAGCGCGACGCCGTCCAACACCTCTTCCGCGTCGCCAGCTCGCTCGACTCGCTCGTCGTCGGCGAAGCCCAAATCCTCGGCCAAGTCAAAGAGTCCTGGACCGTCGCCCGCGACCTCGGCGCCGTCCGTCAAACCCTCGACCCCCTCCTCCAACGAGCCTTCTCCGTCGCCAAGCGCGTCCGCTCCGAAACCCGCATCGGCTCCTCCTCCGTCTCCGTCGCCTCCGTCGCCGTCGAGCTCGCCCGCAAGATCTTCGGCACTCTCAACGGCAAGGTCGTCCTTATCGTCGGCGCCGGCAAGATGTCCGAGCTCGCCGCCCGTCACCTCATCCAACACGGCGTCTCCACCATCCTCCTCAGCAACCGAACCGAAGGCCGCGCCCATCATCTCGCGCACCAACTCTCTCAAGCCCGCGACACATCTCTTCCCACCGAAGTGATCCCCTTCGACCAGCTCCTCCAGCACGCCCACCGCGCCGACATCGTCCTCACCTCCACCGGAGCCGCCGCCTTTCACGGCACACGCCTCTTCGACGCCGCCGACGGCCGCCGCTTCCTCGAGCGCCGCCGCAACCGCCCCATGTTCTTCATCGACATCGCCGTCCCACGCGACGTCGACCCCGCCCTCAACGACGTCGACGGCTGCTTCGTCTATGACATCGACGACCTCCAGCAGCTCGCCACCTCCAATCTCGCCTCACGCTCCCGCGAGGCCGCCGCCGCCGAAGCCATCGTCTCCGCCGAAGTCGACCGCTATCAGCACCGCCTCTCCACCCTCGACGCCGTCCCCGTCATCCGCGATCTCCAGGGCCGCAACGAAGCCCTCCGCCAGGCCGAACTCGCCCGCTCCGCCTCCCGCCTCGCCACCCTCACCCCCGCCCAGCAACAGGCCGTCGAAGCCCTCACCCGCTCCCTCGTCGCCAAACTCGCCCACGCACCCCTCACCGCCATCCGCACCGCCGCCGCCGAGGGCAACACGCGCCTCCTCGAAGACCTCACGGCCATCTACACCAACCCCACCACCCGCAACCCAAACCCCGAAGCCGACTAGCTCCCACCACTCGCGCATGAAACAAGACCCCGTCCGGAAACAGGGCCTCTTCTCGTCAGCGCGACAAACCCGGCACAGTCGCTCAGAAATACTTCATCTTCGTCAGGTCCTCGATCAGCCCCGGCCCGGTCGGCTCCCAACCCAGCCTCGTTCGCGTCCACGCGCTCGAAGCAGGCATATCTGAACCAGCAAAATGCGCCAGCCAGCTAAAGTGCTCAGCCGCCTTCGCCTCGTCCAGCGACACCACCGGTACCTTCAGCCCCCTGCCGATCGTCTCCGCAATCTCGCGCATCGGCACACCTTCCTCCTGCACCGCGTGGTACACCGTCACGCCGGGCCCGGTCTGCTCCACCACCAGCCGATACAGGCGCGCCACGTCCGCCAGCGGGGCGGCCGCCCAGCGGTTCGAGCCGTCGCCGACATAGGCCGAAAGCCCCTTCTGTCGCGCCGTCTCTGTGAGAAACGAAACCAGCCCTTGCTTGCGCGTGTCATGGACCTGAGGCAGCCGCACAATCCCCACGTGGACACCGCGCTCCGCCACGGCGCGCGCCGCGCCCTCCGGCTGCCGAGGCAGAGCGTCCGAGCTCGCCGGTGGATCGCTCTCCACGCGCACGTGCCCCGGACCGCCGCTCGCCAGCCCCGTGCCGGACGTCACCACCAGCAACTTGCCCGGCTCCAGCACAGACCCAAGCGCCTCAATCGCCGCACGCTCGTCCCGTCCGTTTTCGGCAAACTTCGACATATCGTCGTGGTTGAACGCCAGGTGCACCACCGCATCCATCCCCTGCGCACCGCGACGCAGACTATCCAGATCCTGCAGCGTGCCTCGGTGCACCTCCGCACCCGCCGCCTGCAACGGCTCCGCGCCCGCCTCGCTGCGCGTCAACCCCCGCACCTGGTGACCTGCGGCGATCAGCTCCTTAACCAGCTCCGTCCCGATAAATCCTGTTGCTCCCGTAACGAAAACTCGCATAACCCTCTCCCAACTCTGTTATCCCGGCCCGACCTCTCCATGCCGCGCCAAGGGTGTGTACGTTTAGCCTCCGCCATAACCGGAAGCGGTCTCCGCTTATAAGAGGGGCGGAGAGCGTCTCCGGTTGCAGAAACCCTCTGAGAGAATCCAGCTATGCCTAAGCAGTCCCCGCCAGCCTCGGTCCCACGCAGGCCCCGAGCGGACGCGCAACGAAATCGCGAACGCATTCTGGAGGTCGCGCGCGAAGCCTTCACAGACCACGGAGCAGACGCGACGCTCGACGACATCGCCCGCCGCGCGGAGGTTGGCTCTGGAACCCTCTACCGGCACTTCCCCACGCGCGACGCCCTCATCGAGGAGGTCTACCGAAGTGAAGTCGAAAAGCTGACCGCAGCCGCCGGAAACTTCGCCCGCACCATGCGACCGCTCGAGGCCCTGCGCGCCTGGATGCTTCTCTTCGTCGACCACGTCGCCGAGAAATGGCTCATCCTGCCGGCCATGGACTCCGTCCCCGGTGGGTCAGTGCGCCTGATGGAGGGAACCCGCAGCCTCATCCACAGCACCTTCCGCGGCTTGGTCCAGGAGGCCATTGACCGTGGCGACCTCCGAGCCGATCTCGATCCGAACGACATCGTTCGCGGGCTCGTTGGCATCTTCCACACGACCTCCTTGCCGGGCTGGGAAGCGAGCGCCCGACGCCTCGTCAACATCCTCCTGGAAGGCTCGCGTTAGCTTCAGCACCTCCCCAGACTCCGTTTCCTTGCAGCTCCTGCAATCTCACCCCCGCCACCACCGCCGCGGCAATCAGGCCACGCCTCGTAATCGTCATTCTTGGAGGGAGTTCTGCGTTAGCTCCTTGCCCTTCCAGTCGTCACTCGCCCACACGAAATATCAACAGCCCACCACGACGAAACCGCCCTCGTGACGCCCGCGCGGAGAACCTCTCGCAGCAATCTCCTACGAAAGCCGCGGCAAGCCCTCCACCGGCCCCCACTCCCGTACCGCCCCATCGCGCATCCGCATCCGCCGCACCTGCGCCACACCCCGCACTCCGTTCACCATCACCACCGCCTCCGCCCCCTCCAGCTCCCCCTCCAGCACCACACGCTCCTCCGCCTCGCCGCGCCGCAGCAGAATACCGCGCGCCACCCCCGGCAACACACCGGCGGAGATCGGCGGCGTCACCCACCGCCCACCCACGCGCAGCACCACACTGCTGATCGCGCCCTCCGTCAGCTCGCCCCTCTCGTTGGCAAATAAGGCCTCCTGGAAGCCCTCCGCCCGCACCCGCCCCAGCTCCCCGTCATATACCGGCCGAAACGTCGTCTTGTGCATCAAAAACGTGTCCCCCGACCACACCGGCTCTCGCGCCAGGCTTACTTGGAGCGGCTCGTCCCACAGCTCCAGCGCCGAGTCCTCCAGCCGCATCGCTCCATCCCGCGCCAGCGTCAGCCGCACCCTCCTCGCCCCGCGCAGCCCGCGACCAAACGCCTGGAGCCGCTGCACCGTCTGCGACCGGTCAAACCGGTAGCCCAGCGCCCCCGCCGAAGGCTCCAGCCGATCCATGTGCTCCTCGAGCCACAAGTAATGCGATCCGTTCCACTGCATCGTCTCCACCACCTCAAACGGCTCGCCAACCTCCGTCAGAAATCTCGCCTTCAGCCAGCACTCCGCCCACTCTGCCTCCGGTCGCGAATCTGCCACCACACCTCCGCCCACACCCATCCGCAACCGGTCGCCGCCCAGCTCCACGGTTCGGATCGGCACACTGAACACCGCCTGTCCCTCCGGTCCCGCAAACCCGATCGCCCCACTGTAGATCCCGCGCGGCCGACCCTCCACCTCCCGCAGCAGCTCGACCGTCCGTCGCTTCGGCGCACCCGTCATCGACCCCGCCGGCAGCAGCGCCCGCATCACCTCCCCCAGCCCCGTCCCAGGTCGCAGCCGCCCCGCAATCGTCGAGGTCATCTGCAACAGGGTCCGGTATCGCTCCACCGCAAACATCTCCTCCACGGCCACCGATCCCGCCTCGCACACCCGGCCCAGATCGTTCCGCAGCAGGTCCACGATCATCACATGCTCCGCCCGGCTCTTCGTGTCGCGCCGCAGCCAGTCCTCCTCCTCGTCTCGGGGTGCCGTGCCCTTCATCGGTCGCGTCACCACCCGACCCCCTTGCTCCAGCCGAAACAACATCTCCGGCGAAAACGACAGCACCCGCTCGCCCTCCGCCGTGTGCAGCAGCGCCGTATAGGCAGAGGGCTGCGACCGCGCCAACGACTCATAGAGCGCGAGCGCGTCGCCCCGAAATCCCGCCCGCAGCGTCGTCGTCAGGTTCATCTGGTAGCTCTGCCCCTCAGCCAGCCAGGCCTGCACTTGGCGCACCCGCCTCGCATACTCCGCCGGCCCAACCTCCATCTCCAGGCACAGCGGAAACCGCTGCACCTCGCCCTCCGCCTCAAGCCCTTCGCCGTCCATCTCCTCCGGCGCTCCGTACACCCCAAACCACGCCAGTCTTCCGATAGGTTTTTGCAGGGGGGGCAGCCCCAGCAGGGCACACGCCCCTTCGTACGTCACATACCCCGCCACCCAGGAGCCCCCCCGCAGTGCCCCCTCCAAAGACCCCATTAACCCCTGCAACTCTGCAGCGGAATAGGCCTCCAATACCCCTTGCGGAGCCTTAAAAAACACTGTCTTACCCTCCCGCGCACCCCCATCCGTCGCCTCAAAAAGCAGGCATCCCACCTCCGCCGCCGCCCTCCGCCGCCATTCCCCAACCCTGGTAACCCAAGCCATTCCAGCACTCTACGCCATTGCCGTATCCTTAGCACACGTCATGGCTACACTTCGCATCGGCACCCGCGGCTCGCAACTCGCCCTCTGGCAAAGCCATCACATCGCCGACCTCCTCCGCGCCCAAGGCCACACCGTCGACCTCAGGGTCATCCGCACAACTGGAGACCGCATGCAGCAGCCGGGGTATGTTCCGCCGCCCACACTCGACGGCGTCCCGCTTGATCGCAAGGGCATTTTCATTAGCGAAATCGAGACTGCATTGGCGGCAGGCGAGATCGACGCCGCGGTCCACTCCCTCAAGGACCTTCCTACCACGCTCGATGCGCGCTTTCAGCTGGCCGCAATCCCAGAGCGCGCCGATCCCCGTGATGCCTTCGTCTGCGAGCCGTACTGGGCCCTGCACACGTTGCCCTCCGGATCCCGCGTTGGAACGACCAGCCCACGCCGGCGGGCACAGGTTCTCGCACTCCGCCCCGATCTCGAGTTTGTAGAAATCCGCGGCAACATCGATACCCGTCTTCGGCGCCTGGAAGAGGGTGCCTGCGACGCGCTCGTCCTCGCGGCCGCTGGTCTTGATCGCCTCCGCCGGACGGAACACGTCCACCAACGCTTCGAGCCCGAAGAGCTCTGCCCAGCCCCCGGCCAGGGGGCTCTCGCTGTCGAAACCCGCTCCTCTGAGCATCCACTCGATACGGACAATGGGCAGCGTGACCCTGAGATCGTCGCCGCCATTGCAGCTTTGGACCACACGGCAACGCGCTATGCCGTGACTGCCGAGCGCTCCGCTCTGAACGCCCTCGGCGGCGGTTGCCTGCTTCCGATTGGGGCACTGTGCCAGATTGCGGGCGCTCATGCGCATCTTCTTGTTCAGGTTGTCTCGCCGGACGGCGAGCAGATGGTGATCGAGATGATGGAGAGCGCAGTCACGATCTCTGCCGAGTTGCTGGGCGAGCGCGCTGGCACACGACTAATCCAACGAGGAGCGCTTGAGCTCCTGCCCGACCCACTGCTCACGGAGCCGGAGTAGATCACCCTTGCGTCACGACTCTCATCTCTCACGGCTCATGCAGGAGCGTCACACGTGACTTGGCTGGAACAACGAGCGGGACAGACCCGCTCCCGCCTTCTGCAGATCATCCACCTTGCGAGCATTGTGCTTGCTCTCGGCGCACTAACCTACTACGTCATCCTTTCCTGGCGGTGGACGATCGTGTGGGACACCTCCGTGATGCATTATGTCAACTTCCTCATAGATCATGGATTCCGTCCTTACCGCGATATCTCCGACAGCAATCTGCCCGGAACGTACCTCACCGACCGATGGGCAATGGCAGTCTTCGGCAAGGGAGACCTTGCTTGGCGTCTCTACGACTTCTTCCTCTCGGCCCTGACGATCCTCTCTTTCATCATCATCGCGGCTCCGTACGATTGGGCTGCGGGACTGCTCGCCGGTGCGGTCTTCTGCCTGGCGCACGGATCGGAAGGGCCGAATTCTGCGGTCGAGCGCGAACAGATCATGACCGCGCTGCTGGCCGTCTCACTTGCCGCCAGCTTTCTGTCCGTACGCCGCCGTCTGCCCTGGGTACAGATTGTCTTTGGCGCGGCACTTGGCTTCGCGATCACCATCAAGCCAACCTGCCTGCCACTCGGTCTCGCGATCCTCGCTGCCGCTCTTTGGCAGGTTCATCGCCGTCGTGAGCCTCTTTCGCCCACGCTACGTTTCGCCCTCGTAGGGGGACTGCTGCCTGCGGCAGCAATGTTCTTCTTCTTCGCTCGGACGCACTCTCTGGGTGACTTCATCTGGATCACGCGAACCTTGCTGCCGGCCTACGTCTCATCTCGTGCGGATACGTGGCCGGAACTCGTGCGGCTGCTCTTTCCCAGAAATGTCCTGATTCTGCTGGTTCTCGCTTTACCTCTTGCCGTCCTTGCACACCGCGCGAAGTCAGGTCTCCGTTGGAATCTGGAGCGATGGACCATCTTCCTTGCCATGCTCTTTGGAGCGGTGTCTTTCTTTGCTCAACGCAAGGGCTTCGTCTATCAACGCTATCCCTTTCTCGCCTTCCTCTTTCTTCTTCTGACGCTTGAGTTCTTCAGCGCTATCGAGGTGGTGCCGGAGCCGCGCGACGGCGCAACGAACACTGAGTCGACCTCCGCGCTCTTCGCCACAAAGTGGGCCATTCCACTGCTCGGTGGACTGGGTTTGTTGGCTCTGCTCGGCATCAGTCTTCCCCATTACCTTATCGAGATGCGCCGGTCCGTCCCCCTGAGTGCCATGCCTTTTACTGCCAGTTTGCAGCGGGACCTCGCCCGGCTCGGGCCGGCCAACCTCCAACGCAACATTGAGTGCTTCGACCTGACCGACGGCTGCTTCAGCGCGCTCTATCATCTCGATATCGTGCAAAGTAACGGGTTCACCGGAGATCTTCTGTTTTTCTCCCCCACACCCAGCCCCGTAGCTGACTTCTACCGGCACAAGTACTGGCAACTGACGTCAGCCCGCCCCCCAGAGGTCCTTGTGCTGTCCGACAACTGGTTCCAAGCCGGACACACCTTCAACAAAGTTAATGCTTGGCCTGAGTTTGCGAAGAATCTGCGGCAAAACTACGTCGCCGTCGTGACCCGCTACCTCACCGTGCCGGGAGCCACCTACGGCAGCAATGAGCCACCGGGATATCGCATCTACGTCCGTAGAAGCTCTCCCTTGCTGTCCCGCGCGGAAGACCTTTTTCACTGATCCGGAAGTGGTCCATGTCACACCTTTGTAAAAGCTGTTCCGCGTTGGTCCCGTCTGCTCCAGAAATCGGCTTCGCTTCTATAATAGAGAGACAGGAGTCCTCCTATGGCAGATCAAAACGGAAATGGCAGCGGCGCGAAGGGCAACCAGATGAACCAGGGCCCCGCCGATCACATTGGCAGCAAATCTCCGCTGGGCAACGGATCCAAGGCTCCCTACGCGAAGGATGCCGGTGCGACCCACATTAATCCTCTTCTGACAAGCAACCAGGGTCGGCCAATCGGCGACAATCAGAACTCCGTCACCGCCGGTCGTCGCGGCCCCATCACCCTCGATGACTTTCAGCTCTTTGAGAAGATGGCGCAGTTCAACCGCGAGCGCATTCCTGAGCGTGTGGTCCACGCCAAGGGTACGGGCGTGCACGGCCATTTCATTGTGACGCACGACATAACCAAATACACCAAGGCCGCGCTCTTCTCCAAGGTAGGCAACACCTGCGAGCTCTTTGCGCGCTTTTCCACTGTTGGCGGCGAAAAGGGCTCCGCTGACACCGTACGTGACCCGCGCGGCTTCGCCGTCAAGTTCTACACACCGGAAGGGAACTGGGATATGGTCGGCAACAATACGCCGATCTTCTTCGTCCGCGACCCAATTAAGTTCGGCGACTTCATCCACACGCAGAAGCGCGAGCCCAAGACCAACCTCAAGTCTGCCACAATGATGTGGGACTTTTGGTCTCTTTCGCCTGAGTCCCTGCACCAGGTCACGATTCTCTTCTCCGATCGCGGCATTCCTGATGGTTATCGTCACATGCACGGCTACAGCTCGCACACCTTCTCCTTGATCAACGACAGGGACGAGCTTTTCTACTGCAAGTGGCATTTCATCACGAACCAGGGCATCAAAAACCTCGACGTTGAAACGGCCGAGACGCTTGCCGGCAGCGATCCCGACTACTCGCAACGCGATATGCACCATGCCATCGAGCAGGGCGAGTTTCCATCCTGGACTGTAAAGATTCAGGTTATGCCAGAGAACCAGATCGACAACTTCAAGTACGACCCCTTCGATCTCACGAAGGTCTGGCCGCACGCGGAGTTTCCGCTGATCGATGTGGGCGTCATGACCCTGGATCGCATGCCATCCAACTATCACGCAGAGACTGAGCAATCTGCATTCAATCCATCCAACGTCATCCCGGGAATGGGTTATTCGCCTGACCGCATGCTGCAGGGCCGGCTGCTGAGCTACCCCGACGCGCACCGGTATCGGATCGGCACAAACTACGATCTGCTTCCGATCAACGCACACAGGAACAACGGCTTTAATTACAACCGTGACGGTGCCATGCGATTTGATGGCAATGGCGGCGATCTTCCGAACTACGAGCCCAACAGCTTTGGCGGGCCCAAGGAAGAGCCGAAGTATCGCGAACAGCCGTATCGTAATACCGCGACCACCAACGAGGTAGGCCGGTACGATCACCGCGAGAACAATGACGACTACACCCAGACTGGTGATCTCTGGCGCCTCTTCTCTGAGGGGGAAAAGCGTCGCACTGCCAAGAACATCGCACAGTCGCTTGGGCAAACGCCGCTTCGCATCCAAAAGCTGCAGCTTAGTCATTTCGAAAAGGCAGATCCGCAGTACGCCGACTACATCCGTCAGCAACTTCCTTCCAACGAGCGCCCGATCTATGAGAATGCACCCGATGCGGCAGAGCTTGTCGCCGCCGGTCGCGTCCCTGAGAAGTAGCTCCTGCCCATCCAACTACCAGAAGGAGCCGCTTCGGCGGCTCCTTCTTTTTAGCCCGTCGCGGCTGAATGCGCGCGCCAATGTATCCTTGAGGCTACCGGCTGGTCCAGGTCCTCAGCACGCCATCGTGGCGCGCGCGGCAGGTCCCTCATCGCACGGCCGCCGAATCGCTTTGTCTTCATACAGAGAGGATCTCCGTCACATGCAATCGCAACAGCCGTCCACTGCGGTTCTGGGCTTTCCCAGAATCGGCCGTCGCCGTGAACTGAAGTTCGCCCTCGAAGATCTCTGGCGCGGTAAGGCCACCGAAGAACAGCTCCTCGCCGTTGCGAAAGACCTCCGCGCGCGCCACTGGAGAGAGCAACAGGCGGCGGGAATCACCTTTATCCCTTCAAACGACTTCTCTCTCTACGATCAGGTCCTTGACGCACTCGTACTCGTCGGCGCGACTCCCAGCCGGTTCGGCTCCGGCCCCGTGACCCTCGATCGTTACTTCAAGATGGCGCGCAACTCCAAAGACCAGACTGCCATGGAGATGACCAAGTGGTTCGACACCAACTATCACTACCTCGTGCCCGAGTGGACGGCCGACCTCGCCTTTCAGCCCGATACCACCAAGCCCGTCTCTGAGTTCAACGAGGCCAAAGCTCTTGGCATCTCCACCCGCCCCGTCATCATCGGGCCCGTCTCGCTCCTTCTTCTCGGGAAATCGATTGACGGCACCAATCCCCTCGACCTCCTCCCCAAGCTCCTCGACGCCTACAAGCAGATCCTCACCGAGCTCCACCAGGCCGGTGCCGAGTGGGTCCAGATTGACGAGCCCTCTCTGGTCACCGATCTCAACCCTGAGTTCGTCCCGGCCTTCCATGAGAGCTTCTGCGAGCTCACGAAACTTCCGGTTAAGCTCATGCTGACCACCTACTTCGGTGATCTCGGCACCAACCTTGAGATCGCTACCTCGCTCAACACCGCCGGCCTGCACATCGATCTCGTCCGCGCGCCCGAGCAACTCGCCGAGGTCCTCTCCCGGGTCGGCGGTGCTCAGGTCCTCTCCCTCGGTCTTGTTGAGGGCCGCAACATCTGGCTCAATGATCTTGAAGCGTCCAGCCGAACCATCCAGCAGGCGACGCAGAAGCTCGGCGTGGATCGCGTGCAGATCAGCACATCGTGTTCGCTTCTTCACGCCCCGTATACGACAGAAGACGAGCTCGAGCTTGATCCGCGCGTCAAGAGTTGGCTCTCCTTCTCGGAGCAGAAGCTGGCGGAGCTGGCAGCCCTCGCCGAAGGACCCGAAGCCGCTAAGGATGCCTTCGCGGATAATCGCAAGCGCCACGAAGATCGGATCCAGGCCGAGTCCAGCACCAATCCGACTGTACGAGCAACCGTCGCCAGACTCGAGGAGGGCAGCTTCCGCCGCCAGTCGCCTTACGCCGAGCGGGCAAAAGTCCAGCGCGAAGAGCTCGGACTTCCCCTGCTCCCCACCACCACGATCGGCTCTTTCCCGCAGACCGCTGAAGTTCGCTCCAAGCGCGCCGCACATAAAAAGGGTCACCTGTCGGACGCCGAGTACCATGACTATCTCGCGGCAGCCATTACCGACTGCGTCCGGAAGCAGGAGGCGATCGGCCTTGACGTCCTCGTTCACGGCGAGTTCGAGCGCAACGACATGGTCGAGTACTTCGGTGAGCACCTCAAAGGCTTCGCCTTCACCGAAAACGGCTGGGTCCAGTCCTACGGCTCTCGTTGTGTGAAGCCGCCCGTCATCTTCGGCGACGTCTCCCGCCCCGAGCCCATGACCGTCAAGTGGTCTTCCTTCGCCAGGTCCGTCACCGACCGCCCCATGAAGGGCATGCTCACCGGTCCCATCACCATCCTCCAGTGGTCCTTCGTCCGCAACGACATCCCCGAAAAGGACACCGCCTTCCAGATCGCCCTCGCCCTCCGCGACGAGGTCTCCGACCTCGAAAAGGCCGGCATCCGCGTCATCCAGGTCGACGAGCCCGCCCTGCGCGAAGGCCTCCCTCTCCGCCGCAAGGACTGGGAAACCTACCTCGACTGGGCCGTCAAAGCCTTCCGCCTTGCAACAAGTTCAGTTACAGACGGAACCCAGATCCACACCCACATGTGCTACTGCGAGTTCGAGGACGTTCTGCCCTCCATTGCCGCGCTTGACGCGGACGTTATCTCCATGGAGTCCGCGCGCTCCAAGATGGAAATGCTCAACGCCTTCCAGCAGCACGGCTACCCAAACGAGATCGGCCCCGGTGTCTACGACATTCACTCGCCGCGCGTCCCCTCCACCGAGGAGATGAAGTCGCTCCTCCAACTCGCCCTCAAGGTTCTTCGTCCCGACCAGGTCTGGGTCAACCCTGACTGCGGACTCAAAACCCGCCAGTGGCCCGAGACCACCGAGGCCCTTACGAACCTCGTGAACGCCGCCAAGGAACTTCGCCCCACACTCGCGGAGTAAACCAGCGCTTGACCAAAACGGGAGGCCGCCTTCAGGCGGCCTCTCTCTGCTTACTCCCCCGAGGCCGTCCACTGTGGCAACGCTCGCGGCGCAGCCTCGTTCTCGTCATAGTGACCCGGCTCGCGATGCGCAATGACCACCCAAACCTGCTCTTCATACATCCCCGGCATCCATTCCATGGTTGTCGCGTCCCACACGTTGCCGCTCACCAGCTCACCCCTTCGCCAACTCCAGACAACGTTGACGACAAACACCAGTTGTACCGTCGCCAAAACGAACGCCGACCCCGTGATGTGCAGGTTCAGAGGCACCGTCCGCTCCAGCAGTCGTCCCGCCGCGTTCGGAACGCCAGTCAACTGCGCATAGTGCCGCGGCTCGCCCATCAAACCCGTCACATGCATGGGCAGAAATGTCGCGTACGCCTCCACCAGTGTCGCCCAGAAGTGCACCTTGCCCCACCGCTCATTCATCCGCCGCCCGGTCACCAGCGGAAACCAGTAGTACACCGCTGTAAACAGCCCAAACACCCCCGCCATCGCCATGATCAGGTGAAAGTGCGCCACCACAAAGAACGTGTTGTGCAGGTACTCATCCAGAATCGGCTGCGCCAGAATCGGTCCACTCAAGCCGCCCACAACAAACAACGAGACGAATCCCAACGCAAACAGAAACGCTGTCGTATACCGGGGCCGCGACCCCCAGACCGTCGTTACCCACGACAGCACCTTCGCCACGGATGGCAGTGCGATTGCCATCGTCGAGATCGAAAATGCCGTTCCCGCAAACGGGTTCAACCCCGCCACAAACATATGGTGTCCCCACACCAGAATTCCCAGTCCGCCAATCATCAACGTCGTTGCAATCATCGTCCGATAGGCGAACACGCGCCGCCGTGCAAAGTTCGCCAGCACCATGCTCGTCAGCCCCATCCCAGGCAAAATCGCGATATACACCTCAGGGTGCCCAAAGAACCAGAAGAGATGAAGCCACAACAGTGGCGATCCGTTCCGCGAGCCTGCGTGCAGCACCCCGTTCACCAGATCACCCGTGGGCACGAAGAAGCTGGTTCCCCAGTGTCGATCGCTCCACAGCAGCAACAGCGCCGCCAGCAGCACCGAATATGCCAGCACTGACAGCATCGCCGCTGTTATCCATCCCCACACCGTCAGTGGTAGACGCCCCCACGTCATGCCCTGGCAGCGCAGCCTTGTAACCGTCACCAGCGTGTTAATCGAACTCATCGTGGTCGCAACCGAGAACAACGCCAGACTCAGCAACCAGCAATCCATACCCCAAGCCTGCCCAGGTCCCGCGCTGGCTACCGCCGAAAGTGGCGGATACGCTGTCCATCCCGAGATGGCGCTTCCCCCGGGCGTGAACGTCGAACCCAACAGCACCAGAAGTGCTGCAGTGGTCAACCAGAAGCTGAACGCGTTCAGCAACGGAAACGCCATCTTGCGCGCGCCAATCTGGGCCGGCAAAATCAGATTGCCGAAACCCGCCTGCGGCGCCACTGTCAGAACAAAAAACACCATCAGCGTTCCATGCATCGTCACCAACGCGAGGTAATCCTCCGGCAGGATCGGCCCATGCCATGGAAGCACTCGATTAGGCCAAGTCAGGTGCAACCGCATCAGAAGCGAAAGCGCTATCCCCAATGCCACGCTGAAGACCGCCAACATCAGATACAAGAGGCCGATCGCACGGTGATCGGTGGAGAACACGTGCCGGCGCAGCCATCCCTTCGGCCGCACCCGCGCCTCCTGTAAGCCCCTCGGCGTCATCGCACGACACTCCGCTCCCGTGCTGCCATCCACCCGTCGAACTCCACAGCCGGTAGCACGCGCAAGTTCGCGGACATACGATAGTGCCCAAGCCCGCACACCTGCGTGCACATGACCGCATACGTCCCCGGCACCTCCGGGGTAAAGTGCACGTGCACGGTCTCCCCCGGCACTGCATTCTGCTTCAGCCGCATCTCCGGCAGCGCAAACCCATGCATCACATCGAGCGACTTGATCGCCAGGTCCACCTCGCGCCCGGCCGGCAGCACCAGCTCCGAGCTCACCACATCATCCGATCCATGTCTGTCCCGCGGATCGATCCCCAAAGGATTGCCCGCACCGGCGTCCACCAACTTCGGTTCCGTACGACCGAAGGCTCCGTCCGCCCCGGGATATCGAAACTGCCAGATGAATTGCATGCCGGTAACCTCTACCTGCATCGCACTCGGCAAAGCACCTACATAGCGGCTCGCCGCCCAGAGCCGTTCCGCACGCAGCGCCAACCCCGCAAAGAAAAGCCCGAACAATACGAGGGGCAGGACCTCCAGCCGCAAAACGCGCCGGCGTCCGCCCGCACCCGCCTCCCGCGATCGCCTCCTCCATAAGCCGGCCAGCAACAGCCCATGCGTTACCAAAGCCAGCCCAACCACCAACCACAGATTGAATCGCAGGTACCCGTCCAACGCCCCGCCATGCAGACTCGCCTGCCGAGGCAGCCAGACAGTCAGCATCGGCAACAGGGCAGGGAACCGCACAGTCTCAGCATACTGCCCCAGTTCGTCTCCCCTCAGCCGCTGGTGTTGTCCTGATCAAAGATCAGTTGCGGCTCGCCCAGCGCCTTCGAGCGTGTACTTACCCGCAAGCTACCGCTGAGCTCGCTCCGCCACCATCTTGGCAAACAAGGCGTGCACGCGCGCATCCGCCGACAGCTCCGGATGAAACGTTGCCGCAAGCAGGTGCCCTTCGCGCACCAGCACCGGCGAACCATCCCGCTCCGCCAGTGTCTCTACTCCTTCACCGATCCTCACAATCCGCGGCGCGCGGATGAACACCATCTCCAGCGGACCACCCGGCACCCTTGTCTCTCCAGTCACAATCGTGGAGTCGATCTGCCGCCCATAAGCATTGCGCTCCACCGCTACATCCATCACGCCCAACGAGCGCTGCATCGGCGACAAAACCTCCTTCGCCAGAAGAATGCACCCCGCGCACGTGCCAAACGTGGGTCGCTCCATCGCGAACCGGCGCAGCTCCTCAAAAAAATCTCCGCGCTCCAGATGCTTCAGCAACGTGGTGGATTCGCCGCCCGGCATCACCAACCCGTCCAGCCCGTCCAAACCCTCCGCGCGGCGAACTAGCCGGGCCTCGACGCCCAAACCGCGCAGCACGGAGGCATGCACATCAAATGCCCCCTGCAGCGCCAACACCCCAATCGTCATCGACCCTACCAGCCGCGCGTCTGCAGCAACTGCGCCTCTTCCAGCGCAGCAATCGCCAGCCCCTTCATCGTCCCGGTCACCTGCTCGCTCGCCTCGGCCACAATCTTCGGATCATTCGCATGGGTCGTCGCTGCAACAATCGCCTTCGCCCGTGACACCGCCTCCTCGCGCTCAAACCTGTCGTGCTCCACGTCCAGCGGTGTCGCCCGCTCCTTCATAAAGATCCCCGATCCCACAAACACCGCCTGCGCGCCCAACTGCATCATCAGCGCCGCATCCGCCGGCGTCGCGATCCCTCCCGCAGAGAAGTTCGGCACTGGCAACGTCCCGCTCTTTGCCACCATCCGCACCAGCTCATACGGCGCCCGATACTCCTTCGCCGCGTTGTACAACTCTTCGTCCCCCAACACGGTCAGACCCCGCATCTCGCGTACGATCTGCCGCATGTGCTTCACCGCGTGCACCACATCGCCCGTACCCGCCTCGCCCTTGGTTCGGATCATCGCCGCACCTTCCGCGATCCGTCGCAGTGCCTCGCCCAGATCACGCGCACCGCACACAAAGGGTGTCGTAAACGCATGCTTGTCGATGTGGTACACCTCATCCGCCGGCGTCAGCACCTCACTTTCGTCGATGAAATCAACCCCCAGCTCCTGCAGCACCTGCGCCTCGGCGAAATGCCCGATCCGCGCCTTCGCCATCACTGGAATCGAGACCGCCGCGATAACCTCCTTGATCAGCTTCGGGCTTGCCATCCGGGCCACGCCACCCTCCGCCCGAATCATCGCCGGAACACGCTCCAGCGCCATCACCGATGTCGCCCCGCTCTCCTCCGCGATACGTGCCTGCTCGACATTCATCACGTCCATGATGACGCCGCCCTTCAGCATCTCCGCCAAGCCAGTCTTGAGCCGCAACCCCGTACTTCCCGAGTTCCCGTTCCTCTGCGGATCTGCCATCGCCAGCCTCCTTCACATACACCCGGATACGCCTCAGCGCAACCGTCAAGACTTTTTAGTCTATCAGTCCGGCGCACCCGGCTGCACGCACCTCCTGGTGCCTTCATAAATGGAAACAGCCGAAGATTGTACGTCACCAGCCGAAGCGCCTTTTATGTATCAACCTAACCGAGAGACCACAGGTCGCAGAGCGCCGGCAAACTTATGCGGGCTCAACCTCCTTGCCAACCTCCGCCTGAATAACAGTCGGATTCACAATGATCCACAGCCCCTCGCACCGCGCCAGAACCGCTCCGGCAACGTCCACCAACTCCGCCGAATGAAAGAGCTTCCTTCCCTCACGCCGCAGATGACTCGCCCGCACCCGCAGGTCCGCATGGATCGGCACCGGCCGCAGATAGTCCACCGCCATGTGGCGTGTCATAGCTAACAGACCCATGGGGCGGTTCAGCTTGCTCATCGCCTCATCCAGCAGTGTCGCAATGATTCCCCCGTGAACATATCCCGGCGCCCCCTGGTAGCGTTCATCCAGACGTACCGGCGCCATCGCTACATGCGCCTCCCGATCAATCGCAAACTGGAGGTGCAGCCCCTCCGGATTCCGAGGTCCACACCCGAAGCAATGTCCACTCAGCTCGTCGATCGAAAGCTCCATTCACCTAGCCTACGTCAGCCCCCGTGCGCAAGCGATTCCCGTCCGAGCCTCTCTAAACTTCGCTGAGCATCTGCAACAGCTCAGCCCCAAACCGCTCCGTTCTCTCCGCATCCAACTCACCAACGACCCGAAGCTCGACCAACGTCTTCGGCCGCTGCAGCACTATCTGCCGCAACCCCTTTGTCCCCAGAACCAGAAACTGTGGAACCCCACTCCGCTCCGCAACTCCCGTGCGCCACGCCCAAACCTTCGCCTCAAGCTCCCTCTGCTCGATCGTCAGCTGCGACTCTGAGCCATTGGCCACAAGAGATCCAACGCGAGCGTTATACCCAGCCCTCCCGCGGGAGTTCGGCTCCCCTTCGCGCGCCTCACTCAGTTGCCCACGCGCTGCCCTCGCCCGAACCTCCGCGGTTTGCACAACAGTCGTACCCCGCTCGCTGTCCAGCCTACCGCTCTCCCGTAGCCGTCCCCGCATCCCCAGTGGATCACCGACCTCAGGTTCGGCCTCCCCTCGCACCACCGCCAGGATCTCCGCTCCATACCGCTCCAGCTTGTCCGGCCCGACCCCCGAGACTCGTCCCAACTCGCTCACCGTCCGGGGCTCTGCCCGCGCCACCCCCACCAGCGTCTTGTCTCCCATCACAAGAAAGGCTGGCTTACCCGTCTTCGCCGCCTCCTCCTTGCGCCAAGCGCGCAACTGCTCTTCCAACGCCTGCTGCCCAGGCGTCAGCGCCACGCCTTCGATCCCCGTCAACAACCCCGGCGCACGCCTTCGTACTCGCTTCACGCTCTCCGCAGCGGCATTCGAACCCCGCAAGCTCACGGCCAAGTCTCCTGCCTCGGCAAATCGGCCCTCATGCGTCAGCGTAGCCTTTCGGTACCGCACCAACTCACCCGCCCCATTCGTAAAGCTGTCCACCTCCACCTGCAGCAACCCCGCCCGCTGCATCCCGTCCAGCACCTCGTCAAACTCCCGCCGCTCCATACCCGATCCCAGCTCCTTATGCAGCTTGCCCGTCGACTGCCCCCGACCCTCCAGCGCCCGCAACACCCCCCGCATCAGCTTCTGATCCGCCGCCGTGACCGCCCGTATCCCCGGTCCCGCCACCGCCGCCCCCGGCGCGCACACATCGCAAATTCCACACCCCTCCATCCGGTCCGCGGTATCCCCAAAGTGCCGCACCAGCGCCGTCATCCTGCACACGCCGCCCTCCGCAAACTCCGCCATCCGCTCCGTCTGCTCCCGCCGAAACCGCGTCTGCTCCCCATACCCACGGTCCCAGTCCGTCACCTCCGTCCCGCACACCCGTCCATCAGCATCCGCCGCCGCCGCCCGCATCATCACCAGCCGATCCACCACCCGGTCCACCGTCTCCCGATCGAGCTTTAGCCGCCGCACCAGCCCATCCCTGTCCCCGAACCCCTCCCCCATCGCTCCCCGCACCCGTCGCAGCAGCTCCACCTCCGGGTAGTCTCGCTCGCGGAAGAAATCATGCATCTTGCGGTCCGCAAAGGAGTGCAGCAGCACCGTGCGCGATAACTTTCCATCCCGCCCCGCCCGTCCGATCTCCTGGTAATACCCCTCCACCGAAGCCGGCAGCGCCAAATGCACCACCGACCGCACATCCGCTTTATCCACCCCCATCCCAAACGCAATCGTCGCCACCACCACCTCTAACTCGCCGCTCAGGAAATGCCGCTGCACCCGCTCCCGCGTCGCCGGATCGAGCCCCGCATGGTAGGCCGCAGCCTTCCTCCCCAGCTTCCCCGCCACCTCCTCCGCCGACTTGCGCGAGGGCGCGTACACAATCGCCGGCCGTCGCTCCGTTCCCTCCAAAAACTCCCGCACAAACTCCGCACGCCGTGGCTTCGACATCTCCACCACTTCAACAGCCAGGTTCTCTCGCCTAAACCCATGAATAAACAACGCCGGGTCGCGCAACTGCAACTGCGCCACTATGTCCCGCTGCACCGTCGGTGTGGCCGTAGCAGTCAGCGCCACCACTGGTGCGGGCCGCAACGCTGGCAGGTACTCACCCAACGTCCGGTAGTCCGGTCGGAAATCATGCCCCCACCCGGAAATACAGTGCGCCTCATCCACCGCAACCAGCGACGGCCGCCGCCGCGTCAGCATCTCCGGAAAACCCGGTACCCGCAGTCGTTCCGGCGCAACCATCAGAAATTGCAGCTTCCCCTCCAGATAATCGCGGCAAGCCTGCCGCGCCTCCTCCCGTGGCAGCCCTGAATGAATCCGCGCCACCCGATGACCTGCCGCACTCAGCTTCGCCGCCTGGTCGTCCATCAGCGCAATCAGCGGACTCACCACCAGAGCCGTCCCTCCGCGCGCCAGCGCCGGCAACTGATAGCACAGGCTCTTGCCCGCTCCCGTCGGCATGACCAGCAGCACGTCGCGGCCCTCTGTCGCCGCTTGGCACACCGCCTCCTGGTTCGGTCGAAATCCCGCAAAACCGAAATGTCGTCGCAACAGCCCGTGGAGGTCCACGCCGGTCTCCAATAATCCTATCTTCGCACGATCTTCGCCTACGGCCATCACTGATTCAATCTCCTCCTACACCAAAGTACCGTCCCGCGGGCCGTTGCCGCCCAGGTACATCCCCTCTGGAATCAGTGCATCCATCCCGCGCCACCCCCGTCCAATAGAATGACAGTAAATTCAACCTGAGGTCTTGCATCCATGGCAAAGCGCCGCGGCAACCCCAACTGGGGCAAGCCCGAACCCATCGGTCCTGTCGTCCCCACCATCACCTCCTTTGAGCAGGTGGTCAAGGAATACAAGCTCACCCCCGACCAATACGTTCGCTCCACCCGCCTCCGCGAGTGGGCCCGTCGCAACAAGAACTCCAAGTACATCCCGGAAGCACTCCTCGAGGCCTGGGGCTTCGAGATCGAGTCCACCCTCTAGCGACCGGGAAGGGAACAGCCCTATGTTCGCATCGGTTCAGGAAGCCCTCCACGACATCGCCGCCGGCCGCATGGTCGTCGTCGTCGACGATGAAGATCGCGAGAATGAGGGCGACCTGACCCTTGCCGCCGAGTTCGTCACCCCCGAAGCCATCAACTTCATGGCCCGCTTCGGCCGCGGTCTCATCTGCCTCACCCTCACAGAAGACCGGGCCGACTACCTCCAGCTCAGCCCCATGACGCAGGACAACACCTCGCGCTTCGGCACCGCTTTTACCGTCTCCGTCGAGGCTCGCGAAGGCGTCACCACCGGCATCTCCGCCGCCGACCGAGCCCATACCATCAAGGTCGCCGTCGACCCCGCCTCCACCCCCTTCGACCTCGCCCGCCCCGGCCACGTCATGCCCCTCCGCGCCCGCAAGGGTGGCGTCCTCATGCGCGCCGGACAGACCGAGGCCTCCGTCGACCTCGCGCGCATGGCCGGCCTCATCCCCGCCGGCGTCATCTGCGAAATCATGAACGAAGACGGCACCATGGCCCGCGTCCCCGACCTCGTCCGCTTCTGCGACGTGCACAACCTCAAAATGCTCACTGTCGCCGACCTCATCCGCTATCGCCTCCAGCACGAGCGCTATATCCGCCGCGTCGCCGAATCCGTCGTCCCCACACAGTACGGCGACTTCCGCATGATCGCCTACGAAAACGAGGTCGGCGGCCCCGAGTCCCACATCGCCATGGTCTTCGGCGACGTCAGCAACTCGCCCGACCCCGTCCTCACCCGCGTCCACACCCACTGCCTCGCCGGAGACGTCTTCAACACCACCCTCTGCCGCTGCCGCGAGACCATCGACACCTCCCTCCGCCTCATCGCGCACTCCGGCCGCGGAGCCCTCCTCTATCTCCACAACGGCTCCCCCGGCTTCGGCATCGACACCTCCGTCGATCCCCACCGCATCCTCCTCCACCGCGACCCCCGCTCCCGCCCCGACACCCCCGCCCGCGCAGAACGCACCCTCCGCGAGGTCGGCCTCGGCGGCCAGATCCTCTCCGACCTCGGCGTCCGCAAGATCAACCTCCTCACCAACACCCCCACCCACGTCCCCGCCCTCCAGGGCTTCGGCATCGAAATCACCGGCCAAACCCCCATCCCCCTCCAATCCACCCCCACCCGCTAGCCTTGCACTTGTCCTCGTCTGCCCTCTGAGCGGAGCGTGGAACTCTCTGTCGCACGGGCGCATTCTTTTATCGTCGCCTATACCTCCGGCGAGCTACACCCCTCCACGTCTTCATCCATCGTCACTTCCCTGAATGAGACTTCGCAGAAGTTATTTCTGCTTGGGGTCTGGCGGGTCACCTTGATCATCTTCCACCACTTCTTCTGATTCCTTCTTCTCCACCACCCAACGTATATCTGGCTGGGCGAAAATTTGAAGTCGCTGCATGGCGTCCCCGAAAGCCACACCGCTAGGCCTGAAACCCTTCCGCCGCACTCGCCACATAAGACGGCATGTCACAAAGATCAAGGCGAAAGGCAGGAAAGCTCCATACACTCCAGCGCCGATCATGACGGAAAGACTCATTCCGAAAGAATGTAGCTAGCACAGGGTACGCATAAACGCCGTTGTCTTCACCGCTCGAGTCTGAAAAAAACCGGGACCAAGGCTCAGATCCAGGTTCTCGCCAGTCCAGCCGTTCCGACTCAACCGTCGAGAAGGCAAGAGCTCACCCACCGTACTCTCTGGTGAATTGCTTATACTTCTGGCGCAAAGACCACCGTCACTCCCGTACCCTGAATCCAGACACGGTCACCCACGGACATGTCTCCGGAAGCCGAGCGTCAGAAGCTCCGGCCGAGGTACCCCGTACCAGTTCAGACCTAAGTTCATTGAAATCAAGACTTTCGTACTTAAGTACGGGGGGAGGGGTATCCCTCCCTACAGCAGTTCCCCCAGTCCCGCCTCCCGCATCTCCCGCTCAAACTGCTCCTGCGTCTCGTACCGCACCGCCCGCATCCCCGCCGCCCGCGCCCCGTCCACATTCTCCACTCGGTCATCCACAAACAGCACCCGCCCAGCCTCCACCCCTAGCCCCTCCGCCGCCTTCTGGTAGATCGCCGCCTCCGGCTTCGCCAAGTTGTGCGCATGCGACCACACACAGTGGTCAAACCGCCCAATCCAGTCGAACCGCTCCCGAATCCCCATCTCCATCCGGTCCCCAATATTCGACAGAATTCCCGTCCGCACGCCCTTGTCCTGCAGCCGCCCCGCCCACGCCACCATCGGCCCATTCAAGTCCGCCCACAGGTCCACATCCGCCAGGTACAGCGCCTCCATCTCCCCCTCGCTCGGGCCCGCATGACCCACGTCCCGCGCCACCGCCCGCCAATACGCCGTCCCGCTCAAATCCCCCCGGTCATACGCATGACGATACCGCCAGTACGCCGCATGGAACCCGGCCTCATCCCCACCCGCTACCGACCGCATCCGCTCCCACGCCGCCGCGTTCGGCCCCTGGCTCAACACCTGTCCATAGTCGAACAGCACCGCCCCGATCTCGCTCATCTCTCAAGTCTACCGGCCCGCTACCATGGTTCATCGTGTCCGCCCCCTTCTCACACCGCACCGCCTGGAATCGCGCCCCCACCGACCTAGCCCTCGCCGACCCCGCCCACCTCCTCGACCTCACCATCTCCAACCCCACCACCGCCGGCCTCGACCTCGCCCCACACCTCGACCTCGCGCCTCTCTCCTCCGCCGCCGCCCTCCGCTACACCCCAGACCCCCTCGGCCTTCTCTCCGCCCGCGAAGCCGTCACCCGCTTCTACGCCGCCCACCACGCCACACTCACCCCCGAACAGATCCTCCTCACCGCCAGCACCTCCGAGGCCTACAGCTTCCTCTTCCATCTGCTCTGCGACCCCGGCGACGACGTCCTCATCGCCCAGCCCTCCTATCCCCTCTTCGACTATCTCGCCGGCCTCGCCGACATCCGCCTCCGCCCCTACCCCCTCTTCTTCGACCACGGCTGGTGGATCGACCTCGACCAGCTGGAGCGCGCCATCACCCCCCGCACTCGCGCCCTCGTCCTCGTCCACCCCAACAACCCCACCGGCCACCCCACCTCCGCCCCCGAGCGCGAAGCCCTCCGCACCCTCTGCGCCCGCCACCGCCTCGCCCTCATCGTCGACGAGGTCTTCCTCGACTACCCCCTCTCCCCCTCCGCCCCCATCCCCACCTTCGCCGCCGAGCCCACCCCCGTCCTCACCTTCGTCCTCAGCGGCCTCAGCAAAGTCGCCGCCCTCCCGCAGATGAAGCTCGGCTGGATCGCCACTCTCGGGCCCGCCCCCCTCCGCTCCGAGGCCCTCGCCCGCCTCGAGATCATCGCCGACACCTTTCTCTCCGCCAACACCCCCGCCCAACTCGCTCTTCCCACCTGGCTCCAGCAAGCCCCCGCCGTCCAACGGCTCATCCTCACCCGCCTCCGCGACAACCATGACACACTCGCGCACTCCAACCTCAACATCCTCCCCGTCGAGGCCGGCTGGAGCGCCATCCTCCGCCTCCCCCAAACCTTCCACGCCCCAGACGCCGCCACCGCCCTCCTCCAGGCCGGCATCCTCACCCACCCCGGCGCCTTCTTCGGCATACCCGAAAAGAACCGCGTCGTCCTCAGCCTGCTCACCCCACCGCCCATCCTCCAAGAAGCCGCAGCCAGACTCGTCGCCCTGGCCTGACCCCACCTGACCCATGGTCCAGCAACCAGCAACCGATCTGCGCCACATGCTTAAAGCTTCAGATACACACTCTTCGACGCCATTGCGGGCTCCCGGCCCAAGGGTCGCGACTGCGGCAGATGTTCCTTAGTCCTGCATGAAGCAACGTACACCAGCATCCAACATTGCAACTCTCGGCAGATGGGATTACAGAACATGCAGAAGCGCACACTTCGACAAAATCTGGAAGTATCGGCTCTCGGGCTTGGGTGTATGAGCATGACTTCGGCATACGGTCCACCAGCCGATAAGTGCGAAATGATTCAGCTGATGCGGACCGCTCACGACGAGGGTGTCACCTTCTTCGACACGGCTGAAGCGTATGGTCCGTTTACGAATGAAGAGCTGGTGGGTGAAGCCTTGCAGCCGATCCGCGAAGAGGTGGTTATCGCGACCAAGTTCGGCTTCGACATCGACCTCGAAACCAGCAAGCGTGGACCTGGAACGAATAGCCGTCCCGAGCACGTCAAGGCTGTCGCTGAAGCTTGCCTGAAACGGCTTCGCACCGACCATATCGACCTCTTCTATCAACATCGCGTGGACCCTGATGTGCCGATTGAGGATGTGGCCGGTGCAGTGAAGGAACTCATTGCTGAGGGCAAGGTGAAGCACTTTGGTCTGTCCGAAGCCGGTGTCGAAACCGTACGCAAGGCGCATACCGTGCAGCCAATCACAGCTCTGCAAAGTGAATATTCGCTGTTCTGGCGCGGGCCGGAAGACGAACTGCTGCCACTTCTCGAAGAGCTTGGAATCGGCTTCGTGCCGTTCAGCCCGCTTGGTGCGGGCTTCCTTACAGGGCAGATCGACGAAAACACAAAGTTCGATCCGAGTGACTTCCGCAACCATGTGCCGCGCTTCTCGCTCGAGGCCCGCAAAGTCAATATGGTCCTCGTTCACGCAGTAAAGGCTGCAGCCGAACGCAAGGGCGTGACCCCAGCCCAAATTGCATTGGCATGGCTGCTGGCGCAGAAACCGTGGATCGTGCCCATCCCTGGCACGACAAAGGTCCATCGGATGGAAGAGAACCTTGGCGCGGTGAACGTCGAGCTAACAGCAAGCGATCTCCAGGACATAAACGACGCTACCTCCAAGCTGTCACTTGAAGGAGCTCGCCTCCCCGAAGTCATGCTGAAGATGACGGGGCGCTGATGCCTCGCATTCTTCCCCAGTGGTCTTCGTCTGAACGAGCTATTTGAGATACATGCAATAAATCAACTGGTCGCCATCCATCTTCACCTGTGGCTGACTGGGCGGCCACAGCCTGCGAGTTAGGAGCTTAGAGCAACGTAGCTATTCCTGTAGTGGGATCTTGCCCTTTGTTACCCTTCGCGAAGGGAATCTGCTGTTCTTCTTGCCGTTGCCTGTTCTTTACGCGATGGGCTAATGCGCTCCAGGAAAGCCGGACCTTGCCTAATCACTGCTCGACCTACCTCCGGCCGACATCCCATCACAGTCCCCGCAAAAAAGGATTGCCCTCTCGCTCCGCGCCGATCGTCGTCTCGGGCCCGTGCCCCGGCACCACCCGCGTCGCATCCGGCAGCACCAGCAGGCTCTCCCGGATCGATCGCAGCAGCGCCCGCATATCTCCACCCGGCAGGTCCGTTCGCCCCACCGATCCCGCAAACAACGTGTCCCCTGCCAAAAGCAACCCACGCTCCGGCAGGTAAAGGCACACGCTGCCCTCCGTATGCCCCGGTGTGTGCAGCGCCGTCGCCGGCAGACCCTCCACCCCAACCTGCATCCCGTGCTCCAGGCTCTCGTCCGGCAGCGCCACCTCCGGCACCGGCACCCCAATCCACCCCGCCTGCACCTCCATCATCCGTACCAGCGGCAGATCCCGCTCGTTGTAAAGGATCGGCGCTCCCGTCGCCCGCTGCAGCGCTCGAGCTCCCGCGATATGGTCAATGTGTGCGTGCGTCACCACAATCCGTCGCAGCGTCAGCTCATGCCGCGCCAGCACCGCGAGGATGGTCGCCACCTCCGCCCCAGGGTCCACCACCATCGCCTCCCCTGTGCTCTCCTCGCCCAGCACTGAGCAATTGCACCCCAAAACGCCTACCGCGAACACCTCATGAACCATAGCTTTGCCCCCAAACAGCAACGGCACGCCGCGAGGCGTGCCGCTCTCACATCTGAAATCTTTACCTCTTCACCGGTGCGCTCTGCTTCGTGACCGTCCGGCCCGACAGCACGGACCTCTCAGTCGAACTGCTCCGCGACATCATGATCGTCAGTCCCATCGAGATCAGCATAAAAGCGACCGCCGCCCACGCCGTCATCTTGGTCAGCAGATTGGCAGCCCCGCGCGGCCCAAACGCCGTCTGCGATCCTTGTCCACCGAACGCCGCCGCCAGGTCCGCCGACTTCCCCTGCTGCAACAGCACAACCCCGATCAAGAAAAAGCAGACCACAACATAAACCACGATCAGTAACGCCATCATCGGATGATCTCCTACCTGCGCCGAACCCATTGGGTGGCACAAGCGCTGCTCAAATCTTAACTGTCGGATTTGGTGCGGAGGAGGGGACTTGAACCCCTATGCCTTGCGGCGCTAGCACCTCAAGCTAGTGCGTCTGCCAATTTCGCCACCTCCGCAAGTAACCAGCGCATCATGCGCCGGCATGTGACGACCAATCCGTTGTCGAGTATAGCAAGATCGTGCCGAGGTCCTCGCCAACCCCGCACAACTCCCGCCGGAAACACCTTCACATACGTAAAGCAAGCTCTTTTAAGCTGCTGACCTCCAGCAAATTCTGGCCCTCCGGACAGGGCATTACCTGCTCATGTTCCAGCACCCAGGTCTCCGGATGTGGCACAAAGACAGCATTTAGCCCCGCTTCTAACGCCGGATTGACATCCGACTTCGGGCTGTTCCCAACCATCCAGGTCGCCCCCAGAACACATCCAAGCCTACCAACTAACTCACTGTAAGCAAACGGGTTCTTCTCCGTAAGGACTTCAACGGCAGCAAAGTGCGGCGCCAACCCTGAGCGCTTCAACTTCTCCCGCTGCTCCAAATCATCCCCTTTGGTCACAAGAATCAAGCGGTGCCGCGATCCCAACTCCGCGACAGCCTCACGGACTCCGGGCAGCAACTGAATCTCAGCCTCGACGATTCTGTCGACGAAACTCATGATCTGACGGTGCTGGTGCTCCGTCGGGGGCTGGCGAGAGAATTCTTCAAAGCATCGCAGCAGAGACACACGGAAGCTCCCTGTGCCATAGCCGCGTTCGGCCACCGTCCGACGTTCAATAACGTTGAGGTGCTCCCGGATCTCCGCGGGCGCGCGCTCAACCCCCTCCAGAAACGCGATAAAAGCCGCAATCGCTCGCTCGAAGTAGATGTTGTTCTCCCACAACGTGTCGTCGGCATCCAGGAGCAGTGTCTGTGGTTCGGACAGCATGAAGTCGCTTGTTCGCCCTCGCAACGCCGATTGTACGGCTGTGATCGTCACCGGCCAAAAACACTTAGCCGCCAATCACCGTGAAATATGCTTGAAACGCTTGCCCCAGGTTCTTCCAAAGTCGAATGCGGCTCTGCAGGGCCATGGTTGGAGACGCTCTCTGGTGATTCACGGAGCGCTTTGGGTTGTCACAGCCATGTTCTTCACCACCTTCTTTAACCGCTTTGCCGGCATCCGTTCCGGCGGTGGCGAGTTCTCCGGCGGGATGGCTCTGCTCAAGCACTTTCTGCCATACCGGGACTACTTCACTGCCGGGCCCCCATTCAACGCCCTCAAAGCATCCGTGCTTTTGGACCTTGCTGGCCACAAGCTATTCGCTTTGCGCATTTTCGCGGTCGTCGAGAGGATGGTCCTTGGCTCCATCTTGTTGGTCTGGCTCGGACAGGCTGTTCCAGCCCGCCACGCCTACATCGGTTCTTTTGTCACTATCGCCCTTTCTGTAGGCGACCGTACCGACCCGCTTGCTTCGTACAACCACGATGCGCTGTTGTTTGCGGTTGCAGGTGGTTTGCTGGCGAGCGGCGCGCTGCGGCGGGGTCTTGGGGGGGCTGCTTTTGCGTTGGCTGCGTTTGGTTCAGGGGCGTGTGCGGCTCTGTCACTGGTCACGAAACAGACGGTCGGTGGGTCTGTTTCAGCCGTGCTGCTGGTGGTGCCCTTGAGCCTTCTTTTTCGTTCTGGTGTTGCCCGAAGTGCCCTCTATGCAACAGCTTACATGTTGGGGGCGGCGGTACCTGTCGCCGCGATGGGTCTGGTTCTTGAGCATTTGGGGATCCTGCATACGGCACTGAAGATGATGTTTATTACAGGGCCTTCCGCGAAGGCCGGGGGGGCTGGAGACTTCATTTTCCGGTGGGGGATGGTGGCATCTGACAACGCTGGGTGGGTAGTTCTGGGTATCTTCTGGTGGGTTCTTGCGGGGGTATTCGTGAGGCGGGCCTGCCGTAGCCGGCCGCAGCCGGCTCAAGCGAACGAGTGGCCGGGCGCTCGATGGCTTGCGTGGAGCGTGGCCGCGGGCGGCGCGCTGGTTGCCGGGGCGGAGATGCTCTCCAGACTGCCGGCACTTCACGATCTGACGAAGTCGGTCGTGTATGCCACGGTACTGGGTGTTGGGAGTGTGTTGCTTTGGTCCACCGGTCGAGTCAGGAGGAGGGACAGATCGATCGAGGACGAGCGGCGATTTCTCCTTGCGGCGGTCTCTGCCGCGACGGCGTTGAGTCTTTCGCTCTCCTGGCCGGCGTTTGAGGCGATGTTGGTGCCCGGCTTGGGCCTGGTGGTCGCCTTGCTCTTGGCGGGAAGTCCAAGGCGGGCGCAGGCGTGGATCTATGGGGTGCTTGCCTTCCTCGTGTTCATGCAGTTAAGGGAGAAGCTGGACCTGCCATTTGGATTTGACCTGCAGGACGAAGCGCCGGTGTACCAGGCGACTGAGCGGTCCACGCTGCCGGAGCTGGCAGGCATGCGACTGCCGCGGAGCACGGTTCGCTTTGTGGACGAGACGACGGCTCTTATCCAATCGCATACCTGCCCTGGGGACCCTGTGTTCACGTATCCGGAGATGGGGCTGCTCTATACGCTGTCGGACCGGCGTGCACCGACCTGGTCCCCTTCGCACAACATCGATGTGGTGAACGACGCGCTCGCGCAAGAGGATGCAGCACGGCTCGCGGCAGCAAGGCCGCTGGTGCTTGTAACGTATCGCGAGGCAGAGGGTGACTGGAAGGGGGCCGAGCGGTTGTGGCGGAGGGGGCACCGGAGCGGCCAAAGGAAGATTGCTGCTGTTGTGGAGGCACTTGCCGCGAGCTATCGGCTTGTCGGAACGTACGTGTTACGGGAGGGTGATCCACCGATCGAGGTGTATCTTCGCCCGGACGCCACATTGAGGCGTGCGCAGATGTGCCGCGCGGCACAGTAGCGTGGCTCTAAGCAGAGGCTGCATCAAACTGCAGTGAGGAGACCAGATGAGCGCTGGGGTGGAGTTGTGGCTGATTCGGCACGGAGAGACGGAGTGGAGTCTGAGCGGTGCACACACGAGCCGAACCGACATCCCCCTGACCGAGCATGGACGGAAGCGGGCGGAGGAGTTGCGGGAGTATCTGAAAGGCATCCGCTTCGATGCGGTCCTGACCAGTCCGATGCAACGGGCACGGAAGACCTGTCGAATTGCCGGTTTCGGGGAGCAAGCTCTGGTGGAGGAGGGCTTGAGGGAGTGGGATTACGGTATCTATGAGGGAAAGACCACGAAGGAGATTCGCAAGACTGAGCCGGGTTGGAGTGTTTGGGAGAATGAGCTCAAGGGCGGGGAGACAGTGGAGCATGTCGGGCAGCGTGCCGACGCGGTGATCGCTCGGGCGCTTTCTGCAGCGAAGGATGGCGGGGCAGGCAGGGTAGCGTTGTTTGCGCATGCTCACATTCTGCGGATCCTCGCGGTCCGGTGGATTGGGCTGGAAGCTCGGAATGGCCAACTGCTGGCGCTCGGAACGGGAAGCGTGAGCCGGTTGGGATGGGAGCGGGAGACGCGGGTGATCGAGTTGTGGAACCGAAGTTTCGAGGAGTAGCGGACTGTGGGCTGGCGGAGGTACGCGTGGGTCGCGGGAACGATCGCATTATGCTCGCAGGCTGTACAGGGAGCGGCGCAGGGATGTCCTGACGGCATTGCCGTCGATAGAAGGGGTGCCGGGGTGGCCGGGCTGACCGTGATCTGGAGACACGACGGGACCACGCACGAGACGGTAACAGGTGCGGACGGCACCTTTATCTTGCCGTGTGGGGGTGGGGCAAAGCCGGCGCTTGGCACGGTAGAGGTCAGGGATGACGGACTCGAGTCGGTGCCGGCGCCGGTGATTGCTGGCGTGAGACTTCGGTTGGAGGTGCGGCCGACCGCGCTGGAGCAGGCGGTAACCGTGAGTGCGACGCGGAGCCTTGTGGACGCTGGCCCGGAGGCGCGCACGATGGTGGTGCTGGATGCCTCGCGACTTCGGCAGTACGCGGCGTTGACGCTCGATGAGCGGCTGCGACAGGTGGCGGGGTTCGCTCTGTTTCGTCGAACGAGCAGTTGGGCGGCGAATCCGACCTCGGAGGGTGTTTCGCTCCGGGGTCTGGGCTCGACGGCGGCAAGCCGCTCGCTGGTGCTGGCAGGGGGTGTGCCATGGAACGACGGCTTCGGCGGGTGGGTTCACTGGGATGAGTTGCCGCCAGAGGTGATCGAGGGTGTATCGGTGGCGGAGGGTGGGGGCTCGGATCTGTATGGGTCGAGCGCGCTGGGCGGCGTGGTGGATGTTGTAACGGCACGACCTCGCTCGCTGCGAGTGGCGGGAGGGCTGAGTGGAGCTGCCGAGGACACCACGGACGGGCACGGACGCGTGGACGTGGGCAACGCTCGATGGAGCGCGCTCACGGCGGGAGAGGGCTTCCGGACAGCCGGGTATGTGCCGCTGGCGCCCGGTCTGGCAGGATTGGTGGACCGGCCGGCGAATGTGCACTTCCAGAACGGCCGGGTGGAGGTCGACCGGCAGCATGGTGCGGGGGGGCGAGTCTCTGTTGGCGGCAATCTGCTGAACGAGGCGCGGGACAACGGGACCGAGCTGCAGACGAACGGGACGCGGCTGTGGCGGTGGTTTGGCGCAGATGAGTGGCAGGCCGGAGCGCGAGCGAGTGGACGGGGACAGGTGTTTGGGAGCGAGGAGGCCTACCGGCAGAGCTTTTCGGCGATCAACGCGGCGCGAACGGTGGAGAGGCTGACTCGGTTGCAGGGTGTGAGGACGGAGGAGGTGGGGGGCTCGGCGGATGCAACGATAGCTGGGCGGGGTATGGCCGTGGTGCTGGGGGCAGATCTGCGGGATCTGCGGGCGAATGATCTGGAGCGACCGATAGCGGGCGGGACGGCGGTGAGTTCCGTGACCTCGAACGCTGCGCGGCAGCGATTCACGGGCGGCTTTGTCGAGGGCTTGGCGGCGGCTGGGGGGTGGTCGGGAGCGGCGAGCGTACGGGTGGACAGCTCGGTAAACCTGGATGCGCGGCTGGTCTCCTTCACGTCGGGTGGTGTGGTGACGGCGGTGACGCAGGTGCCGTACCGGTCGGAGGTGCTGGTCAGTCCGCGGGTGGGGCTGGTGCGCGCTCTGGGCAGCGGATGGAAGGTGCGTGCAGAGGCATTTCGGGCGTTTCGCGCGCCGACGATGAATGAGCTCTACCGGACGGGGCAGGTGGGGCAGGAGACGACGCTGCCGAATGCCGAGCTACGAAGTGAGCGGGGAACGGGAGTAGAGGGCGGAATGCAGTGGACGCGAGGCGCGGTGCGTGCGGAGGCGAGCTATTTCTGGACGGAGATCAACCGGCCGGTCTCGGCGGTGCTGATGGGGCAGACGGCGACGGCGATCACGAACGTACGGCGGAACTTGGGACAGATTCAGAGCCAGGGGGCTGATGTGCGTGTGGAGATGTTCTCTGGGCGCGCGGTTTCGGCATCGGCGGGGTACCAGTACGCCCACGCGGTGGTGACGGCGTTTTCTGCGCAGCCTGGGTTGGTGGGCAATTGGATACCGGATGTGGCGCGGCAGAGTGTGACGACGCAGATGCGGGCACGACGGGAGGGGTGGGGCGAGGTTACGGTGGCGATGCGGGCGAGCGGAAGAGCGTACGACGACAGTTCGAACCTGTACCCGCTAGCCGCGTTTGTAATGATGGACGTGTACGCGGAGCGAGACCTGGGGCGAGGGTGGACGGCGTTTGTTGGGGTGCAGAACGCCCTGAATCAACGTGCGGAGGTGGCGCGCACGCCGCTGCTGACGCTGGGCAACCCGGTGGTGGCGCAGGGTGGGTTGCGGTATGCGTGGAGTCCTCGGTAAGTATCCCCGAGTCTAAGTATCAAAGCTGGACCCGCCGGATCATTCCTCAGAGCCGCCTCTGGAGTCCATGTGTGTGAGGAGCTCGGCGGTGCGGGGGACGAGGCGCCTCGTGGGTGGTGATTCGAGCGTTTGGGACGCGGGTGGCAGGGAGAGGCAACCCACTGGCGTACGAGGTCTCGACCGCTTGCCTGGAGCCGGCGACCAAGAGTTTTGCTCGCCGTGGGCGAGGGCAGACGCGACCCGCTGATCAGGGTGGAGGTCTGTTGCGGCTGCGTTGGGGCCTGTGCCGGCCTGCCAGAGACTAGGGCAGGGAAGAGCAGGGCAAGACGAGAGCCATCGCGGTGTGGCGCGTGCTGGGAGTCGGTTGCTAGTTCAGCGTGGTCAGGGTCAGAGAGATGAGGTTGTGGACGGAGCGCATGGGCAGGGCGTCTTCGGTGGTGACGAGCTTGAGAGGGCCCTCTTTCCCGATCGACTGACCGTCACGCTGCAAGGCTACGAGGACGTTGCCTTTGTGAAGTTCGCGGTCGACCTCTACCGCCGAGAAGAGGACGAAGTAGAAGTCGGCGCCCTGGGCGCGGATGTAGCTGTGGAGCAGTTGGGACTGTTGCGGGCTGTGCTGCTGCGGCAGGCCGAGACGGGAGAAGAGATCGGCGAGGGCGACGCCGGTATAGCGCTCGTCCGCGTTGGTGTGGGCGTTATGGACAGTGACGGTGCTCTGGGGCATCGCTGCGAGCTCCGCGCGGGAGAGTTGGACGGAGCGGCCGTTAAGGGTGACGGTGAGGCCGTCCGAAGCGAGGGATGAGAGGGGAGGTGCGGCAGGTCGAGCCTGTGCGGAGTCAGGCGGCGTGGGCTCAGCTTGTGGGAAGGCCAAGGGCGTGAGGGCGAATGAGGCAGCCGCGACAGTGTATGTGGCAAGACGACGACTGAAGCGAGGCAAGGAGGTGTTCATGGGTTCTATCGTAAGCGGGCCCCGGCTTGAGCGGATGGAGCTGAGGCGGAAAGGAGCAGATATACTTTGCGCATGTCTATTGTTCGCAATGCCGCTGCGATTGCCAAGGGAATGAGTATCACGCTCAAGGAGGCGTTTCAGCCCACGGAGGTGGAGAATTACCCGGACGGCAAGGGTCCGATGCGTGGCGCTGTGTTTCAGGAGCGATTTCGCGGCAAGCACCAACTCCAGCGCGATGAGAACGGTTTGGAGAAGTGCGTGGCGTGTTTTCTATGCGCGGCGGCCTGCCCTTCCAACTGCATCTACATCGAGGCCGCGGAGAACACGGCGGAGGTGCGGATCTCGTCAGCCGAGCGATACGCGAAGGTGTACAACATCGACTACAACCGGTGCATCTTCTGCGGGTACTGCGTGGAGGCATGCCCGACGGACGCGATCACTCATGGGCACGGCTTTGAGTTGGCAACCTTGAACGCTACCAACCTGGTGATGCGGAAGGAAGACCTGCTGGTGCCGGGGACGAGGTTGCCGGATGACGTGCAATCCGAGGGCGATACGGCAGAGCGGTTGCGCTAGAGGGGTCGAAGTGGACAGCCGCGTGCTGGAAGAGCGACGTCCGAGGCAGCGACGTTTGGCTAATACCGGTCGTATTGTGCCTTATGGACGGGGTTGACGTAATCCGGCGTGGGGCCGAATAGTTCACAGACCGTACGATCAGATCATCAGCAGTCAATCGGCTATTCACACCTGCTTCACTGTTTCGGACTAAACGTCTCGGCATGAGCAGACGAAACTGGGTCAAGGTCTTCGGCACCGCGGTGCCGATCGTGTTGTGCGCGGTAGCAGCGGGGCAGCAGAGCCTGGGAAGTCTGGCGGGCACGGTGCGGGACGCGTCAGGAGCGCTGGTGGTCAACGCCACGGTGACACTGACAGACGAGCAGACTGGTGCGGTGCGCACGATAGCGACGAGTGGATCGGGCAGCTACACGGCGACGCAGCTGACGGCCGGCATCTATCGCGTGGAGGTTGCGCACGAAGCGTTCCAGACCTCGCGTGCGGAGCATGTTGTGGTTCAGGCGGACCGGACGGCGGCGTTGAACTTCGTCTTGCAAGCTGGCTCGGTTTCGAGCACGGTGGAGGTTTCGGCGAACTCTGCCTTGAACACGGTTGATGCGACAAACGGCTACGTTCTGGACAGCAAGCAGATTGAGGCGACACCGCTGGGGATGGGGAGTTTTACTCAGCTGGCTACGCTGAGCCCCGGCGTGCATGCGGATTTTCTGGCGGACACGGGAACGAACACGGGCCTCGGCAATCAAGACATCTACGCCAACGGACAGAGGCTTTCGTCGAACACGTTCACCTTCAACAGTGTTCTTGCGAATAACCTCTTCAACGGCGCTTCAGCCAGCCAGGTGACCGAGGCTCGGGCCGTGCTCAACACCGGTGAGAGCTTCCAATCAAACGGAACGATTCGAACGAACACCTCCATCTATGACGCGATCGGTGAGGCGCTGCCTTCGCCGCCGCAGCAGACGATCGCGGAAGAGCGGGTAAACACATCGATGTACGACGCTGCGCAGGGTGCGACGGCCGGTGCACACGTAGATGTGACGACGAAGACGGGGACGAATGACTTGCATGGCTCGGCCTACGCGACGTATGAGACTTCCGCGCTGAATGCAAATGCATTCTTCAATAAGCAATATGGGCAGCCGACGCCTGATCTTCACCGCTACGTGGTTGGCGCGGAGTTGGGCGGACCTATCGTAAAGGACAAGCTCTTTCTTTACGGGAGCTACCAATACACTCGCGATCGAGATCAGCTGAACTCGCTTGCGACGTACTACCCGCCGGCAGGTTTGACAGACGACCGAAGTGAGACGGGGTTGCAGAGTGTAGTGGCCGCAGCCGGCTTGCCGGCCGGAACGACAATCAACCCCGTGGCGCTGTTTTACCTGCAAGAGAAGCTGCCGGGCGGGCAGTATCTCATCCGTTCGGTTCCAGCTGGATCGGCGAGGACGTCGTTTTATGGAGGCGCCTCGAAGTTCAACGCGGCACAGTTGAACGGGAATCTGAGCTACATTCTTACCCCAAACGACACGTTGACTTCGCGCTACTACTACCAGCACGACCCAACGGAAAGCCCGTTTTCCAGCGGATCGCTTGAAGGCTTTCCGCAGAAGTTTAACTCCGGCAGCCAGGTGTATTCGCTCGAGAACACGACCGTTCTCTCGCCCCATCTGAGCTGGGAGCAGAAGTTTGGGTTTTTGCGGATGCGGGTTCAGTCGTTGACTGGTCAGCCGTTTACGCCGGATACAGCAGGAATCAATCTGTTTGGGAGCTCGCTGCTGCCCGGGATAACGGTGCGGAATGCAAACCGTTCCAACAGTTTGGCGATCGGACCGACCTCGAACTTTGCGAACACTGGCTTTGCACAGAACACCTTTGAGGGCACCTCGACGCTGACCTGGGTTAGAGGGCCGCATGTCTTGTCATTTGGCGGCAACTACGACCAGACGCAGTTGAACATTCTCAACCGCGCAAACCAGGTGGCGTCATTTCAGTTCAACAACCTGGCTGGCTTTCTCACTGGAGCTCCGCTGAGGACGAGAGGCGGAGCGAGTGTTTACTTCCAGGGTGCGAGCAATCGCTACTATCGGTCGCCGCAGATCGGCGCATACGCTCAGGATCAATGGAAGATCACGCCGAACCTGACGTTGACGGCCGGATTTCGCTTTGATGATGACGGCGGTCTGGTGGAGAAGTACGGCAATCTGGTGAACTTCGATCCAAGCCGATACAGCTACGATCTCACCAGCGACACAATCACAAACAGCGGCTTGATCGTGGCAAAGAATAACAAGCAGTACGCCACGCCGGGCGCGACGAACTCAACGTTAACCAACCGACAGTGGGGGGTTGCGCCGCGCATCGGGCTTGCGTACAGCGTGAACTCGAAGCTTGTGGTGCGATCGGGATTCGGCTTGTACTTTGATCGCGGCGAATATTTCACGGAGTTCTCGCCGTCCGCAGGGGGAGGCTTCAACGGACCGTTTGGGGTGACGCTCCAGCCGCCGTTCGTGCAGCCGGTGTATGCCACGGCAAGCAGCAACTTTGCCAATCCATTTGGGACAACGCGGCCTCCAGTGGATACCAACCCGGCAGACTTCATCAACAACCTGCCGAATCAGACTGCATTGATCGGAGGATCTTCGCCATACCTCTTCGGAGCCTATGCGAAGAACAATGTGTTGCCCTACACGGAAAACTGGAGCCTCGATGTGCAGTACCAACTGCACCCGAAGATTGTTGCTTCGGTCGGCTACACGGGCAACCATGGGGTGCATCAGACGGTGCCATTGCCCTTCAATGAGCCGCTCGTGGCCACACCGGAATCGCCTGTCCACGGACAGGTCTACAGCTACGGCTACAACGCCACTGACGCGAAGGGACATACATTGCTTTCGGAGCCGTTCAACACCTCCACCGGCGGCAACACAGATCTGCGGACGCCCTATATCGGGTATAGCCCGAACTCGGTAGCATGGAGCACACTGGGCTGGTCGCACTACGATGCGATGCTGATCTCTGTGCACCAGACCTCGTTCCATGGCCTGGAATACCAGCTGTCCTACACCTACTCGCACTCACTCGACACATCGAGCGGCTTCGGGCTCTTTTACAACGGCAATGATCCTCGCAACCTGCAATCGGGCTACGCGAGTTCCGATTTCGACCGGACCCATGTGACGAGTTTGTCGTTCAACTACGAGGTGCCGGCGTTTGGCTCTGGTTTAACGCGACGCTTGGGAGGTGGTTGGGGACTGAGCGGCATTACCACGTTTGAGAGCGGGCAACCTTACAACGTCTATGATTATTCAGGTAGTGTGGGAAGCATCTTCTTTGCATCAAACGATTACCTGACGAATCCGGTGCTGCCGCTGGCTCCGGGTGTGAGCGCGAAACGAGCGCTGACTGGACACAGTGGAGCGTTTGTCAACCCGAATGCGGCAACACCGAACGTTGCAAATGCGGCGTTCAACCCAAATGCTTTTACCTATCCTCTGTTACACCCTGGACAGATGGGTGTACCGCCGTGCGGTCCGACAATGGGCGGCCTAACCGCCTGCGACACGTATGAATCATCTTTTGCGTCGGGCTTCAGAAATATTTTCCGGGGGAGCTTTCAAAAGAGGGCAGATGTCGCGGTCTACAAGGAGACTCCGATCCGCGAATCACTTCGTTTACGATTGTCGATGGAAGTCTTTAACGTGACAAATACGCCGAGCTTTGATGTGCCCGGGAACAGCTTCACGGGGTCAGACTTTGGCAATCCGCCGAGCTACGCCCCGCTCGGTCCTGGAGCGGACCCGCTGACATTCGCGAATCAGGGTGTGGGCGCCGTGACGAATCCTATCGGAAGCCCTCGGCAGGTGCAGTTCTACGGCATTCTGCAGTTTTGATTTTTTACTCTCTACGTGCCGCTGTCCTGATAGCGTTGGCTCATGTGGCAATTGCGTAGCGCTATCTTCCTTCTTCTAGCGGCAGCGGTTTCGGCCGCTGCCCAGGGGAGTCCGAGCACGGCACCCCCAATTCAAGATGGGGCCCCGGCGCTTGATCTGCCAACGAGCAAGCGTCTTTCGGCAGTGCCTGGGACGCCGCAGCGGATCAACAGCCTGCCTATCTCGATGGCTCTGAGTCCAGACGGGCGCTATGCGGTTACGGTCAATGCTGGCTTCGGGACATTTGAATCCGGCTATAGGCAGTCGCTCGCGGTGCTCGATGTTGTATCTGGAAAGGTTACGGACTTTCCCGAAGCCATGGCAGGCGCTATTCGCGACAGCAAGGAGACGCTCTACAGCGGTTTGCAGTTCAGCCATGATGGGCGACACGTCTATGCGAGTCTTGCCTCGCTCACCGCTCCTGCGGGAGATGGGGGGCGCAATCCTGGAAGTGGGATTCTGGTTTACCGCTTTGATGACGGCAGGCTGACACGCGACCGGATTCTCTCTATCCCACTGCAACACCTAGCGGGCGCTCGCAGGACGCGACTCATTGGACAGGAGGAGGGTGCTGTTGGCGTGCCCTATCCGGCATCGCTTGCGATTGTGCCTGGAAAGGGTCCCGAGCGACTCCTGATCGCGGACAATCTCTCGGATGACGTGTTGCTCATGAACACGGCTACAGGAGTTGTGCTGCACCGCTTCGACCTTTCGGAGAGCAACGCGGTTCCTTCTACGTATCCCATTGCTGTTGCAGTTACACCCGACGGTAAGCGCGGATTTGTCGCGTTGTGGAACGCGAGCGAGATTGTTGAACTCGACCTCGTCCACAACATTGTGGGCAGACATCTGGCTTTGGCCAAACCTAAGAAGTCGACCCGCCCCGGCTCGCACCCATGTGCGCTGGAGTTGAGTCCTGATGGTAGCCGCCTGTATGTTGCACTTAGTAACCGCGATGCGGTTGCCGCGATTGGGATTGAAGCGGGTGCTCTTAGAACCATAGGACTTTTTGACGCTCGACTGCCGGGGCAGAGCTACTTCGGCGCTGAACCGGAAGCTCTAGCGCTAAGTCCTGACGGTACGCAATTGTATGTGGGCGAGGCCGCGACCGATGCGGTGGCCGTCCTCGATACGCGCAAGATGACACCTCGCTCAGCACGTCGCGGCATGGTGGAGCCTGAAGGGTTTGTTCCCACGGAGTGGATGCCCATGTCGATGGCAGCCGGCCATGGCTTGTCCGCGGGAAAGCTTCTCCTGGCGACCGCCAAAGGTCGCGGTACGGGTCCGAACAACCGGCCACAAGCCCAGACTGCAGAGCAAGCGGAGCAACACCGGCCGCAGCGAGGCTTCACCTATATAGGCACTCTGCTGCATGGATCGCTGGCGACATTGGACCTCCCGGAGCTTGGTCGTAATTTAAAGCAGATGACAGCCAGCGTGGTCGCAGACAATCGCATCCGCGCCGGTGAGAAGACGATCCACTTTGTAGGCGGAGCATCTGCCGGTTACGAGAATGGTGCCGCTCGGATGGGTCCGATCCGGCACGTAATTTACATCATCAAGGAGAATCGGACTTATGATCAGATTCTTGGGGATCTGCAGTCGCATGGCAAGCAGGTGGGAGATGGCGATCCAAGCCTGACGATGTATGGTGCTGAGATCACACCCAACCAGCACAAGTTAGCTCTGCAGTTCGGCGTACTTGATAACTTTTTTGACTCAGGAGAGGTCTCCGGCGATGGACATGTCTGGTCGAACGCCGCGATTGGAACTGATTACCTGGAGAAGACGTGGGAGCAGAACTATCGCAATGGTCAAAGAACCTATGACTTTGAGGGCATGGTTGCCGAGGGATATCCGCTGCTGCAGCATATCTCCGATGTGAACGAGCCAGCTAGCGGCTATCTTTGGGGCAACCTGGCTGCGCATGGGCGCACCCTGTACCACTTTGGAGAGTATATCTCTTCGACGTTTTGTAATGAACTAAGCAAGCCATCTACCCCTGTGCCTTCGCAGGAAGGCCCGATGGTGAGCGCAGTGGCAGGGTGTGCGCGCAAGGAGATCGCGCCTGGAGAGATGATTCCCGCAGAGTGGGGCGGTGGCCGGAATCTCTGGCCCTGGGCTATCCCTCTGCTTGCTTCCAACATTGCGACCAAGCCGGAGCTCATAGGCCATTTTGCCCCTGAGGCTCCGGACTTTAATCTGCGCGTGCCCGATCAGATTCGTGTAAACATCTTTCTGCGTCATCTAGAAGGCTGGAAGCAGGATCGAGCTCGCGGCATAGACTCCATGCCAAACTTCATCCAATTGCGACTGCCCGACGACCACACGGGCGGAACGACACCGGGTGGTCCTACACCTAAGAGTTCAATTGCTGACAATGACCTCGCAATCGGCCGTGCGGTTGAGGCCATCTCGCATTCGGCGTTCTGGGATGACACGGCATTTTTTATTTTAGAAGATGATGCCCAGAACGGTGCTGACCATGTCGATGCACACCGAAGCTTAGCTCTAGTTGTCAGCAAGTATGCGCCGCACGGAAGCAATGGAGCGCCTTTGGTGGACAGCGAGTTTTACTCGACGGTAAGCACAATCCGAACCATGGAGACACTGCTTGGCTTGCCGCCGATGAATAACAATGATGCGTTCAGTTCGGTGATGAGCACAGAATTTTCCGGTCCTGGCGACCAAGCGCCTTTTAAGGCAGATATAAGCAATCGCGACAATCACCTGATTTACACGGCAAATGCAGCTACCGCGCCAGGCGCCGGGCAATCGAGTCACATGGATTTTCGCCATGCTGACCGCGCGGACCCACGCAAGTTAAACGCTATTCTCTGGCGAGATGCCATGGGGAGCCGACCAGTGCCGATGGAGTTGATGAGAAAGGGAAGTGCGAAGAAGGATGACGCGAACGATTCGGAGTAGGGAAGGTAGACGAAAGGCGCGCAGTTTTCAGTGAACCCCAATGTCTTCGCAGTGGCGCAGGCTGCATGGGGCTGAATGCAGGGACGGCCATGTGGAAATCTGACGGCTTGCACTCCGCCATATCTTAGGCGAACATAAGGCGAAGAGGTTTCGCTTTGAATGACGCGAGTTCAGTTCGAAAACAGATTGAAGCTTCCTTGGAAAGCCGCATACCTGGAGCTTTGTCGACCCGTTCGTGTCCAGTGATTCCGCGCAGTCCTGTGGGCGTTGCGGAGATTGATGCCATGCTAGGCGGAGGCCTACCGGTTGGGGCAATTACGGAGGTGATTGGTTCAGCATGTACCGGGCGCACATCATTTGCACTAACTTTCTTGGCAGAGGTCACCCGTGCGGGGCAGGCGGCAGCCTGGGTGGATGTCTCCGACGCACTCGATCCTGAGTCGGCCGCTGCAGCGGAACTTGACCTCAATCATCTGCTTTGGGTTCGATGCGGGGTGGCTCGGCGAACGACAGACGAGGTCGAACGTTTACCTTCCGAACCCGGTTTACTGCGTGAGAGCTCGCCTATGAAATCTGCGTCAAAGGCTGGAAGTCCACATCCGCGCAACGAGACACGTGGAATGCCGGAGGCGATCCAAGCCTTGTTGCAGCAGGAACGATGGTGCACTTCCGAGAACCCATGCGCATCGGAACAGCACACTTCTGCTCCGAGGACTCAGAACAGGGAGAATCCGGTTGAAGCAGGACGACGTCGCAAGAAGATCGGTACGCCGGGCATGCCGAACTGCCTACTTGTGTCGGGAGCGGCAAGCTTCGCTCACCGCATCCTGAACCGTGTGGAACAGCCGCCGACCGATCGGCAGCCGGCACGCCGCGGCGAGCACTTCAGTCAACAATCAAAGTCTCCCGCAGCGACGAAATCCTATCGCCCGGGATGGAGAGCATCGGCCAAGGTCGAGGGAAAGCAACCTAGAGTGACCACATGGGCGACGTTAGATCAGGCGATTCGTGCAACTGATCTCCTGCTGAATGCAGGAGGGTTTGGGGCGTTGGTGCTGGACCTTAGCCGCACGCCCGCTGAGTTCGCGGAACGTATTCCACTTGCTACATGGTTTCGGTTTCGGGCGGCAGCAGAGCGTTCTCGGACTGTCGTTCTGTTGCTTACGCAAGATTCGTGTGCACGGTCCAGTGCGGGGCTGGTGTTGCGGCTTGTAACTTTAGATACGCATACGGCAGGTAGCCTTTTGAACGGCCGGACGTGTGAGATAGCAGTAAGTCGGCAACGCTTTGACACGATCCAACCTTGGATTACGGCTGAGGACTACGTTTTTTCTAGGCACAAGCCGCCGCAACGTGAGCGGCGGACAGCTTGGGTGCAAACTGCTGCTTGGTCGCCTGTTTGCCTCGTGCCACCAGAACAGAAGGGCGACGAGGAAAACTTAATGTCGGCTTTTATTCGGAAGCCTGTAGCTGCGGAAAGGATGGCGGGTGCCGCGAGCGACCAACCTGTGTCGAAGTACTCGCAATGAACTCTCACTTATATTTCTGCCTGCGCGTACCAGAGTTCCCCGCACAAGCCACGCTTCGGTTGCGGGCTGAGGAACGCGTCCTTCCGGTAGCTGTAGTTGAAGGTACACCGCCGTTCGAGAAAGTATGCGCAGCGAACGCACACGCGCGACGCATAGGAGTACACCAAGGTCTGTCTCGGGCCGAACTGGATAGCTTCGCCGAACTTCATGTGATGCGTCGATCCGCGTCGGAGGAACGCAGCGCGCGTGCGGCCTTGCACGAACTGGCTGCAAGTTTTACGCCACGCTTTGAAGATCTCTCCAAGGCGCATTCAAAGAAACTAATCAACTGTGTAGGCATGAGCCGAGATAATTCACTTTTGTTGGCTTTGGAGATGACGGGTACGGAACGTGTCTTCGGCCGAGCAGATGCGGCCGCTCGTCAAATGCTGAATTCTGTCCGTAACCTGGGCTTTTACGCACGCGTGGGTGCAAGTGCAAATCTGCTCGCGGCGGTATGTGTGGCACGCTCTTCACCGAAGGCTGTGACAGTGCTCAGACCTGGAGCAGAGGCCGCTAGTTTGGCTTCACTGCCTATAGAAACGCTTCAACCTGAAGTAAATGAGGCGGAGACGCTTGAGCTATGGGGCATCCGCACATTGGGAGAGCTGGCCGCGTTGTCTGAGGCTGCCGTTGTCGCGCGCCTAGGTGAACCGGGGCGGCGGCTGTATCAACTGGCCCAAGGTACGTTTGCACACCTGCTCATTCCAGAGGAGCCCGTGTTTTCCCTTACGGAGACTGTGGAGTTCGACACGGCACTCGTGAATCTTGATTCGCTGTTATTTGTGCTTGGGCCCATGTTAAGGCAACTTCTGGTTCGCGCCGGGCTGCGTGCACTCGCTTTGGCGAGCATTACCCTCACGCTCGGCCTGGAAGGTTCACAGGAGCAAACCCGTACGGTAATGCCAGCCGTTCCTTTGTACGATCATGCCATTCTTCTGAAGCTACTGCAGATTGATCTGCAATCGCATCCGCCTTCGGCTGGCATTCTTACAGTAGACCTAACCGCCGAACCTGGACCGCGCGCCGAGATACAGACTGGCTTGTACATGCCTCACTCGCCTGAACCGGCGCGGCTTGAGGTCACACTCGCCCGGCTGGCCGCGGTGGTGGGAGAAGATTGTGTCGGTCAAATCAAGCTGCTTGATACCCATGCCACCGAGAGCTTCCGTGTGGAGCGGTTCTCTCTTCAGAAAGCGCCCCGGTATTCCACATCTTGCTCTAATTCAACTTTGCAGAAAGCGACACGAAGTGGATTTGCTCTTCAAAAGCTGCGCCCGCCGGTGCCCATCGCAGTACAGGTGATAGACAGAGAGCCGCGCAGTTTCCGCTTGGAGGGCGTTCGCTACACCGTTCAACAGGCTGGCGGACCTTGGCGACGGAGTGGTCAATGGTGGACACAGGAGGTTTGGTCCTACGAAGAGTGGGACGTGGATGTTACTGCAACGCCAGTAAATGCAGGCCCGCCGCTCCTCTGTCTTCTTAGGCATGATTTGCTACACCGGGTGTGGCATATCGAAGGTTTGTATGACTAAGGCATAACCAATGAACGACCGTTACATCGAGTTGCACGCCGCAAGCGCATTCAGTTTCCTTGAAGCGGCCTCCGTACCTGAACATCTAGTTAGGGCAGCCTACAAGCATGGCATGCCAGCGATGGCGCTACTTGACCGCAATGGAGTCTATGGGCTGCCGCGCTTTCACGCCTCCGCGCAGGCGAACACGATGCGCGCTCACGTCGGTGCAGAGGTGGCTGTGAACGGTTGGGGAGCGCGTATAACGCCACCTACCTGGGTGCCGCATCGCTGTGCTCGTGAGCCGGTCCGGCTGCCGCTGCTGTGCTCGTCTCGCGTTGGCTACCAAAACCTATGCCGCATGATCACGCGGTACAAGATGCGCGAGCGTGGCAAAGCCGAAGGTATGGCTACAGTGGACGATCTGGCTGAGTTTGCTTCGGGTCTGATATGTCTCACAGGGGGAGATGAAGGCCCGCTTGCTTCGGCCCTGACGCATGGCGGTGAGACCGCAGGCCGTAAGCTGCTCGGGCAACTAATCAGGATCTATGGGCATGCCAACGTCTACGTTGAGTTGCAGCGGCATGGCGAACGTGCAGAAGAGTGGCGCAATCAAGCAGCGTTGCGCCTGGCCGAGTCACTCAAGCTGCCATTGCTGGCCACCAACGGTGTGCGTTACGCCACGCAGTACGAACGCGAAGTACTGGATGTGTTCACAGCAATACGACACGGAACAGACCTCGACCATGCGGGCCGGCTTTTGGCGACTAACTCCCAACGCCATGTACGTTCCGCACGAACCATGTGTCGTGTTTTTGGAGACATCCCAGATGCGGTAGATAACACGCTTTTGCTCTCTGAGCGCCTAGAGTTTTCGCTGCAAGAGCTTGGCTACGAGTTCCCGCGATATTCAACGCCGGATGGCAAACCTATGGCACTTTTTCTGCGGGAGCGTGTGGCTGAGGGAATTGTAAATCGGTACCGCCCCAAAAACGATTTATCGCTCCTTGACCAAGCTCAGCAACAGGCTGAACGCGAATTGAAGCTTATTGAACAGCTCGGCTTTGAGGGTTACTTCCTCATCGTGTGGGATATTGTCGAGTACTGCAAAGCGAATGGCATCTTGATTCAGGGGCGCGGCTCCGCCGCCAACTCGGTAGTTTGTTACGCCTTGGAGATTACTGCCGTCGATCCGGTCGGCATGGATCTTCTGTTTGAGCGATTTCTCAACGAGAACCGCAATGAGTGGCCGGATATTGATCTGGATCTGCCTTCTGGTGATCGGCGGGAGCAAGCCATCCAGTATGTGTATCGGCGCTATGGTGAGCTTGGTGCAGCAATGACAGCCAATGTGGTTACTTACCGAGGTCGATCCGCAGCGCGAGAAGTAGGAAAAGCGCTAGGGTTTGCTCGTGATGCTCTGGATCGACTTTCTGGCCTAGTAGGACAGTGGGAATGGAAGCAAAAAGACGAGACTCTTGTGGACACTTTTAGTCAGGCCGGCTTCGATCCTGGTCATCGGCGGATCGCCAAATATATTGAGTTGTGTGAACGTGTGCAGGATCTGCCGAAGCACCTTGGGCAGCACTCTGGAGGCATGGTCATCTGTCAAGACCAGCTTAACTCCATCGTGCCTTTGGAGCGCGCCACCATGGTTGGCCGCACGGTGGTGCAGTGGGACAAAGAAGACTGCGCCGAGATGGGAATGGTTAAGGTCGATCTGCTCGGGCTCGGGATGATGGCTGTCCTCAAAGACTGTCTTTCACTCGTGCCGAAACACTATGGCGAACATCCTGATCTTGCGCAACTCCCTGAAGGAGATCCAGCTACTTTCGACGCATTCTGTAGAGCAGATACGGTAGGTATGTTTCAGGTAGAAAGCCGTGCTCAGATGGCGTCTATCGTACGCAACGCACCACGTCGGTTCTATGACATCGTCGTGCAGGTAGCGATTATTCGTCCTGGTCCCATTGTGGGCAAGATGATGCATCCCTACATGCGGCGGCGTCGCAACGAAGAGGAAGTAACGTACCCGATCGAAAGCCTGCGCCCTGTGCTGGAGAGGACGCTCGGCGTGCCTCTATTTCAGGAGCAACTGCTGCGCATGGCAATGGTTGTAGGTGGCTTCACCGGCGCGGAAGCGGAGGAATTGCGCAAGGCGGTTGGAATGCGTCGTAGTTGGGGGCGCATGGAGGCGTTGATGGTCAAGTTGCGTGATGGCATGACGAGCAACAAGTTAGCGCCCCATACGCAAGAAGCCATCATCGGGAGCATCGAGAGCTTCGCACTGTATGGCTTCCCCGAAAGCCACGCAGCGAGCTTCGCCCTGATCGCCTACGCTTCGGCCTATTTCAAAGTGCATTACCTGGCCGCGTTCACCTGTGCGATGCTCAATCACCAACCGATGGGTTTCTATATGCCCGCAGTGCTGATTAAGGACGCACAGCGGCACGGATTGCGTGTGAAGCCCGTCGACGTTCAGGTTTCCCACGATGAGTGCACGGTAGAGCATGAGACGGATGGTTCCCTTTCAGTTCGGCTCGGACTGCTATACGTTAAAGAGCTGCGACGTACAACGGCGGCGGCTTTAGTCAAGGCTCGTGAACTGCACGGCAACTTCCGGTCCATCGAAGAGTTGAGCGTGCGTGTACCCAGTCTTAGTCGAAGCGATCTTACGCAATTAGCCCGCATTGGCGCACTTAACTGGCTCGGATTGGTAAAGCATCGTCGCGATGCGCTTTGGCAAGTTGCTGAGGTGGGCCGTCCCACTGGTGTTCTGCTCAGCACCATATGCCAGAGTCGGTCAGGAATAACGAAAGATCCATCGACGGCGCGGCTGAATAGCCTAGGAAGGCCTATGCCACTGCGTCGCATGTCCATCAACGACCGTTTAGTTGCCGACTACGCAGGCACGGGACTTACAACCGGCCCACATCCACTCAGTTTCAGGCGAACGGAACTGCGTGCAGCATCCATTCTTTCTGCGTCCGAACTCCACAAATATCCAGACAAGAGCTATATCATGCATGCAGGTGCTGTTATAGCCCGTCAACGCCCGGGCACTGCGTTGGGATTTATCTTTCTCAGCATGGAGGACGAGACTGGCATCTCCAACGTCATCATTCATCCTGACCTGTATGACCGCGACCGACGACTTGTGACCTGTGGCAAGTTCTTGCTCGTTTATGGACGCCTTCAAAACCAGGATGGCGTTGTCCATGTTCGCGCGGAACGCTTAGCAGAGTTAGCTCCCGGCTTGGAACAACTTGCGGTCCAGCCCCATAATTTCCATTGAACTCGGCTTACTATATTTAGCGCGGTACACAGTCGTTGCTAACTCATCAGGTAGAGTTGTAACGGCTTTGGCTAGCGGCAACTCAGCTAAAGCGACTGAAAGCGTGCACACGGAGACTATGCCCTTTCTTCGATGTCCTCGGAGCGCTTGCCGGGGCGCAAGGGTACATAAGGAGTTGAGTTCGAGCGATGTCCTTTGGTCTCTCACCCGTTTCGGCTTGGGGTGGGAGCTTTAAGTGCTTGAGAAGGAATGGCGTCCCCGACGGGATTCGAACCCGTGTTACCGCCGTGAAAGGGCGGTGTCCTGGGCCACTGGACGACGGGGACGCTTGTTTACAACACTTTACACGCTACCACAGAGCGGAAGGGGCGTGGTTGGGGGTGTTTTATGGCGTGGTTGGGGGTGTTTGTGCCGTTGATGGTGTGGGGTTAAGGCAGGTTTTGGTGCAGTTTGGCGAGGGTTGACCAGGGGTCGGAGCGGAGGCGGGTTTGCCAGGCCGGGAAGTTGGCGACGCGGAAGATGGGGCGCTCGGGGGCGTCGAGCTCGGTCCAGCGGAGGGGGAGGGAGACGCCGAGGCCGGCGCGGGCGCGGGGCGAGTAGGGGGCGACGGCGGTTGCGCCGCGCTCGTTGCGGAGATAGTCGAGATAGATGCGGCCGGCGCGGGCGGCCTTGGTCATCTTGGTCAGGTAGCGGGTCGGGGCGTCGCGCTCCATGGCGAGGACAAACTGGCGCGCCCAGTCTTTGACCTGGTCCCAGGTGTGGGTGGGCGCGATGGGAACGACGACGTGGAGGCCCTTGCCGCCGGTGGTCTTGAGGAAGCTGGTGAGCTCCCGCTTGCGCAGGCGGTCGCGGATCTCCTTTGCGGCGGCTGTGACGTCTGTCCAGGCGAGGGATTCGTCTGGGTCGAGGTCGAAGACGATGCGGTTGGCGTGTTCTAGGTCGGCGTTGGTGGAGCCCCAGGGATGGATTTCGAGGACGCCCATCTGGGCGAGGCCGGCGAGGGCCTCGGGCGTGGAGAGCGTGATGTAGGGCTCGACGACGCCGGTCTTCTTATCGGGGACGGGGGTGCTTTCGACGCCCGGCGGCAGCAGGCTGTTGACGTGCTTCTGGTAGAAGCAGGGCTTGCTGGCGCCCTCGGGGCAGCGAACGAGGCTGAGCGGACGACCGGCGATGTGGGGGAGCATGCGAGCGGCGACGGCCCAATAGAAGTCCGCGAGCATCTGCTTGGTGGTGTGGGTCTCGGGATCGAGGATCTTCGATGGGTGGGTGAGGCGGACGGGCGGGTGCTCGAGGGCAGCCCAGGCCTCAGCGGGGCTGGGATCCGGGGCGGGGGAGTGTGGCGGGGATGAGGGCTGGGTGGCGGGTGGATCGCCGGCACGGCGAGGACGAATGCTGAAGCTGGGTTTCGGCTTTGGCGGAGCGGCGGAAGAGGCGGGGGGCGGGGCGGGTTTGGATCCCTGCTGGGAGCGGTCGGCCTTGGGTTTGGGAGCGACGGTGGGTTCCTCGCGGAAGACCTCGGTTGGCTTCTTATCCTCGCGCAGGCCGAGAAAGGCGGCTTGCCGGATGAGGTCTTCGGCGGTCCAGGTGGCGAAGCGAACCTGCGCGACGAGCTCCGGGCGAACCCAGAGGGCATCGCGGCGGGCTTCGGAGGGGATGGCGGTGAAGGGGGGCGACTTGCGTTCGAGAGGGGCGAGCTGCCCGCGGAGGCTGCGCTTGAGCTTTTGGGTGAAGCCGGTGCCGGTGCGGCCGGCGTAGATGAGCTTGCCGTCGCGGAAGTAGCCGAGCAGAAGGGAGCCGATGCGGTCCGGGCCTTCGGAGCTGAGGGTGAAGCCGCCGACGACGAACTCCTGCTCGTGGAGGCACTTTGACTTGAGCCAGACGCCGCCGCGGCCCACGCGGTAGGGGGCATCGGCGCGCTTGGAGACGATGCCTTCGGCGTGGAGTTCGCAGGCGCGATGGAACATGGCCGCGCCGCTGCCTTCGATGTGCTCGCTGAGGCGGACTTCGGCGGCGGGGTCGGACGGCAGAATAGCGGCGAGGAGCTGCTTGCGGCGGCGGAGTGGCAGGTCGCGGGTGTTGTGTCCGCTGAGGTGGAGGAGGTCGAAGCAGAAGAAGGTGAGGGGGTTCTGCGCGCCCTCCTGGAAGGAGGCCTGCAGGCGGGCGAAGTCCGTGGTGCCGTCTTCGGCGAGCACGACGACCTCGCCGTCGAGGGTGGCGGAGTCGATGGGGAGTGCGGCGACGGCGCGGGCGACGGCGGGGACGCGATAGGTCCAGTCGAGACCGGAGCGGGTGAGCATCTCGACCTCCGCGCCCGACTTGCGGGCCTGCATACGGTAGCCGTCTAGCTTGAGCTCGTGGAGCCAGGTGGAACCTTCGGGGGGCTCGGTTGCTTCAAGGGCGAGCTGCGGCTTGATGAAGGAGGGCTGCGGCTCCGAGGGTAAGTCGGAGAGGTCGAGTGCCGGAGCGGGCTTTGCCGCGGCAGCCGGCTTGTGTTGGGCCTGTGCTACAGGCGCGGCGACAGAGGCCTGCTGCCGATACCAGGCCTGACCGGTGCCGGCGGTCTCCTTGGAGTTCCAGACGTGGTCTTTTTCGGCGGCGATCTGCTCCATGGAGCGGCCGGTGGCGACGCTGCGCGGCGCGGTTTCGGTTATGGGCGGGGCGTCCGCTGGCTGCTCGAATTCGTCGTGTTCCTTGATGAGGAGCCAGTTGGGTTTGCGCTCGGTGGCGGCCTTGCCGCCCATGCGCACGAGAGTCCATCTGCCGTGCATCTTTTCGCCGAACATGAGGAATTTGAGCGAGCCCTCGCGGAGGCCGGCGTCGATATCTTCGTGCCCGGGCTGAGGGGCCCAGGTGCCCTGGTCCCAGAGCATGACGGTGCCGCCGCCATACTGGCCCGCGGGGATGATGCCTTCAAAGCCGCCATACTCCATGGGGTGATCTTCGACCTGGACGGCGAGGCGCCGGTCGCGGACGGAGTAGCTGGGCCCTTTGGCGCAGGCCCAGCTCTTAAGAACGCCGCGCCAGCCGAGGCGGAAGTCGTAGTGGAGGTGGCTGGCGGCGTGCTTTTGGATGCAGAAGGGAAGTGCGCGCTCGGTGCCGTCGCGGGCCGCACCGGAGGGCTCCGCGGTGACGCCGAAGTCGCGCATGGATCGATATTTTGCCAGCTGCTCGTCGACCTGATCGGCGGAGACCGGCGGTTGCCCGGTCGAGGTGGCCTGCGTCTTTTTGTGTACCGGCTTCGGCGGTGATTTCTTTGGCGGTATGGATTTCACAGCCGACCTGGCGGTCGAGGCTTTGGATGAGGATTTCGTTGCCATGCGTTTTGAGGTGAGCTATGCGGAGCGGCGGCGGGAGGTCTTGGCGGCAGGCTTTTTGGCGGCGCCCTTGACCAGGGCGATGCCGGGCTGGGCGGCCTCGGCGGACTTGGCGGCAGGTTTGACACTGCGCGGAGCTTTGCGGGCGGGGGGCGCCGCGGGTGCTGCCTGCGGGGTGTCTCCACCGATGCTCTTGCGCAGCGCGTCCATGAGGTTGACGACCTTGCCGCGGGCGGGCGCGACGGGTTCTTCCTGCGGGACGGGCGCGTGGCGAACCTTGGCGTCGATCAACTCATGCAGCGCGACTTCGTAGCCGTCGACGAACTTGGAGGCGTCGAAGGGGGCGGATTTGCGTTTGATGAGCTCCATGGCGAGGTCGAGGGAGTCGGTTTGGACGTCGACGTTCTTGATGTCGGCGAAGTACTCCTTGGGGTCGCGAAGCTCCCCCTGGTAGCGCATGGTGTAGGCCATCATGCCGCGAAGGTTAGGGTCGTCGTCGGCGGTGAGGGCGAGGACGTGCTCGCGGCCACTGAAGGCGATCTTGCCGAGGGCGGCCTTGCCGGACTTGCGGAGAGCTTCGCGCACGGTGGCAAAGGCCTCGGTTTGCGCTTCGTTTTCGGGCGTGACGAAATAGGGCTTTTCGAGGTACTCGGGGGGCAGATCGTTGAGATCCACGAACTGCTCGATGGAGACGGTGTGCTTGGAGGGGACGCGGAGGTGGGCGATCTCCTCGGGCTCGATGGTGACGTACTGGCCCTTGGTGTATTCGTAACCTTTGATGATGTCGTTCTTCTCGACTCGCGCGGCGGCGGGGGTGTCTTCGCCGGTGCTCTCCCCCTGCTCCGCGGCGCTGGCCTGGACTTTCTGATATTTGACGCGCTCGCCGGTGGAGCGACTGATCTGGTGGAAGCGAATCTCGCTCTTGGCTTCGGTGGCGACGAAGAGCTTGACCCCAAAGGAGACGAGCGAGATTTGGATTTGACCGGACCAGTAGGGACGAGCCACGCAGCACCTCGTGCACACGATTGACGTGAGATCAAGTGTGATTCGACCGCCATGATAATGGCTGCCCCGGGGCGATGGGGAAGAATTTCGGCTTACGCTGTGTGTTCGCCCGCGAGGATGCGGGCGTAGGCGGGGACGGTGAGGAAGTCGGTGAAGCGGGGTGCGCGGATGAGCTCGCGGAGGAGGAAGGCGGCGTGGTCGAGGGCTTCGCGGCGATGGGGCGTGGCGGCCTGGGCGCGCGCGAGTTCTTCGTCGATGGCGCGATCGCAGAGCTCGACGGTGACGGCGCGGCCGTTGTCGAGGTGGGCCTGGTGGTGGACCCATTGCCAGAGTTGCGCGCGGCTGATCTCGGCGGTGGCGGCGTCTTCCATGAGGTTGAAGAGGGGGACGCAGCCGATGCCGCGGAGCCAGGCTTCGAGATAGCCGAGGCCGACGGCGACGTTCTGGCGCAGGCCGGCTTCGGTGAGGGTGCCGGTGGGTGGCTGGAGGAGGTCGGAGGCGGAGACAGGGTGAGGGGTGATGGGGCGATCGATCTGGTTGGGGCCGGGCATGATCCCGTTGAAGACGTCCATGGCGATGGGGACGAGAGCGGGGTGCGCGACCCAGGTGCCGTCGTGGCCGTCGGCGGCTTCGCGCTGCTTGTCGTCGCGGACCTGATCGAGGGCGCGCTGGTTCGCGTCGGGGTCGTTTTTGATGGGGATGAGCGCGCTCATGCCGCCCATGGCGTGCGCTCCGCGGCGATGGCAGGTCTGGATGGCGAGCAGGGAATAGCTGCGCATGAAGTGGGTGGTCATGGTGATCTGGGCGCGGTCAGGGAGGATAAGGCTGGGATCGCCGGCGAGCTTCTTGATGAACGAAAAGATGTAGTCCCAGCGACCGCAGTTGAGGCCGGCGGAGTGGTCGCGGAGCTCGAAGAGGATCTCGTCCATCTCAAAGGCGGCGAGGACGGTCTCGATGAGGACGGTGGCTTTCATGGAGTTGGGGGGGAGGCGGAGCGTGGATTCGGCGGCGACGAAGACCTCGTTCCAGAGGCGGGCTTCTAGGTGGCTTTCGAGCTTGGGGAGGTAGAAGTAGGGGCCGGCGCCGCGGGCGAGGAGCTCGTGCGCGTTGTGAAACGCGAAGAGGGCGAAGTCGAAGATGGAGCCACTCATGGGTTCGCCGTCGACCAGGATGTGTGCTTCGTCGAGGTGCCAGCCACGGACGCGGACGAAGAGGGTGGCGGGGTTGGCGGAGAGCTGATAGTGCTTGCCGGTGGCGGGGTCGTCGAAGGTGATGGAGCGGCGGACGGCGTCGAAGAGGTTTTGCTGGCCTTCGATGAGGTTCTGCCAGGAGGGTGTAGTGGAGTCTTCGAAGTCGGCCATGAAGACGCGGGCGCCGGAGTTGAGGGCGTTGAGGATCATCTTGCGGTCGACAGGGCCGGTGATCTCGACGCGGCGATCGGCGAGGTCGGTGGGGATGGGGGCGATCGTCCAGTCGGAGTCGCGGATGGACTGGGTTTCGGGGAGGAAGTCGGGGCGCTCGCCGGCGTCGAGGCGGAGCTGACGGGCGTGGCGGCGGGCGAGGAGATCGCGGCGTTGGTGGCGGAACTGGCGTTCCAGGGCGACGGCGAAGGCGAGGGCTTGGGGGGTGAGGATGGTGGTTGCGGCGGCGAGTGAAGGGGCGCGGAGTTCGACGCCGGGGAGATCGATGTGGGTCATGTGGGGCTCCAGTTGGGGCGGCGGCTAGGCGAAGAGGAATTCTTTGGTGCGGAGTTCTTTGACGGTGTCGCGGAGTCTGGCGGCTTTTTCGAACTCGAACTTCTTGGCGGCTTCGCGCATGTCGGTTTCGAGTTTGGCGATGTAGGTGTCGAGCTCGGCCTGCGAGGCGAAGTCCGGCATGTCGGAGGTCTCCTCGGTGAGGTCGGCGTAGTCGGCCTTGAGGATTCCGGCGAGGCCCATCTCGAGCGGGCGGTTAATTGCCTGCGGGGTGAGGCCGTGTTCTTCGTTGTAGGCGACCTGCGCGGCGCGGCGGCGGTCGGTCTCGTCGAGCGCGCGTCGCATGGAGTCGGTCATGACGTCGGCGTAGAGGATGGCGCGGCCTTCGAGATGGCGCGCGGCGCGGCCGATGGTTTGGATCAGCGAGCCCTGGGAGCGGAGGAAGCCTTCCTTGTCGGCGTCGAGGATGGCGACGAGCGAGACTTCGGGGAGATCGAGACCTTCGCGGAGGAGATTGATGCCGATGAGGACGTCGTACTCGCCCTTGCGGAGGTCGCGCAGGAGCTTGATGCGCTCGAGGGTCTCGATCTCTGAGTGCATGTAGCGGCAACGTACGCCGACCTCGGTGTAGTAGTTGGCGAGGTCTTCGGACATGCGCTTGGTGAGGGTGGTGACGAGGACGCGCTCGTTGCGGTCCGCGCGGTCGCGGATCTCGGCGAGGAGGTCGTCGATTTGACCTTTGACGGGGCGTATCTCGACCTCGGGATCGGTGAGGCCGGTGGGACGGATAATCTGCTCGACGACGACGCCGGAGCTCTTGGTGAGTTCGTAGGGTCCGGGGGTTGCGGAGACATAGATGATCTGCCCGGTGCGGCCTTCGAACTCCTCAAAGCGGAGTGGCCGGTTGTCCATGGCGCTGGGCAGGCGAAAGCCGTAGTCGACGAGGTTTTGTTTGCGTGAGCGGTCGCCGTGCCACATGCCGTGCAGCTGCGGGACGGTGACGTGCGATTCGTCGATGAACAGCAGGAAGTCGCGCGGGAAGTAATCGAGCAGGGTAGGGGGTGGTTCGCCCGGAAGGCGGCCTGAGAAGTGGCGCGAATAGTTTTCGATCCCGTGGCAGTAGCCGACGGATTTGATCATCTCGAGATCGAAGCGGGTGCGCTGATGGATCCTCTGCGATTCGACGAGGCGGCCCTCGCGCTCGAGTTGGGTCTCCCATCCGCCAAGCTCGTCGAGGATGGAGTCCATGGCGGTCTTCTTCCGCTCGGGCTGCACGACGTAGTGACTCTTGGGATAGATGGGGAGCCGCGAATACTTTTGCTTGACGGTGCCGAAGAGCGGATCGATCTGAGCGAGGGTGTCGATCTCATCGCCGAAGAGCTCGATGCGGTAGGCGTTTTCGTCGTAGGTGGGGTAGACCTCGATGATGTCGCCGCGAACACGGAAGGTGCCGCGGCGGAAGTCCACGTCGTTGCGCTCGTAGAGGATCTCGACGAGGCGCCGGGTGATGTCTTCGCGCTTGATCTTCTGACCTCGTTCGAGCAGAAGGAGCATGCCGTAGTAGGCCTCCGGCGAGCCGAGGCCGTAGATGCACGAGACGGAGGAGACGATGATGCAGTCCCGGCGCTCGAAGAGAGAGCGTGTGGCAGAGAGGCGGAGCTTGTCGAGCTCCTCGTTGATGGTGGCTTCTTTCTCGATAAAGAGATCACCTGCGGGAATGTAGGCTTCGGGCTGGTAGTAGTCGTAGTAGGAGACGAAGTACTCGACGGCGTTTGCGGGGAAGAACTGTTTGAACTCGTGGTAGAGTTGCGCGGCCAGGGTTTTGTTGTGAGCCAAGATCAACGCGGGTCGATTGACCTCCGCGATGACCGAGGCCATGGTGAAGGTCTTGCCGGAGCCGGTGACACCGAGGAGGACCTGGTCCTTTTCGCTTTGGGCAAGACCGCTGACGAGTTCGCCAATGGCGCGGGGCTGGTCGCCCTGCGGCTTATACGTGGTCGTGAGCTGAAAGTCCATCCCTAGAGGATAGGCGCTCCCTACACCATTCGGCCAATCCAAAGAGGGTTGTCCATCGTATGCTGTAGGACGCTCTGGTCTGTGGATCGAATAGTGAATAGGATCGTCGCCAGCGAAGCGACGCAGCGTTGAGACGATTCGAGGAAGATGCTTCCGGAGGCCGGCGAGCGGTTTGGGCCCTATGAGATCCTGGCGCGCCTGGGTGGCGGCGGCATGGGCGTGGTCTTTCGCGCGTGGGATGAGCGGCTACATCGCGAGGTTGCGATCAAGCTGCTACAGGAGGAGTTCCATGCTCCGGTGATGCGGCAGCGATTTCAGCTGGAGGCGCGTGCAGCTTCGGCTCTGGCCCATCCACACATCTGCACGATCTTCGACATTGGCGAGCAGGATGGTGAGCCGTACCTGGTGATGGAGCTGCTCGAGGGACAGACACTCAAGGAGCGGATTGCCCAGCGTGCCTGTACGGCGGAGGAGATCGTCGGCTACGGCGAGCAGATTGCGGAGGCGTTGGGCGCGGCGCACGCCAAGGGAATCGTCCATCGAGATGTGAAGCCGGCGAACATCTTTCTGCAGAAGACACCGACGGGCGAATTCACCGTCAAGATTCTAGATTTTGGCTTGGCCAAGGTGTCGATGGCGTTGCGCAGCGGGCGAGATTCACGTGTGCTGGAGCTGACCTCCGAGGGGTTCACGGTGGGAACCCTGGCGTATATGTCGCCGGAGCAGGCCCGCGGTGAAGCTCTGGACGCGCGCACGGACCTCTTCTCGATGGGAATCGTGCTGTATGAGATGGCGACGCGGCGCACCCCCTTTCGCGGCGCGACGACGGCGCTTGCCTTTCAGGCGCTGTTGGGACAGCCGCCGGAGCCGATTCGCACGTGGAATGTGACGATCCCTCGCGAGCTGGAGCGGATTATCAGCCGTCTGCTGCACAAGGAGCGCAGCCAGCGTTACAGCAACGCGCCAGCTGTGGCCGAGGCGATGCGCAAGCTTCTGGCACGGGGCGACGGCGAGTGGTTGCGTCGTCTGCCAGTTGCAGCAGTGCCTTTGGTTCCGGCAGCAGACCCCGTGCTCCGCCGGCCGTCGCGGCGCGCTCCCGAATCGGAATGGCCCCCGGCGAAGCAGACTGAAGTGCCGGCGAGCCGAAGCGATCTGACCACCGCGGCTACAAGCGTAGCTCCGGCCGCGGCGGCCAGATCGGCGGGGGAGGTCTTGCATCCGCGACGGCTGCCCCAGGGTGAGAACCAGCCTAAGGAGACCCACTTTTCCTCAGGCCGCACACCCGCTCCACCCGGAGCTGGTGCGGAAGCCCGGGCCGCGGCGGCAAAGGGTCGCGAGGGACGTGAGTCAGAGGACGCCAAGGAACGCAAGGGTAACGATTTCAGAGAGGTGGGGTTGACGGATCCGCAACGCTGGAAGAGTGGAAAACAGCTCGCAGCGACGAGTGTGAGCGCTCCTTTGCCGACGCGCGCGTCTGCGTTGCCCGAGCGCGTTCCCCCGTCTGCATCGCGGTCCGCCGCACCGGAGGGGACGACGCCGCGGTTACAAGCGGCCACACTCGGCGGCCCCAGTCAGACCGCGACGGTTTCGGCCGGGCCGAGTGTGGATGAGCCGCAGGTGACCGACCCGTTCTCCCGGCGGTCTCCGCGGACCAAACCCGGTGGCGGTTCCTCGGGCCGCACTCCTTTGGAACTGCCCTCAACGCAGGGTAACGGGGCGGCGGTGGGACATCGCTCGGCGGAGCGCGGGCTCCGGACCACCAAGGCGAGCCTTCAGAGGGGCGTCTGGATGGCAGTCGCCGTTCTTCTGGTCCTGGGCCTGGCGCTGCTGCTGTACTTTGAGCTGCGAACGGGCGGGCTGGGCGAGATTGTGCTTCGACCACAGGGCAACATCCTGCTCGCCCCCATTGCGAACCAGACAGGGAAGTCCGACTGGGATGGCGCGGTTTCGGCTGGTCTGGAGATGGCATTGCAGGAGCATTCGCAGCTGCCGTGGCTGGGCGTGGACGCCTTTCGCGCAGGACAGCGACTCGCCGCGCGGGCAGAGCACGTCGAGATCGGCTCCGTGACTCCCCAGTCCGTCGGCCGCGCGCTCCACACACGGGCCTATGTGCATGGAGAGCTGCGCGCTGACGGCACTCACCTGACGATCCGTGCGGATGTGCTGGACACCGAAACCAATGATCTGCTGGGCACGATCAGCGAAGAAGCGACGGGTGCGGACGACCTGCCGGGAGCAGTTCGCCGCCTCGCCGCCTCGCTGCAGCAGCGGCTGCGTGACTCGGGCACGAGCCCGACGACGGACTATTTATCTGGAGCGAGTGAAGAACCGGGCGTGACCGCGCTCGCCGCCTATAACCAGGCGGAGATTGCCCGGGCGGACGGACGCATGTTCGACGCTGCCGAGGCCTACCGCCGAGCCATCGGATCGGCACCTGAGTTCACGATGGCCTCGATTCATCTTGCGTGGCTGTATGCCGAGCAGGGCGCGGAGTTGGCGGCGGCCGCAAGTGCCTCCCGTGCGGTGTTCAGTGCCTCGCGGCAGGGCGAGCGCTCGCAGCAACTGGCCCGCATTGCGAAGCTCGAGCTTACGGAGCACGACACTGCCGCGGCGCAGATCGCGGCGCAACAGCTAGCGTCGGCACGCTCGCGCGATGCTGAGGCGCTTACAGAACTGGCGACGACAGCACGCCTAAACGGTCGTATGACGGAAGCTCTGCTCGCCGCGCAAAAGGCGATCTCCATCGACCCGTACAGCGCATCCGCAGCTACCGAAGCCGCACTTTCTCTGATCGGGCTGAACCGCTTTCACGACGCGCTGGACGAACGAACGAAGGCCGCCGCGCGAGGCGTTACCTGTCTCTGCGGGCAAGCTTTGGCCGCAGCCGTGTCCGACCCCGAATCTGCAGTGGCTTCCAGCCAGGACCTACGTCCCTCGTGGCAGCATGCGGTGCTCCTGGAACAGGATGGGGGAGGCGCTGATGCGGCCAGGCTGTGGCGGAGCGTCGCGAATGCCGCGCAGTCGCAGGCGGAGGCCGGCAGATCGCTCTACCAGGCATCGTTGCTCGCCTATGGGTTAGGCGCAGCCTTTCACCTTGCGATGGCCGCAGCGCTATGCGACGACCTGAAGCAGCCTGAGGGAAGCGCCGCCCTGGAACGATTGACCGCTGGACAGCGCTCCCGGTCATCGGCCTCGGTACCTGAGCTGGCCCTTGTGCGTGCCGCGCAGTCGATTGCAGCGGGAAGGCAGCCCGGCCAGGCGGTGCTCACCCTGGGCCCGTTCCCCGTCACACACGATATGTCACCTTTATTCCTCTATATGCATGGGCTGGCGTTTGCGGAGGCTCAGCGGGCCTCCGCTGCCGAGCGTACGTTCAGCATCGTCTCCCAGAGGAGCGGCTACGCTCTGCTCACAGGCGTCGCGGTGTCACCCCTGGCCGAACGGCTCTTGCGGCGCCCAGCCAGTGCTCCGCGCAGACGATAGGCGAAGCATGCATGATAGATTCAGGAGAGATCACGCGTGATTTAGCTCGCGGAGAGATGGCCGAGTGGCTGAAGGCGCACGCTTGGAAAGCGTGTATACCGCAAGGTATCCAGGGTTCGAATCCCTGTCTCTCCGCCACACCATTCTTCAACGGCGAAGAGAGTGGGCCGCTCAGCGATCAAATACCCGCTTCAAACCCACTTCACGTTTGCATCGCAGAAGTTTACTCTGTGCCGGGATCTCTGGGGACGCACTACCAAGCCGCGCCGACAACGGCGATCTCGACTGCTGACCACCTGCCACAAAGCCCATAGCGCAAGGGTCTGGGTTCTGGGTATGTCTGATAACACATATTCTGTATCATTCTCTCCTGAGGCAACCTCAACAGCACGGGGCTTGTGTCAGCTGCATGCCTTGAGGGGCGTCAGAGCAGTTCCTGAGCTGGCGTGTCCACGGTCCGGCCCGCGCGGACATCCGGCGAGCTTTAGAATCGGAATGCCTGTCGAACTGACGGGACCGCTACCAGAAGAGGAAAGTAGATGAAGACAGTTGGCAGCATGCGGCGGAATGCAACTGGCTGTACTGCTTTGGAGCGTTGGGCAACTCTGCTTGCCCTGCTGCCGTTTGCCCTTTGCGTCGCGCAGGCGCAAAGCTCGGGCGTTACCGGACCGGCCGCCAGTGTCGATCCGCTCATCGGCACTGGCTTTGGTCCGGGAGATGGCGTGAATCTCTTTCCCGGCGCGACCACGCCCTTCGGTATGGTGCAGCTGAGCCCCGATACGGAAGACCACGGATTTGGCTACCACTACACGAACACCGACGTGAAGGGTTTCAGCATCACCCACATGAGCGGACCAGGCTGCTCAAATGAAGGTGATGTGTTCTTTACCGCAACCACCGGGCCGATCATGACCCAGGTGCAAGACTTCCAGTCGCCCTACTCGCACACGCAGGAATCGGCATCGCCTGGCTACTACCAGGTCCGACTGCTGCAGTGGGGTATCAACGCGGAGCTGAGTGCGACCGACCGCACAGGGGTTGCGCGCTTCACCTTCCCTGCCGGTAAGAGCGCCAACATTCTTCTCCCCTTAAGCCACACGCTGAACGAGGTCAATGCTGCTTCGGTGCATGTGGTGGGTGACCGCAGCCTCGAAGGCTACGAGGAGAACCACTTCTTCTGCGGGAGCAAGGAGACCTACAAGGTCCACTTTGTGATGACGTTCAGCCAGCCGTTTGCCAGATTCGGCACCTGGACGGGCAACCACTACAACGGACCGGGGAAGATTGAGGAGAGCAGCCGCGAAGCCGAGCAGACGGGCCATGAAGAGTGGGTGGGAGCCTACGCGACCTGGCCAGCCGAACCGCAGGCACACTCCATCACGGTAAAGATTGCTATCTCGTATGTGGACCAGGCCGGCGCGGAGAACAATCTGAAGACGGAGGCAGCGGCGAAGGACTTCTCCACAATTCGCTCGGATGCGGAGACTGCCTGGAACAAGGACCTGGGTGTCATCGACGTGGCAGGCGGAACGCCGAAGGAGCGCAGGGTGTTCTATACAGCGCTTTATCACAGCCTGCTCATGCCGACGATCTTCGAAGATTCTGACGGCCGCTATCCGGGATTCGACGGCAAGGTTCACACCGCTAACAGTGGACACCACGTCTACGCGAGCTACTCGGGTTGGGATATCTATCGCAGCGAGGTGCCTCTGCTGGCTATGCTGCAACCGAAGCGCGTGGAAGATATGGCGCAATCGATCGTCCTGATGTACCAGCAGGGCGGCTGGATTGGCCGCTGGCCGCAGTTCAACGCCTACACAAACGTGATGGCCGGCAGCCCGCTGACGGTTGAGCTTGCCACGGCATGGCTCGATGGGCTGCACGGCTTCGACATGACCGCCGCGTGGGAAGGCATGCTGAAGGATGCCACGCAGGCGCCGCCGAAGGGTAAGCCGTACGTGGGCGAGGAAGGAATCGACTGGATCAACAAAGTACATTATGTGCCGGACGACAAAGTTGCCTATGGCTCTGTCTCGCAGATGCAGGAGGATGCAATTGCCTATGCATCGCTCTATCGGTTGGCAAAAGCACTAGGTAAAACCCGCGATGCGAAGATGCTTTACGAGCGCGCGACGTACTATCGCAACCTCTTCGATCCCACGGATAAGTACTTCCGGCCGCGCAATGCAGATGGGTCCTGGGTGCCGGACTTCGACCCGGCTCAGGATGGACATGGGTTCATCGAAGGTACGGGTTGGCATTACCAGTCGTTTGTGCCGGGAGATCTGGGCTGGGTTGTAAAGGCGATGGGCCCGAACCTGTTCAACAAACGGATGGCTGAGTTCTTCAACTATCCGGAGCCTGGCTGGTACGCGCAATACTACAACCCCTACAACGAGACTGACCTGCAGGCGCCATTCATCTTCAACTTCTCCAGCGAGCCGTGGGAGACACAGAAGGTGGTTCGCCGTGTGTTGACGGAAAACTACACCGATGCTCCCGACGGCATTCCGGGCAATGACGACTGCGGTGCCATGTCGTCATGGGCGGTGCTAAGCATGATGGGTATCTATAGCGTGGACCCGGCGAGCCTGGCGTATGAGCTTGTTGCGCCGTCGTTCCCGAAGATAACGGTCCATCTGGCCGAACCATACACGGGCAAGAGCTTTACGATTCAAGCGCCTGAAGCCAGGGCGGGCATGCCTTTCGTCCAGAACGTGCAGTTGAACGGCCAGACGCACACGAAAAACTGGATTTCGTTCAAGTCAATTGCGGACGGGGGCACGCTCAAGGTTGCGGTTGGGCCAAAGCCGAATGAGACGTGGGGCGCGAGTCCGGCCGACGCACCTCCCTCGCTGAGCGACGAGCAGCCGTAGACAAAAGGCAAAGAACCGGGGGCGCTGTACGGGATGAGCGCGCAATCGCCTGCGTAGTGCCGGAATCGTCTATCCTAATGAAGTGGCCTACCCTATTAAGACCTGTGTGGCCTGCGGTGAGGACTTTGAGCTTCGGCCAGGTAAACCAGGGTTTGCCAACCGCTGTCTCGAGTGCAGTGAACCGGAGACCCAGGGCACTTCACCGCACCAATCGCTCAGCGCAGAAGAACGCAAGGCCGAATCCGAGGCCAATGAAGCCCGCCGCAAGGCTATTCGCGAGCTGCTCTACAGTCGCAAGTAGCGGACGACTCTCACGCCTCATCCCAGCAAGTTGGCTATCCTGACTTTGTGCGTATCGTTCAGACCGTCTTCGGCGTCTTCCACCACTTCGAACTTGCCCGGGAGCTCAACCAGCGCGGCCATCTCCAGCGCATCTATAGCACCTGGCCGTGGCGCCGTCTCAGGCGTGAAGGTCTTCCGCGCGAACTCGTGCGAATCTTCCCCTGGGTGCACACGCCCGAGATGCTTCTGCGCCGCGCTGCATTCTCTGCCCCGCGAGTGCTCAACGAGTTCGCGTTCGCAAACGCCCGCACCTTCGACAGCTTCGTGACCCGTCAACTCCAGCACGAGCCGCAGCCCGACGTTCTCATCGCGCTCTCCGGTTCCAGTCTCCATGCAGGAACCAAGCTGCAGCAGCGAGGCGGCCGCTTCATCTGCGACCGCGGCTCATCGCATCAGCGCTACCAGGAGCAGATCGTCCGCGAGGAATACCGGCGCTGGGGTGTGGATCGGCAAGTGACCGATCCACGCGTCATAGCCCGCGAAGAACAGATCTATGAGCAGGCAGACGCCATCACTGTACCGTCCAGCTTCGCGGCTCGCTCGTTCCTTGCATGCGGTGTGCCAGGCTCCAAGCTGCACGTCATTCCCTACGGCGTACGTCTTGAGAACTTCCACCCCATTGCGGAGCCGCGCGCCGGTCATTTCCAGGTCCTGTTCGCAGGCTCCGTCGGCCTGCGCAAAGGCTTTCCTTACCTCCTTCAGGCCTTCGCCTCCCTGCAGCATCCGCACAAGAAGCTCATCGTCGCCGGCTCAATCCAGGATGACCTCAAGCAGGTTCTGCCCACCCTCCCGCAGAAAGACGTCGAGTATCTTGGCTCCGTTCCCCAAACTCGACTTGCGGAACTCATGAGCCAAAGTCACCTCATGGTCCTGCCGAGTATCGAAGAAGGTCTCGCCCTTGTTCAGGGACAGGCACTTGCTTGCGCCTGCCCCGTACTCGCCTCCGAGAACACGGGCGCCCAGGACCTGTTCACCGACGGAGTGGAAGGCTACATCGTCCCTATCCGGTCGCCCGAGATGCTCCTGTTACGAATGCAACAGCTCGCCGACGACCCCGAGCTACAGCGGCAGATGCGTGAGGCCGCTCTCGCCCGTGTTCACCATCTCGGAGGCTGGAAGCGATACGGGGATCGCTGGGAGGCTCTCCTGAGCGATCTCACCGGCGCGCCGCCCCCCACAAAGTGAACAACCTCTAATCGGTCGCCGCTTTGCAACAGCGTGGAGGCCCACTGCGGCCTTGGCACAATCGCCCCATTCCGCTCCACGGCGACCCGATCCGCCCGGAGTCCCTGCCGCTGCACAAACGCCTCAACGGAGAGTTCCTCAACCTCCGCCACAACCGCCATCTCCCCGTTAACACTGAGTGCCAACCCCATGATTGTGAGCATAGCAGCGCTACTGCACTGGCGATATCGTCCCCTCCTGAGCCCTGTGCGCCCGCTCCCATCGGTCAACCATCAACCGCAACAAGCTGCGACGCTCCGGCAATGCCGGGATCGCTGCGAAGATCTCCCGGTTCAGCCGCTTCAAGATCGCAACGCCCTCCTCATGACCTGCGCGTTCACCCTCGTCCCGGCGGTCGTACATCTCGTCTTCTAGATACTCGATCGCGTGCGCCAGGCACTCCAGGGCGCGCCCGCTCACAGCGTCCAAACGCTTTGCTTGGAAATGCTGCCGGTCCTGGTGCGAGTAGCGCTGCGCCGGTGCTGCTGTCGCTGCAAGGTCCCTGAGAGTTGCATTGTCCTGTGTGTCGATCTTCATGCACTTGCTGCCTCCGATACTCCCCTTATCGGCGGCTGGCGCAAAAACTTTAACTAAAGACTTCGAAGCAAAGGTCTCGTCCACAACAGATCCATCGGGCCACGCCCGCGCCCAACCCCCGGCGCAGACCGTAACGCTCCCTCAACATATGCCTTCGCTCCGCGAGCGGCCGAGCCAAACTCGTCTCCCCGGAGCAGACGACAGAGCAACGCGCTCGAATAGGCGCAACCCGTTCCATGCGTCGCCTTGGTATCAATCCGCTCCCCGTGAACCCACACCGGCTCGGAACCTTGCTTAACCAAAACATCGTCCGGGTTTGCTCCGTCTCCGCCCGTGACCGCAAATTGAAGCGTTGGGAACCGACGCGAAAGCTCCGCTGCCGCCGCCATAAAATCCTTCTCGCCGTCAAGACCGGCCAAGGCAAAGAGTTCACCCCGGTTGGGGGTTGCAACATCGCAAAGAGCGAGCAACCGCTCCAGCACAACCTCAACACCGTCGGCGTCCAGCAGCTTCGCGCCAGAACTCGATCGCAACACAGGATCCAAAACGACCAACACCCGGCGCCGAGCCCGCACCTCGATAAGAAAGTCGCAGACAACTGACGCGAGCCCGGCATTCGCGAGCATGCCGATCTTGATTCCCTCCGCCGGCAGGTCCTCTTCAAGGGTCTGCAGCATCTGCCGCAGCAGACCTGGGGTCACCGGCTCCACACGACGTACCCCGAGGGTCGACTGAACGGTCAAAGCGGTCGGCGCACTGCAGCTGAAGAAGCCATGTGCGGCGAAGGTCTGCAGATCCGCCGTGATCCCGGCACCGGAGCTGGGATCAAATCCAGCAATCGTCCACACCACACGCCTTGGCGCCACCATCACTCCGCCTCTGTTCGCTTCGGGATTCCCACCTCCTGAATGCTATCCTGCCGCTACAGTAGACTTACAAGGCTTAGGAGAAGTCGTGCCTCCCTTCCCTTCAGTGCCTACGCCTTCCAGCCACGGCGTCGGCACACCCGCATTCCAGGATGATCCCCGAAATCAAGTGGCGATTGCGCTCGACTTCCCTTCTGCCTCCGAGGCTCTTGAACTTGTGGATCGCCTCGGTTCCCTTTGCCGATGGGTCAAAGTCGGACTGGAGCTCTTCTACGCCGAAGGTCCCCCTCTCGTTCGTGCTCTCCGTGAGCGACATCTTCAAGTCTTTCTCGACCTCAAGCTGCACGACATCCCCAACACCGTCGCATCGGCAGTCCGCTCACTCGCACAGCTTGACGTGCAGCTGCTCACCATCCATGCCCTGGGGGGCCCGGAGATGCTCGCCCTCGCCCAATCGACCACCGAACAGTGTGGAGGTCCCAGCCTCCTGGCCGTCACCGTATTGACGAGCATGGACGCCGCGCAGCTCCAGGCCATCGGCCTCGGTTCGCAACCCGAAGATCACGTGCTCCAACTTGCTCGACTTGCCCAGAACGCCGGCCTTTCCGGGCTGGTCTGCTCCCCACGCGAGGCTCAAGCCATACGTCACGCCCTCGGCAACGATCCGCTCCTGGTTACCCCTGGCATCCGCCAGACTCACGCACCATCCGACGACCAGAAACGAACCACGACAGCAACGGAAGCCATCCGCAATGGTGCGTCCCTACTCGTCATCGGTCGCCCAGTCACCCGCGCGGCCGAGCCCAAAGTCGCCTTCACCTCCATCCTTGAAGAGATCCGGACGGCCAAGAGTTAGACGACAGACCGTCGCACAGCGCAGGTCGTGTCACTCAGCCGCAGAGCGAGTGACTTTGCCGATCCTCCCCCTCGCACGAACTCCGACAGGTCCACCTCTTCAACCTCGTATCCCAGGCGCTCCAGCCGCACCTTGAGCGACCCCGACATGCGTCCCGTCACAATCGTGTTCCCAATGTTAATCACATTACACGCAAACTCCGTGGCATCCTGCTCGGACACGGGCAACAGCCGCTCACGCGTGTAGCTCCTCTCGATCAGGCGCACGGACGCTTCGTCGAACGCCTCCGGGTACCACAGCAGCTCCCCGCCTGATAGCGGCGCAAAACACGTGTCCAGGTGGTAGAACCGCGGATCGATCAGGTGGAGCGAGTGCACCGGAACATGCCACGCCGCAGCCACGTGCGCATGGCTCTGCGCCGAAGTCCGCGACCCAAACGCCATCCACAGCCGCTTGCCCGCTTCGTCGAAGATCGCATCACCCTCCCCCTCAAACGGCGTCTCTCGCGGGGTGTCCCAGACTAAGAAGCCGGAGTCCTCAAGCCATCGGCGCAGATATCCCTCTTCCGGCCGACGCTCCGGGTGGGCGAAACTTGAAACAGCGGCCAAACCGTGCTGCACCACTGCGGCGTGACCCACAAACGTCATGTCCGGAACGCGTGGCTCAGCCTGCAACATCCTGACCTCTGCATGCCGCTGCAACACGCTCACTAACCGCCGCCATTGACCGAATGCGCCATCGCGCGACGCTCGATGCAGGTTGCCGGCCATCCAGGGATTGAGGACATATTCCACATCGAAGAACTGCGGAGCACACATAAGATACGCCGGCGTGAAAAAATGCGGCGGCTGACCGGACATGCGAGACACTGGGGAAGAGCACACCATAAAGACAAACCCTGCTTTCTTGAGGCAGTCTGCCTCGCAGAAAACAGGGTAGTCAAGTCACAATCGTGCGCACAGCAACACCAAAGTGATCCAGTCGTTGCCTAGAAAGACACTACAGCCGCTCGAAAAAATCGCACGCCGAGCACGAGATATACACTCCGCCCGGAACACTCCGCTCCCGATCCTTTACCCGCTTCACAATCCGCGTCGGCTTCGAGCACTTCGGGCAATCCGTGCTCTTGTTCGTATCCATTACCTTCTTGCGGTCGCCAGTCTTCGCGATCTTCGCCATTGCCGTCTCTCCTCAACCAGTATGGTGCGGCCGGACAACGTGTTCTCGCGCCCGTAACCCTCATGTATCAGTCTAGCAAAGCCTCAGTGCGAGCTTCCAACCGGTTCGTTCGCCCCACCTGGACCAGCCGTGTTGGGCGGCAGTTGCACGCGGCCATTCCCCCCGGCCGGAGCCGCTTCGCCAGGCTTTCGGAGCGTCGGGGCTCCGGCAGCCTGCGCGCCATCCTCAACAGCGGCGGCAGGACGATCCCCCAGCATCACCTGGTGCACGGGGGCCGGGGCCGAAAATCCATTCACCTCGTCCTGGGTCCGCACAAGCACCGGCTTGCCAACCTCCGCAATCTTCACCTGAGACACCCGATCCCCCTGGAATCGCACAAACTTTACCGTCTCGGGAACCTGCCCATAGATCCACTCCTCATAGATCCGCTCCTGGCCGTTCGCCCCGCCACGCTCCCGCATCTTGTTTCCAGGCTGCCCTAGTGCCGCCAGCACCATCCTCCGGTTCATGCCCACCAGGACCTCGTGTGCCGCAATCGCCTCTCGCAAAGGCTGAGGCAGCGTGTCCGCGTAGGCCTCCTCCGAACTCTTCACCCCAAAGTCAATCACCGGCTCCAGCAGTGCCTTCACATCCGGTGCGGTCACCTCAGGAATTCCACGGGGAAATACCAGGGTCACTCGCGCTCCCGTAGCCTCGCTCTGTGGAGCCGCGACGTTGCCGCCGTTGATCTGCACATGACTCAGAAAGCGGTGCTTCGCATAAGGGCCGCCGTTGAAGTCCAGCACCATGCGATCCCCCTTGATGGCAACCGCCGTGATGATTACTCGATCGCCAACACCGGCTGCCTGCCCTTTGCTGAAGAGAGTCTTCCTGTAACGGTCCCCGTCCGGCGTCGTCGGCCCGTTCGCTACCAGCGTTAGTCCGGGCCCAAAGGGCAACGCCCGATGAGCGAACCCCTGCTCCGCAACCAGCATGCGCTCCAACTCCCGTCGCCCGCGCTCATCCAGCCGACCCTCGGGCAGAGACACCTGCGTCGCCGCAAAGGTGTCATCCACATTGGCCGTCGCGGTGTGCTCCCCTACCGTAAACACCTGCGCGCGCACAGCGAGCCCCACGGAGAAACAGCTCATCAACGCGACACCGATCACCCTGATCCCTTGCGTCCGGAAGGCCACAAGACCACCTCGTTCAAGCAAACCCTAGCTTGCTCCTCCGCGCCCGCAACATGCAAGCCCCTTGCCGTCGCCGTTTCAGGCTGACGCAAATGGGCCGGAGTTCCCACTTACCCGCCCTGCCTACCTTCCGTGGACGCCCCCGCCGCAGGCAGAATCTGCACCAGCGGCGGCGGCGGAGGCGCTCCCGTCTCCATCGCCCCATGCGCCGGCGGCGGCGGCACATCCATCGGGTACCCTCCCGGGATCAGCACCGGATGCGTGTACTCCCACGCAAACTCGCGCGTTACCGCCACCAGCACACCCGCACCCACCAGCAATGCCAGAAACGTCCAAAGCATCCCGCTCGGCCCAAGCGCCGGGATGTGCCACATCCCCCGCCGCACCACCTGCCCCAACACCACCGATGACACATCTCCGCCGTCCAGCAGCGGCAGGCCAAACAGCACACCCAGGCTTAAGTCCCAACCCACATGCAGACCCCAGGGCAGCCAGACAGCTCGTGTCCTCAGCCAACCCGTCGAAAACAACAGCCCCATCCCGCTCGCTACCGCAAAGCTGCGCGGCCCCTGTCCGCCCGCAACGACTCCGTAGACGAGCACCAGCAGCACCACCGCCACCGTTCGCCCTACAGCCTCCGACAGCCGCTCCAGAGCGTAGCTTCGAAAGACCACCTCCGTCGCCAAACTTGCCAGCACCAGCCCTGCCACTGAACACACAAGCGCGATCCCCGCCCGGCCGTTCACCCAAAATGTCACATCCAGCGCGCGGGACAGCACCAGCGGCAACACACTCAAGACCACCACGCCCCACGACACCGCTGCTCCTGTTGCCCACTCGCGCCATGCCGTAGCCCGTCGTCGCAGCCCCGCACTCCTCGCCACGTCCCCCCGCTGTCCTCGCAGGTTCGCCACCTGCAGTCCCAGCCCGACCAAAAACACCACAAACACGCCGCGCAGCATTGGCACCAGTGACCCGCCAAGTACTCCCGACCCAAAACCCGTGGCCGCCCTCGCTGCCAGATCACGCGCTACCAGCAGCCAAACCAGGGCAAAGACTGCCAGCAGCAGATCCGTCTGCCGGCGTCGTCGCACACGCAGCCAATCACTCATCCAGTCCGCCAGCTTAGCCTCCCATCAACCCACAACATAGAACGGAGCCAACGCCCGCAACCTGGCATACCGTCGCTCCAGTCGCTCCTCCGTCGAAACTCCGCTCACCTCGGCCAGCTGCCGCGTCAGGCTCGCATCCAGCAGAGCCGCCGCCGCTGCCGGGTCCGCCTGCGACCCGCCCTCCGGCTCCGCCACCACCTCATCCACGCACCCCAATCCCAGTACATCCTCCGCCGTGTACTTCAGCGCAGCCGCCGCCTGCTGCCGCTTGCTCGCGTCCTTCCACATGATCGACGCACAGCCCTCCGGCGAAATCACCGAGTAGATCGCATTCTCCAGCATCAACACCCGGTCCGCCACCGCCAGCGCCAGCGCCCCGCCCGATCCGCCCTCGCCCGTAATCGTCGCCAGCACCGGCACCCGCAGGCGCGACATCTCCAGCAAGTTCCGCGCGATCGCCTCGCCTTGCCCGCGCTCTTCTGCCCCAATTCCCGGATTCGCCCCCGCCAGATCAAGAAACGTAAAGACCGCCCTGCCAAACTTCTCCGCGATCCGCATCGCGCGCAGCGCCTTCCGATACCCCTCCGGGTCCGGGCTGCCAAATCGCCGCGCCACCCGCTCCTTCAGCGTCCGCCCCTTCAGGTTCGCAATCACCATCACAGGCTCGCCATGGAAGCGCGCCATACCGCACGCCATCGCCGCGTCATCCCCAAACGCGCGGTCCCCGTGGATCTCGCTGAACTCTGTAAACAGCGACTCCACGAAGTCCATCGGGTACGGTCTCTGTGGATCCCGCGCCATCTCCGTCCTACGCCAGGCCTCAGTCTCCGCAGCTCCAGCACTCGCCGCGACCGTTGCCGCCTTCCGCTCTAGCTCAGCCATGCACCCCGATTGTAGTGCACCGCCGCTCTACTCAATCACGCGCACACCACCTCGACCCACCAGCTCCTCAATCCGGTCAATAAACAATCGATCTGCTGCCACCGCCACATCCTGCGGCTCCAGCACCGCGCAAAACTCCCCCGGCTCCTCCAGGTCGAGCAGCAACTTGCCCCGCCCAGGCGTCTCGCGAAAGATCTGCATCAGCTTCTCCAGCAGCGCCGCATCCGGATGATGCAGCGGCACCTTGATCCGCAGCGACTCCGGCAGCTTCAGCTTCACATCCTCCAGCGCCTGAATGCTCGAGATCGCCAGCTTGGGCGCCGCATCCTCCTCGCCCCGCAACACCCCGCGCACCAGCACCGGCACATCAATCTTCAGCTTCTCCGCCAGCTTCTCGTAGCTCTGCGGAAACGCAATCAACTCAATCTTCCCGACCGTATCCTCCAGGCACGCCTGCGCATACATCTCGCCCGAACGCTTCGACTTTGCCACCTTGAGCCCCGTAATCACACCCGCCAGCGCAATCTCGTTCTGCGGCTGCTCCTCCCGCCCTCGCCGAAATACCGGCGGCTCAGGCTTCATCTCGCACGCCGTCGCCGTGTCCACCACCTTCAAATTCCGTAACTTCTCGTGATACTTATCCAGCGGGTGCCCCGACACAAAGAACCCCAACACCTCCTTCTCGCTCCCCAGCCGCGTGTGCTCATCCCACTCCGGCACCTGCGGCAACTTATCCTCCGCTGCACTCGCCGCCGGCCCATCGTCAAAGATCCCAAACAGCCCGCTCTGCCCCGCCGCCATGTCCCGCTGCGACTTCTGCGCCCGCTCCATCGCCCTGTCCAGCGCCGCCGCCAGCTGCGCCCGCTTGCCCAGCCCGTCCATCGCCCCCGCCTTGATCAGCGACTCCAGCACCCGCTTATTGAGCAGCCGCAGCTCCACCTTCTCGCAGAACTCCCACAGACTCGCAAACCCCTTCTTCCCTGCCCCCTGCAGCTCCGCCCGCGCCGCCAAAATCGATTCGATCGCATTGTGCCCGACGTTCTTGATCGCCGCCAACCCAAACCCGATCGCATCCCCCATCGGCGTAAAGTTCGCAAACGAACTCTGCACATTGGGCGGCAGCACCGCAATGCTCATCTCGCGGCACTCCGAGATGTACTTCACCACGTTCTCCGGCTTGGAGGTCTCGCTCGTCAGCAGCGCCGCCATAAACTCCACCGGGTAGTGCGTCTTCAACCACGCCGTGTGATACGCCAGCAGTGCATACGCCGCCGAATGCGACTTGTTGAAGCCATACCCCGCAAACTGCTCCATCAGGTCAAACAGCCGGCCCGCAGTCTCCCGCGGATGCTTGCGCTCCGCCGCTCCCGCCATAAAGCGCTCGCGCTGCTTGGCCATCTCCTCCGCGTTTTTCTTGCCCATCGCCCGCCGCAGAAGATCCGCATCCCCCAGCGAGTAGCCCGCGATCGCCGCCGAAATCTGCATCACCTGCTCCTGGTACACAATCACGCCCAGCGTCTCGCGCAAAATCTCCTGGAGCTCCGGCAGCAGAAACTCCACCGCCCTCCGTCCCCACTTACGCTCGATAAAGTCATCGATCATCCCACCCTGGATCGGTCCCGGCCGGTAGAGCGCGTTCAGCGCCGTGAGGTCCTCCACCGTCGTCGGCTTGTAGCGTCGCAGCACATCGCGCATCCCGCCCGATTCAAACTGAAACACCCCGCTCGTCAACGCCTTATGGAACACCTGCTCATACGTCCGCATGTCATCAAGCGGAACCGTCGCCATGTCCACCGTCTCCCCACGGTTCAGCTTGATCAGCTTCAGGCAGTCGTCGATCACCGTCAGCGTCGTCAGCCCAAGAAAGTCCATCTTGAGCAGACCCATCTTCTCCACGGCCTTCATGTCATAGGCCGTCACCACCGCCTCGTCCTTCGTGCGCGTCACCGGCACAAGCTCCGTCAACGGCTGCGGCGCAATCACCACGCCCGCCGCGTGCACGCCCGCCCCGCGCACCAGACCCTCCAGCCGACGCGCCGCGTCAATCACCTCCCGCACCCGCGGGTCTCCCTCGTACGCCGTCCCCAGTGTCGGTGAATCTTTCAGCGCCTGCTCGATCGTGATCCCGATCGTCATCGGAATCATCTTCGCGATCCGGTCCACCTCGCCGTACGGCATGTCCAGCGCTCGGCCCACGTCCTTGATCGCCGCCTTCGCCGCCATCGTGTTGAACGTAATAATCTGCGCCACCTGGTCGGCCCCATACTTCCGCCGCACATACTCAATCACCTCGCCGCGCCGGTTCATACAAAAATCAATATCGATATCCGGCATCGACACCCGCTCCGGATTCAGAAATCGCTCAAACAGAAGCTCATTCTGCAACGGATCCACATCCGTGATCTCCATCGCATACGCCACCAGGGAGCCCGCCGCCGACCCACGCCCCGGCCCCACCGGAATCTCCTGCTCCTTCGCGTACCGGATGAAGTCCCACACAATCATGAAGTAGCCCGGAAACTTCATCTGCTTGATGCAGTCGATCTCCCGCTGCAGCCGCGCCTGGTACTCCTCCACGGACTTCCGCTGCAGCCCCCGCGCCGCCAACTGCGCCACCGCCGTCTCCAGCCGCTTCTTCAGCCCCGCCCGGCACACCTGCTCAAAGTAGCTGTCGAGCGTCTCGCCCTCCGGCACCGCAAACACTGGAAACGGATTTTTCACCTTGCTCAGCTGCAGATTGCACCGCTCCGCGAACTGCATCGTCCGCGTGCACACCTCCGGCGCATGAGCAAACGTCCGGTGCATCTCCTCCGCGCTCTTGATGTAAAACTCCTGCGTGTCGAACTTGAAGCGCTTCGGGTCGTTCATCGACCCCGCCGTCTGCACACACAGCAGAATCTCGTGTGCCCGGCTGTCCTCGTCCGTCACGTAGTGGCTGTCGTTGGTCGCAATCAGCGGAATCCCCAGCTCCCGCTCCATCCGGAACAGCGCCTCGCACACCGCCTTGTCCGGCTCCAAGCCATGGTCCTGCACCTCCAGAAAGAAGTTCCCCTTCCCAAACATCTCCTGGAACTGCCCCGCCGTCGCCTTCGCCTCCTCGTACTTCCCCGCCATCAGGTGCTGGTTCAACTCCCCAGCCAGGCACCCCGAAAACCCGATCAAACCCTCCGTGTGCCGCGACAGAAACTCCTTCGACACGCGCGGCTTCCTGTAAAACCCATGCAGCGCCGCCTCGCTCGTCAGCCGCACCAGGTTCCGGTACCCCTCCTCGTTCTCCGCCAGCACCAGAAAATGGTTATACCCGTCCGCCAACTCGCGATGGTCGTTCGTCTTCGACAGATACAGCTCGCATCCCAGAATCGGCTTCACACCCTTCTTCTGCATCGCGTCGAAGAAGTGCACCGCCCCATAGATGTTCCCGTGGTCGGTGATGGCAGCCGCCGTCTGCCCCATCTTGCTCACGTGCGCGGCCAGCTTGTCCACGTCGCAGGCCCCATCCAACAACGAATAATCCGTATGCAAGTGCAGATGTGTAAACTCGTGCGCGGCCATGCGTCTCCCCCACCTCTAAGTCTAGCCCTCTCCACCGCTTGCACCCATCATCATGAGGAAATCCCGTCCCAAACCACAATCCGCGGTTGCACCATCCGTGGTTCACCCCCGGGGCTCTCAGTGTGGGGGTAGAAACCCGTCCCGCGGATACCCGAACACCCGCAAGCGAAAGCACTCCAGTGCCTCATGCCCGTAGATCGCCGCGATCTGTTCCGGGAGCGACCCCGGTGGCCACGAGGCCGCGTGCATCGCCCACCGCAGCCCGGGATAGAGCCGCAAAATCAGCGCCGCGCGCGGCAGGTGACTCGGCGAACTCACCACCTCCACACTGCTCCACCCATGCGCTCGCAGCAGCGCCGTGCTGAACCAGATATTCTCAATCGTGTTCCGCGCCTGCGTCTCCTCGATCACCGCCTCCGCAGGCACCCCATCCTCCTCCGCCAGGTGCCCCATCGCGTCCGCCTCCACATATTGGTTGTGCGCCGCGCCTCCGCTCACCAGCAACACCGGCGCAACCCCCGCCCTCCACTCCGCCGCCGCTGCCGCCACCCGCGACCGCTGCTCCGGTGAGGGCTCCCCATCCGGCAACGTCGGCGACCCCAGCACCAGCAGCGCGTCAAACCGCCGTTGTCCCGTGTTCCGCAGGGGAATCGTCACATAACTCCCCCACACCAGCCCCAAAACCAGCAGCACTCCCACCAGAACCAGCCCAAACGAGACCCCAACCCACCTCATAGCGCGGCGTCCGCCATCCCGGAAGGCTCGGCTAACAGCCTCTTCGCCAACCGCTGGTAGAGCTCCACCGCCTCCAGGAGCTCGCTCTTCCGTATCCGCTCCTCCGGTGTATGCGCCACATGAATCGACCCCGGCCCCATCAAAAACGGCTCGCCCCAGGCTGTAAGTGAGGGTATATCAGTCGTAAACTTCGCCGTCATCGTCTCGAACCCCTCCACCGCGCGCATCCGGACAAACGGCAGATCCAGGCTGAACCGCACCTCCGCCCGCCCGGCCACCGTCCGCTCGATCTCCGCCCGCATCCCCTCCGAAGGCCCGATCAACCGAATCAGCAGGTGCGCCTCCGCCGCATCCGCAATCACATTCGGCGCCCGCCCCCCCGCAATCAGCCCCACATTCAGCGTCGACTCCCCCACCTCCGCGTCAACAGGCAGCGCCATCGCCCGCAGATCGTGCAGCACCGCAACCAGCTTGTCGATCGCGCTCTCCCCAAGCTCGGGATACGCCGAGTGCGCCATACGGCCGCTCGCATGCAACTCCACCCGCAGCGCGCCCTTCGACGCGATCGCCAGCCGGTTGTCCGTAGGCTCCCCATTAATTAAAAACCGCGACCCGCGCGGATGCCGGTTCGCCTCCGCCGCCCCCGCCGAATCACGCTCCTCCCCCACCACAAACAGCAACCCCACAGGCAGACCCTCGCCGGTCAGCCTCTCCGCCGCCGCAATCTGCGCTGCGATAATCCCCTTCGCATCGCACGCGCCCCGTCCATAAATCCACTCCGCATCCTCCCTTGGCCCGAAAAACGGCGGCACCGTATCCATATGGGTCGAAAACACCAGCTCCGGCCGGGTCCCGATCTTGGTCGCAAACACGTTAAACCGCGGCTCACCCCCACCAGCCCCACCCTGTGCCACGGGCATGCGTTCCACGGCATACCCCAACCGCTCCATCTGCCCCGCTAGATACTCACCCACCCGACCCTCGTGGAACGTCGTCGACTCCACCTCCACCAACTCCCGTGTGAGCGCGATCGGATCAACTCCCATAGCGTCGAGCATACCCGAGCCCCGTCTACACTCATCTCGTGTCTCTCTCCTCGGCATCGCCTCTCCCCTCCCAAATCCGCCACATTCCCGACCTCGCCGGGCCGCAGGGCCCCCTCGAAGCTATTCTCAACACAGGAGCACCTGACGCACCCTTCGCCGCCGTCCTCTGCCACCCATACCCGCCCGCCGGCGGATCCCTCCATAACAAGGTCATCTACCACGCCGCCAAGGCCGTCTCAGCCCTCGGCATCCCCGCCCTTCGCTTCAACTTCCGCGGCGTCGGCCGCAGCGCCGGCACCTTCGACTTCGGCCACGGCGAACAGCAGGACGTTCTCGCCGCGACTACCTGGGCAAACGAACGCCTCGCGCTCCCCATCCTGCTCATCGGCTTCTCATTCGGTGCGTACGTCGGCCTTCGCGCCACCTGCGCCGACCCGCGCGTCATCGCACGCGCCGCCCTCGGCTTCCCCGTCCGCCCTATCGCCGGCCGCGACTATACCTACGACTTCTTACCCCTCTGCCGCGGCCCCCTGCTCTTCCTCTCGGGCGACCACGACGAGTTCTGCCCCGTTCCCGCTCTCCATCTGGCGCTCTCAACCGTTGGTGCCCGCCACCAAATCTCCATCATCCCGGGGGCCGACCACTTCTTCGCCGGCGTCTCCAGCTCCCCCGATTCAAAACTCCCCGCCATGCAGCAGGCCCTCACCGCCTGGCTCATCGAGGAGTTCGCGGCGCGCTAACGCGCCGTCAGCTCGTCCCCGCCGCCGTGACTCAAGCCCCGCAGCCATCGCGCCACCATCGGGTTCACCAGCTCAGGAACTTCCTCAAACGCAATATGCCCTACCCCACGCAGCAGTCGCAGCTGCGCCTCGCCGAGTCGCCGCTGCAGCTCATACCCAGACTCCACCCCCACCGCCCGGTCCCTATCTCCCCAGATCAGCAGCACAGGCAAGCTCCGCAGCCGCTCCAGCCGCCGCTCCAGCCAGCGCATGTCACTCGCCCAGGACCGCACAATCCCCAAAACATGCTCGATCGTCCCCGGCACCCGAAGCCCGTCGATGTATCCGCGAAGCGCATCCGAAGGCACCCGCCGCCGATCGCCGTACATCCGCTGCAGCGCGATGGCCTTCACCCCCCGCGGCAGCCACGGTACCACCCGTGCAAACATCCGTCCGAAACGCGATCGATAAAACCGCAACATCCCTCGGCTCCGTCCGCAAAAAGGGTTCGCCGGGGCAAACAGTACTAGGCTGCGCACTCGCTCCGGATGCATCGTCGCCAACGTCATAGCCACAGCCCCGCCACGCGAGTGCGCCGCAACATCAGCCTGCTCCAGGCCTAGACAATCCAGCAGCCGCACCAGGAACTCCGCCGTCGAGCGTAAGCTGGCCTCCATCCCGAGCACGCGCCCGGACCGACCCATGTTCGGCAGATCGACCGCATATACCGTGGCGCTCCTCGAAAAGCTCTCCACGTTCCGTCGCCAGTTCTCACCCGAGCCAATCAACCCGTGCACCAGCACCAACGGCGGACCGTCACCGGCCTTCGCGCACTGCACAGACACCCCACCAACATCGACGGAAAACTCATGCATCACCGACGTATGTTACAGGAAAGTGAATTCAGGGCGTCACTGATCGTGCGCGTACACCTATGATTTCTCATAGCTGCACCGTCTAACATTCAGCAGAGAAAGAAAGAGGTCAACCTGATCTGCGGCAAATCGAGTTAGTCCGATTGGCGACAAACGTGCTTATACCTGAGCGCGACCTCGCTTCATGAAGAACTCCCTTCCATCCCGTGGGCTGGCCGTCCTGCTTGCCGTACTCACACTTGCCGCTGTCGTGCTCGCGGGCCTCAACCTCCGCCAGGAGTCCACCTTCGAGGTTCCCACCGACGGCGTTTGGTGGTTGGAGTCTGGCCCAAGCCTTCGCGCCGAACGCGTCCCCGCCGGATCGCCCGCAGAGCAGGCCGGCATCCGCCAAGGCGACATCCTCCTCGCCGTCAACGATCACCCCATCGCCCACTTTCCCAATCTGGTCCGCGAACTCTTCCGAACGGGCGTCTGGCGACACGCAAGCTACTCCGTCCTGCGCCCCGGACCGCATCACCTCGGGACCGGAACTCGCCTCGAAATCCCCTCCGTTATCCTTCAGCCCGTTGATCGTTCAAGCAATGACGGCTTTCGACTCATCGCCGTCGCCTACCTCTGTATCGGGATGTATGTCCTCTTCCGCCGCTGGACTGCACCCAAGGCCACACACTTCTATCTCTTCTGTTTAGTCTCATTTGTCCTCTTCTCCTTCAAGTACACCAGCGAGCTCGATACCCTCGACCAGATCATCCTCTGGGCCAACATCTGCGCCAACGCCCTCCAGCCGGCGCTCTTTCTACACTTCGCCATCAGCTTCGATCAACCCGAACTCAACACACGCCTCGCCCGTCTTCGACGAACCCTCGGCACCGTCCTCCTGTACCTGCCCGGCGCCCTGTTGGTCACTCTCCAGTACACGGCTATCCATCGTTGGGCCGCCACGGAACTCCTTCGCCATCGTCTCGACCAGATAGCCGTCGGCTATCTCGCTCTGTACTCTGTCATCGCCGCCATCGTCTTTCAGGTTCGGTACACAAAAGCTCGATCCGCACTGGAACGTCAACAGCTCAAGTGGTTGACCCGCGGCACCTTCGTCGCCGTTACGCCCTTCACCCTCTTCTACGCCGTGCCATTTATGGCAGATGGCACCTCACCCGGCCTCCTCACGAAGTTTGCTGGCCTCTCTCTGGTTGTCCTCCCTCTCACGTTCAGTTGGGCCATCGTCCGGTATCGCCTTATGGATACGGATCTGATCTTCAAGCGAGGCGTCACCTATACCCTCGCAACTGCCTCCATCGTCGCGGTTTATTTCGGCTTCGTCGGTGTCTCAGCGGAGTTCGTCCACACCCGCCTGCCCAACCTCCACGTCTGGGGATTAGTCGCCGCCGTCACCCTTACCGGCATCGTCTTTGATCCCCTCAAACGCCTCATCCAGGGCCGCGTCGATCGCCTCTTCGACCAGAAACGCTTCGATTATCGCGAGACGCTCGTCGAATTCGGCCAGCGACTCAACTCCCAAACCGATCTCGCCCAGCTTGTTAGCTCCATCCTCGACCGACTCACCCAGACCCTGCTCGTCACTCGCGTCGCCGTCTTCTTGGCGAGCGATGAGGCATCCTCTGCCAGCCCGACCCGATTCCATCTCGCCGGGGCCAACGGCCTCGCTGGCCTGCCCGGTCCCGAAGCCAACTCGCTCGACCTCTCCTTCCTCTCCTTCGACGGCCCCACCCCACGAGGCCATATCTTTTGGGAAAACCCCCGTCATGCCCTTCACCTCACCTCGACACAACGCGCCTCTGCCGCCCGCCTCGACTTCAATTACTACCTCCCCTGCCGCGCCGCCGCCCACGATACCAAAGGCTCTCGAACCGTCGCCGTCATCGGCTTAGGCCTCACCCGCCACGGCGATTTCCTCTCCAGCGAGGACGTACAGATCCTCGAACTCTTGGCCAGCTATATCGGAATCGCGATACAGAACGCACAGCTCTACCGTCGCCTCGAACGCCAGATGGGCGAGTTCGAACGTCTCAAGGAGTTCCACGAAAACATCGTCGAATCCATCAACATCGGCGTCTTCGCTCTCGACCTCGATGACCGCATCGGCAGCTGGAACCAGCAGATGGAGTTACTCTTCGGCGTTCCTCGTGCCGCCGCCCTCGATCAGCCGGTCTCCACGCTCCTCCCCCAGGCCCTCCTCGATCGCCTCGCCGGCCTTCGTTCGGAGCACGGCTCCCAAAGCTTCTACAAGATCCGCTTTGACTCCCCCGCAGGCGACCCACGTATTGTCAACGTTGCCGTCGCTCCCCTGCTCGCCAAATCCGGCGACACCGTCGGCCAAATCGTCCTGATCGACGACATAACCACGCGCGTCGACCTGGAAGCTCAGCTCGCACAATCGGAGAAGCTCTCATCCATCGGCCTGCTCGCCGCCGGCGTCGCGCACGAAGTCAACACACCGTTGGCCGTCATCTCGTCCTACACGCAGATGTTAACCAAGCAGATGCAAGCCGATGTCCGCGTTGCACCCGTCCTCGAAAAGATCACGCAACAGAGCTTCCGCGCCTCCGAAATCGTCAACAGCCTGCTGAACTTCTCCCGCACCAGTGGCACCGAGCGCACCCCGCTCGATCTCAACCGCCTCCTCCGCGATACCGTTAACCTCATCGACCACCAACTCAAGACGGCGCGCGTCCCAGTCGACCTCGATCTCGATCCGGACCTCGACACCGTCCTGGCCAACCAGGGAAAGATTCAACAAGTCCTGCTCAACCTCCTGCTCAACGCAAAGGATGCCACCCTCGGCTCGCGTCAGCCGCGCGTTCACATCACAACACTCAATGTCACGGGCCGCGTCCTCGTCCGCATCCACGACACCGGATCCGGCATCCGCGAAGAGCATCTCCACCGCATCTTCGACCCCTTCTTCACCACTAAAACCACGCCCCGCGAAGGCGAGCACAAGGGCACAGGTCTCGGCCTCGCCGTCAGCTACGGCATCATGCAGGAGCACGGCGGAAAAATCTGCGTCGAAAGCACTCTCGGCGTGGGCACCACCTTCGAGCTCGACTTCCCCATCCACGCAACCACATCCGCACCAGCCGAAACCCTTCGCGACAGGAGCCCGACACATGCCTGAAGCCCTCGCCGCCGCAGACGCGTCGACCCCCGCCTCCATCAGCCGCCAGATCGCCAGCATCCTCATCATCGATGACGAAGCCGCCATCCGTGAGTCGCTCGAAACGCTTCTCACCTTTGAAGGCTTCTCCGTCACCACCGCTCGCGACGGCAATCTCGGGCTGGACCGTCTCTCCCGAGAAGAGTTTGATCTCCTCCTGCTCGATCTCTCCCTCCCCGGCGAAAGTGGCCTCGATCTCCTGCCACGCATCACGGAACTGCGCCCCGAACTCCCCGTCATCATGATCACCGCCTTTGGCACGGTGGGCAACGTCGTCGAAGCCATCCGCGCCGGCGCGACGAACTTCGTCCAAAAGCCCTGGGATAACGAAAAGCTCCTCGCTGATATCCGCTCCGCCATCGCACGCCGCCGCGCCGAAGCCGAGGTCGTCCAGCTCCGACGCACCCTCAAGCAGCGCTACAGCTTCGACAACATCGTCGGCAAGAGCGACCCCATGATGCGCCTCTTCGATATCGTCGCCCAGGTCGCGCCCTCCCGCTCCACCGTCCTTCTGCAGGGCGAAAGCGGCACCGGAAAGGAGCTCATCGCGAAGGCCCTCCACGCCAACTCTCCCCGACGCGATCGCCCCTTCGTTCCCGTCAATACAGGCGCCGTTCCTTCCGACCTCCTGGAATCCACCCTCTTCGGCCACGTCAAAGGAGCCTTCACCTCCGCGATCTCCACAAAACGCGGTCTCTTCGAGGTCGCCGACGGCGGCACGCTCTTCCTCGACGAGATCGGAACCATGAGCATGGAGATGCAGGCCAAAATTCTCCGTGTCCTTCAAGACCGCCGCTTCATGCAGCTCGGCGGCACCCAGGAGATCCAGGTCGACGTCCGCATCGTCGCGGCCACCAACGTCAACCTGCAGAACGCCGTCCGTGAAGGCCGCTTTCGCGAAGATCTCTTCTATCGCCTCAACGTCATCGCGCTCGAACTTCCCGCGCTCCGTACACGCAAGTCCGATATTCCCCTGCTCGCCTCCCACTTCCTCCGCCTCTACTCAGAGGAAAACGGCGTCGACGAGAAGACCCTCAGCCCAGAAGCCCTCCGCGTCATGATGGAATACGAGTGGCCAGGCAACGTCCGCGAACTAGAAAATGCCATGGAGCGCGGTGTCGTCCTCTCCACCGGCCGCACCATCACGCCCGATCTCCTGCCATCGCAGATCACCGGCAGTTCCTTCACCTCCGCCGCCCTCGAACACCGCCCGGAGGCCTCACTCTTTGAACTTATGGAAGAGATCGAACGCCGCATCATCGCCGACCGGCTCGAGCGCTGTCACTGGAACCAGACCGAGGCCGCCGAGTTCTTCAAAATTCCCCTCTCAACCCTCAATCAAAAAATCAAGCGCCTCAACATCGAGATCCGCAAGCGCACTCGCGACGCGGCGCCGCTCTAAGTCCTGCCCTGAGTTCCCAGTTTCAGCAGCGACTCTGCGTTCGCATGCGCCATCTTCTCCCGCTCTTCCGGGCTCACCGGCACCTGCTCCAGGAACTCGCGCGCGCCCGCCATCGTTAGGTACGGATAATCCACCGAGTAAAGAATCCGGTCCGCTCCCAATACCCTGTAGATAAACTCAAAGTGCGGCAGGTACAGCATCCCGCTCGGTGTCACATACACCTGGTCCTTATAGGTTTGGGTGATCGTGCGCGAAAGCCCTGTCGCCTCCCGCGGCAGAGTGTCATCCAGTCGCTGCAGATAGAACGGAACCATCTCGCCCCAGTGCCCGCTGATCACCCGCAGCTTAGCAAAGCGATCGAACACACCCGCCAGGATCATGCGGATCACATGAACTCCAGCCTCGTTATGCCAGCCCCAGGCGAACAGGGAAAGCCGCGCCGTTACCTCCGCATCAAACCCGCCATAGTAGGGCTGCTGCACCTGCGGCAAGGGGAAACCCGGATGAACATAGAGCGGCACCTCCAGTTCATCAAGCTTCGCCAGCACAGGCTCATACCGGGCGTCATCCAGAAAGCTCTGCCCCGGTCGACCAATCAACAACGCTCCCACGAATCCCAGCTCCTTCACCGTGCGCTCCAACTCCGTTGCAGCCGCCTCCGGAACCTGCCACGGCAGGGTTGCGAACCCGGCGAACCGCGTTGAATGGGCACGCACCGCCTCCGCTAAACGATCATTTGCGGCCCACGCCAAGTCCAAGGCCTGCTCCACCGGCGCCAGCTGCGTCGAATCGCTGTACGAGATCACCTGCATCGCAATCCCCGCCTCGTCCATGGCCGCGATCCGTCCAGCCCCCAAGTCGCCCGCCAGCGCCATCGCCGTCTTGCCGGACACCAGGTGCGGGCGATTGACCTCATCCGCACCGGGTTCGATCTTGAGCCGGCTGCCAACATCGGCCATGTACCCGGCCTCTGCCCCCATCACCGGGCGCGTCACCTTCGAGATTCCCTCGTCGGTGGTGTGTTCTTCCAGACAGATGATCTTCATCGCATCTCCTCCCCCGTCGCAAATCCCAGCTAAGGCTGCAGCACAATCTTCATTGAGTTCGCCTGAGGATGCGATGCCAGCTCAATCGCCTCCACTGCCTCCTCTATCCCAAACCGATGTGAAATCAGACGCGTCAGATCGAAACCGTCCCTCCACCCGCCGAAAACAATCTCCTCGACCTCGCTATTCACGGCTACCGACGAGCTGTACGACCCCATCAGCGTCTTCTCATCCATGCACACCGCCGCCGGATCGAACGGCGCCTCCCCATGTTGCGTCTGCGCAAACAACATCACGCGCCCGCCCGGCCGGATCGACTCCATCGCCAAACCAATTACGGCATTCCCACCCACCGCCACCAGCGCCACATCCGCCCCGCGTCCCTCCGTTCGCCGCTTCACCTCGCCCACTACATCGCCACGTGCGTCCAACGGATTCTCCAGCCCAAACTCCGCCGCCACCGCGTGCCGCTCCGCGTACATATCGCTCGTCAGCACGGTCGCTCCGGTCCGCCTAGCCAGCGCCGCCAGCAGAATCCCAATCGGCCCCTGCCCAATCACCAGCACCGTCTCATCTGGTTCGAGCCCCAGCAGCCGCACCGCTTTGTAGCAGGTGTTCACCGGCTCCAGAAACGCCGCCTGCTCAAACGGCACATCGTCCGGAATCTTCACCAGCCCACCGCGCACAATCCAGTCCATCACCCGGATGTACTGCGCAAACCCTCCACCCGAAGGCGCGAACCCCGCCGTGCATCCCACCCGCTTGTACACCTCGCACTGCGCATACGTTCCCTTGCGGCAGAAATAGCACTCCCCGCACGGAATATGGTGATACGCCACCACACGATCGCCCACCGCAAAACCCGTCACGTCTGCACCCACTGCCGCCACCGTCCCCGCCATCTCGTGGCCAAACACCCGCGGCGCACTGTGCGATCCCGTGTGGATCTTCTTCAGGTCCGTCCCGCAGATCCCGCACGTGTTGATCCGCACCAGCACCTCGCCCACCCCGATCTCCGGCACCGGCAGCGTCTCCACCCGCACATCATTCACGCCCCGGTAGACCGCCGCCCGCATCGTCTCCGGCACCGCCACCGCGCTCTCGTCCGCGCCCCTGCTCTCCGTCGCCACGTTCATCGCTCCTCCAATCCAGTCTCCGCTGCCATCGCCTCGCGTAGCATCGCGGTCCCGCGTCGCAGCGCCGCCCCGCTCGCTCGTCCCAGCTCCATAGCGACCCGCCACATGCTCGGCCGCAGCGCCACATGCAGCGCAAACGCCCTCTCCCGAAACGCTCCCATCCCGGTTACATACCGTTCCATCCCCTCCATCGCCGTCTCCGCCCCGTCCGACACCCCCTTCAGCGCCCGAAACCCAATCTCCCGCGCCCCCGCCACCCGCGCCACCGTCGCCGCCTCCATATCCACCAGCGCGGCCCCGTAGCTCTCGCGCAACCGCCGCTTCTCCGCCACGCTCGCCACCCCCATGCCCGTCACCAACACCGGCTCTCCCGCCCCAAACCGCTCGCCCGACCGCGCCTCCACCACCGTCCCACACCACATCGCCTCCCCCGCCCGCACACTCCCAGCACACGCCCCCGCCAACCCAAACGAAATCACCTCCTCCACAGGCCCCTCCACGCATCCCAGCGCCGCCTCCACCGCCACCGCCGCTCGCTCCCCGCCCATCCCCCCGCACGCCGCCACCGTCTCGCCCGCAACCCAAACCGAAACTCCAGCCCGCCCCACCCGAACCTCGCGCCACCCCCGTGTCAGCAGGCGCAACTCCCGCGGCAGCGCCGCCACCACCACCCGCCTCACTCCGCGATCAACCCAGCCGGCCGCGGCGCATACCCCTGCTCCACAAACCAGTCAATCGCCTCCCGCATCGCCCCGTACACCGGCAGCACCTGAAACCCCAGCTCGCGCTCCGCCTTCGCCGAGTTCGCAAACATCATCTTGCGCCCCATCCGCACCGCCTCCACGGTCGCTCGCGGCTCCTTGCCGCGCAGTCGTCCCGTAATCCATTCATCGAAGAACGCAAACACCATCGCCACCGTGTGCGGCACCTTCACCGTCGGCGAGGGCAGCCCCGTGATCGCCGACATCCGATCCAAAATCTGCTTCAGCGACAGGTTCTCCCCGCCCAAAACATACCGTTCCCCGGGGCGCCCACGCTCCAGCGCCGCAACGTGCATCCGCGCTACCTCCTCCACATCCACCAGGTTCAATCCCGTCTCCACATAGGCCGGAAATCGCCGGTTCAAAAAATCCACCACGATCTGCCCCGTCGGCGTCGGCTTCACATCCCCGGAGCCGATCGGCGTCGTCGGATTCAGCACCATCACATGCTGTCCCGCGCGCGCCGCCGCGATCGCCTCCCCCTCGGCCATAAACTTCGACCGCTTGTAGTGCCCGATCATCTCCGCGAGCGAGACCGGCGTCTCCTCGTCCACAATCGTGCCGTCGGTCTTGAAACCCATCGTCGCCACGCTCGACGTATATACAAACCGCGGCACCCCAACCTCCGCCGCCAGCTTCAACAACTCCCGCGTCGCCCCCACATTGCTCGCGTACATTGCCTCCGGATCGCGCACCCACAACCGGTAATCCGCCGCCATATGCACCACTGCGTCACATCCCGTCATCGCCGCTCGCAGCTCCCCCACGCGCCGCAGGTCGCCTTCAACAAGCTCCGCATCCGGCAGCCCCGACACCATCTCCGTCCGGCTTCCCCGCCGCACCAGCAGCCGTTGCCGAGCCCCCTCGCGGGCATACGCCCGAGCCACATGCCCCCCCACAAAGCCCGTCGCTCCCGTCAAAAAGATCTGCATCGCCGCCCTTGCCGCCCCGGGCTAGTCCAGCTTCTCCGGCTCGATCCCGATGTTGGTCTCGCCCGCCGCCTTCTTCTCCCAATACCGCTTCAGCCATGCCTCAAAGCTCTTCCCCGCCGCCGTGTCACGCCCGCTGAACCGCAGCGCCGCCACCTCCGCAAACGCCAGCCGAACCTTGGTCCGCTCCTTGCTCGGAATCACCCGCACATAGGAGTCCGCCAGCGTCGTCCCACTCTGCCGGTCAAAGAGGTATCCCTCCACCACCGACCCATCCCGGCGTGTGATCGTCACATCGCCCCGGTAGTCGAAGGCCTTCTCCAGCGCCTCACGCACCTCAGCATCCGTCGCCAAGTCCGGGATCCAACCCTCCAGGTTCTCGCGATCCCGCCCGGCGATCACCTCGATCTCATCCGCGGAAACGTGCGCCAACTGCGCGATCTTGGCCGCCTCCTGCTGTTCGGTCGCCATCGTCAGTCCCCCGAGACCCCTTCAAGCTCACGCGTCTCGCGCCCGGAATCGGCGGTCGGCGCGGATATCTGCACCAGCGGCGACGCATGCGCCGGCCGCCACTCGTTCAGCAGCTTCTCCGCCTCGGCATCCTTGTAGAGCGACGGCAGCACATACCGCCTGGCGGTCTCATAAAAGCCCTTCAAGGAGCTGAAGTTGTAGTCCACCGCCGAAGCCTCATGCCCGGAGTGCACCATGCAATTCTGGCAGCGCGGATTGCCGCTCTTCGCCCCGTAGTTCGCCCACTCCGTCGCCTCCATCAGCTCCTGAAAGGTGTCCGCGTAGCCGTCCTGCAGCAGATAGCACGGCTTCTGCCAGCCGAAGATGGAAAACGTCGGCATCCCCCACGGTGTGCACTCAAAGTCCCGCTTGCCCATCAGGAACTCCGCAAACAAGGGGTGCGTGTTGAACTCCCAGCTCTTCTTGCGGTTCGACAAGATGGCGCGAAACATCTTGCGCGAACGAGCCTTGCCGAGAAAGTGATTCTGGTCCGGCGCCTTGTCGTACGTGTACCCAGGCGAGACCATCATGCTCTCGACCCCAGCCTCCATCAGCTGGTCGAAGTGCCGCCGCACCGAGTTCGGGTCCGCCCCATCGAACAGCGTCGTATTCGTCGTCACACGAAAGCCCGCCGCCACCGCCGCCCGCACACCCTCCATCGCCACATCGTATCCACCCTCGCGGCAGACCGAAAAATCATGGTGCTCCCGCTCGCCATCCACATGCACCGAGAACGACAGGTACTTCGACGGCTTGAACAGGTGCAGCTTCTCCTTCAGCAGCAGCGCATTTGTGCACATGTAGACGTACTTCTTCCGCTCCACCAGGCCCGCCACAATCTCCGGCATCTTCGGATGCAGCAACGGCTCCCCACCAGGAATCGACACCATCGGCGTCCCACACTCGTCCACCGCGCGAAAGCACTCCTCCGGCGACAGCTCCGCCTTCAGAATGTGCGCCGGGTACTGAATCTTGCCGCAGCCCGCGCACGCCAGATTGCACCGGAACAATGGCTCCAGCATGAGCACCAGCGGGTACCGCTTGCGCCCCTTCAGCTTCTGCTTCAGCACATAGGTCGCTACCGTCCAGGCCTGCGAGACAGGAACCGCCATCCTCTCACTCCTCAGCTCTCTGCGGCCGCTCTAGGCCGCGCTACTCTCGGCTTCGCGCTCCATCGCGCGCTTGTACGTCGTCAGGGCCAGCAGCGGAAAATACTGCTTATACAGGTGATACCCCAAGTAAAAGACGCGCGGGAACCCCGTTCCGGTGTAATAACTTTCCCCGTTTCGACCCGACATCAACTCATCCCAGCTGCCATCCTCGTGCTGCCGCTCAATCAGCCACCGAACCCCCTTCGCCACCGAGTCCGACCGCGTATCGCCCGCCGCCAGCAGCCCCAGCACCGCCCACGCCGTCTGCGAGGGTGTGCTCGGCCCAATCCCGCGCTCAGCCGGGTCGTCGTAGGTCGTGCAGCTCTCGCCCCATCCGCCATCCGCGTTCTGCACCGACCGGATCCACTCCGCCGCCTGCTGCACCGCGGGCTCATGATTCCAGAAACCGATCGCCTCCAGCCCCCGCAGCACCAGAAACGTCCCGTACAGGTAGTTCACGCCCCATCGCCCAAACCAGCTGCCGTCCGGCTCCTGCTCCTTCAGGATGAACTGCACAGCCTTCTCGACGCGCGCGTCCTCCCGTGTAAACCCATAGAGCGACAGCATCTCCAGCATCCGCCCCGTAATATCCACCGTCGGCGGGTCCAGCATCGCATTGTGGTCGGCAAACGGGATGTACTGAAAGATCATCTTCGTGTTGTCGCGATCGAACGAGGCCCAGCCGCCGTTCTTGCACTGCATCGCCCAGATCCAGGTCAACGCCCGCTGGCACACCTCATCCTGGTACCGCTCCCGAGGGTTGCGCACGCAGTTCAGCGCCAGCAGAACCTGCCCAGTATCATCCACATCCGGATAGAACTCATTGTTGAACTCGAAGTACCACCCGCCCGGCTCCACGTTGTGGACCTTCTCCGCCCAGTCCCCCTTGTGCCGGACCTCCTTCGACAGCAGCCAGTCCGCCGCCTTCAGCATCCGCAGATCGTCCTTCGCCACCCCCGCCTCGCCCAGCGCATAAACCGCCTGCGCCGTATCCCAAACCGGCGGAAAGCACGGCTGCATCCGAAATGTCGGCGTCGGATACTCCGGCAGTCCCTCCGGACAGTCGATCCCCAGCTTCTCAAACTCATCCATCGCCCGGATCATCTGCGGATCATCGGCCGACCGCCCCAGAACCCGCAGCGCCACAATGGAATTCAACATCGCCGGATAGATCGCCCCCAGCCCGTCCGACTTCTCAAACCGCTCCAGCATCCACGCCTCGGCCTTGCGCAGCGCGGCCTTCCGCAACGGCCGGATATGCACCCGCTCCGCCAGGTGAAACGCCCGGTCGCACGCCAGAAAGAAGTTCCGCCAGCTCACCGGCCGCTTCCTATCCCACCGCAGTCGCAGATCCGCGTTCGCCCGCCCACCCACAAACAGCTCCTCAATCCCCTGCTCCGGCGACAGCTTCTTGAAGGGCTTCTTCGCATAGATAATCGACAGCGGCACCAGAATGCCGCGCGACCAAGAACTGATCTCATAGATGTTGAAGTAGAACCAATTGGGAAACAGCACGATCTCCGGCGGAATCGCCGGCACCGCGTCGTAGTCGTACTGCCCCAGCGCACACAGGTAAATCTTTGTAAACGTGTTGCACTCCACCACCCCGCCGTGCGCCAGCACCCACTCCCGCGCCTTCACCAGCACCGGATGATCCTTGGACCACCCCATCAGCTTAAGCGCCAGATACGCCTTCACCCCATAGCTGATATTCGACGGCCCGCCCGGATACAGGCTCCACCCCCCGTCCTCGTTCTGGTGCCGCAGGATCTCATTGACCGCCCGCTCCATCTTGCCCGCGTTGCCCGTCCCCAACAGCGTATGCAGAAAGATATAGTCGGCCTCGAGCATCACATCCGCCTCGAGCTCCCCGCACCAGTACCCATCCTCGTGCTGCTGCCCCAGCAGCCAGTCCCGCGAGCGCTCCAACCCCGCCACCACCCGGTCCAGCCCCAGATCCATCCGCCCAAACCGCGGCTGTGACGTCGTCGCCCCCCCCGCCACGCCCGCTCGCTGCGCCGGCGCCACTACCGCGCCACCGCCGGCGCAGACGCGATTGCCTGCACAATCTCCGGCGGCAACCCAAATCGCACATTCTCCGGCATCACCTCTACCTCTTCCGCCGTCCCGTACCCCCGCTCCCGCAAATACGACACCACCTCCTGCACCAGGACCTCCGGCGCCGAAGCCCCAGCCGTCACCGCCACCTTGGCCACGCCCTCCAGCCACTCCGCCCGGATGTCCTCCGCCTTGTCAATCAGATAACTCTCAGTCCCAAGATTCTTCGCCACCTCCACCAGCCGGTTCGAGTTCGAACTGTTTCGCGACCCCACCACCAGCACCAGGTCCGCCCCATGCGCCACATTCTTCACCGCCGTCTGCCGGTTCTCCGTCGCATAGCAGATATCCTGCGCGTGCGGCCCCACAATATTCGGGAACTTCAGCTTCAGCGCCTCAATCATGGTCCGCGCCTCATCGAGCGACAGCGTCGTCTGCGTCAGATACGCCACCTTGTTCGCGTCCGGCACCACCAGCGCCTCCACCTCCGCCACCGTGGACACCACCTGCGTCACCGCCGGCGCCTCACCCTGCGTCCCCTCCACCTCCTCATGGTCCCTGTGCCCGACCAGCACCAGCGAATACCCCTGCTTGGCAAACTTGATCGCCTCCACATGGACCTTCGTCACCAGCGGGCACGTCGCGTCAATCACCTTCAGCCCGCGCTCCTTCGCCCGCTCCCGCACCGCCGGCGATACCCCATGCGCCGAATAGATCACCCGGCACCCCTCCGGAACCTCGTCCAGCTCATTCACAAAGATCGCGCCCTTCTTCGCCAGGTCATTCACAACATAGCTGTTATGAACAATCTCCTTGCGAACGTAGATCGGTGCCCCAAACGTATCCAACGCAATCTGCACGATGTCGATCGCCCGCACCACGCCCGCGCAGAAGCCACGCGGCTTGAGCAACATCAGCCGCCGGCTCTCGCCCGACCTCGCCTGTTCGCTTCCTGTCTCCACTCCAGCCGCTTGGTCCATCGTCGCAATGCTCACATCGATCAGTATATCGTGACAGCCACGGCGGAGACCGTCGTTCAGCGGACTGCGCCACACCGGATACCCCCCGGCAAGCACTGAGAGGACCGGCCCGCTCACCAGAGCAGAACCGATCCAAGCCGACTACCTGTCTCCGCTACACCGCGTGCCCCGAACATCCGCTGTGAGGGCAGTCGCATGCCAGCGTCGTCACGCCATTCGCGTCGGCACACGCCTGCGAACAGAACTTCTCCCCATCACCGACCACACAGCTGCACAGCTCATGCGCACACTTCTTTGTCTCATCTGCCATCTCACACTCTCCTTCGCCTGATCCTTGATTTCGATCCGGCACAGTCCAGTGCGATGCACCCGCGTCCACCCAGGATGCCGCCACACCTACCGATGCGCCGACAACAGGTGCTCCGCATGGCGCAGGCTCGTCTCCGTCAGCCTCGCCCCGCTCAGCATCCGCGCAATCTCCCTCTGCCGCTCCGCGTCGTCCAGCCGCGTGATCGTCGTCTCCGTCCGCTCACCCTGCTCCCGCTTCGCAATCAGGTAGTGCTCATCGGCAAACGCCGCAATCTGCGGCAGGTGCGTAATACACAAAACCTGCTGCCCTCGCGCCAGAGCCTTCAGCCGCTGCCCCACCGCCTCCGCCGCGCTTCCCCCAATCCCCACATCGATCTCATCGAAGATCAAACTCCGCTGCTGCGCCGCCTCCCCGCTCCGCTCCCGCACCTGCTCCTCCACCGCCACCTTCAGCGCCAGCATCACGCGCGACATCTCGCCGCCCGACGCAATCTCGTCCAACCCCTTCATCGGCTCGCCACGGTTCGTCGCAATCCGAAACTCCACCGCATCCCACCCCGTCCCCGTCCATCCACTCTCCTCCTCCTCCGCCCGCACAGCGATCCCAAACCGCGCCCGCATCGCCAACTCATTGATCTCGCGCTCCGCCCTCTCGCTCAGCTCGCCGGCCGCCTTCACCCGCGCCGCACTCACCCGCCCCGCCGCCGTCTCATACCGCTCCGCAGCCGCCCCCCGCTCCGCCCGCAGCTCCGCCATCCGCTCCTCCCGGTTCTCCACCTCGCCCAGCCTCCGCGCCGCCTCCGCCCCATAGGCCAATACCTCGCCCAGCGTCGGCCCATACTTCCGCTTCAGCCGGTCCATCGCCGCCAGCCTGTCCTGCAGCTCGTCCAGCCGCTCCGGCGAGCCCTGCACCCCGTCCGCGAACCTCCGCACCTCCCCGTCCGCATCCTCCACCGCCGCCCGAGCCCCCGCCAGCTGCGCCACCGCCTCCGCAAACCGCGGCTCAAACCGCGCCAGCTCCTCTACCTGCTTCAGCGCCGCGCCGATCGTCGACTCCGCCGAGCTCTCCGCCTCATACAACAGCTCATGCGCCGCCATCGCCGCCCCATACAGCCGGTCCGCGTTCGCCAGCACCCGCTTCTCCGCCTCCAGCCGCGCGTCCTCCTCCGCGTCCGCAATCCCCAGCTCCTCAATCTCCCCCGCCTGAAACCGCCACAGATCCGCCATCCGCTCCCGCTCCGCCGCGTCCCCCTCCATCGCGCGCAGCGCCCGCGTCGCCCCCTGCCACGCCGCAAACGCCTCCCCCACCTCGGTCAAATCCACACCCGCGAACCGGTCCAGCGTCCCCCGCTGCTGCCCCGCGTCAAAGCTCCCCGTCGTCTCCCCCTGCGCGTGCACCAGCGCCAGCTCCGGCCCCACCTGCCGCAGCACCGCCACCGTCGACGCCTGCCCATTGATAAACACCCGCCCCTTGCCCGTGGCCGAGATCTCCCGCCGCAGCAGAATCACCTCTTCCTCGACATCAATGCCGCTCTCCGCCAGCACCGCCACCGCCTGCTCCGTCGCCTCGAAGCTGCACTCCAGCACCGCCCGCTCCTCCCCATGCCGCACCACCTCCGCGCTCGCCTTGCCCCCCAGCAACAACACCAGCGCGTCAATCAAAATCGACTTCCCAGCCCCCGTCTCCCCCGTCAACAGGTTCAGCCCCGGCCCAAACTCCACCCGCGCCCGGTCAATCACCGTATACCGCTCCGCACGCAGCTCCAGCAGCATCCCGCTCACCCCAACCAAAACCAGCCATCAACCCCGCCAACCAGGCCTGCCGCGAGCATAGCAAAGCCGCCACCCACCCCCGCCTTCGCCTCGCCCTTGCCTTTGCCCTTGCTGCTGCCATTGCCGGTGCTGTTGCTGTTGCTCTTGCTCTCTTTGTTGTCATCCTGAGCGAAGCGAAGGACCTGCTCTTACTCTTGCTTTTGCTTTTGCTTTTGCTTTTGCACCTGCTTTTGCACTTGCTTTTGCACTTGCTTTTAGCCGTCATCCTGAGCGCAGCGAAGGATCCCTGTAGTTGCCGTTGCTGTTGCCCTTGCCTTTGTTGTTGTCATTCCCGAAGGGAATCTGCTGTTGCTCTTACTTGCCCTTGCCCTCGCCCTTGCTGTTCCGGTTACCCTTGCTCTTGCTGTTGCCCTTGCCCTTGCCGTTGCCCTTGCCCTTCTGGTTGTCATTCCCGAAGGGAATCTGCTGTTGCCTTGCCTTTGCCCTTCGCCGTCATCCTCAGCGAAGCGAAGGACCCCTGTACTTGCCCTTGCCTCTCCGCTTCATCGTCCTGAGCGAAGCGAAGGACCTCCTATCACCCCTGCCCCGGCCCACTCCCCAGTCAATCTGCCTTCACCCCAACCACCCCGCACCTCCCCAGGTTCCAGCCCCCCTCCACCTCCCCCGCAGCGGCTACACTACCCTCCAGAACCACCCCAAACCATGCCTCTTCTCTCCCTGTCGACCCTCGCCCTCCTCCTCCTCCAGGACGCCCCGGACACCACCGCCCCCACCACCGCCGCACCCGCCAACTCCAGCGCCCTGCTCGAGATGCTCCACAACAGCGGCCCCGTCGCCCTGGCCGTCCTCGGCATCCTCCTCCTCGCCAGCCTCTTCTCCTGGGCCATCATGCTCTCCAAGTGGAGCCTCTTCCGCCGAGCCGAAACCCAGGGCACCCGCTTCGTCCGCGCCTTCCGCAAATCCGGCCGCCTCAGCGAGATCGCCTCCGTCGCCGAACAATTCAAGCCCAGCCCCCTCGTCCCCGTCTTCTCCGAAATCCACGACGAGTACACCCGGCAGACCGGCGGCCGCGGCCTCCCCCGCAACTCCATCGGCCTCGAGCGCGCCGCCCTCACCGCCGCCTCCGAAGCCCTCACCGGCCTCGAATCCCGCATGACCTGGCTCGCAACTATCGCCGCCGTCGCCCCCTTTATCGGCCTCTTCGGCACCGTCATGGGCATCGTCGACGCCTTCCACGGCCTCGGCACAGCAGGCGCCGCCACCCTCCGCGCCGTCGCCCCCGGCATCTCCGAGGCCCTCATCACCACCGCCGCCGGCCTCGCCGTCGCCATCCCCGCCGTCGTCGGCTACAACCAGCTCACCGCCCGCCTCCGCGACTTCGCCTCCCGCATGGACGACTTCGGCCGCGAACTCCTCAACGCCATCGAAAACGCCGCCATGCTCGCCCCCGCCACACCCGCCGCCGGCGTCCAGCCCTCAACCCCACCCCTCTCCCCCGCCGGCGTCCAGGCTCAGGACCCCCGCCAGCGAGGCTTTTAGCCATGGCCTTCACCGCCCGCGCCGGCGGCCGCGCCCGCACCCAAACCGCCCTCGCCGAGATCAACATCACCCCACTCGTCGACGTCGTCCTCGTCCTTCTACTCATCTTTATGCTCACCGCCCCCGTCCTCCAGTCCGGCGTCGAGGTCGCCATCCCTCGCACCCGCACAGTCAACCAACTCACCGAAGAGCGCATGGTCGTCACCATCGACAAGGACCAAAACGTCTTCCTCCAGGACAAGCCGGTCAACGTCCACGACCTCCCCGCTCGCCTCCGCGTCGCACCGGACGCCCCCGCCTCCAAACGCGTCGTCTATCTCCGCGCCGACCAGGCCGTCCCCTTCGGAGCCTTCGCCTCCGTCATGGACGCCGTCAAGCAGGCCGGCATCACCAACATCTCCATCGTCACCCGCCCCATCGAAGGCAAGTAGCCGTCCGCTCATGCCCGTCACCGAGCCCCTCCCAACCCGCTCCCCCACGGACACCTCCCGCGACCAAACCGCCGGCCTCGTCGGCTCCCTCCTCCTCCACACCCTCCTCATCGGCGGCGTCCTCGCCGGCGGCCTCGCCCTCCACCATAAGACCGAGCCCTGGGGCCAGAGCGCCCTCGAGGCCGGCGCCATCCAGGCCACCGCCGTCAGCTCCCTCCCCCTTCCCCCACGCCAGAAAACCCTCGACACAGGCGTCCTCACCTCCGAACACCCCAGCCCCGCCCCAACCCCCGCCAAACCCGCCACACAACCCCCTCCATCCCCGCAGGATCTGGCCCTTCAGCGCCGCCAACCCCCCACCAAAACAGCCCCTGCACCCACCCCCGAAGCCCCCAAACACCCCCAGCCCACCCCGCCGCAACCCACCAAGGCCACCACCGGCGAGTCCGCCGGAATCCGTATCCCCCAAGCCACCATGCAGTTACACAACGGCACCGCCTCGGTCGCCGTCCAGGACCGCGCCTTCGGCGCCCGCTTCGCCTACTACGTCCAAATCGTCAACCGCACCGTCGCCCAAAACTGGTTCACCCAAGAGGCCGACCCCACGCAAAGTCAAGGAAAAAGGGCAGTTATCACCTTCGACATCGATCGCGACGGCGTCCCCTCCAACCCCCGCCTCACCCAGCGCTCCGGCTCCCCAACCCTCGACCAGTCCGCCCTCCGCGCCGTCCAGCGCGTCGACGGCTTCGGCCCCCTGCCCGCCGGCGACCACATCACCGTCGAGTACGCCTTCGACTACCGCCAACAATGATCCCGACCCACGCAAACCGGCCCGTTGCATCTACCATAGTGCCTGCATGTTGAAGACCCACCGCCCCCTCTCTCCGCTCGTCCTCGCCTTCGCCGTCCTCCTCGCCGCGACCCTCCATCTCTCCGCCCAGGACTGGTTCCACACCGAAACCTCCACCGGCGCCGACCGCATCCGGCTCGCCGTCGCCGACTTCAAATCTCCCGCCGCCGACCCCCTCAAACAGGCCTTCGACACAACCCTCTACAACGACCTCACCAACGCCGGCATCTTCGACCTCGTCTCGAAATCCCTCGCACCTCAGACCTCTCCCGGCACCCCGCAAGAGATCAACCTCGCTCAGTGGTCCACTGCGCCCGCCTCCGCCGCCATGGTCGCCTTCGGCTCCTTTGCCGATACCGCCGGCCAACTCTCCGTTCAGGGCTACCTCTTCGACGCCAAAAATACCCAGTACCCGCAGGTCCTCGCCAAGCAGTACACCGAGCCCGCCAGCGAAGACACCGCCCGCCAGATCGCCCACCGCTTCGCCGACGAGATCATCTTCCGCCTCGGCGGTGGCATACCCGGCATCGCCGAAACCAAAATCTACTTCGTCAAGTTCGGCGGCGGCAACAAAGAGATCTGGGCCATGGACTACGACGGCGCCAACCAGCACGCCATAACCCACCTCGGCACCGTCTCCCTCTCGCCCCGCGTCTCGCCCGACAACTCCCGCGTCGCCTTCTCCTCGCTCGGCCGCGATGGCTTCCAAATCCGCATGTACTCGCTGCTCCTCGGTCGCATGGTCACCGTTCCCATCTCCGGCGGAACCAATCTCTCGCCCGCCTGGGCGCCCTCCGGCCGCGAGTTCGCCTACTCCTCCTCGCGCACCGGCGACCCCGAGATCTGGATCGCCGACGCCGGTGGCGGCAACTCCCGCCGCATCACCAGCTTCCGCGGTCCCGACGTCTCCCCCACCTACAACCCGAAGACCGGTGCCCAGATCGCCTGGATCTCCGGCCGAACCGGCCTGCCCCAGCTCTACATCATGGAGACTGATGGCTCCGGCGTGCAGCGCATGACTGATGGCGGCTACGCCACCTCTCCCTCCTGGAGCCCGAACGGCCAGTTCCTCGCCTTCGCCTGGGATCGCAAATACGGCCCCGGCGCCCCCGGCGGACAAGACATTTACGTCATGGAAGTTGCCACCAAACGCTGGATTCAACTCACCCATGACATCGGCCGCTGCGACTTCCCCTCCTGGTCCCCCGACGGCCGTCACATCGTCTTTGCCAACCAGACAGGGCGCGGTCCAAACAGCACGCACATCATGACCATGCTCGCCGACGGAACACAACGCCATCCCCTCACCAACGACGCCTCCGACATGCCAAACTGGAGCTGGAAGTAGTGACGTACCTCGCTCAGGCACGTCGCTCCGGAAGCACTCCGCCGAGTGACCCAACACCGCACCGAAGACCAGGAGATCTAGCAATGAATTCGATGTACGCACGATGGAGAGTCCTCTTCACCCTTGTGTTCGCCCTCGCCACCGTCGCCGCACTCTCCGGTTGCCATAAGAAGCAGAACAACGTAAACCCGGCCAGCCTTGGCCCCACCGCTGGCCCCTCCGGCGCCGCGCCCACCGCCAGCCTCACCGCCGACCCCCTCACCATCGACCTCGGCCAATCCGTCGTCCTCAACTGGCGCACCACCAACGCCAGCTCCGTCACAATCGAAGGCATCGGCCCGGTCCCCGTCAACGGCACCCAGACCGTCGCGCCCTCCAACTCTACCGAGTTCCACCTCGTCGCCAAGAACGACAGCGGCTCCACGGATGCGACCGTCCGCGTCACCGTGCGCGTGCCCTCCGCGCCCGCCGCTCCCACCGCCGATAACTCAGGCGAGATGGGCTCTGACGCCGCCTTCCATGCCGCCGTACCCGACGCCTTCTTCGACTACGACAGCTACGAGCTCCGCCCTGATGCCCAGCAGGCCGCCAGCGCCGCCGCAGCGTACCTGACCTCCCACCCGGCCATCCGCATCGTCATCGGCGGCTACGCCGACGAGCGCGGCTCGGCCGAGTACAACCTGGCCCTCGGCGAAAACCGCGCCAACGCCGCCCGGCAGGCCCTGCTCGCCGCCGGCATCGCGCCCTCGCGCGTTCGCGTGGTCTCCTACGGCAAGGAAAAGCAGTTCTGCACCGAGCAGACCGAAAGCTGCTACCAGCAGAACCGCCGAGCCCAGTTCTCCCTCGACCGCTAGAGCTAAACCAACCAGCCGAGAGCCCACATCTCGCCCCCAAGATGGGGGCTCAGGTCAATCAAGGTCGCCGACATGCCCTTCCGCAAGCCCCTCCTCGCCGCCGCCCTCGTCACCGTCGCCCTCCTCCCTCCGCGGCCAGCCCTCGCCGTCAACAGGGATATGATCCAGCTGCAGACCCAAGTCCAGCAGCTCCAGGACGCCGTCGCCCGCCTCCAACAGTCCAACGACGAGCGCATGGGCGTGCTCAACAACCTCGTCCAACAGACCGCCGACCAGACCAAAAACATCTCCGGCATGGTCGACGCCATCCAGAGGCAGCTCCAGACTCAGAACGAGGCAGGCGGCGGCAAGATCGATCAGGTCTCCGGCCAGGTCCAGTCGCTCAACGACTCGCTCGACGAGATCAAGGCGCGTCTCGGCCGCCTCGAAAAGACCATGGGGGACATCCGCTCCCAGGGGCAGAACCTCTCCGCGCCACCGGCCTCGACAACCGAGCCCGCATCGGCCCCGCCAGCCGCCGGCACCCTCCCGCCCGCCGCCACGACCGGTGCCCCGGCGCCGGCCCCGGACGGCTTCTCCAACGCCGTCGCTCAGCCCGTCGGCAAGCCCTCCGCCGCCGTCCCAGCCGACGCTGGCACCCCGCCCGCCAACACACCCCCGCCCGATCAGCTCTATAAAGCCGCTCTCACCGACTATATGTCGGCAAAATACGGCCTCGCCTCCTCCGAATTCGGCGATTTAATCCGCGCCTACCCCGACAATCCCCTCTCCGGCAACTCCTTCTACTACCAGGGCGAGATCGACTACCGCGCCGCCCGCTATGGCACCGCTGTCCGCAACTACGACCACGTCCTCGAGCAGTTTCCGGAGAGCAACAAGGTCCCCGCGGCCCATCTCCATAAAGGCCAGGCGCTCCTGCAACTCAAACAAAATGAAGCGGCTATCCGCGAGTTCCGCGCCCTCATCGCCCGCTTCCCCAACTCCCCCGAAGCCCTCCAGGCCAAGACCCGCCTCAGCGGCCTTGGAGTCGCTACACGCCCCAGATAACCCTTCAGGCAAGCCCACTGGCCCGCATAGTCAGCTCCGCATCCCGCGCATCAACTCCTCCACCTCCCTCCGCTCCACCCCCGTCAACGGCAACCCCGGCAGCCGCGGCCGACCCCCGTAGTACCCCGTCAGATCGCTCGCGAACTTAATCCCTGCCACTCCCATCTCCTCCTCAATCCTGCGCGCAGCCCGGAGCACGCGTTCGTGCTTCTCCGCCGCCAATCCCTCATCCCCATCTCGCCATGCCGCCAGCACCTCATAGCTGGCCTGCGGCGCAGCCGCCGCGAACCCCTGCATCGTCCCACGTGCCCCAGCCCGCAGCAGATTGAGTGATCCCCTCGTTCCACCGGCCAAGACCTGAAATCCCACAACCCGCTTCCGAGTCTTCAACGCGGCTGCTGGTGGAGCCTGCGCAACCGCTGCCCCGCCCAGCAATGCCTCTGCTGGCACATACGTCGCCGGAACACCTTCTCCCGCGCTTCGGCGCAGCATACGACCCGTCACCGCCTCAAACACCGTCGTCACCGTAACCTCGCGCTGAACTCCCGCCGACCCCGCCAGCACAGCGCCCAAGCTCTCCGCCTTCCGTCGTGTCCTGCAACCGATCACAGCAGGATGTTCTGCGAGTTGCAGCAACTCCTCCTCGTTTAGCTGCTCTAAACCCTCATCGACCAGAACCGGCAAGGGCGACTGATCTGCAACGGCCCGGAGATACAACCTCTGTTCCGCCGCGTCGGACCGCGGGACCCGTACCATAGCCACGTCGTACCCCTCCGTCGCCGCAAACTCCGCCGTCCTCAGGCTCTCCCGCACGCTGCCATGACTCACATCGGCGAGTAGCACCTTGCTTGCAACAGAAGCATGCGACGCCGCCCGCAGCACCTCCCTTCGCTCGGCATCCGTGAGCCGTCCCGGCTCGCCAAGCTCTGTCAGAACCGCCATGCCAGCCGCGGGCGTTCGCGAATACCGCTCGGCGTTGTGCTCCAGCTTGCGCAGGTACACGCGGCCATCGCCGTAGAACGGCGTCGTCAAGGGCAAAAACAGACCTTCCAGCAACATCTCTCTATGGTATCGGCACCTTAGCCCAGACCTTTAGCCCATTTCATAGCGACTCTTCCAGGAGGAAGATCCCCGAAAAGTCGTAGAGCACACGCGCGTCACGTACTCAGCACTCCGCTACTCTAGCCTCGTGCATCAGCGAGATATCTCGAAGGACAAATCACTGGGCGATCTCGGTCGCGAGGCCACCTGGTTTGCCACGCACACCCTGCTCGCCGTCCTTGCGCTCGCTCTCGTCATCGGCGGCATGTCCCTCGCACATCCCGATCCTGACGCCGCCACTCCCAAGATTCTGGGCACCGGCTTGGCCCTCTTTATCCCCATGATCGGCGGCTTCTTCCTCGCCCGTCTCCATCACAATCAGATCTCGCGCTACGTCTGGATCTCCGGCCTCCTGCTCTTCTCCGTCGTCTGCGTCTTCGTGCTCGACCTCCCAACCGGCAACGGCCTCTGCGAGCGTTGCGGCGCCCTCGAAAAACTTTGGCGTACCTTCTTCTCCATCGATCGGGGCAGCGGTCTGATGGGCGGCGACGGCCTTCTGATCGGTTCCTGGCTGCCGCTTGCCATGATCGGCTACGCCATCGGCTCGCGTTTCGGCCTTGAACCCGAATAAGTCGGGAATCTGAAACGCCCTACGCGGTTACCGCCTCCCGCTCACGGTGCAACTCCTGCAGCGTCACCACATCCAAAGGACCGGCCTGCAGAGACGAGATCCCCTCTGCCGCCGCGCGAGCCGCCGCGAGAGTTGTGATCGTCGGTATGCGCGCCTGCACCGCCGCCCGGCGGATCGCCCTCTCGTCAAAGAACGTGTCCTGTCCGCGTGGTGTGTTCACAATAAGTTGAATGCGGTCGCCTTTGATCAGATCCACCACATTGGGCCGACCTTCCTTCACCTTGTACACACGCTCGGCAAAGATCCCGGCCGCCTCCAGCACATCCGCCGTGCCGTGCGTGGCTACCAGCTTGAAGCCCATCTCCACGAAGTGCCGCGCCAGCGGCACCACGCCCATCTTGTCATGGTCGTTTACGCTCAGAAACACCGTTCCTTGTTTTGGAAGTGCCTGGCCCGCCGCAATCTGCGCTTTCGCAAACGCCTCCCCAAAGCTCCGCCCCACACCCATCACCTCGCCGGTCGATCGCATCTCCGGTCCCAGCACCGGGTCCACGCCCTGGAACTTGCCCCAAGGGAAGACCGGCGACTTCACAAAAAACCTCGACCCCGTCTCCAGATCCCTTCCAGTGGCCACCTGCTCCGGCAGCAAGTCTTTCAGGCGGCGCCCCGTCATCAACCTCGACGCGATCTTTGCAAGCGGCACTCCTGTTGCCTTGGAAACATAGGGCACCGTGCGCGACGCCCGTGGGTTCACCTCGATCACAAACACCCTGCCGCGCTGAATGGCAAACTGCAGGTTCACCAATCCCCGCACCTCCAGCGCCAAAGCCAACTTTCGTGTGTAGTCCCGCAATGTCTCCAGCACCTCCGGCGAAAGATCGACAGACGGCAGCACGCAGCTTGAATCCCCGGAGTGAATCCCCGCCTCCTCAATATGCTGCATGATCCCGGCAATCACCACGTCCTCGCCGTCACACAGCGCATCGACGTCCACCTCCGTCGCATCCTCAAGGAAGCGATCGATCAGGACTGGCCGCTCCTGCGAGTACTCGATCGCGGTCGCCATGTACTCCAGCACCGCCGCCCGATCGTACGCAATCACCATCGCCCGCCCGCCCAGCACGTAGCTTGGCCGTACCAGCACCGGGTACCCTACCCGATCCCCACCTTCGACCGCCTCGGCCACACTCGTCGCCATCGCGCCCTGCGGCTGCGGAATGCCCATCTCTTCGATCAATCGGCCAAAGCGCTTGCGATCCTCAGCCAGATCGATCGACTCTGGCGAGGTGCCCAGAATTGGCACGCCCGCCCGCTTCAGCGGCAGCGACAGATTGAGCGGTGTCTGACCGCCAAACTGCACGATCATCCCCACCTCCGCTCCGCCCGAGGTCTCGTGCTCATACACCGCCAGCACATCCTCCAAAGTGAGCGGCTCGAAGTACAGCCGATCGCTTGTGTCGTAGTCCGTCGACACCGTCTCCGGATTGCAATTCACCATAATCGTCTCGAAGCCGTCCTCGCGCAGCGCGAACGCCGCATGGCAGCAGCAGTAGTCAAACTCGATCCCTTGACCGATCCGGTTCGGCCCCGACCCCAGAATCATTACCTTTCTTCTGTCTGTCGGCGCCGCCTCGTCTTCCTCGTCGTAGCAGCTGTAGAGATACGGTGTATAGCTTTCAAACTCCGCCGCGCACGTGTCCACCAGCTTGTACACCGGCTTCACGCCCAGCCGCTTGCGCATCGCTCGAACCTCGGCGGCGCCCCCGCCATCCATTGACCACGCTGCAGCCAGCCGCTCGTCCGAGATCCCCATCCGCTTGGCCGTCCGCATCTCGTCATCTGTAACCGCACCAGGCTCAATCCCGCCCATCGACGCAATCTCATCCGTGATCTGTTTAATCTGGTCCAGAAACCAAGGATCCATGCCCGTCAGTCGTGCCACCTCGCGCACCGTCATCCCGCGCTCCAGCGCATAACGCACGTACTGCAACCGCTCGGGGTGCGGCGTCACCAAACGCTGCATCAGCCGCCGCGGCTCGATGTCCGCCGCGCTCGCCTTCTTGCCCGTTTCAAGCGACCGTACTGCCTTCATCAAAGCCTCTTTAAACGTCCGCCCAATCGCCATCACCTCGCCAACGGACTTCATCTGCGGCCCCAGACCCTCGTCCGCCCCGGGGAATTTCTCAAACTGCCACTTCGGAATCTTCACCACCACGTAGTCGATCGTCGGCTCAAAGCACGCCGGCGTCGCCTTGGTAATGTCGTTCTGCAGCTCGTCCAGCGTGTAGCCCACCGCGAGCCGAGCCGCGATCTTCGCAATCGGAAATCCCGTCGCCTTGCTCGCCAGCGCGCTCGACCGGCTCACCCGCGGGTTCATCTCAATTACCGTCATGCGCCCGTCCTGCGGATTCACTGCAAACTGAACATTGCTTCCGCCCGTCTCCACGCCGATCTCGCGCATCACTGCAATCGCCGCATCCCGCATCGCCTGGTACTCGCGGTCCGTCAACGTCTGCGCCGGTGCCACCGTGATCGAATCGCCCGTGTGCACACCCATCGGATCAAAATTCTCAATCGAGCAGATGATGATCACGTTGTCCTTCAGATCGCGAACCACCTCCAGCTCGTACTCCTTCCAACCCAGCACACTCTCCTCGATCAGGCACTCGTGCACAGGCGAAAGATCGAGCCCGCGCGAGAGAATCTCCATCATCTCCTCACGGTTATACGCAATGCCGCCACCTGAGCCGCCCAGCGTAAAACTCGGCCGAATCACAGTCGGAAAGCCGATCTTGTTCGCATAGTCCAGACCGTCTCGTAGATTGTTGACCAGCGCGGATCGAGGCATATCCAGTCCGATCTTGTTCATCGCGTCTTTGAACAGCAACCGATCCTCCGCCTTCTTGATCGGCCCCAGCTTCGCCCCAATCAGCTCCACCCCATACCGCTCCAGCACGCCGGCGTCCGCCAGATCCACCGCGAGATTCAGCGCCGTCTGCCCACCTACCGTCGGGAGAACCGCGAACACACCCTCGCGCCCGCGCATCAGCTCGCTCTCCACCCGCAGAATCTCTTCCAGATAGGTCGTCGTCAGTGGCTCCACATACGTCCGGTCCGCCACCTCCGGGTCCGTCATGATCGACGCCGGGTTGGAATTCACCAGCACCACCTCATAGCCCTCGGCCTTCAACGCCTTGCAAGCCTGCGTCCCCGAATAGTCGAACTCCGCCGACTGCCCGATCACAATCGGCCCCGATCCGATCACCAGCACCTTCGCGATGTCATCCCTGCGCGGCATCGTGTCTCTTCCCTCGTTCCTTCTGGTTTGCGGCGCACAGCCGCACACAACATTCGGCGCGGCCTTTAGGCCGCGCCACTCGTCACTTCTTCCGCTCTTCCATCATCCGGCGAAACTCCCGGAACAGGTAGTGCGAGTCATGCGGACCGGGGCTCGCCTCCGGGTGGTACTGCACGCTGAACATCGGGTCGCTCCGGTGCTTCAACCCCGCGCACGTCTGGTCGTTCAAATTCACATGCGTCACAGCCACGCGCTCCGCGTCCAGCGTCTCCGGATCAACCGCATAGTTGTGATTCTGCGACGTAATCTCGACCCGGTCCGTCTCCAGGTTCTTGATCGGGTGATTGCCGCCGTGGTGACCGAACTTCAGCTTATACGTCTTGCCGCCCAGAGCCAGTCCGAAGATCTGATGCCCCAGGCAGATCCCGAACATCGGCGTCTTGCCCTGAAGCTCCTGCGCATTCCGTACCGCGTAGTCCAGCGGCTCCGGATCACCTGGCCCATTGGAAAAGAACACACCATCTGGATTCATCCCCAGCACCTCAACCGCCGGAGTCTCGGCTGGAACCACCGTCACCCGGCAGTTCTCACGAGTCAACATCCGCAGGATGTTCTCCTTGATCCCGAAGTCATACGCCACCACATGCATCGGCTCGCTGCCTTCGGCTCCCACTTTTAGCAGCGAATCTCCGGTCTGGTTCCGAGGCTCAGCCGAGTCCCACGTGTACGGCGTCTTCGTCGAAACCACCCGCGCCAGATCCGACCCCGTCATCTTCGGAAGAGCGCGAGCCTGCTCAATCAGCTCTTCGGCGTTCAGCCCCTCTCCCGAAGCGATCACCCCGCGCATCACACCATGCGCCCGCAGATGCCGCACCACCGCGCGCGTGTCGACCTCCGCGATCACCGGCACCCCAAAGCGCTCCAGATACTCGTCAGCCACCTGCGTCGATCGCCAATTCGAACTCATCGCCGAAAACTCGCGGGTCACCAGCCCCTCGATATAAGGCCGCTTCGCCTCGGCATCCGCCGGTGTCGTCCCGTAATTTCCAATGTGCGGGTTTGTCAGGACCACGATCTGTCCCGCATACGAGGGATCGGTAAAGATCTCCTGATACCCCGTCAACGAGGTGTTAAACACCACCTCGCCCTTCGCCTCGGTCGGTGCACCGAAGCTTTTGCCGCGAAATGTGCGCCCGTCCTCGAGCGCAAGCATTGCCTGCATCGCATCTCCTTGCGGCCGCACCGGTTGGGGGTTGACCTCACCGATTCTACCAGCACCTCACCCCGGCAGCCGATGCCCAACCCGCAGCAACGTCCCGTCCGGATCGCTCACCGCGAACTCTCGCATTCGCCACGCTTTGTTCTCCGGCTCGCCCAGCATCTCCACCCCCGTCCCTCTCCACTCCTCATACACCTCATCCGCGTCCGTCACATACAGGTACACCCCGCACGGATTGCCGCCCTGCTCCAGCTCGTCCGCCGCCTCCCGCAGGTGCAGCTGCACCCCATCCCGCGAGACAAACGCGTAGCCGCCACCCTCGTACGGCTCCACCACAAACCCCAGCCTCTGGTAGAACGCAACCGCCCGTGCCAACTCGCGCACCGGCACAATCGCCGCCGCCAGCTCCATCCCCGCCTCTCCGCCGATCGTCGCCATAGCCGCATCCTACCCTCGCGCCCGCCTCTCCAGACCGGCAGTACAATCAAACCTCGGTGAGGACACATGGCCCAGACCAAACCCGCGACCGACGGCACCGACCTTCTTGAGGCTCCCTCCACCCCCCTCAAGCTCTCCCCCCAGGACCTCCTCCGCTTCTACCGCCTAATGTACCTCTCGCGTCGTACCGACGACCGCGAGATCGTTCTCAAGCGACAGCAACGCATCTTCTTCCAGATCTCCTGCGCCGGGCACGAGGCCCTTCTCGTCGCCGCCGGTCTGGCCCTTCGCCCAGGCTACGACTGGTTTTTTCCCTACTACCGCGATCGTGCCATCTGCCTCGCGCTCGGCAACACCGTCGAGGATCAGCTTCTACAGGCCGTCGGTGCCAAAGACGATCCCGCCTCCGGTGGCCGCCAGATGCCCTCCCACTGGACCTCCCTCCGTCTCAACATCGTCAGCCCAAGCTCCTCCACCGCCACCCAGTGCCTCCATGCCGTGGGCTGCGCGGAGGCCGGCCGCTTCTTTACCAACCACCCCGGGGCTGCCGACAAACCCCCATCCGGCGTCTACGATTACCGCCAGTTCAAGGACGTCCAGTTCCACCCCGACGAAGTCACCTACGTCTCCATCGGCGAAGGTGCTACCTCCCAGGGTGAGTTCTGGGAAGCCCTCAATACCGCCTCCAACAACAAACTCCCCGTCCTCTTCGTCGTCGAAGACAATCAATACGCCATCTCCACCCCCGTCGAAGCCAACACTCCCGGCGGCAACATCTCTCGCCTCATCGCCAACTTTCCCAACTTCCACTTCGCCGAGGTCGACGGCACCGACGCACTCGCCAGCTACGCCGCCATGACCGAGGCCGTCCGGTACTGCCGCGAGCGCCGAGGCCCCGCCCTCGTCCACGGCCACGTCGTCCGCCCCTACTCCCACTCCCTCTCCGAAGATCAGCACGACTACCGCTCCGAGGCGGAGATCGATGCCGACGCCCTCCGCGATCCCATCGCCCGCCTCCAGACCTACCTGCTCAGCCAGGGCATCCTCGACGAAACCTCCCTCAAGCAGCTGGAAGAGCAGGTCAACGCCGAGATCCAGCAGGCCACCGACCGCGCCCTCGCCGCCCCGCCCGCCTTGCCCGAGCCCTCCGCCATCCTCCGCCACGTCTACTCCGAGGACCTCCAACCCACCGACTCCCGCTTCGCGGCCGACCCCCTCCCCGTCCCCACCGACACCGACGCCACCGCCTCCGGCAAGACCCCCGCCGACAGCCCCGACCGCACCATGGCCGATCTCATCAATGCCACCCTCCGCGACGAGATGCGCCGCGACGAGCGCATCCTCATCTTCGGCGAAGACGTCGCCGACGCCACCCGCGATGCCGATCTCCGCGCCGGCAAACTGAAGGGCAAGGGCGGCGTCTTCAAACTCACCGCCGGCCTCCAGACCGAGTTCGGCAACGACCGCGTCTTTAACTCCCCGCTCGCCGAAGCCAACATCGTCGGCCGCGCCATCGGCATGGCCGTCCGCGGCCTCAAACCCGTCGTCGAAATACAATTCTTCGACTACATCTGGCCCGCCATGCACCAGATGCGCAACGAACTCTCCGTCATCCGCTGGCGATCTGTCGGGCAGTTCTCGGCGCCCGTCGTCATGCGCGTGCCCATCGGCGGCTATCTCACCGGCGGCTCCATCTACCACTCCCAATCCGGCGAATCCATCTTCACCCACATCCCCGGTCTCCGCGTCGTCATGCCCTCGAACGCGTTCGACGCCGCCGGCCTCCTCCGCACCGCCATCCGCTCGGACGACCCCGTCCTCTTTCTCGAGCACAAGCGCCTCTACCGCGAGACCTACGGCCGCGCCCCCTACCCCGGCCCCGACTTCACCATCCCCTTCGGAAAGGCACGCCTCGTCCGCCCCGGCGCCGACCTCACCGTCGTCACCTATGGAGCCGTCGTCCCTCGCGTCCTCCAGGCGGCCCAACGGCTCCACCGCGACCGGGGCATCGACGCCGAGGTCCTTGACCTCCGCTCCCTCTCCCCCTACGACTGGGACGCGATCGCCGCCAGCGTGCAAAAAACCAACCGCGTCCTCGTCGCCCACGAAGACATGCTCTCCTGGGGCTACGGCGCGGAACTCGCCGCCCGCATCGCCGACGAGCTCTTCCACTCCCTCGATGCTCCCGTCCGACGTGTCGGCGCCATGGACACCTTTGTCGCCTACCAGCCGCTCCTCGAAGACGTCATCCTGCCCCAGCCCGACCGCCTCTACAGCGCCATGGCCGACCTCGCGGACTTCTGATCAGCTGCACCACCGATGGTGCAGGCACCCTCCGCCGGGAACCGGAGTACCATTACCCCTCTTACTGCCGAGTACCCGTTACCTTCGTGCGCTCTCGCGCACCGCAGAGGCTGGTGAATCGTTGCTTCAATGTGCTACAACCAAGCCGCGCTACAGAGTTTCTTCCTGCGTTGACCGCATCGCAACATCGGGCGCGGACTCTACAACGGAGGTGGCAGAACAAAGGACAACTTTTGACCCTTTGCGGCGTCATACTCTCTGTAGTTCACACGGCCGGGCCAGCTTCTCCCTCCTCGGTGCCGACCTTCCCCAATCCGCAACACCTCCCCACCTAAAGACCGTAAGGCCTCTAGCTCGTCGGAGGCCTTCACTCCTATATGCCGACCTCGGCCGATCTTCCCTTGCCTAACTCAGGCCAAGGCGGTGATCGACCGAGGCCGCGCCTCCTCCCGTGAAGACCAGCATCGTCCCCAGCGCAAGCAGCGCCAGCGTGTACTCCGATCCCGCGTAGCCGTGGTGCAGATTCACCGCAAACAGCGCGACCAGCATGTTACCCACAATCAAAAACGCCGCCAACCGCGTCAGCAGACCTAGCAGGAGCAGCGCCCCACCCATCAGCTCAACGCCGGCCGAAACATACCCCAGCCAATACGGCAGACCCAGCGTCGCCACAAACCCGCAAAACTGCCGCACCGTATGCAGCGGATCGCCATGCCCGAACCCATGCGCCGGCACCACCTTCTGCCAGCCGTGAAACACCATCGCCGCGCCCAGCACCAGCCGCATCAGCGCCGCGCCCCGCGGCTCCATCTCGCTCAACCATCGCCCCATCGCCGTTCCCTTCTATCGCTTTGCCGGTATCAGCAGCGGCTCCGGCGTAGGCGGGGCATACTGTCCCAGAAATCGTCGCACCAGCGCCTCGAATGCCCCGGCTTCAAACTGCGGAAGTGCCAGCGTCATCTTCGGGTCGCCCGCCGACAAAACTCGCCCATCCTCCGTCGGCCCGCGCGTCACAATCAGCTTCGGTACCTTGCTCTCGCCCAGCATCGGTTCCAGTGCAAACCGGTCCTTGAACAGCAGACCCACCGGCAGCAGGCGAACCCGCGGGTCTGCCGCCACCTCGCGCTCGAGGTCAAACCGCGGACCGTCCAGAATCATCGCCGGTGTCTGTCCATGTCTCCGCGCCATCTCAAGCGCCACCGCAGCCCCCACACCGCGACCATACGGAATCAACCTCGCTCCACTCAAACCATGCGTCGCCGTCAGCCACTGCCACCCGGCCTCCGCATCCTCCCGCATGCTCCTCTCGCTCGGTCGCCGCAGCGCCGCGCTCTCCCCATAGCCGCGCCAGTTCACCGCCAACATCGCCACCCCCATCCGGCTCAGCGCGTCCAGCGTCTCCGTCTCGTCGGCCAGCGACCCATCCACCGACGGCAGGTACAACACCGCCAGATGCCGGAAATCCCCCGTCGCCGACGCCGGCTGCCACCACCCCACCCGCTGCGGCACCCCCGTCGCATCCGGCCCAAACCGCACCACCTCATACCCCCGCCCGCCGATCGTCGCCGGCCGCCTCTCCGTCCGTACCGGATGCAGCACCATCTGCCATTGGCCCTGGTAAAACAACAGGCAAAACGTTAGATAGCCGCACACCAGCGATACCCCCAGCAACACCAGCATCGCCCGCAGAATCCACCCCCCCTCCACAACCATCGGCGGCTCACCTTGCCCAGCCGCTGCCCGTCCTCCTCGCCCCGAACTCCCCGTCACCTTGCCCTCGCTCTCTCTCACAGTAAGCTAATCACACGACACTCGGAGATCCGCCCCGCTTGCCCAACTGGATCGCACTCTGTACTCTCGCCGAGGCACCCGCCGAAGGCTCCGTCGCCGAATTCGACGCCTCGGGAATCCCGATCTGCCTGGCCCGCCTCCACGGCCGACTCCATGCCCTCAACAACATCTGCCCCCACCGCCAGGGTCCCCTGGCCGAAGGCTGGATCGAGGGCGACGCCGTCCTCTGCCCCTGGCACGCCTGGGCCTTCGACCTCCAGACCGGCCTCACCGGCCCTCCCGAGCACGCCTCAGTCCCGGTCTATCCCCTCCGCACCGAAGACGACCTCGTCCTCATCCAACTCGACCCCGAACCAAACTCGCTTCCAGGCTGACCCGCTGTTTCAAATCTTTACTTTGCGCCACAGACTTCTCCACGTACGCTCAAACTATCGACGATCCCCTAAGGGATCATCAACCAAAAGGACCCGTCATGACCTTCCGTCTCTCTTTGCTCGCCGCGATTGCCGCACTCGTACTCGCCGGTCCCGCAACATCTGCTCAGGCACAGGGCCACCACCACCGCCATCATCACCGGCATCACCGCCACCACCGCAGCTAGCCTCGCCGGTCACTTCCCAGCCAATCGGGGTAGAGCACAAACGCTCTACCCCTTCATCCTCTCCTTCACGTTATGCGCAAGACGTTCGATCTCGTCCGCCTTCTTGATCACGTCCAGTGACAGTGTGTCCTTGTTGCTCTTGGCCACGTCGTCCTTCAGCTCCCCGGCCAGCGCATAAAGCTTCGCCGTCTCCTCCTCCAATCTCTTCTGCCGATCCTGGTTGCGTGCCCGCGCCTGCTGCTCCTGAAGCCGCGCAGAGGTCGAATTCGGCTCCCTTGGCTCCCCAAATCCAACATGCGGCGGCCCCTGTCCGAGCTGACCTCCCTGCCCGCCTGCCCCCGCCTGCGCCCCGCCAAGCATCACGAGGGACCCCAGCCCAACCACCATCGCAACTCGTCCCATGCTCGCCTCCGGCAGCCGGCTCTCCCCCGTCTGCGTCTTACCCCAAAGCCAACTTGGGCACGCCGCCCAGCTCAGAGGTCAGAACTCCATCATGCTGCTTCAACCCGAAGCCCCGCAACCTCAGCACCCAGACCCCATCTCCCGCATCCTCGCCCGCGACTGGCACAACGACATCCTTGCCTTTGTTCGCAACGACCTTCCTCACCTCGTCGCCATCCTTCTCGCTGCCTTCATCCTCTGGCGCATCGTCGCCTTCGCCGTCAGCCGCATGCATCGCCTCGCCGACAGCCAGATCGCCAACACCCAGCGCGCAGCCCAGCTCCGGACCATGGCCGGCATCGTTCGAGCCACCGCCTACGGCCTGCTCGGCTTCATCGTCCTCCTCCAAATCCTCACTGTCTTCGGCGTCCGCATCGAGCCACTTCTCGCCTCGGCCGGTGTCGTCGGTGTCGGCATCGGCCTCGGTGCTCAGTCCATCTTCAAAGACGTGCTCAACGGAATCTTCATTCTCATCGAAGATCAGTACAACGTCGGAGACGTCGTCAGAATCGCCAGCCTCTCCGGAACCGTCGAGCACCTCACCTTGCGCACCACGCGCCTCCGCGACGGCGATGGAACCCTCAACATCATCCCCAACTCCCAGATCGCCACCGTCCAGAATCTCTCGCGTGACTTCTCCGTCGCCTCCCTCCCCGTCTCCGTCGACGCCTCCGCCGACCCCGACCGCGTCATCGCAACCCTGACGTCCATCGCCACCCAGGTTCGCGCCGATCCCACCCTCAAAGACATCCTCATCGCTGATCCCACCGTCCCCGGCATCGACAAGATCGACGGCCGCGCCGTCACCTACCCCATCATCATCCGCGTCCGTGCCAACCAGAAAGACGCTGTCCTCCGCGAGCTCCGCCGCCGCATCATCCAAACCTTCGAGCGGTCCGGCATCCCTCTCGGCACAGGCTCAGACCTCCTGCTTCTCCAGCACAGCAAAGACCCCACCGCCCCACCCACCACCTAGGCGCCCACACCGCACCCGCCCCACCGCCGCCGCACCGCCTTTGCATCTCGGATTGCCATTGCCGCTGCCTCTTTGCCCCTTATCCTGGGCGAAGCGAAGGTCCTCCTGCTGCTGTGGCCGTTGCCTCCGATCTACAACGCCGCATTCAACTGCTCCAGTAAACCCTCCGCGCTCGTCACGGGCGGCTTGCAGGCACTTCCACTGCACACCACCGCCACCGTCTTGCCCTCGCTTAGCCCAGGCAGGTTCGGCAGTGTTGCCCGCATCGCCGGCGGCAGTTCGCCCATCCGCTCTTGGCTCACCCGCACAACGCTCTTGTTCACCGCCCACCGCGCCAGCGCCACCGCCTCCATGCGCCGCGCCGTCGTTCCCTCCCCCACAATCACAATCTGGATCGGCCGCTGCACCAGCCGCTGCACTGCCAACCCAAAGCTCGCCGCGTACAGCCCATAATGCTCCACCACCCCCGCAAACGTCTCCAACGCACCCTGCGCAAGCAGCAGGTAGTCCTCCCGCCCGTTCAGCGCCTCCAAGCGCAGCAGCAAGGCCGCCGCCGCCGGGTTCCCCGCCGGCGTCGGTGAGTCCTGCACCGGCTTTCTCCGAGCCCCCAACACCCCCAGTCGACGCTCCCCCGCCGCAGGCGCCTCCGTATCGAAAAACCCGCCGCCCTCCCGATCTCCAAACCGCCGCACCACCTCCGCCGCCACCCTCTCCGCCGCCTCATAGTGCCGCCCCTCGCCCGTCACCTCCCACGCATCCAGCAGCGCGTGCCCAAGAAACACATAGTCGTCCAGACCTCCCGACACGGGCTCCGCCGGCGACGCCACGCCTTCGCCGTATCCCGCCACATGCCGGATCCCGCCATCCGCCTCCACCGCCTCCGCCAGCAGCCGATCCAGCGTCCGCAGGGCAAACTCCGTCGTCTCCGGCTGCTCCAGCACACGCCCGGCCTCCAGATACGCCGACACGCACATCGCGTTCCACGCCGTGTAGATCGTCCGATCCACATACGGTGTTGGCCGCCTTCCACGCGCGAGCAGCATCTTCCGCTTCGCCTCCCGCAACACCTCACCAGCCCGCTCCGGCATCACCTTCGCCCCGCGCGCCGCACCCTCAACTGTCCCAGTCACATGCAGCACATTCTTCGCGGGGTTATGCTGCATCGTCCCCACCTCGCCCACGTTAAAGTACGCCACCGCCAAAGCCAGCTCCTCCCCGCTCAGCGCTCCGGCCACCTCATCCCGCGTCCACGTCCAGAAGTCCCCATCGTCGTCCAGAGAGAAATCCGCATCCTGCGACGCGTAAAACCCGCCCCGCTCCCGATCGCTCAGCGTCCGATCCATCCATCCCACAATCGCGCGCGCCGTCTCCGCAAACCCCGCCTCCACAAACGTCTGGAAGCCATGCACGTAGTTCCGCAGCAGTTCGCTGTTGTCGTAGGCCATCTTCTCGAAGTGCGGCACCACCCACCGCTCGTCCACCGAATAGCGATGAAATCCACCCGCCAGATGGTCGTGGATGCCGCCCTTCGCCATCTGCTCCAGCGTGAACCGCGCCGCATGCCCCGCCTCCGCCACAACATCCGTTCGCCCGCCCACGCTCGCCCGCGACGCCGCATCAATCAGCAGATCGATCCCCGGCGAGTGAGGAAACTTCGGCTGCGACCCAAACCCCCCGGCCCGCGTGTCAAACTGCTTCAGGCTAGAGCTCACCAGCTTCGCCACCAGCTCCGGCCCCGCACTTCCGCCAACACCCGAAAACGACTCGTTGTGCTCGAGCGCCTCCAAAATGCTCCCCGCGGACTCCTCCACCTCACCCCGCCGGCTCCGAAACGCCTCCGCCATCGTCAGCAACACACGCTCGAAACTCGGCCGCCCATACCGGTCCTCCGGCGGAAAGTAAGTCCCCCCAAAGAACGGTCGCCCGTCCGGCGTCAGAAACGCCGTCAGCGGCCATCCTCCCTGTCCGCTGATCGCCGCCACCGCCGCCTGGTACCGCGTGTCCACATCCGGACGCTCATCCCGATCCACCTTGATCGCCACAAAGTGCTCGTTGATCACAGCCGCCGTGCGCTCGTTCTCGTAGCTCTCCCGGTCCATCACATGGCACCAGTGACACCACACCGCGCCAATATCGAGCAAAATGGGCTTGTCCTCACGCGCCGCGCGCGCAAATGCCCCCTCTCCCCACTCCTCCCAGCGCACCGGCTGCCCCATCGCCGACCGCAAATACGCTGACGCCGCTCGACTTAACCCATTCAACCCCTCTGCCGATACACCCTTCCCCAAACCACTCATCGCCCCAGTCTAGCCCCCAATCCGGCGCCTAACCCCCGCAAACTCAGGGGGAAACTCAACCCTAAGCCGGCGGCGGAGGCGTCTGCGTCAAAGGCTTCGGCGGCGCCGGCGGCTTAGGCGCCGTCAATCCAGGTATCGTCGGCTCCTGCGTCACCACGCCCGTCGCCGCCTCCTGCAGCGTTATCCCATACCGGTCCAGCGTCGACGACAACAACTGCTCCAGCGACGTCCGGTCTCGCGCATACGCCGCCGTTGCCGAGATCAAATTGTTCTCCGCCCCTGCTAGGTTCCGCTCCTGCTGCAGCACCAGCGCCGTCGTCGAGGCGCCCAGTCGCAGCTTCTTCTGCTCCGCCTCCAGCGACTGCGCCGCATACTCCCGCGCCGCCTGTGACGACACCACGCCCGCACGGTCGTTCGTCAACGCAAACTGCCCGTTAATCACGTTGATCCGCGTCTGCACATAGAGCTGCTGCAGCCGCATCTGCGCCTGCCGATACTCCATCTGCGACCGCGCCTGGTCCGCCTGCGCCGCCCGGTTCCGCAGCGGGATGTTGATGTTCACCCCAACCCCATAGTCCGGGAAGTTGTTGTTCACGAGATTTCTCGTCACCGTCCCATAGCCCGTGCTCGCCACACCGCCCGTCGTGGGCGTACATGGAACCGTATTGAAGTTGGCGTCGGTGCATTGCAACAGCGGGTTCTGCGCCCCGCCAATGCCCGTGGCCCCATAGAACGCATACGCATCCACCGTCGGCAGCAACCCATTCTTCTCCGCACGAATCGTGATCTCGTTGTTCTTCATGTTCAGCGCGGCCTGCTCAATCTGCGGATTATTCTCGTAAGCCTCCCGCACCAGATCCTCCACGCTCATGTCCTCCTCCGGCAGCCGGTCCAGCCCCACCCGGTCCGTCGGAACCACCGGCGCCGCCGAAAGCTCCGGATCATTCAACTCCCGCGCAATCGCCTGCTTCATCAACAACTGCTGATACTCCAGGTTTGACTGCGACGTCGTCAGCGCCAGCTTGTCGCTCGAAACCCCCGCATCCGCGTTCACCACATCCAGCGGCGCCAGCGTCCCGATCTCGAGCTGCTTGCGGTCGTCCGCCGCCAACTGCGTGCTCTGCTGCAGCGCGCGCTCCTTGGACTGCTCATCCTCGTACGCGCTCACCAGCGCCCAATAGATGCTCTCCACCTGAGACACCGTGTAGATCACCTGAGCCCGAAACGCCGAGTCTGTAATCCGCCGATCGTTCTTGGCCTGCACAATAAACCGTCGGTTCACCCACGGCCCAAACCCCTGCAACAGATGCTGCGTCGCCTGCGCCCGAAACGTCGATTGAAGCAGCGGACTATAGTTGCTCCGCGTGCTGTTGGTCGTCTGCCGCGTATTGTTGAACGTCACGCTCAGCAGCGTCCCCGACCCGAACCCCTGCTGGTAACCGAAGTCGTAGATCGCCGTGTCCTGCTGGAGTGTATTCGTCCCCGTCAGAAACGTCGTCGGCTCCTGCTGCTTGTTGCTCTCGTACTGCAGCGTTCCCGTCAGCACCGGGTCGAGGTTCTCCGGCAGCGGCCCGCCGCCGTTCGTGCTTAACACTAGCCCCGACGCGCCCGCTCCCCCGCCGCCACTCGAGGTCGACGTCCCGCCCGGCCCGCCTCCGCCCGTAATCGTCGTCGTCGTTCCGCCCAGCGTGCCCGTCAGCAGCCCCGTCGAAACCCCGCGCAGCGTCTGCCCGCTCTCCGCTCGCAAGATGTCCGTATCCGCAATGTCCAGGTTGATGCGTGCGATCGCAATATCAAAGTTGTTCTCCAACGCCAGAGCCACCGCGTTCGGCAAACTTAGATACAGCTTCCCGTCCCGCAGCAGCGTCCGCAACCTCTCGGAGTTTGTCAGCCGCGGCAGAGGCACATTGGTCGCCGTATACGGTGCCAGCGGATTCGAATATTGGAAGTGTCGCTTCGGCTTCGTGTAATCCTTCGCCGTATCCCGCAGATACAACGGCTCCGTTAACTTCGGCTCAGGCTCCGGCGCCTGAGGCAGGTTGCTCGCCGGCGCCGCCCCGCCCACCGGTCCGTTCGGCGCTCCCTGTCCAGCCGCCTGCCCCAGCATCGGGGCCGTCACCTGGCTCATCCACAACACCGCACACAACGCCGCGGCCCCAAGCCTCTCACTCGTCACAGTCGTCTCCGAACCCTCTCGCCTGTCTGCTCACTCTGCCGCGCTCGCAGGCATTGCCGTTGCCGTCCGCCATTGCGGCACGCCCACTCTCGCCGAAAGCGAAAATGCCGCGTGCTGCACTAGCAGACGCTCCATCCAGAGCGTAGACGCTCCCGGTCCTCGCTGAGACGCATCCGCGCTCACCTCGGAGACCATTGCCGCACAGTTCGGCTACGCAGATCGCATGGTGTCGGTTCCCTCGCACTGCAACTCCGCCGTCTGCGACTGTGACTGGCCGAGAAAAGTATACCCGGCACCCCACGGTTCTCCCTCGTGCTACGGTCGCCCCATGCCGCGCTCCATCTCAAGCCCAACCCAGCGATGGATCTGCACGCTCACCTACGACGGCACACACCTCCACGGCTGGCAAATTCAGCCCGGCCTCCCCACCGTCCAGCATCACCTCGCCCAAGCCCTCCACCACATTTCCGGCGAAGACACTCTCCCCCAGGGCTCCGGCCGCACCGACGCCGGCGTCCATGCCCTCGCTCAGGTCGCTCACTTCGATCTCACCGCGCCCATACCCGCGCCCAATCTCCTCCGCGCACTCAATCGCATCCTCCCCCCCAGCATCCGCGTCCTCTCCCTTGACCCCGCCCCGCCCACCTTCCACGCCCGCCACAGCGCCCGATCCAAAACCTACGAGTACCGCATCCATCCGCGCCTCCTCGCCTCCACCTCCCTCGACCGCATCTGTTCTCCCATGCTCGCCCCCTTCGTCTGGGACTGCCCCCTCCCCCTTGACCCCGACCTGCTCAACCAAGCCGCCGTCCACATCCTTGGCACGCACGACTTCACCAGCTTCGCCGCCTCCGGCTCCGACGCACTCAACCCCAACCGAATCCCCTACCAACCCACAGAGCTTCACCCCGACTACCCCGCAACTCCTCCGACACCCTGCCGCACCATCCTCCACTCCGCTTGGAGCCTCACCCCTGAAAGCCTTCTCCAATACCGCATAACTGGCACCGGCTTCCTGCACCACATGGTCCGCAACCTCGTCGGCACCTTCGTCCAAATCGGGGCCGGCCGTCGCTCGCCCGCCGACATCCCCGCCATTCTCGCCGCCCGCGACCGCCGGGCCGCCGGGCCCACCGCCCCCGCCCGCGGCCTCTTCCTCGTCGAGGTCCACTACACGTGACGCTCGCCACCTTCTCCGCCGCCGCCAGCGCCCAACGCCGCATCCTCGCCCTAGCCTCGGATCGCTCCGTCCACAACGCCTTCGGCTGGCTCCACCTCCATCAACCCCAGATCCGCCAGTGGCTTCTCGACCTCGTCGCCATCCCCGCCCCGCCCTTCGCCGAGTCCGCCCGCGCGCACGCCGTCCTCCACCACTTCACCGCCCTCGGCCTCAGCAACCCACGCCTCGACGACATCGGCAACGCCCTCGCCGATCTCCCCTCCGCCTCCTCCGACCCCGACCAGCCCGTCCTCCTCCTCTCCGCCCACCTCGACACCGTCTTCCCCGCCGGCACACCCTGCACCCCCACCGAAGACGGTCCCCGCATCCTCGCCCCCGGCGCCTGCGACAACGCCGCCGGTCTCTCCGCCCTGCTCGCCCTTGCCGCCGCCCTCCGGTTCGCCGAGCTCACCCCACCCATCCCCATCCTCTTCGCCGCCAACGTCGGCGAAGAAGGCGAAGGCGACCTCCGCGGCATCCGCCACCTCCTCACCCGCGGCGCCCTCGCCCGCCGCATCGCCGCCACCCTCGTCCTTGAAGGCGCCGGAACCGCCACCACCGTCACCCGAGCCCTCGGCTCCCATCGCTTCCGCCTCTCCGTCGCCGGCCCCGGCGGACACTCCTGGACCGACACCCCCTCAACCCCCAACCCCATCTTCCTCCTCGCCCGCATCCTCGCCGACCTCTCCCGCCTCCCCCTTCCCGACGCCCCCCGCACCACACTCTCCGTCGGTCACATCGCCGGCGGAACCTCCATCAACTCCATCCCCGCCTCCGCCGAAGCACTCCTCGACCTCCGCTCCACCGACCCCCTCCATCTCGCCGCCACCGCCGCCCAACTCCAGACCATGGCTCGCGACTCCCTCGCCCAAAGCAACACCGCCTTCGCCCCCCACACCCCGGCCACCCTCCAGATCGACCTCATCGGCGACAGGCCCGCCGCCGACCTCCCCCCCGACTCCCCACTCCTCCGCACCCTCGCCGCCGTCGATCGCCACCTCGGCCTCCGCACCGAACTCCGCCTCGGCTCCACCGACGCCAACCTCCCCCTCTCCCTCGGCCTCCCCGCCCTCGCCCTCGGCACCGGCGGCACAGCCGGCGGCATCCACACCACCACCGAGTGGTACGACCCCACAGGCCGCGAACTCGCCCTCCGCCGCATCCTCCTCACACTCCTCGACACCGCCGCCGTCCTATCCCCCACTCCCCTCCACCCCTAACCCCCACCATCGCTGTCCCGTTGCCGTTGCCCTTGCCTTTCGCCGCATCTTGTATTCGCTGTTGCTCTTGCCTCCATCCCCAAACGCAGCGAGGGGCGAAGACCAGAAGGTCTTCGCCCCCAAACCACCAAACCCAGCCTAAAAGTCCTCCCCAAACGCAACCTCGCCCGGCACCGCCGTCTGGTACGCCGAAACCCGCCGCTCAAAGAAGTTCGTCAGCTCCTGCACATCCTGCAACTCCATAAATCCAAACGGATTCTTCGTCTTGAAGTGCGGCGCAATCCCCAGCCGCTGCAGCCGCGAATCCGCCACATACCCCAGGTAAGCCCGCATATCCTTCACGCTCAGCCCGGCCACGCCACCGCTCAGCAGATCCTCTGCAAACTGCGCCTCCGCGTCGATCGCCTCCTGCAACATCTCCACAATCTGGCGCTCCAGGTCCGCATCCCAAAGATCCGGCTCCTGCCGGCGCACCACGTTCACCACCTCAAACGCAAACTCCAGATGCGCGCTCTCATCGCGAAACACCCAGTTCGTCCCGCTCGCCAGCCCGTGCAGCAACCCCTTCGACCGCAGAAAATACACATACGCAAACGCCGCAAAGAAGAACAAGCCCTCAATGCACGAGGCAAAGCAGATCAGGTTCAGGAGGAAGTTGCGCCGGTGCTCCCGCGTCTCCAACTGGTCCAGCTCCTGGATCGAGTCCATCCATTTCATGCAGAAGTCGGCCTTCTTCGCGATCGATGGAATATTATCCACCGCCGCAAACGCATCCGCGCGCTCCTGCGGATCCGGCACATAGTTGTCCAGCAGCGTCAGGTAAAACTGCACATGCACCGCTTCCTCAAACAGCTGCCGCGACAGATACAGCCGCGCCTCCGGCGAGTTCACATGCTTGTACAGGTTCAGCACCAGGTTGTTCGACACAATCGAGTCACCCGTCGCAAAAAACGCCACCAGCCGCTGAATCAGATGGATCTCCGCGGGCGACAGCCGCTGCTTCAAGTCCACCAGGTCAGTCGAAAAATCAACCTCCTCCACCGTCCACGTGTTCTTAATCCCATCCCGGAACATCTCGTAAAACTGCGGATACGCCATCGGCCGCAGCGTCAGGCAAAGACCCGGATCCAAAATCTGCTGGGGCACCGCAACCGAAGACGACGGTGTGTGCGCAGGCGCTGCCGTGTGCTCGGCAACAGGTACAGTAGTGGTAGCCATCGTTCACTCTCCTCGTTGTTCACAAAAAGTTACAAACCCAATACGTTCCGTCATGTCGACCGGAGCGCAGCGGAGTGGAGAGACCCCTGTATTTCGCCTCTCCGCATCCATCTCATCCCCTCACTGGCACGCCTCACAACTCTCCGGGTTCTCCAGCGAGCACGCAATCGCATCCGCCGAACTCACCGGTCCCGCCGTCGCCACACTCGCCGCCACACTCGGAACGCTGGGCACCGCAGCCTTGTTCCCGCCGCCCTGCACCGTCGTCTTCGCAATCCGCGTCGCCGGCCGCGACCGCAGATAGTAGGTCGTCTTCAACCCGCTCTGCCACGCGTACATATACATCGAGCTCAGCTTCCCAATGTTCGGCGACTCCGAAAACAAGTTCAGCGACTGCGACTGGTCGATGTACGCATTCCGCGCCTTCGCCATATCGATCAACGACCGCATCGGCACCTCCCACACCGTCCGGTAGACCATCTTGATGTCCGCCGGCAGCTCCTCAATCCCCTGCACCGAGCCCTCCGACAGCTTCAGCTTGGTCCGCATCTCCTCCGTCCACAGCCCGCGGCGCTTCAACTCATCAATCAGGTACCGGTTCACCTGCAGGAACTCACCAGATAACGTCTCCCGCTTAAACAGGTTCGAAATCTGCGGCTCAATGCACTCATAGCAGCCCACAATCGAGGCAATCGTCGCCGTCGGCGCAATCGCAATCAGCAGGCTGTTCCGCACACCGCTCTTAGCTATCCGCTGCCGCAGCGCCTCCCATCGGTTTGTATCCGTCGGTGTTACCTTCCACAGATCAAACTGAAACTGCCCGCTCGCCAGTCGCGTCTCCGGGAAGGTCTCGTGCGCCCCGTCCCGCTCGGCAATCTCACAGCTCGTCACCAGCGCGTGGTAATAGATCTCCTCCTGAATCTTCGCCGAAAGCGCCTGCGCCTCCGCCGAATCGAACGGCATCCCCAATTGGAAAAACACGTCCTGCAACCCCATCACACCCAATCCCACCGGCCGCCACTTCGAGTTCGATCCAGCCGCCTGCGGAATCGGATAAAAGTTGATGTCGATCACACGATCCAGCATCGGCACCGCCACCCGCACCGTCCGCTCCAGCTTCCCAAAATCAAAGCTCGCCGTACCGTTCTCGTCCACGCTCACGTGCCGCTGGAGGTTGATCGAGCCGAGATTGCACACCGCCGTCTCGTCCTTGTTCGTCACCTCCGTGATCTCCGTGCACAGATTCGATAGGTGCACCACATGCCCGTTCTTGCCCGTCTGATTGTTCTTCAGGTTGCAGGCGTCTTTGAACGTCATCCAGCCGTTGCCCGTCTCCGCCAGGCTCCGCATCATGCGCATATACAAATCCCGCGCCTTCACCTGCCGGAAATACAGCTTCTCCTCTTCCGCCTTCTCGTACGCCGCCTTGAACGCGTCGCCATACAGATCCGGCAAATGCGGCACCACCTTGGGGTCAAATAACGACCAGATCCCGTCCTCGCTCACCCGCTTCATAAACAGGTCCGGCACCCAGTTCGCCGTGTTCAGGTTGTAGGTCCGCCGGCTCACGTCGCCCGTGTTCTCGCGCAGCTCCAGAAACGACTCCACATCCGCATGCCACGGCTCCAGGTACACACAGCACGCGCCCTTGCGCTTTCCCCCCTGGTTCACCGCCGCCACGCTCGAGTCCAGCGTCCGCAGCCACGGCACAATCCCGTTCGACAACCCATTCGTCGCCCGGATCAGCGATCCCTCGCTCCGCACCCGGTGAAACGCCAGCCCAATCCCGCCCGAAAACTTCGACAACAACGCCACGTTCTTGTACGCGTCATAGATCGACTCCAGTGAGTCCCCCGGCGAGTCATGCAGGTAGCAGCTCGACATCTGCGGATGCTTCGTCCCCGAGTTAAACAGCGTCGGCGAACTCGGCATATAGTCGTGGCTCGCAATCAGCCGGTAAAACTCAATCGCCTCGTGCGCCGTCCCCGCCAACCCGCACGCCACCCGCATAAAGAAATACTGCGGCGTCTCCATCACCTTGCGCGAGATCGGATCCCGCAGCAGATACCGGTCATACACCGTGCGCAACCCAAAATATTCAAACCGGTCCGACAACGAGTCGTCGATCGCGTGATTCAACTTCCTCTGGTGCGTCTGCACAAACTCCGCCGCCGCCGGGCTCACCACACCCTCCGCTCGCCCATACGCCACCGACTGCGAAAAGCTGTGCAGGTTCTGGTTTGCCACCTCCTTCAAAATAGTCTGTAGCAGCAGCCGCGCCGCCAGCTTCGAGTACTGCGGCTCCTCCGCGATCAGCGCCGCCGCCGTGTCGATCGAGATCGCATCCAACTCGCGCGTCGTCGCCCCGTCGTACAGGCCGCCAATCGTCTTCGAGGCAATCCGGATCGCGTCCACATGGCTCAGCCCATACGCGCTCCGCTGCACCGCCTTCACAATCTTGTTCACGTCCACCGGCTCCAGCGCCCCATTGCGCTTGCGCACATGCATCGTCGGTGTCTCTTCCCGCGCTGGAAAACTCGGTGTCAGATCCGATAGCCCAATCTGCGTGTTGGTCGTCGTCGTCGCCATCCCTTGTTCCTCTCCCCTCGTCCTGTCTCTGTTGCTCTTCGTCCGCCCGTCCCTCGACCGATCCGCTCAATCCCGCACAATCGCCCTCAGAAGCACCACCAACCCAGCCCAGGCACATCGCCCTTCCGCGTTACCTCGGCCAACTTTCGGCCTTCTTCAACACCAGGTCCTCAACCGTACTCGCGCTCTCCGGGGCTGTTTAGGGAGATCCGCCTCTCCCTCGTTATGTCTCCAGTATAGTCGTCCTCGACATGAGCACCACTATATATAGAGAGTTGCCTGTGTTGAAAACTATTTGTTGTGGAATACCTGCACTCGCCCAGCCATCCACCCCAAAAAAAAACGGCCGCGGAGTCCATCATCGCTCCCCGCGACCGACCGTCACCAAAAGGAAATCCCGTCCCACCTAGGAAATCAAGGAAATCCCCTCACCCCGCCAAATCCCCGCCTACCCCGCCGCACCGCGCAGTATCTCCAGCCGAACCGGCGCCAATCCCGCCCGCAACATCCCCAGCCGCTCCGCCGCCGCCGTCGACAGATCAATTACCCGGCCCGTACCCTGCAGCCCCCGATCATTGATCCGCACCACCACCGACCGGTGATTCCGGAGGTTAATCACCCGCACCAGCGTCCCAAACGGCAGGCTCGCATGGCACGCAGTCAGCGCACTCTGCCGAAAGATCTCACCGCTTGCCGTCGTTCGGCCGTCCCACACCGCGCCGTACCAGGACGCGATCCCGCGAACCAGCTTGTTCCCCTTCAACGCGTTCAGTCGACGCCCTCGCCCAGTCTCGCTCGCCGCAACCGGCGGCTTCGGAGCCGGCGGCACCAGCCAAGACTCCGTCGCGGCCGTTGCACCCCCCGCACACCACATCGAGCCGTAACCTAGACCCGCCGTCCCAACTACCAGCAGAGCCGCAGATCGCACGGCACGCCAAAGTGTTTCCTGCACTAGACCAGCACTTTCTCCACCCTGTACAACCCGTCCATCCTACCCGTGCAGGCCCCCCACTGACAACCCCGCAACATCCAGAAAGGCAGCAGGTAGAACAACTTACGCAGCAGCCGGAAACTTCTACACAGCCACCGGCACCCTCCGCCCACTCACCGGTCGTCGCGACCTCGCCGCCTGGCGCTTCCGCTCCGCATCCCGCAGATACGTTCCAACAAGCGACAGGACAAAGCACGCCGCCCCCACATCCACCGCAAAAATCGCCACCGCCTTGCCCACCGTCAGCAACGCCTCCAGCGGGATCGGCACCGTAGGTTGAAACCCCAGTAGTCCCTCCGTCACCACCGTCGCCACGCCCGCAGCTCCCAGCACCACCGCCCAGTACAGCCACCGCGTCAGCGGTGCCGCGCTCGCCTGCAGCATCGTCCCTCTGAACCGCTCCGCTGTCCCCTCCATCGTCATCGGCAACACCAGCCCAACCAGCGTCCATCGCGCCATCCACCACAGCACACCCTCCCCCTGCAGCAGAGCCGTCCGGCTTGCAACATGCCAAAGAAAGGTTCGGTTCAGCAGCAGCATCGCCCGCGCCTCATCCTGCATCGCACCCGCCCGCAGCAGGGTCCACAACAGCCAGCCAGCCGCGCCCATAGCCACCAGCCAGGCCGCCCCCGGCCAGAGCTCTCGCCGCCTCTCGGGTCGCCGCGCCGCTCGTAAAATCGCGCTCTCCGCATACACGGCCAGCAACATCCCACCCACCGCCGTCACCCCCGACACCCCCTGACCCGCCCACGAGCCATCCGGAATCTCCAGCCAAAGCACCGCAGCCGCCAGCACCGCACCGCACAGCACCGCCTGTCCGGCCGCCCACGGCGTGTGCAGCCCCCGCCAAGCCCGCCGCAACCGGCCAGCCGCCCCGTGCCGCTTCGTTCTCCCAGGCTTCACCGTCTCTCCTCCGCGCCGTCCAAACCGACCCCGGCTCCCACATTCTTCACCGCCCTGCACCCACGCGACATGCCATCATAGTGCTATGCCCGAAGCCGCCCCGCTCACCACCGAAAAGGCCCGCTCCCACCGCACACTTTCGGAGATCTACGAGCAGCCCCGCGCCATCGAGGACACCCTCGCCGCCTACGTCTCCGGCGACACCCTTAACCCGACCGCCTGGGCCGCCGTCCGCGACGTCCTCCAGAGCGCCGGCGGATCCAGCGCCCGCGGCGAAGTCATCGACCGCCTCATCGTCGCCGCCTCCGGCACCAGCCGCCACGCCGGTCTAGTCGGCGAAATCATGATCGAAGAGACCTCCGGCGTCGCCGTCGACGTCGAGTACGCCAGCGAATACCCTTACCGTCTCTACGACACCCTCCGAGCCCCTGCCGTCCTCGTCCTCTCCCAATCCGGCGAAACCGCCGACACCCTCGCCGCCCTCCGCGAAGCCCACAACCGCGGCGCCCGCACCATCTCCATCACCAACGTCGAAGGCTCCACCATGGCCCGCGAGGCCGACGCCACCCTGCTCACCCGCGCCGGGAAAGAAGTCGCCATCGCCGCCACCAAAAGCTTCACCACCCAGCTCGTCCTTCTCCACCTCCTCAGCCTTCTGCTCGGCCGCGAGCGTGGCCGCCTCACCGCCGCTGATGTCGCCGCCGGCCTCGGGCAGCTCGCCGCCATCCCCTCCCTCATCGCCGACGCCCTGCCCGCCTGGGAACAACAGGTCTCCACCCTCGTCGCCGACTTCGCCCACGCCGAAGCCTTCCTCTTTCTCGGCCGCGCCCTCCACTACCCCATCGCCCGCGAAGGCGCCCTCAAACTCAAAGAAGTCTCCTACATCCACGCCGAGGCCTACCCCACCGGCGAACTCAAGCACGGCCCCAACGCCCTCCTCGGCGAAGGCGCCCCCATCGTCGTCCTCGCCACCCGCGATGCCGCAGACCCCTCCTCCATGCTGCGCTACCGCAAGTCCATTCAGCTGCTCGAAGACATCAACAAACAAGGCGTCAACCCCTTCGTCCTCGCCACCGAGGGCGACACCGAGATCGCCTCGATCGCCCGCAATGTCGTTTTTGTCCCCGCCGTCCCCGAGTCCCTCCTCCCCCTCCTCGAAGTCATCCCCCTCCAACTCTTCGCCTACTTCATGGCCCTCGGGCGAGGCCTCGACGTCGACAGCCCCCGCAACCTCGTCAAAGCCGTCACCGTCGAGTAGCGCCCATGTAACCCGCTCCGCAATCAAAGTCATAGAACAGCATTCCGCGTCCAACATTACGTCCAACAAGGCGACTTCCCGAGACTTTCTCAGTCGAAAACAAATCACCTTCTCTACAATGTGGAAGTCAGATTTATTGTTGTTGACGAAAACATCGCGGGGCGGAACGAATCTTGGCAAAAGAAAGTTCTAGAACGCCTGTGGCTCTAGAGGTACGAGCAAAAGGTCGTGTCTCCAGCCGAATACGCGGCACCGGCGAGATGGCCGAACTCATCCGGAACCACGATTGGGCTTCTACTTCCCTGGGACCGATCACCGGCTGGCCGATTGAGCTGGTGTCTGCCGTCAACATGATGTTGTCGTCCAAGGTAGTCACCACCCTGTTCTGGGGTCCGGACCTGATCATGATCTACAACGATCTGTACCGGCCGCATCTTGGAGCCAAGCACCCGGCCCTTGGTCAGACCTTGAAGCAGGCGTGGGCCGAGGTGTATGACCAGGTCGGCCCGGTCTTCACCGGCCCCCTTCAGACCGGCGAAGCCACGCATGTCGATCAGGTCTTCATGCAGGTGCTCTTCAATGGAGAGATGGTGGAACGGGTCTACACCATGAGCATCAACCCCGTGTGGGGCGAAGCGGCTGAGGACTTCCGTGTTCTTGGTCTTTACCAAACAGCGATCGACCACACCGAGGCCGTCCAGAACGCCCGCAAGCTGCAAGCGAGCGAAGCGCAGGCGTCCCGCGTCCTCGAAAGCATCGGCGATGCAGTCATCGTGACAAATGCGAACATGTGCGTCACTCGTATGAATGAGGTTGCCGAAAAACTTACCGGCTGGCAAGAGGCCGAAGCGCAAGGCCAGCCGTTGAAGACGGTCTTCCGCATCGTGAACGAAACCACCCGGGAAGTCGTGGAGAACCCAGCGGAGAAGGTATTCCGGCTGGGAACCATCGTCGGTTTCACCAATTACACGATCCTGATCGCCAAGACCGGGATCGAAACCCAGATAGACGACAGCGCCGCTCCAGTACGCAACGACGACGGCCACTTGACAGGTATCGTGCTGGTCTTTCGAGACATCACAGAAAGGCGTACCGCAGAGCGGGAACGTGATGCGCTGCTTCAGGAAATTCAAAGCAACTACTCGGAACTTGAGGCGATTTACAACAGCGTAGACCTAGGTTTGGGACTTCTGGATGTAAAGGATTTTCGCTACTTCCGGGTGAATGAGCGCATGGCAGCAATGTTCGCCAGATCAGCGGACGAAGTGGTCGGAGTCTCGATCTTGGAGTTCGCACCGGATATAGCCGGATTAAAAGCGACATTGGATCGTGTGGTCGCCGGGGAGTCTGTCACGGGCCTTCAGCTTGAGGGTGAGCTCGCTACCAGTCCAGGAGAGCACAGGTACTGGACGTTTGACTATGTGCCCGTCCGCGCGAGCGATGGAACGGTAGTTGCCATCAGTTCTGCCGTGATCGAGGTGACGGAAGCACGAAGGCGAGAGGCTGCGCTGCTGCAAACGGAGAAATTAGCGGCCGTGGGTCGTCTTGCTGCCTCAATTGCCCATGAAATCAATAACCCCCTGGAGTCGGTTACCAATCTCCTCTACCTAGCCCGCAACAGCAAGAGCTTCGACGAGGTGCAGAATTACCTCGACACCGCAGAGCGAGAGCTGCGTCGAGTCTCTGTCATTAGTAACCAAACACTTCGCTTCTATAAGCAGTCCAGCAAACCCAGTGAGGCGTCTTGCCTGAACTTGTTCAGCAGCGTGCTCGACATCTACCAGGGGCGGCTGGTGAACTCACGCGTTGAAGTGGAAAAACGGAAACGAGCGCAGCGCCCGGTGGAATGCTTTGACGGAGAGATCCGGCAGGTACTCAACAATCTTGTCGGGAACGCCATCGACGCCATGCATCCGGAAGGTGGACGACTTATCCTACGCAGCCGTGACGGGCGCAACTGGAAGACAGGCAAGAAAGGTCTGGTATTGACCGTAGCGGATACCGGGACCGGCATGAGTTCAGCAGTTCTGAGGAAGGTCTTCGACGCGTTCTACACGACCAAAGGAATCGGCGGCACTGGGTTGGGTCTGTGGGTAAGTCGGGAGATCGTGGCGCGTCACCATGGTGAACTGCGCGTTCGAAGTTCACCGGACGAACGACATAGAGGAACAGTATTCACGCTGTTTCTGCCCTTCGACGCCGTACAGCGCTGATCCGCATGGCGTCGCACGGTCTGCGTTGCGATCGACAAACGCCGTTGTGGACTGGTAGCTCTAGCCTGCTGCTCCCCGAACCTCTGGACGTTGTGTGCTCGCTTCGTCAGCAACCTACGTTCGCACCTGCACCCCCGCCAACACCTCAACCGCAGCCCTGGACACCCACGGGTCAACTTGGCGCAAACACCTCGTCCAATCCACTACCCTCAAGGCACAATGGCCTATTACCCTCACCGCACGCGGAAGCGAAAGGCTCCGTGCATCCCACCCACGATTCGTCACCGAGAGGTCCAGACCTAAGTTCTGCGAATGCAATACTTTGCGCAAGAAGTACGGGGGGATGGGGCACCAGCCCCTACGTCGAAATAACACCTCCTGCCCGAGCCTTCCAGCCTGCGCTCTACAGTAAAAGAAGCATGCACCCGCTCCCCTCTCCACCCCTCCTCCTCGTCTTCGACCTCGACGGCACCCTCATCGACTCCGAGCAGGACCTCGCCAACTCCGTCAACGCCACCCTAGCTCACCTCGGCTGCCCGCCCCTCCCCATCCAGGAGATCCGCTCCTTCATCGGCGACGGCGCCGCCCGCCTCCTCCATCGAGCCCTCGCCGCAACCGTCCTCCATCCCACACCCGCGCAAGAAACGGTAGCCCTCGAGTTCTTCCTCACCCATTACCGCGCCCACAAGCTCGACCACACCCGTCCCCTCCCCGGTGTCCCCGAAGCTCTCCAGGCCCTCCGCGACCTCCTCCCTCACACTCCCTTCGCCGTTCTCACCAACAAACCCGTCCGTCCCGCCCGCGAGATCTGCGCCGCCCTCGGTCTCTCCCCCTTCTTCTTCGTGATCTACGGTGGCGAAAGCTTCCTCACAAAGAAGCCCGACCCCCTCGGCCTTCGCACACTCCTCACGGAAGCTTCCACCCTCACCCACACCCCCATCCACCCCTTCGAAGCCGTCATGATCGGCGACTCACCCATCGATCTCAATACCGCGCACGCCGCCGGCACCGCCTCCCTCGCCTGCACCTTCGGCCTCTCCCCAGCCAACCTCCTCGCCGAATCCCAACCCTCCGCCATCGCCCACCAGGCCGCCGACTGGCCAAACCTCCTGTGCCCTCCCCTTTCCAACTGAGCTGACCTCTTCCCCTCCCCTCAGCTCAGCAACGAAATCAAATGCCGATTCCATCGGGTCCGACGCCAGAGCCTGAACGCCTCAGCCGATCTTCAGCCTCTCCCAGATGTCATCCACCCGCCGCTTCACCTCCGCCGGCATCTCCAGCATCGCCGGCCACTCCCGCGTAAACCCCTCCGCCGCCCACTTCCGCGTCGCGTCGATCCCCATCTTCGACCCAAAGTTTGGCAGTCGACTGGCATGGTCCAGCGAGTCCACCGGCCCCAACGTGAACTGTATATCCCGCTCGGGGTCGATATTGTTCGCCGTCCGCAGCGTCACCTCGTTCAGGTCGTGCACATCGCAGTCCTCGTCCACCACGATGATGCACTTGGTGAACATCGCCTGCCCCAGCGCCCATATGCCGTTCATCACCTTGCGCGCGTGCCCCGCATAGCTCTTGCGGATCGACACAATCATCAGGTTGTGAAACACCCCGGCCGCCGGCAGGTTGACATCCGCGATCTCCGGCAGCGTCAACTGCATCAGCGGCAGAAAAATGCGCTCCACTGCCTTGCCCATCCACGCGTCCTCCATCGGAGGCTTGCCAACTACCGTCGCCACGTAGATAGGATCTCGCCGATGCGTCAGAGCCGTGACGTGGAACACCGGATACTCATCCGGCATCGTGTAGAACCCTGTGTGGTCTCCAAACGGCCCCTCCATCCGCAGCTCCGCCAAATCCACATAGCCCTCCAGCACATACTCCGCGTTCGCCGGAACCTCCAGGTCCACCGTCTCGCACTTTACGAGCTCCACCGGAGCCCCGCGCAGAAATCCGGCAATCAGGTACTCCTCAACCTCCGGCGGTGCCGGCACGATCGCCGAAAAGGTCAACGCCGGGTCCGTCCCGATCGCCACCGCCACCTCCAATCGCTGCCCTCGTATCGCGCTCACCGTCTGCTCTCGCAGCGCTCCCGCATGCCCCGCCGCCGTCCCACCCGCGGTCGCCGCCATCAACGCCACAGCCTCTGCCTTCGACCCAGCCGCGGCCCGCAGGCGGTCCCGCATCTGCTCCGCCGCTACCTTCTGCCGCTGCCAGTGCATCCCCGTCGTCTGCCCGTCATAGACCTGCATCCGGTACATCCCGACATTTCGCTTGCCTGTTCGCGCATCCCGCGTGATCACGCAGGGCAGAGTAAGAAAAGGCCCGCCGTCGCCCGGCCACGTCGTCAGCACCGGCAACTGTAGAAGATCTACCTCCGGCCCGAGCCTCACCACCTCCTTGCACGGCGCCCCCTTCGCGCTCACCACCTTCGGAAAAAAGCTTCCTACCTCCTTCAGCTTCGGCAGCAGCTTCAGCTTGTCCATCAGCGAGGTCGGCGTCTCCGGGTGAATCAGCGTCCGGATTCGCTCCGCGATCGCATCCAGCGACTCCGTCTCGAGCGCCAGCTTCATCCGTGCCTCGGAACCAAACTGGTTCATCAGCACCCGTGCACCTCCGTGTCCCTTGACATTCTCAAACAGCAAAGCCGGTCCGCCCCATGGCCGTCCATCCCGCTGCAGCTTTGCCGCCCGGTCCGCAACCTCCGCCATCTCCAGGTATGGCGCAACCTCCGCCTTCACGCGGCGTAGCTCGCCCACACGCTCCATCCGCGCAATCCACGCGCGCAGGTCAGAATAAGCCACAATCACTCCTCCAGCAGGTTCCGCTTAACCCATCCTAAGCGCGGCATCGCTCCCAGCATCCGGCGCACCGCACACCACGCCCGAGGACGCTCACCTCCCGCAACTCAACTCGCCAGCGCGCTCTGCCCCGCATCCTCCGGCAGGAGCTCTGCCGCAGGATTCACGTACGCTGCCAAGGGAAAACCTGCATCGCGCCATCCCTCAAATCCGCCCCGCAGGGGCCGCACACGGTGCACCCCAACCTTCAGCAGCTGCTTCGCAATCCGTGCACTCGTCTCCTCATTGGGGCACGTGCAGTAAAGCACCACATCGCGGTCACGCGGCAGCAGCTTGCTCTGCGCCACGATCTCTGTGGGCCCAATCCGGACCGCCCCCGGCAGAACTCGCGGGTCCCTCACAAGATCGAGCGGGTGGCGCAAATCCACCACAAACGGCGGTGTGTTGCCCTGCTGTTCGGCAATCTGCAGCATCGTGCGCAACTCCTCCGGCTCCATCCGCAGCGCCCGCATCTCGAGCAGAAACTTTCGGTTCTTCCACACCCTCCAAAACACCAGCCCAACCACCAACAGCCCGAAGATGCCAAACGCAAATCGGCTCAGCAGGTGCAGCAACGGTGCGCTTCGCTTGGCCAAATCCCCAAAGAATCGTCCCGCCAACAGGTACGCCTCGGCCCACACAATCGATCCCGCCAGGTCCCACAGCACGAATCGCGCGTACGGCATCCCCGTCTGCCCCGCAATCGGGGCCGCCAGTGTCGACAGCCCAGGCACAAACTTCGCAAACAACAACGTCACAGGCCCGCGCCGCTGAAAGTAGCCCTCCGTCTTGGCCACGCACGTCGACGCCTCCAGCGACAGCCGGCAAAGCAATCGCAGAACCTGCCCGCCAAAACGCCTCCCCAGCAGATACCACATACTGTCCGCCAGCAGACATGCCAAAACCACATCTCCCAACGCCAACGACGCATGCAACTGGTGAGTCGCCGACAGCGTTCCAGCCGTCAACAGGAGCGGAATGGACGGAATGGGCACGCCCATCTGTTCCACCAGCACCCACAGAAATAGGATGCCGTAGACATAATGGACGAAAAACTGCATCGCGATCGGCATTCCGCTTCCTCGTAGGCTTGTAGATGATCGTCGAGCCCTATCGGTCGCGGCGAGTCACACCCCTACTCGCAGTCTCTCACCCCAGTCAACACCCGGCACAAACGCAGAAAGGGGCGGACGCGCCAAGCATCCCGCCCCCGATCGTCTCTCCTACGGGCCGCCTAGTTCTTCACGGTCACCTTGGGTTCCACGGAGAACCCAGGTCGTAGCGCCAGGTCGTTGTCCTCCTTCTTCAGATCCGTAAAGTCGATCCGAACCGGAATGCGCTGAACCACCTTCACATAGTTCCCCGTCGCATTCTCCGGCGGAAACAGCGACAACATCGAGCCCGTCGCGCCACCCACCTGCGTGACCTTGCCCGAAAACTGCCGTCCGCCAAGCGCATCCACCTTGATCGACACGTCCTGGCCTGGGCGAATCGTATTTAGCTGGGTCTCTTTGAAATTCGCCGTCACCCATAGATTCTCAAGCGGCACAATCGTCATCATGTTCTGGCCCACGCCCACGTTCGCCCCTACCTGCACGCTCTTCTTGTTCACAATCCCGGCCACCGGCGCCACCACATGCACATAGCTCAGGTTGAGCTTTGCCTGGTCCACACGCGCCTGTGCCTCCTTCACATCGGCCAGCGCCGCGTTCGCACGCGCCTGCTGCACCTGCACCTGCTGTGGCCCGTTCTTCTTCGCCTCAGCCTCCTGTGCTCGTGCCTGCAGCAGCGACTGCTGCGACTGCCGCACAGCCTCCTGCTGCCCAACCAACGTCGCCTGCGCTGAAAGCACCGTGGCCTTGTCCGCCGCCGCCTGCGCCACCGCTGCGTCGTACTGCTGCTTTGAGATCACGTCCTTCTGCACCAGCGGCGTATACCGATCCACATCGAGCTGCGACTTGATCGCGTTCGCCTGCGCCTGGTCCACGCGCGCCGCGGCAGCCTGCACCTGCTTCTCATTCTGCGCCACCGCCGCCAGCCCGCTCTGCACCCCCGCCCCGCTCGTGTTTACCGTCGTTGCAGTCGACACGTTCGTGATCGGCACGTTCACGTTCGCCTGCTTGGCAGACGCCTCGGCCGATGCCAGATTCGCCTGTGCCTGCTCCAGCGCCACAATCTGATCGCGTGGGTCGATCTCCGCGATCGGCTGGCCCGCCTGCACCCGCTGGTTGTCATCCACGTACACCTTGACAACCTGGCCGCTCACGCGCGAACTCACCTGGTACAGGTCACCGTCCACCTGCGCGTCGTCCGTATCCTCGTAGTAGGTCGAGTGCCAATAGAACAGACCCGCAATCACAACCAGCAAAACGACGACGGCAACAATTATGAAGCGCCGGCGCGCCTTCTTGACTGGCGACTCCTTGGCCTTGCCCTCGTCCTTCTTCTTCTCGTCCTTCTTCTTCTCGTCCTGCTTCTGATCGTCCTTCTTCTGATCGTTCTGCTGCGCGTCGCCGCCCTGCTCGCCGCCTTGTCCCTGCTGTTGCTGCTGCTCGTTCTGGTCTGCCACGGTTACTTCCCTCCCAGAAATACCTTGTAGTTCGTCTCGGCCGAACCCAGCGCGCGCGCCAGCGATAGCTTCGCGACATTGTGCTGGTATAGCGCGCTGATGTACTGATCGTTCGCCTGCTCGGTCTGGCTTTGCGCCTGCGACACCGGCAAATTATCACTCACACCTGCGCGAAATCTCTGCTGCGCCTCGCTCAAAGCCTCAGTCGCCAGCGACAGATTCGACCGCGCCGCCTCCACCAGCTTCGCCGCCGCCGCAATATCCAGCAGGCTGTCGCGCACATCCGCGTTCACCTGCTGAATCTGATCGGATAACTGTGCCCTGCTCGTCTCCAGCTGTGCCTCAGCAACCGCATTCTGCCCGCGAACCCGCGCAATCTGCAGAATGGGGACTGAAACCTCGCCCGTCGCTAAAAACGTCCCGTGCGAGTGCCCCGGCGTCGGACCCAAATCCCCGTAGTTTCCGCTCACGTCAAAGGATGGCAATTGATACCCAAACGCCGCCTTCTTCCCTGCCTCCGCTGCCCGCACCTGCTCGGCATCCGCCGCCAGATCCTTGCGCTGCTTCAGCGCCTGAGCAAACTCCGTCTCCGGATCCAACCCGTCCAGCGCCTTGTAAGGAGCTGAAGTCGTCAGGTTGAACGCCTGGTCCAACGGCAGCCCGATCACCCGCGCCAGCGCGATCCTGTCCTTGGCCAGCTGGTTTTGCGAGGAGATCAGTGTCTGCTGCTCGTTCTGGAAGTCCACCTGTGCCCGCAGCACATCCAGCCGCGGACTCGTTCCCGCCTCGTGCTGCGCAATCGCCTGGTCCAACGTCACCCTCGCCGTCGCCAGCTCCGCCTGTACCGCTAAAATCCGCGCTCCGTCGGCGATGCAGACGAGGTATGCGTTGCCAACCGTCAACACCACCATGTCGCGCGCGTCCTCAGCCGAAAGCTTTGCGCCCTGGAAGTTGTGCTTGGACTGCAGGTAGGTCTCCAGCGACTGCACGTTGAATAAGGTCTGCTGCAGCGATGCCCGGAAGTCCACCGTCTGAAAGGGTCCGATAATCGGGTTCAACCCCGGAAACTTCAGTCCATAAGCCGCCAAATTCACCTGTTGCACCGTGATGGCCGCATCCCCCGTCACCGTGGGAAGCAGGGTTTGCAGCTGCTCCAGCCTCTGCCCGTTCGCCGTAAGCGCACTCTGACGCTCCAGAATCGCCCCAAGATTGTTGCGCAGACCTCGCTGGATTGCGTCGTCGAGCGGCAGCTCGATCACCGTTCCCGTTGCCTTGCCCTCGATCAACGAGCCCTGGTATGGGTTCGTCGACGAGCTGCCGGAGGAGCTGCCCGACGACCCGCCGGAAGACGAGCTGCCCTGCTGCCCTGCATTGAAGAGCTGCTGCTGTGCGGCGGGAATCAATGCATTCGGCCCTACGCCCCCAGTTACCGAGCCGCCAGTCGTGCTGCTGCCCCGGCTCTGTCCCGCCCCGGGAGAGCTTTGGGACAGCCCGGTCGCGCCCGCCGCCAGCATCACCCCGGTCGCACACAGACGCCTCCATCTGGGCGCGGTTAAGCTTGAAGTCATAGAAAGTATGGTACCTGCTCTGGTTTAAGACGATGTGCGATGCTCCCGTCGAGAGATCGGACGTGAACACCAAACTGCTTCTCCCAGTGAAAGATGCGTCTCACTCCCATCGGTTTCTACTTTCTCGGAAGGAACGGAAGCATCGGAGATGCTCAGCCTCCGCGTCACACTCCCGCTCGGCTCGGAATGGCGCACCTGCCCTTCCAGCTCACGTACCCTCATCTCCAGCAGGGGTCAGCCGGCCGGGCGAAACAGACTGGCATCCCTTCGGTGTGTATCCCTTGGCTCGAACCTAACCTTCCCGGATTCAAGAATTTGGACCTGAAGTACGGGGGGGGTAGCTCGCTTCCACCGGAGTCGCCCCAGCAACGATCCATAGCCCCGCACCTCCCATCCCTCCCCATCTCGCCGATCTTCAGCCCCACCCCACCCATCTAGGAGCCACCGTGTCCCTCCCATCCACACCCAGCTTCGGCGTCGCCGTCCTCGGCTTCGGTCTTGCCGGCCGTGTCTTCCACGCCCCCTTTGTCTCCGCGGTGCCAGGTCTCGAGCTGCGCGCCATCCTCCAGCGCTCCGGCGACACCGCACAGGGGGCCTTTCCCGAGGTCCGCATCGCCCGCACCCTGCCTGACATCCTCGAAGACCCCGCCATCGCGCTCGTTGTGGTCGGCACCCCCAACGAGACCCACCTCCCCTTCGCCGGAGCCGCCCTCCGCGCCGGCAAGCACGTCGTCATCGACAAACCCGTCGCCCCCTCCGCGCAAGGTCTCGCCCACCTTATGGCCCTCGCGAGCGAGCGATCGCTCCTCCTCGCTCCCTTCCACAACCGCCGCTGGGATGGCGACTTCCTCACTGTCCGGAAACTCCTCCGCGACGACACCCTGGGCCGCCTCGTCACCTTCTCCTCACGCTTCGACCGCTTCCGCCCCATCCCCAAAACCGGCACATGGAAGGAGGCCGAAAGCGCCGCGCACGGCCTCCTGCTCGATCTCGGCCCCCACCTCGTCGACCAGGCCCTCGCCCTCTTCGGCCTCCCCGCCACCCTCACGGCCAGCGTTCGCCACGAGCGCCAGGGCACCACCATCGAAGACAGCTTCGACCTCATCCTCAGCTACCTTGACGGCCCCCGCGTCCTGCTCGGCGCCACCCTCATCGCCGCCGACCCCGGCCCCCGCTTCCTCCTCCACGGCACCTCCGGCTCGTACAAGAAGTTCGGCGTCGACCCCCAGGAACCCACCCTCGTCGCCGGAGGCCGCGTGCCTCCGCTCGGATCCACCGAGCCCTGGCTTCAGGAGTCCTCAGACCGATTCGGCACCCTCACCCTCTGCGCCGACCCCGCCCATAACCCCGCCGCCCTTACCCAAGAGCCTCTCCCCACCCTCCCAGGCGACTACCGCGCCTTCTACTCCAACGTCCTCGCCGCCCTCCGTGGCGAAGCTCCCCTCGCCGTCAACCCCGCCGAAGCGTGGACCTCGCTTCGCCTCCTCGAGCTCGCCCGCGAAAGCTCCGTCTCCGGCCAAACCCTGCCCGTCAATGTCACTCCCCCTCCCAACCCGCCCCTGCAGCGGCTCGCCCGTTAGCCCACCGCAACCGTTGCTACAGTAGGGCAATGGGCACCACGCAGATCGGCCAACCCTCCGCCCTCACCGCAGCTTCAGGCACAAACACCGCCGCAACGCCCGTCTCGGACCTCCCCCGCGGCTTTCGTTGGGGTGCCGTCCGCGCCGCCATCAAAGCCAGCGGCTCCCCAGACCTCGCCGCCGCCACCGTCTCCCCCGGCGGCCGCGCCGCCGCCCTCTTCACCTCCAACGCCGTCGTCGCCGCCCCCGTCACCGTCGGCCGCGAGCACCTCGCCGCCACCGGCGGCAAGCTCTCCGCTCTCCTGGTCAACGCCGGCAACGCCAACTGCGCCACCGGCGCCGCCGGCCTCGCCGCCTGCCGACAAAGCTGCACCGCCGCCGCCGAAACCTTTGGCTGCATCTTCGACGAGGTCGTCCCCTCCTCCACCGGCATCATCGGCGTCCCCTTCCCCATCGAGCTCGTCGCCGCCGCCCTCCCCAACCTCCACGCCGCCCTCGGCGACACCCCCGCACACGCCGAAGCCTTCGCCGACGCCATCCTCACCACCGACACCCGCCGCAAACTCGCCCGCGCCACCGTCGACGTCGACGGCGCCCACGTCCACCTGCTCGGCGTCGCCAAGGGAGCCGGCATGATCGCCCCCGCCCTCGACCTCGCCACCCCACCCCACGCCACCATGCTCGTCTATCTCTTCACCGACCTCGAGGCCGACACCCCCACCCTCCATCGCCTGCTCGCCTCCGCCGCCGACCGCAGCTTCAACTGCATCTCCATCGACGGCGACACCTCCACCAACGACACCGTCCTCCTCGTCGCCTCAGGGGCCAGCGGCGTCCTCTGCGACGATCGCGTCGCCCTCGCCTTCGCGGACGCCCTCGACCTCGTCTGCCGCTCCCTCGCCCGCCAGATCGTCGCCGACGGCGAAGGCGTCACCCACGTCGTCGAACTCCTCATCACCGGCGCAGAAACCACCGCGCACGCCCGCCAACTCGCCCAAACCATCGCCACCTCCCCCCTCTGCAAAACGGCCTGGTCCAGCGCCGACCCCAACTGGGGCCGCCTCCTCGCCGCCGCCGGCCGCGCCGGCATCCCGCTCGACCCCCAAACCCTCTCCATCTCCATCGGCGGCGTCCCCGTCTTCCTCCACGGCGAACGCCACCCCGACTACATCCAGGCCACCGCCCACGCCGCCATGCTCGCCCCCGAGTACACCATCCACCTCGACCTCGGCCGCGGTGCCGCCGAGTGCTCCTTCCTCACCTGCGATCTCACCGCCGACTACGTCCGCATCAACGCCGACTACTCCACCTAACCCGCCATGCGCCTCCTCCGCCTCTCCGGCTGGCTCTTCGTCCTTATCCTCCTCGTCACCGCCGCCGTCGGCATCCTCGGCGGCCGTCTTCCCGCCGACCACACCGCCACCGCCTCCGCCCTCATCCCCGCCTCGCAACAGCGCACCTGGCAGCTCCTCACCGACCTCCCCGCCCAAACCTCCTGGCGCTCCGGCCTCCGCGCCATCGAGCTCCTCCCCGACTCCAACGGCCACCCCTGCTGGCGAGAGGTCTCCAACACCATCAGCCTCCCCCTCTGCGTCACCTCCGATCAACCCCCACGCCACCGCGTCGTCACCATCGCCGACCCCAAACTCCCCGTCGCCGGCACCTGGACCTACAACCTCGTCCCACAATCCCCCAACCAAACCCGCCTCACCGTCACCGAACACACCACCACCGGCCCGGCCCTCTGGCGCTTCGTCGGCCACTACATCACGGGCGAAGACACCACCCTCCACCGCCTGCTCGCCGACCTCACCCAAGCCGCCCAAACGCCGCCAGCTCAAACCAGATGACGAACCTCGTGACTCCCCTATATCGTTAGATCGTCGGCCCCGGCCATCCGGAGCCACATCTCACCCCGGGGAACTGCCATGACGACCAGGCTCGACGAAACCGTACGCCAAGACCTCTCCGCCGAAGCCGCCGAGTGGATCGAAGCCTTCGACGAACTGGTCGCCCAGGACTGGGAGCAGTCCTCCGCCATCCTCGAATCCCTCCGCCAGCGCGCCCGCGAGGCCGGCGTCCCCGTCACCAGCGAGCTCACCACTCCCTACCTCAACACCATCCCCAAGCACGACGAACTCCCCTACCCCGGCGACCGCGACCTCGAGCGCCGCGTCGAAGCCCTCATCCGCTGGAACGCCATGGCCATGGTCCACGGCCAAAACAAAAAAGACCCCGGCATCGGCGGCCACATCTCCACCTACTCCTCGCTCGCCACCCTCCTCGAGGTCGGCTTTAACCACTTCTTCCGCGCCCAATATCCCGGAGCGAACAACACCGATCTCCCCGGCGACTTCATCTACTTCCAAGGCCACGCCAGCCCCGGCGTCTACGCCCGCGCCTTCCTCGAAGGCCGCCTCGGCGAGGCCCGCCTCAAAAACTTCCGCCACGAGCTCCGCGACACCCCCGGCCTCTCCTCCTACCCCCACCCCTGGCTCATGCCGGACTTCTGGCGCTTCCCAACAGTATCCATGGGCATCGGCCCGCTCAACGCCATCTACCAGGCGCGCTTTATGCGCTACCTCGAAAATCGCGGCCTCATCCAAAAGTCCGACCGCAAGGTCTGGGCCTTCGTCGGCGACGGCGAAACCGATGAGGTCGACACCCTCGGCGCCATCTCCCTCGGCTCCCGAGAAAAACTCGACAACCTCATCTTCGTCGTCAACTGCAACCTCCAGCGCCTCGACGGCCCCGTCCGCGGCAACAAGCGCATCATCGACGAGCTCGAAGGCATGTTCCGCGGCGCAGGCTGGAACGTCATCAAGGTCATCTGGGGCTCGGATTGGGATGAGCTCTTCGCCCGCGACCACAAGGGCCTCCTCCTCAAGCGCATGGAAGAGTGCGTCGACGGCGACTTCCAGGCCTTCAAAGCCAAAGGCGGCGCCTATCTCCGCCGCGAGTTCTTCGGCAAGTACCCCGAACTCCTCGAGCTCGTCGCCGACAAGACCGACGAGCAGCTCGCCCGGCTCCATCGCGGCGGCCACGACCCCGCCAAAATCTTCAACGCCTACAAACGAGCGCTTGAACACAAAGGCGGTCCCACCGTCATCCTCGCCAAAACCGTCAAGGGCTACGGCCTGGGCTCCACCGAAGCCCGCAACGCCTCACACCAGGAGAAAAAACTCACCGACGAGGGCGTCACCGCCTTCGTCAAACGCTTCGACATCCCCATCCCGGAGGAAGCCGCCAAAAACGGCGCCTTCTTCAAACCCGCCGACGACGCCCCCGAAATCCAGTACCTCCACGCCCGTCGCCGCGAGCTCGGCGGCTTCCTCCCCCGCCGCAGCGCCCCCCAGACCCTCGACTTCAAAGCCCCCGAGCTCAGCACCCTGACCGAGTGGACCGGCGGCTCCAAGGGCCGCGAGGTCTCCACCACTATGGGCTTCGTCTCGCTCCTTCGCGGTCTCCTCAAAGACCCCCAGCTCGGCAAGCTCATCGTCCCCATCGTCCCCGACGAAGGCCGCACCTTCGGCCTCGAGTCTGCCATCCGCCAGGTCGGCATCTACGCCCCCGAAGGCCAAAAGTACACCCCGCACGACTCCGACATGCTCCTCAGCTACCGCGAGGAGAAAGAAGGTCAAATCCTCGAAGAGGGCATCACCGAGGCCGGCTCCATGGCCTCCTTCACCGCCGCCGGCACCGCCTACGCCAACTACGGCGTGCCCACTATCCCCTTCTACATGTACTACTCCATGTTCGGCTTCCAGCGCGTCGGCGACATGGTCTGGGCCTTCGCCGACTCACGCGGCAAGGGCTTCCTCATGGGCGGCACCGCCGGTCGCACCACCATGCTCGGCGAGGGCCTCCAGCACCAGGACGGCCACTCCCTCGTCCTCGCCGGCACCGTCCCTACCTGCGCCACCTACGACCCCGCCTTCGTCTATGAGCTCGCCACCGTCGTCCAGGACGGTCTCCGTCGCATGTACGAGCACAACGAAAGCCGCTTCTACTACATCACCATGTACAACGAGGACTACCCCATGCCGCCCATGCCCGAGGGCGTGCAGGAAGGCATCCTCCGCGGCATCTATCGCGTCAGCCCCGCGCCCGCGGGCACTGCGGCCTTGCAGCTCTTCGGCTCCGGGCCCATCCTCCGCGAGGCCCTTCGCGCCCAGGGGATCCTCGCCGAGAAGTTCAACCTCCAGGCCGATGTCTGGAGCGTCACCAGCTACGTCGAACTCCGCCGCGATGCCCTCGCCGTCGAACGCTGGAACCGCCTCCACCCCGCCGAACCCGAGCGCCGGCCCTTCCTCCTCGAAGCTCTCGGCGACGCTCAGGGGCCCATCATCGCCGCCTCCGACTATATGAAGTCGGTCCCCGATGGCCTCGCGCCCTGGCTCCCCGGTCGCCTCGTCTCCCTCGGCACCGACGGCTTCGGCCGCTCCGACAACCGCGAACACCTCCGCCGCCACTTCGAGGTCAGCGCCGAGGCCATCGTCGCCGCCGCCCTCAGCCGCCTCGCCCGCGACGGAGCCTTCGACAGGCAAGCCGCCCAGGACGCCATCACGCAACTCAACCTCAACCCTGAAGCCAAGGACCCGGCCACAACCTAACCTTCCGCTGCGCTCAGGTCGCTCCCGGAGCGCAGGAGTCCGCCTACTCCCGCTCTGCCATAGCCCTGACGGTCTCGTCTGTGCTGCCTCCTTTTCTTTGCAACTACCCCTCCCTGATCCTTACCCACAGGAGCCTCGCCCCATCTCCAACCCTGGCGAAAACCCGCTCGTCCCCGACAGCCTGCTGCGCAATATGGCGACCGCCATGCAAGCCCTCCGTCGCTCGGTGCCCAAAGCCGCGCGACTGTCTGCAAAGGGGCAGGAGGCGATTCGCGCCAGCGCTCTGCTCACCCTCCGCCCCGGCGACCTCGTCTGCGACCTCTCCGGTTCGGACGCCGGCCGCACCCTCGGTCTGCCGCCACTCTGGGTCGATCCACCCACCGGCACACCGCACGAGAGCCTCACCCTTCTGCTCGGCGCGGCCTGCGCGCTGCGGGCGCAGCGCACCTCCTCGGTCGTTCCGCTCCTTCTCGTCTTCGTTGCTGCGCCGTTCCTCACTCGCCCGCAATGGCGCGCCTCCCTCGCTCTCGCGGCCCGCAACTCCCTGCCTCTCCTGCTGCAGGTCCTGCCCTCTCCGCCGCCGTCGCTCGCCGGTGCCCTGAGCGCTGGCTCCCAGACCGACGGCGTCCCCGGTATCCCCGTCGACTCCGCCGACGCCGTCGCCCTCTGCCGCGTCCTCAGCGAAGCATCCCTCCGTGCCCGCAACGGCGACGGCCCCACCCTCATTGAGGCTGTCCCCTGGCTTCTCCCGAACACCCCCACCCAAACCCCGCAAAATCCCCTCCAAAGATTGCAGATCACCCTGAAAAAGCGCGGTTTAGCCCCCTGAACCAGGCCCATTTTGGCCTCGGAACTCGCCCCAGAGTCGCGCACAGCGCGCCTAACCTCAACATTTTGAGTAAACTAGCCCAGCCGGGCGAACCGGCCCGAGGTTCTTGTGCGCATCCGATGGTCTCTCCTCCCACCCACCCTCCTCTACTGCGCAGCAACCTTTGGCCTATCTCAAGCAAGTCTTGCCACACAGACAACAACTCCACAGGTGCAAGTACTTCCTTCCTCTCAGTTGAACCAAGGGCTCACAATACCCTCCCTTGCGGCTCAACCAGCTATTTCTCCCTTTCGAGATTCGCCCTACCTGGCCCAAACCAGATCTATGTCATTCCTTCCATCTGTCCACAGCGAGGTGCCCGTCAACCAGCAGTTTTCAACGGCCCAGGTCTCCGCAGCCACCTATACGAAGTACGGCACACCTGTTCCCAATAACTCCCATAATGCCTATGGGTCCACGTACATTCCTATCGACAGCTGGATCTATCCGGCAATGCTGCGGCTTTACTCGCTTGGCTATGCGAACACCGTATTTCTGAATATGCGCCCCTGGACCCGCCGTAGCGTCCTACATGTGCTTCAAGAGTCTGAGAGTGACATCTTGGACGGTGATAACGCTGAAGCGCAAGGCATTCTGAACGCTATGCTGGAGGAGTTACAGGATGAAGTTCCGGACGGTCGTGAGCCGCGGGGGGCAATCTACGGACTGTACTCTGGGTATACACGTCTCTTGGGTATAACGGGAACACCGCTGCGTGACAGCTATCACATCGGCCAAACCATAGTGAACGACTACGGACGGCCGTATCAAAGTGGGTTCAACAATGTGACAGGCTTCGAGAGCGTCAACGAAGCAGGACGTTTCTCGTTGCACATCCGCGGCGAGTATCAGCACTCTCCCTCCGCACCCGGCTATTCCGCTGCGCTCGCTTCTACGCTGTCGAGCAACGATGGAATCACGTATGCGGGCTACAACGTCCCTCAGGCTACCGTACCTGAAGGACCGCTCCCGGCTCAGAATGCGTTCGCTCTCCAGGAAGCCACTCTTTCTTTTCACCTTGGGAACCACGAGATTTCAGGAGGGAAATCAGATGCGTGGCTCGGTCCCGGCTTGGGTGGAGCCGAAGCCTGGTCCAACAATGCTCAGGACATCTACTCGTTCCGGGTCAATCGCGTTGAGCCGCTTTATATTCCGTATGTTTCTGCTCTCCTCGGTCCTGTCCGGTACGACTTCTTCTACGGCAGCCTGAAGGGGCACACATACCCAAACAATCCCTGGACCCACTCGGAGATGTTTAGCTTTCAGCCGACAAGCAACTTTCAGTTCGGCTTCCAACGCACGATAATTTTCGGCGGTAAAGGGCACGCACCGGTAACGCTGCATACTTTCCTGAAGGGCTTCTTCGACATAAATGACACCACCGCCGAAGAGAAGTTCTCTCGTGACGACCCCGGAGCTCGTTTCAGCGACTTCAATTTTTCTTGGCGTCTTCCTTGGCTACAAAGATATACGACTCTCTACCTAGATTCGATAACCCACGACGACGTCACTCCGATAAGCGCACCACGCAGAGCTGCATTTCGAACGGGGCTCTATCTCTCCCAGATACCTAGGCTCCCTAGGTTAAGTCTGCGTGCCGAAGGCGTAATGAATGATCAGCCAGTTCAGCGCAGTGCCGGGGGGTTTTTCAACTACTACGAGACTGTTCAGCGGCAGGGCTATACAAATAAGGGCTTCATCATGGGCGACTGGATCGGTCGTGAGGCTAAAGGTGGACAAGTTTGGCTAACCTACAACCTAAGCGGTAACGAGTGGATTCAGATCCAATATCTAAATAAGAAGAACGCCAAAGATTTCATCGCTGGTGGGACCACGCAGAATCAGTTCCGAGCCGAGGTACTAAAGCGGTTGCGGCCAGATATAGCAATTGATGCTTGGGTACAGTACGAGCGGTGGAAGGCCCCAGTCTATAAAGAAGGTGGTCAGAACGACACTGTGATAGCCGCGCAGCTTGTGTTCTACCCAAAGCTACATCGAACCGAGAGTCTCCCTTGAGTGACGCTACGCTCGGATCTGATCGCTGGGTCACGCTGGCCAAAATCCTTCGACCTCAGGGTCGAGTGGGTGAGGTGCTTGCCGATCTTTCAAGCGATTTTCCGCAGACTTTCGTCGGCAGAAACTTGTTATTCTTGGCACCCGAAATGTCAGAGCACTTTACTAAAGAATGGCAGCCGTGTGTAGTCACGAGTGGGTGGATGCCAAAGGGAAGGAACGAGGGGCGGATCGTTCTTGGACTGGCAGGGGTGACCGACATAGCCGGTGCGGAGCGGCTGGTCGGCATGGAACTTCGAACGCCACTGAGTCATCGCCAGATATTGGCCGTCGATGAGACATATGTCACTGATTTGATTGGGTGTGAGCTGATAGATCAGGGGTGTGTCGTGGGTAGGGTAACCGACATTCAGTTTCCGATGACGGCCGACGGGCACCGACGCAATGACGAAAGTCCCGTGCTTTTGGGTGTTTCGGTCGGGGCCAAGGAGGTCTTAGTGCCGTTTGCAAAGGCGTTTTTGGTGGGAGTTGACACTACTTTGAGGCAGATTCGAATGGAGTTGCCCCGGGGCTTGGTTGAGGTACAGTTGGCGGCGGGCGGAGCAGAGGGTATCTCAGAACCTACAGGCGACGCCTAGTGAGACCATGGGATAGGCCTTGATGAGTTGGAGGTCGTTCTGCAGCTTGACTACTTCCGCCTTGAGATTCTTCTGGATATCGGGATCCGTAACCGTGTTGAAGCAACCCTGACTGGTGCAGGCCGTGCCTTGGAGTTGAACTGTCAATTGCGGCGGCCGCATAGCCGCGGCGCCCACCTCGAAGGGAAAGGTGACGTGCTTGCCGGTTCGGGGGAGGAGGTTACCGAAGCCGAGCAGGACGAGGGGAGCGACGCGATCTCCAAAGGTAAGTCTGGCAACTCCGTTGATCGGGTCATCGACGCTGCTGAGGTAGCTTGAGGAGTCCAGGGTGAAAGAGGTACCGCCCGAGACCGCGGCGAGACCTGCTGCCCTGGTGCGGAGGAGGAGGGCACCTATGCTGAGGTGAAAACCCTTTTTGCTTGGAAACCAGTCAATGGTCGCCTGCGTGGAGGTGAGCTTGACGGCTGGAACAAAGACGATTCCGTCGGAGTTGAAGGAGCCTTTCCAGTTGAAGTACCCGACACCGGCACGAAGGTTAAATTTGGGCGCGATCGGGATCGCAAGTTCCGCCCCTGCACCCAGAGTGCCCGCCGTGAGACCGAGGGCGACCGAGCGAAAGGGCCGGACGCGATCCTTCGGCGCCAAGCTGGGCAGGTCGTGAACCCGACGTTGATGGGGCGGGCGCGGTGGTAGGGTAAAGGCCGCGGGGCTCGCGACGATCGGGGCGGATGCCGAGGGTGCGGGATTTAGAGACAGGTTGTGAGGACCGAGGAGGACAGAGGGTGGCGTCGATGTGAGAGACGTAGCCGGCTCGATTGGGGCCGTGTCGTCGGAGGACGTGTACAGAGGCTGCGCAGAGTTGAGGGGGAGATTGACTGCCCGTGAGTCGGTTCCGGTTCCAGCAGGCACCATCTGGGCCACAAGACGAACAGACGCCGCCCCCAGGACGAGCGGCGCAATGAGCAGAGCGACGGCTCTCGACGTTCCCACGGCGGTACCCTTTCCTCGAGCAGATCCTGCGTGTTGCCGCGAACCCGAACCGGCACGGCACGCGACATCCTGACGCTACCAAGGCCTGAGCAGGGGCCTGATGCAACATCGGTTGTAGCCGGGACAGATTTTGCGAACGGAGGTGGGATAGTCATGCGGATTGACGTGGTAACGCTGTTCCCCGCCCTGGTGGAGGGCACTCTGGGCTATGGGGTGTTGCGGCGGGGACGGGAGAACGGAGCGGTGGAGGTCCGGATGACCGATCCGAGGGCGTTTACTCACGATCGTCACCGGACCGTCGATGATCGACCGTATGGCGGCGGGGAGGGGATGGTGATGAAGCCGGAACCGATCTTTGCAGCGGTTGAGTTCCTGGGAGTGCAGGCAAAGGGAGAGCGTGATCGGTCAACAGAGCGGGTGGTGCTCCTGTCCCCGCAAGGAGAGGTGTTTTCCCAGAGCCTGGCACGGGAGTTTGCGTGCTTGCAGCGGCTGGTGCTGGTGTGCGGTCGGTATGAGGGGGTGGATGAGCGCGTGGTGGAGGGTCTCTGCGACGCGGAGGTCTCGATTGGCGACTACGTGTTGTCGGGCGGGGAGTTGGCGGCCGCGGTCGTGATCGATGCGGTGGTGCGCTTGCTGCCTGGTGTCCTTGGGAATCCTGGATCGGCGCAGAACGAGAGCTTCGGTCTGGAGGTCGAGCAGACGGCTGCGCCAAGCTCGACGCACGGAAGCGGTGGTGTCTTGGACTACCCCCACTACACCAGACCGCCCAGCTTCGCGGGATGGACGTTCCGGAGGTCCTGGCCGGCGGGGACCATCTCGCGATTCGGCGGTGGCGTCGGCGTATGAGTTTGAGCAAGACGCTTCGGCAACGGCCGGAACTTCTGAAGCGAGCGAGCCTTTCGCGAGAAGACGACGTGATCGTGCGCGAGCTGCTGCGTGAGATCGAGCGTTTAGATCATCAAGAGTAGATCGGGGAAGAAGAGCTGCAGAAAAGGACCTTGCTCCCGAAGATCATGCTGTAGAATGAGAGGCTGAGTCCAACATAGGAAGTAGCGTCTTTATGTCCATTCATCCGATTATGCAGAAGCTCGCGGCGAAGCTCGAGCGCCAAGATCTTCCCGCCTTTGCGCCTGGCGACACGGTTCGCGTTCAAGTCAAGATCAAGGAAGGCGAGAAGGAGCGTTTGCAGGCGTTCGAGGGTCTGGTGATTGCGACGCGCAAAGGTGCACAAGGGACGTTTACTGTCCGCAAAATGAGCTTTGGTTATGGTGTCGAACGCATTTTCCCTTATAACTCCAAGGTGATTGACAAGGTCGAGAAGGTGCGGTCGTTCCGGGTACGCCGAGCCAAGCTGTTCTATCTGCGCGGTCTGCGCGGCAAGGCTGCACGTTTGCGCGAGGTGGAGCGCACGGCATAGCTGCTACGTTGCACGTAGACCAAGAGCCCCTGCGAGTGCCGGGGCTTTTGCCTGCGCAGAGTGGCTTTAGGTGTGGTGTCACGACGTCTGGCGGACGGCGCTAGACTTGTATGGAGAGGTGGCGCGATTGGGGCGCAAGTCAGATCAAGTGGCCTCGGATGGGTTGAACGAGGGGCGCGCCAAGAAGTTGAGTCGTGCCGCCGCGAAGCAGAAGTTGCTGAAACAGCTGATCTGTTCGGATGCGCCGGAGCAGGCGCTTCGATATCGAGGTTACCAGCTGATTGCGGGGGTCGATGAGGTAGGCCGTGGTGCGCTGTTTGGGCCCGTGGTGGCCGCCGCAGTCATCTTGCCGAAGAGTACGCTGGGGCTGCAGCGCGCGGGGTTGAAGGATTCCAAACAGTTGACGCGCGTGGAGCGGGAACGGCTGGATCGGCGAGTGCGCCGGCGGGCGTTGGCGTTTGCGGTGTCCGAGGTCCCGGCGACAGAGATCGACGAGGTGAATATCTATCAGGCGACGCGGCGGGCGATGGTGCGGGCGGTGGAAGGGTTGAGCGTGAAGCCGGACCACTTGCTGATTGACGCACTCAGGCTGGACCACGGGTGCGCGCAGACGCGACTGTTCTATGGGGATGCGCTGAGTCTCTCGATTGCGGCGGCTTCGGTGATTGCCAAGGTGTATCGCGATGCACGAATGCGCGAGTTGGATGCAGTGCATCCGGGGTATGGGCTGGCCTCGCACAAGGGATACGCCACGCCGGAGCATCGGCGGGCGTTGCAAGAGCACGGGCCGACGCCCTTGCACCGCAGGAGCTTTGCGCCGGTGCGCGCGGCGGATCGGCTGCCGTCCGAGTTGCTGTGCGATGACGATCTGGCGCCCGTGGAGTTGTTCTTTGAGCCGGAGGATCTGGAGCCGGGGCTGGAGGAAGATTTGTGCGATTGATGTGTGTGGTGGCCCACCCGGATGATGAGTGCTTCGGCTTTGGTGGAGCGCTGGCGCTGGCAGCGGAACGAGGGATAGAAACCTATGTGGTTGCATGACGAGTGGACAGGCCGCGACGCATCGTGGGTCGGCCAGATCGGACGAGGAGTTGGCTCGTATGCGGGGAGAGGAGTTTGCTCGGTCATGCGGTGTGCTGGGGGTGACGCAGCACGAGATGCTGGGTCTGCAGGACGGGAAGTTGGAGTTTGCGGAGTTCTCGCCGCTGGCGGGGCAGTTGGTGGAACGTATGCGGCGGTTCCAGCCGGACGTGGTGCTGACATTTGGGCTGGATGGCGGAATGAATACGCACGCCGACCACATGATGGTGGCGATGTTGACTTCGGCGGCATTTCATTGGGCAGGGCGGCCCAAGCGCTATCCAGAGACGGGCGAGGTCTTTCAGCCACGACGGTTGTACCTGCTGACAACGGACCGGTTTCTCCCGGACCGGGCGGCGCCGCTGCCTGCGCCGTGGACGGTGCGATTGGACATTCGGAGTGTGTTGGAACGGAAGTCTGCGGCGTTTCGCGAGCATACCTCGCAGGCACCCCTGATGGAGCAGACGCGAGAGTTCTTCCGAGAGCATGGCGGGTGGGAGTTTTACACGCTGGCGGCGGATGTGGAGCCAAACGCGGCGCAAGTGGAGCAGGACCTCTTCGCGGGATTGTGATCGATTGTTGGTGATGTGGGAAGCGCGGGCGGAAGTTGTAACGAAGCGCCATGAGCTACCCGGGCTGGCGAAAGAAGGCCCGTATCTTCAGGGGTGAGGTGGTGCGATGAACGAACACGAGCTCACTGGGACGGATCCAATTGAGTTATTCGGGCGCTGGATGGAGGAGGCGAAGGCTGCCGAACCGAATGATCCCAATGCGGTGGCGTTGGCGACGTGTGGAAGCGATGGGTGCCCGAGTGTGCGGATGGTCTTGATGAAGAAGATTACGGCGGAGGGCTTCTGTTTCTTCACAAATGAAGGAAGCGAGAAGGGGCGGCAGCTCGCGGCGAATATGCGAGCGGCGATGTGCTTTCACTGGAAGAGCTTGCGGCGGCAGGTGCGAGTGGAAGGAGGGGTGGTTCTGCTGCCGGAGGCCGAGGTGGATGAGTATTTTCACAGCCGATCGCGGCGGAGTCAGTTAGGGGCGGCGGTGTCGGCGCAGAGCCGGGTGTTGGGCTCGCGGGGGGAGTTGGAGGAGAAGGTCGCGGCGTTTGACCGGGAGCATCCAGGCGAGGTTCCCCGACCGGAGTTTTGGAAGGGATACGCGCTGCGTCCGGAGCGATTAGAGTTTTGGCTGGACGGTGCAGATCGATTGCACGACCGTTTCGTCTTCACATTGGCGGGCGAGACCTGGACGGTGGCGCGGCTTTATCCCTAGCCGAAGGGTTTGTTGGGGAGTTACTAAAGATCAGCGGCAGGGCAGCATCTGACGCTATCCTGCAGATGTTGTGTCGCATCCGAGCATTGACGTGGTTATTCGTTCGCTCAGGAAACCACGTACGGCCCACTCAGGAGACATCGATGCACCTACGATCTATCGTTCTGCCGGCGCTCGTGATCGCGGTATCCGGCTCTACCAACGCTGTCGCAGCCGACACCCTGTCGGGGAACTTCAATGTTTCGCAGCAGACATTGGTGCCAGGCCTGACCCTGCAACCCGGGTCGTACTCCATCAAGGTTCTGGACCATCTCGAGGATAGGTATATCGTGCGGATCGCCAGCTCCGACGGTGCCAAGCACTCGACGTTTCTCGGAGTGCAAGACCCCAAGCTGAAGGCCGTGGCGAGCACAGGTGCTGTGCCCTGGAGTGCAGGACCGGAGGGAACGACAGCGCTGCGGGGCTTCTCGTTCGGCATAGGCTCCCCGGCGCTTGAGTTTGTCTATCCGAAAGCGGATGCCGTGGCCATCGCCAAGGTCAACGCAAGCAAGGTTCCGGCGATTGATCCGGCCTCTGAGGGGAAGCCCGCAGAACTCAGCGGACTCTCGAAGGACGACATGGAGATCGTTTCGCTTTGGATGCTATCTGCCACCCGAGTTGGACCGAGTGATGCTGCGCCCCAGATTAAGGCGGAGCACTTTCAACAGATAGCCTCGGCGAGGCCTGCGCACCCGGTGATCTCGCGACTGCCGCACACGGGCAGTGAGGTGCCCTTGGCCGTCTTGGTAGGGCTAGTGTCGATGGCAGGGGCAGCGGCCCTGCGCACCCGGAGATTGCGAGGCCGTGCCTAGGTTCCCGAAGCGTTGGGCTGGCGTGGGAGAGGAGGCTCTCCTATGGCTGAGTGGAGGCGTGTGCCTGGCCTTGTGCGGGTTGTACCTCGCCGAGCGGGGATCGGCTGCTTGGGATGTACGGCAGGTCGTCCTAGCTTCCCCGTCAGCTCCTGCGCGCGAGCATCTGCTTCACGTGCTCGATCCAGGTTCGGATCAGGGCGACGTGATTGGTCGTATGGACATTCCGGCGCTCCACCTCTCGGTTCCGATCGTCACCGGGATCGAACCGATGAGCTTGATGAGGGGAGTGGGGCACATCCCCGGCACCGCGCTACCTGGAGGGCTGGGCACGGTCGGACTGGCGGGCCATCGTGACACATATCTCCGGGAGCTGCGGCATGTGGCGAAGGGCATGCGTATCGATCTGAGGGACAAAACTGGAGTGTACGGCTACACGGTACAGCAGACGGAAATCGTCACGCCTGATCAGGTTCGTGTTTTGGACATACAGCAGACCCCGCGGCTCACTTTAATTACCTGCTTCCCTTTTGATTTCGTCGGCGCTGCGCCGAGACGGTTTATCGTCTATGCGTCTCTGGACTCGGCAGCTCCGGGCACGTCGCGGTAGAACCAGTGTCCGCGTCGTGGATCTCTGCCGCAGCATCCTGATCGACGGATCTTACGCCGGATCGGCTGTGGAGTTTCGTTGCACCGGGAAGCGTACACCTCGGCGCGTGCGAACGCTGTGGAACAGGCGTACCCCCAAAAGAACTGCCAGGACGGCAGTGTCCTTCCAGGGCGCTCGATTCCCTGCCTTGACGAGCCACCAATAGTGAATTGCAGCGGCAACTGCCGCAAGGTAGACGAGTGTGTGTACACGACGCCAAAGCTTGCCACCCATGGCTCGAAGAATGGCAGTTGGGCTGGTAATGGCGAGTAGAAGCAGGATGAACCAGGAGAGCAAACCGACCTGAATAAAACGGCGTTTTTTGAGATCGTCAAGAATGCCGGGCCACACACTTTGCCACTGTGCCAAGACCTCGTGAGGATGACCCGATGCGACTGCTCGAAGAGCAGTGGGCAGATCGAAGCCTGAAAAGAGGAACAGGTACGTGGCGAGGTGGAGCGACGCGTAAAAGAAGGCATAGAGCCCGATCAGTCGGCGCACCCGGATGAGAGGCGCGAGCGTGGGTTGTAGGCGCCGTAGTGGCGTTATCGCAAGCGACCCGAGCAATATCCAGAGAGCCCAGTCCCCGGTGAAGTGAGTGATGTAGTTGATAGGGTCCGGCAAGAGCGCAAGCGCACCTGAGCGAAACTGATAGAGAAGGAACGCCAGCGGAAGCAGAAGGCCGAGGTGAACGACAGCCTTCATGGAGACTATGCCCCACCTCGACAAGAAAGGGCGCGTGCTGCCAGCGACTTGCGAACGCATAGACTTGCCTATTTATGGCCGGGGCATCTGCAGGCTAGGATGAACGCCCTTCGCTAATAGTACTTTCGGAGGTCCATCCCGTTGTACAACGCCGCCACCTGATTAGCGTAGCCGTTGAACATTAGAGTCGGCACGGTGTGTGGAAAGGCGGAGCTATCGATGCGCCGCTCGTGTGCCTGAGACCAGCGCGGGTGATCCACCTGCGGGTTTACGTTGGAATAAAAGCCGTATTCGGAGGGGGCGATCTCGTTCCATGTGGTTTGGGGTTGTTTGTCGGTGAAGTGGAACTCAACAATGGACTTACCGCTCTTGAAGCCGTATTTCCAGGGGGTGATGACCCGTACCGGGGCGCCGTTTTGGTTGGGGAGAACGGCTCCATAGCAGCCAAATGTGAGGAGTGCGAGGGGGTTCATGGCTTCGTCGAGGCGAAGACCCTCGCGGTAGGGCCAGTCGTAGCCTCCGGGTAGATCCGGCATCTGTCGACGATCAAGCAGAGTGATGAATGCAACGTACTTGGCCGAGGGGAGAGGCTGGCAGTAGTTGATGAACTCAGAGAGCGAGTAGCCGTCCCACGGGATGACCATGGACCAGGCTTCGACGCAACGGTGCCGATAGACCCTGCTTTCTATGGGTCGATAGTTCATCAGGGCGTCAATGTCGACGGTCTGCGGCTTTTTGACCATGCCTGTGACTTTGACGGTCCACGGGCGCGTGTGAAGTGTGTGGGCGTTGTGTGCCGGATCGGATTTGTCTGTGCCGAACTCATAAAAGTTGTTGTAGTTGGTAGCCTTTGAGATGGGTGTCTGGGCATCCGGCACGGTGTAGCTGCTGGGCACTGTGTGCAGCGCAGGTTCGGCTGCGGCTTCGACGGAGCGGATCGGCAGAAGGCCGGGGATGTTGTGCGCGGCGAGATAGGCTGCGGCCGTGGCGGCCCCAGTGTAGGCGGCACCGGTCAACAGCTTCCGGCGGCTGACAGCTCTTTCCCGGAAGGTGCTCTCCGGCGTGATCTCGGACGAGTGCGGCTCGTTACCGAGTTGGGACAATCTTTTCGACATGTCAGCCTCCGCTCGTTAGACGCGCGAGAACTCCCGGTTGGCCATATTGATTTCGGACGGAGGCGAACAGGGCATCCCGCGCTCGTGGCGTGACCTAAGTGAGAGTTCGCTACGCCGGCCAGACCCATCGCGCTCTCGTGCATCCAACCGGTTACCGGAGAGGTGAGGAGGCAAGATGCTGCAGACACGAACGGAGGCGCAGAAGATCCCAGAGGCGCGGCGCAGTGTATTAATGGACGCGGCGAACACCCTGGCTGACGCGCGGCGGACGAAGAACCCGATTGCGGAGTTGCCGAGCGATCTGCGGCCTGTGAACGAGACGGAAGCCTACCTGGTGCAGGAGGAGTTGGCGACCGCCTTTGGCGCGGTTGGAGGATGGAAGGTTGGCGCGCCCTCGCCCGATGGTGCGCCGAGCTGTGCGCCTATGCCGCAGATCTGGACTGCAGCGAGCGGAACGGAGTTTCGCGGACTGCAGTATCGCGGGGTGGAGGCTGAGATTGCATTTCAGCTGGGGAAGGACCTGCCTGCGCAATCGGGCATCTATGAGCGCGACCAAATCCTTGACGCCATTGCCGGTTGCCATCCTGCGATTGAGATTCTGGACAGTGGATTTGAAGACCCCACCAAAGTGGATCGGCTTTGCGGCCTGGCCGATCTGCTGCTGCACGGCGGCTTTTGCTTTGGCGCGAGTTTCGCGGGATGGCGCGATCTCGATTTCAGCCGTGAGACCGTGACGATGAGCATCGACGGGATTGTGCGTGTGGAGCGCACGGGCTCCAATCCAGCCGGCGACCTGATTGCCCTGCTAGTTTGGCTGGCGAACGATGGAAGCCGGCAGACGGGCGGCTTGCGCACCGGGCAGTGGATTACGACGGGAAGCTGGATGGGAAGTCTGCGCGCCGAGGTTCGCTCGGCGGTGACGGTGCGGTTTACCAATGCGGGTGAGGTTGCGTTGCAGTTTGCCCCAGAGCAAGATTTGGAGAAGGGGTTCCCCGGCTTTACCCGCCGCTTCAGCTGATTCGCCGCGGTTGGATGCACCTTGGCCCAATTTGAAGTGAGTCGCCAACGGGCTTCAGCTCATAGGACGGCTTTAGGAACGATTCAGCAGCATGTGAGCGCGGATGACGATTGTTGAAGAGAGTGTCGCAGTGGAGACGCCGACGGGGCCCATGCAAACCTTGCTCTTGCGGCCGGCCTCCGACCGTCGCGTACCAGGGTTGATGTTGTTTTCCGAGATCTTTCAGATCACAGCGCCGATACGGCGGATGGCGGTCTTTCTGGCCGGACACGGATACCTGGTCGCATGCCCGGAGGTCTATCACGAGTACGAGGCAGCCGGGACGGTGCTCGCGTATGACCAGGCGGGATCCGACCGAGGGAATGAGTTGAAGTACCGCAAACCCGTGGCGGCCTACGACGGCGATGCCAGGGCTTTGGCGGATTACCTTTCGGGACACCCAAGGTGCACGCAGGCTCTAGGTGCCTTTGGCATCTGCCTGGGAGGGCACCTGGCTTTCCGCGCCGCGCTGGATGTGCGGATTCTCTCAACCGTCTGCTTTTATGCCACCGATCTCCACAAAGCGTCGCTGGGCAGTGGAGGAGATGATTCGCTGCAGCGGGCGGGAGAGATCCGTGGTGAGCTGATGATGGCATGGGGACGGCAGGATCCGCATGTGCCGGTCGAAGGTCGGATGGCTATCCTGAGCCGTTTAAACGAGGTGGGGACACGCTTAAGCTGGCACGAGGTGAATGGGGCTCATGCCTTTCTACGGGATGAAGGACCGCGCTACAACCCGGAGCTGGCAAGTGCTTTGCTGGGGCTTGCTCTTGGGGTGTTGGGACGAACGCTTCGCGAATAGGGATTCGCCTGCTGGGCGTCAACGCCAGCTGACGGCGAGGTGCCAGCGTAGACCGCGAGCGGCGGTCTTTTCAAGCACGGTGACATATTCCTCAAGCTCGGAGAGGACGGCACGGCCTTCCGAGCCGAGGATCTGCGGATCCTGGCAGAGGCTGTTACGGAGCGCGAGGATGGTTGCCAGGCCCTGGTCGGCGGAGTACCACTGAGGCGGGGGGAGACGGTGCATAAGGTCGGGGCTGCCTGCGCCCTCCTCGATGAGCAAGGCCATGGAATTTTCGTCGGCGGAGAAGAACTCGATGAGCGGACGAATGCCGAGGTGAAGCGCCAGCTTCTCGAGTGAGTCCTCATGCCGGGCGAGAAAGCGCCCGTTGACGAAGGTGTTGTACCCGGGGTCCTCGCCCTCCACCACGATGTACATCGACGCAGCCATGGGCCATAGTGTACCGGCGACGGAAGGCCGGGGAGCAGAAATGCACCTAGGGAGAATCCGGGAGGTCAGGGGCTGGCGACCGGGATGGATGCTGACGGAAGACGGCGACCGAGGAGGCAAGCATGAGCGAGGCACCGACGAGATCGCGAAGCGAGAGGCTCGGTCGCCAGAGCAGAAAGCTCTCGACAGCGGCGAGCAGCGGCACAAGGAGAGAGCGGGTGGCAAAGCGGACGGGAAGGAGCGAGCGGACGAGTGAAAAAGCGAGCGCCTGCCCCAAGCCGAGGACGAGCAGATTCAGGAGAGTTGCGGGCTGGAAGCTGGGCCGGGCGGTGGAGTCTTTTGCCCAGAGTCGTGCCGTGGCGAGGGTGTAGGCGACCGCGTTACCCAGGGCAACGTACCGGAAGCTGGCCCGGGGTGCAGACCGATGGGCGAAGCGGTGGGTGAGGGTAGCGCAGACGCTTGCCAGGACGAGTGCGATGAGGTCCAGGGCAAGGCCGATCCAGCCCTCCGCGGTGGGGACGCGAACTGGCAGGAGGAGAAGAGCTCCGGCGAGGCCGGCGAGGACAGGCAGAAGTGTGTTGGGCAGATCGCCCTGCTGACTCTCCAGCAGGTTGGAGGTGATGACGACGAGGACAGGGGCGCCGGCGAGGATGGCGGCGGCCTCTTGCCCGGGCAGCAGATGCTGGGCGACTGCGAGAAGGATGGCCGGGAGAGCGAAGGCACCTGCACCTAGGCACGGGAGGAGCCAGTGTGGCGTGGCAGTGGGGAGCCGAGGACGGCTGACGGCCCACAGCGTCCAGCACACGAGAGCGCCAAGCAGGGAGAGGGAAAGAGGGTCGAGTTGAGTAGCGGGCAGCAGCCAGAGTGAACCCTCCAGACCACAGAGTGCGGCGAAGAGGAGGAGGGTGCTCATGGCCTGAGGGGCGTCACTTAGGCGGGCCGGGATTGCTCCGCTGGCCCGCCGTTAAGCGTGTTGCGCTATTACTGGCCAGAGGGTTCGGTGCCGGTGCGAGGTACGCCGGGACCTGCGCGACGGCCGCCACGACGTCGCCGACTTCCGGGACGGCGGCTTCCGGGAGCTCCCTGCCCTTGAGCTCCGTTCGCTTCGCCCGATTCAGCGAGGACGGGAGCTTCTTCGTCGGTGAGCGGCTCGTCGTCGAAGTCGTCCTCGTCGGAGAGATCGTCCTCGTCGGCGAGCGCAGGGCTGAGGGGTGGTGGCTGCTGGGGTGCGTTGGCACTGGAGGTAGCCCCGTTGGAGGGAGCCTCGGGCAGGCCGAGTTTCGCGCGCTGCTCACGGAGAACCGCTTTCCGAGAGAGCTTGATGCGGTTGCCTTCGATGGCAAGGACCTTGACCAGGATCTGATCGCCCTCTCGCAGCTCGTCGCGAACCTCCTTGACGCGGTGTTCGGCGATCTCGGAGACGTGGAGCAGGCCGTCTGTACCGGGGAAGATCTCGACAAAGGCGCCGAACTCGGCGAGGCGAACGACCTTGCCGAGATAGGTCCTGCCGACTTCGGGGACGGCGGTGATGTCGGTGATCATCTGGATAGCTCGGCTGAGGCCGTCGGCGTCGCTGGACGCGACATTGACCTTTCCGGAGTCGTCGACGTCGATCTTGACCCCGGTCGCGTCGATGATGCCGCGGATGACCTTGCCACCGGGCCCGATGAGGTCGCGGATCTTGTCGGTGGGGATCTGCAGGGTGTGGATGCGCGGAGCGAACTGGCTCTTCTCCTGGCTGGCGCCGTTGAGGACGGCGTCCATCTGATCGAGGAGGAAGAGACGTCCGCGACGAGCTTGGTCGAGGGCTTCGCGCATGATCGCGGGCGTGATGCCCATGATTTTGATGTCCATCTGCAGGGCGGTGATGCCGTTGCGTGTGCCGGCGACCTTGAAGTCCATGTCGCCGTAGTGGTCTTCGGCACCGGCGATGTCCGTCAGGATGGCGTACTGGTCGCCCTCTTTGACGAGGCCCATGGCGACGCCGGCGACCGAACCGCTGAGTTGAATGCCTGCCTGCATAAGGGCGAGGGAGGCACCGCAGACGGTAGCCATCGACGAGGACCCGTTGGACTCGAGGATGTCGGAGACGACCCGAAGGGTGTAGGGAGATTGCTCCTCGGGAGGCAGGACGGCTTCGATCGCACGGAAAGCCAGTGCGCCGTGGCCGATCTCGCGACGGCCGACGCCGGTCATGCGACCGACTTCACCGACGGAGAAGGGCGGGAAGTTGTAGTGGAGCATGAAGCGGCGCTTCTGCTCGCCCTCGTAGGTTTCAACGCGCTGGGCGTCATCGGCGATGCCGAGGGTGGCGCTGACGAGCGCCTGGGTTTCGCCACGGGTGAAGAGGGCGGAGCCGTGCACGCGCGGCAGGACGCCGACCTCGATGGTGATGGGGCGGATCTCGTCGAAGGCGCGGTGGTCGGGCCGGATATGGTCATGTAGAACCTGATCGCGGAAGATCGACTCCCGAAGAAGCTCGTAGTACTTGCTCAGCTTCTTTCCCGCCGCGGGGTCGCCTTCGGGAAGCTCTTTCTTGAGCTCGTCCTTAAGCGATTTGACCAAGGCATAGCTTTCAAACTTCGGGTGCTTCTGGGTGTCGAGCGCGTCACGGAGTCGGTCGCCGATGCGGCTCTTGAGCTGCTGGAGATAATCCTGATCGGTTTCGGGCTCGCTGACCTGGCGCTTGGGCTTGCCGGCACGGGAGGCAAGGTCTTCAATTGCCGCACAGATCTTTTTGATCTCCCCATGCGCGAACTCGATGGCGTCGACCACTCGACTTTCCTCGACGCCCTTGGCACCGGACTCGATCATGACGATGCCTTCCTTTGTGCCGACCACCATGATGTTCAGGAGGCTTTCCGCGCGTTCGGCGTAGGTTGGGTTCACCACAAAGGCGTCGTTGACGAGACCGATCCGAACAGCGCCTACAGGGCCGTGAAAGGGAATGTCGCTGAGCGCCAGCGAGCAACTGGCACCGTTCATCGCGAGGACGTCTGGGTCGTTCTCCTTGTCTGCGGAGTAGACGAACGCCACCACCTGAGTCTCGTTGCGAAAGGTTTCGGGAAAGAGCGGACGAATCGGCCGGTCGATCTGCCGGCTGGTTAGAATCTCCTTCTCCGAGGGCCGACCTTCCCGCTTGATGAAACCGCCGGGGATTCGGCCGCCGGCATAGGTGAACTCCCGATACTCCACGGTGAGGGGGAAGAAGTCGATCCCCTCTTTTGGGTCGGGAGAGGCGACAGCGGTCGCGAGCACAACATTGTCCCCACTGGAAACCAACGTCGCGCCGGATGCCTGTTTGGCCATACGGCCCGTCTCAAAGCGGAGGCGCTTGCCGCCGCTCAGTTCAACTGTCACGTCCTGCATCATGTGAACCTCGTCTCTATCGTGCTGCGCTGAAGGTCGCGGTGGAGTGCGAGAAACTCAAAAAGCGGCGGCCCCCGTCCCGTGTGGGAGAGGGTCGCCGCTTCGATCACCTGTTGCTGCGCATCTTTGGGGCTGCAAGGCCCTGCCCAACCTTCCTGGTGTGCAGCCAGCAACCTGGGAGAACACCTCATCCGCGAGCGGTTTCGCTCGAAAGGTGCCAGGGAGGTTGCGCCGCCTGCTATCTCTAGACCTACGGATTACTTGCGGATGCCTAGTCTTCCAATGACGTCGCGGTATCGGTCGGCGTCCGAGCGCTTCAGATAATCCAGCAGGCTGCGTCGCTTGCTGACCAACATCAGAAGCCCGCGGCGCGAGCCGTGGTCCTTTTTGTGAGTTTTGAAGTGCTCGGTGAGCTCGCTAATGCGTTCGCTCAGGACCGCAATCTGGACCTCCGGGCTGCCGGTGTCCGTCTCGTGGGTACGAAACTGTTGAATAATATCCGTCTTACGTGCTGATGCCAACACAGCTTAGTGACTCCTCATTCTTTCTCGTTGTTCGTCATGTCTGTTTGAAGAATAGCATTGGAGCTGCCATCAGCAAAGCCGACGTCACTGCGCGCCTGCACCCGGAAGATCAAACGTAGCGAGCGTTGGCGAACTCGTTCATCTCCCCTAGCCATCGTCCAAAGCGGAGCATCTGACCACGCTCTCGCCACAGCAGCACCAGCATTGCTCGCGCCCCCACGGATTCCGCACGAAGGCCGGAGTAGGTCTCCACCCGCCAGCGCAGATATGGGCTTCGCCAAGGGCGCAGGCGGTAGCCACGCGTCGCTCTCCAGAGGAACCGAATAGACCTCATGACTCACCCATTCTGTGCGTCTCCGGGCTGGGATGTGCGGCGCTTGCGTGTTGATGTCGCTGTTGCGCTGCTCGACCGCATTCGCTCGACAATGCGATCCGCTATAGCCTGACTCGGAATCGCGTAGGTGCCTGAGGCAATTCGCTGTTTCAGGCTTTCAAGATCAAGCGCACGGGTTTCAGAGGGTGCGGGATGCGGGGCGCAGCCCTCCTCATCGATCACGACGCGCTGCTTGCGAACCTGATCACGCCGCACGGAACTCTCACTTCCAGTCCAAATAAAGATCCACTTCCCTGTCCATCGTCTCATACCCGCTCTATCGGCCAAGCGTGCGGAGCCTACAGCCGTGGCTCATTTAGGGACGGTTTAGAGATGCTCGACTACTTGACCACGGACTGGAACAGAGGCGAGCTAAGCAGCCTTGCAAATTGGCTGTCCGAGGCGTCGTAGCTGACCAGCAGCACGCCAGAGTTGCTGTCGATGGTGGTGTCTTCGAGAGCGGAGCGTTCCAAGGGGGTCCCCTGAGCTTTCTTGAGCAGCACAACACCCTTCATCAGTGTTGCAGCAGTAGCTGCAGTCACGATGTCAGACATGACGACGGCCATGTCGAACTTGACGCCGTTTTGGAAATCCATGGTGTATCGAGAGCTCTTCATTCGATTCTTGACGGTGTCATAGTCGGCCAGGTTGGCAGCATCGCCCAGGACACCCTTCATCATGGTCTGCGTGCCCTTCTGATCGAGCAGGCTCCAAACGGCCTTCTGGTCAACCGACCCCATTTCACTTACCAGCTCGGAGTTCGAGAGGAGATTGGGCGTAAGACCGTCTCGCGCGTCCAGCGCGGACTTCACCGCGTCACGGTCGCCGAAGACCATGGTGGTCTGATTCAGGAAGCAGACGCTCAGCCCGGCGCCACCCATGGGGTAGATACTGTTGTTCCGCAAAATTGCGGGCTTGACTTTGGCCTTGGCCCAGTTGGCCAGGAGTTCGCGGGTACGAAACTGCCCTTGTGCGATGCCGACCGTGCGCGTCTTATCCCCACCACCCGCCCGAAATGCCGCAAAGGTGAGCACATCGGCATCCTGGTCGACCTTGAGGCCGGAGGTTTTGAGCGCGCTTTCGAGCCGTTTGAGCTCCGGTGGCAGCGTTCGGTCCTTGAGGCTCATAGCGGCCGGCGAGTTCTGCATGGCACGGTAGTCGACGACAATCAGCTGCTGCACATCGTGCGGGACCGCGGCTTTCGCGTCGCTCGAGAGTTGCGCGGCACGCAGCGCGGGGGAACAAAGCAGAACACCTGCGGCGAGGGTGAGCCCGGATCGAAGAAGAGCAGCGTAGCGTGACATGAAGACTCCTAAGCAACCATACAGACCACGGCGTTGACATTGTTTCGTGGTCAGCGCATCAGGGCAAGCACCAAAAGTCGTAGAGATCGTTGCCGCACTCACCGCACGCCGGGGTCTGGAGCATTGGACGTGGCCTTGGGCGGAAGGTCGCCGTGCGTCTGGGGGGTGATGGAACTTCCCTGGTCCGTGGGCCAGGGCATGGGAGCGAGAAGTCTACGTTCCAGAATCTTGGTTTCCAGCGAAAACCCTGGAACGACTTCCATCCAGTTCGCTCCCGGCTCCATGGCGGCCTCCGGGATAAGACCAATCAACTCGCCCTCGGCGATCGCGCCCCCATGTTTCCTCGCCAGCTCGTCGAGGCTGGCGTGCAGGCGGGACATCGAGGTGCGCTCGAAGTCTGTGAGATTCACACTAACCTGGGGCCGCCCATGAACAGTGACACCCATTGCCTTGACTCCGGCAAGACCGCCCGAGGATGCACGGAGCTCGCGTGCAATGGCGCGGGCAACCGCGACGTCCGGCCGGCCCTGTCTTCCGCTGTCAGACTCCGGCCCGGGTGCAAGAGAGACGTTATAGGCAATGAGGAACGGCCGCGCTCCGATCACGCTCGCTCCAGCAGAGACGTGCAGCTTCGGTCCACCGACGTCGGGCCGGCGTGCGCTGTCGTGCTCGACGGCCTCGCGCAAACCCTCGAACTGGCCGCGGCGAAGAGCCTCGAGCTCGACGCGATCAGGCCGAACCGCGGCAGCACCATAGAAGTAAACCGGCACGCGGGCACGCTTCCATAGCTCCAAGCCGGCCTGCCGGGCCAGCTTTGCACATTCGGCAATGTTGATGCCGCGTACGGGCACAAATGGGATGACGTCGGCCGCGCCGATACGTGGGTGTTCTCCCGATTGACGTGTAAGGTCGATGAGCTCGGCGGCACGGGCGGCACCGCGAACCGCGGATTCAAGGACCGCCTCGGGCGGCCCGGCGATGGTGACGACTGACCTGTTGTGGTCGCGGTCCAGCGAGTAGTCGAGCAGATGGACGCGGTCGACCTGCATTGCAGCGATGATTCGCTCGACGCGCGAACGGTCTCGGCCCTCCGAAAAATTGGGAACGCATTCAACCAGGGCGTCAGGAGCGGTCACAGGATCCTTTCAAGCCTACCGCCACCAGCTATACCCAATCGAGAACTGCAGACTGACATTCACGCCGGGGTTGCGGTCGCCGAGCGACGCACTGGAGATGTGAACGGCGTTGGCAGAAAGGTCGACCGAGCGGGTGGGCCGGACGAAGTAGTGTAGGCCGACTCCCGCTTGTGGCGTGAAGTTCCAGACGCTTGTATCGGCGCTCGTGCCGTCCTGTGCGAGGGAGAGGTCTGTCGAACCGAAGGCGGGGTACTTGTGGTTTGTCCAAACAAGCCCACCGGCGCCCTGAACCCAGGGCTTCAGCTTGTGGGAACCTGTCAGATTCCAACGAAAGATGGCGGGGGTCAAGCTCACACCGGTATAGGTCCCACCCACCTTGTAGAAGGGCGTGCAGAAGGCCTGAGGATTGCTCCCAATGACAACCTGCGTGGCGCCGGGTACGGCGGTGGGGTAGCAGGTCGCCTTGACAAAGGTGGGCGTATAGGACTGCCAGAATGGAAAGAGTTCGACGGCATATTCGAAGCTGCCGCGGAGAGGGCCGGGGCCGAGATCGCCGGTCAGGGTCTTTCCGAGGTGGACGCCTGCGAGCGCGAACTTAAAGCTCTCGCGGTTGTCGGTGATCCCGAGACCACCTTGAAACAGAACACCCAGGTCCCAGGGGCGCGTTGCCGGATCGGGCTTCGACACCCCCTCTTGCGCAACCAACGGCAAGGCCGGAACGGCGAGAGAGGCGAGGAGGAGAAGGAGACGAACGGGAGAGCAGAGATGCAAGGGAAAGCTCCGGGACCGACGGTCATACAAGGGCAAGCTACAGCCAAGGGCAAGCTACAGCCGAGAGGGTCACGCTCTGAACCGGGCGGAGAAGTCGACGATGCGCGCGCCCCGGATAGAGAAAAGGTCGCCACGCCCTGGCGACCTTTTCTCTCATGATGAAGCGTCGCTAACCGGCGACCTCGACCATGTCCATGTCGAAGTTAGTGTAGACGTTCTGGGTGTCGTCGAGATCTTCCAGAGTCTCGAGGAGGCGAAGCATGGCATTGGCCTGCACGCCCTCAAGCTTGGTGTAGACGGAGGGGATCATGGTGACTTCGGCGACCTCGGGGGTGACCCCCGCGCCCTTGACCGCGGCGAGGACGGCGTCGAAGTCATCGGGGCTGGTGGTGATCTCCCAGGTCTCGCCCTCCTGGGCGAGGTCCTCCGCTCCAGCGTCAAGCGCGATCTCGGTGAGCTTGTCTTCGCTGATTCCCTCAGACGGAACGGTGACGAGTCCCTTGCGGGCGAACATGTAGGAGACCGAACCGGACTCGCCGAGGTTGCCGTTGTTTTTGGTAAAGGCGTGGCGGATCTCGGAGACAGCGCGATTCTTATTGTCGGTCAGCACGCGGACGATGATGGCAGCGCCGCCGGGGCCGTAGCCCTCGTAGGTGATGTCTTCATAGGTTGCACCTTCGAGCTCGCCCGTGCCGCGCTGGATTGCGCGCTTGATGTTGTCTGCCGGCATGTTCTCGGCTTTTGCGGCGGCGACGGCGGTGCGAAGACGTGGGTTGCCGTCGGGATCGCCGCCCCCCGCTTTAGCCGCGACGCTAATTTCTTTGATGAGCCGAGTGAAGATCTTGCCGCGCTTCGCATCAAGAGCGCCCTTCTTGTGCTTGATGGTTGCCCATTTGGAGTGGCCTGACATCGTTGTTTCCCCTGCAACAGTAGTGCGGACAGCTGGCCCGCGACAGAGGCGAGTTTAGCACGCGGGCGGCAGATCTGAGCCTGGGTGCAGGTCTTGCGGGGTGCCCCACCCACCCTCGCGATTGTTGCGCAAAATATTCAACTCAAAGAGTTTAGGTCTGGACCCAAGATGTTTCGATCTGTTCGGCCTCGGCCCGGGTATCGAGCCGTGGCCTACTGGGTGATTGGCGCTCCCTCACCTTCCCAGGGTACGGGAGAGGAAGTGGCCTCCGCGTCAAGCGAGGAGGAATTCAAGCCAGAATCTCTGTGGCGAGGAGATCGTCGAGGGTTTCGCGGCGGCGGATGAGATGGGAGGTCCCGGCATCGAGGAGGAGTTCAGGGGGGCGGCCGCGCGTGTTGTAGTTGGAGCTTTGGCTCATTCCATAGGCGCCAGCGTCCAGAATGAGAAGGAGATCGCCGGCGGCGACGGACGGCATGGGGCGATCGTGGGCGAAGAAGTCGCCCGACTCGCAGACGGGGCCGACGATGTCGACCGGTTTGAGCACCCCGTTTTCGGGCGCGGCGGGTTGGCGGACGGGAACGATCTCGTGATGGGCCTGGTAGAGCGCGGGGCGGATGAGGTCGTTCATGGCGGCGTCGGTGATGAGGAAGTGCTTGGCGCCGTTTTGCTTGCGGCTGAGGACGCGGGTCAGAAGGCCGCCGGACTGGGCGACGAGAAACCGGCCGGGCTCGAGGAGGAGATCGCAGCCGAGGTCGCGCAGAATGGGGAGCAGAGCTTCGGCGTAGAGGGCGACCTGCCCCTCGGGCGTGGGTTCGGAGGGTGAAGCAGCGGATTCGAGTGGAGCGTCGTAGTCGATGCCGAGGCCGCCCCCGGCATCCAGGGCCGTGATGGCGTGGCCCTCCGCGCGGAGATCGTGGATCAGAGCGGCGACGCGCCGAATTGCCTGGGCAAAGGGGCTGACCGAGCGGATCTGCGAGCCGATGTGGACGCTGACGCCGGTGGCGCGGAGCGTGGGATGGGCGCGGGCGGCGTGCCGGTAGAGCGCTGGGGCCTGCGCGATCTCGATGCCGAACTTGTGCTCGCGCAGGCCGGTGGAGATGTAGGGGTGGGTTTCGGCTAGGACGTCGGGGTTGACGCGGAGGGCGAAGGGAGCGGTGCGGCCGAGGGCGGTGGCGCGGGCGGCGAGGAGCTCGAGCTCGGCGGGGGATTCTACGTTGAAGAGAGCGATGTTACTGCCGAGCGCAGCATCGAGCTCCCAGGCCTGCTTGCCGGCGCCGGAGAAGACGACGCGCGGGAGGGCATCGGGGGCGGCGCGGCGGACGCGCTCGAGCTCGCCACCGGAGACGATGTCGAAGCCGGCGCCCTCCGCGGCGAGGAGACGGAGGATGGCGAGGGCGGAGTTGGCCTTGACGGCGTAGCAGATGGTGTGGGGGATGGAGCGGAAGGCCTGCGTGAAGAGGTGAAACCGATGACGAATGTGGGTTGCCGAGTTGAGATAGAGCGGTGTTCCGAAGCGCTCCGCAAGGGTTGCGAGGGGGACACCATCCGCCGTGAGTTGGCCGCCGGTGTAGGCGAAGGGACGGCTGGGAACGGTTGCGGGTGGGCTGGGCAAGCTGAGACAGTCCTCCTGTGAGGCGCTAGACGCTGCTGGGCGGGGGCGCGGGAGCATAGGGAAGCAGGATCGGCTCTTCGGGGATGACGATCCAGGCGACGATGTAGGCGAGGAAGCCGAGGCCGAGGTGGAGCGGTGTGAGGACAACAAGCAGGATGCGGACGAGGGTGACGTTCCAGCCGTAGGTGCGGGCAAAGGCGGCGCAGACACCGGCAATCATACGGCCAGAGCGGGGCCGAAGAAGGGCTGGGCGAGAGGGTGCAACCGCATAGGCGGCGGTGGGAACGGCTTTGCCGCAGTTCGGGCAGAAACGGGTGTCGGGGAGGATCTGGTAGCCACAGTTTGGACAGTGCATGGAGTGCCTCCCTCCGAGAGGCTTATTGTGTCATACGCGGTTGGATGCCGGGAGGTTCCGAGCGGGGCGTCAGCGGCCGGTGTAGGCGGTCTGCAGATAGTGGCGGGCAAGGTCGGACTGGGACGAGTCTCCGCCGCCGGAGGAGGCGAGCCGATACTGCTGCACGGCGCGGTCACGCTGGTGAAGCAGGTCGAAGACCTCGCCGGCATTGAGCTCGGAGCGCCGGCGGAGCCACTCGGTACAGACGGGTTGGGCAGCGGCGGAGAGGTAGGCGGCGGCGGCACCCGAGAGGTCGTTCTGGCCGCGAAGTGTCTCGGCGAGGCCGAAGAAGGCGAGTTGCAGCCGGGGCTGGACGAAGAAGTTGGGGCGGCGGGCGTCGTCGAGGACGGATCGGTACGCCGCGATGGCGGCGGGACCGTCGCCTTTGTCCTTGGTGATGTTGGCGGCCTCCAGATGGAAGAGGAAGTCGCGGGGGTACTGGTGAACAAGGCTCTGCTGAACGGCGAGAGCCTCGTCGTAGCGGGCGTCGTGACGGAGAAAGAGGGAGAGCGCGGTGCGCGCCTCGACGGAGTTGACGACGCCGTGGGCGGCGACCTCGCGAAGGAAATCGAGGCCCTTCTCCTTGCTGCCGCCGACGCCGGCGATGCCGACGACCATGCGGAGGACGCGGGGGAGGCTGGCGACGGCGAACTGCTGAACGCCGATGGCGAGCTTGGCGTCGGTGTAGGCGGGGTCGAGCTTGAGGACCTGTTCGGAGTCGTTGCGGGCCTGGAGACCCTGGCGGGCGGCGGTGACGAAGGAGTGGTCGGCGAGGGTGATGAAGGTGGCATGCATGCCGCGGGCATAGCCCCGGGCGAAGAAGGCGTTCTTGTCCTGGGGGTTGTCGTGGATGCGGCGATCGCAGAGGGCGACCGTGGAGTCGGTGAGCTGTTCGATCCCCTGGCGCGTGGCGGGAGCGACATCAATCTTGCGTTTGGAAGAGAGAAAGCTGTCGTGGGCGTAGAGGGTGGTGTCGAGTAGGTCCTGGTGATAGAGCTCGCGGAAGACGAGGACCATGAGGACGTAGGCGGAGGCCATGGGATCGTCGGGGTGGGCCTGGGCGACGGCCTGGAAGCGGGTGAGGGCGCCGTCGTAGTCGAGGATGTAGAAGCGATTGTGGGCGTCCTGGACCTCCGGGAGGAGGTTGATGGGGTCGGTGTGGGCGGGGTCGATGGGGGCGGCGGGGGGCTGGGCGTGCAGGCTGCTGAGCGGGAGGAGCGCGGCGAGGGCGAGGGAGCGGATGGGGCGAACAAGGGAGGACGAGCGCATACGCACACCAGTTTGACGCAATCGGGGGATCGGAGGGCAAAGGAGGCGGCGTAGACTGAGTGAACAAGGGCCGGCAGCGTAGCCCCTCAAGGCACGGTATGACACGGACGGAGCTGCTGCAGCTGGTGGTTGCACACGCACGAAGCCACGGATTCAATCTCCGGCGGTGGTATGTGACGCGGATGGAGCGGGAGTGGGGCGGAGCCGAGGCGGCGATGGCCGAGCTGGCGACGGAGCGGCGGTACTATGCGCTGCTGTTTTCGCATGAGTTTGCCTGTCATTTCTGGAAGGCCGGTGCGGAGATGACGATGCAGATGCCCGAGCAGAGCTTTCCCCGCGTGAAGCGGGATGGGACAGTGGGGATGGTGACGCGGCGCGGCCACATCCGCCGGCGAATCCGGGTGGATGCGTGGCGCTTTCACCTGCGGGAGATGGCGGTGCAGGAGGAGCCCCTGCGGTATGTGCGGCGTTTTGTGCGGGTCGAGGAGCAGCTGGAGCCGGAGCCGGAGCGACCGATCGTGATCGTGGACGAGGAAGACCTGTTGCCGGAGGACGAGGAGTGAGGAGGAGCGCCCTCCATGCTTTCGGCGGAAAGCCGTGAATCGTTGCGGGTGAGGCTTTCCTCCTGCCGGCTTTCTCAGACTCTGGAACTGCGGGGGCTGCGCTCGAAAGGGTCTGCGTCAGTGCCGGGCCTGGAGGTCGGGCTGGGCGCGCTGGAGGGCTTTCGCGCGGCGGGTGTCGGGTTCGAGCTTGAGAAAGCGAGCGTAGGCCGCGCGGGACTCGTCGGGCTTTTTCATCTTGGCGGCGACCTCCCCGAGCAGGTACCAGGCGTCGGGGTCGTCGGAGATGAGCTTGGTGGCATCTTTCAGGCGGTTGTAGGCGGCGAGGTTGTTGCCGTCGCCATGGTAGAAGCGGGCTACCTTGACGTCTTCGGCTTCGCGATCGTCGTCGTTTTGGAGATTGGTGACTTTGGGGAGTTTGCGGCGGCCGGTGGGGTTGGCGGCGGCGTTGGACTTGGTGTCAGGGTCGAGCGGGTCGTCAGGGTCGGCGGTGCTGCTGCTACTGCTGCTGCTGCTTGAGGACGAACTGGAGGCCGGGGCGTCGCCTGGGTAGGGAAAGGACTTTTGGGGTTTGGGCTGAGACGGGACGGTTGTTGAGGGCGGCGGTACGCTTGGCTGCGCGTCCGCGGGATCATCGGGCGAGGGACTTTGTCCTGGGTAGGGGAATCGCTGTCTGGCGGAGGGTGCGGGTGCAGCGGGGCTGGGATTAGCCGGGCAGGGGTTCGCGGCTTTGGGGTCTGTGGAACAGGGCTTGCTCTGCTCGGTTTGCGCCAGCAGGGCGGGCACCGCCGAGGCGAGAAGAGCACCGAGGATGGCGAGCCGCAGACGCCGGGGGAACATGGGGAGAGTTTACGCCGCCTGGGGTCGGGAGTCTGAGCGGTGAGGGATGTATGCTCTGCTGCATGGCAGGGGTGCGCGGAGCTTCAGGGCTGATTGTGCGGTCGTCGGCAATTCATGCGGCCGGGTGCTACACGATGCGGCGGATCCGGCGAGGGCAGCGGGTGGTGGAGTACGACGGGCCGCGCTTTCCGAAGAAGGTGGCGGATGAGCGATATGCGGACCGCAACCTGACGTATCTCTTCAGCTTTGGCGAGGACGGGACGGTGATCGACGGGTTTGGGACGGCGATGTTTCTGAACCACTGCTGCGAGCCGAACTGCGAGACGGAGGAGCAGGAGGGGCGGATTTTCATTGTGGCTCTGCGGGATATTGAGGCGGGCGAGGAGCTGACGTATGAGTACAACCTGCATGACTCGGACGATGAGCCGGGGGTGTGCCACTGCGGTGCGGCGGGCTGCCGGGGGACGATGTTCAGCGAGGACGAGGTGAGGCGGCGGAGGAGGCGAGAGCGTCGACAGCTGAAGGCGATTGGGGCGGCATGATCGCGATCGAGCGGGTGTTGAGCCTGCGGGAGTACCGGCAGGCGAACTTGCTGGTGCTGCGGCATGGCACGCTGCGGCGGCGGATCGGCTACTGGACGTGGAGGTGGGCGGTGCCGGTGATGGGAGGGTGCGTGCTGCTCTGGTCGATCTGGAAGGCGGTGAGTTTCTGGCGGATGGCGGGGCAGCACGGAACGCAGTTTGCCCTGTGCTGTGCGCTGGCGGTGTACAGCGGGCTGGCGGCGACGTTGCCGCTGTGGTGGCGGTGGCGGAGCAGGCGACTCTACCTGGCGCAGGAGCTGGATCGGTCGTGGCGGCTGGAGATTGCTGAGCGGGGCGCGCACAGCCTGCTGGAGGGTCGCTTCGATTCCTGGCTGGACTGGGCCTACTTTGATGCAGCGATCGAGTCGCCGGAGCTGTTTTTGCTGGTGAAGCGCGCGCGGCTGATGTTTGTCTCGATTCCCAAGCATGGGGTTCGGCTGGAGGTGCTGGAGGAGCTGCGAGCGATGGTGCGGGCGAAGGGACTGCCGATTATTCGGGCGGGGTGAAGCCGAGGGCGCGTGCCGGTGAGGCGCGGGCTGCCGACGACTAGAATGGAAGGAACCGGAACGGGCCGAAGCCACAGCGGGGAGATATGGCGTATCAGGTTTTAGCGAGGAAGTACCGGCCGCAGCGCTTTGCGGATGTTGCGGGGCAAGAGCACGTGACGGTGACGCTGATGAACGCGCTCACGCAGGACCGCATTGCGCACGGGTACATCTTCAGCGGGCATAGGGGGATTGGGAAGACGACGGTGGCGCGCATTCTGGCGATGGCGTTGAACTGCCGGAACGCGATTGGGAGCGAGGCGCGGCCGACGCCGGAGCCGTGCGAGGTGTGCGAGAGCTGCACGGAGATTCGCGCGGGCAATGCGGTGGATGTGATTGAGATCGACGCGGCGACGAACCGGGGTATCGACGAGATACGGGAGCTGCGGGATGCGGCGCGGTACCGGCCGGCGCGGGACCGGTACAAGATTTACATCCTGGACGAGGCGCACCAGATCACAGATGCGGCGTTCAACGCGCTGCTGAAGACGCTGGAGGAGCCGCCGGACCACATTGTGTTCATGATGGCGACGACGCAGCCGGAGGATATTCCGCAGACGGTGCGGTCGCGGTGCCAGCACTTCAGCTTCCATGCGGTGAAGATGGCGGAGATTTTGCAGGAGCTGCGGGGGATTGCGGCGCGGGAGGGTGTGGAGGCGGACGACGCGGCGCTGGGCTTGCTGGCCGAGGCTGGGGATGGATCGATGCGGGACGCGCTGAGCGTGATGGACCAGGCGATTGCGAGCGCGCCGGTGGAGGGCGGGCACGCGGTGCTGAGCGGGGCGCAGATCCGCGAGCTGATGGGGACGGTGTCGAACGCGGTGTTTGAGCGGCTGCTGGAGGCGGTGGACGGGGGCCGGAGCGCGGAGGTGATGACGCTGGCCAACGAACTGATGGACGCGGGCAACAGCCCGTCGCAGCTGGCACGGCAGGCGGTGCGGTACCTGCGGAATGTGCTGATGGCGAAGGTGGCGGGAATCTCGATGGACGCGACGGGAGCGGAGGGGGGCGCGGCGGAGATCCTGCAGATTTCGCCGGAGGAGCGGCGGCGTGCGGCGCGGTCAGCGGCGCTGTTTACGGAGGAGGAGCTGACGCGGTTTTTGCAGGTGATGTTGCGGACGTTTGATGAGCTGGGGTACAGGCAGGAGCCTCGGCTGCACTTTGAGCTGGGGCTGTTGAAGCTGGTGCATCTGCGGCGGCTGCTGCCGGTGGAGGAGTTGCTGAGCGGGCTGCCGGGAGGGACGGGCGAGCGGCGTGTGGCTTTGGGGGGCTCGGCGAGTTCTGGGGTGGGGCCGGCTGCGCGGGTGGGTTCTGGGGTGACTCCGGCGAAGGCCGTGGGAGGTGGGCGCTTTGCTCCGGGTGCACGGGTTGAGGCGGGCCGCGGCGGTGCCCTGCCGCGGGTAGAGGGACCGGCGGCGATGCCCTCGGTGGGGGGTGGGGCACGTGAGGCGGTGGATGGTGCTGGAGCGCCTGCTTCCCTGCCCCGTGTGGAGGCGTCTGCGCCCAAGCTCGCGGACGCGGGGGTGGAGAACGGGCGAAGTGGGGTGGCGCCGGCGAGCGACGGAGCGGGGGCGCCGGTGGAGGTGCAGGCGATGCAGCAGGCGGCGGTGACGGCGTTGCTGGGGGCGAGGCAGACCTCGGCGAGCGAGGCGCTGGAAGATGCGGAGTGGAGCGTGGACGGAGTGTCGGTGCGGGTGCAGACGCAGCTCTCAAAGACGATGCTGCCGATGGTGCTGAACGCGGAGGCGGACAAGGTGGCACGGGCTGCGGTGCGGGCGGCGGGCGGCGCGGGACTGACGGTGGAGTGGCTGCCGGGGGCGCCGCAGGAGGCGAAGGCGGCGGCAAAGCGGACGGCGCGGAGCGGGTCGGCGCAGGCCAAGGCAGAGGAGCATCCGCTGGTGCGGCAGGCGCAGCAGTTGTTCAATGCAGAGATACGAAAGGTAATTGATCTGCGCGAGGGCAAGTAGCCGGGGCGCGGACACGAGGAGAGGCGATGGACTTTGGGAAGATGCAGGAGATGCTGGAGCAGGCGCAGCAGATGCAAGGGCAGATGGAGGAGCAGCTGTCGCGGACGGTGGTGGAGGCGCAGAGCGGCGGCGGCGTGGTGACGGTGCGAATGAACGGGCGCAAGGAGGTGCTGCGGCTGAAGATCGAGCCGACGGCGGTGGGGAGTTCGGGCAGCGACCTGGAGCTGCTGGAAGACCTGATTACGGCGGCGGTGAACGAGGCGGGCCGGAGGGCGGACGAGGCGATGAAGACGAGCGTTTCGGGGATGATGGGCGGCCTGACGCTGCCGGGGCTGGAGTAGATGGTGTCTCGGTTTGCGGAGCCGATGGCGCGGTTAATCGATGAGCTTCGCAAGCTGCCGGGGATCGGAACGAAGACAGCGCAGCGACTCGCATTTCATGTGCTGCGCACGAGCGAAGCGGATGCGCGGGCGCTGTCGGCGGCGATTCTGGAACTGCGGGCCAGGCTGAAGCTGTGCTCGGTGTGCAACAACGTGACGGATGTGGACCCGTGCCTCTTTTGTGCAAGTGGTGTGCGGGAGCACGACCTGATCTGCGTGGTAGAGGAGCCGACCAACATCGCAACAATCGAGAAGACGCGGGGGTACAACGGTGTATATCACGTGCTGCACGGGACCCTGAGTCCGGTGAATGGTGTGGGGCCGGAGGATCTGCGACTGGCAAATCTGTTTTCCCGAGTGGGTGCGGCGCGGGAGATTATTCTGGCGACCTCGCCGACGACGGAGGGAGAGGCAACAGCGGGGTACCTGGCAGGCGAGATTCGACGGCTTGCGCCGGGCGTTCGGCTCACACGCATTGCGACGGGGGTGCCGGCGGGAAGCGACATCGAATACGCGGACGAGGTGACGATGTCGCGGGCGATGGAGGGGCGGCGGGAGATGTGAGGCGTCACCGTCTCCGGTGTTGACCGGCTCTTGACGTTGCCCTGGTACAAGGAGATCTATGTCTGACGAGATGCAATGGGTGTCGCGGCGCCGGTTCTTGCGGCAGAGTGTGGCGTACAGCGCGCTTGCCGGAGTGAGCGCTTCGCTGCCGACGTTTGCCAAGGTGAAGGCGAGTGGGCATGGGGGGCTTGCGCCGCAGCATGTGCTGATCGTGGGCGACTGGGGAAGGGACAACTCGCAGCTGGGCCAGCGGGCCGTGGCGGCGGCGATGCAGCGGTACCAGGCCGAACGAAGATTCCGGACAGAGGCCCTGCTCATGCTGGGGGACAGCTGGTATGGCGAGCTTGAGGGTGGCGTCAAGAGTCCACGGTGGCAGTGGCAGTTTGAGGAGATGTATCCAAAGGCGGCGTTCGACTGCCCGGCGTACTCGATTGCGGGCAACCACGACTACCAGATGTGGCCGGAGAGCAAGGTTGCGGCGGAGCTTGAGTATGCGCGGCTTCCGGGCGGCCGATGGACGATGCCGGCCCTGTGGTACCGGTTTGAGTTTCCAAAGCGCGATCCGCTGATGACGGTGCTTGCGCTCGACAGCAACATGCCGCATCCGCCCAAGGTTGGCGGCAAGAGCGCGGGGCGCGAGTTTACGTTGACGGAGGCGCAACGGACCGAGCAGCTGGCCTGGTTGACCGCCGAGTTAGCCAAGCCGCGGACGACGCCGTTTCTGGTGGTGATGGCGCACCATCCGGTGTACTCAGACGGACCACACGGGGACCATGCGATGCTGATCCGCGATTGGGACCCGCTGCTGCGCGAGCACAAGGTGGATCTATACCTCGCCGGGCACGACCACGATCTGCAGCACCTGGAGTTTGCGGGGCATCCGACGAGCTTCTTTCTCTCCGGGGCAGGCGGGGCGGACCTGTATGACCTGAAGGTGCAGCCTGAGGTGCGCGGCCCGTTTGCCGAGAAGGTCTTCGGCTTCAGCCATCTGGAGATTTCGCCGGAGCAGATGGTGTTGCGGCATGTCAACGCGGAGGGCCAGGTGGTGCACGCGTTCGCCCGATCGGACGATGGCACTGTGGCATTGTTGGGCTAGACCGACTCGCGAAGAGTGCTGAGCCGCGCTATGGGACTCTGTTTGTGACCAGATCGTTGCCGCTCATGTCTGCCGGTTGTTCAAGACCGAGCAGACTCAAGACGGTGGGGGAGATGTCGCGCAGACTGCCGTCGGTGCGCAATGCGGCGTAGTTGCCCTGCTCGGTGACATAGACAAAAGGCACGGGGTTGGTGGTGTGGGCAGTGTGTGGGCCGCCGGTGAGCGGGTCGATGAGGAGTTCGGCGTTGCCGTGGTCGGCGGTGACGAGCAGCGATCCGCCGCGCTGCTTGACCGCGGTGTAGATGCGGCCAAGTTCGGTATCCACGGTCTCGACGGCACGGATGGTGGGCTCCATCTTGCCGGAGTGTCCAACCATGTCGGCGTTGGCGAAGTTCACGATGATGACGTCGAAGGCGGTGTCGTTGACGGCCTTGATCACGGCCTCGGCGATGCCGCAGGCGGACATCTCGGGGGCCAAATCGTAGGTGGCGACCTTTTGCGAGGGGATAAGGGCGCGGTCTTCGCCGGCGAAGGGCTTTTCGATGCCACCGTTGAAGAAGTAGGTGACGTGGGCGTACTTCTCGGTCTCGGCGACGCGGAGGTTGCGGAGGTTGGCCTGCGCCAGCAGGTTTGCGAGCAGGTTATCCATACTCTCGGCGGGGATGACGACGGGCAGATGGAACTGCTTGTCGTACTGGGTCATGCAGATATAGGTGAGGTCCGCGGGCACGAGGGAGCGGGGGATCTCGGCTTCGAGCTCTTCAGATTTGGGCAGGGTATCGGGAATGGCGGGTGGGGTGGAGGTGACGGCGTTGCGGGCGAGGACGCGGGTGATCTGGCGGACGCGGTCGGCGCGGTAGTTGAAGCAGAGGACGACGTCGTGGTCGCGGATGGGGCCAACGGGAGTGCTGTGTTCGTCGACGACGGTGAAGGGTGGGACGAACTCGTCTGTGACGCCGGAGTTGTAGAGATCGCGCAGGCGGGCGAGGGGTTCGGCGTACTGGCCGCCCGCGGGCGTGCCGGTGACCATGGCGTCAAAAGCCTGCCGTTCCTTCTCCCAGCGGAGGTCGCGGTCCATGGCAAAGTAGCGGCCGGAGACGCTGGCGAGGGTGCCGACGCCGATCTCACGCGTCTGCTGAAGGACGTGTTCGAGGTAGCCCAAGCCGGAGGTGGGCATGGTGTCGCGGCCATCCAGAAAGGCGTGGATGAAGACCTGCTTGAGACCGTGTTGCGCGGCGAGGCGGAGGAGCGCGAAAAGGTGACGCTGGTGGGAGTGGACGCCGCCGTCGGAGAGGAGGCCGCAGAGGTGGAGGGCGCTTCCCTTCTCTCCCGCGGTGTGTATGGCGTGGAGGAGCGTGGGGTCAACGAAGAAGGAGCCGTCGGCGATCGCCCCGTCGATGCGGGAGATATCCATGCGGACGATGCGGCCGGCGCCTAGGTTGAGGTGGCCGACCTCGGAGTTGCCCATCTGGCCGTCGGGGAGGCCGACGAAGTGTTCGGAGGCGCGCAGGAGGGTGTTGGGGTAGTCGCGGAGCAGGCGGTCGTAGCTGGGCTTGCGGGCGAGGGCGATGGCGTTGCCGTGGGTCTCGGCCCGGTAGCCCCAGCCGTCGAGGATGGTGAGGACGATGGGGCCGTTACGACGAGACGAGGCTGAAGGCATGCTTCCTGTTATAGCGGAAGCATGTGGCGGAGCGGTGAGGACGGAGATGGCAGCGGGAGGCAGCGGCGGGTGACGGGCGGCAGCGGCGTTGAGGCCGGGGAGGAGCTCGGGTCGAGGGCTGGGGAGGGGGTCGGATCGGCATGAGGCCGTTCGGGCTGTCGTGCGGGTTGGGGTGGGCTGGCTCGGGTCGGGCTCGCTGACAGCGAGGCGGTTGAGGAACTCGCGAGGTGCGTGCTCGATAACGCTGCGGTCCTTGGGGAGGCGAAGGGCGAAGGAGGCCCTCGCCGCTGTCCTCGCCTTGGGAAAGGTCGATGGTGCACTTACTGCTCCCCAAAGACAAACCGTCGTCGCCCCTGCGCAACAACTCACCGATCTCACCCTCACCAGGCAAACAAAATCCCATCCTCCTCCGCCACCCGCACCTCCGTCCCAAACAACTCACTCAACCTCCCCGCCGTCAGCAACTCCCCTCGCGCTCCATCCGCCACCACCCGCCCCTCCCGCATCATCAGTACGCGCCCGATCTCCGGCACAACATCCGCGATATGGTGCGTGATCAGCATCAGGCTTACCCCCCTCCGCGCCAGCCCGCTCATCAGCTCCCGCAGCTCCCCTTGCGCCTTCAAGTCCAGCGCATTCGAGGGCTCATCCAGCAACAGCATCTCCGCCTCCCCGCCCTCGCCACTTCCCGCCAGCGCCCGCGCAATCATCACCCGCCGCTGCTGCCCCGCGCTCATCTCCCCCACCATCCGCTCCCGCAAGCCTTCCGCCCCCACCAGCACCAGCAGCTCCTCCGCCCGCTCCCGCATCGCCTCCGTCACCACCAGATACGGCCAGATTGTGGCGCTCGAAAAGAACCCCGTCACCACCGCATCCAGACCCTTCGTCGTCAGGGTCGGCGGCCCCGGCAACTCCGCCCCCACCACCCCCATCCGTCGCCGCAGCCGCGTCACATCCCACCGCTCCCGCCCAAACAGCCGCACCAGCGGGCGGCTGCCATCCGCGTTCACCGCCAACGGATAAAGCTCACATAACAGCGTCTTCAGCAGCGTCGATTTCCCACACCCATTCGGCCCGAGAATCGCCAGGTGCTCCCCCGCCTCCACCCGAAGACTCACATCCTCCAGCACTCCCCGCTCCCCACGCGCCACCCAGACCCGCTCCAGCTCGATCGCCGCCTCGCCCAACTTGCCCCTCATCTCGCCTCCCCGTTGCCTTGAGCCGCCTTTGCCTTCAGCGCCTTTGCCCTTGAGCGGCCTTTGCCCCTCGCAGCCTTCGCCTCTAAGCCGCCCTCACCCCCACCCGATACAGCACCGCAAAGATCCGCTTCGCCGTTCGCCACGACGCCCGCAGATCTCCCGAAACCTTGCTCACCCCGCCCGCCCGACACCGGTAGTCCACCGGCACCTCCAGAACCCGCAACCCCATCTGCGCCGCCCGAATCTGCATCTCCAGATTCCAGCCATATGTCATCTCGCTCATCCGTAGTCGTTCCAACGACTCCCGCCGGATCGCCCGGAACGCACACATATCCGTATACCGCGCCCGTCGCCCCACCGAAGGCATCCACCGCAACAGCCATCCCACCAGGTGCGCCGCAAACACCTGGCTCCCCAGCATCGATCCCGGCTCCCTCCGTCCCCGGATGCGGCTTCCGATCACAAAGTCATACGCCCCCGCCGCAATCGGCTCCACCAGCCGCCCCATCTCCTCCGTCACATCCGCCCCGTCCCCGTCACAGTAGACCAGCACCTCGCTCTCCGGCGAGGCCGCCACAGAACCCGCCAGGCACGCCCTCCCATACCCCCGCTCCGTCCGGATCACCCGAGCCCCCGCCGTCTCCGCTGCCTCCGCGGTCCCGTCCACCGACCCGTTGTCCACCACCAGGCACTCCGAAACCATCTCCCACGGCAGATCCCGCACCACCCCGCCGATCACATCCACCTCGTTCAACGCAGGAATAATCACCGAAACTCGCACCATGGCTGCAGCGGATCCTCATTCGTGGTCTCACCCGGTCGCCCGGAGGTCCACCCCTCCAGCATATCCACTCCATCCCGCGAGTTACCCAAGCCCCTTTGAAACATCTTCACCACGGGTGCAACTCCTCATCAGCTTCTGCGTCTATATGAATAGTTGGATGTTCTCAGAGGCTTGCTTCCATTCTCCGTAGCATGTACCATCGTTGCAGTGGAGAGACATCCCACGACAGGTTGTGTCGGGTCGAGCCATCGGCTCCCCGGCCAGGGTTGCGTCACTGGCCTCCCGGCACGAGTCTCAGAGCATCGGGGTTCGTGCCGTCTTTTTTCCGCTGGACGCCTTGCTCTCAGACCCTCCTCCTCTCTCCAGAAGTGCTAGCTCCCCCCCGCCCACACCCTCTCTTTCTCTGCGCAGATTGAGCAACGTTCGGTAAAATCTCCCTCATGAAGCGTCTTGTTGGAGCTCTCGGGCTCGTCCTCGCAACGCTCGCCGCTACGGCGCAGTGGTCTAACCCGGCATCCGATATCCCTGCCTATCACATCGCAGGCCTCTCCAAGTCCGCCCCGCCCCTCCTGGCAGGGGAACAACTTACCGGTCCATACTTCACGCACTCCTATCAGACAACGGCCTACGTCATGGCCGGCAAGATACCCGGCGTCATCTACCAACTTCCCTGCTACTGCCGCTGCGACCAGGCCCTCGGCCACAAAAGCCTCCACAGCTGCTTCGAAGGCACCCACGGGGCCGCCTGCTCCACCTGCATGAAAGAAGCCGTCTTCGCCTACAAAGAGACCCAAGCTGGCCACACTCCCGCGCAGATCCGCGCAGCCATCGAGCATAGCGACTGGCAGGCCGTCGACCTCCTCAATGCCACCCTCTGACGCTTCGTAGCACTCCCAAAGGCAGGGCCTCTCGCCCTCTCCGAAGCAAACTGCATCTGCCGTGCACTTGCTCCTCCTGTTGTCATCCTGCATGGACTCTGCGTCGAGGCCTCTCACCCGCCCAGCCGCGATTGCAGTTCCGCTCTCACGGCACTTCACGTGTCACCAATCCCGTATCCTCAAGTCATACGTGCACCGCGTCCCGCGCCTGCACACCCAACCGTCCCTCCCGTCCGCGGGTCTACCATACCCGCCATGCCCTCCGCCAACCCGGTCCGGGCTCAAGGTGACATCCACCGCGGCAGAGGTCCGGATCTAAAATCCCTGTTTTGAAGATTTTGCGCAACAAGCGGGGGGGGGGGGTGGGATACAGCATCCGTGTGCCAGGCCAGACATCTCAAGGCTGGAACAGCACCTCACGCGCCCGCTCTCACCCCTGGCATCCCCGGTTCTGGTCATCGCAATCCTCTCCGGGGGTGTTGCCGGATAACACAAAATAACGGTACCCTCATCTCGAAGAAATCATTACCCGTCGTTCACTCTCAGCCCGAGGTCTCCACCGCATGACCCTTCGCTCACTCGTGACTGGATCGCTGCTCGTCGTGGTCTCTCTTCCCCTGTTCGCGTCCAGCCGGACTCATCGCGGCGCAACGGCTCAACGGACCTACGCCAGGCGAGTGAGCCACACGACAGCGAGATCGCTCGGCCAGCGCACCATCGACGACAGCCGTGCCTCCGAGATCCAGCAGGCCCTTGCCGGTGCCGGGTACCTCTCCGAGGAACCCACCGGACACTGGGACGCCGCAACCCAGTCCGCCATGCAGCGGTACCAGTCCGACCACGGCTGGCAGACCAAGCTCGTCCCAGACTCCCGGGCCATCATCAAGCTGGGCCTCGGGCCGCACCTCGCTGCTGAGTCCTCTTCCACCATCGCCAGCAACCCACTCCCCTAGCCGCGTTCCATCCCCGCCCCACCCCTCGCTTAGCGAAGCTTTTCCAGCGCCGCCCGCAGCCGCAAAACCCCGCTCGACCGAAGCTGCGAGACACGAGACTCCACAACCCCAAGCACCGAACCGATCTCCTTGAGGGTGAGCTCTTCGTAGTAGTACAGCGTGATCACCAGGCGCTCGCGCTCAGGCAGTTCGTCGATCGCCTCCACCAGATGCTGCCGAAGCTCGCCCTTGAGACAGTGGAACAGGGCTCCAGGCTCGCTCGGGTCAGCGAGATAGCTGATCTCTTCCTCGTCGGAGTCCTCGCCGCGCTCCACTTGCAGGCTTCCCACCTCAAGCTGGTGGAGGTCCCCCAGAGAGGCCCGCAGTTCCGCCACCCCAATCCCCAACTCGCTGGCGATCTCCGCCTCCTCAGGCGTCCGTCGGAGCCGCTGGGCGCACGTCGCGATCGCGGTCTGTATGTCACGCCCCCGGCGGCGCAGATCCCGCGTCCCCCAGTCCAGCTCCCGTAGAGAATCCAGGATCGCCCCCCGGACCCGGAACTGGGCATACGTCTTGAAGCTGGCGTGTCGGGCAGCATCGAACTTCGCGGAAGAGTCCAACAGCCCAAGCACTCCGGCAGATACCAAGTCCTCCAGTTCGATATGCTGCGGCAGGCCACGGTGAAGCTTGCGGGCAATCGCTCGTACCATGGGCATGTATTCCAGGACCAGGTCATCCCCGCCCCAGGCTTCCCCAATCTCTCCCGCTCGACCGAAGAGAACCGCCGCCCCGTTCGCCATCCCCGCCGCCGCCGTCATCGCCATGCTCGCCATGTCTCTTCTCCCGATCCCGAACGCTTTTCGTGTGCCCTGCGTTTCGCTTGAAAGAAAAGCACGTCACTGGCCTATTTCGCTACGGTTTCTATTAAGATTCACCTAGGCTTCGCCCCGCGGATTGGGTAAATAGTTCCCAGTGAATAGTTTGCCGATCTTGAGATGTGGAAGCTTCGCCTCGATCCGTAAGTGAAAAACAGGCGAAACGTATCAGCGAAGACGAAGCGAATAACCGGCACTAAGTTTTCGCCTAAGTGCCAACTTACAATTGGTATCGATACGGTCGAATGGCGCACCGACTGCCGCCCGTGCTCCTCGCACGGCGGGTGATTCAGCTCGGCTTGGAATGTGTGAGCTACCGGGGGCGACGTCGAATCCGGATGTGGTCGCGGTCGATCGAAGTCGAGTCTCCGCTTAGGATGACCGCTCGCTCGATCACGTGCTTCAGCTCCCGGATGTTGCCCGGCCACCGGTGTGCAAGGAGCTCATCCAGCGCGTCCGCGGAGATCGACTTACGCCCTCCATGGCCGGCAGGGATTCGACTGGAGAGTCGGTCCAGAATGTGTTCCAGAAGAGACGGTATGTCTACCATACGATCTCGAAGGGGAGCGACGTCGATCGGAAAGACGGCTAATCGGTGGTACAGATCAAGGCGAAATGTACCCTCTTCCGCTCGCTGCTCCAGGTGCTGGTGCGTCGCCGCTACAACTCGCACGTCAACGCGCGAGACGCTGTTATCCCCAATGCGCTGTAGTTCTCCGCATTCAAGAAAGCGGAGCATCTTGGCCTGAAGCGCGAGCGGCATCTCCCCGATCTCATCAAGAAACAGGGTCCCCCCGTCCGCCGCCTCGATGCGACCGGTCCGAGATTGCACGGCCCCTGTAAAGGCCCCGCGCGCATGCCCGAAGAGCTCAGCTTCGAGCAATGTCTCCGGTATAGCTGCACAGTTGAGGATCACCAGAGGCCGTGAGCTCCGGGCGCTGCAGGCATGGAGCGCATGGGCCACGAGCTCCTTGCCTGTCCCAGTCTCCCCTTCAATGAGCACGGTTGTGTCACAGGGCGCAACCAGACGAATGACCTCGATCAGCTCTTGCACAGGGCGGCTTGAGCCAACCAAGGCGCCAAGAGCGGCTTGCGCTGTCTCGGTCTCATGTTGCGCGATGGAGCCCGCCTGTCCGCGGCTTACTTCTTTGTGGACCGGCTGACGGCCTGGTGCGCCAGAGCCAGGAAAAGCGGGTTCGAGGTCCCGCAAACAGGCCATCAACTCCTGACGTCGCTGCGCCTTGGCGCCTTTGTGCAGCGCGACACCATCGACGCGTATGATCTCAAGCGCTGGATGGGTGTTCTGCAGAAGAACAACAAACTCGGAGAGTTCAAGGTCCGGGAGCCAGGTGTCTACCACTAGAGCTTCAGGGACAATCCGTTCGACTTCGATGATGGTCTCGGCCGCACCACCAGTTTCACGAACGCTCCACCGCATCTCTTCCAAGACCTGCCGCAGACGAGAACGTGTCGAGCGGTCGCTGCAGGCGATGACTACCGAGCGAGGTGCCACAGATGCAGAGCGCTGGTCAGCGAGATGGATCAGAGACTCATGAAACATCAGAGCGTCTCCCACTTTCCTGCACCGCTGAGTTCTTCATATGGACACAACCTGCATCTGGTTTTCGGAGTTGAGAGCAGGGGAGGACGAACTGAACGTCGGCTCCGCGATGCGGTATCCCGATCCGCGCACCGTCTCGATCAGTGGTGGCGCAGATGCAAGTTCACCAGCACTGAGCTTTCGCCGTAGGTAATTGACGTACACCTCTACAACGTTGGTTGGCGAGTTTTCCGGCAGTTGAAAAACCTGCCGAAGCAGCTCCATACGGCTTGCGCATCTTCCCCGACGCTCTACAAGAACCTCGAGGAGGGCGAACTCCTTTCCCGTAAGCTCAACTGCGATACCGGCACGCGATACCGAGCGCGTCTTCCGCCGCAAGATTAAGTCACCGTGTTCAACAGTCGCTCCGCTAAGGCGGGCACGCCGGCGAAGCTGGGCGCGACAGCGAGCAGTCAACTCCTGCAGGCTGAACGGCTTCAGAATGCAATCATCAGCGCCGAGGTCTAGGCAGCGCACGCGCACTTCAAGCAGATCTTCCGAGAGCAGGAGGATCAGGGAACAGTTGGTGAAGCGCTCCTGCATATGGCGCAGGACATCAAGTCCGCTCAATCGAGGGAGATGGAAGTCGAGAAGCATAAGGTCGTATTCGGATGTCTCGATTTTCGCTAGAGCGGCCTCACCATCGGAGCACCAGTCTGCCTCGTTGGTTTCGTTATGAAGGGAGCGGGCGAGAAGCTGCCCGAGTGCGGCATCGGGTTGAACAACGATGGTTCGCATAACGACCTGCCTGACGCGTGAAGGCGTTGGTTGGCCGATCACAGCAGATGGGCTGCTTCGGCTCTCCTCTAACCTTAGCTGCCCTAAGCTTTTGCCCACTGCAACTTCGGTGCAAGCTGGGCGGAGACTAACGAAGGTAACGAGAGTTGTACGTCTGTACCCAGATTTCGCTGTACCAGTTCGCTTTCTCTTCGCTAGAATGCGGACATGGCCATCACACGGCGGCAAAAAGAGGTTCTTGACTTTCTCAGCAACTTCACCCAGACGAACGGATATTCTCCTTCTTATGAAGAGATTGCGAGCGGGCTGGGGCTCAACTCGCTGGCAACCGTTCACAAGCACGTGACCAATCTTCAGGCGAAGGGGATGCTGCAGCGTGCCCACAATCGGAGCCGCTCCATCGACGTTCTTCCGAGCCGGACACCGCAACGGCGCAGCGCCGACCGGATGCCGTTGCTGGGCCGCATTGCGGCAGGGCGCCCGGTTGAGGCCGTCGAGACGGCGGAGAGCATCTCGGTTGGCGACATCGTCGGAAGCCGAGAGGTGTTCGCTCTCGAGGTGACGGGCGACTCGATGCGCGACGAGCACATCGTGAGCGGGGATTTTGTGCTTATCGAACGCACCCGTACTGCCCGGGAGGGAGAGATCGTGGTGGCGCTGGTCGACGGCTCGGAAGCGACGCTGAAGCGCTTCTATCGCGAGGGCACCATGATCCGCCTACAGCCCTCCAACTCGGAGATGGAGCCGATCTACGCCCCGGCTGCGAACGTCGCCATCCAGGGGAAGGTTCTGGGGCTGCTCCGTCGATATCAGTAGGTTCAGGATAGGCCGCGGCGCAGGAGGAGGACGCCGCACTTACTGCAGCAGGCTTTCCTCGCTCGACCGGAGGCGGACGGTGCGATCAACCGCGTACGGTGCGCGGTGGTTCGCGGTGTGGAAGTGCCGGACCTGCAGTTCGCCCAGGAGTCCGATCCCGAGCATTTGGATACCTGCAAGGATGAGTACGCCGGCGATGATGAAGATGGGACCGTGCTGGTCAAGAACGGAGCCTTTCGTGACCAGCTTGAGCACAAGCATCCAGAGTGCCAGGAGCGAACCCGTGAGCATGCCGACTGCGCCGACGCTGCCGAAGAAGTGCAAGGGTCGCGTCATGTATTTAAGGAGAAAGCGGATGGTGAGGAGGTCGAAGAAGACCCGGATAGTGCGGGACAGGCCATAGTGGCTTTTGCCCGCGACGCGTGCCGGGTTGGAGATGGGGATCTCGCAGATGGTCGCGCCGTACCAGCTGGCGAGGGCTGGGATGAAGCGATGCATTTCGCCATAGAGCGGGATGTTTTGGATGATCTCGCGACGGTACGCCTTGAAGGTGGTTCCGAAGTCGTGGATCTGGACACCGGAGAGCCAAGCCATAAGTTTGTTGGCCGCACGTGAGGGGAGTCGGCGGAGCAGGAAGTTATCTCCCCGCTGTGCCCGCCACCCGCTGACCACGTCGTAGCCCTCTTCGAGTTTTGTGAGAAAGGCTGGGACTTCGTCAGGGTCGTGCTGGAGGTCACCGTCCATTGCGAGGACAAAGTCGCCCTGGGAGTGATCGAAGCCGGCGGCGAGGGCGGAGGTTTGGCCGAAGTTGCGTCGGAGTTTGATGATCAGGACACGGGAGTCCACGGCTGCGATCTCTTCCAGGAGCCGGTAGGTTCGATCGCGTGATCCGTCATCGACGAATACGAGTTCAAAGGTTTCGCCGACCTGCTCCATGACGGCTTTCAGCCGGTCGTAGAGTGCGGTGACATTTTCTTCTTCATTGTGGAAGGGGACGACGATCGTGTACTTCGGCACGTACTCATGATACGCCTGCGCCGGGGCGGCGCGAGGGAGGGTCTGGCTGGGTTATTGGTCTTGATGACAGGAGGGGTGATTGCAACCGTACCGGTGCACTTTTCACTGGCGGCGGAGCGTCCGAGGCGCGATGATGGAGGTGCTTAGCGAGATGAACGCGAGGGCGCGATGGTGTGCTGGAAGGCGGCAGCAGGGACGGCGGAGCTGGCGTTACGCGCGGAGACCGGACCGGGTGCGCGAGAGGTTAGCCTGTGCTGAGACGAGTGCTGATCGGTCTTTTGGTGCTGATTGTCGGGGTCTTTGGGTATGTGGGGTATAACAGCTACTCGGCGAAGCGAACCAGTGAGGAGATTTACAGCGGCGGCCAGATTGTTCGGGCGAGCGGCACGAACTCGGCGGGTGAGATGCAGGTGCAGCCAAGTTCCAGCGGTGGGAGCGAGCTGACGGCGAACGGTGCTTCGAGCGCACACGGAGTGGCACCTCCGGCGGCGGACAGCATTTCGCCGGAACCGCCGGACGGCGAGAAGTTCGGCAAGGGTGGGAGTCGATACCAACTCTACCGGCAGGGTGACATCACGTGGAGGTTGAACACGGATACCGGGGAGACGTGCATTATCTTCGCGACCGACGAGGAGTGGCACAAACCGAAGGTTTACCAGGCGGGATGCCGGGGGCGCAGCTAAGCGAGATCGCTTCGACGGTTGTGGCTGCGGCTGCGGTGGTTCGGCGGCGCCCTGGAGGGTGGGGAGGATGGCCGGCGGGTTTGGGGCGGGTTCTTCCTGGGATGGGGCAGGTGTTTCTTGGGTGTCGGGGGCGAGTTTGGCGGCTTCGGCGGCTTCGGCGGCTTTGCGTTCCTGGGTTCGGCGGAGGTCCTCGATGATGAAGTCGGCGATGGATTGCTTGCGGGCGGGGGTTTCGAGGGGCGCGGGTGGGGCGAGGGTGCCGAGTGCCGGGTCGGAGGTGATCTCTTCGACGGTGAGTTCGGGCCTGGGGGCGGGGGCGTTGAGGGAGCGGGCCTGGCGCCAAGACGGTGTGGAGCGAGGGGCTGATGGCTGGCGGGCGGTCTGGGGGAGGTTGGCGCCGGCGATCTGGAGGCCGTAGAGCAGGAGGCCGGCTCGGCGGGGGTCGAGGGTGTTGGCGGCGAGGCGCCCGAGGATTTGGTTGAGGGCGGCCTGGACGGCGGAGCGGTCTTCGAGCAGGGGGAGGTCGAAGGCGGCGCGGCGGCGGCGCGGGTGGGGGCTGGGGGCGGGGGGGCGGCGGGTGGTGTGGTGGAAGTAGCAGAGCTGCTCGTTGCGGAGGCAGGGGGAGCCGCAGCGGTGGCCGTCGGTGAAGATGTGGCGGCACTGGAAGCGGGTGGGTGCGGTGGTGGTGGTGGTGTCGGACATGGCTGGAGCTTCCCTCCCCGGGGGTATGGATGTTGCGCAAAATATTGGATCGAGACGGGATAGGTCTGGACCTTGGGTTTTGGGTTGAGGTGGATAAAGCGAGCCCGGCCACGTTTGCGGCCGGGCTCTTGTAGTGCTTGTGTCCAGGGTAGAGGGTTGAGGTGGGGTGTTGCGCCATTTTGGGGGAGGGGATGGCATGGGCGACAGCAGATTCCCTTCGGGGATGACAACCAAGCGGGGCAAGGGGACGGCAAGGGTAACGGCAAACGCAGATTCCCTTCGGGAATGACAAAAAGAGGGGCAACTGCAACAGCAACAGCAAACGCAGATTCCCTTCGGGAATGACAACCAAGCGAGGCAAGGGGGACGGCAAGGGCAAGGGCGACAGCAGATTCCCTTCGGGAATGACAACCAAGAGGGGCAACAGCAACAGCAGGTCCTTCGCTCCGCTCAGGATGACAACAAAAAGAACAAGGGCAAGGGCGACAGCAGATTCCCTTCGGGAATGACAACCAAGAGGGGCAACTGCAACAGCAACAGCAACAGCAGGTCCTTCGCTCCGCTCAGGATGACAACAAAAAAACAAGGGCAAGGGGGACGGCAACAGCAACGGCAAACGCAGATTCCCTTCGGGAATGACAACCAGGAGGGGGGATGGCAGGGTAAGGGCGGGAGCGGATTCTTCTGTTGAGCTGGCTTGATTTCGCCAGGCATTGGGGTGGGTGGGGTAGGCTGGCGGGATGGGATCGGGGGAGAGTGTGCGGGGGACGATGCAGGCGCTGCTGTGCCACGTCTGGCGGTGCCGCGATGTGGGGGTGGCGGAGGCGGCGGAGATGTTTCCGGCGGGGTATCTGATCTCGTACAAAGGACTAATTGAGTTTGGGCCGCTGCCGCTGATTCCGGTGCAGATGGGAAGGGTGCTGCGAGGTGTGGGGACGTGGTGCGCGGAGAACGACTGGCCGCCGCTGCCGGCCCTGGTGGTGAACGCAGAGCGGCGACGGCCGGGGCGAGGCTACTTTGTCGGTGTGGACGCGGCCCGGGATGTGCTTGGGTGGCGGGTGGAGGACTTCCGACGGTGCGTGGAGGCACGGGAGCTGCCGCGGGTGGCGCTCCCGATGGGGGAGAGGCGGGTGTTGGTTTCGCGGTGAGTTCGGCGGTGGGGATGGTACAGGTAATGCAAAGGCGAAAGCAGATCCCTGCGGGATGACAACCCAACGGCAACGGCGACAGCAGAGGCAAAGGCGGACGCAGATCCTTGCGGGACGACAATCACAGGGCAACGGCAACAGCAGAGGCAAAGGCGAAAACAGATCCCTGCGGGATGACAACCCAACGGCAACGGCGACAGCAGAGGCAAAGGCGGACGCAGATCCCTGCGGGACGACAATCACAGGGCAACGGCAACGGCAACAGCAGAGGCAAAGGCGAAAGCAGATCCCTGCGGGATGACAACCACAGGGCACCGGCAACAGCGGAGGCAAAGGCGGACGCAGATCCCTTTGGGAACGACGATAGAGGAGCACCGACGACGGCAGGGCGCGGGGGGGGGGGCCGGCAGCGGCGAAGGCAGCGGATGGGAGCCGAGGCAGAGCGCGGGCGGGGTGCCGGCTACGGTGGACGGGGCGGGGCAGAGCTCTTATGCGATCAGGGGGCGGCGGAGACTTCGACGCTGCGGGAGACGAGGAGGACGCGGGGGATGTTGACGACTTGAAGGAGGTGTTCGACGGTGCTGCCGAGGGCGATGCCATCCGGGCTGGAGCGGAGGACGCTGCCGAGGACAAGGAGGTCGTAGGGTGTGCGTTTGAGCTCGGCGGTGATGGCCTCGACCGGGGTTGGGGAGAGGAGGACGGACTCCTGGAGGCGGACGTCGAGGTGGGAGATGCGCTTTTTGGCTTCGCGGGTGATGGTGTAGCCGGCCTGGAGGAGGTCGCGGTGTTTGCGTTCGCGCCAGAAGAGCGGGCCGAGGCGGGGGGCCATGACGGCGAGCAGGACGACCTCGGCGTTGCATCCTTTGGCGATATAGGCGGCGACGTCTGCCGCGGCGTAGGAGTGGGCCAGGGCGGTGAGAGGCACGAGGATGCGCCTGGGCTGGTCGAAGTCGGCGTCGGGGTGGACGGTGAGGAGGACGTCGGTTGAGACCTCGCGGAGGATGCGGTCCTGGGCGGGTCCGAAGCTGAGGGAGACCTCGCCAAAGGCGCGGGGTGCGCCCATGGCGAGGAGGTGCTGGGAGTCGGCGGCGGTTTCGAGTGTTGCGAGGGTCTTCTCGGGAGAGCTGGCGATGCGGGCGACCTCGACCATGTCGAGGGTCGCGGCTTCGGCGAGGGCGATGGAGGCTTCGGCGACGGACTCGTGGACTTCGGGAGCTTCGGCGGAGTGTTTGGCGGGGGCTTCGAGGGCGACCTCGGTGACGTCGAAGAGCTCGTTTTCGAGATGCTTGCCGGCGGCGATGGCGGCGACGATTCGGGCTGAGAGGGCTGGCATGAGGTCGGGGTCGAGGGGGACCAGGACACGCTCGCGGTCTGCGAGGTAGGCGAGTTTGCGGGCTTCTTCGCGGTTGAGGCGTTTGAGTTCGTCTTCGCCGGGTTTGGTGTGGCCCGAGAGCCAGTTCATGAGCGGCGGAGTGGCGATGACGGTGAGGATGGCGACGACGGCGTAGGTGGTGTAGAGGTCGGACGAGAGGAGCAGGAGCTCTGTGCCGACGATGGCGACGACGACATCGGTACCTCCCTTGAGGGTGAGACCGACGCCGACGGTGGCGGCCTCCCAGGCGGGGAGTTCGCCGAGGCGTGCGCCGGCGAAGCCGAAGAGCGCTTTGGCGAGGGCGCCGAAGACGAGCAGAACCAGGATGGCTTTGAGGGAGGTGAGGCCGCGGAGGTTGAAGAGATTGACGCGCATGCCGGCGAGCCCAAAGAAGATGGGTGCGAAGAGGGCGATGGTGACGGCCTGGATGCGTTCTTTGAGGGGGACGGTGGCTCGGGGTGCCTTGCCGAGGAGGACACCGAAGACGAAGGCGCCGAGCAGAGGGTGGAGACCGAGGCTGGTGGTGATGGCGGCGGAGGCAAAGAGCAAGACGAGGATGAGGGAGAGCTCGCCGTTGGGGATGCCCGTGGTGTCGGCGACGCGGCGCATGCTCCAGTAGGTGAAGCGCCTGCCGAGGGTGAACATGAAGAGGAAGAAGAGGGCGGCGAGACCTGAGGCGCGGAGGCCGGCGACCCAGGGATTGCCCCTGTGCTGGACGGAGGAGACGATGGAGATGAGAGGCCAGACGAGGACCTCGCCGGCGATGCCGGCGGCGAGCAGGACCTGGGCGTAGTCGCGGCGGAGGGCTTCGCGCTCGATGAGGAGCTTGGCGACGACGCTGACGGCGGTGACGGAGAGCACGAGGCCGAGAAAGAAGGCACTGGTGGGCTCGAGCGCGAAGAGCCTGATGCCGAAGAACGTGCCGAGGGCGACGGAGGCTCCGATGGCACCGGCTGCCGCGAGCAGGCCGGGGACGACTTTTTGCCGGAGGATGGCGAGGTCGGCTTCCATGCCGGCGATCATGAGGAGCAGGATGGCGCCGATCCAGGACATCCACTGGAGCGCGAGGGAGACGGCGGGGTTGCCGAAGAGCTCGTGAAAGGTGCCCGGGAAGACGGCGCCGAGGACGGAGGGTCCGATGACGAAGCCGCCGAGGAGCTCGCCGAGGACCTCGGGCTGCTTGAGCCGGCGACTGAGCTCAGCGGTGCCGCGGGCTGCGAGGAGGACGGCAAGGATGGCGAGAAAGGCGCCAAGCAGTTGATTTTCGGTGAAGCCGTGCATGGTGGGCCTTGGGAGGGGTGGGGCTGGGTTGTGGATAAGGTGCGTCTTTGGATGCTGCGGGTGGTGTGCCTTCCCTTCAGATGAAGGCGGGAGGATGCTCAGGGCAGATGTGGCGTGGGACGCAGCTCGGCGCCCAATCTGCAGGGAACGCGAAGTTCGGCGCTCTGGGCCAGGTTTTGGGCGGGAGCCTAGCGGCGGGGGTCGGCTTCGGTGCGGGGGTGGTAGGCGGTGACGACTGTGGAGATGCCGCCGCGGGGACGGAAGTCACCCTTGATCTCGGCCCAGACGGGGTCGGTGGCGCGGACGACGTCATCGAGGATCTGGTTGACGATGTTTTCCTGGAAGATGCCGAGATTGCGGTAGCAGAAGAGGTATTCCTTGAGGCTTTTGAGCTCAAGGCAGGTTTTGCGGGGCATGTAGCGGACGGTGATGACGCCGAAGTCGGGCAGGCCGGTTTTGGGGCAGACGGAGGTGAACTCCGGGTCGTCGATGAGGATTTCGTAGGAGGCGAACTGGTTTTCCCAGGTTTCGATGGGGGGGAAGGTGGTGTCGAGGCCGGCTTTGGCGTGGTCGTCGGTGTAGCCGGTGGTGTAGGGGACGGTGGTGGCCATAGTGAAAGCTTAAGGCAAGAGACGCTGGAGACAAAGCGCTAGAGGCAAAGACGCGCTAGAGGCAAAGCGCTAGAGGCAAAGGCGCTAGAGGCAAAGGCGCTAGAGGCAAAGGCGCTAGAGGCAAAGGCGCTAGAGGCAAAGGCGCTAGAGGCAAAGGCGCTAGAGGCAAAGCGCTAGAGGCAAAGACGCGCTAGAGGCAAGGCGCTAGAGGCAAAGCGCTAGAGGCAAAGGCGCTAGAGGCAAAGGCGCTAGAGGCAAAGCGCTCGAGGCAAAGACGCGCTAAGGGCAAAGGCGGCCTAGTTGCGTTTGGAGAGGGTGGGTCGGTCGTCGCCGGAGTTGTGCGTGGGATTGTTGGGGTCGTTGTTGGAGCCGCCGACGCGACGGAGGGTGGGCTTGTTGCCGTTGTTTTTGTCGTTGAGTTTGCGCTTGTTCTCGATGCGGGCAAGGCGGGCCTTGACGTCGTCGAACTCGGAGGTGGTGACGATGTAGTCGGGCTTGGCGGGGAGGATGGAGGCGATCTCGTCCTCGGAGCGGGCGATGCGGTCGGGGGTCTGGGGGTGGTCGGAGAAGAGCTTGGCGACGGCACCGGGCTTATGTTTTTCGAGGGCGTCGATCTTTTCGAAGAATTGGATAAAGGCCTGGGGGTCGTAGCCGGCCTTGTACATGTATTGGAGGCCGAGGAAGTCGGCTTCGGACTCGTCCATGCGGGAGAACTTGAGGAAGGCGACGGGGATGGCGAGTTGCGTGGCCTCGTAGATGCCGTAGCCGGTGTAGGAGCCGGAGGTCATGATCATGATTGGGATGGAGGCCATCTGCGCGTAGTTCATCTTGGTCATCTGCCGGGCGGCGTGGTGGGCGACGACGTGGGAGATCTCATGGGCCATGACACCGGCGAGCTCGGCCTCCTCGTCGGCGGCGAGGATGAGACCGGAGTTGACGTAGAAGAAGCCGCCGGGGAGGGCGAAGGCGTTGATCTCGTCCGAGTCAATGACCTTGATGGTGAAGGGGACCTTGGCGTCGGAGTTTTTGACCAGGTTTTGGCCGATGCGGTTGATGTACTCGACGACGACCGGGTCCGTGACGAGGTGGGCGGATTTCTCGATCTCCATGGAGTAGGCCTTGCCGTTGCGGATCTCCCAGTCGGTGGAGTAGAAGTTGCCGAGGCCGCGGCCGCCGATGTTGCGTGTGCCGATGGCGTTGACGTCTTCTTCGGAGCCCTTCTTGATGTGCGGATCGAGGTTTTCGCCGGGGGACGGGAGGGAGTCGGTCTGGCTATTTTGGGCCTTGACGGCGTCGGCGGCTCTTTTGTTGTCGGCGGGCGTGGGCGCGGTGGTTCCGGGGTCCTTTGGGATGGGTCCGGGGGTGGGTGTCCGGGGTGTCGTGGTGGAGGCAGGCGTCTGCGTGGTCGGAACGGGTGCGGGCGATGGCGCGAGCTGGGCGAGGAGGGCCGGGGTTGCGCCCGAAAGGACGACGACGAGGGGGAGGGACGCGAGCAGACGCATGGGGAATGGCTCCTGGCCGGAGCTCGGGCGCGGAGACGCTACGCGACGGAGAACCGACGTACCTATTGGACGTAAGTATGCGCGCTTTTGATTCGGGCGGCGAGGGCTTGTTGCGGGGGGATGGAGGGATGTGTGGGGAGTTTGACAGGGTGGAGAGGGTTGCCGCGGACTGAAGGCGGCGTGGGTAGTATGCGGTATGGGGTTTCCGTGTCCGCGGTGTGGTGACCGGTATACGCAGAGTCTGCCGATGGTGTACGGGACGGGGACGCATGTGCGGAACTGGCGCTCCCGGAGCGGGTACGCCGGAACGACGACGTCGCAGACGCTGGTTGGGGGTCTGGCGTCCCCGCCGGAGAGGCGATCGGTGCTGTGGCCGCTGATGATTCTGCTTGTGCTGTCGGGCGTGTTTGCGGTGTTGCAGGGCTTTACGCGGGACGAGCAGGGGGTGAACGCACGGGCGCGGGCGGCGGCGGTGAGCCGGAGGGCGTCGGCGCGGCATCGCGGTGCGGTGTTGTCCGTGCCTCCGGTGGCGGACCAATCGGCATTCACGGACGGGCAGTGGGGGACGGTGGCGGAGTTTGTTGGGGTGGTGTGGGTGGGGACGGGACTGCTGCTGGGCGCCCTGGTGGTGCGGGCGATCTGGTTCAACTGGAGGGTGTACCCGGGGGCGTTTGCGCAGTGGAGCCACTCGTTCATGTGCCGGGGGTGCGGCACGGTCTTTCCGGCGCCGGACAGCGGACTGCAGGCGCTGCCGCCGCGGTAGGGAGCGGGGGAGGCTACCAGGTGTTGTAGGCGGTGCCGTCGGAGGCGGTCATCTGGGCTCCGGAGTGGACGTCGTCGATACCGCCTTGATCGGTCTGGTCGACGGAGGAGAGGGTGTCGGACTGGGCAGGAACCCAGGTGTCGGACCGATGGGTGAAGGGGTCGACGGGCATGGTCTTGAGATAGCCGGCTTCGACGATGTCCTGGAGTTCCTGGGGGGCTTTCTGTTTATCGACGGTGTAGGCGTCGATGGCGGAACGCATGGTCCGGAGATCTTCGCGGAGGACGGCTTCTTTGGCGTGTCGGACGTTGTTGGTGTAGGAGGGGATGGCGATGGCGGCGAGGATGCCGATGACGACCATGACGATCATGAGTTCGAGCAGGGTGAAGCCGGCCTGGGGGGAGGGGCGGCGGCGCGGCGGCGGGATGGGGGTGGAGGCTACCATGTGTTGTATTTTGTGCCGTCGAGGCCTGTTCCCTGGCTTTTGGAGTGGACGTCGAAGACGTTTTGACCGCCAAAGGAGTCGGAGTCGGCGTCGTCCTGGTTGGAGCGGAGGCCCCACTCGGTGGAGTGGGTCATGGGGTCGGTGGGGATGGAGCGAAGGAAGCGGACTTTCTTGCCTTGGACGTCGACGCCGTCGACGAGGGTTTGCAGGTCGGGTGGGTAGTTGATGCTGTCGGCCTTGGTTTGGAAGGCGCCCTTGTCGGCGGCGTCCTTGTAGCGGTCGATGGCGTCGCGCATCTCCCAGAGCTCGCGGCGGAGCTCGCGTTCTTTTTCGCGCTTGACCTCGAAGCGGGCGACGGGGACGGCGGCTGAGGCGAGGATGGCGACGATGGCGACGGTGATGATGAGCTCGACGAGCGTGAGACCGGCTTCGCGGGTGAGGGCGGTTTGCGGACCGCACAGGTGGGGTGAGCGGGCCGGAGGGCGTGGCGGGGAGGGAGCCGTGCGCGCGATGGGGGTGAGCACTGCCATTTACTTGACGTGAACGGTGGCGGTGGCGCCGGTGATGGAGAGGTTGCCCTGCGCGCTGTTGCGAGCGGCGACCTTGGGCAGGGCGAGGGTGGAGTCTCCAGGGCCGACGGCCTTGAAGGTGAGGACGCAGACTGTTCCCTGCCCTTCGACACCTTTGACGCCCGGCGGGCGGGAGGTGGAGATGTTGACGAGTCCGTTGCCCTCGTCGCGGTGGACGGTGGCGACGGCCTGACCGTCGCGGCCGAGGAGGTCGCCGGAGTCGACATTGACGAGCTGGAGGACGGCGGGGTTGAACTGGAGTTGGAGCGGCAGGGCGTAGAGGTCCTGGGCATCCCTGGCCACGACGGAGACCTGGAAGGTGCTGCCGACGGTCTGCGCGGTGGTGGGGGGGACGATGTAGAGGCTGATGGGGGCGGCGCCGGTGGAGGGAGCGGCGGCAGCGGGCTGGGTGGGGTTCTGTGTTGGGGATGCGGCGGCGCCGGTGTTGAAGCCGGGGGTGGGGTTGTTGGGCGTCGGCATGGTGGCCTGCTGCGCGAGCTGGCCAACCATGGCGGAGGCGGCGTTGGCGGCGGAGGTTTGGCCGGTGGAGGGCCGCGGTCGGGCGACGACGGGGACGTTGAGGGCGACGGCCTCGGGGTTGCGGCGGAGCTCGATGGAGGTGCCGGTGCCGGTGTCGATGGGGCTTGTGTTGAGCTTGGTGAGGACGGACTCGCGGACGATGTGGGGGATCAGGAGGAAGACGACCTCATCCTGCTGATTTTCCCTGTTCTGGCTGGAGAAGAAGTACTTGAGGAAGGGGATCTCGGCCAGGCCGGGGGTGCCGGTGATGTTGCGGGTCTCCTGCTTGGTGAGGATACCGGCGAGGATGGAGGGTTCGCCCTCCTGAAGCTGGATGGTGTGCTCGACGACGCGCTGGGAGATGACGGGCTCGGTGACGTTGGAGATGGTGACGTCGGAGGTGTGGGAGGAGACCTCGATGTGCATTTTGAGGGTGATCTCGCGGTCGTAGTGAACGGTGGGCGTCATGTCGATGTTGACGCCGATGTCGAGGTAGGTGAATTGCGTTTGGACACCGAGGCCGGCGGTGGAGGTGAGGGTGGAGCTGTAGGAGCCGGTGGCGATGGGGATCTTGGAGCCGATCTTGAGGGTGGCTTTCTGGCCGTCGGTGGCGCGGATGCGGGGGTTTTGGAGAATGCGGGTGTCGGCGTCGGTGAGGAGGGCGTTGACGGTGCCGCCGGAGACGGAGACGGCGATGTTGCTGGCGTTGAGGTTGGCGAGGTCGTTGAGGTTGAGATTGCTGGTGCCGACGGTGTTGCCGGTGGTGCCGTTGGAGTTGGTGCCGCTGGTGCTGCTGGTGGTGGAGGAGGTGTTGACGCTGGAGGTGGGGGTGAGGCCGATGGAGGTGGGGAGGGTGATGCCGAGTTGGCGGACCTTGTCGCGGTTGACCTCGAGGATGGCGACGTCGACGACGACCTCGGGGCGGGCGCGGTCGAGGTCGGCGAGGAGTTTTTGCGCGAGCAGGAGCTGGTCGGGCGTGGCGCGCATGACGATGGCGTTCTGCGAGGGAACGAGGTAGATCTTGACGCTGGGATCGAGGAGATTGCGGATGGCGGTGAGGATCTCGTTGGCGTCGTTCTGCTGGCTGGCGTTGGTGAGATAGAAGGTTTGGACGGCGAGTTCGTCGAGGTCGGTGCGGTTGGTGCGGGTGTTTTGGGCGATGAAGATGGTGTTGGGGGTGACCGGTTTGTAGAAGGTGCCGGCGATGGTGCCGACGATGCGAAGGGCGTCGGAGAGCGAGACGAGGTTGAGGTCGACGGTGACGCGCTTGGAGGTGTAGTTAGGGTCGAAGAGGACGTTGAGACCGGCGGCTTTGGCGATGGCCTGATAGATGACCTTGGTGTCCTCGACCATATGGAGGGTGATGGGGTCGTTGGAGACGGGCTGGAGGGTGACGGGGCCGGCGACGGAGCCGAGGGAGAGGTTTTCTGCGGAGACGGAGCCGGAGCCGGGGGGGATGGACTCGGCGTTGGGCTGGGCCTGTGGTTGGGGCGCGGCGGGCTGGGCCAGGGGCGGGTTGGGGCCGGCGGGCATGCCTTGGAGGAGATGGAGCTCCTGGAGGGAGACCTGGTTGCCGGGATCGATTTGCTGTGCACGGGAGAATTCGCGGGCGGCGCCGGCATAGTCGCCGGACTCCTTGAGGACTCGGCCGCGATCGACGTGGGCGGCGGCGGCCTGGAAGCGGAGGCGCTCGAAGCGTTCCTTGTAGCGGAGGTCGCTGGGTTTTTTGAGGTGGGCCTGGCGATAGTCGTCGAAGGCGGCGTCGTAGTCTTCGCGCGTTTCGGCGGCCTGGCCGCGGCTGTCAAAGGTTTTGGCGGACTGCGCGGAGAGGGTCGAGACGAGGAGCAGGGTAGCCGCGGGAACGGCGGCGGCGAGCGCGAGGAGGGAGCTTCGCGAGACCGCGAGGCGAAGTTTTCGGGTGGGGAGCTGCGGACGAACCATGCTCGGGTCTGCTACCTCGGGAGGCGATTTGGAGGTTGGGTCAGAACTGCGTCAACGCAGCACGGTGGAGGGAGAGTTGGCGCAGAGAAGCAGGGCCGGCAAGTACCGTGTGCCGGCGTGAGTATAGCACTTTGGGGTTGCAAGGACTCAGGTTACGGGCGGGTGATGTCAGTGGGGGAGCGGCGGTGTGGGGGGTCGAGGGCTTGGGTTGGGATGACGTGGTCATGGGCTCTCTTCCCGGGCGGCTGCTCCCTGTGTTCGACGGCGGCGGGGAGGTGTTGTGAGCACAACCTTTGGGGGAGGTGGGCGGGTGGGAGGGAGGCGGATGCGTGCTAGCCTAGGAGGCTGCGATGCCGCGACAAGCGACCATTCCGACCACTGCGACGCTGACCAAGCCTGCCGTGAAGGCGAAGGACCGCGACCCCGTGGCGGCGGGGCAGCGGGATGCGGCGTATAACCGGTCCGCGGGCCACAACTACTTCCTTTCGGACCGGGTGGAGGCGGGTGTGGCGCTGCGCGGGACCGAGGTGAAGTCGATCCGCGAGGGCAAGGCGAACCTGAAGGATGCGTACGGGTTGTTGAAGGACGGCGAGGCGTTTTTGCTGAACGCGCACATCGGCCCGTTCAGCCATGGAAACCTGATGAACCATGACGCGCTGCGGACGCGCAAGCTGTTGCTTCACCGGAACGAGATCCGACGTCTGGAAGCTCAGACAAGGGGAAAGGGGTTCACGCTGATTCCAACACGGCTTTACTTCAAGGGTGGCCGGGTGAAGTGCGAGCTGGCCCTGGCCAAGGGCAAGCAGGAGTGGGACAAGCGGGAGACGGAGCGGCGGCGCGAGGCGGACAAGGAAGCGCGGGCGGCGATTGCGCGGGGGCAACGGCGGTAGCCCGGTGCGGGCAGTTGCAGGAGCACTTGGGCTGGGCTTGCCGGCAGAAGATGGCGGAGCCTCACGGGGAGGTCTTGGGAGTGCTGATCCCTTCTGGACAGAAGGGACTGTGGCGTCGGAAGCGGGTGCGGCCGCCCGCAAGGTTACGGCCATGAGGTGTTTCGGCACGCCATTCTCGGCTGGGGTGCGGCGAAGAACTGCACCGCGGCGGCATCGTGCTTGAGATACGCGTATTGTTCGCCAACTTTGAATCCGACGGCGTAGTGCCCCGGCTTGTCCGTGAACTGAAAACGAAAGGCTGCATCGGTCTGTGACGTCGCGCTCTTCAGGCCGGCAAGAGCAAGAAGAGAGGACGTCAGGATGTGGCACAGGATGCGCAACCGTACCTCCGAATGAGCAGGGCAACGGTAGCATTTCCAAGCAGGGCCGCGAAGCGAACGCCGCAGCTTTGGCGGTGCGGCGGCGAGACTGCGGCTGGGCAGGGTGTCGTGGGTGCGGATAGGATGGGGTATGGTGACTTCCCTGCTGTTTCAGGATGCGGCGAGCTTCGCCACGCCGCTGCTGACCGTCTTTGCCGTGGACCTGAGCGTGGACAAGAAGGCGGAGGCGCACCCGGTGCTGCTGGCGACGAGCGATGCGATTGCGGCGGCGGCGGAGGGCGTGCTGCGGAGCGGGGAGTTCAAGGCGGCGCTGGGCGAGACGGTGGTGCTGCATGCTCCGGAAGGGCTGAAGGCGGAGCGTCTGCTGCTGGTGGGTTTGGGCAAGGCGAAGCAGCTGGCGCCGGCGCAGGTGCGCAAGGGCGGGGGGACTGCGGTTCGGTCGGCCAAGCCGCGGGGGTTGCGGGAGCTGGCGATTGTGTTTCCGGAGGACCGGGCGCTGAGCGACGAGAGCCTGGACGAGCTGCCGTGCGAGGCGACGATGCGGGCGCTGGTGGAGGGCGCGGAGCTGGCGGAGCCGGACTACGACACGTACAAGAGCGACCGCAAGGACCGGTCGGTGCATGCGGTGACGGTTCTGGCGAAGGACGTGGAGCGGAGTGAGCGGGCGGAGATGCAGCGGGGGATGGCGGAAGGGTTGTCGATAGCGGCGGGGCAGAACTTTGCGCGCAGCCTGGTGAACGAGCCGGGCAATGTGCTGACACCGACGGAGCTGGCGCGGCGGACGGCGGCGATGTGCGAGGGGGTGGGGGTGCGGTGCGAGGTCGGGTCGACGGAGCGGCTGCGGGAGCTGGGGATGGGGGCGTTTCTGGCGGTGGCGCAGGGGTCGGCGGAGGCGCCGGCGCTGATCACGATGGTGTACGAGCCGGAGGGCGGGGTGGCTGAGGGCGGGCCGGTGGTGGGGTTGGTGGGCAAGGGGATAACGTTCGACACGGGCGGCATCTCGATCAAGCAGGCGGACGGGATGGAGAAGATGAAGTACGACATGGGCGGGGCGGGGGCGATGATTGGCGCGATGCGGGCGATCGCGGAGTTGCGGCCGAAGGTCAAGGTGGTGGGTGTGGTGTGCTCGGCGGAGAACATGCCGGACGGGAAGGCGTACCGGCCGGGCGATGTGGTGACGGCGATGAGCGGGACGACGATTGAGGTGTTGAACACGGACGCGGAGGGGCGGATGGTGCTGGCGGACGGGCTGCACTACGCGAAGACGCTGGGGTGCACGCACCTGGTGAACGCGGCGACGCTGACGGGGGCGGTGGTGGTGGCGCTGGGACTGCTGAATGCGGGGTTGTTCAGTAACGATGACGAGCAGGCGGGGCGGTTTCTGGATGCGTCGCGGGCGGCGGGCGAGGGCTTTTGGCGGCTGCCGTGCACGGACGATTACCGGGAGAAGATTGTGAGCCAGATTGCGGATATTGCGAATACGGGGGGGTCGCGGCACGGCGGGGCGATCTCGGCGGCGATGTTTTTGAAGGAGTTCGCGGGGGAGACGCCGTGGGTACATCTGGATATTGCGGGGTGCGCCTGGCAGGATGAGGCGAAGCCTTGGTTGGCGAAGGGGCCGACGGGGACGGGGGTGCGGTCGGTGGTGGAGTGGGTGCGTGGGTTTGCGGGGTAGGGTTTGGAGAGGGAGGCCTGGGCGGCCTCCCTTCCCTGCCCGGTGAGGTTATGAGAGGGGTTGGGCGGCCTTGCTGAAGAGCTGGACGAGGCGCTGGTTGAAGGCGGGGAGAGGGCGTGGTAGCGGCGGGCGGAAGTTGAGCCTGGTGAACGGCGAGGGTGGCGGCGCTGTTCCGGGCCGTAGACTTTATTGATGCAGGAGACTGATTGATGCAGGAGACTGGGCAGCGGCGTTCCGCAGCAGCAAAGGCTTCGCCCGATGGAGGGCACTGGACGATGCGACAGATCAGGTACGTTGGCGTGCTGTGTGCGGCGTTGTTTCTGTGTTCGTGCGGAGGAGGCGTTTTGAGTTCGTCTCCTGTGCAGACGCAACCGACGCAGCCGCCGGTGACGGTCACAAAATCTGGGACTTCGGGGTGCAGCTCTGTGCTCTCCGGGGCGGCGGCGTTTACGGACTTTACGGGGCAGGCTCCTGGGGTGTGCCGTCACATTACGGCGGCCGATCTTCCGCAGCCCGGCTCACCCTCGGCCACGAACTACTCCAGGCTGGTGGCGCGGCGGAGCGGGCAGATGCCGGTGGCGCCGCAGGGCTTTACGGTGCAGCTGTATGCGACGGGCTTCAGCAATGCGCGGCTGCTGGCGACGGCGCCGAACGGCGATATCTTTCTGGCGGATTCGGGCGGGAACGCGGTGCGTGTGCTCCACGGCGTGAGTGCGGACGGGACGGCGCAGGCGGTGACGACGTTTGCCACAGGGCTGAACTACCCTTTTGGGATTGCGTTCTATCCTTCGGGGGCCAACCCGCAGTATGTCTATGTCGGCGACACAGATGCTGTGGTGCGGTTTCCGTACCAGAACGGGGACACGACGGCGCGGGGTACGGCGCAGGTGGTGGTGCCCTCGCTGCCTTCGAACGGCAATCACGCGACACGGACGCTGGCGTTTACCGGGGACAACCGGCTGCTGGTCTCGGTGGGGTCGAACAGCAACATCGCGAACACGGACACGGACGCGAGGGAGACGGACCGGGCGGATGTGCTGGCGTACACGCCGGATGGAATGTTTCTGAAGCAGTATGCGACCGGGTTGCGGAATGCGGTGGGGCTGACGACGGATGCGGCGGGGACGGTGTGGGTTTCGGTGAACGAGCGGGATGGCCTGGGAGATAACCTGCCGCCGGACTATGTGACGCGCGTGGCTGAGGATGGCTTTTATGGGTGGCCGTGGTACTACATCGGGGCAAATCCGGACCCGCGCCTGCCGGCGAACCACCCGGAGCTGGCGAGCAAGACGATTGTGCCGGATGTGCTGCTGGAGGCGCATTTTGCGCCGCTGGAGATTGGGTTCTATACGGGGACGGCGTTTCCGGCGATGTACCAGGGGGACCTGTTTGTGGCGTCGCATGGGTCGTGGAACCGGTCGGTGCGGGGCGGGTATGAGGTTCTGCGGGTGACTCTGGTGAACGGGGTGCCGTCGGGGTATTTTGAGGATTTTGTGACGGGCTTTGTGAATGCGGATGGGACGGTGTGGGGGCGGCCGGTGGGGGTGACTACGGGGGCGGATGGGGCGCTTTATTTTTCGGATGATGGGTCGAACTCGGTTTGGCGGGTGAGCTATACGGGGTGATGCCGGGCGGTGTGGGTTCTATTTGTCTCGGGTGTGGAAGATCTGGGGCGCCCATGCTGCAGTGGAACCCACATCTAAGATGCGAGATGTGGGCACCCCGCCGGTAGTGATGGTCAGGGCTCTCTGTCTGGTAAAAAGCTCAGCGGCTCGATCAGTCTTAATCCTGGTGTCTCCAGAACACATTGTCGGAGCAGAAAGGTGTGACCCGCTCCGAAGATCAGCACGACGCGATCACCGGGTTTCGAGAGTTGTAGAAGATTTGAGCAGATGAGCAGGTTGCGGTGATACCAAGCACTCACGAGATCCGCCCCGGGCTGATCTGTTCCTTCTCCTATACGCAGCAGGTCGCGGTAGAACCAGTTACTTTGCGCGATCCGATCTGGGGTGTTCAAGAGCCGGAGTGCCGGTATCATGCCGGAGTTGGTGATGACACTCTGAAGTTGGAGCGCATCCGCTGGAGAATTCAGTTTTGCGAGCAGGTCTTTGTAGCCATAAGCCTTCGCAAAGTTGCTTACTCGTTCCCAGGGGAAGTCTCCATCCGCATCGATGCCATAAACCTGATTCGTGCCGCTTGCTTTCGCCAAGCGGAATCCCAACTGTACAACTTCGTTCTTCGAAGCCGGTAGCGTGCCAGCCACAAACTTGGGAAAACGGTCCACAACGTCGCCTGCGGACCATTCAACTGCGATCTTATTTGGGTGAAAGCGCGCTAAGCCTTGGATGACGGCTGTCACCTCCGCTTGCCCTTTTGCACTCAACACGTCACCGGCTTGGGCATTGTGCAGATCGTGTCCCGGGTTTGAGAGGTGATAAACGCCAAGGACGAGAACCTCGGTGACACCGGCTGTGTTCGGATTGGCGGTCTGACCGCGCAGACCGTGAGCTTGATACCCCATGAGCATGCCAATGAGGATCACCGCTTTCCGCATGATTGCCCTCCGTTCCTGTCTGATGGAGTAATGTCATACGCACCAGAATCTCGCTAACGCGCTCTGCTTTGGTATGCTTGCCGACACCAGAATGCATTCGAGGTGTCGGCATGAGAGTGTTGAGCGTGGGTAAATCGATTCTGCCTACGATGGTTGTGCCACTGATCGTCCTCGTCCTGGCGACGTTTACTTCTTCTGCCATGTCACAAGCAGGATCAGAATACAGCTTTACATTTCCGGACGCGATGCACCACGTCATGCATGTGGAAGCGACATTTAGAGGCGTTCCTAAAGGTGACTTTAGAGTACAAGCCGCTCGCGCATCAGCGGGTCGGTATGCTGCATGTGAGTTTGCACAAAACATGTTTCATGTGCAGTTCTTGTCGGCCAGTGGTATGCCGCTTCGGGCGTCACGGCCCGATCCGCGGTCGTGGCTCATCGCCGAACATGAGGCAACTGTTCAGCTTAGCTACGACGTCTTCGGAGACCGCATTGATGGAACATGGTTCGGCGTCAGTGCTTCTCAGGCTCATATCAACATGCCAGCGGTTTTGATTTGGGCGGACGGCTTTGAGGCTCGTCCGGTCCGTGTTCACCTCTCTTCACCCGCGGGTGTGACCTGGAAAGCGGCAACTCAACTTTACCCGGCAGGCACTCCGCTCACCTATCTGGCCCCAAACTTCCAATATCTGATGGACAGCCCGGTCGAGTTTGGGAACTTTGCTACTCGCTCCTTTCAAATTCCTACTGGTGATAAGAAGTCACTTCAGACAATCAGGGTGAGTGCGCATTTTACCGGAGCTGACCACGACCTAGATGAGTACCTGACCGGCCTGAAGAAGATTGTCTCAGAAGAGCAGGCGATCTTTGGTGAACTGCCATATTTTGAGCCTGGCTACTACACATTTCTGCTTGACTACGCTCCCGGAAACAACGGTGACGGAATGGAACATCGAAACAGCGCCGTTATCACGAGCCATAATCCGCTTGGTCCGAAACGACTGGGAACGGCTGCACACGAATTTTTTCACGCGTGGAACGTCAAACGGATCCGGCCGGCTGCTTTAGAACCTTTCAACTACGGAGACACGACCAGCACTGGAGAGCTTTGGTTTGCGGAGGGATTCACGAACTATTACGAGCGCCTGGTCATGCTTCGCACGGGAGGCTTCAACTTTGAAGAAGGTCTATCCCAAATGGCTGGAGAGATTGGTTATGTTCAGGGAAGCCCCGCGACCGCTTTCCGCTCGGCTGTGGACATGAGCCGCCTAGCACCGTTTGTAGACGGCGTGACCAGCCCTGTTCCCACAGATCTCGGGAATACGTTTGTTTCCTACTATTCCTTCGGGGACGTGATTGCGATCGGATTAGACCTGAGCCTTCGAGATCGCAGTAACTCTAAAGTAACGCTGGACGATTTCATGAGAGAGATGTGGGTTCGGTATGGCAGACCAGGCGGCAGCGCTCCGGGATTGGTTGGCAGACCGTACACGCTTGCCGATTTCGAGTCCACTCTGGGCAGTGTAAGTGGAAGCGAGGCGTTCGCCCGCGAGTTCATTCGGGACTACATCTGCGGGACAAAAAGGCTTGACCTGGCACCGCTTTTCCTTCGCGCGGGAGTGCTCCTGAAAGCAGACCGAACTCAGCCGACGCTCGGGGGTTTGAACTTGGAGAGCGATGGCGGGAATGTAAGAGTATCGGGTCCAACGCTCGTCGGATCGCCCGCCTACATGGCTGGTTTGAGTATGGACGACAGGCTTATTTCGATTGCGGGCAATGCCATTGCAAAACCCGAGGACGTCAACAAAGCGCTCAACGCGGCAAAACCCGGAGATGAAGTCGAGCTCGTTTACGAACGGAAGGGGGAACGCTTGCGGTCTCACGCGACGCTCGCCGCGAGCCTAGCGCTAACGCTTATGCCTGTAGAAGCTACAGGCGGTTCAATAACGGAAGAGCAGAGGATTTTTCGCCAATCTTGGCTGTCCGCAAGGAGTACAGCTGCGAGGTGAGACTCTCTAAACGGCGAGTCGCAGAGTTCCGCCAGATTAAGTACCCGGAAAATGCTTTTATATAAAGTTGTTCTCGAGCGGCAGGCTGACGGAACTCGGATTCGCCCGTCTGTGGTTTGGTGTAGCTACAGGTAGTCCCGGCACTCTAGGCGATCTCACATGCTTTGCTGTTCGGTTAGCGCAGCCGGCGCTGGTTACATGGCGATGGGGGCTTCGATGCCTAGGAGGGCTAGGGTGCGGGTGAGGGTTTGCTGGCTGGCGGCGGCGGTGGCTAGGAGGAGGGCGCGGCGGGTGGGGTCGGTTTCGTTGAGGACGTGGTGGCGGTGGTAGAAGTTGTTGAACTGCTGGGCGAGGGCGAAGCCGAAGCGGGCGAGGTGAGCGGGTTCGGCGGTGGAGATGGCCTGGTCGAGGACCGTGGTGAGGCGGGAGAGGAGGAGCCAGGTCTCCCAGATGGAGGAGGCCTCGGGGTCGGCGAGGAGGGTGTTGAGCTGGTCGGCGGGGACGGAGGCGACGGCGGCCAGGGCGTCGGCCTCGGTGGTGGAGGATTTGCGGAGGATGTTGGCGGCGCGGACGACCGAGTATTGGAGATAGGGGCCGGTTTCGCCTTCAAAGGCGAGGGCGTCGCGGAAGTCAAAGGCGATGACGGTGTTGCGGGTGAAGCGGAGCATGAAGAAGCGGAGGGCGCCGACGGCGATCTGGCGGGCGATGGTGTGGCGGTCTTCGGGGGAGAGCTCGGGGTGGCGGGGCTCGACCTCGGCGAGGGCGGCGGCGATGAGACGGTCGATGAGGTCGTCGGCCTTGACGCCGAAGCCCTTGCGGCCGGAGACCTCGATGAAGGGGCGCTTCCCGTCTTCCTCGCTGATGGGGTAGCCGAGATCGACGGCGCAGCGGGGGGTGAGGGCGACCATCTCGTAGGAGAAGTGGGTGTAGCGATTGGCGGCCTCGGTGAAGCCCATGCCGCGGAGGGCCTCGATGACGTTGTTTTGGGGGTCGTTCTGGCGGGAGTCGATGACGTTGTAGATGGCTTCGGCGTGGCCGAAGGAGGGTGGGGCGTCGGGGGCGGAGGTGGAGGCGGAGATCCAGCAGGTGTGGGCGGGGTAGTGGAAGAAGGGCTGGAGGCCGAAGTCCTTGCCGGGGAGGAGGCCGAACTTCCACAGGTGGTAGGCGATGTCTTTGCCGACGTAGGTGACGGTGCCGTTGGAGCGGACGATGACTTTTGCGTCTTCGTCGGGTGCGGGGGCGATGGCGTCGACGCCGGGCTCTACGGCGGGGGTGAGGGCGGCGGCGGTGGCGGCACGGCGCATGACGAAGCAGCCCTTGTTTTTGCCCTCGGTTTCCAGGTAGAGGACACCTTTTTGGAGCATGAGGTCGCGGGCGACGTCCCAGAAGTGGAGGGAGAGGATCTCGCTTTCGCGGGGGAGGAAGTCGTACTCGATGCCGAGGCGCTGCATGGTTTCGAGGTGGCGGCGGAGGACGGCGGAGGCGATGAGGTCGGCGATCTCGGCGGTGGGGTTGTTGCCCTGTTCGAGGAGGTGGAGGGTCTGGAGGCGGAGGGCTTTGCGGGCGGCGGCCTGGTCGGGGTCGGCGGTGTACCAGGCGGAGACGCGGGCGTAGAGGTCCCAGCAGACGAAGTCGATGCGCTGGTTGGCCTCGTAGAGCTCGGTGAGGAGTTCGCGGGTGGAGTCGAGGGTGCGGCCTTCGAGGTGGACGAGGCCGACGACGATGTCGGCGACCTGGACGCCGGTGTTGTCGATGTAGTTTTGGACGCCGACGGGCCAGCCGGACTTGAAGGCGTCGGGGCGGAGGAGGCGTTGAAAGGTGTCGCCGAGGACCGCGTTGCGGAGGTGGCCGATGTGTGCGGCTTTGTTGGGGTTGATGGAGGTGTGTTCGATGAGGCGGAAGCCGGGGCCGCCGAGGTCGGCGTGGTCGCCCTGGGCGATGCGGGCGACGGTGGAGGCGCGGTCGAGGCGGAGGTTGAGGTAGCCCGCGCCGGCGAGTTCGACGGCGGTGAAGCCGGGGAGGGCGTCGTTGGCGATGTCGTTGGAAAGCTCGGCGGCGAGCTCCTGGGCGATGGCTCGGGGGGCTTTGCGGAGGCGCTTGGCGAGCTCGAAGGCGACGGGGGAGGCGAGCTCGCCGAGGGCGATGGAGGGTGGCTGCTCGAGGGGGATGGTGTGGAGGTCGAGCGCGTAGAGGCGCTGGACGGAGCGGCGGAGGGCGGCGGTGGCTTGTTGCTGGAGGAGGCGATACATGGTCTGAGAAGAGGTTACGGGAGTTCGGCGGGGAGGTGGTCGATGTCGGTGAGGAGGGGGTTATGGGGCGGGGTACGGAAGCGGTGGAGGAGGAAGATGAGGCCGCCGGCGCCGGTGACGGAGATGAGGAGCCAGAGGTGGAGGCCGAGGGCGTAGAGGGCGGCGCGGGCGGGGGGTGCGCCGTGGGAGCCGAGTGAGGTTTTGACGGCCCACTCGAAGGTGCCGATGGCGCCGGGCGAGGAGGGGATGAGATAGGAGAGGTTGGCGACGGAGACGGCCTGCCAGGGGCCGACGCGATCGGAGGCGAGCGCGATGAGGCGGGCGGCGGAGACGAAGATCATGCCTTCGCAGGTCCAGATGACGGCGGACTGGATGAGAAGGAGGAGGGAGCCGGCGACGCCGATGCCGCGCATGCAGTCGAGCGCGAGGTCGATCCAGTGCTTGAGTTTGGCGAAGAGGCCGGCCTGCGGGAGTTTGGCGAAGAGCCGGTCGATGGGGCGCTGAAGGAGGCGGGCGCCGACGAGGAGGATGAGGAGGCCGAGGGTGGAGATGGCGAGGAGCGACTCGGCGAGGAGGCGGGAGCGGGGGGCGACGCCGGGGCCCATGAAGAGGACGAAGAGGAGGACGAGGATGAAGATGTCGAGGAGTTTCTCGAGGATGACGGTGGAGAGGATAGCGGAGGGGCTGGCGCCGAGGTCTGCGGAGTAGGTGAAGACGCGCATGATGTCGCCGATGCGGAGGGGGAGGATGTTGTTGGCGGCGAGCGAGGTCATGAGCACGCGGGCGCAGGGGCCGAAGCGGGCGCCGGTGGGGGCCATCATGCGGGCCCAGCGGACACAGCGGAGGGTGTAGGAGGCGAGGGTGAAGCCGAGGACGCCGAGGATCCAGGCGGGGCGGACGAGGTGGATGGAGCGGACCTGGGCGAGGGAGATGTTGCGAAAGGTGTACCAGAGGAAGAAGGCGCTGATGAGGAGGCCGGGGAGGGTGCGGAGGAGCTTGCCGCCAGCTTGTTTCGGAGGCATCTTTTCAGGCATCTGCGGGTGCCGGGTTGGGTTTGGAGGCGTTCATTGATGTTGATTGTACTGGGGTTCCGGGTCGGCTCGAGAAGAACGCGGGCGCAGCGCTTCCCTCCCCCGCTCGGAGAGCGGATGGCAGAGAGGGATGGCTCCGCCTTATGGAACGCGGAGTGGGCGGAAGCCGGTGACCGGGAAGAGGCCGGTTGGGCTTTCGTCCTGGGGCTGCTGCTTGAAGAGGTAGCGGACGAAGAAGCCGCCGTTGACGGTGTTGTAGTTGCGCGTGTTGTTGGCGGTGGCGAAGCCGCCGACGTACCAGTGATCGGCGATGCGGTAGGAGCCCTGGGCGTTGAGGGCGTAGTTCAGGCCGGTGTCGCTGTTGAGGTTGTAGGACGGATTGCCGGTGTCAGCCTGAAGCGCGCGATCCAGGGGGAAGTAGGGCGCGGCGTCTTCCTGAAAGGTCTGGACGCCGACGCTGCCGGCGATGGTGTAGTGGAGTTCGGGGCGGGGCGAGCCGGTGTAGGTGACGGGGATGGAGGCGAGAAAGTAGACGTTGGGGCTGAAGTAGCCACCCTGGCCGTAGCTGAGTCCGCGCTCGTTATGGTCGTAGTGGGTGGCGTAGAAGTTGCCGCCGACGTTGAGGGAGCCGTAGCCGGGCCAGCTGTGGACGCGGAAGTAGGCACCGGTGGTACCTTCCTCGCGCTTGTTGTCGAGGACGTGAAAGCCGGTGAGTGTACCGCCATTGCCGGAGAGGTAAAAGCCCGATTTTTCATTGCCGGCATCGATGCGGACGCCGCCGTTGGTGTAGATGACGCCGCCCCAGATGTTGCCGGTGTAGAGGGACGAGACGGAGGCGGGGTCGCGGATGCCGGCATACGAGAGCTGGGTGTCACGAACGCTGTCGCGATCACCGAAGAGGGTGATGTGGCCGAAGCGGATTTGAGCGCGGGCGGTGAGGTTGGAGACGAGGAAGGAGTAGGGGGTGTAGCCGGCGGCGATGCCGATGTTGGTGGTGGTGAGTTGGAACTCGCCGCCGACGCCGGAGGCGAACTGCTGGGCGGGTGAGCCGAGGTCGCCCCGAAGGCTGCCCAGGTAGGGGATGGCGGTGGTGGCTGCGCCGGTGAAGCTGGCGGAGGAGATGGAGCCGGAGTTAAGGAAGACGGGGCGCGGGATGACGGTGACGCGGACGGATTTGCCGAGGACGGCGGAGGCTTCGACTGGTGCCTCGATGTCGACGAGGCGATCGATGCCTGGGGTTCCGCTGCGGTAGCGGGCGACACCGGTGCCGCCGATCCAGCCGCTATAGGAGGCCTCCAGCGCAGCCAGGTCGAGTTCAGTCTGCTCGCGCTCCGTCTTGCTGATGGGGACGACACCGCCGGGGGCCGCCGGGTTGAAGGCACCGCGGAGCGGCGGGAGGTTGCGCGCGACGAGATCGGCGTCGGAGGGTGGTGTGCCCTGCGACGGCGCCGGGGTGAGCGAAGGGTAGGAGTTGCTCGTGAGCGGGGCGGGGACGCTGGGATAGATCAGTGAGGAGGGCGGCTGGGAGGAGGGACGAGGAGCCGAGGCGGGCGCGGGCAAGGGAGAGCTGTAGGACCGGCGGCGACGGGGCGCGGCGGAGGCGCGAGAAGGTCCGAGGTCGGGCTGTGGGTACTGCTGGCCGAAGGCCTCGCCGGAGCCTCCCTGGGCGGTGTATTGCGCGTTGGAGGTATGGGGGGCGTCGATGTCGGCGATCTCGCCTGAGGTACTGGTGGACTGGGACTCGGGCTTGAAGGGTGTGCCGGGGAGATAGCGCTGTGTCGGGAGGACGTCGGTGATTTCGCTGGTGGAGGGAGCGATGACGTTGGCGTTGCTGCCGAGCTGCACGGGGACTGGAGCGGGGGTGTAGCCGGCGGAGTTGGAGGCGGAGATGCTGGGAGTGTAGTCGCCGTAGAGATTCTTTGAAGAGACTGGCCGAACTTGCGGGAGAGGGCTCTCGAGGGGGTCGGCGGTGGCCTGCTGTGAGGGAGTGGGAACGGCGGAGAGGTGGACGGAGCGAAGGGGATCCGGAGTGACGGCGGCGGGCTGCGCGGAGGGGGTAGGGACAGAGGAGAGATGAAGCGAGCTGAGGGGATCCGAGGTGGAGGCCTGCTCCGGAGGGTTAGGAACCGAGGAATGGCGGAGTGAACGGAGGGGATCCGGGGTGACCGCGGCGTGCGCGGAGGAATTAGGGACGGAGGAGAGATGAAGCGAGCTGAGGGGGTCTGGGGTGACTGCGGCCTGCTCGGAGGGGCTTGGAACTGGCGAAAGGCGGATGGCGTGGAGGGGGTCCGGGGTGAGCGCCGCCTGCTGCGGTGCGGTCTCGGCGGACGGGGTGGGCGACAGGCGGATGGGGCCGGGGATGGTGGGCTCGGCGGAGGAACGCGGGACGTAGTTGCCGAGGGTAGTGGTGCGGGGAGTAGACGGAAGGGTAGAGTGCTGGGCGGGCTGGAGGCTGGAGTTGCCCAGATAGTTCGGCGCGCCGGTGTAGGTGCTGGGACTGATGTTGACTGGGGGCTGTCCGCTGATGTTGTTGTAGGAAGGCAGGTAGGGGTGGGTGTCGACGAGCTGGGCGGCGGCCGTGGCCGCGGCGTCTTCTCCGCCGAGGAGGGTGGCAAGGTCCTGCTGATGGGCGGCGGTGGGGAGGCGATTGGTGGGGGCGGGCAGGCTGAGTTCGCCGGCGAGTTCGGCGCCGGGGTCGCCGGGCGGGAGCGCCGCGATGGAGGCGCGGAAGTAGTCGGCCGCGCGGCCGTTGTTGCCATGGGCCTGTTCGAACTTTGCGCCGAGGCTGAGCATCTCGCCGTCGCGGGGGTAGGCCTGCAGGCCGTAGCGGAGCCAGGTTTCGGCGTCTTTCTGGTCGTTGGTCGCGAGGGCGGCGCCGACGGCGGATTTATAGTCGGCGGCGGTAGCGGCGGTCATGTCCTGCGCCTTGAAGATGAGGACGGACTGCTTGGGGAGGCCGGCGCGGGCGTAGCCGGAGGCGAGGGCGCGAAGGACGCCGGGGTTGTCGGGGAAGGCTTTGGCGGCGGCGTTGAGGATGGCGAGAGAGCGTTTGCCGTCACCGGCGGCGGCGGCCTGGTTGGCGCGGCGGACGGCCCAGTTAGACCAGATGGTTTGGACGGTGCGGCGCTGTTCGTCGGAGAGGTCGGGGCGGCCGCCGAGCTGCAGGAGCTGGCGGTAGAGGCCGCTGTCGTTGCCGCTGTTGAAGAGCAGCCAGGCGTCCTGGATGTCGATGTCGGCGGGCGCGGCGGTATTTTGCGCAACGTAGTGTTGCTGCACGCGGTTGATGAAGACGGAGGCTTCCTGCGGCTGACCAAGCGCGTTGTAGACGGAGCCGATGGTTTGGAGGTATTCGGGGTCGAGCTCGAGTTGCTGTCGGGTGAGGGCGGGGATTTGCTGTGCCTGCGCGAGGGCTTCCTGATCGTGGCCGGCGGCGTGCAGCGCGCCCAGGATACCCTTCCAGGCGTCGATGCGGTCGGGGTTTTCGGCGAGGATCTGCCGGTAGATGGGGTAGGCCTGGGCGGTGTTGTTGCGCGCGAGATAGAGGCCGGCGAGCTGGAGCTCGAGGCCGACGGAGGGCTTCTGGTTCGCGGCGGCGTCCTGGGCGATGACGTGTTCCAGGAGGGCCTGGGCGGTGTCGAGGTGGTTGGTGGACTGCTCGATAGAGGCGACGGTGGACTCGAAGCCGGTGTCGCGCATGGCGGCGTCGCGGACGGCGAGGGGCATGCTGCCGAGAGTTTGGAGAGCCTGGGCGTCGGCGTGCATGGCGTGCTGGACACGGACGAGACCCTGCCAGGCAGCGGGGTTGCCGCGATCCGCGCCGAGGACTTGCCGGTAGAGGCCGGCGGCCTGCTCGAGGTGATTTGCGGCCTGGAGGAGAGCGGCGTACTGGAGCTCGGTGCCGATTTTGAGGGAGCCGGCGTCGGCTGGGAAGGGGAGCTCGAGGGCGGTACGGAGGACGCGCTGCGCGTCGGCGTCGCGGCCGACGGCGGAGAAGGCGGAGGCGAGGGTGCGAAGGAAGTCGGGGTCGCGCATGAGCTGGGCGCGGATGGAGGCAGGGATACGCTGCTCGACTTGGAGGGCCTGGGCGGCGTTGCCCTGGTTATAGAAGCTTTGAAAGAGGCCGCGCCAGGCGGAGGCGGAGGTTGGCCGGAGCTTGATGACACGCTCATAGAGCTCGGCGGCGGGGCCGTATTGCTGCGCTTTGGAGAGGGTGCCGGCGAGGCCTTCGGTGGCTTCGGGGCTGTTGGGCTTCAGCTGCAGGGCGGTTTGGAACTGCTGCTGCGCCGTGTTGAGATCGTTTTCGTTTAGGGCGGCGGAGGCCTCGCCCATGGTTGCCCAGAAGCGGGCGGTGGCGAGGGCGGAGTCGAGGCCGGCGTCCTTGGCGCCGTTTTGCTTAGCCTGCTCGAGAAAGCTGACGGCAGGGGCAAAGTTGGACTGTTGCATGCGGATGTATCCCATGCCGGCGAGGGCTCGGGCGCTTTGGGGGTCGGTGGCGAGGATGGTTTTGAACCGGGACTCGGCGTCTTCGAGGTGCTTGGCGTTGAGAGCTTTGTAGGCGGCCTCCATCTCGACACCGGCCTTGCGATCGATACGAACTTCAGGCGAGTCAGGGGCGGCGGCCGTCTCGATGTTGGCGTCGGCGGCAGTCGCGGCGAGGTTTCGACCTGCCGCGGGCTTGGCGGATGCTTTGGAGGGAGCGGGCAGAGCGCGGAGGGCGGCGGCGAGCTGGGCGTCATTGTGCTTCGCGAGATAGGCGCGGATCTCGGGGGCGGATGCCGGGTTTGCAGAATCCCAGATCAGGGACTGGCGGAGGGCATCCATGGCCTGTGGGCTGCTGGGGTGTCGCTCGAGGTAGCGGCGGCCTTCCGCGCGGGTCCGAGGGGTATAGGTGAGGATGCGGCCGAGGGCGATCTGGTAGCGGGAGTCTGTGGGGTATTTTTCGACGAGGGCATGGAGACCGGCGACTGCCTCGGGACGACCCTCCTCGGTGGCGGCTTCGGTCTCGTAGAAGGCGAGCGCCCAGTCGCCGGGGGGCGGCTGCTTGCCGAAGACCTTGCGGTAGATGGCCATGGCCTGGGCGTACTGGCCGGCTTCCGCGTATTTGCCAGCCTGCTGCAGAAGGACGGTTTCAGCACCCTGGGCGGAGACCTTTTCGGCACGGGCGATGCCGGGGTCGTTGGGATTGATGGCACGGAGGCGCTCAAGGTAGGAGTTGGCGAGGGCTGTGTTGCCGGCGACCTTGGCGGCGCGTGCGAGGCCGGCGAGGGCCTCGGTGTTGTTGGGATCAGAGAGCAGCACCTGCTGCCAGGTCTGCGCCGCCATGTCGAGGCGGTTGTGCGTCTCGAGGGTATGGGCTTTGTCGAGCAGGATCTGGGTGGCCGAGGTGCCGACCGGGTTGGGCGACTGGGCGTTGGCTAATGCTGAAGAGCCGACTGCCAGCGAGCCGCCGAGGATGGCTGCGAGGAGGGACCGAGATGCTGGAAGGCTCTTCATGGCTGTGTGCTAGAAGCACCCGGGAGTAGGTAACGCCCAGGGAGGTGACCTCCGTGTCTCCCGAAGCTTACCTTGTTTCGCAGGGTCTTGTACCGCCTTATCTTGCTGATTGGGGAGGAACTACAGCCAAAGTTGCAGGAGACTGGGAAGTTACTTCCAGCGTGGGGTGAGCTGGCCGGAGCGATCGAAGCGGAAGCGGCCTTCGATCCAGCCGGTGGCGAAGAGGGCGAGGTTCTGGTCGTAGTAGGCCCCCTGCTTGCCGAACAGTCCGGTCGCTGGGTCGCGGGTGGCGCCTAGGCGGGTGAGCTGAGTGTGAGCTTCCTTGTCAAGTCCGAGGGCTTCGAGATAGGGGATAACGGCGGCGGAGAAGCCGGGAGGTGCGTCGCGGTCGAGGATGGCTCCGTGGGCGTCGACAGCAGCGGGTGGGATGAGATTGGATTTGAGATAGGCGGCCATGGCGGGGAGCTGGTCGAGGAGCTGGCGACGGTTGGGCGTGGCGGGATCGGTGAGGCCGAGCCAGAGATAGACGCGGATGGCGTCGTAGGAGCCGACAGCGACCGCGGGATGAGCAGATGATGTGCTGGGAGTGAGTTGGGCGGGTGCGGGAGCGGGGTGGACCCCGGAGCCGGCGGCGATCCAATCCATGGCGAAGCCGCCGCCGGAGCCCTGCTGGAGCATGGGGAGGAGGCTAGAGGCGAGCCTGGCCCAGGGACCTTCGGGTTGGACGGCGGCGAGCCGGCGGAGAACGGGCGGGGGAAGATAGCTGGGATTAAGGATCCAGGTTTGCGGGTCGGGGTGGAAGCCGGTTGCGCCTGGCAGCAGGGCGATGCCGATGCCCGGGACGTAGGCGACCTCCGCCTGGGCGATCCGGAGGAGCAGGGTGCGGCCGAGCTGGTCGAAGCGGGGTTCGTGCCAGAGGCGGCCGGCTTCGAGGAGGTCGTAAGCGATCCAGAGGTCAGCGTCGGAGGCTGAGTTCGGGTCGAGGACGCGCCAGGCGCCGTCGGGGGCCTTGCCCCAGCTCCAGGCGGGAAGGTGCTCGGTGAGGTCACCGGCGGCGAGGTTACTTTCGGTCCAGGCGAGGAGCTTGTCGAAGTGGGGGCGGTCGTTGGCGACGAGGGCGAAGAAGAGGGCGTAGCTTTGGCCTTCGCTGGTGGTGTGGTCACCGGCGGTGTGATCGATGACCCGGCCCTGATCGTCCATCATCTTTTCGGTGTAGTGCTGCCAGAGGGGCCAGGGTTCCTGGGCGTGGCAGCCACTGCTGAGCAGAAGTGTGGAGAGGGCGAGGATGCGAAGCAGACCGGTGGCGAGCTGAGGCACGATTAGACGCCCTGGAGCCGAGCCCGGGCACGTCGGCGAAGGACGGCACGGAGCAGGGTAGCGAGGAAGAAAGAGACGATAAAGGCACCGATGACGACGAGCCAGGGAAAGCGCGAGAAGAGCAGGTTGATGTAGGCCCAGGCGGAGATGGAGCCGACGTGATAGTTGTCGTTGCCGATCCGGTAGGAGACGAAGCGGTTTCCGTGAAGGACACTGACGGACTGCGAGACGTCGCTGGACTGGGAGGTTTTGAGAAAAGTGGTGAGGAAGCCGGGGGTCATGCCGTGGTCACGAAGGGCGACGACGACGACGGAGCGGCCGGAGCCGGAGGGCCACTCCATGCCTTCGATGAGGGCGTCGGGGAGGCCGCCGGCGGTTTCGAGCTGGCCGGACTGGATGTGGTCGGAGGAGCGTACCTTCCACCAGGCGTGTTGGAGCGGGGCGAAGAAGCCCTGAGTGTCCTGGATGTGGAGGCCGCTGCCGTCGATGACGACGGGGAGCGAGGCGTTGAGGCGGCCGAGGGCGGGTTGATCCTCGACGGTGCCCATGACGAGGTAGTCCTTGCCGTTGTCGGCCTTCATGCCGTCGTTGTTGGTGACGCTGACGTTGAGGACGGGGTAGCCGGTCTGCGCGCCGAAGTGCCCCATCATGGTGAGATACATCTCGATCTCATCGGCGGTGGGGGTATCGGGAAGAACTACGGCGGTGTCGGCGAGGTCGGCTTTGCGGGTGAAGGGATAGCCGGCGTTGGAGAAGATTTCGAGGTTGGGGAGGACGGCCCAGTGAGGTGTATCGCGGAGGTCGAGGAAGGAGTCCTTCAGGATGGCGCCCTTGAGGTTGTAGGGAGCGGTATCCAGGCAGCGTCCTTTTTTGGTGAGCAGAAAGACGAACTGCATCATGAGCGAGTTGGAGAAGGGCCGCATGTCCGCTACCGGGACGGGGACGATGGTTTCGAGCTTGGCGGAGGCTTTGTCGGTATGCGGCAACGGTGTGGAGCTCACATACGAGTCGTTCATGAAGACCTGGAGCGTGCTGTCGTTGGAGATGGGGATGCCGTTGTAGCGGTAGCCGAGGTGAAAGGGAATGTTCTGCTGGCTGCCGTAGTAGAGGTCGGGCGGGAGGCGCATGTATGCGCGGCTGGGGGTGGAGCCGTCGCTTTGGAGGTCGCCTATGCCTTCGATGTCGCCGAGGTGAACGATGCGGTCGGTACGGAGCCAGCGGGGGGCGTCGTCCGGCTCGCGGGGCGCGGGGGCTTTGAGGCTGGGGATGCGGACCTGATCGCCCTGGAAGAGGCCGCGTTGAAGCGCGAGGGCCATGGCGGCGGTGACCAGGTCATCCTGGTTGTCGCCACTGAGCAGAAGCATTTTGGAGTAGGGGTCGCTGGGGTTGGTGCGGACCGAGACGGTGGCACCGGAGCCGCCCGTGACGCCGAAGCTGGAGGGGAGGTCGGCGGAGCTTTCGCTGAGAACGATGACGTTGCCGGCGGGGATTGTGCCAAGCGAGGTGGGAAAGCGGGCGGCGCGGTAGTCGGTGAGGAGGCCGAACCAGGAGGCGACGATACCGGCGGCCCGAAGTGCCTTGGGCGAGGGCTGGGTGAGGAAGACGATGGGAATGCTGGGGTGGAGATTGACGGCGGAGTCGTAGAAGGGCAGCGGGAGGAGCTTGAGGTCGTTCTGTAGGGGCAGGAGGGAGCCGTTGAGGTCCATGCTGGACGTGGCGTCGACCTGACTCCAGAGGGTGGAGTTGGCTGGGTCTTCGCACTGCAGGGTGTAGTGGCCGACGAACTCGAATTCGAGCTTGTTTTCGTGGACCAGGAGTTCGGCTGGAAGGACGATGTTGGCGGTGAGCAGGGCGCTGGACTGATTACGGGCGACGGTGACGGCGGAGTCCTCGACGGCCGGGGCGAGTTGGCCTTCCATACGCTCGCCGTTGACCGTGGGCTGGGCGGTGACGGGCAGGGTGGCGACGATGGCGCCGTTGAGCGAGACCTTGAGGTGGCTGAGGGCGGGGATGAGGGCCGGCGAGAAATGATAGCGGAGGTGAAGCGCAGCGGATTTAACGACCTGCGTTTGTTGGATGGAGAAGCTGACTGTGTGGAAGGCATCGGTGCCGCGCATGACGACGGCGTCTGGTGCGTTGATATCGGCGAAGGTAAAGGTATTGGAGAAGGTTCCCGGGGCGACGGACCGGGTGGCTGCGAGGGGGTCTGCCTGCATGAAGAGCGGGTCGGCCGACGGCGCGGGCGGAGCCGCCCCTGGGGCGAAGCCCTGCTGTCCGGCGCGAGCGAAGGGGGCGAGCAAGGCGAGGATGAGCAGAGGGGCAACGCTGGTGACGAGTTGTCGCTTGGGTGCCATGCGCTTGGCGCGTCGCGGCAGCTTGAGGACCAGTTCGGCGGCGAGGCGCAGGCCACCCATGGAGAGCCGGACGATACGGGCGAGACTGCTGAGGGGTCGATCGGTTTCGCGGGACTCGCCCCAGCCCAGCCAAGTGTCGGCGCGCGAATAGAGAAGGATGGTGAGGGCCTCTTCCTGGTGAATGGCGAGTGGAGCGAACTGGGCACGGAGGACGAGGCCGTTGGACTCGACGACGGTGGCCGGCAGGGTGACTTCGCCATCGAGTACGGGGAAGGTGAGATCGACGGTCTGGCCGGGCGCGACGTCGGCTTCGCGGGCAAGCTTCATCATGAGGCCGCCAGTCGACATATTGGTGGAGTTTCCGTGGATGGTGGTTCCGTTGGGCAGAGTGACGCGACCGGGAACCTCCATATCGATGCGGACGGTTTGGCGGCGCTGCTGCTGCTCGCGGGCAACGGCGATGGCGCCGCCCAGGATGACGCAGTTGAAGAAGGTCCAGACGGCATTCATGATGATCGTTCCGAGGTGGTCGGTGTCATGCATGCGGGCGAGGATGTTGAAGGGGAAGATCCAGTCAGAGCCTGGGAACTGGAGATAGCGGGGAAAGGCGCAGAGCAGACCGACGACGTTGAGGGCGAGCATGAGCAGGTAGGGCGCGGCAATGCGGTTGTCGAAGAAGGTGCGGTTGACGACGCCGCCCTTCGCGGTCACCTCGAAGCTGCCGAGTTTGGGGTTGACGAGCGCAAGCATGGTGGGGAGAAAGATGTAGGGAGCAAGGACGGTTTCATAGACCTCGTTCCAGAACGAGTGGCGATGGGCTCCCTGAACGCGGGAGTTGGTCATGTTGGAGAGGACGAGGTGGGGAAAGGCGTAGGCGAGGATGGCGGCCCAGTAGCCGGGGACGTTGGTCTGGCCGAGGACGAGATAGATGAGCGGGGCGCTCATAAAGACGAGTCGCGGAAAGGCATAGAGGAAGTGCGACATGGCATTGAAGTAGCAGAGGCGCTGGGCGGGCTTGAGACCGCGGGCGAAGAGCGGATTGTCGGTTCGCATGATCTGGATCATGCCGCGCGCCCAGCGGATTCGCTGCTTGACGTGTCCGGAGAGGCGCTCTGTGGCGAGGCCGGCGGCCTGCGGGATGTTGATGTAGGCGGTGTTCCAGCCGCGGATCTGCATGCGGAGCGAGGTGTGCGCGTCTTCGGTGACGGTTTCGACGGCGATGCCGCCGACCTCATCGAGCGCGGTACGGCGGAGGACGGCGCAGGAGCCGCAGAAGAAGGTGGCGTTCCAGAAGTCGTTGCCGTCCTGGACGATGCCGTAGAAGAGTTCGCCCTCGTTGGGGATGATCTTGAACTGCTTGAGGTTTCGCTCGAAGGGGTCGGGTGAGTAGAAGTGGTGGGGCGTTTGCAGCATGCCGAGCTTGGGGTCGCGGAGAAACCAGCCGATGGTGACCTGGAGGAAGGAGCGGGTGGGGACGTGGTCGCAGTCGAAGATGGCGACAAAGGGCGACTCGAGGCGGGCGAGGGCGCGGTTGATGTTGCCTGCCTTGGCGTGCTTGTTGTCATCGCGGGTCATGTAGCCGATGCCGGACTCTTCACAGAACTCGCGGAACTCGGAGCGCTTGCCGTCGTCGAGGATGTAGACGTTGAGTTTGTCGGCGGGCCAGTCCATGTTGATGGCGGCGAGGGCGGAGTACCGAACGACGCTGAGGGGCTCGTTGTAGCTGGGGATGAGAACGTCGACGGAGGGCCAGTCCATGGTGCTGTCGGGCAGCGGCACGGGTGTGCGGCGCAAGGGCCAGAGGGTTTGCATGTAACCAAGCCCGAGGATGACGAAGGAGTAGCTTTCGGCGAGAACAAGGAAGGAGATGAAGAAGGCGTCGAGCGCGGTCCAGGTGATGCGTGGGTCGACGAAGAAGTGGGCGGTGGTGGAGAGGCGCCAGTAGCCGTAACGGAGGGTGGAGAAGAGGGAGAGGAACATCAGCGTCAGCGTGACGAGATAGGAGCTGGAGCTGCGGTCCATCCAGATGGCGAGGGGAACGATAAGTGCGTCGAGGATGATCTGCTGGGGCCAGGTGAGATTCATAACTCCGGTGAAGAGAAGGAAGGAGATGCCGCCGAGGACGATGGCCGATCGGAGGAGCCGGAACCAGGGCGAGTCACCCGACTCGAAGTTTTGCCAGAGAGCGGTGCGCGTCATCGCTCGCTCCAGCGGACGTTGCGGAAGCCGGCGGTTGCGGGGGCGGCGACGCTGCGAAGCCAGTGGGCGACGTTCATGTAGTCCTCTGCGACGGGGGCGTCTGCGACGTAATCGACGATGGTCATGCCTTCCGCGAGCGCTTCACTGACGGCTGGAGCGCGACGGATGACTGTCGGAAGGAGTTGTTCGCCGAGCTGTCGACGAAGCACCTCGCGGACATCAAGGTGAAGGGGCAGACCGGCGTCGAACTGGTTAAGGACATAGAAGACCTTGAGTGGGGTGCCGTCGGGACCGTCGATGCCGGCGAGAAAGCGCTCGATAGGCTGGAGGCTGATGACCGAGTTCATGTCCGGAGCGAGCGGCACAAGGATGGTCGGAGCGAGGTGCGCCACGCGCCGGATCAGCCAGGCCGTTGCGGCGGTGAGGTCGAGGAGGATGCGATGGGCGCCGCGACCGCTTTCCGTGATGTTGTCGACGACCGCCTCCTGCGCGGTGTGGTCGCCCATGGCCTGGTCCACGGCGTAGTTGACCAGGTAGATGGGAGCATCCGTGCTGCCGCTGGGCGGAGAGAAGGTGCGGACGGTGCTTTCGCGGAGCTCGCTGGCGCCGAAGTAGAAGGGCAGGAGACCGTGTGAGGTGGTGTCGGTGAGGAGGACTTTTTCGCCCAGCGAGGAGAGCGAGCGCCCGAGGGTAGCGACGAGAGAGGTTTTGCCGACACCTCCGGCGAAGGAGAAGACGGCGAGGACGGGAGTCCGGGTTTCGCGCTGGCGGGCGGGCTGTGGCTCGGCTCGCTCCTGGCCTGGCTGCTCGAAGACGCCTTTGAGAGCGTACCAGCGCGAGGCGACGCGCTCGCGGGATCGCTGAAGAGTTTCGGCGGCGAGCTCCGGGGAGGGCGCGGTCAGATCGGCGGGCAGGAGAGTGCTCGGAGCGCCGGGAGTCTGCGGATCCGTGTGATGGTCGATGTGCTGCTCGATGTGCGGCTCACTAGGCTGCTCATGGCGCTGGTCATTAATCCAGGCCGGCAACACTGGCGCAGTGGGCCGTGCGGGATCACGCCGGCGATCGAAATCGGCGCTATTTGGCTGGGCGGCGTTGGTGTGCACCTGACCGTGCTCGCGGCGGTAGGCGGCGATGGCGCGGTCGGAGTCTGTCATGCGATAGCCCGGCTGGTCCTGCCGGCGACGGCGTGGCGCGGGATCTTCGGTCTCGCCGGCGACGCCGCTGCCGGGTGGGAGGTCTTCGGGAGCGCGCCGGCGCTCGAGGTACGGTAAGCCCTCCCTGGTGAACTCAGCGGAGGCAGCGGACTGCGAGCGGGCGGAGCGCTCTTCGCTCCGATCAGGGGTGGAGGGCGGAGGGGGAGGGGAGCCGACCGTGATCTGCTGGAGTGTGCTCTCGCGAGTTGCATAGGGCGGAACGGGCGGCGCGATGGACGCGTGCGGGCGCTGCACGCCGGCCACCCCGGTGCGATCCGGTGTCTGCCGCCGCTTGGGAGCCTCGAGCTCGGGGCGGTAGATCTGGCGAACGCCCGAGGCGTCGTCCGGCCGGTAGCCCTGGGGCCGGCGGAGCGGCGGCAGGTTGGACGTGGGCGAGAGCTCCGGGATCGAACGCCAGGGTTCGCGCGGTCGAGGGACGGGGTTGGGCGAGGGTTGGGCGGAGAGGGGAGACGGCGACGTGGTGTGCCAGTCTTGCCGCACGGGTTGCGGCCGGGTACTTGGCGCGGCGGCGTACGCCTGAGCGGAGGGATGGTGGTCGACGGGCGGAAGAGGCTGGCGGCTCTGCGGGGTATACGGGTCGGAGATGCTGCCCGGGACCTCGGGGGTAGGCTCGGCAGGTGGCGGGCCGGCAGTGCGGCGCACCCCACTCTCGATGTACAGGATCTCCTTGCGACGGGTGGAGGCGTGGGCCTCTGCGATCTCACGCTCTTCGCGGCGGGCCTTTGCCTGGGCGTCGGCGGCGGCTTCGGCACGGCGAGCAGCTTCAATCCGTTCCGCGGAGGCGCGTTGGGCGGCGGCTTCGGCCTCGCGCATGGCTTCCATGCGGGCGGCACTCTCACTGGCTGCGGACCTGGCCTGGGCCTCGGCGTGCCGGACGTCTTCGACAGCCCGCTCGGCGGCATCTTCGGCGTCGTGTTGCGCCCGAAGCTCGGTCTCACGGGCCTGCTCGGCGGCACGGTGGCGGAGCTGGGCACGGTATTCGCGGCGGGAGGCGGAGAAGTCACGATACTTGGCGCCGTGGAGGTTGGCCCAAGAGTAGAGGACAGCGACATCCTCTGGGGTTTCGACTGATGGAAGCTCGGCGTAGTTGTCGTTGCTAAGGCTTTCCATGCGGCTTCCTGTGGAGCGAGAGGTTTCGAACGCTTCTGCAAACTTCGGCACAGGGGAAGGAAGTAACTTGCTGCCGGGCTTGCAATACGGTGAGGCTACAAAGCGCCCCGGGGCAAGTCAATCGAAGGACGATGCCACTTTAGTGTGACCTAATGGCGCGACAAGTCGTGTGTCTTGAACGATTTCGTGGGCTCAGGTGAGGCAAAGACAAGCAGGCCGGGGCTTTGCGGCATGGGCGCTGATGCGCCTGGAAGTAGGCGGGCGTCATGCTAAGGTTGTAGGTGTGAGCCTGTAGCTCAGTTGGTAGAGCATCGCCCTTTTAAGGCGTTGGTCCTGGGTTCGAGCCCCAGCGGGCTCACCATGCCCAGCCTCCCATAAGGGACGGGTGAGGCGGGCAGGGATCAGGCAGTGGGCTTATCAGGAACCGGCATCGAGGCCTGAAAATCCGCAAGGAAGCGACGGGTGTAGTCGCGGACGAGCTCTTCGACGCGCGTGGGCGACGACGATCGAACCATAAGACCGGCGTGGTGCGGGCGCGTGAGCCGGTGGGCGATCTCCGGGTCGAGGTAGGCGGAGGTGTCGGGGCTCTGCTGGCGTGCAAGCGAGATAACACTTCCGGCGTAGAGCTCCTGCAGGGCGGGTAGATGGTAGGGCGTCCCGGTGAGCGTCGACCATTCGAGCCGTGCCCACTCCTGCCAGGGATTCAGGCCGGTGGCGAAGTGCACGAGATCGGCGATGTACGCACCACCGACGCGGGCGGCAGTCTCGAGAAAATAGAGCTTGCCGTCGGCATGGCCGCGAATGAACTCGGTATGGGTGACGGCGGTGTGGAGATCGAGCGCGGTGAGGATTCGACCGTGCAGCTCCAGGAGGTCGTGGGTGAGGGGCGCGGCGCGGTCGAGAACGCGGGTGGAGAAGATGCCGCCTTCGTGCATGGTCTGCATGGGCGGCTCGCCATAGGCGAAGGGTAGCGCAAAGAGGACAGAGCCGTGGTGGGTTACGCCCTCGGCATGGAAGATGTCGCCGGGGACGAAGCGTTCCAGCAGATAGTGGCTCTGGGCGTCGCCGAGCAGATCGAGGAGAGGCCAGATGTCGTCAGGCTGATCGATCTTATGGATTCCGACGGCAGAGGCGTTGGTGCGCGGCTTGAGCAGCCAGGGGCCGGGGGTGTTGCGAAGAAAGTGGTGGACATCGCCGTGGAGGAGGATGGGCGAGAACTCCGGCACGGGAATGCCGGCGGCTTGGGCGTGGGTACGCATGGCGAGCTTGTCGCGGAAGAGGCGGGTTGCGGTTTGGCCCATGCCGGGCAGTTGCATATGTTCGCGGAGCAGGGCGGCGGATTCGAGATCGAACTCGTCGAGGGCGACGACGCTGTGGATAGGTTCGGTGCGAGCGAGGTAGGTGACGGTGTTGAGGATCTGCGCGGGGGCCAGGTCTTCCGGCATGGTGAGCAGGCGAGCGAGGATGTCGCGGGGCCAGTCGGCGTCGCGAAGTTTATCGATGGTGAGCAGGAGGACACGGGCGCCGAGGCGGGCGGCTTCGCGGAGAAACGCCTGGCCCTTCTCGTAGGTGCTGAGGGCGAGGATGGTGGGCTGGGCGGAGGATACGGGCAAAGGAGACTCCTTCACACGGTGGGCGATCGCGCCGGAGCGCATGCTTGGGGCGTGTGGCGATCTTAGCGCGAACAGGAGTGTTGCCGACGCGGGTTCGACGAGGGGGGCTCAGGATTGGCGGACCGGCTCTTCGGCGAAGGTTTGACGGACGCCGTCTTCGAGCTCGGTAAAAGGGGTGGTGTAGCCGGCGGCGCGGAGGCCAGAGATCTCGGCCTCGGTGAAGTGTTGGTAGCGGTTCTTGAGGTCGCCGGGAAAGGCGATGTATTCGATCTTGCCTTCGCCATGAACGGCCATGAGAGCCTTGGCGACGTCCTTGAAGGTACGGGCGTGGCCGGTGCCGGCGTTGACGACGGCCTGAACGGGGTGTTTCGGATGGTCGGCCAGCAGATTGCCGAAGTACATGTTGATGCGCGCGAGATCGCGGACAAAGACGAAGTCGCGTCGCTGTTCACCGTCGGCGTAGCCTCCGGAGCCTTCAAACACGCGAATGACGCCGGTGTCGAGCAGTTGCCGCGTGAAGTGGTGAATAACCGAGGCCATGCGGCCCTTGTGCTGCTCGCGCGGCCCGTAGACGTTGAAGTAGCGCAGGCCGACGACGGTGGACTTCATGCTGGGCATGAGGCGGCGAACGTAGTTATCGAAGACCAGCTTGGAGTAGCCGTAGACGTTGAGCGGACGTTCGTTGGCAGGGTCTGCGGAGAAGTTGGTCGAAGCGCCGTAGATGGCCGCGGTGGAGGCGTAGACGAAGGGTACCTTGCGGTCAAGGGCGAAGTGGAGGAGTTCCTTGGAGTACGTGTGGTTGTTGTCCATCATGTACTGGCCGTCGTCCTCGAGGGTGTTGGAGCAGGCGCCCTGGTGGAGGATGGCGCGGATCTTGGTGTTCTCGAAGGTGCCACAGGCGAGGGCTTTGCGGAACTCGCGCTTGTCCATGTAGTCGGTGTAGTCGGCGCCGGCGAGGTTGAGGAACTTTGGGCCGGAGAGGTTGGGCGCGGGCTTGAGGTTGTCGACGACAAGGATGTCGCGCTCGCCGGTGCGGTTGAGCTCCTGCACGAGATTGGAGCCGATAAAGCCGGCTCCTCCGGTGACGATGATCACCTAGTGGATCTCCCCGGCGGTCTGGGTAGCCGGAGCGACGCCTGCCGCGAGCTTGCGAACGATGTTGGTGGTGGAGAAGCCCTCGACGGTGGGAACGATCTCAACGCGGCCCCCCTGGGCGAGGACGAGCTCGTGGCCGACGACGGTCTCGAGCGTGTAGTCGCCGCCTTTGACGAGGACGTCCGGGCGGAGGTGGTCGATGATCTCGAGCGGGGTGTCTTCGGCGAAGAGGACCACGGCGTCGACGGCAGCAAGGGCGGCCATGACGCGGGCGCGCTCCCGCTCGGCGACGATGGGGCGAGTGGGACCTTTGAGGCGTGAGACGGAGGAGTCGGCGTTGAGACCCAGAATGAGCTTGGAGCCGAAGCGTCGGCAGTCTTCGAGCAGGGTGATGTGGCCCACGTGGAGGAGGTCGAAGCAGCCGTTGGTGAAGACGATGGTCTCGCCGGTGAGGCGCCACTCGGCGACGCGGGCGCGTGCCTGATCGAGGGTGAGGATCTTTTCGGCGGCGGCGAGGTTGGAGCTGGGGGTGAGAAGGGTGACGATCTCGGCGGCGGAGACAGGGACGGTGCCGACCTTGCCGACGACGATGCCGGCGGCGAGGTTGGCGAGCTCGATGGCAGAGGAGACCGGGATACCCGCGGCGAACGCCGCGGCGAGAGTGGCGATGACGGTGTCGCCGGCGCCGGAGACATCGAAGACCTCACGGGCGCGGGCGGGGTGCTGCTCGATGCGGTCGGGCCAGACGACAGCGATGCCCTTTTCGGACTGGGTGACGGTAAGGAAGTCGAGGTTGTGCTGTGCAAGGAGCTGCTGCCCGGCGCGGAGCAGAGCTTCGGGCTGGCGGACGGAGAGGTGGGTTGCGAGGGCGAGTTCGGCGAGATTGGGGCAGATCGTCGTGGCACCGGCGTAGCGGCCGATGTCGTCCGTCTTGGGGTCGACTAGCACGGGGATGCCGTGGCCGCGGGCCGCCGTGATGACAGCGCGGCAGAGCGAGGGCGGCAGAGCACCCTTGGCGTAGTCCGAGAGGATGACGGCGTGGACCTTGGCGGTGAGCTCGACAACACGCTGCTGCAGACGACTGATCTCGATCTGGGGGAAGGGATCGGTGCTTTCGATGTCGAGGCGAAGAAGCTGTTGCCGGCGGCCGATGATGCGTGTCTTCGATACGGTAGGGAGCGAGCTCGAGACCATGCCGAGGGTGTCGACATTTACCTGCTCAAGCAGGTTGGCAAGCTGCTGCTGCTCGGAGTCGTCGCCCCAGAAGCCGGCGAGAAAGCTCTGACACCCGAGGCCGGCGAGGTTGAGGGCGACGTTGGCTGCGCCGCCGGCGCGGTCAAAGCGCTGCGCGTGGCGGAGGACGGGGACGGGCGCTTCGGGCGAGATGCGGTCGACTTCGCCTTGGATATAGCGGTCGAGCATGACATCGCCAACGACGAGGACGCGGAGGCTTGCGGCTCCGCCCTCAAGCAGGGCCAGGATCGCGTGGAGGTCCGGTTGCATCGACCTCATCATCTCATAGGTACTGCGTGAGTTGCGCGAGAACCGCCGTGAGCGACTGCACGACAGTCGCGTGCCGAAGGGCACCGTGGCGCTGCTAGAGTGAGCAGCATGGCTACCGCAAACGAGGGTGGAGGAGAGGGTGCGCGGGCAGAGTTTCCGGACACCGGGAGAGCCTTGGCACTGCAGCGGGCATGGACCTCCTCGTGGCACGATGAGGGCGCGCTGGGAGCGGCGGCGCAGGGTGAGTTTGAGCAGATTCTGGAGCAGGAACACCGGGCCAACTTCGAGCTGTGGCATGCGGAAGACATGGCGCGGAGTCCGCGGGCTGACGATGCGGAGGTGGCGAGGGTGAAGCGGGCGATCGACCGGGCGAACCAACGGCGCAATGATCTGATCGAGCAGATGGACGTGTGGCTCCTTCGGGCGGCTGGGACGATGCGAAGCGAGGCGCCGCTGCACTCCGAGACGCCGGGCATGATGCTGGACCGGATGTCGATCCTGGCACTCAAGATCTTTCACACGGAGGAGCAGGCGGCGCGGGAGTCAGCCAGCGAGGCGCACCGGCGATGGAATCGCGAGCGGCTGGTGATACTCGAGGAACAACGGGAGGACCTGGCCGGGGCGTTGCAGGAGCTTCTGGCAGCGATCGGCCGGGGGGAGCGGCGGTTCAAGGTGTACCGGCAGATGAAGATGTATAACAGCCCGGAGCTGAATCCGCAGATCTACGGCGCGCTACGCGAAGCACAGGGGGGGGCGGTGGAGGAAGGATGCAGGCGAAAGTAACCCCCGGAGGGGTTGACCCGAGGCCGGTCGCTGCGTATAAATCCGAAGACGCCAGGCGTGCTTGGATGCGTTGGGCAAGCGACCCGCGCCGTGTGGGACGTGGAAGAGAGTGACGATGGCCGAGACGGGAAACAAGGCAGCGCAGACAGGGTCAAAACGCGGGGCGCGCACGATCGAAGGTGCCAAGGTGCCGGAAGACGGAGGCGGCCGGGCGGAGCTGATGGCGAGCTACGAGGCGGCGCTCCGGCTGATGCGGGAGGGCAACTACGAGCAGGCTCATGAGGCGTTCAACGGTATGCTGGCGTCGAGCCCGCAGGACCTCGCGGATCGCATTCGTATGTATATCAATGCGTGCCTGCTGCGGATCGCGGCGGGCACGGTGTCGTTTACCTCGCATGAGGAGCGGTACGACTACGCGATCTCGCTCCTGAACCAGGGCCGGCACGACGAAGCACGGCAACACCTCAAGACAATCCTGTCCGAGCACGACGACGCCGACCACGCGTTCTATGGGCTTGCGGTGCTGGCGAGCGTGACGGGGGACACAAGCCAGTGCCTGGAGCACCTGATGGAGGCGATCCGGCGTAATCCGCAGCACCGCCTGCATGCCCGATCGGACTCTGACTTCCAGAACATGGCGGATGATCCGCGCTTCACGGAGCTCCTCTACCCCGACGCATAGGTTGGAGGGTTCGCTGGAGAGCCCGCGGGCGGGACAGCCGCCAGATCGGTTCGGGGAGCGCGAGTATGGAGATCGGGACGACGGGATGGCAGAACGCCGGCCGCAGTATCTGTGTGGTTGCGATCGGCGGAGGGACCGGGCTGTCCACGCTGTTGCGCGGGCTGAAGCGGTACGTGGCGCCACCGGCGGGGCATGCGACGGCGGAGCGCGGACCGACGGAGACGCCGACCCTGATTCGGGAGCTGACGGCAGTCGTCACGGTGACCGACGATGGGGGGTCGTCGGGGCGGCTGCGCGAGGACTTCAAGATGCTGCCGCCGGGCGATGTGCGCAACTGCATCGTGGCGCTGAGCGAAGACGATCATCTTCTTTCGCGGCTCTTTCGCTATCGGTTTGAGCAAGGCGAGTTGGAAGGCCACAGCTTCGGCAACCTCTTTGTGGCCGCGCTGTCGCGCATCACCGGGGACTTCGCACAGGCAGTGCAGATGTCGTCGCAGATCCTGGCGACGCGCGGTCGGATCTACCCGGCGACAAACACCAATGTCTCGCTCGCAGCGCGGATGGACGACGGATCGTGTGTACGAGGCGAGACCAACATCACAGCAAGCCGCAGGCGCATTGTGGAGTTGATGTTGGAGCCGGCGCGCGTGCCGCCGCTCCCGGAGACGCTGGAGGCGATTGCAAAGGCGGACCTGATCACGCTGGGGCCGGGATCGCTCTACACCTCGCTGATCACGAACCTCCTGGTGGATGGCTTACCGGAGGCGATCGCGGCCTCCAAGGCAACGCGGGTCTTTGTCTGCAACCTGATGACCCAGGCCAACGAGAGCCTGGGGTTGACCGCCTCGGAGCACATTGAGCGGATCGCCGCGCACGCGGGGCCTTTACGCGAGAGGATCTTCGACTTCGCCGTGATCAACACCGGGCCGATCTCGGCGGAGCGGCTGGCGCAGTATGAGCGCGAGGGGCAGCAGCCGATCCTAGCCGACCTGGAGCGCGTCCGACAGCTGGGGGTGGAGCCGGTGACCGGGAACTTTGTTCACGAGGGCGACGTCCTGCGGCACGACTACGACAAGGTGACGGAGGCTCTGATGCGGATCGGCCTTCGCGAGCGCCGGCGACGCCCTAGAGTGTGACCGTGACCGGATCGGCCGCGGGCAGGATGCCGCGGATCAGCTCCGGGTGCGACGTGGTTTCGACCGTGCGCTTCAGCTGCCCACAGGCGGCGTAGATGTCGCGGCCCCGGGGGCGTCGGATGTAGGTAGGAAGACCGTTGCGGATGAGAAGTTGCTGGAACGCGGCGACGTTCTGTGGGTCGGGCTGGGTATACGAGATGCCGGGGCCCGGGTTCCAGACGATGAGGTTAACCTTGGCGCGGCGGCCGCGGAGCAAATGCAAAACTTCCCGGGCGTGAGCGGGCTGATCGTTGACGCCGCCGAGCAGGACGTACTCATAGGTGATCCACTCGCGGGTGCGGAGGGGGACGGTGTCGAGCGCGGCGAGCAGGGCGGGGATGTTCCATTTGCGCGTGATGGGCATGATCTCGGCGCGGGTGGTGTCGTTGGAGGCGTTCAGCGAGAGGGCGAGGCGCGGCCGGATGGGCTCGGCGGCGAAGCGTCGGATGGCGGGCTCGATGCCGGAGGTGGAGACGGTCATGCGCGACTCGGGCAGGCCGAAGCCTTCGACCAGAAGACGAACGGCGTCCATGAAGTTGTCGTAGTTCAGAAAGGGCTCGCCCTGGCCCATGAAGACGAGATTGATGCGGGCCGGTGAGTTGTTGCCGCGCATGCCGGCAAGCTGGACGTTGTGGCGGTTGAGCACGGCGGCGACCTGACCGGCGATCTCCCCTGGGGTGAGATTGCGGCGGATGCCGAGCTTGGCGGTCAGGCAGAACTGGCAGTTGACGGCGCAACCGACCTGCGAGGAGACACAGATTGTGGAGCGTCGGAAGCTGGTCCCGGTCGAGACGTCGCCGGGGTCAAGCTCGGTGCCGTCGCCGTCGGGCATCCAGACAGTCTCCACGGTCTCCCCGTCGGCGAGTTGGACGAGGTAGCGCTCGGTGCCGTCGACGGATCGGGCGGTTGTGGCGAGGGTTGGCAGGCCGAGGGTGTGGGTGGCCGCGAGCTGCTCGCGAAGCTCGACCGGGAGGGTCATCACCTCGTGGAGGCTGGTCACACGCTGCCGGTAGAGCGCGTCAAAGAGCTGGCGGGCACGAAAGGGCTTATGGCCGTGGTGGGCGACGAGTTCGGTGAGCTGGGCGAGCGAGAGGCCAAAGAGCGCCTGCGCCGGCACATCTGCCTGCTGCTGCACTCCTGTTTGACCGGATGGTGTGACCTCGCCCATGGCTCCAGTCTACTGCGTGTGCGGGGCGCTCTCCTGGCCGGGGGAGGGCCGGGGGCGCGCGGGCTTTGTGAAAGAATCGAGGGCAAGGAGCTTCATGGCCGCGACCACGATTCACGATCCACTTCCCTTCCCTTCCGCGCTTTCGTCGGAGAGTCAGGCGCTGCGCTCGACCGCGCGAGACATCCGGCAGACAACGCTGGCCAACGGGCTGCTGGTGCTGACTGAGCGCATGCCTCACGTGAACAGTATGTCGATGGGTGTGTGGATTCGGACGGGGTCGCGGGACGAGACGGCGGAGCGCAACGGGATCTCGCATTTTATGGAGCACATGGTCTTCAAAGGTTCGGAAGGACGAACAGCTCAGCAGATTGCACGCGAGGTCGACTCCATGGGCGGCAACCTGGACGCCTTTACCAGCAAGGAGATGATCTCGTTCAGCATGAAGGTGCTGGAGGAGAAGCGGGAGCCGGCGCTCGACATCCTGGCGGACCTGGTGCTGCGGCCGACGTTTACATCGGAGGATGTGGCGCGCGAGCAGGGCGTGATCCAGGAAGAGATCAAGATGGATGAGGACAACCCGGACTACCTCGTACACGAGCTCTTTATGCAGAAGTTCTGGAAGGGAGACGCGCTGGGTCGACCCATCCTGGGAACGGCAAAGACGGTGGCAGGCTTCGACCAGGCGACGCTCTTTCGCGAGCACCGGCGGCGATTTACACCGGGGTCGATGATCGTCTCGGCCGCCGGGCTGCTGGAGCACGAGGAGATGACAGCCGCGATCGCGCGGCGTTTCGGCGGGATGGAGCGGTGGCACGAGGAGACGCCGGCTCAGGGCGTGCCGCGCGCGTTTCCGCATGTCACGCTGAAGCGGAAGCGATCGCTGGAGCAGGTGCAGATCTGCCTGGGTGTGGTGGCCCCGCCGATCAACGACGCGCGCCGCTACCCTGCCTATCTGCTGAATACGATCCTCGGCGGCGGCATGAGCTCGCGGCTGTTCCAAAGCGTGCGGGAAGACCGCGGCTTGGCCTACTCGATCTACTCGGAGTTGAATCCATTTCGGGACACCGGGTCACTCTGTGTCTACGCCGGCGCATCGATCGAGAAGGCGGACGAGGTGGTGCGGCTCACCCTCCAGGAGCTCCGTCGTCTGAAGGAGCAGGCGGTGGAGGCGGCCGAGCTGGACCGGGCAAAGGCGCAGTTGAAGAGCAATATCGTGATGGGCATGGAGAGTTCCGGCAGCCGCATGAGCAATCTGGCACGCCAACAGATGTACTATGGCCGGTTCTTCGGCGTGGAGGAGATTGTAGGCGACATCGAGCAGGTCTCGGCGGAAGAGTTGCAGCGGCTGGCTCGCGAGATGTTTGCGAGCGAACATCTCGCGTTGACGATGCTGGGCAATCTGCAGAGCACGCTGACGCGCGAGGATCTGGTGTGCTGAACCGGTGCAGGGGGATTCCCGGCCGCCCCGGCCTGCGGTAGTCTGATGGCGGCACGGCGAGCGGCAGGGCACGGAGGCGGGAAGTGCGGAAGGGGACAACGATGCAATCCAGGGCGAAGAGTCGGAAGGAACAGAGGGGAGACGAGGGCTTCACGCTGATCGAGTTGCTGATCGTGATGTCCGTGATGCTGATCCTGATGACGCTGGCAGTTCCGCAGTTGTTGAAGCTGCGCAAGCAGGCGAACGAGACCAGTGCGATGCAATCCGTGCGCGCGATCGCACAGGCGGAGCTGCAGTACAACTCGCAGTTCCCTGCCAACGGCTTCGCCTGCACGCTCTCCAACCTCGGCGGCGATCCGAAGTCCGGCGCTCCGACAGCGCAGTCCGCGCAGCTGATTGCGCCGGAGTTGGCCGCGGGGCAGAAGGCCGGATACACCTTTGGGATTACAAACTGCAGCAAGGTGACGATCAACAATCAGGATATGTACACCTCGTTTGAGATTACGGCGGTTCCTCAGGCCATCGGCAAGACGGGCGACTCCGGCTTCTGCTCGGATGAGAACAATACGCTTCGCAAGGACCCAGCGGGTGGAACCAACTGTACGCAGCCGATCCAGTGATCCTCTTGGCCGGCGATCGTGGCTGGTCTCCGTGGTCCTGGGGTTCTGTGCGCTGCAGGGAAGGCAGGTCGCGGCACAGAAGCTTTCTCGCGCCGAGGAGACCATTCTGCGGCGTGTGGACGCGCACTATAACCACCTCCACTCGCTGCGGACGGAGTTCACTGAGCGCTTTGACGGGCTGGGGCTTCATCGCGTGGAGAGCGGCACGCTGCTGTTGAGTAAGCCGGGGCGCATGCGTTGGACCTACACCGAGCCGAAGGGCAAGCTCTTCGTGCTGGACGGGCAGTTCGCCTACTCGTACACACCCGGCGATGGGCAGGTGCAGCGGCTGCCGACGAGACAGATCGACGACCTGCGATCGCCGCTGCGGCTCCTTCTGGGCAAAACAGAGCTGCGGCGGGAGTTGACGGGCATTGTCGTTCATCCGGCTGCTGACGGAGGCGCGACGATCGCCGGCAGGCCCGTCGTTGCCCAAGGCCGGCTCCAATCGGTTCAGCTCCAGGTGGATGCAGCCGGGCAGATCGAATCGCTGCAACTGACCGAGGTGGATGGGAGCACGACGGGATTCACCTTTCGCTCAACTGCGGACAACGTGCCCGTGACCGGAGGCGACTTCCGCTTCACGCCGCCCCCGGGAGTTCCTGTGGTCGACGGCCTCGCGCCGATTTAGCAGGCCGAGTTCACCAGGAACCCAAGCTACAGATCCACCTTGCCGGACTTGCCGAGTTGTACCTTGCCGCCGGTCGCGGCCGCCGCCACGTACTTGAGGCCCCGAACCAGACGACTGCTGTTTGCCTCCCAGAACTGTGCCTCGGTGACGTCGACCCGGAGCACTGCGATTGCGGGATCGTCCTCGCCCTCGGGAAACCAGGCCTTGTACATCGGGCTCCACAGGTCGTGAATTTTTGCCTGATCGCGATAGATTGATGCGCGGCCCTTGACGGAGACATACTTGGCGTCGCCGGGGTCGGCATAGAGCAGCGAGACGTGGGAGTCGTCGGCGAGTTCATGAACCTTGCCCGACTCCTGCCGGGTAAGGAAGTAGACGCTGCCGTCGAATTCGGTCTTCTGCGTTGCCATGGGACGGCTGTCGAAGCTGCCGTCCGGCGCAGCGGTGGTCATCATCGCGATGCGGATGTCCTTAATCAGACCAGCGATCTTCTGTATCCCATCCTGCCCGGTAAGGTGCTCTTCGTTCATCGAACAATCTCCTCTTGCAGGGTTGGATGCGAGGGCGAGGCTCATGGCGACCGTGTGCGGACGGAGCTCTCGTAGAATGAGCGCTGGGGTTGGTAGCAGCAACACCCTCCGAGAGGATGATCGCCCATTTCACATCCTGCTGCCTCGTCTCTGCTCGACCTCGACCACTTCCATGCCGCCGCACTCGACCCCTCACCGCGAACGGCAGTCTTTGACTGCGACGGCACGCTCTGGTCCGGAGACGCCGGATCCGGATTCAAGCTGTGGACGATCGAGACGGGGCTTGTCACGCGGGAGACCGCAGGCTGGATCGACGAGCGCTACCGGCTCTATCTGCGTGGCGAGGTCGGCGAGCTGGCCATCTGCGGCGAGATGGTGCAGATGTACCAGGGACTGCGCGAAGGCGAGATGCGCCTGGCGGCCGAGCGCTTTGTCGAGGAGTATATCCGCCCGCGGATCTTCCCCGAGATGAGACAGCTGCTGAACGAGATGCGGCGCGTCCGCACGGAGATCTGGGCCGTAAGCTCAACCAACGACTGGGTGATCGAGGCGGGCGTTCGGGAGTTCGGCATTGAGCCGCAGCGTGTGTTGGCAGCCAAGGTTCGGACCGTCGACGGTGTGGTCTCGGACGAGGTGCTCGATGTGCCGACGGATGAGGGCAAGGCGGCGGCGCTCCGGCGCGTCGGCCTGCAGGCGCCAGACACAGTCTTCGGCAACTCCATCCACGATGCGGCCATGCTGGCCCTGGCACACCGCCCGTTCGCGGTAAACCCGACGGAAGCGCTGATCGAGCGGGCCGGGGCAGAGGGCTGGCCGATCTTCTGGCCCGTCGGAACCGAGCCGCGGCACTAGACGCGACGGCTTTCGTCAGGGATCGGCGCATCTCCATGCGCCCTTTCCCCGATACGTCTCGTCTAACTCAGCGGAGACTCGGGTGAAAGAGCCCATTCGCAAGCTGCAACAGCGCAGTCCGAAGACATCGGCAAACGTCATACGTTACGTCGTGGCGGCTCTGATCCTGCGCGATGAGCCGGTGACCCGGGAGGTGCTCATCTGCCAGCGCCGGCCGGACCAGCCGATGAGTCTCAAGTGGGAGTTCCCTGGGGGAAAGATCGAGGCGGGCGAGACGGCCGAGGTGGCGCTGCAGCGCGAGCTCAACGAGGAGCTCGGCATTGATGCAACGATCGGCCGACGTGTGGCTGGTCTGCGCCATCGCTATCGCAACGGAGCGTCCATCGACCTCCAGTTCTTTGTGGTTCGCCAGTTCTCCGGAGAGCTCGAAAATCGCATCTTCAATGAGCTGCGATGGTCCCCGCTGAGCGATCTTCCCGGCTATGACTTTCTCGCCGCAGACGTGACGCTGGTGCGCGAACTCGCCGACGGCAAGCTGCTCTAGCTTGCCACGCCCCGATGCTGGCCGTGTTTGTCCAGCAGGCTCTGCAGGCGGTCCACGATCAGGCTTATCTGGGCATCGTTGGTATAGCCGCTACGCTGCGCCCGCAGAAGACCGGCCGCGGCGATGCGGGTGCGGGCAGCCTCGTCCGGCAGATAACGCCGGATCTTCTGCACGCACTCCTCCATGCTCGAGAAGAAGACAGCCTCCCGGTCTTCCACGAAACGTTCGGCGTGGCCGGCGGAACGCTCGGCCAGCAGAAACCCGCCGCAGCCGGCAATCTCAAAGCTCTTGTGCGCAAACTCGTCCTGGTTGGAGTGGGTAAGGAAGCTCAGGTTAATGCGGGAGCGCCAGATGGCCTCGCGATAGGCCGTCCGGTAGAGCTCCGGACCGAGCGGGAGATCCGCGCCGCCGACCGCCTGCAGCGCCTCGGGCCACATGGGCCCTCCGTTCAGCGACAGAGCGACACCCGCCTCGTGCACCAGGCGTGTGAGAAAGGCGGCGCGCTGGTCATAGGGCGTGCCGATAAAAGAGACCTGCCGATCGCGGTCGTGGTCAGACCAGCCCTCCGGCGGCGGGAACTGCAGGCTCGGCTCATACGCTGTCTGGAGCTTGAGCACATCGCGTGCGCCGCGCTGTCGCAGGTCGCGCACGCTGACCTCGCGCTGCGTGATGTGCAGATCAAAGTTGCGCAGGTTGCGCATGTAAAGACGCCAGCCGGGATCGCGCCGAGGGCCGAATGCGTTGTCGATCATGTAGCTGGCCGTCACCACGCCGCGTCTGCGCAGACGATGAAGCGTGCGCGGCTGCAGCTCCAGCAGTTTGTCCGCGATCAGGGCAGAGACGCCCTCGCGCTCCGCCAGAGCAAGCAGATCGTGGTTGAGTCTCTGGATGTGTGGTCCCATGACCAGACGAAAGGCGATCTTGTGCAGCAGAGGGCTGCGTAGTTGGTAGCTGCTGACATCCAGGGGGACGACCGTGTGGCCAAGTCTCTGGAGAGCCCAGGTGCGATAGAGGGCTGTGTCGTTTGCGGTAAGTGTCCCCGCATACAAGATCTTCATAGGGCTTTGGGCAATGCCAGCATCGACGTGGAGCTTCGCACAGCTCCGCGCGCTCCCTTTCCACTCTATCGCGAGGTCTTCTCGTTGTGAGCGCTTGACAATCCCTGCTGGCGGAAGGACACTCCAAGCAAGTTTTCAATCAGTAGAGAGCGGTCAACAGAGGGTGGCCTTGGCAAATTCGGGGACAGATCGCGTCCACCTTGTGCTTGCTTCGACCCTCGCCAGCGTCGATGAGGCCGAGGGCGCGGCGGAACGCTTTGCCGAGCGAAACGGCTTCGATGAAGATGCGCGAGGCAGCATCGCCATGGCGGTTCGGGAGGCGGTCGTCAACGCCGTTCTGCACGGCAACGCCTATAGCCGCGACAAGCAGGTGGATATCTCGCTCGAGATGCGGCGCGACGACCTGCTGGTGAAGATCTCTGACCAGGGCGGGGGGGTCAATCCCGACCTGCTCCCTGATCCCCTCAGCCCGGAGAATATTCTTCGCGGCTCGGGGCGTGGCATCTTCCTCATCCGCGCCTTCATGGATGAGGTACACTTCCGGCAACTCAACCCCGGTACGGAATTGACACTTACCAAACACAGAACCCCCGCGGAGCCGGGGGCGAAGGAGAGCGCGGAATGAGCATGAAAGTTACTACTCGCCAGGTAGATGGTGTAACGATTCTCGACCTAAGCGGTCGCATCACCCTTGGCGAAGGCAGCGTTACAGTGCGTGACGCGGTACGCGACGCCCTGGCCAAGGGATCCAAGAAGATCCTGTTGAACCTCGGCGATATCAGCTACATCGACAGCTCGGGTATCGGCGAGTTGGTCAGCGCCTTCACCACCGTACGCAACGCCGGAGGCGAACTGAAGCTGCTGAACCTGACAAAGAAGGTTCACGACCTCCTGCAGATCACGAAGCTCTATACGGTCTTCGACGTGAAGGACGACGAAGCCACGGCGATCTCTTCCTTCTCGAAGTAAACCAAGCAACACCCGGCGAGACCGCCCCGAAGCCGGGGCGGTCTCGCTGTCTTTCCCTTAGTGACTGAAGTCGACCTTGGGAGCGGTGGAGTTCTCCGGGTTGCCTTTGAAGTATTCGTCCCGGTAGTGAAAGCCCGCCATGCCCGCCCAGATGCTGTTGGGAAACTGCTGCACGTAGACGTTGTAGTCGCGCAGGGTCCGGTTGTATCGGCCCCGCTCCACCGCGATGCGGTTCTCCGTTCCAGCGAGCTCATCTTCGAGCCGCGCAAACTGCTCGTTGCCCTTCAGATTTGGATACTCCTCCTGCAGCCGGAAGAACGGTCCCAACGCCACGTCCAGCTTCTGGTTAGCGTCGATCTTGCTGGCGCGATCCGGTGCTCCCAGAACGCCGGCGCGGGCATTTGCGATGTTGGTGAGCACCGTGCTCTCCTCCGCCACATACCCCTTGACACTGGCAACCAGGTTCGGGATCAGATCCAGCCGGCGCTGCTGCACGACGTTCACCTGCGAGTACGCCTGATCGACATCCTCATTCTTCTGCACCAGCGTGTTCTTGGCACTGACGTAGCTCCCGAAGCCAAACAGCAGCACCAGAACGATAACGCCGACGATGCCGAGTCCAACCAGACTTCCCTTCTTCATATCTCTCCTTGCGCTCCTGCGTTCTGTTTTCGCTTACGCGCCTGCCCTTGGGGGCTGGCGCAATCTCGCCTGTAACTCTACCGTCTGTCTGTCCCTTCCGCACGACAGACGTTTAGAAATCGCCCGTGGCGCCTCCTCCGCCGGAGCTCCCTCCACCGAAGCCGCCAAAGCCGCCTCCGTCGTCGGAGCCGCCTCCGCCGCCCCAGCCTCCACCGCCGCCGCCGCCGCGGAAGCCGCCGCCCAGGCCGCCGCCGAGCAGATTGCCCAGCACAAACCATCCCAGGCCACCGCCGCCGCCCCGTCCGCCCCGTCCCCCCCGGCCCCGACCGCCACGGCTGAAGATTGAAATAAGAATCACCGCGACGATGATGAACACCAGCACCTGCCCGATGCCGGAGCCGCCAGAGTCCGTCTGCGCCTGCCGTCTCTGCTGCCGCAGAATGGGCTGCAGGGTAACTCCGGCATCGGCTGCAATGATGTTGGCAATCTGCTGTACACCCAGCTGCACAGCCTGGTTATAGTCACCCTGCGCCGCGTACGGCGTCATCGCGCGTCCGATGTCGCCGACCTTGGCGTCATTGAGAATGCCCTCTAGACCATAGCCGACCTCGATGCGTCCCTTGCGAGGCTGCATCTCAAGCACCATCAGGACGCCGCGATCCGTTCCCTTCGGGCCAACCTTCCACTTCTCTTCCAGCTCGGTGGCGAACTCCTCGATGCTTTGGTCGTTGTCGATGGTGTGTACTGTGACCACCGCGATCTGCGCGTGCGCCTGGCGGTCCACCTCCGTGCACAACGCCTCCAACTTGCTCTTCACCTCCGGCGAAAGAACGCCGGCAAAGTCGCTGACGTAGCCGGTGGGCGCTGGCAGCGAGGCGACCGTCTCCGCACGCAGCACGCCCAGACTGCTGAACATCAAGGCCACGCAAACTAGCCAACGTCGCATACCTCTCCTTACGTTGCACACGGCGGTCGAGTTCCCGCGATCCGTAGATGGCCCGTCCTCGGTTGGATGCAGCCTGACGAAGCGGAAGCGCTTCGCAGCAGCACGGAGAGGCATGGCACGTTATGCTGGCAGATGGAGAGAGCTCGATGAAGACGATGCACACTGCCCCGCACGCCCGCCGGGAGCCGAAACGCACGGAGCTGCACGGGGAGGTGCTGGAGGACGACTTCGCCTGGCTGCGAAAGAAGGACTCGCCCGAGGTGCTCGAATACCTGCAGGCGGAGAACGCCTACACCGCCGAGGCGATGCGCGACACCGAGACGCTGCAGCGCACGCTCTACGGCGAGATGCTCTCGCACATCAAGGAGACGGATGAATCGGTTCCCTACCGTTCGCGCGGCTGGTGGTATCTCACCCGCACAGTCGAGGGCAGCCAATACCCGATCCACGAGCGACGGCGCGCGGCAGCTGACGGAGGCTATGATCCGCAGATCCCGATCGAAGCCCTGCTTGACGTCAACCAGCTCGCCGAGGGGCAGCCGTTCATGTCCGTCGGCACCATGGCCGTCAGCCCCGATGGCATGCTGCTGGCCTACACAACGGACAACACAGGCTTTCGGCAATACACGCTGCATGTGCGCGACCTCGCCACCGGAGAGGACCTGTCCGACACCGCGGAGCGCGTCGGCTCCGTGGTTTGGGCGGAGGTTGGCCATACCCTCTTCTTCACCACGGAAGATGAGCAGACCAAGCGCCACGACACGCTCTGGCGTCATCCACTCGGCTCTCCTCGCGAGCCCGACACTACCATCTTTTACGAGGCGGATGAGCGCTTCAACCTGGGCGTGGGCCGAACGCGCGACCGCCAGTTCGTGCTCCTGGAGGCAGCGAGCCACACCACCAGCGAGACACACTGTCTCGACTCCCACACACCGGATGGCGACTTCCGCCTGATCGCGCCACGGGTGGACAACCAGGAGTACTCGGTCGATCACCGTAAGGGGCTCTTTTACATACGGGTTAATGACACAGGAAAGGCGTTTCGGGTCGTAACGGCGCCCGTGGCCTCGCCCGATCGCCCCTCCTGGAAGGAGCTGCTGGGGGAAGAGCCGGATGCGCCCCTGGAAGACTTCGACCTCTTCGAGAGCTTCGCCGTAACCTCGCGTCGTCGAGCGGGACTTACCACCCTCGACGTGCTGCGCTTCAAAGCATCAGGCCTCTTGGCCAGCCCGGAGCCGATCGCCTTTCCCGAGCCTGTCTACACTGCCGCTCCGCACATGAATCCGGAGTTCGAGACGACTACCTTTCGCTACAGCTACCAGTCGCTCGTCTCGCCGGCCTCGATCTACGCATACGAGGTCTCGTCTGGCGAATCCACCCTCCTCAAGGAGCAGGAGATTCCAGGCGGCTTCGACCGGACACGCTATGCCTCCGAACGCCTCTGGGTCCGGGTCGCGGACGGCACCGATGTGCCCGTCTCGCTGGTCTACCGGCGCGATCGCTTCAGCAAAGACGGAACCAACCCCCTCTACGTTTACGGATACGGATCCTACGGCTATCCCCTGCCGATCGGCTTCAGTGCCACGCGCCTTTCTCTGCTTGATCGCGGCGTGGTCATCGCCTACGCGCACATCCGCGGTGGCGGCGAGTTGGGCGATGCGTGGCACGATGCGGGCAAGATGATGGTTAAGCAGAACACCTTTACTGACTTCATCGATGTCGTCTCCACCCTTGTCGAGCAGAGGTTTGGAGCCCGGGATCGTGTCGCGATCGAGGGCGGCAGCGCAGGCGGCCTGCTGATGGGCGCGGTCGTCAATCTCCGTCCCGACCTCTTTCGGGCTGTGCTCTCGCATGTGCCCTTCGTGGACGTGATGAACACGATGCTCGATGCATCGCTGCCGCTCACCGTGGCGGAGTATGAGGAGTGGGGCAATCCCAATGAGCCCGAGGCCTTCGCCTACATGCGGAGCTACTCGCCCTACGATAATCTCCGTGCCGGGGACTACCCAGCCATGCTGGTGAAGACCAGCCTCAACGATTCGCAGGTGATGTACTGGGAGCCCGCGAAGTACGTCGCCAAGCTGCGCGGGCTCAAGCGCAACACCGCCCCGCTGCTGCTCCACATCAACATGGACGCAGGGCATGGCGGCGCCAGCGGACGGTACGACTACCTGAAAGAGATCGCATTTGACTATGCGTTCCTGCTAAACGTACTCGAGGTGGAGCAGACCGAAAGCTAAACGCCCGCGGTGACCGCCGGCGCCTGGTCGCCGCCCTCCCCGGGGGCAAGAAAGAGGTTCGCCTCCAAGCCATGCTGCCGCGTGTAGAGCTCGTGGTAGCGGCCGTTGGAAGCGAGCAGGGTCTCATGCGTTCCGCGTTCCACGATGTGGCCTTGCTCAACCACCAGGATCTGATCTGCCCGCCGGATCGTAGACAGCCGATGGGCGATGACAAAGGTCGTTCGGCCGCGCATCAGGTAGTTGAGGCCTTGCTGAATCATCATCTCCGACTCAGAATCGAGCGAGCTCGTGGCCTCGTCAAGGATCAGGATGCGGGGGTCAGCCAGAATCGCACGAGCGATAGAGAGCCGCTGCCGCTGACCACCGGAGAGCTTGACGCCACGCTCCCCGACAATCGTGTCATATCTCTCGGGAAAGCGCTCGGCGAACTCATCCACGCGCGCGATCCGGCAAGCCTCCATCAGCTGTGCCTCGGTCGCCTCCGGCCGCGAAAACAGGATGTTCTCGCGTATCGTCCCGTCAAAGAGAAACGTCTCCTGCAGCACCACGCCAAGCTGCGACCGGTAGCTCGACAGCTGCACTCGCGCGAGGTCAAAGCCGTCTACCAGAACCTCACCGCTGGTCGCGGTATGAAAGGCGCAGATCAGCGAGATGATGGTCGACTTTCCAGAACCGGACGAGCCCACAAGCGCGGTGGACGTCCCGGGCTGCGCGACGAAGCTGATCCCGTGCAGCACGGATTTAGCTTCCTCATAGGCGAACGAGACATCGCGGAAGGCGACTGCACCGACGATGGGCGGCATTGTCTTTGCTCGGCCGGGCTCGCTGTCCTCCTGCATCTCCGAGAGGATCTCCGTCGTGCGGTCGATTCCGGCCAAAGCTTCGGTGAGCTGCGTTCCGATCGAGACCAACTGCACGATCGGCGCAATCATGAACGCGAGAAACATGACGTACGTGACGTATCCACCCTTGGTCAGGTGACCGGCCACCACCTGGTGTGCGCCAAGCCACATCACCAGCGCACCCACAAAGCCAAGTACCGCGGTGCTTGCGAGCGACATAAAACTCTGTGCCGTCAGCGAGCTGATCACGTTGTTCAGCAGACGCTGCGCTCCGGCCGCGAAGACCGAGGCCTCACTCTGCTCGGCGTGGTACCCCTTGACGACACGGACGCCGCCCAGCGACTCGGTCAGCCTCCCCGTCACCTCGGAGTTGATCTTCGATCGCTCGCGAAAGATGGGCCGAATCGTCTTGAAGGCACGCTGAAGAATGAAACCGAAGATGAGAAGTATGACAAAGGTGAGCAGCGTCATCTTGACAGAGAGCGCGATCAGATAACAGAAGGCGAAGATGGCCGTGAGCACGCCCCCGATGAAATCAATAATGCCCGTGCCGATGATGTTGCGCACACCCTCCACATCGTTCATGATGCGGGCGACCAGCGTGCCCGTGCGTGTGGAATCGTAGAAGGACACCGGCAGCTGGCCCACGTGCGCCTGTACCTCGGTTCGCAACTCCGCGATCAAGCGCTGCCCAGCCTTCGATAGCAGCTGCGTGAGCGTGAACGACGTCGCACCCTGCAGGATGGTTGCGAGAACAACCGCGCCCACAATCCAGGGCAGCAGGCTCACCTGGTGCTTGTCCATCACGTCATCGATCAAATAGCGCGTACTAGCCGGCAGGATGAGACCGCTCGAACGATTGATGACCATCAGGCCGAAGCCGCCGGCAAGCAGCCACCGCCGAGGACGAATCAGCCGCCAGATCTCCGGCAGCACCTTCTTAAGCGGTGGCTTGGGTCGTTCCGCGGTCAGTCCCGCCGTCGTGGCGCGCCCTGTTCCGCGCGAAGGCCTGTCCGCGGAGGGAACACTCGGTGCTCCAAAGCTGGAGTTCATCGCCATCGCGTCAGACCGCCAGGCGCTCGCGCCGCGCGTTGATGAAGGACCGTACCGCCAACAGCACATACAGCAGGCAGAACAGCGACATCGCAGCCTTCTCCTCGATCGCGGCCGGCCGGGGCAGAGCGGCGCCCTTGGCTAGTCGGATCACGTCAAGGTCCGCCTTCAGCGTCCCAACAAACAGCAGCAGCGCAGCCACGACCGCGATGTGCATCCACAGCATGCGTCGCTTCGGGTCCGGCGACCGTGCCAAGACACCAAAGACCAGAAACAGCAGACCGCACGCCGCGGGGATCAGCGCAGTCGGCGCATGCGATCCAGTCGCCACAAAGCCGATCACACCGGTTGCGATCAGCAGTGCACTCAGAGCAAATGTTATTGCAGCCATGCGGATGTAGCTCCTTGCAGTACAGTCTCAGGCGTCGGGCGCAGCCTTGTGCAGTTCGGTCAACATCTGCGCGGGCGTCCATTCATTGGTCGGAAACCACGCCAGCACGCGGCCATCCTTGCCGATCAGGGCTGTGGAAAGGGAGTGTGTCAGAGCACCGTTCGCGCCCGGCTCGATCCCCACGCCAAACCACTCCGCAAGCTGCGGCAGCTCCTTGGCTGGCGGCGCGGCGAAGTCCCAGTGTGCAAACGTCTCCTTCGTAAATTGTCCGGTGTACGCTCCACCGTAGCTCCGCAGCACCCGCGGCGTGTCGTACGCCGGATCAAACGAGATCGACAACAGATGCGTCTGCGCGTAGAGCTTCGGGTCCTTCTGCAAGGCGGCATCGATCGCAGCAAAATTACGACTCATCCGCGGGCAGAAGTCCGCCACCGTGCATCGAGTGTAGATAAACGTGGTGAGCAGCAGCTTGCCGCGGAATTGATCCACGTGCAGCATGTGGTCCGACTGGTTCAGCAATGCGAAGTTTGGAACCAGATCGCCGGGTTGGGGTATGTGGTACTGCACCGCGGGCTTGTAGTCCGGCTTTGCCTGCGCGGTGATGACGATCTCATCCAGCATGGGCTCGGAAAATCCGTTCGTGCCCTTGTGCACCAGGATCGTCGCCATAATGCGGTCGCCGGGATGAAGTTCACTGGCCACGCCCGGGTCCTTCAACTTATAGGCCATCGTCATGGCGTCCATGAACCCTGGAACCGCCTCATGGTTCAGCGTCACCGTCGCGCCATGGACCTCGATCACTCTTCCCCGAACCGTGAAGTGCTCGAGTGAGGTGTCCTGGGCAGTCGGGTTCGCGGCGGGGCCGTCGGAGTGACATCCCGCCAGCGGCAGGAAAAGTGCCAAACCAAGACACGCCGCCTGGAGAGTTTTCGCGCGCACCTATCTATCTTACGGGCATTCGCCGACTTCGGGACGAGGCGTCCTCCAGCGGCAAACCGCGGCCGCCCTGAGACGATATAACGGAATCATGGTTCTGCGGGTCTCTTCCGAGGTGCTGGCCGCGCTGGATCGTGGCGCGACGATAGTCACCCCGCACGAGCGCGCCGCTCGCACGGTGCGGCTGGCTTGGGATCTCGAACATCGATCTCGCGGCATGCGCTCTTGGCCGACAGCGCCGGCCCTGAGCTGGCAGGCTTGGACGGCTTCGCTCTGGCACGATCTGCTTCTCGACGGCCGTGTGGACGCCGCCCTGCTCAAGCCCGTGCAGGAGCGCAGACTCTGGTCCACAGTCCTCCTTCAGCAAGCGACCTCCCTCCCCCACTCCGCGGTGGAGGCCCTGGTCACGGCCTGCATGGAGACCCACCGCCGCCTGGAGGCCTACGCCCGAAGCAGGACCTGGGCAGAGGGCGACCCCTCCCTCTCCGCGGAGCTCTTCCCACGCTCACTTAGACAATTGAATGCACGCTGTCGGGAGGCTCGTCTTCTGCCTGCCGCGGAGCTCGACGATGTTCTCGCGACGACCCTGGCGCGCGATCCGAGATCCCCCCAATCAGACAACGTCGTCCTCTTTGGCTTCGACGAGTTCTCCCCCGCGCAGCAACGTCTGCTCGCGGTGATACGCCGGACCGGCCTCGCCACAGTCCAGGTGCCCAGTCCTTCCTACCCGGGGGCGCGTTTTGTGCACGCGGCCGAGACTCCCGAAGCGGAGATCCGCGCGTTTGCGCGCTGGGCGCGCGCTCGCCTCCACGATGCGCCCGAAGTACGACTCGCGCTGCTCGTTCCCTCGCTGCGGGAGCAGCGCGACGAGATCGAAGCCGTGCTCCGCGAGACGCTTGCCCCGGAGTTCGCCACGCTCTTCCCCACAGAGAACCGCTCGATCTTTGAGATTTCGCTCGGACGCCCTCTCAGCACCGAACCTCTTCTCCAGACAGCCTGCGATCTGCTCCGCTGGACCCGACAGTCCCTCCCCGTTGCGCGAATCAGCCGTCTTCTCCTCTCTTCCCACGTTGGTCGCGCAAACCCGGATCGCACCCCCGAGATGGATGCTCGCGCTGCCTTCGACCAGATCATGCGCCGGGAGCTGCGCCTCCGTCCGGAGATCTCGCTCGCGGAGACGCTTGCCACCCTCAGTCAACTCCCCTCGGCCGATCTGCGAGGCGCGCTCAGCGGTCTTGAGCAGGACTTGCGCGCACTTCTGCTCTGCGATCTGGCTCGCGATGCACGCTCCGACTCCAGGCCGCGTCGCGCCTCGGCATGGATAGCCTCCCTTCGCGATGCTCTCGCTCGGGCGGGCTGGGGCGATAGCCTCACAAGCTTCGGATTCCAGCTGCGCGAGCGATGGGAGGTGCTCCTCGATGAGCTGGCCGGTCTGGACCTCTTCGGCACCGAGCTCTCCTTTCATGACCTCTTTGCCGCACTCGAACAGCAGGCCCGGCTCACTGTCTTTGCCCCAGAGTCCCACGAAGCCCCGATCCAGGTGCTCGGTCCTGGAGAGGCTGCGGGCCAGGCCTTTGACGCTGTCTGGGTGCTCCGTTGCGGCAGCCTGGAGTGGCCGCCGGAGACCCCGCCGAGCTCCCTTCTGCCCCTGTGGCTGCAGCGTGATCTCGGCCTGCCCGGCGGCGATCGGAACCGCGACCGTGAACGCGCAACACAGCTCACCGCCCGTCTGGCGTCGTGCGCTCCCGAGGTGGTCTTCAGCTATGCCGTGCACACGGCCGATGCCGGCCAGCAGACGCTCGCATCCGTAATGCAGGCGCTTCATCCCTCGTTACTCCCATGCGATCCAAGCCTCGATCCACACTCCGCGCAAGAGCCGCTGCCACTTGAGCAGCTCATTGAGGAAGACCCCATCGCGCCCCTGCCTTCGCCAGTTGTTGCGGGCGGTGCGCGTCTGCTGCAACTGCAGGCCGCCTGCGGCTTCCATGCCTTCGCGGAGCTTCGCCTGAACGCGCACGCCCTCGAGTCGCAATCTCTCGGTCTGGACGCGCGCGAGCGCGGCAACACCGTCCATCAGGCTCTCGATGCACTCTGGGGACAGCTTCAATCGCAGGGTCAGCTTCGGCACCTCTCCCCGGATGAGCTCAACGCGCGGCTTGATGACGCCATCGCCTTCGGCTTGCGCAAAGCTATCTCCCGAAGCTCCAGCACGTGGGATGCTGCCTACCTTGAGGTACAGCAGACACGCCTGCGCCGTCTCCTGGCAGAGTGGCTTCAGCACGAGAGCGCCCGCCCGGACTTCGAGGTGATCCATCGCGAACTCCGACTCGACCAGGTCCCCGTTGGACCACTGCAGCTCTCCGTCCGCATCGATCGCATCGACCGCGTCGCCGGCAGCCATGTTCTGCTCGACTACAAGACAAGCAAATTCAGCCACGCCGCGTGGAATGGCGAGCGGCCCGAACAGCCACAACTTCTGCTGTATGCTCTGCTGGTCGCGGCAGGCCATCTTCCGCACTCTGCGGATGAGGCCGCACCCCAGGTCAACGCGCTCGCCTTCGCCAACCTCGTCGCGGGACCTTCCATGTCGCTGAACGGCGCCCAGCGTGAGGGCGCCGCTGCCCTTTCTCCAACAAAGGGCACGCGTTCGATTGATCTGGACCAGGCGCTGCCCGAGTGGAGCCGCATCCTCACCCGCCTCGCGACGGACTTCGCCAACGGCGAGGCACGCGTGAACCCGCTGCAGTTCCCCAGGACCTGCGACTTCTGTGATCAGCGCTTGCTCTGCCGTGTTGCCCCGGAAACTCTCTCCATCCTACAGTCCGCCGGCGAGGACCACGAGCTCGACGATGAGTGAGATCCTCGACATCGGGCTGGCTCACCGACCAAGCACTCCCTCAGCCCTTCAACCGCGCGCTCCTCTCGACGCCGCCGAGCGGGGGCGAGCTTTGGACACAACGCAGTCCTTCATCGTCGAGGCTCCGGCCGGCTCAGGCAAGACCGGCTTGCTCATCCAGCGCTTCCTTGCCCTGCTCGCAGACCCGGCTCTCACCGCGCCGGAACAGGTGGTCGCCATCACCTTCACGCGCGCCGCAACGGCAGAGATCCGCTCCCGCGTCCTGGACCAACTGCGGGCGAGCGCCAATGACGACCTGCATACGGATGACTTCGCCAGGCGTACCCGCGATCTCGCACAGCAGGTGCTCGAGCGCGATCGCCAGCTCGGCTGGCAGCTTCTCCAGCAGCCCCGCCGCCTTCGCGTGCTCACCATCGACGGCCTCTGTGCGGAGATCGTCCGCTCCCTGCCTATGCTCGCCGGCGGCACCGCCTCTCTGCAGCCAACCGAGGATCCCGAAGCGCTCTATCGCGAAGCCGCACAACGCGCCCTCCTTCGGCTTGGGCAGCAGGGCTCCCCCGAACAGAAGGCACTCTCGGACGCAATCCGGGATCTTCTTCTCCATCGCGAGGGAGACCTCGGTGACGCAGAGTCACTGCTGGCCGACATGCTCCAGCACCGGGAACAATGGAGCGAGCTGGTTCCCTTTTCAGCCGAAACACTCAACGAAGGCGCCCTCGAGCAGGTGACTCTTCCCCTCCTCAATCGATCGCTTCATTCCGTCATCGGGCAGGCACTCTCCGAGCTGATGGAGGCCTTTCCGCCAGGTAGTCTCGACCAGCTCGCCGGGCTGGCTTTCGAGCTCGCGCACGCACCTCCGTACCAGGCCGCAAAGCCCCATCCCCTCCACGTCTGTCGCGATCTCGTCGGGACTCCCGCGCCCGTGGCGGATCTGATCGAGACGTGGCAGGCCATGCTCCGCCTCATCACCACGCGAAGCGGCAAGTGGCGTTCGCGCTTCTACAAAAACCACATCGGCGTCGAGGCGTCTGACATCCAGCAAACAGCCCTGCAGCAGGTCGTCGCAGAGCTCGAATCGAACACAGCGCTGCTGTCCCAGATCAGGAGCTGTCTTGAGCTGCCGCCGCCCACCTACCCAGCCGCCGAATGGGCCTTCGCCAAGAGCCTCTTCCGCGTGCTTCACGCCACCGTCGCGGAGCTCGGCGCCGTCTTTCAGGAGCACGGCCTCTGTGACTTCGCGGAGTTCTCCATCGTCGCTCGACGCGCACTCTCCGATGCCCTGCGCAACGGCCGTCCACTCGAAGTCGTCGAAGGCATCCGTCACCTGCTCGTCGACGAGCTGCAGGATACGAGCTCGCGCCAATATGATCTGCTCGAACGACTCACCAGCGGATGGGATGGCAACACCCGTACCCTCTTCCTCGTAGGCGACCCGAAGCAATCCATCTACATCTTCCGGCAGGCACGTGTCGAGCGATTCATCCAAGCCATGCGATCCCGCCGGCTTGGCGCAATACAGCTTCAGCCCCTGCATCTCTCCGCCAACTTTCGCTCGCAGCCGCACCTCGTTCACGCAGCCAATGCAGCCTTCCAAGAGATCTTCTCTCCATCCGCGGAGGTCAGCGGGCTGGAGTATGCCAACGCCAGCGCGATGCGCGCGCCGAGTGCCCCTCCGCGCTCCGAGCCCGGCTTCTCTTGGAACCTCTCCCTGCGGTCCCCGGCGGAGACCGACGATCGCGAGATCTTCGAGGGCGCCCATCGCGCAGACGCGACAACAACGCGCGCAGTCATCGAGGCTTGGTTGTCGAGACCCCTGCCCGCCGGCCGCGACAAGCCCTGGCGCGTGGCCGTTCTCGTGCAGAATCGGCAGGCACTCGCCCATCTCACGCGCGAGCTTCGCCGGTCCCCCGGGCTCCCCTTCAAAGCGATCGAGATCGAGGAACTCGGCGAACGCCAGGAGATCCTCGACATGCTCGCGCTTACGCGCGCTCTCCTTCATCCCGGAGACCGTATCGCTTGGCTTGCCGCGCTCCGGGCGCCGTGGTGCGGCCTCATGCTGGCCGACCTCCATCAGCTCACCGGCGCCGACGACCCCGGCCTCCGAAGCCGCTCTGTTCCCTGGCTCCTCGAGCATCGAATGCACACGCTCTCGACCGATGGACAACTGCGCGCAACGCGGGCGTCCACCATTCTGCGCCGGGCACTCACGCTCCTCGATGAACTGCGCCTGCCCGACCTCGTCGGACGTGCCTGGCGATCGCTCGGCGGCGATCTCTATCTTGACGAGGTCTCCCGCGAAAACGTCGGCACCTTCTTTCGGCTGCTTCGCGCCCTCGACCACGAGGCGGGCCGCGTCGACTACGACCAGCTTCTACGCCGCGTCGATCGGCTCCGTGCCGCTCCCTCCGCGGCGCCGGCCCAAATTGACTTCATGACCATCCACGGCGCCAAAGGCCTCGAGTGGGACTTCGTCGTCCTGCCGGAGCTCGACCGGCCCGCGCCTAGCTCACGCGCCGAGCTCCTTCTGTGGGAAGAGCTCGCGAGCGGCGACGGCATTCTGCTCGCGCCGGTGCAGCGCAAAGGAGAACTAGCGACAGCACTCCAGGGCTGGCTCTTGCGGCTCCAGGCCATGCGGCTCCAGGCGGAGCGGCGACGCCTCTTCTACGTCGCCGCGACCCGCGCACGCGAACACTTGCACCTCTTCGGAACGGTCATCGCCGGCCTCGCCGCCGCAGCTCCCAACAGAAGAAGTCTGCTTGAAGCCGCCTGGCCCGCCGCGCAAACTCACCTTCCTCCAGCACCATCATCGTCGGGGCAAACGCCCGCGCTCTCACTTGCCGCCGCCGCCGAGGACCCCACGTCACCGTCCATCGAAGACCTGCGGACCGTGCTCCGGCGCCTCCCATCCACCGCGCATCCTCTTCCCCCGCACGCCGGCGGTGCTCGGCCGTCCAACGTCCACGGAAACGCTCCGCCGGCGGTGCCATCATCGCCTCCCGCGCCACTCGCCCGCGCCGTCGGCAACGTCCTGCACGCGCTGCTCGAGCACGCCGCCGCCCAGGCAGCGCTCGGACGTAGCTTCGCCGCGCTCGCGGAGACTGTCGCGGCATCCGAGCCGCGCACCTCGGCCCTCCTCCGCGCCGAGGGCGTCGGCCCCCGCGATCTCGCCACCGCCGCGCAGCGTATTCGTCAGGCGCTCGGAAACACGCTGTCCTCTCCTCTGGGCCAATGGATCCTCGCACCCCGTCCCCGTGCGAGCAACGAACTGGCCCTCACAAGCTGGGACGGCGAGCGGCGCGGCTCCCGCATCGACCGCGTCTTCCACGCCGGCCCGCAACCACTCGAGCCCGGCACGTCTCATCTGTGGATCGTCGACTACAAGGCCTCGAGCCCCGGATCCATCGGGCTCGAAACGTTTCTTGCCGGCGAACAAACCCGATACCGCGACCAGCTGGAGGGCTATGCCGACCTGCTGCGACCCGCCGCCCCAGGCAAGCGCGAACGCATCAACCTCGGCCTCTGGTTTCCTGTCCTCGGCCGTCTCGTCTGGTGGGTTGCCCCTGAGCCGGGAACCCTCCCAGTCGCCGCATGGCACGTGGCGTAAACGCCCGTCTGCTAAGCCACGTCGTGCGTCGACTCTTCCGGAGAAGGACGCCTGTGTCGGACATCGAATCCCCGCACCCAGAAGATCACGTCCTCGGCGATGTTTGTCGCGTGGTCTCCAACGCGCTCCAGATTGCGGGCAATAATCAGGGCATTCAGAGATTGTGGCGTCATCTCCGGTTGCTCGCGAATCAGTGTCGACAGTGCATAGAATGCCCCGTCATTCATCTCATCCACCTGGTCATCGAGCACCAGCACCGACTGCGCCAGCTCCGCATTGGCATCAATGAACGCCTGCAACGCGCGCCGCACCATCGCGGAGGCGAGCGAGGCAAGCTTCGGGATGTCGACCGGCAACTCCACGTTCGCGAACGCGCCCATCTCGCGAACACGAACCGCGATGTTCACCGCCTGGTCCCCTACCCGCTCCAGGTCGGCGTTGATGCGGATAACAGACAGAATAAAACGGAGATCCACCGCCATCGGCTGCTCCATCGCGAGCAGATCGAGCGCCATCTGGTCGATCTCGCGCTCCAAACGGTTGATCGCCGGCTCCGACCGCAGCACCAGCTCGCACAGGTTCAGATCGCGCGACGTGTATGCCTCGATCGACCGCTGAATCGCCTGCTCGGCCATCCCCGCCATCACCAGGAGGCGCTCCTTCAGGTCATCCAGACGCTGATGAAAGTTCACCCGCAACGCCGTCATCCGAACCTCCCGGTGATGTAGTCCTCCGTTCGCTTGTCGCTCGGGTTGGTGAAAATCTTGTGAGTCGAATCGAACTCCACCAGCTTGCCCGAGAGAAAGAATCCAGTGTTTTCGGCCACGCGCGCGGCCTGCTGCATGTTATGCGTCACAATCACGATCGTGTACTGCGACTTCAGGTGGAAAATGAGATCTTCGATCTTCGAAGTAGAGACGGGATCGAGCGCGCTCGCCGGCTCGTCCATCAACAACACCTCGGGATCGACCGCCAACGCCCTCGCAATGCACAGCCGCTGCTGCTGTCCGCCTGAAAGCGACGCCCCGGACTTCTTGCGAAGGTCGTCCTTCACCTCTTCCCACAGCGCCGCCTTGCGCAGCGAACCTTCCACTGTCTCGTCCAGCACACGGCGATTGCGAAAGCCGTTCAACTTCAGACCACTCGCCACATTGTCGTAGATCGACATGGTCGGAAAGGGGTTGGGTCGCTGAAACACCATGCCCACTCGCCGCCGAATCTCTACCGGCGATGCGTCGTTGTAGATGTCCAGCTGGCCCATCCGCACCTCACCCTCCGCGCGCGCATCCGGATTCGTCTCATGCATCCGGTTCAGGCACCGCACAAAGGTCGACTTGCCACAGCCCGAAGGCCCAATCAGCGCCGTTGCGTGGTTGGCCGGAATCAGCAGACTGATGTCCTGCAGGGTATGCACCTGCCCATACCACGCGTTCAGGTGCTTCACCGAGATATCAACGCCCACTAGCTGTGTCCTTTCAAAACGCCGCGTCCCGCAAAGATGCGCACCAGAGTTACAGAGACCATGATCAGCACGATCAGCACCAGCGACCCTGCCCACGCCAGGCGGTGCCACTCATCATAGGGTGAGATGGCGTAGACATAAATCTGCAACGGCAGCGCCGCGATCGGCTGGTTCACCTTTAAGCTCCAAAACTGGTTACCAAACGCCGTGAACAGCAGCGGCGCCGTCTCGCCCGCAACACGCGCGAACGCCAGCATGCACCCGGTGATGATTCCCGGAGACGCCGTACGCAGCGACACCGAAAGCGCCGTACGCCACTTCGAGACGCCCAGACCCAGCGCCGCCTCGCGCACCGCGTGCGGCACAATCAGCAACATCTCCTCGGTCGTCCGCGTGATCGTCGGCACCATCATGATCGCCAGCGCCACCCCACCGGCGAACGCCGAAAAGTGCTTCTGCTCAACAACCACCAGCGAGTAGATCGCGATGCCCATCACGATCGACGGCACACCGTTCAACACATCCGCCGTAAAGCGCACCGCGGACGCGATCCGCGAGCCTCGGCCAAACTCCGCGAGGTAGAGTCCCGCGGCGATGCCCACCGGAATTCCCAGCGACGAGGCGAGCGCCAGCACAATGCCCGAGCCGACGATCGAGTTCGCCATGCCGCCGCCGGGCTCGCCTACCGGCGCCGGAATCTTGGTAAAAAAGTTTAGATTGAGCGAGCTCGCGCCCTTATACAGCAGGTATCCGAGGATCGCCACCAGCGGCGCCAGCACCATCAGCGTCGCCGCGATCGACAGACCCACCACCAGCATATTCATCGCCGACCGGCGCGCCCGATTCCCCTGGGAAACCCGCAGCGGCGCTCGCCCCATGGTGTTCTGCGTCATGCCCGTCGCACTCATCTACGCAACCCTCGCCGGCGCACCGCGCGTCACCGCCCAGACCATCAGTCGTGCAATCACGTTCACCACGATGGTCACCAGAAACAGCGCCAAACCAATCTCAATCAGCGCCGACAGATACAGGTTGCCGGTAGCCTCGGAGAACTCATTCGCAATCACCGACGCCAGCGTGTAGCCCGGCGCGAAGAGCGAATGCGGTATCTCCGGATGGTTTCCAATCACCATCGTCACGGCCATGGTCTCGCCCAGCGCGCGCCCCAGCCCCAGCATCACCGCACCCACAATGCCTATGCGCGAATTCCGCAGCACGCCCATGCGTATCATCTCCCAGCGTGTTGCGCCCAGCGCCAGCACCCCCTCGCGCTGCGAGTTCGGCACCGCCAGCATAATGTCGCGCGTCAGCGACGAGATGATCGGCAACACCATGATGGCGAGAATCACCGAGGCCGTCAGCAGTCCCACACCAAAGTTCGCGCCCTCAAACAGATGCGTCCACCCAAAGTACTTCAAAAGAAACGGCCCCAGCTGGTCGCGCACAATCGGCACCAGCACAAACACCGCCCACAGCCCGTAGACCACCGAAGGGATCGCTGCCAGCAGCTCGGTCAGAAACGAGATGGGCGCGCGGAGGGCGCGCGGGCACAGCTCCGTTAGAAACACCGCCACACCCAGCGCCAGCGGCACCGCCATCAGCAACGCCAGGAACGAGGTCTCCAGCGTCCCCACAATAAACGGCAGCGCACCAAAGTCGCCGCTCACCGGGTCCCACGCGCTTTCAAAGAAAAACTTGGCCCCAAACTGAGCCAGCGAGAGCTTGGACCGCACAACCAGAATGATCAGAATAAAGCCGACGATGATGAAGATCGACGACGCGCACAGCAACAGAAGTGCCACAAAGCTGCGATCCGCCAATGCACCCGGCCCTCGGCTCTGGAGAAACTGACGTACCGGCGAAGGCGGGCCCTCCGCCACAGGGGGCACGGCAGCGGGCGCCGGCGGAACCGGCACAGGAGCGCTCCGCAGGGCAATTGGCGCCGCAGGCAAATTGGAAGTACCATCACGCATCAGTCAACACCTGGGCAACATCGGGAAGCCCGCATTCTAGCCGAGCAGCCGGTCATCAGCCGCACCTAGCCCTAAAACACCACGCCACACAGGACGGTCCGGCCATCCACAGCCTCCGGACCGCCCCTTCCACCCCTACTGAATCGAAGGGATCTTCCTCTTCACTTCTTCCTGCACCGCCGTCGGCAGCGGCGCATACGTCATGCTTGCAGCCTCCGCCTCCCCGTGTGCCAGCATCCATTCCAGAAAGCCCTGCAGGGCCTTCGCCTTCGCGGGGTCCTGGGAATGCAACGGAATCAGCAGCCAGGTAAAAGAGGAGATCGGGTACGACGTCGCACCCTGCGCGTTTGTGATCGACACCCTGAAGTCCGCCGGCATCGTCTTCGCCGCCGCTGCCGCTGCCTCCGTCACACCCTCCGTCGACGCCTTTACAAATTTGCCGGCAGCGTTGCGCACCGTGCCGAAGGGCATGTGGTTCTGCACCGCGTAGATCAACTCCACATAGCCAAACGAGTGCGGCGACTGACGCACCATCCCAGCCACGCCCTCGTTGCCCTTCTGCCCAATGCCCGTCGGCCATTTCACCGAGGTGCTGTGCCCAACGCTGTGCGCCCAATCCGGGCTCACCTTGGACAGGAAGTCCGTGAAGATGTATGTCGTGCCGGAACCGTCCGAGCGGTACACCGGCAGGATCGCATCGCCCGGCAGATTCGCCCCGGGATTGTCCTTGGCGATTCGCGGATCGTTCCACTTGGTGATCTTGCCCAGATAGATATCCGCGATCACATCCGGCGAAAAGTTCAGCTCCTTGTTCAGACTCGGGAGGTTGTACACCGGCACCACAGCGCCAAGCACCGTCGGGATATGCATCGTCTTCACCTTGGCCGCGGCAATCTGCTGGTCGGACATCGGCCCATCCGTCGCGCCAAAGTCAACCGTTCCCTCCGACACCTGACGAATGCCGCCGCCTGATCCGATCGACTGGTAGTTGATGTGCACGCTCGGATTCTCCTTCGCGTACTCGCTGAACCACCGTGAGTAAATCGGATAGGGAAACGTCGCTCCCGCCCCATTAATGTTCTGTCCCAGAGCAACCACCGACGATAGGCTCAGTAGACCTGCAACCAACAGAGAACTCTTCACTCGACTCACTCTCCTGAAAATCGAAGTACGTCAACTTAGTCAGTCTGTCTGGCGCGTGTTACGGGCGCATTACACCGCGGCCAAACGACAGGGAAAGCGTCAGTCCTTCTCCGGCTCCAACTCGTCCATCGGCTCGCGCGGCAGCGTAAATAGAAACAGACTGCCGGCATTCAGCTCACTCTCCGCCCGGATCTCCCCTCCCATCGACCGCACCATGTAGCGCGCGATCGCCAGCCCCAGACCCGTTCCACCCGTCTCCTGCGAACGCGCCTTGTCCACGCGATAAAACCTCTCAAAGAGCCGGGGCAGATGCTCCGACGCAATCCCCGGCCCGAAGTCCTGCACCGCGAACTCAACCATCATCTCGTCATCCACCACGCGCGCCTCCAGCCGCACCCGCGCCAACCCCGTCTGCCGGCTTCGGCCGTACTTGATCGCGTTCTCCACCAGGTTCGTCAACACCTGAATCGCCGCATCCGGGTCCGCACGCACCTCCACCTCTGGCACCGCACCCACCTCCACCATCGCATCCGTCTCGCGCACCAGGCCGCTCACACCCTGCACGGCGTCCCGCACCAGCGTGCGCACCGACGTCGGCACCGGCTGCAGCAGCTTCTCCGCACTCTCCACCCGCGCCAGCGTCAGCAGGTCCTCCGTCAACCGGTTCATGCGGTTGGAGTTCTTCAGAATCGTCTCCAGAAAGCTCCGGCCCTGCGGCGAAATCCCCGTCTCATGATCCAGCAGCGTCTCCACATAGCCCGAGATCGAAGTCAACGGTGTCCGCAGCTCGTGCGACACGTTGGCCACAAAGTCCCGTTGCGCCCGCTCCACCGCCTCCAGCCGCGTGATGTCGTGCAGCAGCGCCACCGCACCGCCCGATGGAATCGGCGAAGCATTCACCTCCACAATGCCCCCAGGCACCAGCAACGTGGTCCGCCGCTGGCAGAACGCCCTCTGCTCCAGCGCCGTCCGCACACACGCCAAAACCTCCGGATCGCGAATCGTCTGCACCAGCGAGTGTCCCGTCCGCACCATGCCCGTGGCCAGCGTGGGCACCAGCCGCCGAAGCCTCTGGTTCGCCCACAGGATCCGCCCCGCCGCATCCACCGCCACCACGGCGTCCTGCAGACTGTCCATGATCGCCGCCAACTCGTCGCGGCTGCCGGCCGCCGCCGCAAGCGCCCGTTCCACCTCCACCGATGCCCGCGCCAGCGATCGTCCCAATCCGTCGAAGTCGCGAAATCCCGCACCGGCCGGCTCCGTCTCCTGCCCTGCCTCGGCCTCCCCGCCCGCCGTGCGCGCCAGCCGTCCCGCTGCCCGCTGCAGCGGCAGAATGCTCCGCCGCACCGACCGCGCGAGCAACCAGGCATTCAACGAGGCAAACCCCAGAATGCACAGCACAGGCAGAATCCATCCGCCGTGCAGCAGCCACTGCCGCACAGCCAGAATCAGAGCCATGGCAAGGATCAGCCGCGCAAAAAAGTTAATAAAGAGGCTGCGATTCATCTGGAAACGCCCCATCCTCACCCAAGCCTACGCGCCCCTCCTGCGTCCCGTGACGCCCCGCTCACACCGGCATCGGCTTGGGTATCTCAAACCGGTACCCCGCGCCCCGCATCGTCTTCAGATACCGCGGCATCTCCGGGTCTGTCTCGATCTTCTCGCGAATCCGCCGCACATACACATCAACCGAGCGCGGCGTCACAAATCGCGCATCGCCCCACACCGCATCTAAAAGATGATCGCGGCTGAACACACGCCCAGGATGCCGTGCCAGGTAGTCCAGCAGACGAAACTCCGTCGCTGTTGTCGTCACCAGCTCGCCGCGCACCCGCAGCTGCATCGCACTCGCATCAATCTCAACCTCTTCGAACTTCAACACCGAAGGCGTGCTCGGCCGCTCAAACCGTCGCAGCACCGCCTTCACCCGCGCCAACAGCTCCCGCGTCGAAAACGGCTTCGTGATGTAGTCGTCCGCCCCCAGCTCCAGCCCCAGCACACGGTCGTTCTCCTGCGCCCGCGCCGTCAAAAAGATGATCGGCACCACCGACAGCAGCGCGTTCGCGCGCAGTCGCCGGCACAGATCCAACCCGTCCCCCCCAGGCACCATGATGTCCAACAGAAACAACGCCGGCGGCTGCCGCTCCGCGTCCGACACCAGACTTCCCTGCGTCGCGTACGGCCGCACCGCATACCCGGCGCTCTCCAGCTGGTACTGCACCAGCCGAAGAATGTCCGCCTCATCCTCCAGAACCACAATCGTCTGACTCAAGCTCTCTCGATCCTCCGCGCGGCTCGCTCGCCGCGTCGCGACCCCAGCCTACCGCAAGCCCCCGCGCTCCTCTGCTAACACACGATGAATCGCCCCGAACTCCCAGCCCGCGCACCGGCTATCCAACCACCGTCTCCACCCCGGCACCCATCACCTCTCGTGTCGCCGCCGCCGCCCGCTCGCAGTCCGCCTGCGACACATCGTAATGCGTTACAAACCGCACTGCCCGCGGCCCCACCGCGCTCGCCAGCACCCCGCGCTCGCGCAGCCCTGCCACCACCTCCGCCGCCGTTCTCTCACCGACCAACCCAAAGATCATAATATTGCTCTCCACCCGCCCGAGATCGAACTCCACCCCCGGCAAGCCCGCCACTGCCTCCGCCAGCAGCCGCGCATTGGCGTGGTCCTCGCCCAACCGCGCCGGCATCTCCTCCAGCGCAATCAGCCCCGCCGCCGCCAGCACCCCCGCCTGCCGCATCCCGCCGCCCAGCGCCTTGCGCACCGACCGCGCCCGCGCCATCAGCTCCCGCGACCCCACCAGCATCGACCCCACCGGCGCCCCCAACCCCTTCGACAGACAAAACATCACCGTCGCAAACCCCCGCGTCAACTCCCGCACCCCCACCCCGAGCGCCGTCGCCGCGTTGAACACCCGCGCCCCATCCAGATGCACCGGCAGCCCCGCCCGCGCAGCGCCCTCCCACACCCGCTCCAACACCGGCAGCGGCGTCACCACGCCACCCGCCATATTGTGCGTGTTCTCCAGGCACACCAACCCCGTTGGCGCCCTGTAGTAGATCTCGGGCGCAATCGCCGCCTCAATCTCCTCCCACCGCAGCCGCCCATCCGCCGCCACCACCGGCCGCAGCTGGCACCCGCTGAACTCCGCCACCATTCCCATCTCCCAATCGAGCACATGCGCCCGCGACTCGCAGATCACCTCCATCCCCGGCCGCGTGTGCAGCCGCACCGCAATCTGGTTGCCCATCGTCCCCGTCGGCACAAACAGCGCCGCCTCCCGGCCAAAGATCTCCGCCGCCCGCCGCTCCAGCCGGTTCACCGTCGGGTCCTCGCCATACACGTCGTCGCCCACCTCAGCCCGAGCCATCGCCTCCCGCATCGCCGCCGTCGGCTTGGTCAACGTGTCACTCCGCAAATCGATCACAGGCCCGCTCATCGTCATCTCTCCTAAGCCTCCTCCACCAGCAGCAATCGCGCAAACACCTCGTTCGACAGCAGCCGCCCCCGGGTCGTCAGCCGCACCCTCTCCCCAACCCACTCCACCAGACCCTCCCCGCGCGCCTCCTCCAACACCGCCCGCACCGCCGCCACATCCTCCGCCGCGCCGCCCACCTCCGTCAGGGAAACCCCATCGTTCCTCCGCAACCCCAGAAACATCGCCTCCTCCAGCGCCTCCCGCTCCCCCACGCGCCGCGGGCCCAGCTCCTCCGCATCCTCCGCCAACACCCGCAACCCACCCCGCCCCGCCGCCAGATACCCCTCCATCTCCCCCGTGTTGGCAAACCGCCACGCACCCCGCCCATCCCCCGCCCGCAGCATCGAGTGCGCGTCCAGCCCAAACCCCACGTACGGCGCCCTCTCCCAATACTTCACGTTGTGCCGCGACCGCCGCCCCGCCCGCGCAAAGTTCGAAATCTCATACTGCTCCAGCCCCGCCTGCCCCAGTACAGCGCATGCCCGCTCATACATCGCCGCCACAGCCTCGTCGTCCGGCAGCTCCCCCGCCCCATACCGCGCGCCCCCGCCCAGCGCCTCCCGCCCCAGCCGCGATCCCTCATCCACCTCCAGCAGATACACACTCGCGTGCGTCGCCCCGCTCTCCACCAGCTCCCCCACCGACACCTCCCAACTCCGCATCGTCTGTCCGGGCAACCCCGCAATCAGGTCCACCCCCACATCCTCCACCCCCGCCGCCCGCACCCGCCGAATCTCCTCCCGGCACATCGCCCCCGTATGCCGCCGCCCCACTGCCGCCGCCTCCCCGTCGGCAAAGCTCTGCACCCCAAAGCTGATGCGGTTCACCCCCTCCGCCAGCAGCGCCTCCAGCGTCTCCTCGCTCAGCTGCCCCGGCGCGCACTCGGCCGTCATCTCCGCCCCCCCAGCCAGCTCAAACTCCCCCCGCAACACCCGAAACAGCTCCCGCACCTCCGCCGATCCCAGCAAACTCGGCGTCCCACCCCCCAGATACACCGTGTCCGCCACCCCCGGCAGCTCCGCCCCCATCCCTCGCGCTCGCCCCCGCGCCCCTGCAATCTCCCGCCCCAGAACCCCCAGATACTCCGGCATCAACCGGGGCGCAAACGCGTCCGAGGCAAAGTTGCAGAATGTGCACTTGCCCCGGCAAAACGGAATCGCCACATAAATCCCAACCGCATCCATCACCCCCAATCCTTTCACACCCACATCTCCGAAGCCCGCCCCACCCCTGCCGCATCTAGACTGGCAGCAGCCCCATGCCCACACAGACCGCGCACGCCCAGGCCACCGGCCCCGCAAAGGCCACCAGGCCCACAGACGACAAGGAAAAAAAGCGCCCCGCCAACGACGATGACGTCGTCGGCAAAGCCTACGACGGCCGCCTCATGCGCCGTCTGCTCACCTACCTGCGCCCCTACAAGCTCCAGACCGCCCTTTCCGCCGTCGCCATCCTCCTCAAGGCCGGCGCAGACGTCATCGGCCCCTTTCTGGTCAAGGTCGCCGTCGACACCTACCTCGACCGCGAACCCAAAACCCATCTCTCCTGGCTCGGCCGACACCTCTCCCCCGTCCCCGCCACCGGCATCACGGAGCTCGCCTCCTTCTACTTCGGCGCTCTCCTCCTCAGCTGGGGCCTCGAGTTCCTCCAGACCTACCTCATGCAGTGGACCGGCCAAAAGGTCATGTTCGACCTCCGCAGCGAGATCTTCCGCCACCTCCAGCGCATGCAGCCCGCCTTCTTCGACAAAAATCCCGTCGGCAAGCTCGTCACCCGCGTCACCTCCGACGTCGACGCACTCAACGAGATGTTCACCTCCGGCGTCCTCGCCATCTTCGAAGACATCTTCGTCCTCCTCTTCATCGTCCTCATCATGCTCCGCATGAGCTGGCCGCTCGCCCTGCTCACCCTCGCCGTCCTCCCCGGCATCGTCTACGCCACCGGCGTCTTCCGCCGCCACGTCCGAGACAGCTACCGCCGCCAGCGCGCCGCCACCGCCCGCATCAACAGCTACACGCAGGAGTACGTCTCCGGCATGAGCATCGTGCAGCTCTTCAACCGCGAGCAGCGCGCCTTCGACGACTTCTCCGCCATCAACAACGAAAACAAGGTCGCCTGGACCGACGCCATCACCGCCTACGCCCTCTACTACCCCGTCGTCGAACTCCTCTCCTCGGTCGCCATCGCCCTCGTCATCTGGCGCGGCGGCCTCTCCGCCCTCCACGGCGCCGTCACCCTCGGCGTCCTCGTCGCCTTTATCCAGTACGCCCAGCGCTTCTTCCGCCCCATCATGGACCTGTCGGACAAGTTCAACATCCTCCAGGCCGCCATGGCCGCCAGTGAGCGCGTCTTCCACCTCCTCGACACCGCCCCCGACCTCGCCTCACCTCCCCACCCCCTCTCCGCACGCCCCTCCGGCTCGGTCGAGTTCCGCGACGTCTGGTTCACTTACCAAACCCTCTCCGACCACGACCGCGCCGGCCTCCTCGCCGCCACACCCGCCGAACTCGCCGCCCGCACCGACATCGAGTGGATCCTCCGCGGCGTCTCCTTCACGATCGCCCCCGGCGAAACCGCCGCCATCGTCGGCCACACCGGCGCCGGCAAAACCACCATCACCGCCCTCATGATGCGCTTCTACGACATCCAGCACGGGCAGGTCCTCGTCGATGGCGTCGACGTCCGCGACCAGGACCTCAACCAACTCCGCAAGCGCTTCGGCGTCGTCCTCCAGGACCCCTTCCTCTTCACCGGCACCCTCGCCACCAACATCCGCCTCGGCTCCGAATGGATCACCGATCAGCATCTCGAAGAGGCCGCCGACGAAGTCAACATCGGCGACTTCATCCGCACCCTCCCCCTCGGCTTCGACGAACCCGTCACCGAACGTGGCTCAACCCTCTCCACCGGCCAAAAACAACTCGTCTCCTTCGCCCGTGCCATGGCCCACGCCCCCGGCATCCTCATCCTCGACGAGGCCACCAGCTCCGTCGACACCGAGACCGAACTCCGCATCCGCGCCGCCCTCGATCGCATGATCACCGGCCGGACAAGCGTGCTGATCGCTCACCGGCTCTCCACCGTCCAGCGCGCCGACACCATCCTCGTCATGCACAAGGGCCAGCTTCGCGAACAAGGCTCCCACCAGCAGCTCCTCGCCCACCGCGGACTCTACTGGAAGCTCTACGAACTCCAGTACAAAGACCAGGAAAACGCCGGGATCGCCCACGCCGAAGCCCTCCGCACCCAGTAACACCCCCAACCAGGATCTGCTTCTGCCGTTGCCGCTGCCCGTCTTGTCGTCATCTCAAAAGAATCTGCTTCTGCTCTTGCTCCGCTTGGTTGTCATTCCCGAAGGGAATCTGCATTCGCCGTTGCCGTTGCTCGTCTCACGCCGTCATCCTGAGCGAAGCGAAGGACCCCTGTAGTTGCCTTTGTCTCGTTTCTCTTGGTTGTCATCCCGAAGGGAATCTGCATTCGCAGTTGCCGTTGCTTCCGCTTCTTGCCTCACAGTCGGCATCTTCTTGCGAAGCCATGGGCATCGTCCTGCAGCATGGCGCACGCACCGCCAGCACCCAGCTAACCTGAAATCCAGGAGGAGAAACCGCGGCTGAACCACCCCTCAGGCGGCCCACCCCCCCAACACACTTAAGCATCGGAGGTCCAGACCTAAACCCCATACTTTAATAATCTTGCGCAACATTCGCAGGGGTGGATCCTCCCCAACCCGGTAACTCCCACCGCCCCCGGGCATCCAACCCGCAGCACCAAGAAAGGGATCACCCATGGCAAAGTTCGCACTCTACGGAGAACTCCACGCAAAGCCCGGCAAGGAAGCGGAAGTCGAGGCCTTCCTCAAGCATGGCGCCGAGATGGCCCAAAAGGAATCCGGCACCCTCCAGTGGTACGCCATCAAGGAAGATAAGCCCGGCGTCTACGGCATCTTCGACACCTTCAACGACGAGGCAGGCCGTGAAGCCCACCTCAACGGCGAGATCGCCAAAGCCCTCATGAGAAAAGCCAACGAGCTCCTCTCCGAGCCACCCAAGATTCGCAAAATCGGCCTGCTCGCGGAGAAGGCCTAAACTCGCTCCATGCCTCAGACCTCCCTCTCCACCTCCGACCTCCGCGGCAAAGTCGCCCTGGTCACAGCCTCCGCCCGCGGCCTCGGCCGAGCCATCTCCATTGCGCTCGCCGAGGCCGGCGCGGACCTCGCCCTCGGCCTCCGCGACATCGCCAGCGACTCCGGCCTCACTGCCGAGATCACAGCCCGCGGCCGCCGTGCCCTCCCCCTCCAGATGGACGTCGCCGACCTCGTCCAGATCGACTCCGCCGTCGCCGCCGCCCACGCTCACTTCGGCCGCATCGACGTCCTCGTCAACAACGCCGGCATCGCCCCCACCAACCTCGCGGAAGACGTCACCGAGGCCGACTTCGACCGTACGCTCGCCGTCAATCTCAAGGGCACCTTCTTCACCGCGCAGGCCGTCGGCCGCCGCATGATCGCCGGGCGCTCCGGTGGCCGCATCATCAACATGGGCTCCCAAGCCGGCGCCGTCGCCCTCCCCACAGAGTCCATCTATTGCATGTCCAAGGCCGGCATCGCACACCTCACCAAGTGCCTCGCCGTCGAATGGGGACCGCACGGCATCAACGTCAACGCCGTCGCTCCCACCTTCATTCACACCGACGGCACAGCCCCCGCGCTCGCCGACTCCACCTTCCATGCCGACACCGTCGAGCGCATCGCCGCCCTCCACCGCATCGGCGAGCCCATGGAGGTCGCCGGAGCCGTCGTCTTCCTCGCCTCCCCCGCCGCCTCCCTCATCACCGGCCAAACCCTCCTCATCGACGGCGGCTGGACTGCCCGCTAGCCCGCCCGCTAGCTCTCCGTCACGTCCTCCAGCACCGGCTGCCCCGGCCCCTGCTCCACCTTGCTGAAGATCACCAGCGCCACCGCCAGCACAATCGTCGCCATCCCCACCACCTCCGCCCCGCTCAACCGCTCGTGCAACAACAAAACACCCAGCAGCACTGCCACAATCGGATTCACAAACGCATACGTCGTCACCTTGGTCACCGGCACATGCTGCAGCAGATAGCTCAGGCAGCTCAGCCCCACTAACGAGCCAAACACACTCAGGTACACAATCGACAGCACCCCGCCGCGCGTCCACACCGCCGTCCGCACCGTCCCACCCCCCAGCGCAATCCCCCAGTTCACCATCCCCGCCGCCCCAATCTCCCACGCCGTCACCACAAACGCATCCCGCCGGATCGCAAACCTCCGGCTCAGCACCGCCCCCACCCCAAACGCCAGCGCCGCCACCAGCAGCACCGCATACATCCCCAGCTGCCCATGGCCCGCCGCCGTCCTGCCGCGCAGCGCCGGAGACACCAGCGCCACCATCCCCACCGATCCCAGCCCCACACCCACCCATCCCCGCCGCGTCAACCCCTCCCCGCCCGGGATCATCGCCTCCATCACCGCCACCATGATCGGCATGGTCGCCACCAGCAGCGACGACACCCCCGTCGGCACCCGCGTCTCCGCCCACGTCAACAACACATTGTTCACCGTCATAAACAGCACGCCCACAAGCGCGAGCCGCCAAGCCTCCCCGCGCGTCACCCGCAGGCTCCGCCCCGTCCCCAGGCAAAGCAGCACCAGCAGCACCGTCGTGATCGTCGACCGTGAAGCCGCTACCAGCGGCGGCGCCAGGTGCTCCCCCGCCACATGGATTGCCGAGTAGGTTGAACCCCAAAAAAAGTATAGGCAGGCAAACGCCACCACCGCCATCCGCGAAAGCGATCGCCGATGCGCCGTCCCCTTGGCCGGTTCGGCCGTCTCGGACACCTCAACGGCAGAGGGAGATTCGGAGAGACTCACACCCCCATGCTACCCGCCACGCGCGATCGCCCTGCCGCGACGTAGAACCGGTCGACACACTTCGTCGCATCAAGCTCGGTTTCCCGCACCGAATCCCTCCCCGCAATTCCATGCCCAAAGGCTTGCCTTCCAACAGCCGTGTCACGTTACCCTAATCTCGTATGCGTTCCTCCGGTCAATCGACGCCACGTCCAGGCGCCCTTCTCCGTCTGCGCCTCGTCTGCTGTGCCGCCTTCACCGTGCTCGCTCTCGCCTCGGCCGCGCGCTCCGCATGCGCCTCCCTCAGCGTCTTCGTCGGCGAGCCCTTTGGCCGTTGGGGCACCATCATGCCCCTCGGCCATAGCGCCATCTTCCTCGACCATGTCTGCGCGGACGGTCCGCTCCACCTCCGCGCCTGCCGTCCCGACGAACCGCAGGGTGTCGTCCTAGCCCGCTATCACTCCATCGGAACCTACGACTGGATGGCCTCCCCCGTCCTCGACTTCCTCTTCGCCACCGAGGATCCCGCGGCAATCCCCGCCTTCGCCACACCCGACGCCATCTGGTCGCTCCGCCAGCGCTTTCGCCGGCGCTTCCTCCGCCCCGTCGTCCCCGACGGCACCGAAGGCCACCAGGCAGGCGATGGCCGCGCCGCCGGCGCCGGCGCCGTCGAAGAGTGGTGGGAGTCCGCCGGCATGGCCTACAACCGACGCGTCTGGGCCTACCAGGTCACCACCACCCCGCAGCAGGACCAGGCCCTCATCCGCTATCTCAACACCAACCCCAACCATCACCTCTACCACCTCAAGAAGACCAACTGCGCCGACTTCGCCGCCGAACTCGTCAACGTCATCTTTCCCCACGCCATCCACAATGACCGCATCGCCGACTTCGGCCTCATGACCCCCAAAGAGGTCGCCCGGTCGCTCGTCGACTACGCCTCCACCCGGCCCGAGCTCAACCTCCACATCTGGCAGATCCCGCAGCTCCCCGGCGCTCTCGTCCGCTCCAAACCCATCCGCGGCGGCGCCGAATCTGGTCTCAAGACCAAGCGCTACCTCCTTCCGCTGCTCGTCATTCAGCCCGAGGTCCCCGCCTACCTCGCCACCATCTACCTCTGGCACGGCCGCTGGTTTGTCGGCACCGGCGCCACCCCGCTGCCGCTCCACACCCTTCCGCCCACCGACCTCGGCCCGCGCTCTCCATTCGCTCCCACAGATATCGCGGGGACCGCCAACCCTGCCGACATCTCCCACTCCACAGCACAACCCGCCGCCTCGCACGCACCGGCAACAGGCAACGGGCTGCCGTCCGCTCCCTCCGGCACGCCCATCTCCTCTCTCCGGTAGCGGTTCGCCTTGGAAGCGCCCTGCGCAGCCCGTCAGCGTCCCAGCACGTCCCGCAGCCCATCCGTGCGCTCAAACCCGCCGTACACCGGCACGGTATCCCCTGCCAAAACCCGGCCCTCCGGCCCGTCCAGCAGCAGATACGTCACCGTCGCTCCCCCCATGCTGTACATCGGCATCCTCCCCAGCCCGGTCCACAGATTCTTCTTGATCAGGTAGCCTCCACCACTGCTGTCCAGCCGCAGCAGCAACACGCCCGCGCCCGCCCGCAACGCCGCGTCGATAGCCACCTCCTGCGCCAGCGCCACCACCGGCGTCGCTCCGCCACCGTCCGCCGCCGAAAGCGATGCTACAAACTGGTCAAACAGCGCCACCACAGCCGCAAGCTGGTCCAGCTTCTCCTTTCCGGCCGCGTCCGTCTCCGCACCCTCCCCCTCGTTCTTCTGCAGTGCCGCCCGTTGGGTCTCGGCCGCACGCCGAAGCGCGAACAGCTCCATCAGATCCTTCATCACCCCGCTCGTCCCTGCCGTCTCCGTCGCCGGGCTGTAGACCGTCGGCACATGCACCTCACGCCCGCCCGCGCCCTGCCCCGCCGCGCCCCCCTCACCCCGCGCCAGCTGCCCCGCCACTGCGTTCACCAGCAGCGACTCGTCCAGCTTCACCTCCTGCCCGCCCACCTCATAGTCCGTCTTGAAGAATCCCAACAACTTCGCAAACGCATCCAGCCCCGCCGACGCGATCTCCGGCGTGAACACGATGTGCGCTCCCGCGACTCCCTGTCCCTTCTCCGGTGCCGTCACCCCAACCGCGGCAAACGCCTGCCGCAGCGTCTCCACCCGAAACCGATAGGCCGTCAACCGCTGAAACCTCGGGAACTCCCCCGCCGCAAACACATAGATCACCGGCTTCAAGCCCCGCACCTCCCCCGCCACTCGCGCCGCCGCCTCGCGCACCGCCTTCGCCGCCAGCAGCTTCGCCTCCTCCGCCCCCGCGTTCTCCTTGGCAGTCACTCCCCCGCTATACGGCCCCGCCTTCACATCCCCGATGTACTTCGCCTCTGCCGCCTGACTCTGCGCCGCCGCCAGGGCTTTGGCCTGGTCCGCCTCCGCCTGCCTCTGCGCCGCCGCCGCCGTCATCCTCTGCAGATCCGCCTGCGCCTTCGCCAGCGCCATGCGCGCGTTCACCAGATCCGCCGCCTGCTTGGCCGCATTGATCTGCGTCTGGGCATCTCCCTGCCGCCCCGCTTCCTCATTCGTCTGCGCCATCAGCCCTCCCGTCAACCACACTCCCGCCCACAGCAACACACCAAAGCCCAGCGCGCCGCGAGCACTCCGCATCCGCATCCCTTCGCCTCTCCACACCATCCGGAAGCCAGCATCCTATACGCCGCCGCCCCCCGAGGCAACCTCCCGCTGCTAGCATCTCCAAATGCCGTTCCTCTCTCCCGCGGCCCCGGCCCCCACGCCCCGGCGCATCGTCGTCAAGCTCGGCACCAATGTCATCATGCGACCCGACGGCCGCGTCGCCCTCGGCCTCCTCTGCGGCCTCGTCGAATCCATCGCCGCCCTTCGCGAGCACGGGCATGAGTTCCTCGTCGTCTCCTCCGGCTCCATCGGCCTTGGCATGGAGCGCCTCGGCCTCACCGCGCGCCCCACCGATCTCGCCCGCATCCAGGCCTGCGCCGCCACCGGCCAGTCCCGCCTCATGAGCATCTACGAAGACAGCTTCGATCGACTCGGCTGCCGCACCGCCCAGGTTCTCCTCACCGAAGACGACTTCCGCTCCCCCATCCGCCACGCCAACCTCGCCCGCACTCTCCAGGCCCTCCTCGCCCTCGGCGTCATCCCCGTCATCAACGAGAACGACACCGTCTCCGTCGCCGAACTCGACAGCCCCGCGGACACACCCGGCCCAGCCCGAGAAAAAATCTTCGGCGACAACGACAAGCTCTCCGCCCTCGTCGCCACCCACGTCGCCGCCGACCTCCTCATCCTGCTCTCTGATGTCGACGGCCTCTTCGACCGTCCCCCCGTCGACCCCGCCGCAACCCTCCTTCACCACGTCCCCGTCATCGACGATCGCATCCTCGCTCTCGCCCACGGCGGCAACGGCCGCGGTCGCGGCGGCATGCTCTCCAAACTCGAAGCCGCCCGCCTCGCTCAAACCTCCGGCCTCTCCGTCGTCATCGCCAACGGCCGAAGCCCTCATATCCTCGAGCGCATCCTCTCCCTCGACCCCGCCGCCGGAACCCGCTTCCCCGCCCTCCCTCGCCCCGCCGAATCCCCCATCACCACCCCGCCCATCACCACCGAAACCATCTCCGCGACCCCCATCACCGCGCCGCAAGATCGTTCATGACCCTCCGCCCCGCCCATCTCGCCGACGCCCCCGCCATCGCCCGCATCCACGTCGCCAGCTGCAGGCCGCCTACACCGGCCTCCTTCCCCAACCCTTCCTCGACAGCCTCGACCCAGCCGCGTTCACCGAGCGCTGGAAGACATGGCTCACCTCGCAACCCAACCACACCGTCCTCGTCGCCGAGACCGGCGGCACTGTGCAAGGCTTCGCCGGCGGCGGCCCCATCCGCGAGCCCCTCCCACCCTTCGACGCCGAGCTCTACGCCATCTATCTCCTTCCCTCCGCCCAGCGCCAGGGCCTCGGCCGCCGGCTCTTCTTCACCTCGCCCAGACCCTCGCCGCCCAGGGCTACCAACATCTCCTCCTCTGGAGCCTCCGCGACAACCCCTCCACCGGCTTCTACCACCACCTCGGCGGCCAGCCAGTCGCCGAAAGCACAACCGACATCGGCGGCGCCACCCTCCCCACCCAGGCCTTCGGCTGGCATAATCTCCCCTCCCTCTCCGAATCCGGCCCCCAACCCTGACACGGCGCCATCCGCCCCCATCGGGGGTGTTCGCAGTCCGTCCAGGTCTGGGCCGAGCGTCCCAGCAGAAGCCATACCCGGGATTAAAGTGGAGAGACATGAAAGAGCAAGCTCCCCTCGCGAAACCGGACCAACACTTCGCCGTCGCCAAAATGGCAACAACACGCCAGGCATCCAGGCTCGCCGGCGCACTCCTCGCGGTCGGGATCAGCTGCGTGGCCCTCTCCCAAACAGGAGGCCCTGTCGATCTAGCCAATCCGCTAGTCGGGACAGCGCCACTGGACAACCAACATCTGATTGGCAACGCACCACCGCCCGGAGAGCCCGTCTACTCGGGGCAGACCTCGCCGGGAGCGCGCCTGCCCCATAGCTCAGTCGAAGCCGCGCCGGTAAACAACAATATCCCGCTGAGCTTTCCCAACGGTGTTCCCGTCCCGTACTTCTACACCAACCCCACCATGCTCGGCTTCTCCGGCGGCGGCGGCTCGACCTATGGCGGTGACGCCGAGCCCATCATCTCGCCGGTCGTCGGCGACTGGTCCATGCCGCCCGCCTACCGCGAGAGCTTCTACGATAAATCCCGCGAAACAGCCTCGCCCGGGTACTACTCGGTCTATCTCAACACCTTCAAAACTCACGTCGAGCTCACCGCCACCCGCTGGGCCAGCCTCATGCGCTTCACCTTTCCAGCCAGCGACAAGGCCAACATCCTGGTCAACTTCCCCGAGGGTGGCGGCCACATGGAGATCGTCGGCGATCACACCGTGCAAGGCGTGGCGCAGAACAGCAAAGCCATCGACGGCGCCTTCTTCGTCGCGCAGTTCTCTCATCCGTTCACCAGCTTCGGAACCTTCCGCAGGGCGCCCGGCAACGACATAGGCTGGGGCATCGGAGACAAGGACGTCCAGCCCGACGCTCGGCAGGTCTCCGGCCCCTACGCCGGCAACTACCTCACCTTCCACACCGCGGCTGGCGAGCAGGTGCTGATGAAGATCGCGCACGGCACCAGCTACGCCCAGGCGGAGCAAAGGCTGCGCGAGGAACTTCCCGGCTGGAACTTCGACAGCGTGCGCCAGGCGGCGCGCGACCAGTGGGCAAAACTGCTCGATCGCGTGCAGGTCCAGGGCGGCACCCCCAAACAGCGCGCCATGTTCTACTCCACGCTCTTCCAATCCTTCGCCAGTCCGCGCCTCATCGCCGCCAAGGGCGAGCAGTTCACCGACGCCACCGGCAAGCTCCAGACCGCCACGCACGATCGCTACAGCCCGGTGCCCTTCTGGGACACCGGCCGCAACCAGATCGTGCTCCTCGAACTGCTCGAACCCGAGCGAGTGCGCGACATCATGGCCTCCGAACTCGACATGGCGCGCGAAAAAGGATTCATGAACACCTCCTTCCACGGCGACAACGCGGTCTTCCTCTTCTTGGGTTCATGGAAACGTGGCATCCCCTTCGACTACGCCGCGGCCTACGTGTACCTCCGCGAGAACGCGATCGATCCGGCCGGCCCCCGGCATTACCTCGCCGAGTACGAGAAGAACGGCTGGATCTCGGACTTCATCCCCAAAGGCAACCCCAGCCCGCCCTACGCCGGCGGCAAAGCCGGTGCCGCCACCACCCTCGAATACGCCTGGGATGACTACGCCATGGCGCAGTATGCGGAAAGGCTCGGCAAAACCGAAGACCAGCAGCTCTTCCTCAAGCGCGCTGGCAACTACAAAAACGTCTTCGACCGCTCGATCGGCTTCGTCCGCGGCCGCACCGAGGATGGCGCCTGGATCTCGCCCTTCGACCCACAGGAGCCGTACTACAACTTCATGATGAAGGAGGCGTCAGGCTGGTCTACACTGTGGCTCGTGCCCCACGACGTGGGAGGCCTGATGGACCTGCTCGGCGGTCGCGAGGCCTTCGACCGCAAGCTCGATCAGTTCTTCTCCACCCCCTACACCCCAAAGGGCATCTGCCGCGACTGCACCGGCCTCATCGGCGAGTACGTGCAGGGCAACCAGCCCGACCAGCAGGCCGCCTACTTCTACGACTGGGGAGGCCAGCCCTGGAAGACGCAAAAGCTCACCCGCCAGATCCTCGCCGAGATGTACGGCAGCGATGCCTCGGGGTACGGCTACCCAGGCATGGACGACCAGGGCGCAACCTCCTCGTGGTACGTGCTCAGCGCCATGGGCTTCTATCCTGTCGATCCATCCAGCGACGACTACATCATCGGCTCGCCTCTGTTCAATGACGTCAAACTGGACATGGGCAACGGCAAGGAGCTCGAGATCGTCGCCCACAACAACTCAGCCACAAACCTCTACATCCAATCGGCCACCCTCAACGGCAAGCCGTGGACAAAACCCTGGTTCAGTCAGGCCGACATCAGGAACGGCGCGGTCCTCGCATTCATCATGGGACCTGACCCAAATCCCTCATGGGGCAGCGCCCCGGATGCCATGCCACCGTCCATGACGTCAGGCAGCAACGAGGACCGTTCTTCCGTTGCTCTGGCTCCCTCCCTTCGCGCCACCGGCCAAACACACTAGCCGGGCCAAGCCGTCGCTCATCGCAAACCCAAAATAGGGTTGAAGGCCCTCAAAACGTGGGTCCGAGCTACCTTCCGCCAAGTACCCCAACAATCGTCTACACCCGCGTCCGGCGCGTGCCCACGCCGCGCCTTCAGCACGCCATCCTCTTCTCCTCTCCCGCCTCGGCGCAAACGTAACCTTCGCTCCTCTATCATCACCACATCACCTTCCGACGCCACCTTCCCAAGAGCTCCCGGGTACCCAAGCCGGTCCAGACCTAACCTCTTCTCTTCCAAGACTTTGTACCCGAAGTACCGGGGGAGGGTACCCTCACACCAGCCCTCCACCGCGCCCAAGCCCCAAACCCGCCCATGACCCTCTTCCCCACCGACCCCGCCACCGTCCGCTCCCTCGCCGAGCGCGCCCGCGCCGCCGCCCGCACTCTCGCGCCTCTCCCCCTCCACCGTCGCAACGCCGCCCTCTCTGCTATCGCAGACGCCCTCGAACACCGCATCGAGCCGCTCCTCGCCGCCAACGCCCTCGACCTCCAACTGGCCGACCGCCTGCTCGACTCCGGCGACCTCTCCCCAGCCAACTACGCCCGGCTCCCCCTCTCACGCGCCAAACTCGCCGAGATGGCCGCCCAGGTCCGTGCCGTCCGCGAGCTCCCTGACCCCCTCAACCGCACCCTCGACTCCATCGAACTCGACACCGGCCTCAATCTTGAAAAGCGTTCCGTCCCCCTCGGCGTCCTCGCCGTCATCTTCGAGGCCCGACCCGACGCCGTCACCCAGATCGCCGCCCTCGCCCTCAAATCCGGCAACGCCGTCCTCCTCAAGCCCGGCCGCGAGGTCGAACACACCGCACACGCTCTCGTCGAACTCATCCGCCACGCCATCTCCTCGCCCGAAATGGAGGCCGGCCCCGCCCTCCCCGCCGAAGCCGTCTCCCTCCTCCTCGGCCGCGATGCCGTCGCCGAACTCCTCACCCTCTCCTCCCTCGTCGATCTCGTCATCCCGCGCGGCTCCCGCGCCCTCGTCGAACACATCCAGGCCACCACCCGCATCCCCGTCCTCGGCCATGCCGACGGCATCTGCCACATCTACATCGATGAACACGTCGATCTCGACCAGGCCTTGGCCGTCGTCGACGACAGCAAGACCGACTACCCCGCCGTCTGCAACGCCGCCGAAACCTGCCTCGTGCACGAGGCCATCGCACCTCGCTTCCTGCCCGCACTCCTGGCCCGTCTCTCGGCCAAGGGCGTCCGCTTCCGCGCCGATCAGCCCGTCCGCGACCTCCTTGCCTCCTTTATCGGCACAACTCCTGAGACCTTTAGCCCCCATTCAGCTGAAATGGCAGATCCCGACAGCTGGCACACCGAGTACGGCGACCTCACGCTCGCGCTTCGCATCGTGCCGTCGCTCTCCGCTGCCATCGACCACATCCATCAGCACGGCTCGGCCCATACAGAAACCGTCTGCACCACCGACCCCCACACCGCCGAGCGCTTCCTCAATGAGGTCGATGCGGCCAGCGTCATGCTCAACGCCAGCACCCGTTTCGCCGATGGCTTCCGCTACGGCCTCGGCGCGGAGGTCGGCGTCTCCACCTCCCGCATCCACGCCCGCGGGCCAGTCGGCCTCGAAGGCCTCACCACCACCAAATTCGTCCTCCGCGGCGAGGGTCACCTGGCAGCCGACTACCGCGGCCCCAACGCCCGCCCCTTCACCCACATCCGCCGCTAGCCCTCCACCGCGCCCAGACTCCCCACACCGGCCCTCCAGCGTCTACCTCTTCGTGCCCCGCAAATCATCAAAAGTCGCCGCTCTCCTGCTCGCCGGCCTCCTCGCTCCCCCTGCCCGCCCGCAGCACACCAGCACGGTCCCCGACAATCTCGACCCGCCGACCCGCCGCATCCACCTCATCCTCCGCGACGGCAGCTTCCAACTCGTCTCCGACTACCGCATCGCCGGCTCCAACGTCGTCTACCACTCCGCCGAGCGCGCCGGCGCCGAAGAGGTCATCCCCCTCAGCCTCGTCGATCTCAAATCCACCCAACTCTGGCAGCAGCGCCACGAGCGAGCCCTCGGCAACACCTCCGGCCAGACACCCGGCTCCGCTCCCGGCCAGCCTCCACCCATCGACCCCGAACTCCTGAAAGAAGAGGCCGATCGCGCCGCCCTCACGCCCGAGGTCGCCCCGAACCTGCGCCTGCCCGAGCAAGACTCTATCCTCGCCCTCGACACCTTTCGCGGCACCCCGGAGCTCCTTCCCCTCGCCCAGACCGACGGCGAACTCAACCGCAACACCGCCCACAACGTCCTCCGCTCTTCCATCAACCCACTCTCCAGCCCGCATCCTGTCATCACCCTCCGCGGAGCCGCCGCCACCGTTCAGCTCCACGTCCCCGACCCAGTCTTCTACGTCCGCCTCGGGGATGACACCGACACCCCCGGCTCGGGAACCGCCCTCACCATCAACACTCACGGCGCCTCCGGCAATGCGCCCTCCGCCGAAGCCGGTGGCTCCACCACCAGTCGCTACGTCATCGTCCGGACCGACGTCCGCATCGACGTCCGAGTGATCCGTAGCTTCTCCCTGACCTCACCGGAGGACGGCCGCCCCCTGCCGGAGGACGTCATCCCGGTCACAGCCGTTGGCCTGCCCGGCGGACACTGGACTCGCCTCATCCCCACTCGCCCCCTTGACTTCGGTGAGTTCGCCCTCGTCGAGATACTCGACCCCAAACACCTCAATCTCGGCGTCTGGGACTTCGGTGTCCACCCCGCTGCTCCCGAGTTCCGCGACGCCATCAAGCCCCGCGAACCCCGCCGCTGACCCCGCCGACGGCTAAGCCGCCGCTCCCCCCGTCCCCGACTCCTTCAACTCGTTCAAGTCCGCACCCTGGCTCGCAACCAGGCCCTGCCCCGCCACCACCACCGCATCCCGATGGACTTTGGCCGCATACATCATCGAATCAGAAGCCTTCAGGATCGCCTGCACATTGGTCCCGTCGTCCGGAAAGCACGCCAGCCCGAAGCTCCCCGTCAACTGCAGCTCAAGACCCTCGCCTACGCGAAAACTCTGCGACCGGAGCGCCCGATGCAACTCCATCGTCTTGCGCATAGCCTGCGGCCGCTCACACTCCGGCATCAGCACCGTGAACTCATCACCGCCATACCGGAAACAGCTGGCATGCGGCCCCATCACCCGCTTCATCAGCTCGCCCACCTCCAGCAGCAGACCACTCCCAACCAGGTGGCCATGCACATCGTTTACTTGCTTGAACCGATCAAGATCGAGAAACAGCAGCCCAAACGAAAACCGCTGCAGCACCTGCTCCTCCAGCATGGCATACAGGTGCCTGGCGTTATACACGTTGGTGCAGGTGTCAGTGATCGTCAGCTGGTGAATCTGCTCCATCGCCTTGTGATTGTTGATCGCGATCGCCGCATAGTCGCACAGGATGCGAAGAAATGAGATCGAATACTCGCTCAATAGATCTAGCTTGCTGTTCAGTAACTGGATCACGCCGAGCGACATCCCGTTCGAGGCAATCGGAACGCAGGCGATCGACTGGATGTTGAGCTCAGGATGGTTCCGCGTGAAGGCCGACCACTTCGGGTCAAGCTGCACGTCCGGAACCACAAGGGGATTGCCTGTTGACGCCACCCACCCCGCCACGCCCTCGCCCATCGGCACCCGCAAACCCTCCAGCGTGTGCTCGTTCTCGCCCACCGCAATCGCGTAATAAAGGCTCTCACGCGCCTCGTCCACCAGCAGCAGTGACCACCGCTCCGGCCCAAAAAAACCTGCCATCTTCTCCATGATGGCGCCCAAGATCTCCTTCAACTCCAGAGAGGCCGTGATTGTCCGCGCAACGTCGTGAAAGACCCGCAGATGATCCATCTGCCGGCTATCGATCACCTCGTACCCACGACGATCTCGCATCTCGCTCTCTCCGACCGCCGGCCTTCGCTCGGGCCGCCTTCCTTCTCACCCGCCTATATGTACCATGCTCCGCGACGGTTGTAGGAACTCCGATTCACCAATATGGTGTCTCGCCTCTTTGCGCGCGATCACACGTTGGATGTAGGTCCGCATCGCGTCATCGTTTCCCCCGCGCAGCATCACCCGGTAAAGGTCGTGCTCGCTCTGTGAGAAGAGGCACGTCCGAATTTTGCCGTCGGAGGTGAGACGAGCCCGGCTGCAGGCGCCGCAAAATGGCCGGCTCACAGGCGCAATAATGCCTATCTCACCCACACCATCCTCAAACGTAAACCGCCGGGCAGTTTCGCCGCGCTGTGTGGCCGGCAGCTCCACCAGCGGCCTCACCCGATTCAGCCGCTCCACGATCTCGTCCATCCGCACCACAGAGTCCACCGTCCACCGACGCTCTTCCTCCAGCGGCATCCACTCGATAAACCGCACCACCACACCTTCACGGCGCGAAAACTCCGCAAACGCCTCGATCTGCCCGTCGTTCACCCCGCGCAGCAGCACGCAGTTCACCTTCACCGGCCCCAGCCCCACCCGCTGCGCTGCGCGCACCCCCGCCAACACCCGGTCGAAGCTCCGCGGAACGCGAGTCACTGCCTCAAAGATCGCCGGATCTACCGCGTCCATGCTCACCGTCACGCGGCTCAAACCCGCACGCTTCAGATCGCCTGCCATCTCTTCCAGCCGATGCCCATTCGTCGTCAGTGCCAGATCCAGCGGCCGTCCCTGGCCCTCAACAGCTCGCTCACCATTCGGCAGCCACGCCGTTCGCATTCCGGACAGCTCGCGAACCATCTCCACCAGACCCCGCCGAAGCAACGGTTCGCCCCCCGTCAGCCGGACCTTTTCCACCCCCATCCCCACAAACACCCGCACCATGCGTACGTAGGCTTCAATCGGCAGCTCCGCAAACTGTGCCCCCTCCTCTCCCGTCCGACAGTACACACATCGGTAGTTGCACCGGTCCGTTACGGACACCCGCAGATCGGTAATGGCCCGCCCGTGCCGGTCACGCAGCCTCCCTCCCGCCTCCTCCTCCGCGGGCGGCCCCGCCAACCCCCCGATCTCGATCAGGCTCGTCCCCAAAACCTTCTCCTCACGCCGGCCTCGGCCAACCGTCCAGCCCATACATTCCTAGATGCAGACGGGCCGCCATCTATGCAAGCAATACTTCACCGCATACAGCAAAGCGCGGAGCCTAGACGGCCTCCGCGCCCTTTCCGCCCCGCTCCGCGGTTAGTAGCTGAAGAACTCATCCGTGCCACGCCGCAGGTGCAGGCCGTAAAGCAGGAAAAAGGCCGCCAACCCAGCCGTGATCAGATTCCAGTACACCATCGGTCGCGCCCATCCCGGGGAATACGTCGCGTCCTGCCCGGACCACAACAGCAACAGGATCGCCACAATCGTGCACTGCCCACAGATCACCAGGCACAACTGTCCGCGCCGGCGTCGCCGGTCCAAGAACTCCACCTGCGCCGGTGTCAGTCTTCGCTCTTCAATCGGTATCAGCGTGTTTGCCATTGTTTGTCTCGCCTCCGCTCGCCGGTCCACACCGGCCCGTCTTCTGAATGGATGCCGCCCAGCCCCTTGCGAGCCCAACAGCCTGCTACTTCATTACATCACAGCCCTCACGCTCGCTACAGAAATGCCACCGACTGGATACCCACCACCTCAAATCGCTTGCGGCACCTCATGTTCTTGCACCCCACCACGTCGTCACGTCGAACCATGTAGCTCTGCGCCTTGGCAAAGCGCGCCCGGTCCCGCTCGTCCGCCCCGCGTGGCAGCTGCGCCCGCTTCCGCCGCACCAGCCACCCCACCTCGTACTCGTTCCTCTCCCGGCAGTGGGGACAAATCATCATGTGCCACCGCTGCTCCGCCCGTTCCTCGAAGAACTCCCGCTCTTCCATACTCGCTCGCACCTCCCGCCCGCGTCTCTCGCCGCACCGTCGCGCAGCGCAACACGTCCCCTCCAGCCTAGTCCATCCCCTCCCCCCGTGCCACATCCTCCTCCCGCCAAAGCGGCCCCGCAGTACTATAGGGGCGCAGCGCGTTCCGCACCTCCGCGGACGCCCATCGTTCAAGGAGCCCCACGGTGATTCTTCGCCCCACACTCCCCCTCGCCCTCGTGCTCGCCGCCTCCCTCCTCGGCTCCGCCTCTGCACAGACCATTCAGGTCAGCAAAGACAACCGCACGGTCTCCGTCACCGCGACCGAACGCGTCTCCGTCGCCGCGAATGCGGCGACCGTTCACGTCGGCTACACCCTCTTCGGCCGTGACCGTGACTCCGCCTACAAAGCCGCGACCGAGCTCTCCAGCGCCATCATCAAGGCACTCACCGACTCCGGCATCACCCTCGAGGCCATCGAGTCCGACTCTCAGGGCATCGAGCCCACCCAGAACTACGCCGTCGAGCGCCTTCCCCCGGCCGAGGCCGCCAACCGCCGCTACCAGGTCCAGCAATCCTGGCTCGTCCACGTCCCCGCCGACGCCGCCAGTAAGACCCTCGACACCGCCGTCCTCGCCGGCGCCAATCAGTCCGGACAGATCGACTGGAGCCTCAAGGACGAAGACCAGGCCAGCTCCACCGCCGCTGCCCGAGCCATCGACCGCGCTCACTCCCTCGCCGCCCAGATGGTTGCGCCCTTTGGCGGCAAGGTCGGCGCCCTCCTCTTCGCCTCCAACGACAACGAATCCACCACCACCCGTCCCATGCCCATGGCCGCCATGCACAGGGCAGCCGATGCCACCGCACAGCTCGCCATCAATCCCCGCCGTATCGAGCGCTCCGTCACCGTCCGCGCCATCTTCGCTATCGACTGACCCCGCGATATCAGGGGACCCGTGGCGCACTTGCTCCCTCGCCCCCTCTACCCTGATCGCATGGCCCCCGGCTGCACCGCTCTGCGTGCCACTCCCGGAACGCCGACCCCGGGTATCTGAACCACATCGGTCCAGACCTAAATGTCCTGCTTTGAATATTTTGCGCAACAAACACTCCCGGGGCAGGTGGGAAAGCACTTACGGCTGCGGCCCCGCCCAGTCCGCGGCAGACACCATCCCATACCGTCCGTCCGCGGCCTTCTCGAGCGTGGGAGCATACGTCCCCAGCATCTCCCGCCGCCACCACGCCCCCGTCCGCCGCTTCTGCTCCGGCGTGCTGAACCAATACTGATAGATCACCGCCCGCACATACCGCGGCGGCCTCCCAACAAACGGGTCGCCTCGGAACAAATGCAGCACCTCCCGATCGCCCTCCAGCAGCCGCTCCTCCGTCAACGGCACAATCGGCTGCTCCCGCCAAGTCGACAGCGACGCAAACCACAGATTCCAGTCGAAACGCGGCTGGTACGGCGCATAGATGCGCGGCCGCTCATCCACGGCCTGGGGCTTGAACCGGAACTGATACGCAGTCCAACGCGCCCCATCCCTCGACCCTTGGAACTCAATCTCATACCGGTGCGGCGTCATCGTCGCAAAGAGCCCATACCGGTTCGCAATCCGCAACGGCTCCAGCGCTACAACGGGCCACTTCGGCAGCGGCAGTCGTGGGGCGAACATCTCCGCCAACTCCGCCGTCGTCACATACCCCACCCACCCAAGGCACACCGCCGTCCCTGCCAACCACACCCCGTGCCCCCAGGACAGCCTCTGACCTGCCACCGCCACCTCATCCACCCCCTCCCTCCGTAAGCCTCCATCCGCAGCCCCACCCAGCCCCTCCCGCCACCGCCGCGGCACAAAGCGCACCAGCGTCGCATCGTCCAGCAACAGAATTGCCAGCACCAGCACAAGGTAGTTGAGAAACGCGTAGTTCGCCGTCGCGATCACTCCCACCTGCCACACCGTCACCACCAAGAAGCATACGATCCGCACCCCCCGCCGGGGGACAAAGGCCATCCAAACCAGCACCAACTCCATGGCCAGCGTCAAACCCGCCATATCCCGCTGAAACCAGTGCGGCAGCTGCTCCAGGTACCACCCCACCCACGTCGGCAGCGGCCCATTCTGGTAGTACTCGTACATCGCAGTCAGGTTGCGCCACGTCGGGTCGCCACTCTCCAGCTTCACCACGCCCGACTCGAAGTAGATCCGGAACCACTCCCATAGCAGCAGGAAGACCGCCGCTCGCGAAGGCAACGAACTCCGCCCCCACCCCGGCCTCCACCCCGCCGGAACAAGAAATAACGCCAGAAAGCCAGCTTCGAGCAACATCCCATCGGACTGGTAATCACCGAAGTCCTGCGACACTCCAATCCACGACAGAAAACAGATGAAGCACACCAGCAGCATCGCTCGCGGCGCAAGATTCAACATCACCAGCACCGACGCCACCAACCCCACCCAAACCACCGCCATCAACATCACGTCGCCTCGCGAGATCCACTGCAGCGACGGCGCATACCAGAACCGCAGCCACCCCAGCCCTCGGAGAGCCTGCAGATACTCTCCCCCCGGCAGGATTCCCCGCTCCCCCACTAACCCGCGTGCCTGAAAGACCAACGCCAGAAACGCCGCAAGATAGATCCCACCCAGCGCCCGCAAGAACACCCACCGGCCGATCAGGCGGTCGCCAACCCCGGTCCGCCGATCAAAGAGGTACTGTACCCCCCGCATCGCCCCGCCCATAGTCCCCCGCCTGCCTCCCTCCCTAAGACGCCACTTCGCAACCCCGCATCACACCCTCCATTACATCCTCAGGAGGCCCCATCGCAATGAAGCTCCTCATCATCGGCGCAGCCGGTAAAACAGGTTCGGCCGTCGTCGACCAGGCTCTCGCACGCGGCCTCTCTGTCACCGCCCTCATCCACCACTACGTCCCGCTGCCAAAAAGCGTCAACGCGATCGAGGGTGATGCCGCCGACCCCGCCACGCTGGATCGAGCCCTCGCCGGACAGGACGCCATCATCGACGCTCTCGGTGGCGACACGCCCTACAAGCAGTCCGACCTCGAAGCCAAAGCTGCCCTCGCCATCCTCCACGCCATGGCTCGCAACCACGTACGCCGTCTTATCGTCGTCTCCGCTCTCGGTGTCGGCAACAGCAAGAACAACACCTCCTTCGTCTATGAGCACCTCCTGATGCCTACCTTGCTGCGCGGCGTCATCGCCGATAAAGCCAATATGGAGGAAGAGGTCAGGACCAGCGATGTTGATTGGACCATCGTCCGTCCCGCCCTCCTCACGGACGACGACCCCGTTGGCATAGTCAAGCTCTATCACCCTGCGGACGGCGACGTCGCTCATAAAATCGCCCGCGCCGACCTAGCCACCTTTCTGCTTGACCAGCTGAACTCTGACCTCCACCTCCGTAAGGCGGTCAACGTCGCCACCGTCTAGCTGCCCTCCCTGCCCCCATGCGACCGTCACGGCGACGCATCCCCGACAAGGATCTCTTCATCGCGCCACTTGCCGAGGCCGCCCTCATCCTCGTCGTAGGCGCGGTTGGTCTTCTCACCCGTCAGCCGCTTGTCTTCACCAGCCTTGGTCCGACTGCCTTTGAACTCATTGAAACTCCGCGACGCCGCAGCGCGCGGCCGTTCAACATCTTCTTCGGCCATCTGATCGGCGTCGTCTGCGGCTTCCTCGCACTCTTCCTCACCCACGCCTTCGCCGTCCCGCCTGTCAGCGATCACGGTCCCATCCTCGTTCCCCGCCTGGCAGCCGCCGCCATCGCCGTCCTGCTCACCGTCCTGTTCACGCTCCTGCTTCGGACCATGCAGCCGGCTGCACTCTCTACCACCCTGCTCGTCGCGCTCGGCCCCATGCAGCGAGGCCGCGATGTCCTCGTCATCCTCGGCGCCGTCCTCCTCATGATCCTCATCGGGGAACCTCTCCGCCGCTGGCGACTCCGCTCCTCCCCTTCCTTTACCGAATCCGACTTCGACGACACACCGTGAACGACAACAACGTCCTCTGCTGCCGGCAGGCCAGGTCGAAGCCCTCCTCCGCACGACTCACCACCGAAAACCCGATACTCTACCCTCATGAATCTCGAGATCGTCCTGGCCCTCTTCGAATATCTCGTTCTGGTCCTCTCGATCTCTATTCACGATGCCGCCGAAGCCTGGACCGCAAACCGTCTCGGCGACCCGACCGCCCGCATGCTCGGCCGCATCAGCCTCAACCCGCTCCGCCATTATGACCTCTGGGGAACCGTCGTCTGGCCGCTTCTCTTCCTCTACCAGTCACCCCTGGCCATCGGCTGGGGTCGCGACGTCCCGGTCACCGAGCGGAACTTTCGCAAATCTTCCTTCGTCAATCTCGTCCACCTCGCCGGTCCCACGGCACAGATCCTCACCGCCACGCTGTGCCTTCTGCTCCTCGTCGTGCTCAAGCACCTCAGCCCCGTTGCCGCCGCCAGCCTGCCCTTCGCCCAGCTCTACGCGCTTCGCGCAACCATCGTCCCACCCGGCGCTCTCCCCGGTCTCTTCCCCATCATCCTGCTGCTCTACATGGGCCTGCTCGTCAACCTCCTCCTCTTCATCTTCAATCTCATCCCACTCCCCACCCTCGATGGCGGCAAGATCCTCCGCTTCTACCTCCCCTACAACGCCGCCCGCAAGTTCGACGAATACGCCACCTGGATCACCCTCGGCTTTTTCCTGCTCACCTTCCGCTTCAACATCATCGGTTGGCTCCTCTCTCCCGTCGTCGCGATCTATCAGGCGCTCCTCAACGCTCTGTAGAGAGACTCGCACGGACGAACTCCGCGGCAGCTGCAGCCACCGTGCAGACTCTTCCAAAAAGAGAGTGCCATCCTTCACCGGCCCCTCCTCACCCGTCATCGCAGATGAGCTGAACGATCTTCAACACAGAGTGCAGCGTACTTCGCTCAGCCTCTGCTCGCCCCTCCTCCAATCTGGGCAAGACCCTTGCTCGTGTCGACTGTTACTCCTGCCCGTTCTCTCGAACAGACGATTCGGGCCGCTCGCTCTCGTTCACACCCTGCCGCCGAACCCTCTCCGCCTGCGGTCGCCCCTTCACCCCGGTCGTGATATCGAACTCAACCGGCTCGCCCTCCTTCAGGCACTTATATCCCTCGTGCTGGATTGCGCTGTAGTGCACAAACACGTCCTGCCCGCCATCAACGCTGAGAAAGCCGTAGCCTTTGGCGTTGTTGAACCAACGAACCACACCTTTGTAGTGAGACACAAACCCCTCCTTGAAGCCATCCTCGCAAGATCTCCGTACGAGGGAATCACCATGGGATCAATCCTCTGGGGAACCCCCGGAACACGCAGTCTCGACCTCCCTGCGTTTCTGCTGACCTAACCGCAACAGTCGCACAACACCTCAAGGTGCCGCCCTCAGCAGCCTGCCTCCTACCCGTCTGCTGCCGGCAACCCGATCCCATGCTCATGCTGTACCCTCATCTCCACAGCTCCCGCCGAACACCCACTCCACCGCAAAGGTGAGTTTGCCCGCATGGCCGCAACACCCCTCGTTTCCTCTGCCTCCCTCTCCGCTCCGGATCCCCACGCATCCTACAAGCGCTTTCTCCTCCTCGTCGCCGGTCTCGGCGGCCTCCTCTATGGCGTCGACGTCGGCATCATCGGCGGCGCCCTGCCCTACCTCGAAGCCACCTCCGGCCTCTCCCCCGCGCAGCTCTCCGCCATCGTCGCCGCCGTCCTCCTCGGCTCCGTCATCTCCACCCTCTTCGCCGGTCTGCTCGCCGACTCCCTCGGCCGCAAGCCCCTCATGATCCTCTCCGGCCTCACCTTCGTCGTCTCCATCCCCGTCATCTCCCTCTCCCACGGCTACGGTCCCCTTCTGGCCGGCCGCCTCCTCCAGGGCATCTCCGGCGGCTTCATCGGCGTCGTCGTCCCCCTCTACCTCGCCGAGTGCCTCGCCGCCGACGTCCGCGGCAAAGGCACCGGCATCTTCCAGTGGCTGCTCACCGTCGGCATCGTCGCCGCCGCCCTCATCGGCATCTTCTACTCCTATCGCGTCTCCGCCGTCTCCCACACCGCCTCCCCAGCCGTCGCCTTCGCCTACATGGACCAGGCCTGGCGACGCATCTTCTGGATCTCCGTCCCACCCGGCATCCTCTTCACCCTCGGCGCCTTCTTCGTCTCCGAGTCCCCCCGCTGGCTCTTCCGCCGCCACCGTCTCGACGCCGCACGCGCCGCCCTCCTGCGCTCCCGACCCGCACCCCAGGCAGACCTCGAACTCGCCGAAATGCAACGCCTCGAGGCCGAACGACACACCACCTCCACATCCTCCGCCGTCAAAGACTCCCTCCTCCGCCGCAAGTACGTCATCCCCTTCCTCCTCGCCTGCGTCATCCTCGCCTGCAACACCGCCACCGGCATCAACTCCATCATCGGCTACAACACCACCATCCTCCTGCAGTCCGGCCTCTCCGACCTCACCGCCCACTGGGGATACGTCGTCTTCACCCTCTTCAACTTCACCTTCACCCTCGTCGGCCTCTCCCTCGTCGACAAAAAAGGCCGCCGCTTCCTCTTCCTCCTCGGCACCTCCGGCATCCTCCTCGCCACCGTCGCCACCGGCCTCCTCTTCATCCAGGCCGAGCACCGCTCCGTCAACGTCGCTCCCATCGTCCAGGGCCTCGTCGATACCAACTTCAACCAGGCCACACCCACCACCCTCACCTTCTCCCCCGAAGCCGCGCAGCGCCTGCTCGCCGCCAACTCCGACCTCGCCGGCACTCCCCAGGCCCCGCGCTCCATCGACCCCGCCCACAGCTCACTCACCGTCATCTACTCCTGCGGCGACTTCACCACCTCCACACCCCTCGTCCAGTCCACCAGCCCCACCACCATCACCATCTCCCGCGCCCTCTGCCTTCCTTCCAGCTCCACCAACGCGCGCCTCGCCAACCCCGCCGCCAACCTCGACCGCTCCCGCTCCGCCCCCCTCCACATCCAGCGCGCAACCCTCTCCGCCATCCCCTCACCCACACACGGCTATCTCATCGCCGCCCTCCTCTACCTCTTCATGGCCTCCTACGCCGTCGGCCCCGGCGTCTGCGTCTGGCTCGCCCTCTCCGAACTCATGCCCACCCGCATCCGCTCCAACGGCATGAGCATCGCGCTCGTCCTTAACCAGGCCGTCTCCACCGCCCTCGCCGGCATCTTTCTCCCCTTCGTCGCCCGCCACGGCTACTCCCGCATGTTCTTCCTCTTCGCCGCCTTCACCGCCGTCTACTTCACCGTCGTCCTCCTCTTCTTCCCCGAAACCAAGGGCAAGACCCTCGAAGAGATCGAGGCCCACTTCGAACACAGCCCGGGGTGACCGCTGGGATTGGTCGGCCAGCCTCCCGGGTCTATCTCCTTTGCTGCAGAAAAAGGCCCGGGCAAGTGCCCGGGCCCCTCCGCCTTCGAAGCACCGCTTACGCGTTGTTCTTCTTCAGACCTTCCACAATCGACAGGTGCTCCTTGATGGTCGGCAGCGATTGCGAAGCCGCGTCCTTCACGTCCTGCTTCTTGCCGTGATTGATCTCAGTCGAAAACTCTCGGACGTCTTCCTTATGATCTTTGATCATGCCGTCGATGTACGCCTTGTCAAACTCCGCGCCGCTCAGCCCTTCCAGCTTCGCGTGTAGCTTCTGCGCCATCGGGCTTGGCTCATCCTTGTAGGTGACGTTGTCCTTTTGAGCCACTTCCTTCAGCTGATCCAACATCTTCGTATGGTCATCGACCATTCTTTGGGCGAAGTCCTTGACCTGCTGATTCTGGCTTTTTTGTAGCGCCAGCTTCGCCGCATCAATCTCTCCATTATTGCCGCGAATCGCCTTCTTCAAAAAGGTGGTGTCGCTCGGGTAGGTCCCACGCGTTGTGGGATCCTGGTTCGGGTTCTCTGGCGTCGCCTGAGCCGACCCCCTTGTCGATCCGGGCGCCGTCTGCGGCGCCCCGGCCGGAGCCTGCTGCGCCACCACCGGGAGCCCCACGCCAAGCACGCCCGCCAACATCAAGGTCATCCCCGATTTCATAAGCATCGTCATCATTCCTCCTTTGAGCTTTGCCCGGGACTACGTTCACCCGTGGCCTCGACATCATCAGATGCGCCCTCCATCTTCACTGCCGGCCTTCGTTTGGCGTCCCTGGGGAGCGCTTGTTCACCACACGAACACGAGCTCTAAACGCCGCTCTTCTGCACACCCTCAAGCTCCTGGAGGTGCTGCCGCAAAATCGGCAACTGCTCCCCCGAGATCTTCATTAGCGCCTCGTTGTGCGCGTTGCCCGACTCCGCCTCAAACATTCCCACCTCCCGCCGGTGCATCTGGATCATCTCCTCCATAAACGCCTTGTCGAACTCCGCTCCACTTAATCTCTCGAGCTTGGCATAGCTCTCCCGGCTCTTCGGGCCCGCCGCATCCCGGTACTTCCATCCCATGGTCTTGGCCACACCCTTCAGCTGCTGCAGCATCTCCGTATGCGTCTGCAGCACATGCTGTGCCACCTCTCGCGTCTTTGCGTCGCTCGCCTTCTTTAGGGCCAGGTTGGCCGCGTCCACTGCCCCGTGGTCGATCATGATCGCCCGGTTCAAAAATGCAGGGTCGCTCATGGAGCGCTCTGCCTTGCCTGAAGCGGTCGTCTCTGAAGCTGCCGAAGGGTCCGTCGGGCCCTGCGCCCATGCCGGCACCAGCAAAGCACCGACGGCCATCGTTCCCAAAACCGCCCCGAAGATCCCACCACGTACGTGCGTCCGCATCGCTCGCATTGCCGTCCTCCTCGCCTTCTCTTGCGTGAGATGCGGCTGCAGGCCACCCGAGCCCTCAACACGGTCATTTAGCATCTCTTCAGCCCGCCATGCCCGATAGCTCCTCCCTCTTTGACACCTCCCGACCCCGCGTCCTCTCCGGCATGCGACCCACCGGCCGCCTGCATCTCGGCAACTACATGGGCGCCCTCTACAACTGGGTCAACCTCCAAAACCAGACCGACCCCGCCACCGGCGACCCCAGCTTCGACTGCTTCTTCTTCATCGCCGACCTCCACGCCCTCACCACCGGGTACGCCGACACCTCTCACATCCTCGACAACACCCGCGAGGTCCTCCTCGACTTCCTCGCCGCCGGCCTCGACCCCGCCCGCACCGTCCTCTTCCGCCAGTCCGATGTCCCCGAGCACAGCCAGCTCAACACCCTCCTCAGCATGATCGCCCCACTCGGCTGGCTCGAGCGCGTCCCCACCTTCAAAGACCAGCAGGAACAGCTCCGCGAAAAAGACCTCGCCACCCTCGGCTTCCTCGGCTACCCCGTCCTCCAGTCCGCCGACATCCTCCTTTACCAGCCCCGATACGTCCCCGTCGGCGCCGACCAGGTCGCCCACGTCGAGATCACCCGCGAGCTCGCCCGCCGCTTCAACCAGCTCTATCCCGGCGACTTCACCCTCGCCCCAACCGCCGCCCCCTGGGAGTTCGAAGCCATCCGCACCAAAGCCCGCAAGCTCTCCAGCGATCCAAGCCAACAGAACTTCACCCCGCACCAGCTCTTCGCAGCCGCCAAGCAGACGAAAAAGCTCTCCCCCTTTCACCTCCAGGAGATCCTCCCCGAGCCCGAAGCCCTGCTCACCCCCACCCCCAAACTCCCCGGCCTCGACGGCCGCAAGATGAGCAAGAGCTACGGCAACACCCTCACCCTCGCCGAACCCGAAGCCGACCTCCGCGCCAAGCTCAAGGTCATGGTCACTGACCCCGCCCGCATCCGCCGCGACGACCCCGGCAACCCCGAGGTCTGCCCCGTCGGCGACCTCCACAAAATTTTCTCCTCCCCCCAAACCATCGCCGAAGTCTGGCAAGGCTGTACCACCGCCTCCATCGGCTGCATCGAGTGCAAGAGCTGGCTCGCCGACTCCGTCGTCCGCGCCATCGCCCCCATCCAGCAGCGCCGCGCCGCCCTCGAGGGACAGCCCAATCTCCTTGCCGATGTCCTCCGCGACGGCGCTGCCAAGGCACGCGCACGCGCCTTCCACACTCTCACCGAAGTCCATCACGCGATGGGCCTGGCCTAATCCGGATCCAACATGCCCGACCAGCCCCCTCCACAGCCACTCGAACAGCAGCCCGGCACAACGGAAACCGACGTCTCAGCCGCCACCGCCGACTTTCAGCTTCAGCCGCCGTCCCAACCGGCCATGCCGCAGCCTCGCCGGCTTCCCTTCAAGCCAAAGCCCGAAGAAGCCTCCCAATCCCCCTTCTCCATCACGGTCGGCACCGTCTACGACGGCCCCATGGACCTCCTGCTCGATCTCATCCGCAAACAGAACATCGATATCTACGACATCCCGATCGCCCGCATCACCTCCCAGTTCCTCACCTACACCCACCACCTCCAGGCCACCGACGTCGACGCCGCCGGCGAGTTCATCTACATGGCCTCGCTCCTCATCCACATCAAATCGAAACTCCTCCTTCCTCGCGACCCCTCCGACGTCGCCAACGCCCCAGACGAAGATCCCCGCCGCGAACTGGTCGAGCGACTCCTCGAACACGAGCGCTTCAAGGCCGCCGCCCAGATGCTGTTGCAAAAACAACAGGTCGAGAACGCCACCTGGACCCACCCCGGCATGCCCGCCTTTCTTCAGGACCTTCGCTCAATCAACCCTGATCTCGTCCCCTCCCCCGACGCCGATCGCGAGATCGCTGCCGATACCATCGATCTCGTACGCGTCTTCTCGGATGTCCTCGCCCGGCTGCGCGCCCGTCCCGTCCTCAACGTCAGTGAGGACACCGTCACCGTCCGCGACATGATGGGCTTCATGAAGCGACGTCTTCTGCTCGAAGACAAACCCTTCAGCCTGGGGCGTCTCCTCAGCTCCATACATACCGACCGCGCCGTCATCTGCGCGTTTCTCGCCATGCTGGAACTCGTCCGCCTCGGCGCCGTTCTCGTCTTCCAGCCCGCCGCCCAGGCCGACATCCTCCTCAAGAAGACCGAAGGCTTCGACCGCATCTTCGAACAGGACCAGACCACCCGGGATGACTGGCAGTAAGCCTCCCCGAAGCATCGTTCCCACCCTGCCTGACGACACACCGTCTCCACCCATCAAGGACCACCCCTCCTGCGGATCGGCCGCGATGTCCTTCACCTTCCCGGGCCGGAGTCCCTATGCCCGGCACCTACACCCGCAATGCCTCTTCTTTTGACATTCCATTCATCTGCGATTCGCCTGACACCTCTACCGTTTCGTAATTCCAAAATTTCTTCGCACCTGAGAGGCTCAATGGCAACGACCGCTCCCGCACCTTCCATGCTCGACCAGAAACTTGCCGGTCGGAAAACCGGCACCAGCGGCAAAGTTGGCATGGCACTCTTTGGCCTGTTGCTCGCCGGCGGCATCATCTACATCATCCATTCCCTCTCGCGAGACCTCTCGCCCATACACCAGGCGTCCATCTTCCCCTACGTCCTGCTCGGCACCGCGCTCCTCATCGCCCTCGGCTTTGAGTTCGTCAATGGATTCCACGACACTGCAAACGCCGTCGCCACCGTCATCTATACGCACTCCCTCGAGCCTCACATCGCGGTCGCCTGGTCCGGCGTCTGGAACTTCATCGGCGTCATCACCAGCTCCGGCGCCGTCGCCTTCGCCATCGTCTCCCTCCTCCCCGTCGAACTCATCCTCAAGGTCTCCTCAGGCTCCGGCTTCGCCATGGTCTTCGCCCTGCTCGTCGCCGCCGTCCTCTGGAACCTCCTCACCTGGTGGCGTGGTCTGCCCGTCTCTTCCTCACACACCATGATCGGCTCCATCCTCGGCGTCGGTGTCGCCAACCAGTTCCTCAGCGGCCACTCCGGCACCTCCGGCGTCGACTGGGAGCAGGTCATCAAAGTCTTCAAGGCCCTCATCTTCTCCCCTCTGATCGGCTTCACCCTCGCTGCCCTCGTCTACTTTCTCTTCAAGCTCCTGGCCAAGAATCCCGCTCTCTATCAAGCTCCCGAAGGCACCGCGCCGCCGCCGCCCGGCATCCGCGCCCTGCTCATCGCCACCTGCACCGGCGTCTCGTTCGCCCACGGCTCCAACGACGGACAAAAAGGCATGGGACTGATCATGCTCATCCTCGTCGGCACCGTCCCCACCGCCTATGCCCTCAACCACGCCGTCGACAAGGGATCCGTCAACACCTTTGCCGCGGTCTCCACGGCCGTCGCTGGCGCGCTCGACAACTACACCGATAAATCCGCCACCGTGCAGGAGCCCGCCCACGAACTCGAACAGTTCGTCTCCTCCCACAAGCTCGCGCCCGGCACCGTCCTCGCCCTCCAGCAGATGGTCGTCACCGTTCGCAACGAGGCCGTCAGCTACGGCTCGCTCGGCAGTGTCCCACAGGACATGCAGGCCAACGTCCGCAACCAGATGTATCTCATCAGCGAAGCCATGCGGCTCCTTCCCAAAGCCGGCCTCAAGATGAGCGAGATCGATCAAAACCGCTCACCGCCTATAAAGGCTTCCTCGATCACTCCACCAAATACATCCCCACCTGGGTCAAGGTTGCCGTCGCCCTCGCCCTCGGCCTGGGAACCATGGTCGGTTGGAAGCGCATCGTCATCACCGTTGGTGAGAAGATCGGCAAAACCCACATGACCTACGCCCAGGGCGCCGCCGCGGAGCTCGTCGCCGCCTGCACCATCTACGGCTTCGATCGTATCGGCCTGCCCGTCTCCACCACACACGTCCTCTCCTCGGGCGTCGCCGGCACCATGGCCGCCAGCGGCTCCGGACTCCAGATGTCAACCCTCCGCAACATCGCCATGGCCTGGATCTTCACGCTGCCGGCTGCTGCCATCCTCTCCGCCACCCTCTTCTGGCTCTTCACCCTCATCAGCCACTAACCCCGGCACACGCCTCCTCGGGGCTGCCGAGGAGGTTGGTATGCTAGACCCACACCCTCGCTCCGCCCCGGTCACCCCGGGGCGGAGCGGCGTTTCATCCACGCTCCGGCACGGTGCGCGCTCAAGGGCCCTGAACGAATGAGCCTCAAGGCAAAGATCGAAGCCGTCATCTACGCCGCCGAAGAGCCGGTCACCCTTCCGCAGCTCGTCAGCCTCCTGGGCCAGGAAGCCGCCGCCGAGCTTGACGCCGACGCCGCCAACCAAGCCGAACTTCCCCTCCAAACCCCGGACGCGCCACCGTCCTCTGACCAGCCCACCCCCAAAGGCGCTGGCCTTCTCGAAGCCCCGAACACCGCGCCGGAGACCGCCATCTTCCCCACCGATCCAGCTGCCCCCAGCGCCCAGCCCACCCCCTCGCCAGCCTCCTACGACGACCAACTCCTCCAGCGCCAGGCCCGCGAGCGCGACCGCGCCGTCCGCGATCACCTCCGCGCGCAGCTCGATCTCCTCATCCGCGACTACCGCGACCACGATCGCGGCTTGGAGATTCGAGAGGTCGCCAGCGGCTTCCGACTTGCGACCCGGCCCGAGTACCACGACACCGTCCGCGGCTTCGTCCGGTCCCTCAAGCCACCCCTCAAGCTCTCACTCCAGGCTCTCGAAACCCTCGCCGTCGTCGCCTACAAACAGCCTGTCACCGCCCCCGAGGTCGCCGAGATCCGCGGCGTCGACTCCGCCGGTGTCCTCGGCTCGCTCGCCGGCCGCAAGCTCATCACCACCGCGGGACGCAAACAGGTCGTCGGCCGCCCAATCCTTTACAAAACCACAAAAGAGTTCCTCCTCCGCTTCGGTCTCCGCGATCTCAACGAGCTTCCCAGCATCGAAGAGTTCGAGCGGCTCGCCGGCGATCTGGCCGACACCGAACCCCATCAGGAGCAGATGCCCATGTCCCCCGAGCAAACCCCGGCAGCGATCGAGCACGCCAACCTCCAGGAGGAAACCCTCGCCACCGAACCGCAAGCCGACGGCAGCGGCGTCACCGAAGCCGAGGTCAGCACCCCAGTCGACGGTCGCATCTCCGGCCCACCCCCCGCCGAAGTTCCGCCCATCGACTCCCCTGCCGGTGACGCCGCCCTTCAAGCCGACCAAGACGCAGCCGAAAACGGCACAGAGGACTAGCGATGCCCGATTCCACCCTCACACCCGATCCCAACGACCCGCGCGACTCTCCAGACTCGCCCGAAACCAACGAACCTGACACCGTCGCGACGCCCGAAGGCGACAACGAATACCTCTTCGACGAGCCCCTCGAGCCCGCCCCCGAAGGCCTCCAGCGGACCCCTGCCATCGACACCAACAAGGTCTGATCTTCACAGCCGCATTGCTACCTTGGACCTTGACGCCCAGCAGCTTTAGCTGAGGAAACAGCAGCTAGGCTGCGCGACACACTCAGGGGGGTCGTGTACGCCTGCCGTCACCAGCACCACCCGCATGCCGGCATAGCACTTTTCCACAACCACCTCGTCACGAAACTAAGTTGGGTGGCGGGGACGACGGGGCTCGAACCCGCGACCTCTGCCGTGACAGGGCAGCGCTCTAACCAACTGAGCTACGTCCCCAAATCTCCCTCGCGGAAGCTTCGGTCGGGAGCGCCTACCCGGCTCTCCCTGCTCGCGCCGGAGCCGATCAACAGGCCCGCACAGCAGCGAACATCACTCCTGGAGTCTACCAGACTTCCTTGCGCCTCGACCGGGAGCCTACTGCACCTTGCCCCGCGGCCGAAGGCGCCGCAGACGCAACGCGCACTCCACCGCCTCGCTCGCCGCCAGCCGCAGATTATCCGCCGCCATCGACAGCCAGAATCTCCGCCCACCGTGCGCCGTCACCACCCGCACCAGCACCTCCTCCTGCCCCGCTGCCATCGCGTTGCTCGGCTCCTCTCCCTCCGCTGTCAACACGCGCATCTTCGGTCCGTGCAGCGCCTTCTCCACCGCCGCCAGCTCCGTCGCGTCCTCCAACTCCACCAGCAGCGAAATCACGTAGCCATGAAACACCGGCGCCTGCAACGCATGCAGCGCGGCCTCCGGCGCACCCTTCGGCCGCAACAACCTGTAATGCTGCCGCGCCTCTCCGTGCACCTCGCTCAGGCTCACCTTCGCCTCATCCCCAAAGCTCGACAGCACATTAAACGCGCTCTGCGACCCAAATACCTCATCCGGCACCGCCTGAAACGACAGCAGACTTACTGTCTGCTGGTGCAACTCGTCCATCGCCGCCCGCCCAAACTCCGATGCCGGAACCAGCAGCGTCGCCGTCAACTCCCGCACCCTCATCCCCGCCGCCACCAGGCGCTCCGCCACCAGCGCCAGCATCACCGCAGGACCATACCCTGGAACCAGCGCGGCCGTCTGCAGGTCCGGCTCGCCCGGTCCGCCCATCGCCGGAGACCACACCATCACCCCAGTCTCCTCCGTCAACGCCCGGCTCAGATCCACCACCATTGCACCCGCCTCGCGCGCCCCAGTCCAAAGCTCCCGCGTCTGCGCCTTTGCGCCGCAAAAAAACACCAGGTCCAGCCCCCTCACAGCCTCCGCGTCCGCTCGCTGCACAAACGTCACCTCGTCCGCCGCAGCCGTCAATCTGCCCGCCTCCTCGGCGTCGTCCAGCAGCACAATCTCCGCAGCCGCCAGCGGCGATCGCTCCAACTCCTCCGCCAGCTCCTTACCCAGCAGCGACGACGCTCCAACCACACCTGCGCGAAATTGATCTCCAGCCATATCAGGTCAGATGCACACACCCCGCCGCCGTCGCGGAATCTCCCCTCAACCGCGGGCCACCGCCCGTCGTCGACGCCCCCGCGCATACGCCAGCCGCGCAATCACCCCGGAAACCAGGTAGCTCAACGACACCACAAGCAGCGCAACCTCCGAGTAAGCCACCAGCAACGCCGTGATCAACGCAATCAGCACCAGCAACCGAAATGTGTGCCGCCCCCGCAGCGTCAGCTCCTTGCCGCTCCAGAACCGCCATGTGCTCACCATCAGAAATCCGGTAAACACAATCAGCCCCAGCCAGACCACCGCGATCCATGGGTTGTCGATCGGCGATCCATCAAAGCAGTGCACCACCGACGCAATCACCCCCGCGCCCGCCGGAATCGGCATCCCCACAAAGTACTTCCGATCCGGCCGCCCAGGGTTCCGCGGCTCCGGAGTCACACTCACATTGAAGCGAGCGAGCCGGCTCGCCCCCGAAATCAAAAACAGAAAACACGCAAACACCCCAAGGTGCAGCACGCGCTCCCGAACCCCCGGACTTACCGTCATCGGCAGCATGCGGAAGCCCCACACATACGCCAGGATCGCCGGCGCAACTCCAAACGTAATCACATCCGCCAACGAGTCCAACTCCCGCCCAAACTCGCTCGTCGTGTGCGTCATCCGGGCTATCCGCCCGTCCAGCCCGTCAAACAGTACCGCAAAGCCAATCGCCAGCGCCGCCCGGTCAAAGTACGCCGGGTCCGCCGCCGTGCCCTGGATGCTCTGCACCACCGCATAAAATCCAGCCGCAATGTTGCCCGCCGTAAACAGCGACGGCAAGAGATACATCCCGCGACGAGGCCTGCGCCTCTGTCTCGCGGCAAGCTCCGCAGATCCCGAAGCCTGCCCCATCAACGAACCTGGGCTACCGCCGGGATCGCCTCCACTCGCGGCTCACGCACCGGCATCCGCGCCAGCAGCGTCGACCCACAACGCACTCTCTGGCCTGTCTTCACCAGCAGCTCCGCCTCGGCGGGCAGCAAAACATCCACCCTCGACCCGAACTTGATCAGCCCGATCCGCTGCCCCCGCTCCACCCTCTGCCCTACCTCCAGCCGGCACACGATCCGTCGCGCCAGCAAGCCCGCAATCTGTTTAAAACTCACGTCGTACTCGCCCGCATCCACCGTGATCAACGTCTGCTCGTTCTCGTTAACGCTCTCCGTCCTCATCGCATTCTGAAACCGCCCGCGGCGCAGCTCGCACGCCTTCACCACCCCGCCAACCGGGCTCCGGTTCACATGCACATCGAACACATTTAGAAAGATGCTCAGCCGCAGCCGAGACCCGCTCTGCATCTCGATCCACTCCGCGTCCGTCACCAGCCCATCCGCCGGCGACACAATCGCTCCCGCCTCGGTCGGCACCCGGCGCTCCGGATCACGAAAAAACCACAGAAAAAAACACGCCAGCAACACCGGCACAATTACCAGCCAAATCACGTGCGTCGCCAGCCAAAGCAGCGCCGCCACACCAAAAAACGCCAGCCCGTAATACCATCCGTCACGCACCATATGCTCTCTCGATTATAGAGGCGCATCCCCCCTCCCGCCCCGCCCGAGTTCCAGCCGCATCAACGCCGCATCCCTCCCCTGGCCGTAGTAGCCCCGTCTCCGCCCCACCTCCGCGAACCCCATCCCCGCGTACATCGCCCGCGCCGCCTCGTTTCCCTCCCAGACCTCCAGCTCCACCGACTCCGCCCCCATCCCCCGCGCCCACCCCACCCCCGCCTCGCACATCGCCCGTCCCACCCCCCGCCGCCGCCATCCCTCCTCCACAACCACGCTCTCCAACTCCGCCACCCCCGCCGACCGCACCATCGTCAGCACGGCACACCCCACCACCTCCCCCGCCTGCCCCCGCACAACCCACACCCGCCACGCCCGCAACTCCGTTCCCCCCCCGGCCAGCAGCTCCCTCCAGACATCCTCGCTCCAATGCGGAGCCCCCTCGCTCCCCCGCTCAAGCGCCAGCACCTCCTCCATCTCACCCCATCCTGCCACCTCCACCCTCACGCACCCTCCTTTCTCGCCCTGTGCCCCGCCTGCCGCTCCATCAGCTCCTCCGCCGTCCGCCGCAGGTAGAGCCCCTCCACCGCCATCGCATCCTCCGCCTCCCGCCCCTGCGCCGCTCGCGCCACCATCCCCGCCGAAATCTCCCGTTCCACCGCCCCACCCCAACCCGATCCCGCCTCCGCCACCACCGTCCCCCCCATCCCCAACACCTCCTCCACCGTCCCGACACCCTCCACCTCCGCAGCATCGCGCCAGAACCACTCCCCCCGTCCCGCCTCCAACACCGCCACACACCCCTCTCCCCCCGCCAAGACCTCCAACCGAGACACCCCCACAATCCCCAACCCCAAACCCTCTGCCAGCCCCTTTGCCACCGCCAAACCCACCCGCACCCCCGTAAACGACCCCGGCCCCCGCACCACCACCACCCGCCCCACCTCGTCCATACGCACCCCCGCCTCCTCCATCGCCAACCGCAGCTCCTCCACCACCCGCTCCGCCGCCGCCCTCCCCGCGAACCGCCGCTCCGCCACCACAGCGCCCCCGCGCGCCACACCCACCACCGCCTCCCGTCCACACGTATCCAGCACCACCGTCCCCGCGCGTCCCATCCCTCTCTCCTCTCCGCCACAACCCCTTGCTAAACTCAACCTTGCCATCCACATGCCAGATTCCACCCAAACCGCCCCAAAGTTCTACCTCACCACGCCCATCTACTACGTCAACGCCCGCCCACACATCGGCCACGCCTACACCACGGTCGTCGCCGACGTCCTCGCCCGCCGCCACCGCCTCCTCGGTCACCCCACCTTCTTTCTCACCGGCACCGACGAACACGGTCAAAAAATCGAGCGCTCCGCCATCGCCGCCGGCATCCCGCCCCAACAGTTCGCCGATGAGGTCTCCGCCTCCTTCCGCGACCTCTGGGATCGCATGGGCATCACCTACGACAAGTTCATCCGCACCACCGACCCAGAACATATGGAGGGCGTCCAACACCTCTTTCGCCAACTCCAGGCCAATGGCGCCATCTATAAAGGCACCTACACCGGCCAGTACTGCGTCTCCGACGAGGCCTACGTCGAAGGCCCCCCCGGCATCCACTGTCCCGACTGCGGCCGCCTCACCGAAACCGTCTCCGAAGAAAACTACTACTTCAAGCTCTCCGCGTTCCAGCTCCCCCTCCTCAATCTCATCGAGTCCAACACCCTCCTCATCCAGCCCGACTCCCGCCGCAACGAAGTCCTCTCCTTCCTCCGCGGCAATATACCCTCCCCCATTCAGCCCGGCGAAGAAAGCCCAGGTGCCCCATCCATACCGCGGAGCGGGATGGGTGCGAACATAAGCCCTCAACCCGCCACCCCCCAGCCGGGTGCCCCATCCATGGCGCAGTCTCACCGCGACATGGGTGGGTACGGAAACCGCCCGGACCCGACTCCCGAACTCCCCCGCACCGCCGCCGGCACCCCCTTCCTCCCCGGTGCCCTCAAAGACCTCTCCATCTCCCGCACCTCCTTCTCCTGGGGCATCCCCGTCCCCGGCGACGAGCGCCACGTCATCTACGTCTGGCTCGACGCCCTCGCCAACTACATGACCGCCCTCGGCTACCCCGACGGCCCCCTCTTCAAAGAATTCTGGCCCGCCGACCTCCACCTCGTCGGCAAAGAGATCATCCGCTTCCACTGCGTCTACTGGCCAGCCTTCCTCCTCGCCCTCGACCCCACCTGGGCCACCCTCACCCAATCACAAAGGCAGCCATCCGCTCCTCAAACGACGTCATCTCGACCGGAGGCCGAAGGCCGGAGCGGAGAGACCCCTGTATTTGCCCCCGCCGAAAGCCCGGGTGCCCCATCCCCACCGCAAAGCGACATGGGCGAGAACGTAACCCCCCAACTCACCTCCCACCTCGCCTTCGACCCCGCCTTCGCCGCCAAATGGCTCCCCAAATCCGTCGTCGCCCACGGCTGGCTCCTCTTCGAACAGTCCAAGATGTCGAAATCCCGCGGCAACATCGTCCGCACCGAAACCATCCTCTCGGCCTTCGGCGACCAATACCTCCAGGGCATCCGCGATCACAACGCCCGCGAACTTAAAAAAGACCCCGCCTTCCCCCCCGTCCCCGACCCCACAGAGCGCGACCGCGACCTCTTCGCCACCGACGTCCTCCGCTACTTCCTCCTCCGCGAAATCCCCTTCGGCAACGACGGCAGCTTCAGCTTCGACGCCATGATCACCCGCTACAACGCCGACCTCGCCAACGGCTACGGAAACCTCGTCAGCCGCACATTGACCATGATTCAGAAGTACTTCGACGGCATCATTCCCAATCCACCTGCTGTCGAGGCAATCGTGATCGCGTGTTCTATCGTTCCTGACGAACTACTGTCGGAGTACGCAAGCGCTCTGAATAGATACCAATTTTCTCGCGCACTTGAATCCGTCTTTGAGATAGTCGGAAAACTGGATACGTTCCTTACGTCAAGTGCGCCTTGGAAGACAGAACACGTAAGCGACAGAGCACTAACACTCTACGTGTCCGCAGAAGCTCTGCGAGTAGTAACGCTTCTGCTTCACCCGTTCATGCCTGCATCGATCGCAAGAGTGTGGAGGCAGCTGGGATTGTCAGAAGTAGACCTAGCTTCACCGGCCGCGAAGGCGAGCAAGATCATGGTCTGCCCACTCTACGGCAGCGAGGCGACTGCAAACAGCGCTTCCATACCTGCCCATTTCCACCCACTGATCGCGGACCGCTTTATTGATATCGCACCAGAGCAAGTGTCACAGATGTTGAATTTCCAGTGGGGCGGCCTCACCCCCGGCACGAAACTCGGCCCCCTCGCCCCCATCTTCCCCCGCGCTGACAAAGGACTAGCCCAGATCATGGCCGACACCGAACAAACCACCCGCCCCGCAAACCTGCAAGACGTCGCCACCGACGAGCACGACGCCGCTACCCCCGACCGCACCCCCTTCCCCGAAGCCCCCCTCGCCACCGTCGCCGCCCCCCAGACCGACACCGCCGCCGTCGCCGAAGCCCAAGCCGAGGTCCTAGCCCACGCTCCAGCCGCCCCCCAAACCCCGACCACCCCATCCACCCCGGCCACCCCGGCCACCCCGCAAAACGGGATGGGTGAGAACGCAGAACCCACAAGGGAAAGCCCCGCCGCCGGCCCCCGAACCTCCACCCTCGTCGAAGCCGAGCCCATCGCCCAGGTCGCCGCCTCCACCGCACCCCACACCCAGCGCCCCCAAACCCCCTCCCATGTCGCCGCCGAGCCCTCCGGCCTCTTCGCCGGCACACCATCCCCCGTCTCCGCCACCCCAGCCGACGCCAGCCCCCAGATCACCATCGACGACTTCGTCAAAGTCGAACTCCGCGTCGCCCAAATCCTCGTCGCCGAACGCATCCCCAAGGCCGACAAACTCCTCCGCCTCGAAGTCGACCTCGGCCACGAGCGCCGCCAAATCCTCTCCGGCATCGCCGAGTGGTACACCCCCGAAGACCTCCTCGGCCGCCGCATCATCGTCGTCACCAACCTCGCCCCCCGCACCATGCGCGGCCTCCAATCCCACGGCATGCTCCTCGCCGCCTCCACCCCCGAAGACCCCAAACCCATCCTCGCCACCGTCCCCGAGCCCACCCCCCTAGGCACCCGCCTCAAATAACCCGCCCCGCCTTGCACGGACCGGAGGCGCGGCCTACCCTCAATCTCATGAGTCTGAACGAAGCCTCCGCCGCCGCTCTGATCGTCGTCGATGTCCAGCAGGCCTTTGACGAGTGGGAGCAAGCCGGCATGCGCCGCAACAACCCAGACGCCGTCACCCGGATCGCCGATCTGCTCCGCGCTTTCCGCGAGAAGGACCTCCCCATCTTCCACATCCGGCACCACAGCAAGGAGGCTGGCTCGACCTTCGCCCCCGGCCAGACCGGCTATTCCGTCAGGGAAGAGGCTCGCGAGCAACCCGGCGAGCCCGTCCTTGTCAAGCGCGTCAACAGCTCCTTCATCGGCACCGATCTCGAAGCCCGGCTGCACGCCGTCGGCATCGTCACCACCGTCATCTGCGGTGTCACCACCAACCACTGCGTCGAAACCACCACCCGCATGGCCGGCAATCTCGGCTTCCACGCTTGGCTGGTTCGCGACGCCACATGGACCTTCGACCGAACCGGACCTGACGGCGATCACCACACAGCCGAAGAAATCCATGCCATGACTCTCTCGAACCTCCACGAGGAGTTCGCCCGCATCGTCACCACTACCGAAGTACTCGCGGCCCTGCAAGCTCCCTGACCTGTCGCTTTAGCCCGACCTGGCCGGAAGCGGCTCTCATTGGCTCGCGCCGCGTCGTTAGAGATAGGAGCGCTGGCACACAAGACCCCAACTATGCTCACCGACTCCCACGCCCACCTCGATCGCTACCCCGCCGAAGACCTCCCCGCCGTCCTCGCCCGCGCCCACGCCGCCGGCGTCCAAACCATCCTCGCCATCGGCATCGGCGACGGCCCCTCTACCATGCGCCGCGCCCTCTCGATCGCCCAGGCCGCCCGCGCCGCCGCCGACCCCTCCCACCCCCGGGTCCTCGCCTCCGCAGGCATCTACCCCGGCGACGCCACCCTCGCCACCCCCGACGCCCTCGCCGATCTCGAAACTCTCCTCGCCCACCCCCTCGTCATCGCCTGCGGCGAGATCGGCCTCGACTACTACCATCTCGAAAGCCCCGAGCCTGCCATCCAGCAGACCGCCTTCGTCGCCCAGATGCAGCTCGCCGCAGCCGCCCGCAAACCCATCCTCATCCACTGCCGCACCTCCGAGCTCGCCCGCCCCGACGCCCGAGCCAAGTTCGCCGGCATCGACGCCTGGGACGACCTCCTCGCCCTCATCGCCGCCCACTGGACACCCACCGGCCTCCCCGGCGTCATGCACTGCTTCTCCGGCACCCCCGCGCAGGCCCGCCGCTCGCTCGACGCCGGCTTCACCCTCTCCTTCGCCGGCAACCTCACCTACCCCGCCGGCGCCCCCATCCGCGAGGCCGCCATCCTCGCCCCCGCCGACCGCATCCTCGTCGAAACTGACTCACCCTTTCTCGCCCCGGTCCCCTACCGCGGCCAGCAAAACGAGCCCGCCCTCGTCACCCACACCGCCCGCGTCCTCGCCGATCTCCGCGGCATCTCACTCGAAGACCTAGCCGAACGCACCACCGCTACCTTCCACCATCTCTTCCCCGAGGCGCACACCTAAACCCCAACCAGACGCGACACCGCGCAAGGACAAAACACCATGGCAGGAGATAACAGCTTCGACGTCGTCAGCAAAGTCGAACTCCAGGAAGTCAAAAACGCCGTAGATCAAGCCATCAAAGAGATCGCCCAGCGCTTCGACCTCAAGAACACCAAGTCCACCATCGCCGTCGAGGGCACCGACACCCTCCAGCTCGCCAGCCAAGACGAGTACACCCTCAAGGCCATCATCGAGATCCTCTCCCAAAAGCTCGTCAAGCGCGGCGTCTCTCTTAAAAACCTCGAATTTGAAAAGATCGAGCCCGCTGCCGGCTCCTCCGTCCGCCAGAAGATCAAGCTCGTGCAGGGCATCCCATCGGAAAAAGCAAAGAAAATCGTCGCCCTGGTCAAAGATTCCAAGAAGAAAGCCCAGGCCTCCATCCAGGGCGACACCGTCCGCATCTCCTCCAAGGACCGCGATGTCCTCCAGGACGTCATCGCCCTGCTCCGTAAGGAAGACCTCGGCCTGGACCTCCAGTTCACCAACTTCCGCTCCACTTAGCCGATAGCCGCACACATCTCCACCCCTGATACCCTAAGTCCTCGTGAGCGCCCCACCCATCTCGACAGCCAAGGAGGTCTTCCTCCTCCTTCGGGATGAACTCGAAGCTATCGAACGAGAATTCTCCGAGCAGACTGACTCCGGCGTCGAGGTCGTCTCCTCCATCGCCAACTACCTCATCGGCGGCGGCGGCAAGCGCATCCGCCCCATGCTCCTTCTGCTCTCCGCCCGTGCCCTCGGCTCGCGCGCCGCCAGCCGAATCCGCCTCGGCGCCGTCGTCGAGATGCTCCACACCGCCACCCTCGTCCACGACGACATCATCGACGAGGCCGACATCCGCCGCGGCCGTCCCTCGCCCAACACCACCTGGGGCAACGCCAAATGTGTCCTCGCCGGCGACTGGCTCTACATGCAGGCCTTCTCCATCGCCGTCCAGGAACGCAACTTCTACGTCCTCGACCTCCTCATCTCGCTCACCCAGCAGATGGTAGAAGGCGAGCTCCTCCAGATGGAAAAGCTCGGCCACCTCATCAACGAGGAAGAATACTTCGACCTCATCTTCCGCAAGACCGCCTGCCTCTTCAAGGTCTCCACCCAACTCGGCGCCGCCATCTCCCCCGCCAAGCCCGAAGCCGAAGCCATCATGGCCGAGTACGGCCGCAATCTCGGCCTCGCCTTTCAGATCGTCGACGATGTCCTCGATCTCACCGCCTCCGAAGATATCCTCGGCAAGCCCGTCGCCAGCGATCTGCGCGAGGGCAAAGCCACCCTCGCCGTCATCCACGCCCTCGAGCGCGGCACCGGTGCCGACCGCGAGGCCATCCGCACCGTGCTCGCCGATCGCAGCTTCGGCCGTGTCACCCACGCCCAGATCCTCGAGATCCTCAACCGACACGGCTCTCTCGCCTACGCCATGGATACCGCCTTTGCCCACGCCGAAGCCGCCCGCCTATCCATCGCAGACCTCCCCCCCTCCGAGGCCAAACAAGCGCTCCTCTGGCTTCCCGGCTTCGTCACCACCCGCGACCGCTAGCCAGCCCCGCGTTTACACCCCACCACCCTCACCAAGCCGCCACCACTCTCCCTTTGTTGTCATCCCGAAGGGACCTGCTTCTCCACCCATGCGCCCCCAGGTCCACGTCCAGCAGTAGAGCACCCCAACTCCACCCACCAAATCAGCCCATCACAAACCATCAAGCCCCAACTCCCCAACCCCCGTCCGCCCCTCAACCTCCACAGCCGTCCGCGATCCATCCGCATTCTCCACCAGCACCTGCAATCTCCCCTCCGCCGCGTCCAGCTCCTTCCGGCACGCCGTCGTCAGCCGCATCCCCTGCTCAAACAGCTGCACCGACTCCTCCAGCGACATCTCCCCACGCTCCAGCCGCTCCACAACGCTCTCCAACTCCGTCATCTGCTCCTCAAAGCTCGCCATCTCGCTCCTCCCTCTTCCCCAGCAGCGAGTCCAACACCTCGGCCGCCGCCGCGTACTTCCCAAACGGCGCGCTCACCTGCACCCCCTGCACCGCGCCCCGCACCGCCATCAGCATCTCCTGCGCAATCCGCACACCCTCCGCCCGCGCCGCCTCCGGCGAGCCCGCCCCCGCCATCCGCGCCATCACCTCGTCCGGCATGCTCACCTTCAGATCCTTTTTCATGAACTCCGCATTCTTCGCGCTCGTCAGCGGCCAGATCCCCGCCACCACCGGTATCCGAAACCCCTCAATCCGCCGCAGAAAGCTCTCCAGCAGCCTCAGATCAAACACCGGCTGCGTAATGCAGAACTCCGCCCCCGCCTCCACCTTGTGCTCAAACCGCCGAATCTCCCCGTCAATATCCGCCACCCCCGGATTCGCCGCCACCGAAACCGTGAACCCCGTCGATGCCGCGATCGGGTTCTTCCCCACATCCAGTCCATGGTTCAGCCCCTGCACGATCCGCGTCAGCCCAATGGCGTCCACGTCGAAGACCGCCGTCGCATTCGGGTAGTTCCCCAGCTTCGGCGGATCCCCCGTCAAACACAGAATATTCTTCAACCCCAGCGACGCCGCACCCAGCAGATCGCTCTGCATACTCAAAATATTCCGGTCGCGGCACGTATAGTGCAACACCGTCTCAATCCCCACCTGCTGCTGAATCTGCACGCACAGGCTCTGCGCGCTCATCCGCGCGCTCGCCCGCGGCGAGTCCGGCACGTTGATCGCATGAACCCCCAGCTGCCGCAGATACGCCGCCCCCTCAATCTCCCGGCTCGCATCGATCCCGCGCGGCGGCACAATCTCCACCATCGTGCAAAACTCACCCGCCGCAATCAGTGCCCCTACCCGCGATCGGTCCTCCAACCGCGGCGGCTCCACCGTCCCCGTCCCAGCCTCGGTCCCCGTCACCTCCGCGCCCTCCTGCTGCGCCTCCATCGCCCGCATCGCCCCGCGCATCGCGCGGATGTGGTTCGGCGTCGTCCCGCAGCAGCCCCCCACAAAGCGCGCGCCCGCCCGCAGAAACCTCCGCGCGTAGCTCGCCATATACTCCGGCGAGGTCATGTAGATCGACCGCCCATCCACCGATCGCGGCACACCCGCGTTCGGCATCGCCACCAGAGGAATCCGCACCACCTCCCGCATCCGCTCAATCACCTCCAGCACCACCGCCGGCCCCGAGCTGCAGTTGCACCCCACAGCGCTAACCCCCCAGGCCTCCAGCCGCTGTGCCGCCACCTGCGCCGGCTCGCCGTCCAGGCACAGCCCCCCATCATCAACCGTCAGCAGCACGATCAACGGCAGTCCCGGAGCCGCCTGCTTGGCCGCCTCCACCACCACCCTCGCCTCGTCCAGCGCCGAGATCGTCTCCGCCACCAGCACATCCGCCCCCACCCCCGGCCCACCCTCCGCCAAGGCCGCAATCTGCTCCGCAAACGCCGCCCGAGCCTCCCCTTCGCTCAGCCGCCCATGTGGCTCCAGCCGCACCCCCAGCGGTCCAATCGCCCCCGCCACATACGCCACCATCGACTGCTTCTCCGCAATCTGCGCCACGCTCTCCCGGGCCAGCCGAACCCCCGCCCGGTTGATCTCCCGCACCTTGCCGCCCAGCCCAAACCGCTCCAGCCGCACCGCGTTCGCCCCAAACGTATTCGTCTCAATCAGCTCCGCCCCAGCCTGCAGATACTCCGTATGCACCGTGCGCACCAGCTCCGGCTGCGACAGATTCAACTCGTCGTAGCACCGATTGATAAACACGCCGCGCGAGTACAGCATCGTCCCCATCGCGCCGTCGCACAGCACCGTCCGCCCGCTGAACAGATCTTCTACGGCCGACACCGCCGGCGCCTCCAATGCGTTCCCTGCCGCCATCGCTGCTCGCTTCCCGACCATCCCTCCGGCCATCTCCCCATCCTAGTGGGAGCCACTCGCCACGGGCAACGAACACCCCCGCCCACATCCCACGCAAACCCCCTCCAACCCGGCATAAATGCCAGCCTTTGCTATACTCAACCCCAGCGCGCGGAGCCTCCCGCTCACGTGTCGAACCGTTCGGAGTCTCTCCTTTTCATGAACAGAAGTACGCTGCTCCGGGCGCTCGGCGCCAGAAGTCTCCTCCTCGCCCTGTTGAGCGCCTCCACTCTCCTGCTCACCGCCTGCGGCCCCCAGTACTACAAATTTCCCCAGTACACCTTCGCGAACCGGCCCATTCCACCCAGCAAGCTCGCCAACCGCGTCATGGTCTCCGTCACCAGCGGCACCAGCGGTGGCCTTGCTATTCTCGACGCCCTCCGCGATATCCGCGGCAACGTCGAAAACACCACTCGCAGCTTCTCCGTCAGCGGCTACTCCTCCGCGTACCCCAGCACGATTCAAAGCTACCCCGAGCAGATCCGCGGCTTCGTCTACTCCGACTCAGACGGCAGCATCTCCAACGTCAACTACGGCACGGAATCCGCAACGCCCCTCGCCGGTCTGCCCACAGGCGTCCGCTCCACCTCCACCTTCGTCTCCGAAGACCTGTCCAGCATCTACGCCTCGCAGGAAATCACCGGACAGCTCGTGCTGGTCAACAACTCCGGTTCCAATAACGGCACCTACGCCCTCAACCTCCCCAACGTCTACAAGGTCGTCTCCAATACAGGCAACACCGTCGTCCTCGCCATGGTGCGCAACTCCAACACCCTCTACCGGATCATTCGCCTGAATCAAAACCAGGCGCCTCCGCCCGGCTACGTCGACTGCCAACCCTATAACCTTCCGGTCTTCTGTGTCGTTCCAGTCAGCGGAAGCTATGATCGCCCGGTCAACGCCCTCTTCTCCGTCGACGGCACCACCGCCTACGTCATCAACTGCGGCCCGGAGTGTGGCGGCACCACCTCCAGCATCAGCGTCCTGCAGCAGGCGCCGCTCAATATCAAGACCATTCCCACCACACTCCCAGACACCAACCCCACCATAACGACGGTCCCCGTGCCCGGCGGCGCCACCGTCGCCCTCGCCTCCAGCTCCACACTCTACATCGCCGGCCAGCACCTCATGCCCGACGGACTCTTCACCGGCGCCCTCTCCACCATGGACCTCACCTCCAACACCGTCACCGGCACCTATCCCATCTCGGACGGCTACCACTCCCGCCTTCTCTTCGCCGACGACAACACCCTCTGGATCGGCTCGCAACGCTGCTCCACCGGTGAGCGTGCCAAGCTCGGTCTCAACTACAACTGCCTCACCCGCTTCGATCGCGAAGCTCTCTCCGCCGCCGTCGTCCCGGATGTCACGCCGGGCGGCAGCACCACTGTCCTCTACCCCAACGAAAATCGCAATCCGTACTACTACGGCGACCTCACCGGCATCTGCTGGGTCGAAAACCGGCACAAGGTCTACACCGCCTACGGTGGCCAGGTCCACGCCTTCAACACCGCCGACGCCTCCGAGATCAACAACACCAACATCACCGTGCAGGGCACCGCACTCGACGTCGCCTACATGGACGCCACCACCAACGCCGCCAACTAGCGTGCGCCTTCCCTCGGCCTCCACCCCGGTCGACATCCTCGCCATCGCCGCACACCGCGACGACGTCGAACAGACCTGCGGCGGAACCCTCCTCGCTATGCACGCCCGCGGCTACCGCACCGGCATCGTCGATCTCACGCAGGGCGAGGCAGGCACTCGAGGCTCCGCCGCCGAGCGTGAAGCCGAAGCCATCGCCGCCGCCGCCATCCTCCGCGTCGCGCACCGCGAAGCCCTCGACCTCCCCGACGGGGACGTCGAAAACACCTACCCCAACCGGCTCAAACTCGCCGACAGCCTCCGCCGTCTGCGCCCCCGCGTCGTCATCCTCCCCTATTGGCAGGGCCGCCACCCCGACCACTACACCTCCGCCGCCCTCGGCTATGAAGCCTGCTTCCTCGCAGGCCTCTCCCGCGTCGTCACACCCTCCGCCGCCCCCCCGCACCGCCCCTACAAGATCCTCTACGCCTCGCTCTACGCCGACGTCCGCCCCACCTTCACCGTCGACATCACACCCCATATCGAAGACCGCCACCGTGCCCTGCTAGCCTATCGCTCCCAGTACGGTGATCAACACGCCGGCCAGGGCCTCTTCGTCCCCGAGGCCGAGATCCGCGAACGCACCTTCTCCACAGCCAGACACTTCGGCCTGCTCAGCGGTGTCCGCTACGCCGAACCGTTCGTGCAAAAAGAGGTAGGCCTCGTCGACGACCTCATGCTCCTCCCGGTTGCCTCGGTCTGACCACCCCACTCACAAGGCAGCCATCCATCTGCGCAACACTAAAGTACCGTGCAGGCGCGGACTCCCCCTCGCTATTCGCTAGCATCTCGCTTTGCCTTCATGCTACAAAGACTCTCGCTGGGTGCGCCTCCCGCGCAATCAAGCACCTAGCACGCAGCGCGATCAAGCACTGGCGTGCAGCCCGATCAAGCACGCAGCGAGATCATTCACCCGGTCCACCACCAAACTGAAACGCTCGGCAAACCGTAAGTCAAGTACGCGATGGGACCGGATCAGAGCGATCCCGAAACCCACCTCCCCACTCACAGCTTCAGAACCAACCAGATACGAGGTCAGTCATCGTGGGAAAACTTCAAGAACTCTCCAAGGGACCGTCTCGGCGCGCCTTCCTCGCCGGTACCGGTGCCCTCGGCGCGGCGGCGCTGGCAGGCTGCAGCGGCGGCAGCCAAGTCCAACTCCCAACCAATGGCGGCGGCAACACCACACCCGTCACGGACGCCGACATCCTTAATTTCGCCCTGAACCTCGAATACCTGGAAGCGGAGTTCTACCTCCGTGCCGCAACAGGATCAGGCCTCAGCGCAGCCGACGCCGGCTCCGGCGCCGCCGCGGTCACCGCGCCGTCAAACCCGGCCATTGCGTTCACCGACGCGGTCGTCCAGCAGTACGCCATCGAGATCGCTCAAAACGAACTGCTCCACGTTCGCTTCCTGCGCAGCGCTCTCGCAGCCAACGCCGTCGCGCGCCCTGCAATCGACTTCACCGCTGCCTTCAACGCCGTCGCCACAGCCGCTGGCTTCATCTCCTCAGGGCAGACCTTCAATCCCTTCGCCGATGAGGTCAGCTTCCTCCTGGGCGCCTTCATCTTCGAGGATGTTGGGGTCACGGCATACACCGGTGCCGCCCCTCTGATCAGCAGCAAGGCGTACCTCTCGGCAGCCGCGGGCATTCAGGCCGTCGAAGCCTACCACGCAGCTGAAATCCGCACCATCATCGCCAACACGGGCACCAAAGCCGTCCCGGGAGCAGCAGCCGGAACTACCCTGCTCAGCGCTGCAAACGCCATCTCCGGTGTGCGCGGTACCCTCGGTGGCGGCAACGAAACCACCATCTCCCTTGGCGGCATCATCCCGCCCAGCGCCACCTTCGTCGGCAGCACCCTCGTCGCTGCAGACAGCAGCTCCCTCGCCTTCGGGCGAAGCACCGACCAGGTCCTGCACATCGTCTACGCCACCGGCGGCGGGGCCAACGTAAGCAGCGGCGGCTTCTTCCCAAGCGGCCTCAACGGCAACATCAAAGTCACGACCTCCTAAGGACGACATCCATGGCCACACAGGAAACGCAGCAACTCGACAACATCATCTCCAGCCGCCGCGCCATCATGCTCGGTGGCGGTGCCCTCGCCGCGCTCGCCCTCGCCGGTACTGCCAACGCGCAGGCCGCGACCGTCAGCGACAACGACGTCCTCAACTTCGCGCTCAACCTCGAATACCTTGAGGCCGAGTTCTATACCCTCGCCGCGACCGGGCAGACCCTCGCCCAGTTCGGCGTCTCCACCAACGCCGGCGCCTCGACCAGTCCCATCACCTTCGCTCCCGCAACCGTGGTCACCAAGGCCGGCACCAGCAGCGGCTCGGCCAGTGTCAACGTCAGCGCGACCAAGGTGCCCTTCGCACTCCCAGCCGTCGAGGCCTATGCTCTCGAACTTGCGGCGGAAGAGCGAAACCATGTCAATGACCTCCGCGCAGCTCTCGGTGCCAGCGCCGTCGCAGAACCCAACATCGACCTCTACAACAGCTTCCTTGCCCTCGGCACAGCGATCGGCGTCCCAGGCTTCGATCCCTTCGCCAGCGACTACACCTTCCTCCTCGGCTCCTACATCTTCGAGGACGTCGGCGTCAGCGCCTATCACGGCGGTGCCGCACTCCTCTCGAGCACCGTCGCCCTCGGCGCCGCGGCAAAGATTCACGCCGTGGAGGCCTATCACGCGGGCATCATCCGCACCACCATCTACGGCCTCGATCAGAACCCAACGCCCATCGGTCCCCCCAGCACCCTGCGGGTCCTGACTCAACGCATCTCGCAGACGCGTGCAATGCTGGATGGGACACTCAGCGGCACACCGGACGACGTCGGCCTGAACATCGCAAACGTCGCCCTCAATGGCACGGCCGCCACATACGTCGGCTCCACCATCGTCAACGCCGATGCCAACGCCATCGGCTGGGCCCGGACACCCAATCAGGTCCTCAACATCGTCTACGCAACCCCAGGCGCAGGCGTCACCTCCGGTGGCTTCTTCCCAGCCGGTCTCAACGGCAACGTCAAAACGACCTAGCCCACATGCACTCGAATCACAGAAGCGGGAGCCCATGGCTCCCGCTTCTGCTTTCCCACGCTCGCCACTCCCAGTATCATCACCTCATGGACCTCACCCTCTACTCGGCCTCCTGGTGCCGCGACTGCCGCGAAGCCAAGCGCTTCCTCGACAAGCACAAACTCCCCTACCGCGAGATCGACATCGAGTCCACCCCCGGCGCCGCCGAGGAAGTCCTCCGCAACGTCGGCAAACGCGCCATCCCCCAGTTCGTCATCGACGGCAAGTGGGTTCAGCCCTACCGCCCAGGCCGCGGCTTCCTCCACGAAGAGATGTCCGCCCTCCTCGGCGTCACCCACCCATAACTCCGACCCAGCCCCAGCACGGAGCCCCCGCTTGATCGCACGCTACACCCGGCCGGAGATGGGCCACATCTGGTCCGACGACAACAAGTACCGCTGCTGGCTCACCGTCGAGATCGCCGCCTCGCAGGCCCTCGCCCGCGCCGGCGTCGTCCCCCAGGCCGCCGCCGACGCCATCCGCGACCGCGCCGGCTTCACCGTCGACCGCATCAATCAGATCGAAGCCGAAGTCCGCCACGACGTCATCGCCTTCACCACGACCATCGCCGAGCACATCGCCAACCCCGAATATTCCCGCTGGCTCCACTTCGGCCTCACCTCCACCGATGTCGTCGACACCGCGCAGGCCCTGCAGCTCAAGGCCGCCTCCTCCCTCATCCGCGCCGGCATCGTCACCCTCTCGGAGGTCCTCCGCCGCCGCGCCATCGAGTTCCAAAACACCCCCGTCATCGGCCGCACCCACGGCGTCCACGCCGAGCCCACCACCTTCGGCCTCAAGCTCCTCCTCTGGTACGCCGAAATGCAGCGCAACCTCATCCGCTTCGACGCCGCCGCCGAAGACCTCCGCGTGGGCAAACTCTCCGGCGCCGTCGGCACCTTCGGCCACCTTCTCCCCGAGCACGAGGAGGCCATCTGCGCCGAGCTCGGCCTTCGCCCCGACCCCATCGCCACCCAGGTCGTCCAGCGAGACCGCCACGCCGCCTTCATCGCCACGCTCGCCGTCCTCTGCTCCACCCTGGATAAGATCGCCACCGAAGTTCGCCACCTCCAGCGCACCGAGGTCCGCGAGGCCGAAGAGTTCTTCTCCGAAAAGCAGAAGGGCTCCTCCGCCATGCCGCACAAGCGCAACCCCATCACCGCCGAACAGATCTCCGGCCTCGCCCGCGTCGTCCGCGCCAACGCCCAGGTCGCCTTCGAGGACGTCGCCCTCTGGCACGAGCGCGACATCTCACACTCCTCCGCCGAGCGCGTCATCCTCCCCGACTCCACAATCCTCGCCGACTACCTCCTCCAAAAGACCGCCGCCCTCATCGATCGCCTCCTCGTCTACCCCGCCCGGATGCTCCGCAACCTCCACTCCACCGGCGGCCTCGTCTTCTCCGGCCAGCTCCTGCTCGATCTCGCCGCCGCCGGCATGAGCCGCGAAGACGCCTACCGCCTCGTTCAGTCCCACGCCATGCGCGCCTGGAAAGATGAGCTCACCTTCCGCGACGAGGTCGCCCGCGACCCCGAGATCACCCGCCGGCTCTCCCCCGAACAACTCGAAGAGACCTTCGACTTCAACCGGCAGCTCACCAACGTCGACGCCATCTTCCGCCGCGTTCTCGGCCCGCAGGCCTAGCATGCCTCCCCTCGCAGCCTCTCCCTGCACCCTCACCCTCGCCGTCACCGGCGCCAGCGGAGCCATCCTCGCCCGCACCATGCTCGGCCTCCTCCACGCCGACGACCGCGTCGCCCACATCGATCTCGTCCTCAGCAACAGCGCCCTCCGCGTCCAGGCCGAAGAGCTCGGCCTCCCCAGCCGCGCCAATCTCGTCGAACACCTCCTCGGCCATCCCTCCGCCAAAACCCAGCTCCACACCGACGCCAACATCGGCGCAAACATCGCCAGCGGCAGCTATCCCACCGCCGCCATGATCATCCTCCCCTGCTCCATGGGAACTCTTGCCTCCATCAGCGCCGGCCTCGCCTCAACCCTCATCCACCGCGCCGCCGACGTCTGCCTCAAAGAGCGCCGACCCCTCATCCTCGCTCTCCGCGAAACCCCCCTCAACCGCATCCACCTGCACAACATGCAGCGCGCCGCCGAGGCCGGAGCCATCCTCTTCCCCTGTGTCCCCACCTTCTACGACCAGCCCCAAACCACCACCGACATGGCCCTCGCCCTCTGCCGCCGCATCCTCGCCCACCTCGGCCTTCCCCAACCCGGCACCTTCCAGTGGCAGCCCGAGTCTTGATCTAGCCCTGAGTCAACTCCTGCCGCGACTCATCCCGCAGAAACTCCGTCATCCTCGTCAGGATCTCCGCCGGCTGCTCCATCGGCGCCAGATGCCCGCACCCCGGCACCCGAACCATCTCCGCCCCCGCAATCCCCACCGCAATCCGCTCCCCCACCTCCAGCGGAATCAGTTCGTCCTGCTCTCCCCACAGCACCATCGTCGGCGCATCGATCGCGCTCAGCCGCTGCTCCATCAGGTCCGCTCCACCCAGCATCTCCTCCAGGTTGCGCCGCAAAACACACCCGTTGGCGCGCATCCGCCGCAGCACATCCCTCGCGACAAACCCCGGCAGATCCACCTTCTTCGGCGTCAGCCGAGCCAGCAGCCGCCGCACCCCTGCCACATCAGTAGGCGCAAAGATCGAAGGCTCATAAGGTACATCAAACTCCAGCCCGGCACTGTCGATCAGCACCAGCCGCCGCACACGCTCCGGTCGGTCCGACGCCACCTTCATCGCAACCCATCCCCCCATCGACCAGCCGGCCACATCCACCCGCTCCAACCCCAACGCATCCATCAGTCCCAGCACTGACCCGGCAAGGCGCCCGATCGAGTACCCCTCGGCGTCCGGCCGCTCCGAAAGCCCATACCCAGGAAGATCCACTGCATAAACCTCGTGACCCGCCGCCTGCAGGCCCGGAATCACCGGAGTCCAATCCAGTGAGCGCGCCCCCAATCCGTGGATCAACAACAACGGCACCGCACTCGCTCTCCCTTTGGCCGGCGCGCGCAGATAGTGGAGCCATACCCCGCCCACCAGAACAAACCCGCCCCGCGCCCCATACCACCACAGCTTGCCCCGTAGCGCCGTCGTGACGATCGACATCGGCCGCAGGGAAATCATCCCCGCAACGCCCGCCAGCACACCAACTCCTGCAGCAACTCCAACCGCTCCCGACCGCCTCAAACCACGCTCCCTGCAAGCTCGATCGCCCGCTCAATCATATCCACCGAAACCTCGTCCAACCCACCCATCTCCCGCAGTCCCACCCTCTCCACCCACGCCGCCTCCATCGCGTCGCCTCCCGCTACCGGCACCGTCTCCTCACCCACTACGTGGCAAAGCCAGTCAAGCACCACATAGTGGTACTGCACCCGTCCGTCCGGGTCTCGCACCACCCGGTCCACCGCTCCCACCTGCAGCACGGCCCGCACCCGCATCCCCGTCTCTTCAAACACCTCCCGCGCCACTCCCTCCGCCATCAACTCGCCCACGCGCAACGCCCCTCCCGGAAGACTCCACGCTCCCTCTCCAGGTGCCCGGCCCCGCCGAATCAACAACACCCGCTCTCCGTCCAACACCACCCCGGCCACACCCACAATCGGCCGCAGCGGATACTCCCTGCTCCAGGCATTCCCCTGTCCCGTCGCACTCACCGCAGCGGCCTGCCAAACTCCTCGCCGAAGACCGTGTGGCTCATCTCAAAGCGCCCGCCATCAAACTTCGCCGGCCCCACTGCCTTGCCCACCGCCAGCAGCGCCACCACCCAAAAACTCAACGGCAGCTTCAGCACCTCGCGTACCCGGTCCTGCTCAAACCCCTCCATCGGCGCCGTGTCGTACCCCAGCGCCTCCGCCATCAGCATCATGTGCGTCAGCGCAATCGCCACGTGCTTATTCAGCCATCCCTGCATCCGCTCCGTCGAAAAGTTCGAAAGGTACTTCGGCACGCTGCTCCGCGCCTGCGCCGCATAGCTCTCCGGCATCCCGCCCTCCAGCCCCTGCTGCAGCATCAGGTCAAGATCCCGCCGCCACCCGTCCGCGTCCCCGCACGCCACAATCACCGCCGAGGCCTCCTCCACCTTGGCCTGGTTAAAACTCGCCGCCCGCAGCCGCCGCTTCTGCTCCGGCGTCTGCACCACCACAAACCGCCACGGCTGCAGGTTGTACCCGCTCGGCGCAGCCAGCCCCGCCCGCACAATCTGTTCCAGATCCTCGGCTGCAATCGGCGCGTCCGCAAAACTCGGCGTGGATCGTCGCTCAAAGATCGCCTGCGTAAGACTCTTCACGTCCCCTGCTACCTCGTCCCGCCTTGGGTTCAGCGCCCTCGCCGCGCCGCCGGGCCATCGCACAGGCAGAGCGCCGCGCCACGCGGCGCCATCTCTCACCTTACCATCGCTGCCCCCACCGTCTGGTCAGCGGCTCCACCCCGTCAAACGCGCTCCGCCGCCTCCTTCAGCCCCCGGAGGTCTATTGCAACTGCGACATCGGGCGTTCCGTCACCAGCGGCTGCGCACCCGGTGTCGTCCCCAACGCAATCACCACTCCGCCGAAGTTCCCCCGCAGCTCCGGATACGCCGCCACCAGCGCCCGTGCCGCCCCGTCGCTCTCCCCACGCAGCACCGCCGCATCCCCCGCCTCACCCTCCAGATGCGCCGCCACCTCCACCTTCGCGCGACCGGCCAGCGCCTCCGTCCCCAGCTCCGTGAAGCGGTACTCCTTCCCGTCCGGCCCCTTCACCACCAGCGGTGTCGTCGCGCTTACCCCCGCCGAAAGCGCGGGCGGCGCAGCCGCCTTCCGCTCGTCATCCAGACGCTCCAGGTGCCCCGACTGCACAAACGGCGCGGGCAACAACAACCGCCGCGCCTCGCCATACATCAGCCACGCGCTCCAGGGCTGCCGCGCCGCCGCCAGCCGCCGGCCTTCCTTCCAGTACCACACCCCATCGTGCCCATCCGCCTCCGTCGGCCCCGGGAAGAACCCCGCCAGCAGCCATCGCCCGCTGTCCCGCCGCAGCAACATGGAGACCCGCCATGGCGAGGCACCCTGCGCCCCAACCACCGCAAACCCATACATCCCCGCCGTCAACCCGCGAATCGCAAAGTCCACCTCCGCCTGCGACCGGTTCAGCGAACAGAAAAACTGCGCGTCCGCCCCCGCCTGCAGCCCCGTCGCATCCAGCAGATATACCGACTCCACCTGCAGCGTATCCCCCTTCAACTCCGGCTGCAGCTCCTGCGCGGCCTGCCGCACACTGCCAAAACTCCCCTGCAGCTCCGCCACCGTCTCCCCTTGCAGACCCGTCATGTCACCGTTCTGCAGCGTCCGCGCCACCGCCTGAGCCGCCGCCGCTAACCCGTCGCGATCTCCCACCGCCATCTGCGACTGCGTCGTGCAGCTCTCCGCCCAACCCCGACCCACACCCGCCAGACCAACCGCCAATCCCAGCGCCAAACCCAGCCCAACCCCGTGCCTGCCGAGTACCTTCGTGCGCCGCATCCACCACATTTCGTCCACAGCCGCCCTCGCTCACACGTAGACTACGCCAAAGCAAACACCGCCCGGTAGCACCTCCAAGTACCCACTGCGCCGAGCCGCACGTCTCATCAACAGAGGCAAACTCATGGTCCGGCATACCTCCATCCCGCTCGCCACGGCCGTCCTCGGGCTCTTCGCCGCTCCCCTGCTCCCAGCTCAGCAGCAACTCCCAGCCCAGCAGCCCACCGGACTCACCGCACCGCATCCCCAGGCCCACCACTCCGCCGTCTCCTTCCACGACGGGCTCCTCACCGTCGAAGCCTCCAACGCCAGCCTCAACGGCATCCTCCGCGAGATCGCCCACTCCACCGGCATGAAGATCACAGGCTCCGCCCCCGAAGACCGCGTCTTCGGCACCTACGGCCCAGCCGATCCCCAGCGCGTCATGAGCACTCTGCTCGACGGCACCGGCATCAACATCCTCATCGTCTCCAACACCGCCGACAAGCCCCTCGAGCTCCTCCTCACCCCACGCCTCGGCAGCCCCACACCGCCCAATCCCAACGCCGAAGAGCAACAGCAGGCCGAGGACTCCGACGAGCCCAATCCGGCACCGCAGAGGCAGCTACCGGTCCAGTCCTCGAATCTTCCCATGCGCCCCATCCGCCCCGGCGGCCAACGCAACGCCTCGCCCGATCCCGCCGCGGCCACCGCCCCCTCCGAGGTCTCCCAACCCGTCGTCTTTCCGCCAATCAGCCCGACCACCGCGCCCGCAACAGCAACCACCACCCCACCCGACCCCGACAACGACGGCGACACCGGCACTGAAACCGTCAAAACTCCCCAGCAGATCTTTGACGAGCTGCAGCACCTTCAGCAAAACGGCAACGGCAGCGGGAACGGAACCCAGCAGACACCGCCGGACTCCAACCAACCCTGATTCCCAAACCCTAAGTCCCCAGGCCGGTCAGCCCGCCCGGCCATCCGCCGGCACCGGCGTCCCCACCCGACGCTCCCGAACCTGTCGCGAATGCACCCGAAACACCGCAAACATCGCTTGGCACAGCCCATACGCCACCAGAACTCCGCACGTCAGGGAAGCTAGAACCGCGCACAACAGAAGGATCGAACTCACAACCTCTCCTTGGGGCCCCTCTCGGAGCGCCTAGTGCCGAGTCAGCGGCAACACACTCCCATGCTGGCAGGCTCCACGCCGTCTCGCAACTCCTTGGGCATCCGGGTGGTTACCCGGCTCCGATGCCGCCCCCATCCCTGCAACCGCCCGCACCCTCCCTACACGGAATGCCTTATCCTAGGAACTTGGCTATGGCGTCCCCATCCTCCCCTCCCGGCATCACACACATCACCGTGCGCGGCGCCCGCCAGCACAATCTCAAAGACATCTCCGTCCGCATCCCCCGCAACACCCTCACCGTCGTCACCGGTCTCTCCGGGTCCGGCAAATCCTCCCTCGCCTTCGACACGGTCTACGCCGAAGGCCAGCGCCGTTACGTCGAAACCCTCTCCCCCTACGCCCGCCAGTTCCTCGACCAAATGGAGCGGCCCGACGTCGACTCCATCGACGGCCTCTCCCCCGCCATCTCCATCGAGCAGAAGACTACCTCCCGCTCCCCCCGCTCCACCGTCGGCACCATCACCGAGATCTACGACTACCTCCGCCTCCTCTGGGCCTCGGTCGGCCAGCCCCACTGCCCCAACTGCGGCCGCCCCATCTCCCGCCAATCCGCAGAGCAGATCGTCGCCCGCATCGTCGACCAGGCCGTCGGCCGCCTCGCCGCCGGCGCACAGCCCGAGCGCATCACCGTCATGGCCCCGGTCGTCCGCGGTCGCAAAGGCGAGTTCCGCGAAGAGCTCGAAGCCCTCGACCAGCAGGGCTTCCGCGTCCGCATCGACGGCGACATCACCGAGGTCACCGAGGGCATGCGCCTTGAAAAACGCAAAAACCACACCGTCGAAGCGGTCGTCGACCGCATCATACTCCGCCCCGTACCCGACGGCACCCCCGCCAACGCCAACCCCGCCCTCACCACGCCCTCCAACCAACCCACACCCCCCACATACGACACCAAGCGCCTCGAAACCTCCGTCGTCAAGGCCCTCTCCATGGCCAACGGCCTCGTCCTCATCGCCGTTCACGACCCCGACACCCGCCAGCAGGTCGAAACCCTCTTCTCCTCCTCCATGGCCTGCCCCGACTGCGGCATCAATGTCCCCCGCCTCGAGCCCCGCTCCTTCTCCTTCAACTCCACCTACGGCGCCTGCCCCGAGTGCCATGGCCTCGGCTCCATCTACGACTTCGACCCCGCCAAGACCATCACCGACTGGTCCAAGCCCCTGCTCGACGGCGCCATGGGCCCCGGCTCCGCCTCCGCCTACCTCCTCCGCCTCATCAAGCTCGCCGCCGACAAATACAAGATCAACCTCAAGCGGCCCTTCGCCGAGCTCAGCAAATCCGAGCAGGACCTCTTCCTCTACGGCCCCCCGCGCTCCGAAGCCGCCCGCACCGGCTTCCACGGCATCCACGCCTTTCTCCGCTCCAACCTCGAAGAGACCAAATCCGAGGGCTACCGCGACTACATGATGCAGTACATGTCCGCGACCACCTGCCCCAAGTGCCACGGCCGCCGTCTCCGCCCCGAATCCCTAGCCGTCACCCTCCCCCTCACCATCCCGCCCTCTGCACCCTCGTCCCCTTCTGCGACATCCTCCTCGGAAGCCACCACCACAGACCAGTCGATGCACCCCCTTGGTTGTCATCCTGACCCTGAGCTTGCCGATGGGGAAGGACCTGCTTCTCTCCCACCGCCGCCGGGTGCCCCATCCATGGCGCAGTCTCACCGCGACATGAGTGGGAACGAGGGTGCCCCATTCATGGCGCTTTCCGACATGGGTGGGAACGAGGGTGCCCAACATCTCGCCTCTGAGATGTTGGGTCCCACATCACCTCAAGCCCCCACCAACGCCTCCATCGCCGACTTCACCGCCCTCCCCCTCGACCGTGCCCTCGCCGCCGCCCGCGCCATGCACTTCTCCGGCCGCGACCAGCTCATCGCCGACCGCCTCCAGCGCGAAGTCATCGAGCGTCTCGAGTTCCTCAACGCCGTCGGTCTCTCCTACCTCTCGCTCGATCGCTCCGCCGCCACCCTCTCCGGCGGCGAAGGCCAGCGCATCCGCCTCGCCACCCAGATCGGCTCGCGCCTCCGCGGCGTCCTCTACGTCCTCGACGAGCCCTCCATCGGCCTCCACCAGCGCGACAACCAGCGCCTCATCGCCGCCCTCGAACGCCTCCGCGACCTCGGCAACACCGTCCTCGTCGTGGAACACGACGAAGACACCATCCGCCGCGCCGACTACGTCCTCGACCTCGGTCCCGGCGCCGGCAAAAACGGCGGCCACCTCATCGCCGACGGCACCCCAGCCGAGATCATGGCCAACCCCGCCTCCGTCACCGGCCAGTACCTCGCCGGCGCCGCCACCCTCCTCTCCCGCCCCCCCAATGCCCTGGGCGAAACCGGCCCCCGCCCCCTCACCGACGCCTGGATCACCGTCCAGGACGCCCGCTCCCACAACCTCCAGCACGTCACCGCTCACTTCCCCCTCGGCGTCATGACCGTCGTCACCGGCGTCTCCGGCTCCGGCAAATCCTCCCTCGTCAACGACATCCTCTACCGCGCCCTCGCCCGCGAGCTCTACGGCTCCCGCGAAGATCCCGGACAGCACGGCGCAGTCGTCGGCATCCGCCAGATCGACAAGGCCATCCAGATCGACCAATCCCCCATCGGCCGCACCCCGCGCTCCAACCCCGCCACCTACACCGGCGTCTTCTCCGCCATCCGCGACCTCTTCGCCATGCTCCCCGAGTCGCGCGAGCGCGGCTACAAGCCCGGCCGCTTCTCCTTCAACGTCCCCGGCGGCCGCTGCGAGGCCTGCCAGGGCGAAGGCCAGCGCCGCATCGAGATGAACTTCCTCCCCGACGTCTACGTCCTCTGCGAGGTCTGCAACGGCCGCCGCTACAACCAGGAGACCCTCGCCGTCCGCTTCAACGGCCTCTCCATCGCCGATATCCTCGAACTCCCCATCGCCGACGCCGCCCCTCTCCTCGCCGACATCCCCAACGTTCACTCCCGTCTCCAAACCCTCGTCGACGTCGGCCTCGGCTACATCCACCTCGGCCAGTCCGCCACCACCCTCTCCGGCGGCGAGGCCCAGCGCATGAAGCTCGCCCGCGAGCTCTCCAAACGCCAGACCGGCAAGACCCTCTACCTCCTCGACGAACCCACCACCGGCCTCCACTTCGACGATGTCCGCAAGCTCCTCGAAGTCCTCCACCGCCTCACCGACCTCGGCAATACCGTCATCATCATCGAACACAACCTCGACATCATCCGCAACGCCGACTACCTCCTCGACCTCGGCCCCGAGGGCGGCGAAGGCGGCGGCCGCATCGTCGCCCACGGCACCCCCGAGCAGGTCTCCACCGTCGCCGCCTCCCACACCGCCACCTTTCTCCGCGACTTCTTTCAACACCACCCCGCCTCCCCCTCCACCGTCGACCCGGACACCTCCTACGCCGGCCCCCAGCCCGCCTCCATCGCCGCGCAGGCCGACGCCGAACGCCGAGCCCGCGGCTCCTTCACCAAACCCGAACGCAAAACCGGCGTCCCCAAACCAAACTCCGCCAAACCCGCCGAAACCTCCCGCAAACCCATCACCCGCAAACCCCGCAAATCCGCCCAACCCACAGCCACCGCCTAAAGCCGTTACCATTCCACCGTGCCCCTCGACCTCTCTCCCATCCCCCGCAGCAGCGACGCCGGCGAGCCCCCCGCGCTCCCGCCACTCACCCCCGTCCTCGCCGAGGGCGAAGCCGTCGCCCTCCCCCCCACCGACGAAACCCCCAACCCCACCCCGCCCGATCCCCCCACCCACATCCCCCACCTCGGCCACGCCCTCCTCTTCCTCGCCATCACCTCTCTCCTCCTTCTCCTCACCCAAGTCATCCTTATCGGCCGCACCCATCCCACCCGCATCTCCGACATCCACCCCAAACTCCTCATCATCTCCGAGATCCTCACCTACCTCGGCACCCTCGCGCTCTCCTTCGCCATCTTTCCCCTCCTCTGGAAGAAGCCCTTCCTCCTCGGCCTGCAGTGGAACGCCCCCGCCGCCCGGCGCAACGCCCTCCGCCTCCTTCCCCTCGGCCTCATCCTCTCCGCCACCATCCAGGGCGCCTCCAACTTCATCAACGTCCCCAAAAAACTTCCCCTCAACAACTTCTTCCACTCACAGTCCGACATCTGGCTCATCACCATCTTCGGCATCATCCTCGCCCCGCTCTTCGAAGAAACCCTCTTCCGCGGCTTCCTCCTCCCTGCCTGCGCCATCGCCTATGACTGGCTCTCCCTCCCCCGCACCGAAGCCGCCCGCGCCGCCTGGAACTCCTCCAATACCCTCTCCCGCCCCGCCCTCGTCTTCTCCGCCATCCTCACCAGCGTCCTCTTCGCCCTCCTGCACGGCCAGCAGATCGCCTTCACCTGGCCCATCCTCGCGCTCCTCTTCCTCGTCTCCCTCGTGCTCACCTTCGTCCGCCTCCGCCTCCGCTCCGTCGCTGCCAGCACCCTCGTCCACGCCACCTACAACGCGGCCGTCTTCCTCGCCGCCTTCATCGTCACCGGCGGGTACCGACACCTCGACCGCCTCCCCACCTGATTCCACCCTCGACTCGATGCCCGATCGCTGTCTCATCGAGCCGTCATCCCGCAGCGATCCGCTTCTGCCCTGGCCTTCCCCGTCGTCCTAAGCAAAGCAGCAGCACCTGCTGTCGTCCTTGCCATTGCTGTTGAACTTGCACTTGCATTTGCTTCTTCTGTTGTGATCCTGAGCGAAGCCAAGGACCCCTGTAGCTGCTTTACCCCTTGCCCCTGAGTCTTCTCGTGTCATCCTGAGCAAAGCGAAGGATCTGCCGCCGCCTCTCCCTCAAACACACCAAACCATGCGCCCACCCCTAGCCGCCCTCGCCCTCCTCCTCCCCCTCCTCCTCCCCGCCCAGCAACCCACGCGCCAAATCGCCCTCACCGTCGACGACCTCCCCGGCCTCAACGCCGCCGCAACCACCTCCGCCGCCGACCTCACCACCCTCAACACCAAACTCATCGCCGCCCTCAAAGCCGCCCACGCCCCCGTCACAGCCTTCGTCGTCGAGCAGCGCCTCTTCACCCCCCTCGGCCAGGCCGACGCCCGCATCGCCATCCTCTCCGCCTGGCTCAACGCCGGCTTCGACCTCGGCAACCACACCTACAGCCACACCTCCCTCAACCAGGCCACCCTCCAGGTCTGGGAAGACGACGTCATCCAGGGCGAAAACATCACCCGCCTCCTCCTCGACCCACGCCAAAAATCCCTCCGCTATCTCCGCCACCCCTACCTCGACGACGGCCCCGACCTCCAAACCCGCCGCGCCGCCGAGGCCTTCCTCTCCGCCCGCGGCTACCGCGTCGCCCCCGTCACCATCGACACCAAAGACTGGTTCTTCGACGACCTCTACACCGACGCCCAGAAACAACACAACCCCGCCCTCGCCCAAAAGACCGTCAGCGCCTGGCTCACCTACAACCAGCAGGTCTTCACCCACGCCGAAGCCCTCTCCCGCACCCTCCTCGGCTACGAGCCCCACCAGGTCCTCCTCCTCCACGACTGCCAACTTGAGGCCGACCACCTCCCCGACCTCCTCGCCCTCATGCACACCCGCGGCTACACCTTCATCTCCCTCGACACCGCCCTCACCGATCCCGCCTACGCCCAACCCGACACCTACATCTCCGACATCGGCGCCACCTCCCTCGACCACTGGGCCGCCACCCAAGGCCACCCCGACCCACCCACCGACCAACCCCAAACCCCCGCCTGGGCCCAGGACCTCCACAAACAACACGACGCCGCCAACCCCGACTAGCCCGCCGCAGCTCCCTTGCGTCACGACATTGATCTGGCTATGTCATCTCGACCGAAGCAGAACCATTCATCGTCTTGCGTAGTGGATAGACCCGCATGTGCCCATCACCACCGGCGACTCCACGCTACCCACGCCAAGCAAACCCCCGCGCTATCCACGCCAAGCAAACCCCCGCGCTCTCTCGCTAAAGAAAACTCCCGTCATCTCGACCGAAGGCGGCACGAAGTGACGCCGCAGTGGAGAGACCCCTGTATTCGCCTTTGCTCTCGCCCCTTTAGCCAAGCAAACCCCCGCGCTACCAACGCCAAGCAAACCCCCGGCGCTACCCACGCCAAGCAAACCCCCGCGCTCTCTCGCTAAAGAAAACTCCCGTCATCTCGACCGGAGGCGGCACGAAGTGACGCCGCAGTGGAGAGACCCCTGTATTCGCCTTTGCTCTCGCCCCTTAGCCAAGCAAACCCCCGGCGCTACCCACGCCAAGCAAACCCCCGCGCTATCCACGCCAAGCAAACCCCCGCGCTCTCTCGCTAAAGAAAACTCCCGTCATCTCGACCGAAGGCGGCACGAAGTGACGCCGCAGTGGAGAGACCCCTGTATTCGCCTTTGCTCTCGCACCCTAAGCCAAGCAAAGCACCCGCCCACAAAACCCAAATCCACGCACTCCAACCCGCTCTCTCCCCTTAAGTAAGCGGCAGCAAAGCCAGCGGAAAAGACCAAACCTGGCGTCACACACCCCCGCCCTCATCTATGCTGAAACCAGAGCCATGCAAAGATAGTCAACAGAAACCCCGCTCCGATCCGTTCCCTGAGGTCCGGCTAACTCGAATGCGGTGAAGACTTTGCGCAACAAGTACCCCCGGGGGAGGGGGTACTTAAACACCAGTATCTACAATCCCCACATGCCCCAAAAGACCGAAACTCACCCCGAGCTCGACCCCGCCCAGCGCGAAGCCCTCCTCCACCTCCTCGCCACCCTCTCCTTCAAACTCGGCGACTTCACCCTAGCCTCCGGCGCCAAATCCGATTACTACATCGACTGCCGCATCACCACCCTCCACGCCGAAGGCGGCCGCCTCTCCGGCCTCCTCCTCTACGACCTCATCCGCGAGCACCTCCCCTCCGCCGTCGCCGTCGGCGGCCTCACCATGGGCGCAGACCCACTCGTCGCCAACATCGCCTCCGCCTCCGCCTGGGCCGCCGCGTTCCCTGAGGTCCGGCTAACTCGAATGCGGTGAAGACTTTGCGCAACAAGTACCCCCTGGGGAGGGGGTACCTTAAACACCAGTATCTACAATCCCCACATGCCCCAAAAGACCGAAACTCACCCCGAGCTCGACCCCGCCCAGCGCGAAGCCCTCCTCCACCTCCTCGCCACCCTCTCCTTCAAACTCGGCGACTTCACCCTAGCCTCCGGCGCCAAATCCGATTACTACATCGACTGCCGCATCACCACCCTCCACGCCGAAGGCGGCCGCCTCTCCGGCCTCCTCCTCTACGACCTCATCCGCGAGCACCTCCCCTCCGCCGTCGCCGTCGGCGGCCTCACCATGGGCGCAGACCCACTCGTCGCCAACATCGCCTCCGCCTCCGCCTGGGCCGCCGCCGATCACGCCGAGATCCTCGCCCTCTCCGACTCCCTCGATCTCGCCCCCGACGACCCACTTCGCGAACTCCCCGCCGACGCCCCTCCCCTCATCCACGGCTTCCTCGTCCGCAAATCCGAAAAACAACACGGCACCGGCCGGCGTATCGAAGGCTTCCTCCAAACCGACGCCCCCGTCGTCATCGTCGACGACGTCTGCACCACCGGCGGCTCAACCCTCCAGGCCATCGAGGCCGCCCGCAACGCAACCATGACCGTCATCGGCGTCCTCTGCCTCGTCGACCGTGAGGGGGGCGGCCGGGAGACCATCGAAGCCAACCTCCACGGCGCACCCTTCCTCAGCCTCTTCACCGCCACCGACATCCGCAACGCCCACCTGGCCCTCCAAACCTCCTGACCACCTCAACAAGGAGCACCAGCCTCCGACTTTGTTCCGAGCTTCGTCTCCAGTCCTCCCTCCGCAGGGCCTACCGCGCCTCTCCGCCACACCCCTCCCACCTCCGAGGTATGTTCGCCAGCCCCGCCACTCCCTACTCTCTCCAGTGAGGGCCCACCCCAAACAGAGGCTCAGTCGTTGCATCGCTGCTCCATATGCAGGTCCTGCACCACGTGAACTCTTTTCGTCCAACGACCTGCCTGCGGCTCCGTCCCGGGCTCTAACCCTTTTCGGTGCTCACAGCGGCTGACGACAGGGCCATGCCCGCGTCAGCCGCTTCTGTCGTTCCCCCAACCCTCCTCCCGCACGGGCCTTTGTCCCCGGCAGCCTTTGCCTTTAGCCTTACACCCAGCAAATGCTGTTCAACTCCCTCTCCTTCCTCTTTCTCTTTCTCCCCGTCACCGTGCTCGGCTTCCACCTGCTCGGCCGCTTCGGCCGCCGCCCCGTCCTCCTCTGGCTCACCGCCGCCTCGCTCGTCTTCTACGCCGTCTGGAACCCACCCTTCCTTCTGGTCCTGCTCGGCTCCATCACCCTCAATTTTCTTCTCTCCCGCCGCATCGTCGCCGCCCCGCCCGACTCCCCCGCGCGCTCCCGCTGGCTCCTCGCCGGCATCGCCGCCAATCTCGTCCTCCTCTTCTACTTCAAATACCTCGTCGCTACCCTCGTCTTTCTCACCCGCCTCCACCTCCCCATTCCCGCGCCGCACCCCATCCTCCTCCCGCTCGGCATCTCCTTCTTCACCTTTACGCAGATCTCCTTCCTGGTCGATCTCGCGCAGGGCCAGGCCGAGCTCCAGGGCCCCCTCTCCTACACCCTCTTCGTCACCTTCTTTCCCCACCTCATCGCCGGCCCCATCCTCCACCACCGCGAGATGATGCCGCAGTTCTCCCCCGCCGCCGGGCACTTCCGCCTCCGCCGCGACGACCTCACCCTCGGCCTCTCCTGGTTCATCCTCGGCCTCGCTAAAAAAGTCCTCATCGCGGATGGGATCGCCTCCGCCGCAGACGTCTCCTTCGCCCACGCCGGCCACCAGTCTGCCGCCGCTGCCTGGACCGGCCTCGTCACCTACTCCATGCAGCTCTACTTCGACTTCTCCGGCTACTCCGACATGGCCCTCGGTCTCGCCCGCATGCTGTCCATCCGCTTTCCCTTCAACTTCGACAGCCCCTACCAGGCCACCTCCATCACCGAATACTGGCAGCGCTGGCACATAACCCTCACCCGCTACATCACCCTCTACCTCTATAACCCGATGCTGCTCCGCATCCAGCGCCACCGCGCCCGCACCGGCCGCAAGATCTCCCGCAAAGCCCTCCGCTCCCCCTCCGGCTTCGCCCACATGATCGCCACCCCCACCCTGCTCACCATGCTGCTCACGGGCCTGTGGCACGGCGCCGGCCTCCAGTTTGTCCTGTTTGGCCTCATCCACGGCGTCTATCTCACCGCCAACCAGGCCTGGCGCCATTTCCGCCCCAACCCCAGCCCCGCGCCACCCACCACCCTCCGCCGCCTCCCGCTCATGCTCGGCGTCTACCTCCAGGTCGTCTTCGCCCTCGTCTTCTTCCGCGCCGCGTCCACCCCCGCCGCCTTCAGCTTCCTGGCCGACCTCTTCGGCCGCCACGGCGGCGCCGGCCACCTCGCCTCGCTCACTCCCGGCGCCCTCGCCTTCGCCCTCTTCCCCGTCGTCTGGTTCCTCCCCAACACCCAGACCATCCTCGGCCAGGAGCCCATCACCGAAGCCGCCCTCGCCGCCCGCTCCCTCGCCCCAGCCTCTACCCAACCCAACCCCACCAACCTCCCTGCAGGCCCCGCGCCCGACCTCGCCCAACCCTGGACCCACCGCCTCCTCGATCACCTCCGCTGGCACCCCACCCTCCCCTGGGCCCTCCTGCTCGCCACCCTCCTCTTCGCCTCCCTCGCCAACCTCGACAGCAACGTGCCGTTCCTCTACTTCCAGTTTTAGCGACCTCCGTCAGCCGCTCTCGCTATCGCCGCTGTTGCCAGCGCTGTCGCGATCCACCTCGCCTCTCGAGCGATCAACTCCGAACGTCTTCGCAAAGTTGTGGAACTCTCATTTCCACAACGGCGTCTGTAGGGACTAATCTTCTACCCGGAACTAACCTACTGTTGATTGCGTACCGATGCTTACGCACATTGCTGGCTGGGGATAGCAAATGAGATTGCCACACGGACACTGGCTCGTCCTCACCATCGTTGCTCTGTGTTCGATCGATCCGCTTTTCGCGCAGAAGGCTGGAGACCTCAAGGCGCTTACAGGCGACTGGGCGTATAAACTCGGCCCGAATGTCTTATTTGGTCTCCATCTGGAACCTGACCCAACGAAGCCCAATCACCTGCGCGGGTACGTGCTGACTCCGGACGACTGCAACATCAATCTACTAAACGGCACGCTTTTGCAGTTTTCACACATATCGTCCAAGAGCCAGCAAGGACCTGTAGCCTCACTGGATTGGGATAACGGTGCCCTTCAACTAAGGGATCCGTCTCCAGCACACGCAGAGAATGTCCCCACATATCTTGTAAGACCTGTAGACATCACGGACGTGGATGTCACCTTGTTTCCCGGTTTGCCAGAGCTCAGAATGCAACGCATCTCCGATGCACCCAAATTGGCCTCTAACTGGAACAGCACGAGCACTTACACCCAGGATGACTTCGCACCTGATAACGAACAGATGGCCGCAATCGTCGCTAGAGACCAAGCAGATCGAGACGGCAACTCCCATATCAGCGATATAAGCATGCAGAAGGCTGATGCAGAACGTCGTACGCAAACGGCAAATCTGTTAAAGCGAGGCTTGTTGCATACGGGTCCCGACTTCGATCATGCCGCGCTAATTTTTCAACATGGCACAAACCCTGATGATTACCTGCTCGCGCACGTTCTTGCTGTGATTGCAGTGAGTAAGGGGCAGCGTGGGGCAGTTTGGATCTCGGCCGCGACTCTGGATCGATATCTACAGAGCATCCACCAAGCACAGATCTTCGGAACGCAGTACAAGGTGGTGAATAAAGACCCGAGTACGCAGGAACCCTACAATCGCGACCTGGTTTCGGATGCTTTGAGGGTGTACATGGGTGTTCCCGACCAGAAGAGCCAGGACAAACAGCGAGTACAACTTGACTCGCAACGTGGCATCCCAGCGACTACTCATTAAAGTGCACTCGATCACTACCGTGAAGTTGCATTGTCGTCAGCAACCCGGCTCGTCATCACGATGTCAGAACGTCTGCCGATGTCGTTGCTCATCGAAGGCTTGTCATGCCGAGCGCAGTAGGGCTGCCACTTCTCAGCTCCGGCAGAGCGCCACATCCTAAACCGCCACGTCCAGCTCCATAGACAAATAGGCCCAGGCACCCAGCCCGGGCCTCCCTCACCTCACGCCCTAAACCGCCGGCGCCACGCACCGCAGGTATGCCGCACCCTCCGGCGCCTCCACCTGCACCGTCGCACTCGCCGGCACCACCATCGCCTCACCCGCCGGCAGCTCCAGCCGTTCCCCGTCCGCCGTCACGACGATCCCCGCCGCCAGCCCCACCAGGCAACCCGGCCCGTCCATTCGCACCATCGCCGAGCCCGCAAAGCGATCCACGCTGAAGTATTGCTCCTCGATCAGCCGCACATACCCGTCCCGCTGCTCGGGCGCCACCTTGCCCGCCCGCGTGCCGAACTTCGTCACCCGCAGCCCCTGCTCGACGTGCAGCTCGCGCGGCCGCCCGTAGTCAAACATCCGGAAGGTCGTGTCGCTCGTCTGCTGGGTCTCCAGCAGCACCACGCCCGGCATGATCGCGTGCACCGTCCCGGCGTCCACAAAAACCATGTCGCCCACGCTCACCGGCACCATGCGCATCAACTGCTCCAGCGTCCCGTCCGCGATCGCCGACCGCACCGCCGCCGCGTCCACGCCGTCCTTCAACCCCAGCGCCACCGCCGCCCCGGGCTCGGCCTCCAGCACATACCAGCACTCCGTCTTGCCCCGCGGCTGTCCCAGCTTCTGCGCCTCGGCGTCGTCCGGGTGCACCTGCACGCTCAGCTTGTCGGCCGGAAACAGGATCTTCACCAGCAGCGGAAACTCCCGCTCCGGTGTCTCGCCACCCAGCAGCTCCGCCGCGGCCTCGCGCACCACATCCTCCAGCGTCTCGCCCGCCTTCGGTCCCGTGGCCACCTTCGCCTTCGGCCCGGTCAGCCACGCCTCGCCCACCTTCTCCGCAAAGCCCGTCTTCGCGTACCACGGCTCCAGGCTGTCCCTGCCCCACGGCCGCGGGCTAAACGTCGGCTGCAACCGAAAAGCCCCTAAGCGCACAGCCCCATCTGCTCCCTTCACCATCGCATCGCCCGTCCCTGTCGACATACTCAAGTCTCCACTTCCATTACAAAAGTCTTACACCTGTCCCGCCAGCATCCTGCTAGCGTCAGTAACAGCAGTATAAGGACGCTATCGCACATGAACTCGTCGCTCCTCTCCCCGCCGTCTGAAGCCGTCCCCCAGCACGCACCCGATCTCGCCAACGATCCCGGCATCTCCTCCGAACACATCCACGCCGCCGCGGGAGCCCGCCTCTCCGCCGCCGAGGAAGCCCAGCGCCGCATCCGCCAGGACCTCCGCATGGGCCGTGAGCACCAGGCCGGCTCCGTCAATTGGATCACCACCATCGCCATGGCTGCCTTCCACGTCGGTGCCATCGCCGCCTTCTTCTTCTTCTCCTGGAAGAACGTCGCCGCCTTCGCCATCATGTACTTCCTCGCGATCAACGTCGGCATCGGCATGTCCTACCATCGCCTTCTGACCCACCGCGGTTACAAAACCCCCAAGTGGGTCGAGTATCTCCTCGCCACCTGCGGCACCATGGCGCTTGAGGGCGGACCCATCTTCTGGGTCGCCACCCATCGCGTCCACCACCAGAACTCCGACCACGAAGGCGATCCGCACACCCCGCACGACGGCACCTGGTGGGCCCACGCCGGCTGGATCCTCTCTGGCCGCGCCCTGCACTCCGAGACCGCCCTGCTCGGCCGCTACGCCCCCGACCTCACCCGCGACCGCGTCCACGTCTGGCTCTCCAAGTGGCACTGGCTCCCCCTCACCATCGCCGGCGTCCTTCAGCTCATCATCGGCGCCGCCCTCTCCCCCGCCCACCCCATCCACGGCGCCATCGGCATGGTCCTCTGGGGAACCTTCCTCCGCGTCACCGTCGGCCTCCACGCCACCTGGCTGGTCAACTCTGCCACCCATCTCTGGGGCAAGCGGCGCTTCGAAACCAAGGACGACTCCCGCAACAACTGGTGGGTCGCCCTCCTCACCGGCGGCGAAGGCTGGCACAACAACCACCACGCCCACCCCGTCAGCGCCCGTCACGGCCTCGCCTGGTACGAGTTCGACATCAACTACTACGGCATCTGGTGCCTGGAAAAGCTCGGCCTGGCAAAAAAGGTCCAGATCGCCAAATTCGACCCCAAAAACCCCCGCCCAGCCGGCGCAAACTAACCAGGCGTCACTCCTACATCCCGCGGCGCAGACACAGAGTCTGCGCCGCCTCCTTTTGCCCCTATCCGCCAAACACAGCTAGCGCGACGTATGACCTGCGGCGTTCGCTTGCCAGCCGCTACACCTCAGCCGCGATCTCCGCAAACATCCGAGCCATCGCGTCCATCTGCCCTTCCATCGCGCGAGCCCCCTCCCGCCCCACCGCCGCCCGCTAGACCGCCGGTCACTCTACCGGGCCCGAACAGGCCTGGTGCGCCCGCGCCCGGCAACTCCGAAGTCGGCAAGTCCCCAAGCTCCCGAACCGCCACCTCCAGCAACCCCGTCCACTCCGCCGCACTCCGCTCCTTCAGGTACGGGATCACCTCGCCCACCCGCACCTCCAGCAGCCCCGACCGCACCCACCCCGCACGCCGCGCCTCCCCCAACCCCAGCAGCGCCACCGGCAGCACCGGCGCCAGCGCCTGTTGCGCCAGCAACCCAATTCCAGGCCGAAACCGCTGCATCGCCCCACTCTTACTCCGCGCCCCCTCCGGAAACACCAGCACCGAATACCCCCGGTCCATCGCCTCCCCCGCGTGCTGAAAACTGCGCTGAAAGCCGCGCAGTCGAGGCAGCGGAAACACATTGAACAGCGCCGTCACGAGCCAATACCCAACCGGTGCCAACACATTCCGCAACGCCGAGCCCTGCCCCCGCGCCCTTCTAAAATCCGCCAACATCTCACCAGACATCGCAATCGCCACCCTCTGTCCAGCCGGCAGCGCCGCCAGCACCAGCGCCGCGTCATACGCCGTCACATGGTTCGCCACAATCAACTGCGGCTGCGCCGGCCTCACCCGCCTCGCGCCAACCACGCGCGGCGCACCCAACAGCCGTACCAAAGGCCGCATCACCCATCGCAGAAACCCCGCGCGCACCAGGCGCACCGGCCACCTCCACGGCCACCGCGGGTACACCAAACGCCTCTCCGCCGGCGCCGAAGGCGCCCCAACTGGTCGCTCCACCATCTCGCTTCCAGACCCGTCGGCCAATCTCATCGGCATCGCCGGCGTAACCGAGCCCTCACTCTCACCCAGCAACCCACGCAACTCCCCCAGCGTCTCCACCCGCGCCAGCCGATCCTCATCCACCCCAACCCCAGTCCGCTGCTCCAGCGCCGATGCCAGCTGCACCCGCCCCAGGCTGTCCAGGTGCAGATCCTCCGCCAGCCTCCGCCCGTCATCGCCTGCCGCCGGCCGCTCCCCCGTCACCTCCGACACCAGCCCCAGCAAGACATCCTCGTCCGAGCTCAGCGGTGCGGCCTCACGACCCTCCCGCACGCGCTCGCACGCCCACGTCGCCACCCTTCGTCGCAGCAGCTTCCCCGTCGCCGTATACGGAAACGCCAGCTCCGGCCACCGCAACACACGTCGTATCCGCTGATACTCCGCCAACTCCCGGTTTGCCCCGCGCACCGCACCCTCCATCGCCTCGTCCGACCCACTCATCAACACCACCGCCACCGGCTCCACCCCGCTCCCCATCTCACACGGCACCACCACGCTCTGCCGCACACCCTTTTGCCGCGCCATTGCCTCCTCAAGGTCGGCCGGGTAGACGTTCAGTCCGGCCGAGGTCACAATCGCCTCCCCCGACCTGCCCAGGAATCGCAGCTCTCCGGCCTCATTCCGCTCCGCCAGATCCCCCGTCGCCAGCCACTCCCCCTGCCTCCGCCGCACCCCGCCCCCCTGCCACGTCGCCCCCGAAACCACGTCGCCCCGCACCAGAATCTCGCCCGTCTCGCTCAGCCGCACCTCCCGCCCCGGCAACGCCTTCCCAATCGTCCCCCGCCCCACATGGAACGGATGGTTCAGCGTCACCAGCGCCGCCGTCTCCGTCATCCCGTAGCCCTGAATCAGCGCAAACCCCAGCGCATTCCAGAAGCCCTCCAGCTCCGCAGGCAGCGCCGCTCCACCCGAGATCACCGCCCAGAACTTCCACCCAAACGCCCGGTGCACCGCCCGAAACCGCCACCACCGCCTCGCGAGCGGCATCTCCCCCAGCCCCGCAATCGCCTCCCCCAACCCACGAAACCGCTGCATCACATACACCCGCAGCAACTCCAAAACCCGCGGCACCGCCACCAGCACTGAGACCCTCTCGCGCCGGATCGAAGACAGCATCCGCCCGGCCTCCACACCCTCCGTAAAATGCACCTCCGCCCCCAGCAGCGCCGGGATCCACAGCCCCATGAACTGCCCAAATACATGGCTCAACGGCAGCGTATGTAAAAACCGCAGCGGGTGCACAAGCCGCTCATACCGCCTGTACTTCGCCATCTCGGCCTCAATCGGCGCCAGACTCGCCAGCACATTACGGTGGGTGTGCACCACTCCCTTCGGCTCCCCCGTTGTGCCCGATGTAAAGGCAATCTGAAACGCCGCATCCATCCCCACTGCTTCGCTCACCTCATACTCCGGCAGCTCCGCCAGCACTCGCCGTATCTCCTCCAGCACCATCGTCGGCATCTCCGTCCGCAAACCCCTTAGCAATGCCGCATCCCCGACCACCAGCCGTGGCGACACCTCCCGGAGCACCCGCTCCACAAACTGCGCCGACCCACCCACATCCAGCGGCACCACCATCACCCCCCGCAACAAACACCCAAAGAACACCCCAATCCACTCCGCCGAGTTCCCTCCCCACAACACCACCCGCTCCCCCGGCCCTATCCCCCGAAGCCTCAACTCCGCCGCAAACCGCCCCGCCAACTCCGCCAGCTCACCATAGCTGCTCCCAAAGCTCCGCACACCCCGATGCACCACCACCGCCCGCTCCGCCCCATGCCGCCGAAACTCCCCCACCAGACTCGCTAAACTCTCTCGCATCTCCATCTCCCCCCCCATCTCTGAGACGCCGTCGCAAGCCCCCGCGCTATCCTTAGCCCCAGCATGAACCTCACCCAGCGCCGCGGTGCCATCGCCTTCGCCATCCTCCTCGGCGTCGCGCTCACCGGCGTCACGGTGACCCTCAACATCGGCTGGATCATCCTCAACGAGCGCCGACTCGCCATCCTCGTCCTCGGCATCATCTTCTTCGCCGCACTCACCGCCGGGGTCGTCCTCAACACCGTCTTCCTCGTCCGGGAAGTCCGCCGCAATCAGCGCCAGGACTCGTTCCTCAACGCCGTCACCCACGAGCTCAAAACTCCCATCGCCTCCATCCGTCTCTACCTTGAAACCCTCCAGCAACGCCCCGTCTCCGACGAGCAGCGCCAGGAGTTCTACCGCATCATGCTCGCCGACTCCGACCGCCTCCTCGGCACCGTCAATCGCGTCCTCACCGCCGGCACCCTCGCCCAACGACGCCACGATCGCCGCCTCCTGGAGCTCGAACCCCTCCTCGCCGACTGCATCCAAACCACGCGCCAGCAACACCATCTCCCCCCAGACGCCATCACCCTCGCCCCCGTCCCCGGCGCCGTCCGCCTCTCCGTCCTCGCCAACCCCGAAGACCTCCGCACCGCCGTCCTCAACGTCCTCGATAACGCCGTCAAGTACTCCCCAGACGGCGTCCACATCCGCGTCTCCCTCCTCATCGAGCGCTACACCTTCGCCGCCATCCATGTCTCCGATACCGGTCTCGGCCTACCCCCAGGCCAGCAGAAACGCATCTTTCGCCGCTTCTACCGCGTCCAGGACCTCGCGCGCTCCAACCCCGCCCGCCCTGCCGACACCAGCGCCTCCCGCGCCGCCGCCCGCATCCGCGGCACCGGCCTCGGCCTCTTTCTCGTCCGCACCATCCTCCGTCAGCATGGCGGCAATGCCACCGCCACCTCCGCCGGTCCCGGCCAAGGGACCACCATCACCCTCACCCTCCCCCTCGCCAACTCGGGCCAGCCTTCGCCCCCTACCATGCCGCAAAGCGAACCCTCCTCAACGCCGTAACCGCCTGTCCGGCCCCTCCCTCCCGTTCTCCGTGCTACGCCATCCCGCCTTTTGTGCATCTGAAGCTCCGGGGCATGTGGAAGCCGCCGTGTGTCCAATGCTGCGCTAAGAACATCCCGATCGCAGGAGAACAGACGTGGCGGTACAAAAAACGGACGCTCCCGCGACCGCACAGACCAGCGGTTCCGGAGCCTTCCCCCCTGACATCCCGAACGCGGCCGAGTCCCACTCCTTCGTCACTCCCCCCAACTCCCCTGCCGATCCATCACCCCTCGTCTTCACCAAGGCCGAGTCATCTTCCAAGACGGGCACCTCCGCCGATCCCGCCGGCCCCTCAGCGGAACTTCTTCCCGAAGACCTCACCGACTCCCTCGCGCGACTTGAGATGAACTCCATCCAGGTCAGGCTCTATCTGGATGCGATCGAGGAAAAAATCACGCGCATGGAGCCTCGTATCGAAGAGCTCCGAAGCACACAGCTTCCGCCGGAGGTCGCTGCCCCAGCCCCAGTCGAACAACCCTCCACAACTGCCGCGGATCTATCTGTCGACCCCGCCCACCAGCCCCCAAATCCCGCCCCAACCCCCTTCGTCGAACGCCGTCGGCGTAGCGAAAAACCGCTCCAGGAGCGTCGTCGTCCCTCCCTCGCGACCCCCGAGCCCCCATCATCAAGGCAGCCATGGGCACTTCCACACTCGCTCCTCACCCGCCGCAAGGCCTTTGCCGCCGCGGTCGTGGCTTGCGTCGCCGTGCTCACGCTTCTGCTCGTGAGCATCGGCCGTCGTGCACCCAGCGGCCTCGCACCCTCCGTCGAATCGGGCCACCTCCCCGGACAGGCCAAAAGCGTGCCTTCCCAGACGCCTCCTTCCCAAACCCTTCCGTTTCAGACGCCTCCTTTCCAGACGCTCCCGAAGTCCTCTGCTGCAGTACACCCCGGCCAGGAAGCCCCTTCCACTCTCCAATACCCCGCACCGTCCGACACCGTTGCCCCCGGCGGCCGCCCGGCCAAGCCCTCCGAGAGCGCCACCGCTCCAAATGGCGCGAACGCTGTCTCTTCGGCCCCAGTCGAAGTCGAGCCTACATCGCCTAACCCCGTCTCCGCGGAACGTGCCGGACACTCGCACAGAGCCGTAGCCGCTGCCGGAGCTCTTGCCGGCGCCGGCATAACGCACGTCTCCTCAGGCGTCATGTCCGGCAACCTTATCTACTCCCGTCCGCCGGTCTATCCCAAGGGCCTCGCCCACCTCTTTCACGTCCAGGGCACCGTCACCATGCAGGCCATCATCTCCCGGACCGGTCGCGTCCAAAATCTCCGCATCATCTCCGGTCATCACATGCTGCGCGGCTCCGCTCGCGCAGCCGTCATGACCTGGCGTTATCGGCCCTTGTACGTCAACGGCAGCCCCGTCGACGTCGCCACCATCGTCAGCGTCGACGTCCATCGCTAAGCTCTACCTGCCCACCTCCCAACCCCACCCCCATGCCCGAGCAAGCTCCGATCCAGCCCCTCATCACCCTCGTCGAAGATGAGGCCCACCTCGCCCAGGGTCTCCTGTTCAACCTTCAGCTGGAGGGATACCGCACAGAGCACTTCTCCGACGGCGACCTTGCCCTCACCCACCTTCTCGCCCTCCCGCCCGCCGGAGAGCAGGTCCCCGCCGCAATCCTTCTCGACTGCATGCTCCCCGGCGCCGACGGCTTCACCATCGCTCGCCGCCTGCGCGCCTCCCACCGCTTCGTTCCCATCCTCATGCTCACTGCCCGCGCCCAGCCCTCCGATATCCTCGAAGGCATCGAGGCCGGCGCCGACGACTACCTGGCCAAGCCCTTCGACCTTCACATCCTCCTGGCTCGACTTAAGAGCCTCCTCCGTCGCATGGCCTGGCACTCCGCCTCCACCTCCGCCCTACCGCCGCCGCCTCAACCCCGCGATGAGTTCTCCTTCGCCGGCCGCACCATTCGCTTCGACGCCCTTGAGCTCCTCGCCCCCGGCGATCGCCATACCCGACTCACCCTAATGGAGGCCGACCTCCTCCGCTATCTCACCGACCGCAACGGCGCCGTCGTCTCTCGCAAAGAGATCCTTGAGCAGGTCTGGCGCGTCCACGAAGACACCGACACCCGCGCCATCGACAACTTCATCGTCCGCCTCCGCCGCTACATCGAGGACGATCCCGGCAAACCTCGCCATCTCCTCACCGTCCGCGGCGTAGGCTATCGCTTCCTCGCCAACCCCTGAGCCCGCCGCCGCTCCCTGGGGGAGCTACACTGAACACAGCGCGCCCAAACCCAGCACGCCTCCCCGCATGCGCATCCTCACCCGCTACATCCTCCGGGAGGTTCTCTCCCACGCTCTCCTCGGCGGGGTCCTCTTCACCTTCGTCCTCTTCATGCGAGACCTCGGCAAGGTTCTCGAGCTCGTCGTCCGTGACTCCGCCTCACTCACAGACGCCGCCCGCCTCATCCTCTATACCCTTCCCGCCGCCCTCACCCTCACCATCCCCATGGCCGTCCTCGTCGGCATCCTCCTCGGCCTCTCCCGCCTTGCCTCCGACTCCGAGATCACCGCCATGCGCGCCGCCGGCATGGGCGCCTTCGACTTCGTCCGCGTCCTCTCCCTCATCTCCTTCGCCGCGCTTCTGCTCGGCCTCGTCAACTCCCTCCTCCTCGCCCCGCGCGCCGCGCGCGACCTGCTTGCCCTCGAAGCCTCCCTCAAAAGCTCGCAGGCCTCCTTTGAAGTCCAGCCCCGCGTCTTCTACGAAGACCTCAAAAACTACGTCCTCTACGTCCAGGACACACACATCGTCGCCGGCGCCGCCGTCTGGCGACACGTCTTCCTCGCCGACGTCTCGCAACCCGCCCACCCCTCCGTCACCACGGCCAACGAGGCCGTCGTCACTACCGCGCCGGCAGCCTCCGCCACAGGCGCCACCCTCCTGCTCCACCTCGTCGACGGCAGTCAGCACCAGACCTCCACCTCCGACCCAAATCTCTATAACATCTCCACCTTCACCTCCACCGACGTTCCCCTCCAGCTCGAAACCCCCGACGACACCCACCTCTCGCGCAACGACACCCCCATCCAGGCACTCACGCTCCCTCAGCTCCTTGAGCACCGCCATCAGCCCGGCTCCAACCCCTTCCGCATCGAGCTCAATCGCCGCCTCTCCTATCCCTGCGCCTGCTTCGTCCTCATGCTCGTCGGCATTCCCCTCGGCCTCTCCTCCCGGCGCGGCGGCAAATCCACAGGCTTCGTCCTTACCCTCCTCCTCGTCTTCGTCTACTACTTCCTCTCCTCGGTCGGTGTCGCCCTCGCCCGCAACGGCAAGCTCTCCCCCTTTCTCGGCGTCTGGGGATCCAATCTCATCTTCACCGTCGCCGGTGCCCTCCTCCTCCATCAGCTCTCGCGCGGCAGTCTCGCCCTCTCCGTCGTCGGCCAGCTCGCCGGCACCGTCCGCCGCTATCTCGCCCCCCGCGGCCCGCACCGCCCGCACGGCAACGACCGCTCCCCCGGCCCACTCGCCGACGCCCGCCTCTCCACCCTCCTGCGCCATCTTCGCGAAAGCCTCGGCGTCCGCTTTCCCCTCCTCCTCGACGACTACGTCCTCCGCGAGTTCTCCACCAATCTCCTGCTCGTCTTCGCCACCTTCGCCACCATGGTCCTCGTCTTCACCTTCTTCGAGCTCGTCGGCGACATCGTGCGCAACCGCACACCGCTCGTCACCGTCGGCGACTACCTCCTCAACCTCATCCCCTATGTCATCTACACCACCCTGCCGCTCTGCGCCCTCGTCGCCGTCCTCATCACCTTTGGCGCCCTCAACCGCTCCTCCGAGCTCACCGCCATGAAGGCCACCGGCATCAGCCTCTATCGCGTCGTCGTCCCCGTCCTCGTCCTCACCGGCCTGCTCTCCGTCTCCCTCTTCGCCTTCGACGAACTCTACCTCCCGCAGGCCAATCGCCGGCAGGAGGCCCTCCGCGCCACCATCAAAGGCAAGCCCGCCCAGACCTTTCTCCGCCCAGACCGCAAATGGATTGCCGGCACCTCAACCCACGCCGGCGAGCCCCAGCGCATCTTCTTCTATCAATTCTTCGACGCCGACAAAGACGTCTTCGCCAACCTCACCGTCTTCGAGTTCCAGCCCAACACCTTCCAACTCACCCGTCGCATCTTCGCCGGCTCCGCTCACTGGGACGACCGCACCGATCAATGGATCTTTGAAAACGGCTGGGAACGCCGCTTCTCCTCGGACGTCGTCTCCTCCTTTCACCCCTTCACCCTCGCCTCCTTCCCCGAAATCCACGAACAACCCTCCTACTTCAAGAAAGAAGACCGCCCCTCGCAGGAGATGAGCTACCGCGAGCTCTCACGCTACGTCGCCGACCTTTCGCAGTCCGGCTTCGACACCGTGCGCCTTCGCGTCCAGCTCAATCGCAAGCTCGCCTACCCCCTCGTCACCTTGGTCATGGCCCTGCTCGGCATCCCCTTCGCCCTCGCCATGGGCAAGCGCGGCAGCCTCGCCAGCATCGCCGCCGCCGTCGGCCTCGCCATCGCCTACTGGGTCGTCGCCGGTCTCTTCGAAGCCATGGGCGACGTCAACACCCTCCCCGCCACACTCGCCGCCTGGTCCCCCGACCTCCTCTTCGCCCTCGGCGGCGCCTACCTCCTCATGCGCTCCCCCACCTAAAGCTCCCAAACTTCAGAGCAAACATCCCTCTCGCTCAATGCCTTCCACTTACAAGCAACACCAAAGGAAACACAAGCGGAATGGAGAGCAAAGCACCAAGAATCAACCAGCACACCGGCCGTCCGAAGTTCAGTGTGTAGCCAAACCCATTCCGTTTCGGCACCATCAGAGCGCTGTCCGAACGATTGAAGTAAAACAAGCCTGCCTTCCAGTAGCGACCATCCGTACTATTCTGGCTCGCAATAACAACGCCCTCCATCCGCACAGCGCGAAACGCGACGTACCCCGCTATGCCCAGACCGAAGCCAACCGCCCCCATCGTTATCAGCGGAATCAGGTTCGTTGGATCATGCGCCAAGGGCAGCAAACTGATCGAGCACATCAGAATGGCCAGAAACCAACAACACGCAACAAGCGTCGTTCGCATGGTTCGAATCATGACCGAACGACCTTCGTGTCCAGGTGAGGATCGTGCGATCAGCTCCCCAATCACTCCAAATCCGGCCGTGAGCGCGACACTGACCAACAAGGGCCCAAAGATGCTCCCAACACTTCGCGTCGCCCAGCCGTCCGGTTGGCCGCCCATCCCCCAATGGATAGGGAAACGCTCAGGCAGCGAATGCCAACGAACACCCAACAGCGTTGCCGTACCCGCCAGTGGCAACAAGGTGGAAGACATACCCATCCACCACCCCCCGGCGCCGATCTCCCCTGCATCCAAACTCGCCGTGCGCAGCATCGCACCCGGCTTCTCCAGCCGGGCGAGCCGCCGGCGCCACAGCACAAAAAACAAAAGCAGCAGAGCTCCGGGCGCAAACGTCATCAGGTACAAATTCATGGAATGCATCACTCACCTCCCAAGCATGGCGTCAACTTCATCTCTGATTACGGATCGGGCAACTCCCTTAAGCCGCATCTCCGCAATCAGGTGCCGGAGCCGCTGCCGAAGGGTCTCTACCTCCGCCTTTACAGCGGGAGGAATCGTGCCGGGCGCTCTCACCACAGCTCGCCTCCCCTGCGCCAAGTCGATCGCTCCCTCCTCAGCAAGCTCTCGATAGGCCTCGGCTGCGGTATTGAAGTGAACTCCAAGCTGCGTTGCAAGGCTTCGCACCGAAGGCAACGCCTCCCCACCAGACAGTGCGCCGCTCTTGATATGCGTACGGATCTGATCCGCAATCTGCCTGTACATGGGAACAGGAGAGTCAGGCGCGAGTTTGACGGAAGCTGGAGCCATCGCTCAACTGTATGCCTGTTCCATACAGTAGTCGAGAGAAACATCGCCGAGCCAACGCACTCCCACTCAGCTTCGTACCAACGACAGCATCCCGCTCCAATCACCCCACACCAAACATCAAAGCGCCGCCAACGCTAAACTAAAAGCGTGACACCCCCTCGCCTAGCCCGCCTCCTCCTCCCCGTCCTCCTCCTCCTCGCCGCCCCCGCACTCGCCGAGTCCATAACCGGCACCGTCACCAACAAAACCACCAACAAGCCCGCCGCGGACGACGACGTCGTCCTCATCCGCCTCGCGCAAGGCATGCAGGAGGCCACCCGCACCAAGACCGACAGCCGCGGCCACTACACCCTCGACGTCCCCGATCCCGGCCTCCACCTCGTCCGCGTCACCCACGACAAGGCCAACTACTTCAAGCCCGCACCCGCCGGAACCACCGCCATCGACCTCGACGTCTACAACGCCTCCGCCGCCGTCAAAGGCATCGTCGGCGAGGCCGACGTCCTCCGCATCCAGACCGACGAAACCGGCAAGTCCCTCCGCATCGTCGAGAACTTCTTCGTCCGCAACGACTCCTCCCCACCCATGACCCAGTTCTCTGACCGGCCCTACCAGTTCGACCTCCCGGCCGGCGCCGTCATCGAGGGCTCCGCCGCCATGGCCCCCAACGGCATGCCCGTCCAGGCCGCCCCCGTCCCCCTCGGCAATAACCACTACACCTTTATCTTCCCCATCCGCCCCGGCGAAACCCGCTTCCAGGTCTCCTACCACCTGCCCTACACCGGCTCCCTCCAGCTCGATCCCAAACCCGCCCTCGCCACCGACACCATCGCCGTCATGCTCCCCAAAAGCATGACCTTCGCCGCCTCCGGTCCCACCTCGCCCTACACCCCCGTCTCCGACGAGGTCAACGCCCAAACCTTTGTCGCCCGCAACATCTCCCCCTCCGAGCCAGTCGGCTTCACCGTCTCTGGCACAGGGCAGATGCCCCGCGACTCCCAAGCCGCCACCGGCGGCAACGGCCAAACCGGCACCCAGACCGCCGCCTCCGGAGCCCCCACCAACGGCCCCGGCGGAGGCCTCGGCAACCCCGTCGACCCAGGCGCAACCAACGACCCCTGGGCAAAATACCGCTGGTGGATCATCGGCGGCCTCGGCCTCGCCCTCGCCGCCGGCGCAGGCATCATGCTCCGCCGACCCTCCGACCCCATCCTCTCCCCCGCCTCCATCCCGCAAGCCGGTGCCGGCCCCTCTCCAACACCCGGAAACCCCACCCTCAATGCCCTCAAGGACGAGCTCTTCCACCTTGAAACCGAACACCTCCAGGGCCACGTCACCGACTCTGATTATGCCGAGCACAAAGTCGCCCTCGAACGGGTCCTTCGTCGCGTCCTGAGCCGCAATGCCACGCCGCCGCCCTCGGGCGGACCTTCCACCTCCACCACGCCCGCAGACCCGGCGCAGACCCCCTTGGCCCCGGACCTCGCCGCACGCAGCGGTCTCTAGCCCACCCGCAACTCGCCTAAGGGCCACGCTCTCGCGCACTATTCGACCCCTAACCCCGTCCAAGCCGCGCAAAGCTAAACCCCATGCCGACTGCCACACGCGTCCTGCGCCTCGTCTCCCTCGCCCTCTGGGTCGGCGGCCTCGTCTTCTTCGCCTTCGTCGTCGCCCCGGTCGCCTTCTCCGTCCTCCCCACCCGTCATGAAGCCGGCACCGTCGTCGCCGCCTGCCTCACCATCCTCCACCGCATCGGCTTCGGTTGCGGCATCATCTACCTGCTGGCCAGCCTGGGTGCCCGGCCCCGCTCTCGCACGCGCTTCGCACAGCTCGCCCTCGCCTGCTCCATGCTGGTCCTCACCGCGGTCTCGCAGTTCCTCGTCATCCCGCCCATGGAGCGCGACAGACTCGCCGCCGGCGGCGTCATCGACAACGTCCCCGCGCAGTCCAGCCTCCACCAGCACTTCGACCGCTTCCACCACCTCTCAGAGCGGCTCGAGGGCGTCGTCCTCCTCTTCGGTCTGCTCTCCTTCGGCCTCGCCGCCGCAGAGTGCGCCTCGCCGCGACCTACGGCACCGTCAACGTAAGCGACATCGTGTGCTGTAGCACCGCCCCACTCTCCTGCGTCGCCGTCCCGGTGACCACCAGCGTGTAGCTCTGCGGCGCGGCTGTTCCCCCGCTCGCACTCGTCGCGATCCGCTCACTGCAGCCCCCCAGAGCCAGGGGCATCACCATGGCAACGCCGATCGATAGCAGCCTCAAGCGAGATCGGCGACGCACCATGCCCGGAAGTCCCAAACCGAGCACCGCCGCCAAAACCATTCTTCCCAAAGCCGTCTCGGACGAACTTCTGGCAGAACTCTGCGGCAGCTGCACCGTCAACGCCACAACGCTTGCCGCTCCTCCCGGCGGAACAAGCGCTGGGCTAAAGCTCGCCGTCGCCCCCGGTGGCAAGCCGCTCACACTAAGCAGGATCGGCCCCGACAGCGCAGCCCCAGTCGGCCGTACCTGCAGGGAAAACGCCGCGCTTTCTCCAGCCGGCGCCGACGCCGTCGACGCACCCACGCTCGTCATCGCAAAGTCCGCAGCTGTCCCACTGGTCGAAGCTCCGGATCCACCCACCGTGACACTCACCAGCGAAGATTGGCCTCCCACAAAATCCGCGTCTCCCGTATACACGGCAGACATCTGGTACGTCCCCGGCGTCAGCCCAGAGAACGCCACCGTCGCGGTCCCCCCCGAGCTCAGCGGCAGACTCGCGGGCGTGCCTCCTGAAGAGGTCAAAAGCGTTACCGCCCCACTCGGTGCCCCGGTGGTTGTGCTTACCACCCGAATCTGAAGCCCATCCGAAAGCTCCGCCAGCGTCACCTTCACCGGAGCCTTCGTCACCGTCAACTGTCCCGCTCCGCTCGCGAGAAAGTAGTCTCCCGCGGCTGCGCCTGTCAGCGCCACGGCAATCGGGTAAGCGCCCGGGCTTAGAGCCGCCGCATCTCCCGGCAAACTCACAACCGCGCTCACCCCCGTCTCGTCCCGCGGCAGCAAGCCCACCAGCTGCGAGGAAGCGGCCGGCGCCGCCGATCCATACACCATGCTCCAGCTCGTCGCAGTCAAACTCACAGGAAGTGGTTGGATCGTAAGCGAACTCACCGGCGACGAAGCCCCGTGGTGCGTCGCATCCCCGCTGGAGCTTGCATACACCTGGTAGTACCCTACCGCTAACCCGCTCAAATCAAAGACCGCCGCTCCCCCGGCCAGCGGTGTCATCGCCAGTTGCTGACTCCCTACGGCCGTCGTGGCAAACAGTCGCACCTCGCCCGAGACCACGCTCGTTGCCGTCACCTGGCCCACAAGTGTCGCCGAGCCGTAGGGCTGCACGGCCGCGCCCGAGAGCTGAACCGACTCCGCCTGCTTGCCCCCTGCACCCGCAATCGTCTGAATCACGCCCCCCGGCGACACCAGCCGAATCCGCCCATCGCCACCGTCAGAGATGGCCAGCGCCCCCTCTGGTCCTACCGCAACTCCCATCGGCGTATCCAACATCGCCAAGCTCGCCGCTCCATCGTCCCCGCCGTAGGCCTGGATTCCTTGTCCCGCCACCACCTGCAGCTCGCCCGTCACTAGGTTCACCTTGTAGACGCGGTGACTCCCCGCATCCGCGATCAACAACTCGCCGCTTGCATCCAGGCTCAAACCCTCCGGCCGTCGCAGCGGTGAGATCGAGCCGGCAGCCCCTGCAATCGTCACAATCTGTCGCGTCGCGGAGCGCACCTCCCGCACCCGCCGATTACCGAGGTCGGACACAAATAGATCCCCAGCGCCGTCGACCACCAGCCCCGATGGCCGATCGAGCGAAGCCGCTGTCGCCGCCCCGCCATCACCCGAAAACCCCTGGTCACCGTTGCCCGCCACAGTCGAGATAACTCCTGCTGCGAGGTCGATCGATCGAACCCGCTCGTTGCCCGAATCCGCCACAAGAAGATGCCCCGCACCATCGAGCGCCAGCCCCGAAGGCGCCCGAAGCTGTGCCTTAACCGCCGCCTCGCCATCCCCTCCAAAGCCACTCGCCCCCGTCCCGGCAATCGTCGTGATCACATGCGTCTGCGCATCGACCCGCCGCACTCTGTTGTTGTGCGTGTCCGCAAAATATAAAGTCCCTTGTGCATCCAAAGCCACACCGCTTGGTGTGTCCAGCTCCGCTGCCAGTGCATCCCCGTTATCGCCCGCAAACCCCTGCACCTGCGATCCGGCGACTGTCACCAGCGTTCCATCCACCCCCAGACGACGAACCACGTGATTGCGCGACTCTGAAAAGTAAAGATTGCCCGCCGCGTCGTAGGCCACGCTCGTGGGCTGCAGCAACGCCGTGTCGCTCCCCGTCGCACCCCACCCCAGAACACCGCACAGGAGCACTATCAGGAGCGCCAGGCCAGCCCGCATGCCTCCCGTCAGTCCGGGTTTGGTCCGCCACTGCCCTCGCATCCAGTGGCCCTCTCCAGCCAGCATCGCTCAGAGCCTAGCAACCGTCTCGCCTCGCGCCACTCCCCTCTTTGGGTGATCGGAGCCACAACATCCGCGACAGAAACAGAAAGGGCCCGGGTTCCCGGGCCCTCGCAACCCATCCAGACAGCTCTATGGGACCTGCTGGAATCGACCATTCTGCAACGCATACGCATACGACTTCACAACAGGTACCGCCGAGCCCACAATCTCCGTGATCGTGTTCGGTCCAGCCGCGACCCAGATGTTGCCGGAGGCGTCAACCGTGATCGCCTGCTCCGCGCCAAGATAGCTCGCATCTTTGACGTAGCCGCTCGGTGCCAGCGGCGTACCCGCGAGGCTGAACCCAGAGACCGTCGCTCCGGTGGCGTTGGAGATCCAGACATTCTGGGCTCCATCCACTGCGATGCCGGTCGGATTCGTCAGTCCGCCTCCGTTGTAGATCGCCCCGCTCGTTGCTGTCGGTGCAACTCCATTGGCGCTGTCGGGAATGGCGCTGTATTCGATCCCGGCTACATTGAAGTCCGCGTTGTAGTACACCGTCGATCCATTGTTATTCGGTCCAACAGACAGGCTGCGGGAATTCAAATTCGCCGGCGTCGGAATCGTCGTGTACCCCGTCGGCGATCCCGTGTCCGGATACGTGACCGTGGCCGCGCCAGTGTTGCCCGAAGCCCAGATCCGGCCCTGTGCATCCACGATCAGGTTTGTCGCATTCCCGGACGAATCCAGCGTGCTGCTGATCTGGGTGTAGGTTAGCTGCGTCAACGACGCAGCGTTCGCTATCTCGAACAGTCGCCCGTTGATCGTGGAGAAGAACACATTGCCCGCTCCGTCGGCAGCCATCGCCAAAATCGGCGCCGGCGTCGTGTAGTGTGTCGGAGCCGTGGCGGGTGTCGTGGGGTTATACCGGAACATGTCCGACGATCCAGTCAACCCGCTGTACACGTTGCCGTTCGAATCCACAGCGGTCGACTTGCTCCCGTTTGCCACGCCGCCATTGGTCGCCGTCAGCGTCGTGCAGCTCAACGGAGCGCCAAAGCCGTCCAAGCCTGCAAGACTGCCCGCGCCTGCCTGGTTATTGCCGATCCACAGATTGCCGAAACGGTCCACGTCCAGGCTGGACGGAGAGCTGATAAACCCGGCCGGGGAACCGGTGATGTCCGTGCACGTTGCTGCCGACGTAAACGAAACACCGATCGTCCAATCGGTCGGCATCGCACTCAGGGTCGGCTGGTACGGCGCCCCCGAACCCGCAGACAGGTTGTAGATCGTCTGCATATTCGACGTCCCGCCGTTGGTCGGGTTCGTAAAGATGTAATACAAGGCCGTCAGCAAATCCGCCGCCGGAGCCATAGTCGCACCCGGTACACTCGTCGTCCCAGCGCTGGCCGGCGGAACCGCGCTGGCATACAGCGAGGTGCAGTTCGCGTTGCCCGATCCGGAATAGTTGATGCACGACGAAATCGCGTTTGCCAGCTGGTTTATCTTGGCCAGCTCCGGAGTGATTGTCACGCTCACGCCGCCGGCCCCGTTCGCTCCGCCCGTCTTGGTCAAGGTTGCGTTGCCATATCCAGTCGAAACATTCACCAGATTACTCACGTTGTAGAGCGCGTTGCCCAACGCCAGATCGGAGGCAAAGATGCCGTCCGAACCCACCGAGTTTTCAATCCCGTTGCTCACCGAAGGATTCATAAACTGGTGCATCGCGGCCATCGTCGCCACGGTCACCACCTCGGACATACTCACAAACGTGCTCGCGTTCACAGCGCTGCAACGCCCAAGCGGTGCGATAAAGGCCGCATCCGGATTTGGTGTCGCACCCGGGGTGTTCACCGTCGTGCCCCCACGCGCCACCAGAAAGAGAAAGGGATCCGAACTTGAATTGATCGGCGCACAGTTGTATGTGTTGTCACTGTTGCTGTTCGACGAAGAATTGCTGAACTGAAACAAAAACGAACCGTAGCCGTCTGCCGCCGAAGTCGTGTGCGCTACCGCCACTGCCCCGCTCGCAAAGCTGGTCTGCCCCGCGCGATACATCGTCACCGTCGCACCCGACACAGGCTGGTTGCCGCCGTGGATCTTTCCCGAGATCTTCGCCACCTGTGGCGTGACCCCACTGATGCTCTCGACAGGGTTCATCGAACTCGAACACCCGGCAAGAAACAACGAGCCGCCCGCCAACATCGCCAGTGCGGTCCTGATTGGCAGTCGAGCAACCTCAAACTTCGTCATATGGCCTCCAAAGATCACAACAGATTCCCAAGCACGTGAACACGGTCCGCTGGCAACACCGGGCAAGACACCATCAAGCAAAAACGCGCTCGCTTCCCGGCAGCCAGTTCTGCCTCAAACGTGAGCATATGGCGAACGGTGTACTTCCGGGAAAAGAAATTTCCGGCACTGCCTCAGCTTCGTCCACCCGCTGACTGTACGCTGAATATCGCACCGCCCTCGTCCACCCCGAACCGCCTACCAGCCTCCAGATCAAACTACTGATAACACAAGGCAGCCTGCACTCTGTATCCTCGAACCCGAACCCAGGCATCAATCTCACCAAGAAAGACAGGTGTGCCATGAAACCAAACCTCCGTAACCGAGCTATGACTCTCGCCCTCGGCCTGGTGATCGTTCTCTCTGGTTGCAAAAGCAAGCCAGCCGCCGTCTCCATCCGCAACCCTGACGGATCTGTCACCAACCCCGATGGCTCCGTGACCTATCCGTCCGGCTCGCAGCAGGCACAACTCGCCGAACAGCCCAGCACACCACCCCCCACAGGCGTAACCCGCAACGCGGACGGCTCCGTCACCTACCCGGCCGGCTCGCCGGCGCCGACGACGCAGGCCGCACAGGCACCGGCGCCCGCCCCTGAGCCCGCGCCCGTGGCCAGCACACCGGCCCCAGCCCCGGAACCCGTAGCCAAACCCGCACCCAAGCCCGCTCTCGAGGTCCCTACCGGCACCAGGGTTGAGGTCAGCCTCTCCCAAACCCTGAGCGCCAGCCGCAACAACCCCGGCGACAGCTTCACAGGGACCCTCGCTCGTCCCGTCGTCACCACCAGAGGCACTACCGTCTTCCGTCGCGGCGCCCCCGTCACCGGCACCGTCGTCGCCGCCAAAGGCAAGGGACGCTTCAAGGGCGCCGGAGACCTTGGAATACAAATCTCTTCCATCGACGGCCATGACGTCAGCACCACCGAATACGAGCAGGCCTCCAAGGGCCGTGGCAAGCGAACCGCCGGCTTCATCGGCGGCGGCGGCGGTCTCGGCGCACTCATCGGCGGTCTGGCAGGCGGCGGCAAGGGCGCTCTCATCGGCGGCCTCGCAGGCGCAGGCGCCGGAACCGCCGCAGGGGCCTACACCGGCAACCGCGACGTCGTCCTCCCCGCGGAGACCGTCATCACCTTCCGAACCACCTCACCCATGCGAATCCGCTGATTCATCCCCGCATCCCGCGACGGCGTCTCCCCACACGAGACGCCGTCGCTGTCCGTACACTCTCCTCGTGCGCCTCACTCCAAAGTTCCTCCGCTCCGTCACCGACCCCGCGCAGTTCCCTCCCGCCTCCGTCACAGGCGGCGCGCCGGAGATTGCCTTTCTCGGCCGCTCCAATGTCGGCAAATCCTCCCTCATTAACGCCCTGCTCGGCTCCAAGCAAGCCCACACCTCCTCCACCCCCGGCCGCACACGTGCCATCAACTTCTTCGCACTGCACGAGGGCGACACCGCCAAACCCCTCATGGTCTTCGCCGACCTCCCCGGCTACGGCTACGCCAAAATCTCCAAAGCAATCTCCGCGGAATGGCCCAAGTTCATCGAGCCCTATCTTGCCGAGCGCGCCGAACTCGCCCTCTGCATCTGCCTCGTCGACTCCAACATCCCACCCCAGCCCAGCGACCGTCAGCTCATCTCCTTTCTCCAGGAGATCGGCCGACCCCTCACCGTCGTCGCCACCAAATCCGACCGGCTCTCCAACAACACACTCGGCAAATCCCTCGCCGCCCTCCGGCGAGACCATGGCGTCTCTGAAATTACACCCGTCTCCAACTCCGAAACCGGCTGTCGCCCCCTCTGGCCCATCATCCGAGCCGCCGCCGCCGCCCACACCCTGCCTCAAGCCTGACACCCTAAACAAGAAAGGACCGCAGCATCACGGTCCTCACCTGGAAACCCCAAACCACAAACGCCTACTCGCCGTAGTAGTCCAGCCCAAGGTGCGTGATCAGGTCCTCACCCAGGATGTGCCGCAAGGTATTCTTCAGCTTCATCGACTGAATAAACAGGTCATGCTCCGGATACACCCCCGGCGCCGAATCCGGATCCTTGAAGTAAAACGACAGCCACTCCTGAATCCCGATGCCACGCAAACTCGGCGTACGCGCCGCCAAATCCAGAAACAGACACAGATCCAACGCCAACGGCGCCGCCAAAATCGAGTCCCGGCACAGAAAATCCACCTTCAACTGCATCGGGTATCCCAGCCACCCAAACAGATCAATGTTGTCCCAACCCTCTTTGTTATCCCCACGCGGCGGATAGTAGTTGATCCGAACCTTGTGGTAAATGTCCTTGTATAAATCAGGGTGCAGCTCCGGCTGCAAAATATAGTCCAGGACCCCCAGCTTCGAGACCTCCTTGGTCTTGAAGCTCTCCGGATCGTCCAGTACCTCGCCATCCCGGTTGCCCAGAATATTCGTCGAGTACCACCCCGACAACCCCAGGTACCGCGTCTTGAACGCCGGCGCCAGCACCGTCTTGATAAACGTCTGCCCCGTCTTGAAGTCCTTGCCGCAGATCGGCGCGTTCATCTTCTTCGACAGCTCCTGCAGCGCCGGTATATCCACCGTCAGGTTCGGCGCCCCGTTCGCAAACGGGATCCCCTCCTTCAGCGCCGCCCACGCATACAGCATCGACGGCGAGATCGACGGATCGTCCTCCACCAAACCATTCTCAAACGCCTCCAGCGTCTGGTGCACCGCCGTCCGCTCCAGAAAGATCTCCGTCGAGCCGCACCAGATCATCACCTGCCGGTCCGTCTTGCCCTTGAACTCCGCAATATCGTTGCGGATCTGGTTCGCCAGGTCGCACTTATTCTTGCCCTGCTTCACCTTGGTCCCGTTCAACCGCTTCACATAGTGCTGGTCGAACACACCCGGCATCGGCTCAATGCTCTCCAAAAACGACTTGATCTCCGCCAACTGGTCCTTGTCCAGCACCTGCGCATGGCTCGCCGCCTCAAACAGATTGCCGCCAAAAATATCCCAGCCCGTAAACACCACATCCTCAAGTTGCGCCAGGGGCGCAAACTCCTTGATCAGTGGCGACCGATCCTCCGTTCGCTTGCCCAGCCGGATCGTGCCCATCTGCGTCATGGACCCGATCGGCTTCGCCAAACCGCGCCGTACCGCCTCCACACCCGCGATCAGCGTGGTCGCAACCGCGCCCATCCCGGGAATCATGATGCCTAGCTTTCCTTCTGCGGGAGCTATTCTCGCCGCCTCTTCATTGGCAGCGTCAGGTGTCGACATGTCTTCGTAGTGCCCTTCTTCTCTCAACGGTGGTCCGCAGCAACGGACACGGTAGTATCGCGCACGGCCTCCGCCGGACGCAAATACATCAGCGCACTAAACTGCCTCCGCCGCCCCCGCCCGGTTCTTCCAGTGCGTCCACACAAACCACACAATCCCCGCCAGCAACACAACCTCCACCCCGAGGTGAAAACGATGAAAGATCGCCTTAAACCGAGGATCGCTGTCCCACCGCGCGCCCAGCTTCATCCCCACATACGCCAGCAAGAAACACCACGGCCACGACCCCACAAACGTATACAGGTGAAACCGCAACTGCGGCATCTTGGTGATGCCCGCCGGCAGCGCGATAAACGTCCGCACCACAGGCAGCAGCCGCCCCACAAGCACCGTCACCCCGCCATACCTCAAGAAAAACCGCTCCGCCCTCTCCAGATCATGCACGTTCAGCAGAACGTATCGTCCAAATCGCTCCACCGCCGGCCGCCCTCCCCAAGCCCCCACCCAGTACGGCGGCAACGACCCAACATTGCACCCAATCGCCCCCGCCGTCGCCACCAGCAGCAGCTTCGCCGTCGAGCCACCCAGCACATATCCCGCAAACGGCATAATCACCTCCGACGGCAGCGGAATGCACGACGACTCAATCGCCATCAAAATCGCAACACCAAAGTAGTGTGTCGCCTCAATAAAGTGCGTGATCCATCCAGCCAGGGCAGCAAGAATATGCTCAAACATCGCCCCCGCAGTATACCGGCACCCCCGCACGCCACCATCCGCCCTGCTAGCATTTAATCCGAGGTAGTCACCCCATGGCCCAGCCCACAGCCCTCGAAGAAAAGGTCCGCGAAGAAGCCGCCGCCGGCACCACCGCCTCCGCCGCCGCCATCCCCGGAGCCTCCGCCGGTACCGCATCCCCTGCCCCCCAGCAGACCGACCGCCCCCAGCCCGTCTACGGCCGACCCAACCCCTCCAAGCCCGCCGTCAAGCGCCAGATCGTCTGCTTCTCCTTCTACAAAGTCATGCCCGAGTGGCGCCGCCTCCCCGCCGACCAAAAAGCCGCCCACCGCGCCGAGTTCGCCGAAGTCCTCACCCGCTGGAACAAGCCCGGCGAGTTCCTCTCCCTCACCTACTCGACCATCGGCACGCGCGGCGACGTCGACATGTGCATCTGGTCCATCGGCTACGCCGTCGAAGAGCTCAACCGCATGCGCTCCGAGCTCATGCGTTCCGCGCTCGGCGGCTATCTCACCTCGCCCCACAACTTCCTCGCCATGACCAAGCGCTCCCAGTACCAGATCGATCGCGACGACGAGAGCGAAGGCGAAGGCCGCGGAGCCATCCGCCCCGGCGGACAAAAGTACATCTTCATCTACCCCTTCTGGAAGACCCGCCCCTGGTACCTCCTCTCCGCCCAGGAACGCAAGCGCCTCATGGACGAGCACATCCGCATCGGCCTCCTCTACCCCCGCGTCAAGCTCAACACCACCTACTCCTTCGGCATTGACGACCAGGAGTTCGTCGTCGCCTTCGAAACCAACTTCCCCGAAGACTTCCTCGACCTAGTCCAGCAACTCCGCGAAACCGAAATCTCCATCTACACCCTCCAGGACACCCCCATCTTCTCCTGCGTCCGCCTCCCCCCCGCCGAAATGCTCGAACGCCTCGGCTGAGACAAACCTTCGTACACCGCCGTCAGATAGGGTGCTCTTAGGCTCAACTCTCCCCAGCCCTCGCGCCTTCGCCGCTCGTTGTAGGCGGAAGCTGATCTCCCTCGTACCGAAACCCGCAATCATCACAGTCGAAGAAGCTGTCGTCGTACTCGGTAGTACTCTCGTTTGTCAGCTTCAATTTACCGTCATCGTCAAGCACAGGTTTTCGGATGACATAAGCATCAACGTAGTGCAGCAGAGCATAGCTTCCGCAGCGTGGGCATGGCACTTGTGTCATCACAGCTCCTTCATACTTGAGGGTAGGCTCTTCAAAGCAGCAGGCGATAGCTGCCCGCTCCTTGGAACTTCAAATAACCTAGGTCGCGCAGGACTTGCAGTTGCTGTCTCAGCTTCGCGCGAATGTTGCGATTGTCCGGATATACCGAGGACAGGTACTCCTCTTTCGCGTAAACCTCAGCAAGAGAGAACTCCGATCGCTGCAACGACCGCACTAAAGCGAGTGTTGATGTCGTCCAACCACGACGCTCTATGGGGAGCTCTCGCAAACGAGCAAACTTCCGAAACTCCTCGCGAACAAATTCACGGGGTCGCGGTACTCCACCTTCGACGATCTCGATCGCCGCATCTTTACCCATCAGATCTAGCCGAATATTGCATCCCACCCATCCCGCCCGGCGTGCGGTCGGCGACAACGGCTTGCGTTGCTCCACAACGGCAGGAGTCAGAAATATCGGGTGGATTGCTGTAAGCCCGGAGACAGTCCAGGCTGCGCTGCGCTCCAGCAGCATCAATGTCGGTGATGCACCACCGCGTAGCTGCGACATCAGCGCAGCATATGCTCCATCAACCAACTTCTTCGTGGGCCTCCGTCGAAACGTCTTTAACTCATAGCGTTCACCACAGGTCCGGCATAAAAAGTCGCACGCTTTAGTGTTATTTGCCGTCGGCTCTAGGAAATCTGCTTGGCATGCGACACAGAAACCATTGCGACCGAACCACGCCTCTGACAACACGCGAGCCATTTGGGGCTGGTGCGAATATCCGACAGCCGTCGATAGGTCGAATTCCATTTCCATTCAAGTCGCCCGTACCCAGAACACTCCAACTACAACCGACATTAAACGGAGCAGTCCGTCCTGCAAAGTCACACGACAAGTATGCGCGAATGACGTGGCGCAACGGCGAAATGCAGCCACTTCTATGCTGAGTCTCCCTGCCCGCCTACTGCACCGCCATCGTTCCGTGCCAGGAAGGTCTCCGGTACTCTCTCCCTATGCCGCCCAAAGCCGCATCCCCCTCCGCCAAACCCGCCCCCAAAACCTCAGCCGCCAAGGGCAAGCCCGTCCGCAAAATCACCTCCACCCCCACCGGCAAGCGCGCCCGAGCCATAGCCGCCACCGAACCCACCTCCCCCAAAAAGCGCCTAGGCCGCACCAAAAAGCCCCTCGCCCCCGAGCGCATCGCCGCCATCCTCGACGCTCTCGCCAAAACCTACCCCGACGCCGTCTGCGCCCTCAACCACAGCAGCGCCTGGGAGCTCACCGTCGCCACCATCCTCTCCGCGCAGTGCACCGACGCCCGCGTCAACCTCGTCACCCCGCACCTCTTTCGCGCCTTCCCCACCCCCTTTGCCATGGCCGCCGCCTCCCTCCCCGAGCTCGAAGAGATCATCCGCACCACCGGCTTCTTCCGCAACAAATCCAAATCCATCCGCGGCGCCGCGCAGGCCGTCGTCAACGAGTTCGGCGGCGAGATCCCCCAGACCATGGACCAGCTCCTCCACCTCCCCGGCGTCGCCCGCAAGACCGCCAACGTCGTCCTCGGCTCCTGGTTCGCCATCCCCTCCGGCGTCGTCGTCGACACCCACGTCCTCCGCATCTCCCGCCGCCTCGAACTCACCGCCAACACCACCCCCGAAAAGGTCGAGCAGGACCTCCAGAAAGTCATCCCGCAGAACCAGTGGATCGACTTCAGCCACCGCATCATCCACCACGGCCGCCAAATCTGCCTCGCCCGCACCCCACGCTGCGCCGACTGCACCCTCGAGCACCTCTGCAACTCCGCCGACAAAACCTGGTCCTCCCACTAGGCGACGCCTACCGCCGCCCGCCCCCCATCAGCCCGCCCAGCACACCCCGAATCAGCTGCCGCCCCACCGTGCTCCCAATCGTTCGCGCCGCCGACTGCACCATCGCCTGCGCCGGCGACATCCTTCGGCCAGTCCCACTCCCCAGCAAGCCCGTCAGCACCGACCCCCCAACCCCCATCGCCTCCTCCATCCACCCCGGCCCGTTCGCCGATGTCCCCGGCGGCACCGCAGCCGAAGTCGCTGCGCCCGGCATCGCCTTCGCAGGCGCAGACCCCGCCGCCTCCGCTGCCTTCCCCTTCAGCCGCTCATACGCACTCTCCCGGTCCACCGCCGTCCCATACGCCCGGTCCAGCTCCGCGCTCTCCGCCTGCACCGCCGCACGCTGCTCCGCCGTGATCGGCCCAATCTGCGAGTGCGGCGGCATCACCGCCGCCCGCTCCACCACACCCGGCGCCCCCTTCTCGTCCAAAAACGAGATCAGCGCCTCTCCCACATTCAACTCCGTAATCACCGTCGCCACATCGATCGCCGGGTTCGACCGAAACGTCTGCGCCGCCGCCCTCACCGCCTTCTGATCCCGCGGCGAAAACGCCCGCAGCGCGTGCTGCGCCCTGTTCCCCAACTGCCCCAACACCGTGTCCGGCACATCCACCGGATTCTGCGTCACAAAAAACACCCCCACACCCTTTGACCGAATCAGCCGCACCACCTGTTCAATCCGGCTCGCCAGCACCGCCGGCAGATCCGTAAACAGCAGGTGCGCCTCGTCAAAGAAAAACACCAGCTTCGGCTTCTCCAGGTCGCCCACCTCCGGCAGCTTCTCAAACAGCTCACTCATCAGCCACAGCAGAAACGTCGCATACAGCTGCGGGCTCCCCATCAGCTTGTCCGCCGCCAGCAGGTTCACCACACCCCGCCCATCCCGCGTCTGCAGCAGGTCATTGATGTCCAGCGCCGGCTCCCCAAAAAAGCAATCGCCCCCCTGCTGCTCCAGCTGCACCAACCCGCGCTGGATCGCCCCCAGGCTCGCCGCCGCCATGTTGCCGTACTCCGTCTTGTAATCCGCCGCGTGGTCGCTCACGTGCTGCACCATCGCCTGCAGATCCTTCATGTCCAGCAGCAGCATCCCCTGGTCGTCCGCAATCTTGAACACCAGCGTCAACACCGCCGCTTGCGTGTCGTTCAGGTTCAGAATCCGCCCCAGCAGCAACGGCCCCATCTCACTCACCGTCGCCCGCACCGGGTGCCCCTCCTTCCCAAACACATCCCAAAACACCACCGGGCACCCGCGAAACTCCCACTCGCCCAGGCCCATCGCCGTCACGCGCGCGTCAAACTTCGCCGAGTGCGACCCAGCCTGCGAGATCCCCGAAAGATCCCCTTTCACATCCGCCGCAAACACCGGCACACCAATCGAACTCAGCGCCTCCGCCATCACCTGCAGCGTCACCGTCTTGCCCGTCCCCGTCGCCCCAGCTACCAGCCCATGCCGGTTACACATCTCCGGCCGCAGCCGCAGCTCGTCTGCTCCACTCATCGCAATCACCGGCATCTCGCTCATCGCTCGCGTCTCCACAGCACAGACTACACGGCCCCCCCGCTTCCGCCGGCAGCCTCATCCATCTCGCGGACAAATGAACGACTTTCGTGAAGATTCCTCCCGCGCGCGCGCAGTCTCGTAGCACCTCCTCTCCACCCCGTGCTATCCTCCACCCCATCGTTGGAGGGTCCCTAACAATGCCGCCTCGCCCGTGGTCGCTCGCCGTCGGCCTGCCCCTGCTCTCACTCTGCGCTGCCGCGCAGGTCGTCTCCACCCCGCCCACCCCCCAGCTCGGCACCTCGCAGCCAGCCTCCGCCGAGCCCCCGGTCGCCCGACCCTCCACCACCCCCTGCACAGTCCCCCTCCTCACCGAGCAGGCCTTCGCCGACTACAACAACAAGCCTTTCGCCTTCACACCCCCTAAAGACTGCCCCGGCCCCTGGGCCAAGGTCGTCTTCTCCGCCGACTTCACCGTAACCGCCGGCCGCCAGTATGACCGCACCGCCAAGTTCTTCCTCGGCGGCGCCAACATCTTCTTCGGCACCACCGCCGAGCCACGCTCCAGCCTCAGCCCCTCCTGGCACGTCGAGCGCGACGTCACCGACCTCAGCTCCCTCTTCCACAACAAACAGGTCGGCAACGCCGAACTCGGCAACTTCGTCGGCGTCTATAACGGCGTCACCTACAACGGCATCATCTACGCCAACGCCCGCCTCCAGTTCTACCCCGCGGACGCCGCCAATCCCGCGCCCGAAGTCCCCAACACCGCCGTCGGTTTCCCCTTCAACGACTCACACTTCGTCAATACCACCACCGACGTCTCCGCCTACGCCCGCACCTATCCCAAAAACCTCGAACGCCTCTACCTCGACGTCATCCCCCAGTCCCAGGCCACCGACGAGTTCTGGTACACCAACGTCCCCACCGATCTCGCCTCCACCCTCGAAGAAAACGGCAACACCGCCTTCCGCGAAGTCGAAGTCAAACTCGACGGCAAACCCGCCGGCGTCGCCCCCGTCTACCCTGGATCTACACCGGCGGCATCGACCCCTACCTCTGGGAGCCTATCCCCGGCATCCAAACCCTCAATCTGAAGCCATACCGCGTCGACCTCACACCCTTCGTCGGCACCCTCACCGACGGCAAGCGCCACACTGTCGCCGTCTCTGTCTTCAACGCCGACTCCGGCTTCGACGTCGCCTCAACCCTCCTCCTCTTCAACGGCCCACCTGACTCCGTCACCACCGGCGCCGTCACGGAAGACACCCTCGCCGCATCGCCCAGCCCCACCCTCACCACCGCCCTCTCCACCGTCAACGGCACCACTTCCGGTCCCGTCACCGTCCACTCCTCCCGTAACTGGACCATCGCCGGCTACATCCACACCTCCCACGGCCGCGTCGACACCGCCATCAAGGGCACCAACTTCTTCAACAGCAAGCAGCAGTACCAGGTCTCCAGCTCCATCTACGTCCAAAACATCGATCAGCAAAGCCTCCAAAAAGAAACAATCTCCACCACCACGGACACCGGCACATCCACCGCCGTCCATTCGGTCAGCTTCCCGCTCCAGGTCAACTACAGCCAGGCGCCGGACAGCACCGGCAACTACGCCATCACCACCACCGTCAATCAGGGTCGCGTCAACACCCTCCAGTCCCCCTTTGGCATCTCCAGCCCCGACCCCATCATGACCAACGAGCGCGTCACCTCCAGCGACACCCTCCACTACAGCCCCGACTTCAGCGCCTTTCTCGGCCACGACGGCAACCGCGCCTCCGCCACCTATGGCATGCGCTACAGCAATCAAACCTGCCTCTTCCGCAAGGTCACCTCCGTCGGCGTCGTCCTCCGCACCTTTGAGGACAACAACAGCTGCGCCCTCGTCCCCTTGCGCTAAACCCCAACCAACCACCTCACCTCGCGGGAGAGTGCCACACCGGCACTCTCCCGTCTCTGTCTGCGCCCATCCCGTCCCTCAATCCCACCTACAATAAAGTTCCATGAGCACCCTCCAGGAGCAGCTCGACGACATCACCGCCCGCACCCGAACCCTCGTGCAGCCCGATCGTCTCGCCGTCTCCGAACGCGCCACCGCCGAGCTCTTCGCCTCCGGTCTCGAACAGCACATCCTCCCCGTCGGCGCCGCCGCCCCCGCCTTCGCCCTGCACGACGCCGCCACCGCCGCCCTCGTCCGCTCGAATGACCTCCTCGCCCTCGGCCCCGTCATCCTCAGCTTCTTCCGCGGCCGCTGGTGCCCCTACTGCGTCACCGAACTCGAAGCCTGGCGCGACCTTTACCCGCGCGTCCGCGCCCTCGGCGCTCTCTTCGTCGCCATCTCCCCCCAAACCCCCAAACACAACGCCTTCACCGTCGAGCAGCACCACCTGCCCTTCCCCGTCCTCTCCGACCCAAACGCCACCCTCGCCGCCCAGTTCGGCATCGCCTACACCGTCTCCCCCGAGCAACGCCGATACTTCCGCTCCATCCTCGTCAACATCCCTCTCGCCAACTCCGGCAAATCCTACGACACCGCCACCGACGAGGCCTGGCGACTCCCCCTCCCCGCCACCTTCGTCCTCGCCCAGAACAACACCGTCCGCTTCGCCGAGGCCCACGCCGACTTCCGCGTCCGCCCCGAGCCCCTCGACGTCCTCGCCGCCCTCGCCTCTCCAACATCACCCTAGCCCCATCAACCACCGTCGGAACGTTGGCCAGGGTCATTCCGCTCAGGCAAATCGAAAGCCCGAAAATCCCGACACTCACCCTCCGGAACCGCAGGCCTCGCCCACCACCAAGACTGCGCGTCAACCCGGCCACTTCGCTCGCCAAAGCACACGGGCTGAAAGCCCGACACATAAAAGCCTAGGCCGCAGGCCTAGGTCCCACGCCAGCAAAGCACACCGAGGGCTGAAAGCCCGACACATAAAGCCTAGGCCGCAGGCCTAGGTCCAAGCCCACGGGAAAACAAAAGGGCTGAAAGCCCGACACATAACACCCCAGGCCAACGGCCTGGGGTGTCACGCCCAACAACAAACAAACCTACTTATTCGCCCGGTACCACTCAATTAAGTAATTGGTCGAAGCATCATGCTTAAGCTCCGGCTCGCCCGGCGCCTCTAACTCCCCAATAATCTTCTGCGCCAGCACCTTGCCCAACTCCACACCCCACTGGTCAAACGAATCGATCTGCCACACCACACCCTGCGTAAACACCGCGTGCTCATACAAAGCCACCAGCGTCCCCAACAGGCGCGGCGTCAACTCCTCCGCCAGAATCGCATTCGACGGCCGGTTGCCCTCAAACACCCGGTGCGGCACCAGCCAATCCGGCGTCCCCTCCGCCTTCACCTGCTCCGCCGTCTTGCCGAACGCCAGCGCCTCCGCCTGCGCAAACACATTCGCCATCAGGATGTCCTGGTGGTGACCCAATGGGTTCAGCGACCTTGCAAACCCTATGAAGTCGCATGGAATCAGCCGCGTCCCCTGATGGATCAGCTGGTAAAACGAGTGCTGCCCATTCGTCCCCGGCTCGCCCCAATAGATCGGCCCCGTCTCATACGCCACATGCTTGCCGTCCAGCGTCACATGCTTGCCGTTGGACTCCATCGTCAGCTGCTGCAGATACGCCGGAAACCGCTTCAGGTACTGCTCATACGGCAGAATCGCCTGCGTCTGCGCATCGAAAAAGTCCGTGTACCAAACCGTCAGCAACCCCAGCAGCGCGGGCAGATTCTTCTCCACCGGCATCGTCCGGAAGTGAACATCCATCGCGTGAAATCCTGCCAGCATCTCCCGAAACTGCGCCGGCCCGATCGCAATCATCGTCGACAACCCGATCGCCGAATCCATCGAATACCGCCCGCCCACCCAGTCCCAAAACCCAAACATATTCGCTGTGTCGATCCCGAACTTCGCCACCTCCTTCGCATTGGTTGAGATCGCCACAAAGTGCTTCGCCACCGCGCTCTCGTCCCCGCCCAGCCCCTTCAACGACCACTCCCGCGCCGTGTGCGCATTCGTCATCGTCTCCAGCGTCGTAAACGTCTTCGACGCCACCAAAAAGAGCGTCTCGTCCGCCGCTAAACCCTCCACCGCCTCCGCAAAGTCCGTCCCATCCACATTCGACACAAACCGAAATGTCAGGTCGCGCTGGCTGTAGTGCTTCAACGCCTCATACGCCATCACCGGCCCCAGGTCAGACCCGCCAATCCCAATATTCACCACGTTCTTGATCCGCTTGCCCGTGTGCCCCTTCCACGCCCCGCTCCGTACCCTGTCCGCGAACCCCGCCATCTTCTCCAGAACCTTGTGCACCTCCGGCACAACGTCCTCCCCATCCACCACGATCCGCTCGCCCTCCGGCGCCCGCAGCGCCACATGCAGCACCGCGCGATTCTCCGTGACGTTGATCTTCTCGCCCGTAAACATCGCCTCCGTCCGCTCCTTCAGCCCACTCTCCTCCGCCAGCTGCGCCAGCAGTCGCATCGTCTCCTCCGACGCCCTGTTCTTCGACAGATCCGCATGCAGCCCCACCGCATCGGTCGTCATCCGCTCCGCCCGCCCCGTCTCCCGATCGAACAGCTCACGAATCGTCACCGTCTGCATCTCCGCCGCGTGCGCCTTCAGCGCCTTCCATGCCTGCATCTCCACCAGCGGTGTCCTCTGCGTCTCCGTCATCCTCTCCCCCTCCTTGACTCTGTTGGCCTTCAGCCCAACCCAGTGTAGAGCCCCGGGTCCGTCATAAGGACCCCGTCCCATCCTCCACCTCATGGAACTCACGCCGGCATATGGAGTGGCCCGGTTGTTGACGCGCCTGCTGTGCGTTTATCGTAATCAAAGGGCGACTATCGCACCTTGAAACCATGACACCCTCCACCTCCGATCCCACTCCCCTCGCCCAGGGCCTCGACTCCTTCTCCGGCGACCCCAACTTCATGATGTCGCTCGCCCGCGGACTCGCCGTCGTCCAGGCCTTCTCCCAGCAACATCAACAAATGACCATCTCCCAGGTCTCCCTCCGCACAGGCCTCTCCCGCGCCGCCGTCCGTCGCTGCCTCTACACCCTCGCCAAACTCGGCTTCGCCGGCACCGAGGACGGCTCGCGCTACAGCCTGCGCCCTCGCATGCTCACCCTCTCCCACTCCTTCACCAACTCCAGCACCCTCTCCAGCGCCGCCCAGCCCATCCTCGAGCGACTCTCCGCCACCCACCACGAAAGCTTCTCCGTCGCCACCCTCGACGGCGACGACATCGTCTACGTCGCCCGCACCACCGTCGACCGCGTCATGTCCGTCGATCTCCACATCGGCTCCCGCCTCCCCGCCTTCTGCACCAGCATGGGCCGCGTCCTCCTCGCCTGGCTGCCCCCCGACCAGCTCGAGCACTACCTCGCCCACGTCGACCTCGTCCCCCACACCCCCCGCACCATCACCTCCGTCGACCGCCTCCGCCTCCTGCTCAAGGCCGTCCGCCGCAACGGCTACGCCCTCTGCGACGGCGAGTTCGAAGTCGGCCTCCGCTCCCTCGCCGTCCCCGTGGTCGGCCCCAACGGCCGCGCCCTCGCTACCCTCAACCTCTCCGGCTCCGCGCCCCGCCTCACCGCGCTTGAAATGCAGCAGCGCTTCCTCCCCGTCCTCCGCGCCGCCGCCACCGAACTCAGCATCTTTCTCCGGTAGCCGTGTTCGCCTCCGCCGCCCGCCCCGCGCCTCCATCCTCCACCGCGCCCGATACCCTCTCGCCCCGCCGAGCCCTCCTCTTCTGCACCGTCCTCCTCGCCCTTCCGCTCCTCATGGTCCCGGCCATGCTCGCCCTCGGCCGCTCGAACTTCTTTCTTCACCACGGCGCCAGCATCTGGGTGCAGGCCAACGACAGCATCTTCGACATGCACGATCGCCCCTGCGACATCCTCCTCTTCGGCGACTCCACCGCCATGACCGGCCTCGACCCCGCCCAGATCGCCCGCGCCACCGGCCTCCGCACCTGCAACATCGCCGTCACCAACGCCGTCCTCGCCGTCCTCGACACCGCCCCACTCAACCACTTCCTCTCCCACAACCCCACACCCCGCGTCCTGCTCTTCCAGTTCAGCCCAGACGACCTCCAACTCGAAGCCCACACCTGGACCCGCACGGTCTACGCCGAAGGCATCCTCGAACTCCTGCGCCATGGCTCCCCCGCCGACATCCGCTCCACCCTCCTCCACCACCCCCGCGAGACCCTCGCCTTCTCCGGCTACGTCGCCGGTTTCACCGCCTGGTTCGCCCTCCGCAGCGCCTGGGCCCACCTCTCCGGCTCACCGGTCGAAGAACACCGCATCCACATCCGCGACGGCTTCTTCACCCCGCCCCTTCCACCCATCACCGCCTGCGAGCCCGCCGGGCATCACACAAACCCCGCCGACCGCCAGTTCCCCGCCGACCTCATCCAAACCCTGCGCCGACGCTACGCCACCCCCGCAACAACCGTCCTCATTGACGTCGCACCCATCCCCTCCTGCGACGAAAATCTCCCCGCCTACACCGCCCAACTTCAGCAACTAACCTCGAATCAACCAGTTGGCTTGCCCATCCACCTCTTCAACGACCAAAGACACTACACCGCCGCGGGCGCACGCCTCGTCTCCGCCGCCGCTGCCCGGCAGATCCTCGCTACCCTTGCAGATGCCGCCCATCCCGTCCAGGCCCCACCCGCCACCGCACACCCCTGAACCGGCGGCGACCCCATGCCGCCGGCCCCGCAGTCCCAAACTAAACCGGCTGCCCGCAGAACTTGCACCGCGTCGCTGCCCCCGGAATCTCCGAAAGGCACTGCGGACACGGCCGCGGCGCGTACGTTGGACCCACAACGCGCGCCAGCAGCTTTTGCATCGGCAAAACGATAAGGAAATACACCACGCACGCAATCAACAAAAACGAGATCAGTGCATTCAAGAACAGCCCATACTTGATTACGCCGCCGTGCACCGTCACTGTCAGCGCCGAAAAATCAGGCTTCCCCACCACCGCCGCCAACAGCGGGTTGATTACATCCGTCACCAACGAATTCGTAATTGCCGAAAACGCCGCGCCGATGATCACAGCCACCGCCAGGTCCATCACATTGCCGCGCAAGATGAAATCGCGAAATCCCTTAAACATTGCTTACGTCTCCAAATCAAAAGTTGGGGAGTGGCTGGATTCTAACCCGCATCCCGTTCAAATCACACATGCTTCTTCGTTAGTGGGTCCCGGATAGCCAACTCGCGTAAGGGTACAGCCACATAAATCCAATCATGCTCAGTACCATGAGCTCTGTATACAACAGCAGCACCACCCCGCCGTGATACCAACTCCACCGCTGCCGCATATTCCGCGCCGTATCCAGCGTCCCCGCCATCGCAAACAACATGGGCAGGCACAAAAACGGGTTCGCCCGGTTCGCTGGAAAATCCGCCAGCACCAAGGACACGCCTAGGCTCACCGCCACCAGCACCGTCCCCCGGATCAGCGAGCGATGACGTACGTTAAACACATTCGGCAACACTCCCTTAGCATAGGCCTCCACCTCACGGCGTGGCCGCCCCCGCACTCCCCGTCCCCGCGGTGGATGGAGTCGCGGGCGGAAGCTTTTTGATGGCGGCCACAGGAATCTCCACACTCCCCACTCGCCCATGCAGCTGGTCCTGCACCCCCACCCGCAGCGACACATCCCCTCGGTCCGGAACACTGATCACCTGCCGCATCCGCAGCGCCCCATGCGTAAACGCCGCGAGATTCTTCTCCGGCACCCGCAGCCGCGCACTCCCCGACGCCGCCGTCAGCAGCCGCCCGTCCGTGTCATACCCGTCAATCAACAACTGCACCGCCACCGGCGCCTGCCCCCCCGCCACCGGGTCCGGCAGCATCCCCGGCGCAACCGCCACATCCACCACATACCGCCGCCACGGCCCCTTCGCCGACTTCTCCCCCGGGTTCACCCGGGTCGTGCTCGCCACCGTCTCCTCCGCCGGCTCACTCGCAGACACCGCCGGCGCCGCCTGCACCTTCAGCAAAAGCTCCGTCGCATCCGGAGCCCCATGCGTCATCGCCGCCTGTAGCCCGGCCACACCCGGCGACTCCCGCAGTCGCTCCGTCCCCTTCGCCTCCGCCTCGCTCCCCCCACGCTCCGCCCCGAAGTACCCCCGTCGATAGCTCAGCTCCGTTCGCTCTCCCACCCCCACCAGCTTCACGCCGATCCCCCGATACTCGCCCGGCTTCGGCGCAGTCGCCGGCGCATACGTCAGCGTGTAAAAGTCGTCGCCGCGCCCCACCACCGTCGCCACAGCCTGCTCCAGCCCGTTCGTATTCACAAAGGCCTGCCCGCCCGTCTGCTGCGCCATCTGCCGCATCGTCGTGTGCTCCTCCGCCGTTAGCGCGCCAAACTGCTGAATCTGGCTCGCCGCCTGCGCCCCATCCACCGTCCCTTGCTGCGAGGGGTCAAGCTGCGGCGCATTGAACAACCCACGCACATCCACCGGATACACCGCCACCTGCGCCTGCGCCAGCACATTCACCGTGTCCTCGAACTCCGGCCGCAGATCCGCATACGAGACAAAGCTGTCCGCGATCGCCCCGCTCGGCGCCAGATTCAACGGAAACGCCCCCGACAGCCACAGGAGGTTCTTCCGCCCCGGCAACCCCGAAAGGTAGTGCGCCAGCGCATCCATCGCGTCCACCGTCAGCCGCACCCGATCCTTCAACTGATTCGCCGCCACCCGCGCCTCAAACTGCCGCAGCGCCCCCAGCGCCGGCAAGCGCTCATCCGGCGTCGCCCCCGGCCCACCCGCATACGTCCCGTCTCCCGCCCCCAACGTCCCAACAACATCGGACAGCTGCCGCGCCGGCGCCTGCCCAATCGGCGTATCCAGCAGCGGCGAACTCCGCACCCCGCCCCTCTCCAGCCCCGCCCGCAGCAGCTCCGGATCGCTCGTAAAGCCCTGCAGCAGATACAGCCGGTCCCGTAGCCCGAAGATCGCGATCCGCCGGTCCCGCGGAGCCTTCCGAATGTAGTCGTGCATCTGCCGCTGCAGCTCGCTCTGCGCCTCCATAGGCGTATTCAACGCGTCGATCAGCAGCACATCCAGCGCCGGCGTCGCGGGCACCGGTGTGTAGTTCGTATACACACCCGGCGGCAACCGCAGCGGCGCCTCCGGAGCCACCGGCATCGCCGGCGCCCTGTGCTCCTCAAAGCTCTGCAACACCTGCGCCTTGCCACCCTCTGTCACCGCAAACTGCTCCCGCCCTAGCCCACGCACCGGCTTGCCCGCGTGGTCCAGCACCTCCACGTCCACCACCACCAAATTCGACTCCGCCCGAATCGTCGGCGTTCCCGTCGCTGCCCCCGTTCCCTGGGCCCACCCCGTCCCCGAGCTCACCACCATCCCCCATAGCAACACACCAGATATCCATCGCACAGCGCCACCTCACGTTCCCAGGGCGTCCACATTCCACCACGCCCCCGCCCGCGCCGTCCATGCCCCACGCAACGCGATCTACGACCGAGTGCCCGCCATCTCCGGAACCCCATCCCGCGCCATCGCCGCAATCGACTCCGGAAACGGCCCCCACAACACCCCACGCTCCGTGATAATCCCCGCAATGTACTTCGCCGGTGTCACATCAAACGCCGGGTTCTCAATCCCCACGTTATCCGGCGTCATCTGCCTCCCGTTCGAGTGCGTCACCTCCCGCCGATCCCTCTGCTCGATCGGTATCTCATCCCCATGCGCCGTCTGGAGATCAATCGTCGCCCACGGCGCCGCCACATAGAACGGAATCCCATGCTCCTTCGCCAGAATCGCCACCCCATACGTCCCGATCTTGTTCGCCGTATCCCCATTCGCCGCAATCCGGTCCGCCCCCACCACCACCGCCTGAATCCGCCCCTGCTTCATCAGGTGCGCGCTCATGTTGTCGCACAGCACCGTCGTCGGAATCCCATCCTTCATCAGCTCCCAAGCCGTCAGCCGCGCCCCCTGCAGAAACGGCCGCGTCTCATCCGCCAGCACGTCAATCTTCTTGCCCCGCTCCACCGCCGCCCGAATCACCCCCAGCGCCGACCCATAGCCGCACGTCGCCAGCGCCCCCGCATTGCAGTGCGTCAACACCGTCCCCTCCTCCGGCATCAACTCCGCCCCAAACGCCCCCATCTGCCGGCACGCCGCAATGTCCTCGTCATACATCCGCCGCGCCAGCGCCACGCACTCCCGCTTGATCTCCGGAATCGCCGCCCCCTCCGCCGCCAGCCGGTTATACAAATCCCGTACCCTCCCAATCCCCCAAAACAGATTCACCGCCGTCGGCCGCGTCGTCGCCAGCACCTCGCAGATCTCCGCCACCTCCGCCGTCAACTCCTCGATCGTCGCCGCCCGGCTCCGCTCAATCCCCAGCGCCACACCCATCGCCCCCGTCACCCCCAGCGCCGGCGCACCCCGCACCACCATCTCGCGAATCACCCGCGCCACCTCGCGATAGTCCGTCGCCAGCACATACGTCTCCTCCAGCGGAAGCTTGGTCTGGTCAAGAAAGTTCACGCCGTCCGGAAGCCACTCAAGGGTAGGAATCATGCCCCCAGTCTACCAACCCCCCCCCACCAAACCTCACCCTCGCCCTCCCGACTCCCCTCCCCGAAAAAATCTGCCCCCGCTGTCACCCTTGCTGTTGCCCTCCTTGTTGTCATCCCGAAGGGGACCTGCTCTGCCTCTGCTTCTGCTTTGCTTCGCCTTGCCGTGCCCTTGCACCTCTAGCTCTCATTCCTAGAGCAAACCCGCTGCTGCCGTGCCCTGTCCCTCGCTGCCTCCCAGCCGCTCTTCCAAGCCGTCCAACTCCAACCGAGCCGGCAAGTGGCGCTCCACCCCCACCCCAAAGCGCAAACTGAAGTCATCCGCCCGACGCACGCGGCACACCCTCCGCCGGCGCGCACCCCCTTCCCCAACCGGAGGTCCAGACCTAAGCCGCGTGTTTCGAAGATTTTGCGCAACAAGTACGGGGGGGGGACCCTCCCCCACAATCCCCGCGCCTAAAGTCCGGCACGGATTCGCCGATGAACCCCCTATGCACCGCCTCCCTTCTACAATCGCCCCAGTGCTCCCGGTCTTCACCTTCGCGCACGAGCTCCCCTTCTCCCCGGAGATCGCCTCCGATCTCCTCCGCGAGATCCCCGACTCCCCCGGCCTACTCGCCCTCTTCGGGCCCCCATCCACACCCCCCAGCGAGCCCTTCCTCACCCGCACCGCCAATCTCCGCCGCCGCGCCGCCCGCCTCCTCCAGCCACCCCCGCCACGCGAGACCGCCACCACCCCGGACGGCACCCCCCTGCCCACCCGCCGGCTCAACCTCCGCGCCCGCGTCGCCCGCGTCGCCTTCTCGCCCACTGGCTCCGACTTTGAATCGCTCCTGCTCCTCTACGGGGCCTCCGCCGCCCTCTTCGGCCTCCCCGAAGCCCGCCGCCGGCTCCGCCTCCACACCCCCTTCTTCGTTCGCTTCTCGGCCGAAAACAACTTCCCCCGCCTCGTCGTCTCCAACCGCCTCGGTCGCCGCTCCCTCGACCACACCTTCGGCCCCTTCCCCTCCCGCCTCGCCGCCGAACGCTTCACCGACGCCGTCCTCGACCTCTTCAAGCTCCGTCGCTGCTGGGAAGACCTCGCTCCCTTCCCCGAGCATCCCGGCTGCGCCTACGGCGAGATGCGCAAGTGCCTCGCCCCCTGCAATCTCTCCTGCACACCCTCCGCCTACGCCGAGGAGGCCCACGCCGTCGAGCAGTTCCTCCACACCCGCGGCGAAAGCCTCCTCATCCCCATCGCCGGACAACGCGACGGGGCCTCCGAAGCCATGGACTTCGAGCGCGCCGCCGAGCTCCACTCCCACTATGAGAAGGTCAAGGCCGCCATCGCCCTCGCCGATCCCATCGTCCGCCCTCTCCCCGAGCTCCGCGCCGTCATCGTCCAACCAGCCGCACCCGGCTCCCACACCGACCGTCTCGAGCAGGCCGCCCTCTTCCTCCTCGACGCCGGCCGCCTCGCCGGACCCGCCCTCCTGCCCACCCTCGGCGTTCGCGCCGTCCGCGAGCAGACCGTCGTCGGCTCCTCCCTCTTCGCCCAGCCACTTATGCTCACCGCCATCCCCCTCGGGGAGCAGTCCCCCGCCGCCGACACCGCCGCACCCGCAGTTGGCCCAGCCTCGACCCACCTCATCACCCCGCCTCCCACCACCCCCCACACCCTCTCGCCCGAAGACCGCGCCCACGCCGCCCTGGCCACACTTACGCTCAACGCACAAAGCATCCCAGACGCGGACCCCGCCCTCCTCTCCGACCACCTCGCCCTCTTCCGCCGGTGGTACTTCCGCCCGGAAAAGCAGCGCACCGGCGATCTGCTCACCCCAAACCCCGACGGCTCCTGGCCTATCCGCCGACTGCTCAACACCGCCGCTCGCGCCGCCATTGGCGACCCCAAGCCCATGCAGCCCACTGATCGCGACGCCGCCCGCACTCTCAAAACCAAAATCCTGCACCCCGGCCGCGAAGGCGTGGAACGCTCCGTCCCCGTCCTCGAAGGGAAGCCTCAGCCCCTATCCGATCCCACCTTCCGCAGCCGACGCTCCCGCAAGGGACCCTCCGAACCCGTCCAAGCCACACTCCCCGCTGGTAAACTCTCCCCACCGTGATCGAACTTGCCTTCTCCATCCTCGCCGCGGACTTCGCCCATCTCGCCGACGAAATCGCCCGCGCCGAGCAGGGCGGCGGAACGGTCGTCCACGTCGACATCATGGACGGTCATTTCGTCCCCAACATCACCTTCGGCCCACCCGCCGTCCAGGCAATCCGACCCGTCACCAAACTCCCCCTCGACTGCCATCTCATGATCGAGAACCCCGATCAGTACATCCCGGAGTTCGCCGCCGCCGGCGCCGACATGATCTGCGTCCATTGGGAGGCCTGCCGTCACCTCTACCGCACCCTCCAGCTCATCGCGGACCACAACTGCTCCCCCGCCGTCGCCATCAACCCCGCCACCCCCGTCAAGTTTCTCGTCGAAGTCCTTCCCATCCTCCACCACGTTCTCGTCATGAGCGTCAACCCCGGCTTCGGCGGCCAGAAGTTCCTCCCCCTCGCCGTCGACAAAATCCAGCACCTCGCCGAACTCCGCCGCGACATGGGTCTGAACTTCCGCATCGAGGTCGACGGCGGCATCGCCCACGACACCGTCACCTCGGTCGTCCAGGCCGGGGCGGATATGCTCGTCGCCGGCTCCGCCGTATTCAGCTCCGGCTCCTCCCCCACCGAAAACGCCCGCTCACTCCTCGCCGCCGCCCGCGCTGCCTCGCCCCCCCAAAAAACCGCCTTGCCCTCCGAACAGGCCGCCCCCCAGCCGGCCGCTCCATAAGCCGGGCTCTGTCGATCATCGCCCGCCGCCGCACCTCCTCGTGTGCCCCTCAGCCAAACCTCCATCGCCTGCTCCCCCCACCCGGTCCCGGCAGTCTAAAATCAAAAGCATCCCAGGCAACCGCATCAAGGGATCATCGGGGTACCGCACCAGCTATGAATCAGCCGTCCTTCTTCCCTTCCGTTCGCGCCAGCCTCCTCGCCGGCCTCGCCGTCGCCTCCCTGTTTGCGGGCAGCCTCCGTGCGCAGACGGCCGCGCCCACACCCGAAGCAACACCGGCCCAGACCGCCGGTGCCCAAAGCCCTGCAGACTCCGCCCCGGCCGGCACCCCGACCGCAAACGCGGCTCCCGCTCAGGCGGACTCGACCCTCACCGCGCTCCCACCCAACAACACCAAGCGTATCAAGGAGAAAACCTCCAAGAAGGACCGCGTCATCCAGTCCAAGGACACCCGCAAAGCACTCACACGCGAGAAGAAGCTAGACCCCATTGCCGTCCAGGATGCCAACCTCCCCGACCGCCAGCTCTACGACAAGGCCCTCTTTCAAATCAAGAAAGGGCATTTCGACGTCGCCCGCCTCGAGCTCCAAAACCTCCTCGGCACCTACCCTGACTCCCAATACCAGATGCGCGCCAAGCTCGCCATCGCCGACTCCTGGTACAAAGAAGGCGGTACCGCCGCCCTGGCTCAGGCCGAGGCAGAATACTCCGACTTCCGCGTCTTCTTTCCCAATACCCCGGAGGCCGCCGAGGCCCAGATGCGCATCGGAGACATCTACTTTCGCCAGATGGATAAGCCCGACCGCGACTACTCCAAAGCCGTGCACGCCGAGGAAGAGTACCGGCGCATGCTCACCGACTACCCCGACTCCAAGCTCATCCCCCAGGCAAAGCAACGCCTCCGCGAAGTCCAGGAGATGCTCGCCACCCGCGAAGCCTCCATCGGCGACTTCTACATGACGCGCACCGACTTCCCGGCCGCCATCGCCCGCTATAAGACCGTCATCGACACCTATCCCCTCTATAGCCACATGGACGACGTCCTCATCGGCATGGGCGATGCTTACGCCGCCGAAGCCCGCACCGCCCGCGCCCAAAATCTTCCGGAAGCCTCCAAATCCCGCCTCATCCAAGACTTCGACGGCAAAGCCGCCGCCGCCTATCGCGCCGTCGTCCTCGATCACTCCGCCTCGCCCCACGTCGAAGATGCCAAGGATCGCCTCGATGGCATGCACCTCCCCATCCCCACCCCCTCCGTCGAACAGGCGCAGTACAGCCAGGCCCTTGAGAACAGCCGCTCCTCCTATCACCTCCAGGACCGCGCCCGCCTTCTCTTCTTCCATCAGCCGGATGTCGTCGCCGCCGCTCGGATTGGAGATCCACCTCTCACCGATCCCAAAGCCACCCTCGCCCCAGCAATCACCCGCGAAATCGTCGCCGACTTCAACGAGGCCGTACACCCCGGCAGCACCAAGGCCAAGCCCGTCGTCGCCGCCGCCACCGCTGAGCCCGACACCGACGCGACCTCCGCCCCCACATCACCCTCCAACGCACCGCTCGCCCTTCAGGACGTCCCCAACTCCGACGGCACCACAACCTCGGAAGGCACCGTCACCGGAACCGCCACGGGCTCTACCGGCACACCCACGAATAGCCTCGGCGTCGAGATCGTAAGTCCCGGGACCTCAGACGCCACCGCTACTAAGGCCACGCCCACCGGCAACGGCCTCAACGCAGTCGGGCCGGCCACCAACGCCGCCCTGCCCCCCGTCGAACAAGCTCCGGACTCCCCCGACCAGATCAACGAAATTCAACCCGGTGCCGCGCAGCCGGCCGCCCAGGCGCCGCCTGCCAACGGCAAAAAGGCCAAGTCGCCCACCTTCGAAAAGGGCGATGAAAGCTCCAGCAAACACAAGAAGAAAAAGGGCGTCGATAAACTCAACCCCTTCTAGCTCCACCCCAAAGCCACACCTCAACCGGCCGCCTCCCTCCGAGGCGGCCTTTTTACCGCGCCAGCACCATCCGCCGAACTCCCCACACAACCAGCCAGATCAACCCCACCATCAGCAACAGCCCGCCAAGGATCACCTCCAACCCAAACCGGCTTGAGAAGATCGCCCGATCTCCTCGGATCTCCGCCGTGGGCGCCACCTGCGCCGTCCCAAACAAAGTCGCCACATCCCCGTCCACCTGCGTCCCGTCCTCCAGCACCAGCGTAGAAAACAGCGTCGCCAGGTCGCCCTGAACCGCGTTCCCCCGCGTCACGTCCACAGTCCCAAACAGCACCGCCACATCGCCATGCACCGTCCCGTCCACGTGCACGGTGCAAAACACGCAGGCCACATCCCCCGCCCCGTCCTCGCCCACATCGAGTGTCTGAAACATCCCCACCCGATCGCCCCCTCCACCTCCGTGCGCGTGCCGCGACCCATCCTCCTGCGCCCGCGCTCCTCCCGCCACCAGCCCGCACGCCAGCAAAACCGCCAGTCCTTGTCGCAACCCGTTCAACACCGCCTCCTTCAGCTCCACCCCTGCTCCGATGCTACCCTTAAGGGCCATGCACCGAGAGCTCCCCAAAGCCTACGAACCGTCCGAAATCGAATCCCGCTGGGCCCGCTTCTGGGTCGAGGAGCGCCTCTTCGACGTCCCTACGCCCACCGCTACGCACGCCGGCCCGGCAAAGTTCACCCAACTCCTTCCGCCGCCCAACGTCACCGGCCGTCTCCACATGGGCCACATGCTCAACCAGACCGAGATGGACATCCTCGCCCGCTGGCATCGCATGCGCGGCGAGATCTCCCTCTGGGTCCCCGGCACCGATCACGCCTCCATCGCCACACAGATGATGGTCGAGCGCCAGCTCGCCGCGGAGGGCACCACCCGCCACGCCCTCGGCCGCGAACGCTTCCTCGACCGCGCCTGGCAGTGGAAGTCCGAGTATGGCGATGCCATCACCAACCAAATGAAGCGACTCGGCGACTCCGTCGACTGGTCCCGTGAGTACTTCACCCTCGACGAGCCCCGCTCCCGCGCCGTCCGCGAAGCCTTCATCCGGCTCTACGAGCAGGGTCTCATCTACCGCGGCGAGCGCATCGTCAACTGGGACCCCGTCCAACAGACCGCCGTCTCAGATCTCGAAGTCGAACACCAGGAGCGACCAGGTAAGCTCTACGAGATCCGCTACCCCCTCGCCAATGGCCCGCTCCCCGACGGAACCGACGGCATCACCGTCGCCACTACCCGCCCGGAAACCCTCCTCGGCGACACCGCCGTCGTCGTCAATCCCGCCGACCACCGCTACACCGCGCTCATCGGCCAGAACGTAACCGTCCCGCTGACAAGCCGCACCGTCCCCATCCTCGCCGACGTCTGGGCCAAACCCGAGTTCGGCACCGGCGCCGTCAAGGTCACACCCGCCCACGACCCAAACGACTTCCTCATCGGCGAGCGTCACTCCCTCCCGCGCCTAACCGTCATGGACGCCACCGCGCACATCGACCTCCCCGGTTCGCCCTACCACGGCCTCGACCGCTACGCCGCCCGCGAGCGCATCCTCGCCGACCTCGCCGACCTCGGCCTCCTCGTCGCCACCCGCGACCACACCCTCGCCATCGCCACCTCGCAGCGCACCGGCGCCGTCATCGAGCCGCGCCTCTCCACCCAGTGGTTCCTCCGCATCCAGCCCCTCGCCGACAAAGCCATGGAGGCCGTCGACGAAGGCCACATCCGCTTCACCCCCGAAAACTACAAGCGCACCTACGACGAGTGGATGCGCAACATCCACGACTGGTGCCTCTCGCGCCAGCTCTGGTGGGGCCACCGCATCCCGGCCTGGTTCTGCGACTCCTGCGGCAAAATCATCGTCACCCGAGACACCCCGCCCGCCTGCACCGGCTGCGGCATCTCCACCATCCGCCAAGAGACCGACGTCCTCGACACCTGGTTCTCCTCCGGCCTGCTCCCCTTCTCCGCCTTCAACGGCACCGGAGACCCCGCCCTCGATCAGGGCAACCTCGACCTCCAGGCCTTCTACCCCACACAACTCCTCGTCACCGGCTCCGACATCCTCTTCTTCTGGGTGGCCCGCATGATCATGCTCGGCTGCCACTTCATGCTCGCCACCCCCATGCCCGACGGCAGCCCCCGCTCCCTCGCCGACGCCGTCCCCTTCCGCGAGGTCTACATCCACGCCCTCGTGCGCGACGCAGACCGTCAGAAGATGTCCAAGACCAAGGGCAACGTCATCGATCCCATCGAGATCATAACCCGCTTCGGCACAGATGCCGTCCGCTTCACCCTCGCCTCCATGGCCTCGCCCGGCACCGATATCGCCTTCTCCGAGACCCGTACCGAAGGCAACCGCGCCTTCGCCAACAAAATCTGGAATGCCGCCCGCTTCCTCTTCCTCCAGCTCGACCGCGCTGAAGCCGCCGGCTACAAGATCTCCGTCCACACGCCACTCGCGCCCGCCCCCAACCCGGCCCAGCCAACCCTGCCCGACGACACCCCCCTAGAGTCCCGCTGGATCCTCTCGCGCCTCTCCGCCGTCGCCGCCACCGTCGATCGCTCCCTCGCCGCCTATCGCTTCGACGACGCCGCCAACGCCGTCTACCAGTTCTTCTGGGGCGAGCTCTGCGATTGGTACCTCGAGCTCGTCAAACTCCGCCTCGACTTCCCCGCCGAAGGCGAGCCATCCACCGCCCCCAACCCCGTCACCGCCATCTCCCTCGCCACACTCTCCGCCGTCTTTGAGACCGCGCTGCGCCTCCTTAGCCCCTTCATGCCCTTCCTCACCGAAGAGATCTGGCACGCCCTCTACAACGGCAACCCACCCGCGAAGTCCATCGCCCTCACCCGCTACCCACAACCCGCGGACCTCCCCTCCGACCCCCGCGCCGAAGATGCCATCACGCTCCTCCAGGAACTCACCGTCACCGTTCGCGCCCTCCGCAAAGATCTCGGCGTCCCCGAAAAAGAGTTCGCCCCCATCGCCCTCCACGCGCCCAACCGCGTCCTCGCTCTCGCTGACGCCAACACCGACATGCTCGCCCGCATGGCCCGTATCAGCGAGGTCTCCCTCGCAGAGCAGCCCCCAACAGGTGCCAACGCCCGCTCCACATCCTCCTTCGACGTCGCCGTCCTCTTCGAGCGCCCTGCCCCAAGCCAGGCTGACGTCGCCGCCGAACGCACCCGCCTCGATAAAGAAATCGCCCGCCTCGACAAAGCCCTCGCCGCCGCGGACCGTCAGCTCTCCAACGCCGGCTTCCTCGACAAAGCGCCCCCCGCCGTCATCGACGGCCTGCGCAAACAGCAGGCGGAAAACCAGTCCCTCCACGAGAAAGTCCGCGCCGCCCTCGACTCCCTCCCTCCCGCCTGACTCCGCAAAGGCCAACATCCCAGCGCCGGCAGTCATCTCATCTGCATAACAGGAGACCTATGGAACCCGGTATCTTTCCCGACCCAAAATCCGAGCACAAGCCCGAAGGCACACCCCACACCGAAAGCCGCAACAACGTCGATCGCGAGCAGCGCAACCTCGCCGCTATCGACGACGCGGACTCCATGAGCCCCGAAGACGCCGCCCGCGACTTCGACGGAGCACAGACCGGACAGGGCCGCTCCTTCGTCAAGCACCCCTCGGAGATGGACAAACACAACACCGTTCCCTTCACCGCAGCAGACGTCGGTCCCAACAGCACCCGCACTCCCCACTCCGACAATCAGGGCATCACCAACCACAGCGCGGACATCGAGGATGAAGGCCAGCAAAAGGTCGTAAGCCGGCGCCCCGACTCCCAGGCCGGCGTCAGCCAGGGCCACAAGGCCTGACCAGACTCGATCCAATAGCTCGGGCGCCCCGCAGGGCGCCCAGCACCATCTCCACGAGACTCTCTCCTCAGCCGTTCCTGCGCTGAGGTTCATCGTGGTGGCGCAAGCGATCCGCCTCAGGCTGCCGAATCTCTCCCGTCCTTGACCCGCCCGCCTCATTATTTGTGTGCGTCTTTCCGCTCTCGTGTGCATGCGCCGCATGGCTGTGCGCGTGCGCCGCGTCGTCGCCAGGCACCGCATCGGGCGAGTTCACCTTACGTGTGTGCGCGTCATTCTCGCGCATCGCCTCTTCGCTCGCCTTGCTCGCGTGCTCCTCGTGCTTGGTCGTCATCTACTTCTCCTCTCGCGGCGCGTCGCCGCCCTGCGTTAACCCGCTAAAAGCCTTCTCCACGCTCTTCTCCAGCGTGCTGTCCGTGCCGCTCGTGTCAGCCGCCTCATCGCCAAAGTCCCGCGCGCCGTAGTCATAATCCGTGCCGCCGTCCGTCGCCTGCCGACCCTCCGGCTGCTTGGTGCGCTCCGCCTCGTCTAGCCCCCACCCCTGTTCGTGCGCATACTCCGCCGCTAGACCGCGACTGTGCTCCCCAAATCCGCGCGGCTCTTGCTCCTTTGTCTCAGCCATGGCATTCTCCTCATCCTTAGGATGGCACCCGCCCATCTCGAGTTAGCCCTGCTTCTGCTCCGCCGCAATCACCACATTCTCATGCTTGATCTCCAGCCGCAGCCGGTTGTACGCACTCATGTAAAAGTTGGCCAGCCACACCAGCGCAAACCAAGACACCAGATACCCCCGCCACCCCGCGTACAGCATCTGAAACTGCGTCAACACCAGAAAAAATGCCGTCACATAGTGGCTGAAGCAGTATTCGCACGTAAACAGGTAGAAAAACTTCCGCACCGGCAAGCTGTGGGCACTCTGGCTCTTCTCCTTGCACACATCCCGAGGCTCCCGAAATACCTCCTCGTGTGTCACCGTCCACGTCGCACAGGCAATCGGTAGCGCCAGCAGCACCATCGTCGCCGCCTGCCGCCCAAGACCCATCACCGCCAGCGCAGGCGCCATCTTCACCTCCCGTAACGCATCCCGAGTAAGATGCTCCTGTCGCACCCCACGCCTCAAAACCCACCGGCGCTACCCGGAGTTCCCGCGAATGGACTGGAAAAGCAAGCGCGTCCGCACACTCCTCGAGCACGCGCTCCTCGAAGATAAGGCCATCTCCGACATCTCCACAGCCCTAGTCATCGACACCGGGACGCGCGGCACAGGGACCATCGTCGCCAAAGAGCCCTGCGTCGTCGCCGGCCTCGGCGTCATCCCCGCAACCCTCGAACTCTTCGCCCACCTCGCCCACACCCCTCCCGGCCGCTTTCAGGTCGTCAGCCACCCGGAAATCTTCGACGGCGTCCGCGTCCGCCCCGGCCAGCCACTCGCCGTCATCCGCTCCACCGCCGCCGCCATCCTCGCCACCGAACGCACCCTGCTCAACCTCCTCACCCGCATGTGCGGCATCGCCACCCTCACCAACAGCTTCGTCCGCGCCGTCGCCGGCACCGGCGCCGAAGTCCTCGACACCCGCAAGACCGGCCCCGGCCTCCGCTCCCTCGACCACTACGCCGTCTGCTGCGGCGGCGGCCTCAACCACCGCCACGACCTCGCCGAAGGCGTCCTCCTCAAAAGCAACCACATCCGCTTCGGCGGCGGCATGCGACCCACCCTCGCCCGCGCCCTCGCCCATCGCAAACCTAACCAGAAGATCCAGGTCGAGGTCCACACACTCGACGAACTCACCGACGCCCTCGCCGCCGGAGCCGACGCCCTCCTCCTCGACAACATGTCCCCCGAGCTCGTCCGCGCCGCCGTCGAACAGATCCGCGCCGCCAACCCACCCCTTCCCATCGAAGCCTCCGGCGGCATCTCCCTCGCCAACGTCCGCGACTACGCCTCCGCCGGCGTCAACTACGTCACGATCGGCTCCCTCACCCACTCCGCCCCCGCCACCAACCTCACCCTCCGCCTCGCCCCAGACCCCTCCTAGCTCCTTTCGTCCCGCACCCGGCAACCGTCGCCAGCCCATGCCCACCACCCAGCCCCCCTTCAATCTCCCCGCCGTCGAAGCCGCCATCGTCTCGACCGAATTCGCCACGCACCTCCACCACCTCCCCTCCACCACCTCCACCCAAACCCTCGCCCTCCAGGCCGCCCAGGCCGGCGCCCGCCATGGCGTCTGGATCGCCGACTTCCAAACCGCAGGCCGCGGCCGGGGCAACCACACCTGGCTCTCCGAACCCAATCAGGGTCTCCACCTCACCGCCCTCATCACTCCCGCCATCCCACTCCCCTCGGCCATGCGCCTCTCCCTCCTCACCGCCCTCGCTGCCCAATCCGCCATCCACGAGATCACCGGCTTCGCCATCCCCCATGAGATCGACATTCGCTGGCCCAACGACCTCATCCTCCACCGCCGCAAGGTCGGCGGCATCCTCATCGAGTCCGCCGCCAACCCCGCCACACCCGCCAGCCCCACCCCCACCCTCCGCTACGCCGCCATCGGCATCGGCATCAACTGCAACCAACTCGCCTTCCCGCCCGACCTCGACGCCGCCGCCACCTCCCTCCGCCGCGAACTCCCCCGCGCCGCCTCCACCCAACCCGCCCCCCTCATCCCCCGCGAACCCCTCCTCGCCTCTCTCCTCCGCCACCTCGACGCCGAAATCCAAACCCTCAGCCACCCCGACACACGCGACCTCACCCAACACTCCACCTGGCTCCTCGGCAAGCGCGTCCAGGTCCCCGAGGACGGCAGCTACACCGGCACCACCGCCGGCCTAACCCCCGAAGGCTTCCTCCAGGTCCACGCCGACGACGGAACCCTCCGCACCGTCCGCTCCGGCGGCGTTCGCGAGAAAGACAGCTGAGCAAGCCGCCACAAGCAAAGACGCCAAAGGCAACCACGCCCAAAACAACAACGCTCAAGTAAAGCTCAGAGCAACACACCGAGCCCTCGCCTCCAGCGCAACTGCCTCCAGCCAGCCTTTGCTTTTAGCCCGCCTTTTGCTTTTAGCCCGCTTTTGCTTTTAGCCCGCTTTTGCTTTTAGCTGTCTTTATGCTTTTAGCTCTGGACGTCGGCAACACCAACATCGTCGCCGGCCTCTTTGACCTCGCGCTCCCCCACACCGCCGACCCCGTCGCCACCTGGCGCGTCACCACCCGCCGCGAGCAAACCCCCGAAGAGTTCGGCCTCCTCCTCCACTCCCTCTTCGCCCTCCACGGCTTCTCCTTCGCGGAGGTCACCGGCCTCGTCATCTCCTCCGTCGTCCCGCCCCTCGATTCCGCCCTCCGCGCCATGGCCGAGCGCTTCTTCCACCTCCGCCCCGTCTTCGTCGAGCCCGGCATCCGCACCGGCATCCCCATCCTCACCGACAACCCCTCCGAGGTCGGCGCAGACCGCATCGTCAACTGCGTCGCCGCCTGGGACCGTCTCCACACCGCCTGCATCATCGTCGACATGGGCACCGCCACCAAGTTCGACGTCCTCTCCCCACGCGGCGAGTTCCTCGGCGGCGCCATCGCCCCAGGCCTCGGCATCTCCGCCGAAGCCCTCTTCGCCCGCGCCGCCAAACTCCCCCGCATCGAAATCCGCCGACCCGCCAAAATCATCGGCACCAACACCATCGACAACATCCAAATCGGCCTCTTCTACGGCTACATCGGCCTCATCGACGGCATCCTCGACCGCATGCTCGCCGAGCTCGGCCCCACACCCATCCTCGCCACCGGCGGCCTCATCTCCCTCGTCGCCGAAGGCTCCCGCCACCTCCGCGAGATCGACGATCTCCTCACCCTCCGCGGCCTCCGCATCCTCTTTGACCGCAACCCGCCCCGCCGCCCCTGAGCGGTATAAATCTGCATAGCCTCAGCACCGAGAAATCAACTAATCTCCTTCAGCCGCGACTACGCTCAGTCATACCTCGGTACGAAGCGCCCTGGGCACCTAACTCAGCTTGAGCGGAATAAACTGGCTCATAGCTCGATGCACAATTACATCAACTACTTCACCGAGATCGAAGACCACTTCCAAAAACGCCGCGGCGCCCTCCTCCTCCTCTCCACCCTCGACTGGGTCCTCATCGAAACCTGGCGCGAAGCCGGCCTCCCCCTCGAAGTCGTCCTCCGCGGGGTCGACGCCGCCTTCGACAAACACGACCTCCGCCAAGGGCGAGCCGCCGCCCGCGGCAAACGCCTCCGCCCCGTCAACGGCCTCGCCTGGTGCGCCCAGGCCGTCATCGACGCCGCCGAAGCAGCCGCCCACGCCTCCGCCGACGCCCAACCCAACGCACCCTCCCCCACTCCCGCCGAAACCGGCTTCGAGCCCGACCGCGTCGCCGCCTTCCTCCGTCGCAACGCCGACACCCTCGACGCGGCCACCCTCCCCAGCGTCGCCGACACCCTCGCCGCCGAAGCCGCCGTCCGCCTCCGCTCCCTCGCCGCCAGCCGCGATCCCGCCTCCCCCTCCCCGCCGCAGCCCCCTCATCTCCCGCTGGAACAGACCTCCCTACTCACCGATCCAGCCCATCCAACCCTCACTCTCGAAGAGTTGGACCGGACCCTCTCCACCCTCGAAGACCGCCTCGTCGCCGCCCTCCTCACCGCCACCCCAGAGACCGAACTCTCCGCCCTCCGCGCCGAGGCCGATCGACAACTCGCCCCCTACCGCTCCCGCATGGGCGTCGTGCAACTTCGACAACTCCAGGGACAATTCGTCCACAAACAACTGCTGCAGCAACACCTCCTCCCACGCCTCAGCCTCTTCTACATGAGCGTCGCATGACCCTCGCCCCCGATCCCCTCCCCAGCGACCCCGACGAAGCAGGACCCCTTCCCCCTCTCCCCCAACCCCCAACCACCCAAGTCCACCCCCTCTGCCCCCACTTCGGCCCCTGCGGCGGATGCCAGCTCCAAAACATCCCCTACCCCGCGCAGCTCGCCCACAAACGCAACATCCTGCTCAACCTCCTCCGAGACCTGGACCCTCCACCCCTTCATCTCCACAGCGCGGAGCCCTGGCTCTACCGCAACCGAATTCGCCTCCGTCTCGAACCCTCCCCTGGCTCCCCCAACCACTTCACCCTCGGCTACAACCTCGGGCAAACAAACGACTTCCTCCCTATCCAAACCTGCCCCATCTCCGCCCCCATCCTCCTCCGCGCCGCCCAAACCCTCACCTCCCTCGCCGCCTCCGACCCCAACACCGCCCGCTGGCTGGAGGCCACCGCCCAGCTCGAACTCTTCACCCTCCCCGACGAAACCGCCCTCCAGCTGACCCTCCTCCTCCACGCCACCCCAGACCCCAAACACACGCCGCCCCACAACCTGCAGCGATCTCTCAACCTCCTCGCCGAAGCGCTCCAAGAGCGCCTCCCGCAACTCGCAGGCCTCGGCGCAGATCTCCTCCCACTCCGGCCCAACACCCCCCACACTCAATCCCGAAGACCCCTCCCACCCCTCGCCTGGGGCCGCCCCGGCCTCGCCTACCCCGTCCATCTCAGCCCAAAATCCACCCCCACCCCCCTCTGGGTCAGCCGCAACTCCTTCTTCCAAATCAATCGCCACCTTCTCCCCACCCTCGTCCACACCGCTCTCTCCGCCGCCCAACCCCAATACCATCAGCCACTTGCCTGGGACCTCTTCGCCGGCGTCGGCCTCTTCGCCCGCGCCCTCGCCCCCCACTTCGACCGCATCACCGCCGTCGAATCCTCCCCCGCCTCCGCCGCCGACCTCCGCTCCGCCCACGTCCCCAACATCGAAGTCATTCAATCCACAACACTTGCCTTCCTCCGCCAAGCCTCCATCTCCCGCGACCGCCCCTCCCTCGTCCTGCTCGACCCACCCCGCGCCGGCCTCGGCCTCGATGCCTCCACCCTCCTCGCCCGCCTCCACCCCCCGCGGATCATCTATATCTCCTGCGACCCCGCCTCCCTCGCCCGCGATCTCCGCCCAATGCTATCCTCCGGCTACATCCTCGCCGAGCTCCACCTGCTCGACATGTTCCCCCAAACTACGCACCTCGAAACCATCGCCGTCCTGGACCACCCTCCCTCCCAGCAACCGCGAGCCTAGCCGCACCCTCCAGGCCCACCCAGACCGGCACCCACCCGGCATCCCCTCCCTGGACCATCCGCCGTCAGGCCAAGGCCTCTCGCCCGATGCCCTCCTCCCTCGACCCCCTGGCCCCGAAGCTCTGGCCGCAACACGCCATCCAGCCTCTCCAGCCGCGCCGCGCCCCCCTCCTCTTCGCCGCCCTCGCCTTCATCGCCGGCGAGCTCCTCGCCCACCTAACCCCCCACCCCATCGCCCTCCTCCTCGCACTCGCCGCGCTCGCGCTCGCCCTCACCGCCCTCTCCCTCCTCCTCGCCCGCCGCCTCCCCGCGCGCCCCCAGGCACACCACGTCGCCGCCCTTCCCACCCTCTCCCTCTGGCTCATCGCCGGCGCCCTCGCCGCCCACCTCGCCCCTGCACCCGATCCCCAACTCGCCCTCCGCCCCTTCGCCGACAACCTCTCCCGAACCGTCGTCGGCACCGTCCTCCGCTCCCGCCTCCTCCCCCCGCGAGCTCCCAACACCACCGCCGACGCGGAACACACCTGGCAGCCCGCCGACCCCGAAGACTCCACCCCAGCCGCACTCCAGATCGATCTAGCCCTCTCCCGCATCGAGTTCCTCACCCCGGACACCTCCACCCTCGTCCCTATCGCTGGCGGCATTCGCCTCACCCTCCTCCCCACGCCAGACCACCCCAACCTCCCCACCCTTCACTGCGGCCAGACCCTCCAGCTTGACACCCGACTCCGCCTCCCCGAGCGCTATCGCGACCCCGGCGCCTGGCAATACGCCGACTACCTCCTCGCCCAGGGCATCAGCGCCCACGGCACTGCCTTCACCCGCACCCTCGCCCTCCTTCCAGAAGCCTCCTCCCCCACCGTGCGCTGCCGACTCCTCTCCGCCCAAGCCTGGGCCTCCAACCGCCTCTCCGCCCTCGTCGCCTCCTCCCCCAACCGCCATCTCCCCGCCCTCCTCCGCCTCACCCCAGACGACGCCGGCATGCTCGCCGCCATGCTCGTCGGCGACCGCGCAGGCCTCAATCGGCAACTCCGCCTGGGCTTCGAACGCACCGGCTCCTTCCATCTCTTTGTCGTCTCCGGTATGCACGTCGCCCTCCTCGCCGGCCTTCTCTTCGCACTCTTTCGGCGGCTCCATCTCTCCCCGTTCATCGCCACCCTCCTCACCGTTCCCGTCATCACCGTCTACGCCCTCGTCACCGGCTTCGGTGAGCCCGTTCAGCGCGCCCTCCTCATGACCTCCGTCTTTCTTCTCGCGCGCCTCCTCTCCCGCCACCCATCCTCCCTCAACGCCCTCGGCCTCGCCGCCCTCGTCGCCCTTCTCCTGTCTCCCTCCGCCCTCTTCACCTCGTCCTTCCAGATGACCTGCCTCGCCGTCCTCGCCATCGCCGGCATCGCCATCCCCCTCTCGGAACACACCCTCCTCCCCATCTCCCGCGCCCTTCGCCGTCTCCCCGAGCGCCGCCTCGACCAATCCCTTCCACCTCGCCTCGCCCAGCTCCGCGTCTCCCTCCGCCTCTGGTCCAGCCTCGTCTCCCGCGCTCTCGTCCCCCTCGCCGGTCCCGCCCTCATCGCCCTCCTCCGCCTCAGCCTTGCCGCACTCGAGCTCGCCCTCATCGGCCTCGTCGCCGAGCTCGCCATGGCCCTCCCCATGGCCGTTTACTTCCACCGCGCGACCCTCTTCGCACTCCCCGCCAACCTCCTCAGTGTCCCCCTCGTCGGCATCCTCCTCCCCTCCGCCATCCTCACCTTCGTCGCCGCCCTCCTCAGCCCCTGGCTCGCCATCCTGCCCGGCGCTTTCACCGCCTTCCTCCTCCACGCCATCACCTTCGCCATCTCCCACATCTCCCACGCTCCACTCGCCGACGCCCGCGTCCCCCCGCCCGCTCCCCTCGTCATCGCCCTCGCCCTCCTCGCTCTCGCCTTCTGCTGCTGGGCCGCCCGCCGCTCCGGCACCTGGGCCCTCGTCGCCGCCCTCACCCTCCCGCTCACCACCCTCCTCGTCCTCTGGCCCGAACCCCCGCTCCTCTTCCCCGGCACTCTCGAGCTCACCGCCATCGACGTCGGCCAGGGTGACTCCCTCTTCCTCGTCGGCGCCGAAGGCCAAACCATGCTCATCGACGCCGGCGGGCCCACCGGCTCCATCGCCGAGGCCGCCTCCGCCACCGCCTCCTTCGACATCGGCGAAGAGGTCGTCGCCCCCTATCTCTGGTCCCGCCGTCTCCGCCGCCTCGACACCCTCGTCCTCTCCCACGCCCACTCCGACCATATGGGCGGCATGCCCGCCGTCCTCCGAGACCTTCACCCGCGCGAGCTCTGGGTCTCTCTCCCGGCCCACGCCCAGGCCTTCGACGCGTTGCTCACCCAGGCCCGCGCCGCCGGAACCACTATCCGCTTCCTCCACGCCGGCCAAACCTTTCCTTGGGGCCCCCAACAGATCGACGTCCTCGCCCCCAACCCCGCCTACACCAACCCCGGAGCACCCAAAAACGACGACTCCCTCGTCCTCCGCGTCTCCCTCGGCCACGCCTCCATCCTCCTCGAAGGCGACGCCGAAGCCCCCTCCGAAGCCGCCATGCTCGCCTCCGGCCGCCTCGGCCCCGTCACCCTCCTCAAGGTCGGCCACCACGGCTCCCTCACCTCCACCACACCCGACTTCCTCGCCGCCGTCAGCCCCGCCGACGCCGTCATCTCCACCGGCCTCGGCAACCACTTCGGCCATCCCCGCCCCGAGATCCTCGCCCGCCTCGCCGCCGCCCACACTCGCACCTTCCGCACCGACCAGTTCGGCCTCACCACCTTTCTCCTCCACCCAGACGGCTCCATCACCTCCACCACCGGTCTCCCCTCCTACCCCGCCCCCTAGCTCTCACATCGCCCTCGCTTCTGCCTCTGCTTTGCTGTTCGCCGTCATCCTGAGCGAAGCGAAGGACCCCTGTATTTGCCCCTTGCCTTTGCCTTTGCCTTTCGTGTTGTCATCCTGAGCAAAGCGAAGGACCTGCCGTTGCCTTGCCCGCCTCGCCGTCATCCTGACCAAAGCAGGGCCCCTCCCCCAACAACACCACCCAAGCACCCCAAACGCCACTTCCGCGTCCAATCCCAACAACGCAACTCACCGAACAAGCACCCCGGAGGGCCACGCATGGCCGAACACCACCCCCAACCCACACCCGATCACGGCCCCACTCCCGTCGAAGCCGAATCCATGTCCCCCGAAGAACGCGAGCACGAGCGCAAACAGCTCCGCCGCCTCCAGCTCATGATGACGCTCGTCATGCAGACCATCGCCCAGGACGCCACCCTCAGCGTCGACGACGCCTCCCAGATGATCGCCGACTCCCGCCGCGCCGCCCTGGCCATGTTCCCCGGCAAAGATCTCGCCTACGACCTCATCTGGCGGCCCCGCTTCCAGCGCCTCATGCGCGAGCGCTTCCACCTCGTCTAGGACACCCGTCTCTCACCGAACCCCCGTCGTCTCGGCCGAATCCGTCCCGCAAGGGTGGCCCATGCATGACGGCCTCACCGTCATGCATGGGATCATCGACCGCCAGGTCGATCCCCGCCCCCTCGACTCTTCTGCAGCAATCGCTCGGTCTACCCGCTATCTTGCGTGCCGTCGCCTCACCGGCACCCCTTCAGCAGGCGCCCTCGCCGCTGCGGCGATCGACGCGCTCCCAGAACTCTCACCAGCACCACACAGATCCAGACGTATCTCTCACCTTCTCAGGACTTAAATCCCCAAAGCACGGAAGGGGATGCCAATCTACGGCGCAGCCGCCAACCCCACCAGCGGCGTCTTCACCGGCGTCGCCACCCCCACCACCTCCGTCACCGTCCCCGCCGCAAAGTTCGACACCCACACATCCCCGCTCGCATCGATCGCCAGCCCCGTCGCCTGGTTCAACCCCGCATCCGTCGCCCACCCCCCAGCCGGCGACACCACCGCCCCCGGCACGCTCGCCGAAGATCCCGCAAACTCCGTCACCCCCGCCGCCCGCAGACTCGCCACCCACACCGCTCCCGCCCCATCCACCGCAATCCCCTGCGGCCCGCTCAGCCCCGTCGCCCTGTACGGCCCCGCCGCATCCACCACCCCCGCCGCGCTCACCCGGCTCACACTGCTCCCAAAGTAGTTCGCCGCCCAAACGTTCCCCCCCGCATCCACCGCCACACCCGCCACCCCGTCGCAGCAGCTCACACCCGCCAGCGTCGCCCCACCCGGCCCCAAATGCGTCAGCATCGACCCCGTCCCATTCCCCACCCACACCCCACCCGCGCCATCCACCGCCAAAGCCTGTGGAAACGCCAGCCCACTCGCGCCAAACACCCCCAAACTCTCCCCCGTCCCACGCAACTTTTGCACGGTCGCATTGCCGTTGTCCGCAATCCACACCGTCCCATCCGCCGCGATCGCCACCCCCACCGGATGATCCCCCGCCCCAAACCCACTCCCCCCGCTCACCACCGTCCCCGCCCCATTCCACACCGTCACCGTCCCCGCATCCGTATTCGTCACCCACGCCCGCCCAGCCGGATCGATAGACAACCCATAGCTGTCCCCCATCCCTCCCCCGCTCAATCCCGCCGCAAACACCGGCGTCCCCGTCGGTCCAAAGACCGACAACACCCCCCCATAGTTCGCCACCCACCCCCGCCCCTCCGCATCCACCGCCACCGCCGTCGGCCCGCTCACCCCCACGCTCGTCGGCGCGATCAGCCCCCCACCCGCATAGGTCATCGCCACCGTCCAGTCCGGCGGCGCTGCGGCCAGCACCGGCAGGAACACCGGCGTCACCCCCGCCAACACCCCAAACCGCGCCGCCACCCCACTTCCCGGCGCTCCCGCCATCCCGACCGCCGCCGCCAGCGTATCCGCCGCCCCGCCCAGCACCGTCCCACACCCCGCCGAACCCGCATCCGCCGCACACACCGCCAGCAGGCTCGCCAGCGTATTCAGCTTCGCCACAGGCACCGTCACCGTCGCGCCCACGCCCGAACCCGGCGCCGTCCCCGTCGTCACACTCACCAGCGCCTGCGCCATCGCCCCCGCATTCTCAATCCCTACCCCATTCGACGCCGTCGCCCCAATCGTCCCGTCTGCCGCCAGAAACGGCCGCATCGCCCACACCGCCGCCACCGTCGTCGCCTCGTTCACCGCGTAGCGCGCCGTCCCGCTCACCGCGCCGCACGTCCCCAACAACGTCATCTCCGCCAACATCCCGTTCGCCGCCGTCCCCGTTCCCACCGTTCCCCCACGCGCCACCACATACACCTCCTCCGACCCCGACGCACAGCGATACTTGCCCGGTACCGCAAAACTCCCATCCGCCCCCGTCGTCACGCTCTCGGAAAGCAGCGCCGTCGCCCCCATCCCGTTCCCCGTCGACCCCGCCCCATACAGCATCACCGCCGCACCAGCCACCGGCCGCCCCGCCCCCATCACTGCCCCAGAGAACGCCGCACCGGAACCTCCGCTCGTACCCGTCGTACCCCCACCCGATCCCGTCATTCCCTGCGGAGCTATCCCAGACCCGCACCCCGCCAGCAGCCCGCTCAGCACGCCGACCCACATCGCCCACACCACGCGCCTACAGTCCTGCATTGCGCCAGAGAATCACACCGCTCGCCTCCAAGGCAAACGCCACTGCGTCTCGCGGCAACCCGCCCCCGGGCTCCTGTACACTTCACCCGCGTCTTCGAGCACTGTATGCGCCGTCCCCATCTCCTTGCTCTTCTCTCTGTTCTCCTGGGCCTGCCGTGCTCCGGGCAGGGACCTGCCCCGTCGTCTCCCCTCGAAGCCGAACTCATCCGATCACTCGACGCGGCCAAGCTCAACCTCGGCGACACCGTTCTGTTTACCGTCGCCGAAGATTGGCACGCCGGCGCCTGCACCCTCCCGCAGGGCGCAACCCTCCACGCCAAAGTCGTCGCCCTCGAACCCTACACCGCCGCCTCCCACCACACCTCGCTCGCCCTCCGCTTCTCCACCGCCTGTGACGAGGCCCTTCGCGAGCCCCTCACCTGGATCTCTCTGCTGGCCCCCGTCGTCAACGTCGATCCCTCCACCGTCTCCATCCAGGCCTTCCACTCCAGCACCTTCGGCGAGGGCGGCAACGGCCAGTCCACCGGCATCGGACACACCGACACGCCCGACATGACCGGGCACCAAAACCCCAACTTCCCCGTCTTCCTTCAGCCTGCCCCCGACCCCAAGCAGCGGCGCCCCACGCAGGTCCTCCCCGGCCAGGTCTGGCACCTGGCCGACCTCTCCCTCAAGGTAGCCGCCGGCCCCGATGGCAGCACAATCCTCGCCTCCTCCAAAAGGAGCCTTCGCCTGCCCGCCCACGCTCTCCTGGTCTTGCGTTCCGCCCGCCCTATGGAGATCCACGCCATCGCCGTCCCCATCCAGACTCCACCCCGCTCTCCCGCCCCTCCGCCCCTCCCGGAACAGGTCAACTGCGTCGCCCCGCGCTGCACCATCCTCTCCAGCCTCCCGCTCACATCGCCCCAACCCTTGTTGACCATTCCGCTGGCAGCCCACGGCTTCTATCGCCTCCGCTCGGCAGAGATGCGCAATCTCACCTCCACCGCCGCCCTCGCCTTTCTGGGTAACGATCAGCTCCTCATCACCTTCGACTCCCACCGCCTCACCCCCAGGCACCCCGCCGACCGTCCCGAGAGCTCCCCCCGCATGGTTCGGGCCTTGCTCGTCCAACTCTCCACCGGCCATCTCCTCAAGACCGAAGACTGGCGCGTCCCCGACAACGGCCGATACCTCTGGGCAGAATCCGGCCGGCCCGCCATCCTGCACCAGCGCGATCGCCTCATCTGGCTCGGACCCGACCTACAGGAAGCCTCCTCCCTCCCACTCTCCGGCCCGCTCGCCTCTCTGCAACTCTCCCCCGACCGCCTCCACCTCGCAGTCGGCATTCTGCACGAGCTCCACACACCCGAGGAACACGCGGAGCTCCTCGCCAATAGCGGTACAAGCGGTCCGGAAGAGCAGGTCCAACTTCACCTCTACTCCCGCACCTCGCCCGATGCTTCCCTCCACCTCGTCAGCATCTCCCACCAAAGCTCCAGAGCGCTGCCGCCCACCCTCACCAACACCGGGCAACTGACGCTGCTTCGGGGTGAGCCCGGCGTCTGGCACCTCCGCCTCACAACCTGGTCCGGCGCATCCCAGCTCTTCGCCCGCTTCCACTCCACCTGCTTCCCCCACCTTGAGGGCGTCGCCGCGAACCAGCTCATGCTCACCGGCTGCGACTCCCACACAGACGATCGCTGGTTCCGCATCCTGCGCCCGGACGGCACGCTCCTCGCCCGCGGCACACTCCACTCCCAGCAACTCTCACCCCTCGCCATAGAAGGTGCGCCAACCGACTCCGTCTTTCCACTCGCCGTTCCCCTCGCCGCGGCTGGCTGGGCGCCCACCAGTCCCTTTCACGCCTCCGAGATCACCGGCGAACAGCTCCTTCTGCTCCGAACCGAAAACGGCGCTCCTCTGCTCTCCATCCGCATCCACGAACCCGCCCTCACCCGCCAACCGTTCGCCCTAGACCCCACCCACCATCGTCTCGCCGTCTTCGAGGGCGAAAGCGTCTTCATCCTCTCGCTTCCGCCCATGGCAGGCGCCAATCCCCAGTTCGCCTCCACTGGGTCCGCCGCTCCAGCCGCACATCCGCCCGATCTTGCACGCTAGGTGCCCTTCGTACCCCCCCCCCACTGTCGTCTTCTCTCCGCGAATCTGCCCAAAGCGGTATCCTGAGAAAACCATGGCCGCCGCCCTAGCCGAGATTCCCACCGCCGCTGAACCCCACAACCCCGCCACCGACCCCAGCTTCGAATCCTGGGGACGCTACCCAAAGTACGGCGCCCACCTCATCCCTCTCCAGTGGCAGGGCGACTTCCCCCGAGTCGCCGCAGACCTCCACGACGCCTCTCTCCCCGTCGGCATGGGCCGATCTTACGGCGACGTCTGCCTCCTCCGCGACGGCAACCTCCTCGTCACCACCGGCATGAATCGCCTGCTCGCCTTCGATGAGCACACCGGCGTCCTCACCGCCGAGTCCGGCATCACCCTCGCCCAGATACTCGACTTCGCCGTCCCCCGAGGCTGGTTCCTCCCCGTCACCCCCGGCACCAAATACGTCACCCTCGGCGGCGCCATCGCCAACGACATCCACGGCAAGAATCACCACATCGCCGGCACCTTCGGCTGCCACGTCCCCGCCTTCGAACTCGTCCGCTCCGACGGCACCCGCATGCTCTGCTCCCGCACCGACAACCCCGACATGTACGCCGCCACAATCGGCGGCATGGGCCTCACCGGCCTCATCACCTGGGCCCAGCTCCGCCTCAAGCGCATCGCCTCCCGCAAGATCAACTACGAAGGCATCCAGTTCCACGGCGTCGACGAGTTCCTCGATCTCACCGCCCAGTCCGCCAACATCGAATACACCGTCTCCTGGGTAGACTGCACCTCCACCGGCAAAAACTTCGCTCGCGGCGTCTTCATGCAGGGCGATCACTCCGAAGTGCCCGGCGAGCTCAAGCCCTCTCCTGAGCCCAAGCTCTTCTTCCCCATCGAAGCTCCAGGCTTCGCCCTCAACAAGCTCTCCGTCTCCCTCTTCAATACCGCGTTCTTCCACAAGCAGATCCACCAGCGCGTCACCGCCCTCCAGGACTACGAACCCTTCTTCTACCCGCTCGATAAAATCCTCGACTGGAACCGCCTGTACGGCAAGCGCGGCCTGCTCCAGTTCCAATACGTCATCCCCTGGGAGTCCGCCCGAGAGGGCACGGTCTCCATCCTCCACGAGGTCGCCAAATCCGGCCTCGCCAGCTTCCTCGCCGTCCTCAAGGCCTTTGGCGACGTCCCCTCGCCCGGCATGATGAGCTTCCCCAAGCCCGGCATCACCCTCGCCCTCGACTTCCCCATCAAGCCTGGCAAGAGCTTTCCCCTCTTCGAGCGCCTCGCCGACATGACCCGCGACTTCGGCGGCCGGCTCTACCCCGCAAAGGACGCAGCCATGACCGCCGCCCAATACCAGGCCTTCTACCCGAACTGGCGCGACTTCGCCCGCTTCAAAGACCCACGCATCACCTCCTCCTTCTGGGAGCGCGTCACCGGCGAGGCCGCCTGAGCATGGCCCCCAACCCTTCCGCCAATCCCCAAAACCACCGCAACGCCTCCGCCCCGCAAAAGATCCTCGTCCTCGGCGCAACCTCCGGCATCGCCGAGGCCACCTGCCGCCTCTGGGCCGCGCGCGGCGCGCACCTCTTCCTCGTCGGCCGTTCCCCCGCAAAACTCGACGTCGTCGCCGCCGACCTCCGCACCCGCGGCGCCACCACCGTCTTCACCGCCGTCGCCGATCTCGACGACACCAGCCGCCACGCAGAGCTCCTCACTCACGCCGTCAACTCCCTGCAGGGCCTCGACGTTGCCTATCTCGCCCACGGCGTCCTCGGCGACCAGAAACAGGCCGAGGGCGACTTCACCGTCGCCGACAGCATCCTCCACACCAATCTCGCCGCCCCGGTCTCCCTCCTCACCTGGCTGGCCAACTTCTGCGTCGAGCGCCGCTCCGGCGTCCTCGCCGTCCTCTCCTCGGTCGCCGGCGACCGCGGCCGAAAGTCCAACTACGTCTACGGTGCCTCCAAGGCAGGCCTCTCCGCCTTCCTCTCAGGCCTGCGCAACCGCGTCGACCGCGAAGGCGTCACCGTTCTCACCATCAAACCCGGCCCCGTCCGCACCCCCATGACCGTCAACATGCCCGGCTCCAACAAATTCGCCGATCCCAACGCCGTCGCCCGCGCCATCGTCAAAGCCGTCGATAACAGGCAGGACACACTCTACGTCCCGGGCAAATGGGCCCCTATCATGTGGGTCATCCGCCACGTCCCCGAACGCGTCTTCAAGAAAACCAACCTGTAGCCTCGGACCATCACCGCCCGCCTAGGGGCATTTCAGGTGTACTTCTTCCCTAAGAAGGAAGGAAATGATCGCGAAAGACAGCCTCATCGCACAGGTCTACTCTGCTTTCAACCGGCGGGACATCGACGGTGCCTTGGCCCTCATGGGAGAGAGCGTCAGCTGGCCCAAGGCATCCGAAGGTGGGCGTGTCATCGGCAAAGCCGAGATTCGCGCCTACTGGGGCCGCCAGTGGACCGAGTTTGACCCCCACGTGGATCCACTCGAGATACTCGACAAGGGAGCGGCCGGCAACCACGTCCGCGTCCATCAACTCGTCAAGAGCCTCGGTGGCGACGTGCTCTTCGATGGGGAGGTCTGGCAGTGCACCCTAGCCGTCGCACTGGAGTTCGCCCGCGAGGTCCCGCGCTTGCACTTCAACGCCGTTGAGCCAGGGTTCAATCCCTCGACGGACCTCGGACGCGAGGCCAATGCCTTTGTCCGATTCCTGCTGCGTCATATCCTTCCCCTCCTGGTGCCTTTCATGAGGTACTGGAGCACCCCCAGGCAGGCCGCACGCGTAATCACGGACGTGGTCATTAATGTGCCGGGAGAGACCGGCGTCTACTACGACGACAGAGGCCATCCGATGCTCGCCTCCGCGCTCGTTCGAACCCCGGGCTTCACCGCCCGGGTCGTCGCGGAGACGCGCGCATTGTTGGCGCAACATCCGAGTTGAAGCGCTTCGTGCGGCGCTCCGACTTGAGACAGATAGTCACCTCAACCGAAAGCTGGCGCCACCGTCGGAGCCGGGGCTTGCCGCCCGCGTCACATAGTTGCGGTCGAAGGGCCATGACAATTACCCCGACGATATGACGCACCGCGTCCGCTCGACCCGCTACCCTGAAGACAGCACGTCTGGGATCCAACTATGCCGTTGCATCGAGCCTCAAATCAGACCGGAGGGACGCCATAGGTCCCGAGCGAACCCATGCGAAAGAAGCCGTTTGCGTGGCGAACGGGGAAGTACGTCCCTTGCTGGCCAGCTCTGGCACGACCACCTGAAACGACTCCGTGTCCATCGTGCAGTACCCCCCCCTCGCGGCTCATGGACCGGCAAGAATGGCTATTCGGTACAGAGCAAGGGGCACGGGTCCAGACCTAATCCAAGTCATATCAAGATTTTGCGCAACAAGTACGGGGGGTACTCCCTTACTGCAGCTGTTGCTGCTGCTGCGCGATCATCTGCTGCCGCGTCAGTGCAGCCGGCTGCTCCGGCATCTGGGTCGCCTTCTCCACCAGGATCGACCAGTCCTCCGGAACCGGCATCTCCTGATCCAGCGAGAAGGTTCCCTCGCTCGGGGTCACCCGCACCGCCACCGACAGCTCGGAGTCCGCCCGACCGCGAAAGATCCCGTGCGTCGGCGGCACATCCGCGTAGTCCCGACCGATCGCCGTCCGGATATGCCGCTCTCCCGTCACCAGCCAGTTGGTCGGGTCAAACCCAACCCAACCCAGCTGCGGAACCAAAGCCTCCACCCACGCGTGCGTCGCCGAAGCCGCCGACCGGTCCTCGTCCGACTCGCCGTGGTATAGGTACCCAGATACGTACCGACACGGAATCCGCAGCTTGGCCCGCACCAACGCGATCATGATGTGCGAAAAGTCCTGACACACCCCCTTGCGGTTCACCAGCGCCACATCGATCGGCGAATCCACCTTGGTCGACCGCGGAACATACGTGAAGTACTCGTAGATCTGCTGGCTCAACTGGTGCAGCACCATCAGCGGGTCATCGCGCCGCCGCACGTCGAACCGCGCCGCCAGCTTCTCCAGCTCCTCCGTAGGCTGGGCAAACTCGGAAGGAAACAGCATCTCCCAATAGTCTCCCTCCGCGATGATCTGATCCAGATCCTCCCACGCCTCCGGCGCCAGAAACGCCGGCACCGGCATCACCGGCTGCATCTCCACCAGCGACTCAGCCACAATCACCAGCTGCCCATGCGGCCCCGGGATGTCAAAGTGGTGCACATGGTTCTGCAGGTGGTCTCGGTAAGAAAAGACCCGGCACCGGGGTGACACCGAAAGATGAAACGTCAGACACCGCTGCGCCGCGTCCGACCGCGGGTGCATCCGCGTCTCCATCATGCTTTCGCTCACAGGATTCGAATACAAAAATTTCGTCAGATGCCGAATCGAAAAGTGCATCGCGTCCTCTCCCTTATCGCCGCTCAGCCCGCCAATGCCGCCTGGATCGAATAGTCCACATAAAGTTCATAGATCGTCTGGTGGATCGCACGGCACTCGGCTTTGATGTGCGCCAAATACGCCAGCACATCGCTCTCCAGGATCTCCTCGACTGAGGAGTACGACAGCGCCGCCTGCAGCCTCCCGGCCCGCCGTCGCAAAGGCTCCGCCCGCATCTTCCCACTCTCACCTTGGATCGCATCCAGCGCCCGCTGAAGACTATCAATCGAGAACCGCAACGCGTGCGGAAAGGCCGCATCCAGCAGCAGGAACTCCAGGATCTGCTCCGGCGTCAGATCCGCCGTATAAACCTTGCAGTACGCCTCAAACGCCGTAGCCGACCGCAGCAAGCCCATCCAGTCCAGATACTGCGTCGCCTCATGCAACTCGTCCACCGGCGCCCACAGATCCGGGAAGTGGGCCTCCAGCAGCATCGCTACAGCCGTCGCCCGCTCGATGAACCGCCCCACCTGGATGAACTGCCACCCCTCCCCATGGCTCACGGTCGAGTCCGTCACCCCCTGAAACTGCTGCACCGCCTCCATCACCTGCTGCAAAAACTCCGTTGGCTCCGCACTGCCGCTCATCAACGCCTCGGCATGCATGTCGCTCTGCATCTCCGGCCGAGTTACCTGGAGGTACAGCGAATTCAACCGCGACCACATCTCCGTCGAAATCTGCTCTCGAACGTTTCTCGCGTTCTCCCGAGCCGCGATGATGCACGCCAGAATCGACGACTTATTTTGCGTGTCAAACGTCAGCGCTCGCGTCAGATCATACGGGTTGCCGCTCCACACAATGTGCTTTGGTTTGCCGAGCGCCAGCAGCACCCTCTGCCATCGCCGCTCCGCAGAGGCCGGTCCCTCATCCAGCATTAGATTCAGGTTCACATCCAGCAGACGCGTCGTATGCTCGGCACGCTCCAGGTAGCGACTCATCCAGTACAAGCTGTCAGCAACGCGGCTCAGCATGGACCCCTCCTCAATCGTTCAACACCCAGGTGTCCTTCGACCCGCCACCCTGTGAGCTGTTCACCACCAGTGAGCCACGCTTCAGCGCCACCCGCGTCAGCCCGCCCGGCACAATCGTCACCTTGTCCCCATACAGCACATAGGGCCGTAGATCCACATGCCTGGGCTCCAGCGCGTCCCCAATCAAACAAGGAGCCCGTGAAAAGCTCACCGTCGGCTGCGCGATGTAATTCCGCGGGTCCGCCTCAATCCGCCGTGCAAAGTCCGCACGCTGCTCCGCAGTCGACTGCGGCCCAATCAGCATCCCGTATCCCCCACTCTCGCCGACTGCCTTCACCACGAGCTTGTCCAGGTTCTGGAGCACATGCTGCCGCTCCTTCGGCCGCGTCATCAGAAACGTCTCCACGTTCTTCAGAAGCGGCTCCTCGCTCAGGTAATAGCGAATGATCTCCGGCACATACGCATACAGAGCTTTGTCGTCGGCCACACCTGTCCCAAACGCATTCGCCAGTGTGACGTTGCCGGCGCGGTATGCGTTGAACAGGCCAGCCACTCCCAAGATCGAATCCGACCGGAACGCCAGTGGGTCAATAAAGTCGTCGTCCACGCGCCGGTAAATCACGTCAACACGTCGCAGCCCCGATGTTGTCCGCATGTAGCACACATTGTCGTGTGTCACCAGGTCGCGACCCTCCACCAACTCAATTCCCATCTGACGCGCCAAGTACGCGTGCTCGAAATATGCCGAGTTGAACACGCCCGGGCTCAGCAGAACGATGTTCGGCTCCGGCCTTCCTTCGGGCGCCAGCGCCCGAAGACTTCCCAACAGCAGCTGCGTGTACTGCTCAATAGTCCTTACATTGTACGTCCGGAAGAGCTGCGGAAAGATGCGCTTCATCACGCGCCGATTCGTCAGCATGTAGCTCACGCCGGAAGGAACCCGCAGATTGTCCTCCAGCACAACGAACTCGCCCGTCTCAAGCCGGATCAGGTCCGTCCCACACACAGCCACGTAGACGTTTCGCGGAACCTGCAGCCCGCACATCTGGCGTCGGAAGTGCTTGCACGAGTACACCACTTCACGCGGCACGATCCCGTCCTCCAGGATTCGACCCTCGTTGTAAATATCCTTGAGAAACAGGTTGAGAGCGATGATCCGCTGTGTGAGCCCCTTCTCCACGGTGGCCCACTCCGCGGCGGTAATGATGCGCGGGAGCAGATCGTACGGGAAGATGCGCTCTGTCCCCTCCTCCCGCCCATAGACCGTGAACGTAATGCCCTGATTCAGAAATGAAAGATCCGCCGCCTGTTTGCGCCGTTGCAACTCCTCCGGCGGCAGCGCTGCAAAGCGCTGCAGCAACGGCTGATAGTGCGGGTGCAATGCGTCTCGCGTCGCAAACATCTCGTCGTATGCATGGTCCAGCAGATACTGCTGTAGCGAGGCCATCTCGAATTGGGAGGGCGAAACCTGAGGCATGCGGAAACTCTGAGTATAGAGTGCGTGCTGCGAAGCGCAAGGAGCATCCCTTCCCCAGCCGTCCATTCATCCTGCCTAGAAGACTTACCTGAAGCGGTTGTTCAAATCTGTCTTCCCCGTCGTGTCGAGCTCAGCATCCCGCACAGTCTGAACATCCCCGCCCTGGCTGGGTTAGACTGAGGATGGTGCGTCTGACTGCACCTTCTACGCACTCATTCACTCATCTTCCACCAGAGTCAGAAGAGGATAGGTCTCCTACCGTGAGCCAGTCTGCGCCCGTCCAAACCATTCGCAATATCGCCATCATCGCCCACGTCGACCACGGCAAGACCACCCTCGTAGACGCCATGCTGCGCCAATCCGGCACCTTCCGCTCCAACGAAGCCATCGTCGAGCGGGTCATGGACTCCAACGATCTCGAAAAAGAGCGCGGCATCACCATCCTCGCGAAGAACACTGCCATCCACTACAAGGATTCCAAGATCAATATCGTCGATACCCCGGGCCACGCCGACTTCGGCGGCGAAGTCGAGCGTGCCCTCAAGATGGTCGACGGCGTCGTTCTTCTGGTCGATGCCAGCGAAGGTCCCCTTCCTCAAACGCGCTACGTCCTCTCGAAGGCGCTCGAGGCCAAGCTCACCCCCATCCTCGTCATCAACAAGATCGATCGCCCAGACGCCCGGCCACAGGAAGTTGTCAATGAGGTTTATGACCTCTTTATCGACCTCGACGCCGACGAAAGCGTCCTCGAGTTCCCCATCATCTACACCAACGGCAAGGCCGGAACCGCCACCATGGACCTTGCCAGGCCCGGCACCGATCTTCAGCCACTCTTCGAACTCATCGAGAAGACCATTCCCGCCGCCTCCGGCGATCCGGACGGATCCCTCCAGATTCTGGTGACAAACCTCGACTACTCGGACTACCTTGGCCGCCTCGCCATAGCCCGAGTTTTCAATGGCACGCTCAAAACCGGGCAGGAGGTTGCCGTCTCCAAGATCGACGGCTCGCTCCAGAACGTCAGGATCACTAAGCTCTTCTCCTTCGACGGACTCAAGCGCGTCGACATTACGGAGACCACCGTCGGCGACATCGTCGCCATTGCGGGCGTTCCCGGCATCACCATCGGCGAGTCCTTCACCTCCATTGACAATCCCCAGCCCCTTCCGCTGATCAAGATCGACGAACCCACGATCGCGATCAACTTCTCCGTCAACAACTCGCCCTTTGCCGGACGCGAAGGTAAATTCGTCACCTCACGCAACCTCAAAGAGCGGCTCGAGCGCGAACTCCTCACCAACGTCAGCATCCGCGTCGAAGACACCGGCTCTCCGGAGACCTTCAAGGTCTTGGGTCGCGGCGAACTCCAACTCTCCGTACTCATCGAAATCATGCGGCGCGAGGGCTTTGAGCTCATGGTGAGCCGTCCCACTATCGTCACAAAGCGCATCGATGGCAAGCTTATGGAACCCTCCGAACAACTCTCCATCGACGTGCCCGAAGAGTTCGTCGGCACCGTCATCGAGCGTCTCGGGCCTCGCAAGGGTGAGATGGTCAAAATGGCCAACCACGGCTCAGGCCGAGTCCGTATGGAGTTCAAGGTACCCTCGCGCGGACTCATTGGCCTTCGCAACGAAATGCTGACCGAAACGCGCGGAACCATCATCATGAACTCCATTGCCGGTGAATACATCCCCTACTCCGGTGACATTCCACAACGTCCGACGGGTGCCCTCATCTCGGATCGGCAGGGTGTCACCACGACATATGCTCTTGACGGCGTGCAAGAGCGTGGTGTCCTCTTCCTCGGCGACGGTGTGGAGGTCTATGAAGGCATGCTCGTCGGCGAGCACTCCCGCGATAACGATCTCGACGTCAATGCCGTCCGCGAGAAGAAGCTCACCAACATGAGAGCTTCCGGGTCCGACGACGCCCTTCGCCTCGTGCCGTTCAAAGTCCTTACCCTCGAGCAGTCCATCGAGTTCATTGCCGACGACGAACTCGTCGAGGTCACTCCGAAGAGCCTCAGGATGCGCAAGAAGGTGTTGCAGGCCAATCGGCGACCACGCAAGAACCAGCTTCAGGAGGTGTAGACCACCTCCCCGCAGCTCAAAAGCCGCAGCAATCACCCCTACGGCCCTGCTGCGGGCTTCTGCTGTGTGTCACTTCCTGCCTGTCGTGCTCCGCCACCCGCGGAGGTGGCTACGAGTTGGAGAGCATCGGAAGTGAGCGCCAAATCTGTCACGCAGAACCCAGTCGGCATCCGTGGCTCTTCGATCCCCGTCGCACTAGGGTTGGTAAAACTCGGAGCGCTTGCGGGAATAGAGGACATAAATGACAAGGCCCAGGGCTAGCCAGATAAAGAAGCGAAGCCAAGTGATGATCGGCAGGCCGGCCATGAGAAGCACACAGAAGAGTACAGAGAGAACGGGGATGACCGGGCCGAGGGGGACTCGGAAACCACGGCGGCGGGTGGGGTCCTTATAGCGGAGCACGAGCACGCCGATCGAGACGAGAGCGAATGCAAACAGAGTGCCGATATTGGAGAGGTCGGTGAGGGTGCCGATGTCGAAAAGGCCGGCGGGAATGGCGACGAGGACGCCGGCGATCCAGGTGGCGTTAGCCGGGGTGCGGAAGCGGGGCTGGACGCGGGAGAAGAGGGAGGGGAGGAGGCGGTCTCGGGACATGGCGAACCAGACGCGGGCCTGACCGTACTGGAAGACCAGGATGGAGGAGATCATGCCAAGGAGGGCGCCGACGAGGACGACGAGGCGGACCCAGTGAAGGGAGTGGGCGCCGGGCTGCGTGGAGAGTTTTTTGAGCGCGTTGACGACAGGGGCGGCGTCATCCACCATGCTCTGCCAGGGGACGAGGCCGGTGAGGACGACGGCGACGCCGATGTACAAGACGGTGCAGATGATGAGGGTGGCGATGATGCCGATGGGGACGTCGCGCTGTGGGTTGCGGCACTCTTCGGAGGCGGTGGAGACGGAGTCGAAGCCGATGTAGGTGAAGAAGATGATGGAGCCGCCGGTGAGGATGCCGGACCAGCCGTTGGGGGCGAAGGGGTGGTAGAGGGTGGGTTTAATGAAATGCGCGCCGGCGCCGATAAAGAGGAGGATGGCACCGAGTTTGAGGAGGACCATGATGTTGTTGGTGCGGGCGGACTCGCGGACGCCGCGGACGAGGACGACGGTGAGGAGGAGGACGATGAGGAAGGCGGGGATGTTGAAGCCGGGGTGCCAGCCGGGGGGGTAGATGGTGTTGCCGGCGAGGTCGGTGAGTCCGCCGGGGAGGTAGGCGGGGGAGATCCAGCGGGCGGAGGGGTGGATGCCGAACCAGTCTAAAAGGTCTACGACGTGGGCTGCGAAGCCGACGGAGACACTCATATTGGAGCCGGCGTACTCGAGGATGAGGTCCCAGCCGATGATCCAGGCGACGAGTTCGCCGAGGGTGGCGTAGGTGTAGGTGTAGGCGGAGCCGGCGATGGGGATCATGCTGGCGAGCTCGGCGTAGCAGAGGCCGGTGAGGGAGCAGATGATGGCGACGAGGACGAGGGAGAGGGCGAGGGCGGGACCGGCGCCCGGGCGGCCAGCCAGGGCGGAGTGGTGGATCAGGAAGTCGGCGACGGGGGCGTGGAGGATCGAGGAGGTATCAAACTTCTCGCCAGCGATCGCTGTACCGATCACTGTAAAAATGCCGGACCCGATGACGGCGCCGATGCCGAGGGCAGTAAGGGAGATCGGACCGAGTGTCTTCTTGAGAGCGTGCTCGGGGCGTTCGGATTCGCCGATGAGCTTATCGATCGACTTAGTGGCGAAGATCTGTCGGGGCAGCGGGGTGGGCTCCTCGGCTGGGGTCTGGAGTTAGCGCGTGTGACTTTGACGTTACACGAAGATGAGCGTGGGAAGCAGAGACAGCGAAGGCCACTTCTAGATGGAAGTGGCCCTTGCTGCCGGTACGGATGAGGCTAGCGCTTGGACTGGCCGCGGGAGAGCTTCTTCAACTTCTGTTTATTGGAACCGCGGGGTGTGGTGCGCTTGGCCTTCGGAGTGGCTTTGCGGCGGGCGGCGCGCTTCAGCTTCTTGCGCTCGGCTGTGTCAGTCATTGCCTTGGTGTTTGCCATGCATCTCTTTCATGGAGCTGGAATCTGGATTTTGGGAGAACTCTGGGTCGCTGCGAAATCTAAAGGCGGCTGAGCTGGGCAAACTTCTCCACTAGCTTTTTCACGCCGTGCCCTGGAAATTGTACCGTAAGCTTGGCATCTTCTCCGTCGCCGAGCCGGTCGACGACCATGCCCTCGCCATATTTGGGGTGGCGGACACGGGTTCCCTTGAGGAGGCCGGTCTTGCCGGTGGGGGCGGGGACGTCAAGTTTGGGGCGGCCGCGGGGGCTGGACTTGATGCCGCGGGCGGCGAAGAAGCTGGCAGTGTTGTCGAGTTTGCCGGAACCCGTGGAGAGGCCGGGGAGTGCGGAGCGGTTGGCGGCGGGGCGGGAGCCAGTCTGATCTTCATCCTCGTAGGAGAAATGCTGGTCGCCGGCTTCGGCGTTACGATTGCCGTTGCTGCGGGGATAGGGGGTGGCGTAGGCGGAGCCGGAGAAACGGGAGCGGACGTAGTCGTCGGAGTCGCGAGAGGAGGAGTTGCTGTCGTACTGCGGGCGCGCGGGGGTGAGATCCTCGACCAGGCGGGAGGGGACCTCTTCAAGGAAGCGCGAGGCAACGGAGGCCTCGGGCATGTCGTTTCCATAGCGTCGGCGGTAGCGGGCGCGGGTGAGGAAGAGGGTGTCCATCGCGCGGGTCATGCCGACGTAGCAGAGGCGGCGCTCTTCTTCGAGGCCGGCGGGGTCGGTGAAGGTGCGGGAGTGGGGGAAGATGCCTTCTTCCATGCCGGCGAGGAAGACGAGGGGGAACTCGAGACCTTTGGCGGCGTGGAGGGTCATGAGCGTGACGCGAGCCTCGGCGGAGTATTGGTCGGCGTCGGAGACGAGGGCGGCGTGGTCGAGGAAGTCGGCGAGGGATTCGCCGCGGGAGGTGGCGTCCTGGGCGGCGTTAGCGAGTTCCTTAAGGTTTTCGATGCGGGAGAAGGCTTCGGGTGTGGCCTCGTCTTCGAGGGCGCGGATGTAGCCGGAGCGCTCGTTGAGGAAGCGGATGAGCTCAGGGAGGGTGGCGGGGTCGCCGGGCTTTCGGAAGGGATCGGCTGCCCTGGGGGCTTCAGGCTCGGGCGGGGCGGTGAGATCTTGCGCGGCGAGGATCTGCTCGCGGCGGGACGGCGTGTGCGCGGCGAGCGGAACGGGGGCGAAGGGATTGAAGCTGATGACGGTGTCGGGCTCGGGGGTGTGTGCGGCGTCGGAGTCGTGGGCGTTTTCCGGTGCGACGGTGGAGATCTCTTCCGAGGGGCCGAAGTCAAAGCCGAAATTAAAGGAGGTGTCGAAGGAGGAGTTGGCGTCGTTGGCGATAACGGTAGGGGCGGGGGTGTCGTTCTCGCCGAAAGAGAAGTCGGTGTCGTCTTCCGGGGCAAAGGAGGCGATGTCGAAGTTTGTCTCGTCTTCGGTTACGGATGATTGAGGGGCGGAGCCGGCATCCGCGGCGAGGGCGTTGGCAAAGTCCGGGCCGAGCATGGCGCGGGCGTCTTCGATCAAGCGGCGGAAGCCGTCGAGCGCCGTGAGCGCGCGCTGCGGCAGAAGGCGGTCGCGGGTGGCGGCGGCGATGGCGTCCCAGGTGGAGGTGCCGGTGGAGAGCGCCATACGCTCGAGCGTCTCCATGGTGGTCTTGCCGATGCCGCGCGCGGGGGAGTTGACCACGCGGGCGAGGGCGATGGAGTCGTGCGGGTTCTGCACCAGCTTCATGTAACTGAGGATGTCCTTGACTTCGGCGCGGTCGTAGAACGAGAAGCCGCCGACCATGTGGTACTGAATGCCGAAGCGGCGGAGGGCTTCTTCGACGAGGCGGGACTGGGAATTAGTGCGATAGAGGACGGCGCAGCGTGGCGTATCGGCGGTTTGGCCGGGGTTCTGGGCGGCCTCGCGGATGTAGGACTGGATTCGATCGGCGATGAAGAGGGCTTCGGATTCGCCGTCGGGGGCCTCGTAGAGGCCGATGAGCGAGCCGCCTTCGCGGGAGGTCCAGAGGTTCTTGCCTTTGCGCTGTGTGTTCTGCGCGACGACGGCGGAGGCACCTTGAAGAATGACCTCCGTGGAGCGGTAGTTCTGCTCGAGGCGGATGGTTTGGGCTTCGGGGAAATCCTTCTCGAACTCGAGGATGTTGCGAATGTCGGCGCCACGCCAGGAATAGATGGACTGATCTTCATCGCCTACGACGCAGACGTTGCCGTGGGTGCCGAGGAGCTTCATGAGCTCGTACTGGGGACGGTTGGTGTCCTGGTACTCGTCGATCATGAGGTATTTGTACCGGCGGTTGTAGCGTTCGCGGACCTGCGCGTCAGTTTTCAGGAGGCGGACGGTTTCGAGCAGGAGGTCGTCGAAGTCGAGGGCGTTAGCTTTGAAGAGTTCCTTGCGGTAGATCTCGAAGATGTGCGCGATCTTCTCTTCCATGGGATTGGAGGAGGCGAGGAAGTACTCCTGCGGGTCGATCATATGGTTTTTGGCCCAGGAGATGCGGCCGAGGGCGACACGCGGCTTGAGTTGCTTGTCGTCAATGGCGAGGCGGCGCAGAGCCTGCTTGACGACCGCCTGCTGGTCGGATTCGTCGTAGATGGCGAAGGTACGGGTGAGGCCCTGTCCGTTGGTGCGAAGCGCCTCGATATCGCGGCGGAGCACGCGGACGCAAAAGGAGTGGAAGGTGGCGAGCGTGGGCTGGGCGAGGGTGCTGTGGCCGAGGATCTTCTCGACGCGTTCGGCCATCTCTTTCGCGGCCTTGTTGGTGAAGGTGACGGCGAGGATGGAGTCCGGGGAGACATTGCGCTCCTGGATAAGGTAGGCGATGCGGTGCGTGATGACGCGGGTTTTGCCGGAGCCGGCGCCGGCCAGCAGGAGGACGGGGCCGTCGACGGCCGTGACGCCGAGCGCTTGCTGTGGGTTCATCGTGGTGACGAGCGGGGAGAAGACGGGATCGGGCAAGGCGGACTCCAGCCACTATTTTAGGTTGGCTGGCGGGCGAGGGGAGTGGCGCCGGGGAGCGAGTGGCGGAGCCGGCTCAGGAGGGGTTGCGGCAGGGGAGTACCCCCTACCACATGTTGCGCAAAATATTCATTTCATAGAACTTCGGTTTGGACCTCAGATGATGGGCGCAGGTAAGACGGGCCCCTGCCAGGGCCGAGCGCCAGAGCAGCGCTGCTACAGGATACGAGGGGAGGTGTGGTGATTGCGCCACGGCGGGCCTTTACGGTGCCGTGGGGGCTCGGGGATGCTCCGGTGGAGCTCCGGGGGCCAGGACGTCGTCGTCGGGCCTGGGACGGCCTCCGCGAAGCCGCCCGAGGAGGAGGGGAAAGGCGAGCGCGACGGTGAAGTAGAGAAACGTGGTCGCCGTGGCAAGCAGAAGGAGGTCGGCACCGCAGGCCATGCCGATGGCGGCGGTGAGCCAGATGGTGGCGGCCGTGGTGAGTCCTTTCACGATGTCGGAGCGGACAAAGATAACGCCGGCGCCAAGGAAGCCGATGCCGGAGACGATCTGTGCGGCGATGCGGGAGGGGTCGAGCTCAATGTGGCCGGGGACGAGGACGTCGGTAAAGCCGTACTTGGAGACCAGAAGAAAGAGGGCGGAGGCGAGACCGACCAGGGTGTAGGTGCGGAGGCCGGCGGACTTCTGCCGAAGCTCGCGTTCAAGACCGATAAGGGCGGAGAGGCCGAAGGCGGCGAGGAGTTCCAAGAGCTGCTGAAGGCCTTCACCGTTCGGTTCGGCGGGAAGCATGTGGTGTGAGATGCGCTGAGCTCGGAAGAAAGACTTCCTGCGGCGTGACGGGAGACAAGGTGAGCGCTGTTACGGCAAATTCACACCCGCAGCCACGCTTCCGCCAAGCCTGCGTGCAACCAGTAGCGGCGGCCATCACTGAACCATGGCAGCGGGCGTGCGCTCCACGGCACCTGCCTTCGTCGGCTCGCGAGTGCCTTTGCTACGCTGGGCAGCATGCGGAAGAAGAGTGTCGCGGTGTTTTGTGCGAGTGCGATGGGGACGCGGCCGGAGTTCCGCGCGGCGGCGGCAGCGCTCGGGCGGGCGTTGGCCGAGCATGGTGTGGGTCTGATCTACGGCGGGGCGAAGACTGGGCTGATGGGAGCGACGGCGGACGCGTGTCTGCGGGCTGGCGGGGAGGTCGTCGGTGTGATCCCGCAGGTGCTGGTGGACGTGGAGGTGGCACACCACGGATTGACGGAGCTCCATGTGACGAGCACGATGCATACGCGCAAGGCGCTGATGGCCGAGCGAGCCAATGCGTTTGTGATTCTGCCGGGTGGCTTGGGAACAATGGAGGAGATGTTTGAGGTGCTGGCATGGCAGACGATCGGTCTGCACCAGAAGCCTGTGGTGCTGGTGAATGTGGGCGGTTTCTATGACTCGCTGCTGGCATGGATGGATGAGGCGGTGGAGGCCGGAGTCTTGCGCGCGAGCGGGCGTTCTGTGTTGCTGGAGGCTCGGAGTGTGGATGAGGCGCTGGCGTTGGCCGGCTTGGAGTAAGAAGGGTACGGCGTCGCTGTTACTTCGGTTTGGCCGACGAGTTGGTCCGGGGCTGGACAACGGGGTTCCGCTGCGATAGCGTCTCAGTACCAGATGGCGAAGAAAAAGCGTATAGGAGTACGGAATGGCTGAACACAAGGCGAGTGCAGACGAGATGGAGTTATTTGACAGGGCGGAGGTGGAGGCCGGGCGGCAGGGAGATGCGGGCGACGCGCCGGCCGGAACGGAGGGGCATGGGAATGACCGCGACCGGGCTCTTGACCTGGCGAATGAGCGGGCCGATCGGCTCGAGGCCGAGATGGCGGAGCTGAAGGAGTTAGTGGAGAAGATGTCGGCGGCGCGGCCCGGGCGGCGAGAGACGGGAGGCAGAGACCTATCGTTGACGCGGGCCGCTCGCGTGAAGCGGGATGCTGCCGAGGCGTTGTCCGAGGCGGTGCATCCAGGGTCGGCCGCTTCGAGCATGCAGGGAGATGCGCCGGTCTCGCGAGGAGGCCAGTCGGTGAGGAGTGGAAGTTCGAGTGGGGACTCCGAGGCGCGGCGTGAGGCGCGAGCGCGGCTGGATGCAGGGGATGATGCGAGCTCGAGCAAAGAGCCGCCGTCGCCCAGCTCCGCGGCGGGGGAGCCGGGCGTGGGCGGTGGAGTGGAGGAGCTGCGCAAGGATTCGATGATGGCGCATCTGCTCGATTCACTCGAGGACGGCCAGGACATCGGGCACTACGGGCGGCTTGTGTTTGTGATGATTGCACGGCACTTTCTGCCGCACGATGAGCTCCTGCAGTGGTTGATGAAGGATGAAGACCTGGGCGAGCAGGAGGGTCGGCAGATGTTGCTGCAGGTGGAGCAGCGGGACTACAGCCCGCCGCGCCGGGATCGGATTCTGCAGTGGCAGTCGGAGCAGGAGTTCCCCATCCTGCCGGATGTGGATGACCCTGACTCCGGCAATGTGTACCGGACTCTGAACTTCCCGAAAGAGATCTACCAGCACATTGGGCACTACCGGGAGCAGAAGGCGGACAGCGGAAGCTAGCATACTTGCTGCCGTTGCTGGAGTGGGGCAGGAGGTCGCGGGGCGGATGAGGGGTTGGTCTACTCCCTACCCTCGCGAGCGCCCTGCCACAGGTCGATACCGGCTTCGGTCGCGTGTTGATCGATGAGTTTGAGTTCCTCGGGCGTGAAGTCGAGGTTGTGCAAGGCATCGAGGGAGTTGTCGAGCTGATCGACGGTGCGGGCACCGATGAGCGCGGAGGTGACGCGCGGGTCGCGCAGCGTCCAGGCGATGGACATCTGGGCGAGCGTCTGCCCGCGCATTTGGGCGAGCTCATTGAGCGCGCGCACACGGTCGATGTTTTTGGGATTCAGGAAGTTCTGCAGAAACGAGCCGCCCGCGCCGCCCGTGTGGGCACGGGAGTTCTCCGGGATGCCGTTGAGGTATTTGCCGGTGAGCAGGCCCTGGGCGAGCGGCGAGAACGCGATGCAGCCAACGCCCAGTTGCGTGAGTGTCTCGAGCAGGCCGTGTTCGATCCAGCGATTGAGCATGGAGTAGGACGGCTGGTGGATGAGGAGCTTGACGCCTTCGCCGGCGAGAAGGTGGGCGGCTTCGCGAGTAGCCTCCGGGCTGTACGAGGAGATGCCGACATAGAGTGCCTTGCCGGAGCGAACGGCGGAGACGAGAGCCCCCATGGTCTCTTCGAGCGGAGTCTCGGGCGAGGGGCGGTGGTGATAGAAGATGTCGACATAGTCGAGGCCCATGCGGCTGAGGCTCTCGTCGAGAGAGGCCAAAAGGTACTTGCGTGAGCCGTCCATCCCGTAGGGACCGGGCCACATGTCCCAGCCCGCCTTGGTGGAGAGGATGAGTTCGTTGCGCAGAGGAAGAAAGTCTTTCTTCAGAATCTGGCCGAATCGCTCCTCCGCAGAGCCGTAAGGCGGCCCGTAGTTGTTGGCCAAGTCGAAGTGCGTGACGCCGCGATCGAAGGCGCGCCGGAGGATGGCGCGGTTGATTTCAAAGTTGTCGACACCACCGAAGTTTTGCCACAGCCCGAGAGAGATAGGCGGCAGGACAATGCCAGAGCGGCCACAGCGGCGGAAGATCGCGCTCTTGTAACGGTCCGGGTCGGGAAGATAGGGCATGGTTCGGCAGCTCCTTGTTTTGCGATTGGATGCAGGAGATGGGCGCAATGCGTTCAGCCGGACTCCTCCTTGGAGTCGACCGTGCTTGGCGAGGATCTTCAGCACGAGGGTGGCCAAGGAAGAACCTTGGGAAGCGTCAGCGGAGCGGGTGGAGGCGCTGCGGAACGCGCATCGGAACGGCAGGCAGGCGGACTTGCTGCGGCTGCGCAGCAAGCCGCGACTGCGTGCGATGCGAGGAAGGGAGGGAGAGATGGGCACAAGAACGGCGGCCAACGAGATGAGTGGCGGGCACGAGATGAGGTTGCCCGCCTTCCTTTTGTTCGGGTGCACTGTGGCCGGGCTGCGACAATCTGAAATGGAGACGCGAGGTGACGATGGCGGCGCAGATCGGGGCGGGCGGGAGGAGCGTGGAACAGGTTCGCGGACAGGTCGGGACTGGGGGAAAGCGGGTTGGTCGGCTGGCAGCGTCGGTGCAGGCACTGCGCTCAAGAAACTTCCGGCTCTACGCGTGGGGGCAGGGCGTCTCGCTGATCGGCAGCTGGATGTCGCGGCTGGCGCTTTCGTGGCTCACCTTTCGGCTGACGCACTCGGCGCTGATGTTGGGCGTGGTGGGGTTTTCGGGGCAGATTCTTACGTTTCTGCTGGCACCGTTCGCTGGGGTGTGGGTGGACCGGATGGACCGGCGAAGGCTCCTGGTCGTCACCCAGGCCGCAAGCGGGGTGCAGTCTCTTCTGCTCGCGGTGCTGACGCTGTCGCGGGTCATCACGATCGATGAGGTCTTGCTGCTGGCGGCGGTGCAGGGCTTTGTGGATGCGTTCGATATGCCGGCGCGGCAGTCGTTTGTGGTGAAGATGGTGGACCGGCGGGAGGATCTGCCGAACGCCATTGCGCTGAACTCCTCACTGGTACAACTTGCACGGCTGATTGGGCCGGTGGTGGCGGGCTGGATCATTGCTGTCTCCAATGAGGGGTACTGCTTTCTGGTAGACGCGATGTCGTATGTAGCCGTGATTGTGTCGCTGCAGATGATGCGGGTGGCGTACGAACGGCCCGCCGGGTTGCGCCCGAGCATGGTCGCCCAGATGCGGGATGGCTGGAGCTATGTGACGGGTTTTGTGCCCGTGCGCAACATCCTCCTGCTGTTCGCGGTGTCCAACCTCCTGGGGTTTTCAGCGATGGTGCTGCTGCCGATCTTTGCGACGCAGGTGCTGCATGGCGGGGCGCACACGCTGGGTTTTCTGACAGGGGCGAACGGAACGGGGGCGCTTGTGGCGGCGGTGCTGCTGGCGGGGCGAAAAGGTGTGCTGGGGCTGGAGCGGCGCATACAGGCGGCAGCGGTCGTCTATGGGGCGGCGCTGGTGACCTTTGGCCTGTCACGGGTGGAGTGGCTGTCGCTGCTGGCGATGGTGGCGCTCGGCTTCGGGATGATGCAGGTGCTGGCCTCGAGCAACACGGTGATTCAGACGTTGGTGCCGGAGGAGCGGCGAGGGCGCGTGATGGGATACTACACCGTGGCGTTTGTGGGGATGCTGCCGTTTGGGAGCCTGCTGGTGGGGGCTCTGGCGCACTGGATCGGCGCACCCAAGGCTCTGGTGATCACCGGCGTGACGCTGCTGCTGGCGGCGGGTGTGTTCTTTACGCAGCGTGGGCCAATGGTCGCGCAGATGCGGGCGCGCTATGAGGAGCTGGGCATCCTGCGGCGAGCGACGGTGAGCGGGCGGGGCTAGGCCAGAGAGGCGATCGGCTTGCGGGAAGGGAGCGTGGCAAGGATGCCATCCCAAAGGGCGAGACGGGCCTCGATGGCAGAGGCGGCGGCTTGCCGGGCCTCCTGCCACCGAGCGGGGTTGGAACCGCAGAGCTCAGAGATCATTTGGAGGGCCATGGGGCCGTGTTCCTCGCCATCAACCTCAATGTGGCGATCGAGATACCAGCGAAAGAGGGACAGACGCCCGGAGAGCTGGGTGTCCTGGTCGCGGGTGAATGATGTGAAGAGGTCAGGGATGAGGTCTTCGCGGCCGAATGTGAAGGCGGCGGCGATGCGATGCAGCTCGCCCGTGCCGATCACCTCGAAGGTTGAGCGGACGAACTCGCGGGCGGAGGTGGGAATAAGCGGAGTCTCTAAAGCCTGGCTAAGAGGCTTACCGGAGCGGAGGTCACGCAGGAGAGTCTCGATGGCGAGGGTAGGGGCCGCGGCGTCGTGCATCGCGCGGAGGTAGAGCTCGAAATGGCTGAGGGGTTCGCCGCGGTAGAGGTCAGACTCCTCCCCGAGGACGATCTCATTGATGAGGCGGCGCGTCGACGGATAGGCCGAGGGAAGCCAGGGAACATCCACGGAGGTGAGACCGCGCTGCAGGGCTTTGAGGAGGGACATGAAGTCCCAGACGGCGAAGACGTGGGCCTCCATGAAGTGCCGGAGATCCTCAATGGTGTGGATGGAGCGGTAGAGCGGGTGCGCGGCGAGACGCTGATAGAGGGGCTGGAGGGTCTCCTTAAGGGGTTGGCTTGGTGTAATGCTGGCGGCGAGCATGGTCTCCTGAGTACGGCAGACAAAGGTGAGTTGGATGCCGAGTGGTCAGGCCCGAACGGCGGCAGTCTCGCGCGCGGTGATGCACGCGTCGCAGGCGCAGAGAGAGCGCAGATACTGCCAGGAGTAGATGCCGCTCTCGTGGCCGTCGGACCAGCGAAAACGAAGAGCGTAGCGGCCGGCAGGCGTGACGTCCAGGGGGCGAGGCGGCGCCTCATACTTGGGAAAGAGCGTGACCGGTTTGGCCGGGGCGATGCCAGGGTCCCGTCCCTCCTTTTCGCGAGCTTCATGGCAGGTAGCGCAGGGGCAGGCGTGGCGGAGGAAGGGGAAGGACCAGTGAGAGTGATGTCCGTCCTGCCAGGCGATCTCGACGCCGGTGCCTTCGGTCTTCTTCACGCGGACTTTGCTGGGGATGACGGCATCGGCGGAGAGCGACGCGGGTTGGCGCGCGGCCTCGCGGGCGGCTTGTTCGGCGGTGAGGATTCGGATGCCTTCGTGGCTCATGCTTTGGACTCTATGGAGTGAGATGAGGCTGCCAGGGGCGGAGGTGCAGGTCCTGGCACCAGGTGAGATGTGGTGGTATGGAGGAGGGAGAACTTACCGGCATGCGCGAAAGTGGGCGGTGGGATCTGGCGGAGGTCATGCGCGGCTTCCCTGAGACGGCGGAGACGATGCTGGTGGATCGATACCTGGTGGATCGCGAGAGCTCGAGTGTGCGGGTGTTCCGGGTGTACCGGGGAGCCCCGGCGCACTTTCATCGGGGCTGTGACGAGACCCTCTACGTGCTGTCGGGCCGAGGGCGGTTTTGGATAGGGCAGCCGGAAGACGTCGCGGAGTTTGGGCCGGGGGAGCTGTTGTGTTTCGGGCGCGGCGTGGTGCACGCGATGCCGGAGTTGCTGGAGGGTCCGGTACTCTTTCTGGCGATCGATACGCCGCGGCGTGATCCGGCGGACGTGGTGTTGTGAATGCCGCGGAGGGCGGGGCCGCGCAGTTCATTCGCGAGGTGGACTAAAGGGTTCAGGCGTACTGCCGATAGAAGAACCACGCAGCGAGCAAGAGACCGACGCCCACGACGAGGGCGCGGAGGAGTGTCGGATTGATGCGCCGCGCATAGTGCGCACCGACCCAGCCACCCAGGGCTGCAAAGACCATGGAGAGCAGGCAAAAATGCCAGAGGACGTCGCCGGAGATGATGAAGATGGTGGTGGCGCAGAGGTTTGAGACGCAGGCGGCGACGACCTTGAGCGCATTGAGTTGGTGAACGTCTTCCAGGCCAAGGAGGGCGAGGGCGGTCATGATGAGGAAGCCGCTGCCGGCCCCGAAGTAGCCGATGTAGAAGCAGATCGGGAGGAGACTCAGGGTGACGAGTGCGGCCGAGATAGGGCGCGGTCCCGCTGCCTCGTGAGACCGGGCGCGAAGCATGCGTGAGACGGGGCTCGCGGCCCAGAAGAGCAGGGCGCCGAGCAGAAGGAGCCAGGGAATGAGATGGACAAAGGTCGCCTGCCCCGTGTGGAGCAGAACAAGGGCGCCCGCCGTGCCGCCAAGGAGCGAGGCGACCACGACAGCGGGGAGCAGGTCCCGGCGAAGGTCGGTGCGGAGCGCGGCGACCGAGGTGAGTTGTCCCGGCCAGAGAGCAACGGTATTGGTGGCGTTCGCCTGAATCGGTGGGACACCGACGCCAAGCATCGCGGGAAACGAAAGAAACGAGCCGCCGCCTGCCATGGCGTTCAGATTGCCGGCCAAAAAGGATGCCAGGACGAGCCAGGCATACCGCCAGTCGAAAGAGTGGGCGAGAGACATCCTCCCCAAGTGTAGGTGCCCGGTGAGTGCGACGCGGGTGCGCACGAAGCAGAACTCACAGCCGGCGCGGATGCGAGTGGCGAACGGGTAGAGACCCAAGACTGCTTCGGATGTTGATGACTGGAAGCGTCGGCTTGGCGCTGAGGTTTCGTTGGTTCTGTTCGGGCGAAGCCGCGCGGCTCCGCCCGAAGTGCTATCGCGGTTGAAGCGATGGAGTCGCGGCCAGAAGGCGTTGGGTGTATGGCTGCGTGGGGCTCTCGCAGAGTTCGACCGTAGGGCCCTCTTCGACGACACGGCCCTTCTGCAGAACCAGGGTGTGGTCGCTGAAATAACGGACAAGCGGCATGGAGTGGGAGATGAAGAGGTAGCTGAGGCCGTGCTTCTGCTGAAGCGATCGCAGAAGATTGATGACCTGCGCGCCGACGGAGACATCGAGCGCACTCACGGGCTCGTCGAGGACCAGGAGATCGGGGCGGAGGGCGAGGGCACGGGCTATGTTGATGCGTTGGCGCTGCCCACCGGAAAACTCGTGAGGGTATCGCGGCAGGGTCAATGCGGGGTCAAGGCCGACCTCGGTCAGCAGTTTGGCAAGGCGTGCGTCGAGACCCTCCGGCGGTGGCTCGTGATGAATCTGAAAGGGTTCGGCCAGCAGATCGCGGATGCGCATGCGCGGGTTGAGTGCGGCCATGGGGTCCTGAAAGACAAGACCCATACGCCGTCGGAGCCGGCGGAGATCACGGGCTGAGAGGGCGAGAAGATCGATGCCGTCAAAGTGGACGGAGCCGCAGGTAGGCTCGAGCAGGCGAAGAACCATACGCGCCACGGTGGATTTGCCCGAGCCGGACTCCCCTACGACGCCGAGGGTCTGACCACGATCGAGCCGCAGTGAGACCCCCTCGACTACGGTGTGATCCCCGTAGCGCTTGCCGAGTCCCCGAGCGATCAGCAGGGGGCGCACCGCCGAAACTGGCGTCGAGTTTGCAGCGGACATGGGCGGATGCTACAGGACAAGCCGTGGCCGGGACGCACCTCCCTGTCAGGATTACGGAAAGAGAAGATCAACCGGTACGCCGGGTGCGTTACGATGGCATCGCGGTCGAGACCGGCGAGATCCGCCGGCGGAGGTTGGTTTGCGCGGAGCGAGCATGAAGTTCGGGATCTTAGGAACAGTGGTTCTGTGGGCGTGTGGAATCGTGGGAACGGCGTGTGCCCAGCCGCAGGTTGCGTCTACCCCTCCCATGGGCTGGAACAGCTGGAACCACTTCGCTGGCAAGGTGACAGATAAGGATATTCGGGACTCCGCGGACCAGATCGTGGCGTTAGGTATGCGAGACGCAGGCTATGTGTACGTGAATATCGACGACACATGGCAGGCAGGACGCGACGCGCAGGGCAACATCCAGGCGAACTCACGCTTTCCCGACATGAAGGCCCTGGCTGATTACGTCCATTCGAAAGGATTGAAGATAGGCATCTACTCCTCACCGGGGCCGAAGACCTGTGGCAACTATGAGGGAAGTTATGGTCACGAGGAGCAGGACGCCAAGCAGTACGCGGCCTGGGGGATGGACTACCTGAAGTACGACCTGTGCAGCTTTCACGACATCATGAGGCAGAAGGCGCCGGGAGATCTCGGGCAGCAGAACGCCATGATGCGAGCCGCCTACCTGAAGATGGACAAGGCGCTCAAGGCGACCGGACGGCCGATTGTGTATTCACTCTGCCAGTACGGGTGGGATTCGGTGTGGGCGTGGGGTCCGAGTGTGGGCGGCAATCTCTGGCGAACCACCGATGACATCCAGGACAACTACCGGAGCATGGCGGAGAACGGATTCACGCAGGCGGGGTTGGCGAAGTATGCAGCGCCGGGACACTGGAACGACCCCGACATGCTGGAGGTCGGCAACGGCGGCATGACAACCGATGAGTACCAGACGCACATGAGTCTGTGGGCGATTCTGGCGGCGCCCTTGCTGGCGGGCAATGACCTTACGAAGATGAACGCGGATGCGCGAGCGATTCTGATGAACAAGGACGTGATTGCCATTGACCAGGACCGGCTGGGCAGGCAGGGCGACCGGGTGAACGCCGTTGGACCGTTTGAGACCTGGTCGAAGCCACTCTCGGATGGCAGGATGGCCGTTGCCCTCTTCAATCGCGGGCGAGACACGGAGTCGATGGCGTTGCCGTCGGCGTCCGCGCTTGGAATGAAGAAGATCACTTCAATAAAGAACGTGTGGTCGCCCGACGATCACGGCCACGGACCGTGGATGATTCCCAAGCATGCCGTGGTGCTCCTGATCGTTCAGTAAGGTCGAGCGTCACTCGCACCAGCGGCTGACGGGAGCTCGGTTGCACGGTGTTCATCTGCAGGTCCTAGACTGCTGCCGTGCAGGAGGCAGCGATGTTACAGCAAGGGACGGTTCGGACACGACCGCCGCGAGGAAGCTCGCAGGCCCACCCGGGGGTGTTTCCACTCTCGCCGATGTTGACCCAGACCCAGCGCTTCGAGCCGCTCCCCAAGCCGCTCGGCCTGCCGCCGTACCATGTCGATCTCGAGGCATTGGTGCCGGGGATTACGGCCGAAGCCCGCAACCTGGGCAAACTTGTCTTCCACTGCGTGGGCGACACGGGCGGAATCAAGAGTCCGCAGTTCCAGCACAGTGTCGCAACCGCAATGAAGGGCGACCTGCTGCTGGCCGATGATGCGCGGCCCCGCTTCTTCTATCACCTGGGCGACGTGGTGTACTTCAACGGCGAGATCGCGGACTACTACGGACAGTTCTACGAGCCGTACGACCACTACGATCCGCCGATTCTTGCCATTCCTGGCAATCATGACGGTGACCCGGTGAACGCACAGCAGACCTCGCTGGACGGCTGGGTGCGTTACTTCATGCAACCCGCGGCGGTGGTCCAGCCGGAATCCAAGGATGCACCCCGCGTAACATTGTCTTTGCCAAACGTCTACTTCACGCTGAACGCACCGTTTGTAACCATCATTGGGATGTATACCAACGTGCCCGAGGGTGGTTCGGTGGATTCGGTACAGCAGCAGTGGTTGACGAACGAGTTCGCGACCGCGCCCCAAGACAAGGCGCTGATCGTGGCGCTCCACCACCCGATCTACTCCTTCGACGACTACCACTCAGGTTCGGCGGCGATGGCGGATGTGGTCGAAAAGGCAATCAACGACTCGCGTCGGGTGCCGAACATGGTGCTGAGCGCGCATGTCCACAACTTCCAGAGGATTGAAAAGCAGGTGATGCCAAACTCGCCGGCACCTGCCCCGACGGGGAAGGCGGAGAAGAAGCCCAGGCGTGGTCACGCCGGCGAGGCAGGAGCGAAGAGCGGGGGTGTAACCCCATTTCTGGTCTGCGGCCACGGCGGCTACTACCACCTCCATGGCATCGAGGTGCCCGCAGGCACGATCGACCCCGCTACCCAAGCGCACCTGGTGTACCAGGAGCACCAGCACTGGGGGTACATGACCCTGACCGTAACGGCGGATTCGATCTCGGGCGAGATGACGACGGTGCCGAACGCCGGCGAAACGGCCCCGGGCCCGACGGACAGCTTCTCCTACCCGACCGCGTTGGTGACCTTGCCGGATGGGGTCATGGCCAGCCTTTGACTGGTGCGCTCTTCCGAGGAGCGGTCTGAGTTAAGAGTCGATGAGCGCGTACACTAAGCAAGACGCCCGGCGCCTCCCGAACCGCGCCATCGGGCAACATCTCTTCGGAATCGCCGGAGCAACCGGCCGGCCCACAGATTGAGGACATCGCATGAGCGACGTGCAGACGCAGCAGCCACCAGCCACCACGCAGCAGGATCCCATGCTCGGCCAGGATATCGACCAACTCTCCATTAACACGCTTCGCCTGCTCGCGGTCGACGAGGTGCAGAAGGCGAACTCCGGGCATCCCGGCGCGCCCCTCGGTCTCTCGCCCGTTGCGTACCTCCTCTACACCAAATACATGAAGCACGACCCCAACGACCCCTTCTGGTCCGATCGCGATCGCTTCGTGCTCTCCAATGGTCACGCCTCCGCTCTCCAGTATGGCGCGCTGCACCTGTCCGGCTACGACCTGCCGATGGACCAGCTGGAGCAGTTTCGGCAGTGGGGCTCCCACACCCCCGGCCACCCCGAGTACGGCGAGACCCCAGGCGTTGAGGTGACCACCGGTCCCCTTGGGCAAGGTCTTGCCGAGGCAGTCGGCCTCGCCATCGCAGAGAAGCATCTCTCCGCCATCTACAACCACGAGAACACCACACCGGTCGATCACTACACCTGGGTAATCTGCGGCGACGGCGACCTGATGGAAGGCGTCTCGCACGAGTCCTGTTCGTTGGCCGGCACCCTGGGCCTCGGCAAACTCATCGTCTTCTACGACGACAACCTCATCTCCCTCGACGGACCCACCGACCTCTCCTATACCGAAGACGTGACGGAGCGCTTTCACGCCTATCACTGGCACGTGCAGATGGTTGAGGACGGCAATGATCTTGTCGCCATCGAGCGAGCCATCCAGGCCGCCAAGGCCGAGACCACCAGGCCCTCGTTGATTCGGCTCCGCACCGTCATCGGGTACGGCAGCCCCAAGGCCGGCACCAACAAGGCGCACGGCGAGGCCCTCGGTGTGGAGGCTGTCAAGGAGACCAAGCGCAACTTCGGCTTCCCGGAAGACCAAAACTTCTTCGTCCCCGAGCCCGCAGCCAAGAACTGGCTCAAAGCCAAAGAGAAGGGCGCGGCCGTTCACGCCGAGTGGCAACAGAAGTACGAAGAGTACAAAAAGGCCTACCCCGAACTGGCAGCGCAGTACGACCGCTGCACCTCCATGAAGCTCGCGGAGGGCTGGGAGAAGTCTTTGCCCGTCTTCCCCACGGAGAAGCCTGTCGCCACGCGCAACGCCGGCCAGGTCGTCATGAATGCCATCGCCAAGGTCGTGCCCGAGCTCTTTGGCGGCGCCGCCGACCTCACCAGCTCCACCAAGACCATCTTCAAGGACTCGCCCTCATTCCACGTCGACCCCAAGGGCCGCAACGTCTTCTTCGGCGTGCGCGAGTTCGGCATGATGGCTGCCGTGAACGGCATCGCCGCTCACGGTGGGCTCATCCCCTTCGGCTCCACCTTCTTTACCTTCTCGGACTACTGCCGCTCCGCGCTCCGCATGGGCGCGCTTCAGTCGTCGCATTCGCTCTACATCTTCACGCACGACTCCGTCGGCCTCGGCGAAGACGGCCCGACTCACCAGCCAGTCGAGCACCTGATGGCCCTGCGAGCCATCCCGCAGCTCACCGATTTCCGCCCCGCTGACGCCAACGAGACCGCAGCCTGCTGGCGTCTCGCCCTGGAGCGCCACTCGGCCGCATTCATGGCGCTCTCGCGTCAGGACCTCCCCGTCCTCGATGCAGAAAAATACAAGGTCGCCGAAGGCGTGCGCCGCGGCGCGTACGCCCTCGACAACTCCGGCAAGGACATCATCCTCATCGCCACAGGCTCGGAAGTCTCGCTCATCCTCAAAGCCGCCGAGGAGCTCAAGAAGCAGGGCATTCAGGCAACTGTCGTCTCCATGCCCTCCTTCAAGATCTTCGATGAGCAGGACGAGGCGTACAGGAACGAGCTCTTCCCTGAAAACACCCCCAAGCTGGCCGTAGAGGCCGGCGCGACCATGGGTTGGTGGAAGTACGTGGGACACAACGGCGGCATCATCGGTATCGATCGCTTCGGCGCTTCGGCCCCCGGTCCCATCGTCCTCGAGAAGTTCGGTTTCTCGGTCGCCAACGTCGTCGAGCACGCCAAGAAGCTCGTCAAGAAGTAACGCAACCCGGGGGCGAGCTCCAAAGCTTCGCCCCCCACCACTCCCATGCGCAATCACTGGATAGACGATCCGCCAAGCGAAGACGAGGAGTTCGGCACATCGCGCGGCCGCAACCCCGACTCCTCGGTCGCTCCGCAGTATGAAGACTCCGTCCCGCCTGAGGTAGAGGAGGGCCACGAGCCCTCATGACGCAGGATCAAGCGAAGCTTCTCGCCGCACAGCGCGCCGTCGACTTTGTTGAGGACGGCATGGCCGTCGGCCTGGGAACCGGCACCACCGCGACGCTCTTTATCCGGGAGCTGGGCAGGCGCGTGGCGGCTGAGGGGCTGCGCGTCCGCTGCATCGCTACCTCGGACGCCTCCGCGCAACTTGCCCGACAGCTGGGTCTGCCTCTCACCACCTTCGACCAGACCCCGTCCCTCGATCTGAACGTCGACGGTGCAGACGAAGTCGGCCCCGGCCTCGCTCTGATCAAGGGCGGTGGCGGCGCCCACCTCCGGGAGAAGATCGTCGCCTCCGCCGCGCGCGCGTTTCTCGTCGTCGCAGACTCAACCAAAGTCGTCCCGACTCTCGGCCGTTTCCCCCTCCCCGTCGAAGTCATTCAGCTTGCCCTTCCCCTGGTAACCCGCCACCTCCAGGAGCTGGATCTCCACCCTGTTCTTCGCCATCACCCCGACGGTTCCCTCTACCGCACCGACGAGGGCAACGTCATCCTCGACTGCCACTGCGGCGCCATCCCCGACCCGGCACGCACCGCGGCGCAGATCCGCTCGATCATCGGCGTCGTCGAGCACGGTCTCTTTCTGAACATGGCAACGCTCGCCCTCATCGCGGGCGACGCCGGTGTCGTCGAACTCCGCCCTTGACGCTCCTCAGGGGTCACCCCCCTTGGTCCATCGCTCGATCCATCGCAAACCGTCCCACCGTCATCTCCTTCTTATGTCTCAACTCTCCGCACTGCACGATCAAGTCTGGTTCATCACCGGAGCCTCCACCGGCTTCGGTCGCCTTCTCGCCGAAGAGGTCCTCCGCCAGGGCGGTCGCGTCATCGCGACCGCGCGGGACGTCGCCGCCGTCGCCGCCCTCGAGGAGCAGCACCCCGGTCGCGCCAAGGCCTACGCTCTTGATGTCACCGATCCCGCGCAGATCGCCTCCATTGTCGCGCAGGCCAACGCCTGCTTCGCTCCGGTCGACGTGCTCGTCAACAACGCCGGCTTCGGCCTCGCGGGTGCCATCGAAGAGGCCACCGAGGACGAGTTCATGCCCGTCTTCGAGACCAACCTCTTCGGCCTCATGCGCATGACCCGCGCCTTTCTCCCACGCATGCGTGAGCGCGGCTCCGGCACCATCGTCAATCTCTCCTCGATCGGCGGTCTCATCGCCATGCCGGGGTGGGGCTTTTACAACACCTCCAAGTTCGCCGTCGAGGGCTTCTCCGAGGCCCTCACCGCCGAGGTCGCGCCCCTCGGCATCCACGTCTTGACCGTTGAGCCCGGAGCATTTCGCACGGACTTCCTCGGCCGTTCCGGCAAAGAGGCCGCCGAGCAGATCCCGGCTTACGATGCCACGGCGGGCAAGACGCGCGAGTACTTCCACACGCAGGCCGGCAAGCAGCCCGGCGACCCGCAGCGCGCCGTCGAAGCCATCATCGCCGCCGTCGGCGCGCCCGCCCCGCCAAAACGCCTTGTGCTCGGCAAGACGGCCCTGGAGCGTCTGCGCAAGCACCTCGCGGAGCGATCGGCCGAGCTCGATGCGTGGCAGTCCACCAGCATCGGCGCGGACTTCCCACCCGAAACCGCGAACGGGGAGACGGGGACAGCCGCGCAGCCGTCCATGCCGGAGCCGGCCCGGGCGGGTGCCCATTGAGCGCCGCCCCACAGCCCACCATCGTCCCGCAGCCTATCCGGACCATCTTCTGGGATCTCGGCGGCGTCATCCTGACCAACGGCTGGGACCTCGGCCAGCGGACGCGCGTGCTCGGTCCGCTCGGCGTTGACCTCCCCTCGTACGAGCTTGCCCACGCCCGCGAAAACTGGTTCTGGGAGCGTGGCCTGATGTCGGTCCGCGACTTCTTCAGACGTACCGTCTTCGACCCCAACCCGCAGTTGAAGCTCACCTTCGAGGACCTTTGGGCGCAGGTGTGCGCCCAAAGCGCCCTCGCCTTCCCCGAAAGCTTCGAGCTCCTCCAGCAACTTCGCGCGCTCCGCGACCTCCGCCTCGCCACACTCAACAACGAGTCGCGCGAGCTCAACGCCTACCGCCTCGATACCTTCAATCTACGGCCCTGCTTTGATTACTTCCTCTGCTCCGGCTACCTGGGCTCCATGAAGCCCGATCCGCCCATCTTTCGCGCTGCGGTTGAGATCTCCGGCCAACCAGCCGCGACCTCGCTCTTCATCGACGACAAGGAGGAAAACTGCCAGGCGGCCCGCATCCACGGCATGCGCGCACTCCAGTTCCAATCCGGCGCGCAACTTCGCACCGAGCTCCAGTCCCTAGGCATCCAACTCGACTGAAGCCAGGAAACCTTTACCCAACACCCCGAAGCATCGGGCATACCCGGCAGCAGTTCTACACCGAAACGCACGCCGGCTCGAGCCCGGCAAAAGGAGCGATTGCACCATGGGCACACCAGCCACCGTACTGACGCAAGGGCAACCCGGCGCCACCATCTCCGGGGAGCGCATCCCCGAGCCCTGTGTCGTCGTCATCTTCGGCGCCTCCGGCGACCTCACCAAGCGCAAGCTCCTGCCGGCCCTCTTCCATCTCGATCAGTCCAATCTCCTGCCGGAGAACTTCTCCGTCGTCGGCGTCGCTCGACGCGACCTCAGCAGCACCTTCGCGCCCGACATGCAGGACGGCATCGTCAAGGGCGGCGGCGTGGAAGACTCCGACCCCAAGCTCAAGCCGTTCATGGACAAGGTTCAGTACTTCGCCATGAACTTCGACGACGATACCGGCTACGAGAACCTGAAGAAGTTCCTCACCGGCATCGACGCCAAGTTCGGCACCAAGGGCAATCGCCTCTTCTACCTCGCCGTCGCCCCGGAGTTCTTCGCGGAGATCATCCAGTATCTCGGCAAGCACGGCATGTCCGTCTCGCATCAGGACGGCAACGGCTGGGTCCGCGTCATCATCGAAAAGCCCTTCGGCACCGACCTCGAATCCGCCAAAAAGCTCAACGACGACGTCAACGCCGTCCTCCAGGAAGATCAGGTCTTCCGCATCGATCACTACCTGGGCAAGGAGACGGTCCAGAACATCCTCGTCTTCCGCTTCGGAAATGGCATCTTTGAGCCCGTATGGAACCGCAACTACATCGAGCAGGTCGAGATCACGGCCGCCGAGTCCATCGGCATCGAAGGCCGCGGCCCCTTCTATGAAAAGGCCGGCGCGCTTCGCGATGTCCTGCAGAACCACGTCATGGAAGTCCTCTCCTTTGTTGCCATGGAACCACCAGATTCCTTCCACGCCGACGCCGTCCGCACGGAGAAGCTCAAGGTCTGGAAGGCGATCGAAGGCATCCCCGTCGAGGACACCGCGCGCGGCCAATACGGCCCCGGCAAAGTCGACGGGCAAGACGTCCCCGGCTATCGCCAAGAAGATCGTGTCGCTCCAGACTCGTCTACCGAGACCTTCGCCGCGGCCCGTCTCGAGATCGACAACTGGCGATGGGCCGGCGTTCCCTTCTACATCCGGGCCGGCAAACGACTCGAAAAGCGCGTCACCGAGATCACCATCGTCTTCAAGCAGGCGCCGCTCCATCTCTTCAAGACCAACAGCACCGATGACAAGTTCGAGCCCAACATCCTGAAGATTCGCATCCAGCCCGACGAAGGCATCTCCCTCCGCTTCTCCGCCAAAATCCCCGGCCCCACCACCAACGTCAAGCCGGTCGAGATGGCGTTCAGCTACGCGCAGGCCTTCGGCAAGTCGTCGGCCAACGGCTACGAGCGGCTTCTGCTCGACGCCATGCTCGGCGACGCCACTCTCTTTGTCGACCGCCAGGGCGTCGAAGCCACCTGGTCGCTCTTCACACCCATCCTCGAAGCCTGGGCCAAGACCAAGCCCGACTTCCCGAACTACGCGGCCGGCTCCCAGGGTCCAAAGCAGGCCGACGAGCTTCTTGCTCGCGACGGTCACAGCTGGCGCAAGCTCTAGGACGGACCCGACCCATGCCCAAGAACCTCATCATCACCTATCTCGTCTGGAAGTCTCCGGAGGCGGTCGCCCAGGCCGCCGCCCGGCTCTTCTCCGAATCGCTCTACAACGCTGTCCACGCCCGTGGCCTTGCCCGCATCGCCATCTCCGGCGGTACCACGCCCAAGCGCATGCTCCAGATCCTCGCCGCCGAGCCCTTCGCCTCCTCCATCCCCTGGGACAAACTCTACCTGTATTGGGTCGACGAGCGCTCCGTACCCCCCACCGACCCCGACTCGAACTTCCGCATGACCCGCGAAAACCTCCTCTCCCTCGTCCCTCTGCCGCCCGAAAACATCTTCCGCATGGAAGGCGAACTCCCGCCGGAAGAGGCCGCCGACCGCTACGAATCCACACTCCGCAACTCCATGCGCCTCGAGGGTGCCGAGTCCCCCGCCTTTGACCTCCTTCTGCTCGGCATGGGCGACGACGGCCACACCGCCTCCCTCTTTCCCCACACCGCCGCGCTCGAAGAGATCACGCGACTGGTCGTCGCCAACCACGTCCCACAGAAAGATACCTGGCGTATCACCCTCACCTCTCCCGTCATCAACCAGGCCCGCACCGTCGCCTTTCTCATCGAGGGAGCCGCGAAAGCCAAGGTCCTCGCCGAGGTCCTCACCGGTCCCCGCGATACGGTCCGCCTGCCCTCACAGCTCATCCGCCCCGCCTCCGGTCAGCTCACCTTTCTGCTCGATCAGGCTGCCGCCACATCCCTCCCCGAGCCCACACAGACCTTGACCGACTCGGGCGGCTCACATACGGTAGGCACTCTGGAGCGTTAGCCCTCCCTGCACGCCCCGGCACTCGCTGCGCCCCAGAACACAGGAGCAATCACACCCATGATCCTCGCCGGTGACGTTGGCGGCACCAAGGTTCACCTCGCCCTCTACTCCTTTTCAAACGGCAAACTCCACACCGTCCGTGAGCAGAAGTTCCCCGCCGTCGAGCACCCCTCTCTCGACGCCATCGTCAAGGTCTTTCTCTCCACCAAGGATCGCGACGAGATCGTGGCCGCCTGCTTCGGCTGCCCGGGCCCTGTCCGCGCCGGTCGCCTCAAGCTCACCAACCTCCCCTGGATCCTCGATGTCCACGACCTCTCCACCGCCCTCGGCATCGAGCACATCTTCCTCATCAACGACCTCGAAGCCAACGGCTACGGCATCCCCGAGCTCCGCTCCGAATCCATCTTCACCCTCGCCCACGCCGACACCGCGGCCGTCGGCCATCGCGGCCTCGTCTCCGCAGGCACCGGCCTCGGCGAAGCCCTCCTCATCTGGGATGGCCTCTCCCGCCACGTCCCCGTCGCCTCCGAGGGCGGGCACTGCGACTTCGCGCCGCGCACCGATCGCGACATCCAGCTGCTCCAGTACCTTCGCCGCACCCTCAACGGCCGCGTCTCCTATGAACGTGTCGTCTCAGGCCTCGGCCTGGGCAACGTCTATGCCTTTCTCAAAGACGAAGTTCACATGGACGAGCCTGCCTGGCTCCGGGAGCGCATCGCCACCGAAGACCGCAACGCCGTCATCGGCGAGTGCGCCGAAGACGGCTCCTCCGAACTCTGCCGCGAAACCATGCACATCTTCTCCGCCGCCTACGGCGCCGAGGCCGGCAACATGGCCCTCAAAGTCCTCGCCACGGGCGGCATGTACATCGGCGGCGGCATCGCCCCCAAGATCCTCAAAATCATGCAGTCCGGTGCCTTCATGGAAGCCTTCCTCGACAAGGGCAGGCTTCGTCCGCTGCTGGAGGCCATCCCCGTGCGCATCATCCTCAACGACACCTGTGCCCTGCTCGGCGCGGCCGCCTTCGCCGAAGCCCGAGCCTCCGAGGTCTCCGGACGCTCCGAACGCGCCGCCTCCATCGCCGCTCCCACAAGTGACGCCCTCCCCTCGTAGCGCCCCGAAGCACGCTCACCCAAACGACGTAGTGCTTTTGATTGACACCCCGACGCATCCACCGTACCTTCCTCTCTGAGGACCTCCATGAAGAACATCTCCCTCCTGCTCTTCGGCTTCGCTCTCCTTTGCCTGACCACCGCCTCGGCTCACGCGCAGGGCGGCTGCGTCAACTCGCCTGAGAACCCCACCGCTGTCCTGGCCGTCGTCGGCTCCGCGGGCGCCGTCTTCTTCGCACGTCGCAAGAAGTAGAGCTGCGGGCTCACCTGCCCGGTGCACGTCCCCGGCAATCGCCCCCTAGCGCATGGCTCTTCTTCAGGCATCCCCCCCCGTCGCTCCAGCCCCTAGCCGTGCTTCCACTCGCAGGGAGCTTCCACCGGCACGCGTCGTCGTCGCCACGGCCCTCTCCATCCTTGGGGTCGTCTCGGTCTGGCCCACGGCCTGCGTTCTCTGGGCCATGTGGGTCAACGATCCGCTCAAATCCATCGGCATGCTCGTGCCGGTGGTCTCGCTCGTGCTCATCCTCCGTGCCTGGCGCGCCCTCGGCTGGGCTGCCGACGGCTCCTGGTGGGGGCTCGCGCTTTTGGTCGCCACCGCGGCCGCCGTGCAGTTCCGGCAGCAGTCCGTCCTCGTCCTCGTCCTCTCGCCGCGCTGGTCCGTCTTCTTCCCGCCGCACTCTCTCGTCGCTCTCGCCTACGTCGTTGGCTGCGTTCTCCTCTTCGGTGGCCCGCGCCTCCTGCGCGCCGCCCGCTTCCCGGTCCTGCTCACCCTCCTCGTCAACCCCGTTCCCCACATCTTCAACGTCTACGTCGACCTTCCGCTCCAGCGCGTCTCCGCCCACATCGCCCGCGCCTTCGCGCTCGGCCTCCATCAGCAGCTGACCCCGGACCAGATGCGGCTCATGTTTACGCCGGACTTCGGCATGTTTATCGCGCCCGGCTGCAACGGCATCCGCGGCGCCGTCACCATGGGCATGCTCGCACTGGTCGTCGGCCACCTCTACCGCTTCCGCCTCCGCGCGCACGTCCTCGTCGTCCTCGGCGCTATCCTCCTCGGCTACCTCTTCAACTTCGTCCGCCTCTGCACCCTGGTCCTCTACTACATCGTCGCGCTCAAGATTCCGTGGCTCCAGGACCGCGCCGAGATGGGTGACTACGTCATCGGTGCCGCCCTCTTCCTGCTCGCCGTCGCCCTCCTCTTCCGCGTGGTCGATCGGCTGCGGCAACCAGCTTCCCCGGCCGCCGTCGTCCTCCCTCGTCCGGAACCAGGCCGCTCCGCCCGCCTTCTCCCGGCCGCCATGGCAATCTTCCTGCTCCTCGTCGGCTCCCGCGAGCTCCGGGCCTGGCGGCAGCTCGCCCACGACGCCGACGCGCCCGCCCCGATACGCTTCCCCGAAACCCTAGGCAACTTCCACCGGGAACGAACCTGGGACGAGCAGATGACCGCCGGCCCCATCATCTACACCTGGGCCCACTACAGCCCAACCGCACCCTCTCCGGCCGCTTCGGGGCCGCTCAACACCGCCGGACCCGCCGCCCTCCCCGTCGACGTCGGCCTCTCTCCTGTCCTCGGCTCGCATGACAGCTCCATCTGCCACTCAGCTCGCGGCGAAGACCCCGTCTGGCACGGCGAACTCTCTGCCCCCACACTGGCCGGAACCGAGACCTTCAGCGCCTCCTTCTTCAACAATGGCGCCACGCAATATCTCGAGCTCACCGCCGTCTGCACCTCCGCGGGCTGCGGCGAGCACACCGCCGGCTCCCCCCACTTCGGCCTCATCTACTCCCGCCCAGGCTCCGCCGACTCCCTCGCCTCCACACCCCATCGCCCGATACCGGTCATGCTCCGGGTCGAGACACTCGACACGGCCCTCCCCGCCGACGTCGCACGCGCCCAGCTCACGGCGACACTGCGCCGGTTCCTGGCGGCCGTCAACCTCCCCTCCATCGCCCATCGCTAAGCCGGCTTGCATCAGGCCGGCTCCGGCCCTCGGGACTACGCTCGCGAAGCTATCTCTCGCACCTTCTCCGCGAAACCACCCCTGACCTCATCTCAAACCGCGCGAAAGCCCCGTCGTCCTCTGCCCAAAACGGTGCAAAAACGCGAAGGGCGCGGTCTCAAACCCGCGCCCTCCGCAATCCCTGTCAAGTCCCACAAAGGTGTTAGGCCGCCTTGGCGTTGTCTTTCTTTGTCGCCAGCGCCGCCTTGGCCTGCTCCGCCAAGGCCGAAAACCCTGCCGCGTCGTTGGCCGCGATATCAGCCAGGATCTTGCGGTCCAGACCGTTGCCGGCCGCCTTCAGCCCGGCGATAAAGGTGGAGTAGCTCATTCCATTCAACTTAGCCGCCGCGCCGATGCGCACAATCCACAGCGAACGGAACTGCCGCTTCTTCTGCTTGCGGCCCGTATAGGCAAACATCAGGCTGCGCTCCACAGCCTCCTGCGCCGCCTGGTACAGCTTGGACTTGGTGAGAAAATATCCACTCGCCCGCTTCAGAATCTTCTTGCGGCGATCACTTCGCTTGGTACTCCGTTTGACACGGGGCATCGCACATCTCCTTTGATTGCATTGTTATGCGGCTGGAGGCAGGTGGGCCTCTTCACTCGCTCTCTCCGGCAGAAGGCCACAGGTTGGGCCTTCGGGTCTTCACCTCACGCGCCTGTCTCAGGCGCGCGCCGGGCCTTCCGCAACGCCCTCAGGCGTAAGGAATCATTCGGGCTACCTTGGGCGAATCCGCCACCGAAACCAGAACACCCTCGCGCAGCTTCCGCTTGGTCTTCTGCATCTTCGACGTCAAAATGTGGCGCATCTTCGACTGGCCCCGCTTGAACTTGCCGGTGCCCGTCTTCTTGAAGCGCTTCGCCGCGCCCGAGTGTGTCTTTAGTTTAGGCATAAAACGTCCATCTGCTGCGATTTAGACAACCTGTTGATTGTAGCGCATAGGACGGCCTGTCCCCAGCGAAAACCGTGTCCGCACGCCTCCTCCGGCACACCCTGGCGGCGCGCCCAAGGCCTCGGTGTGGGTGCCCGCAATGCTATACTTAGAAGAGCGAAAAGTGGAGTAAAGCACTGATTTTGCACCGGTTTCCTGCCCGGGCGATACCTCCCGCTGAACGCTCGTCTGGAGATTGAATGGCCTCGACCGCCCTGCCCGCTGAAGACCTCCTCGCCGAAGCTCCCGTCCCGTCCCCGGGCGGCGGGTACTCCGCCGAAAATATCACCGTCCTCGAGGGTCTCGCGGCCGTCCGCAAGCGCCCCGCCATGTACATCGGCTCCACCGGCGAACAGGGCCTCCATCACCTCGTCTACGAAGTCGTCGACAACTCGGTCGACGAAGCCCTCGCCGGCTATGCCGGCAAGATCGACGTCACCATCCATGTGGATAACTCGATCACCGTTGTGGATGACGGCCGTGGAATTCCCGTCGATGACAAGACCATCAATGGCGTAACCATGCCCGCCGTTCAGGTTGTCCTCACCATCCTCCACGCCGGCGGCAAATTCGACGCCTCTAACTACAAGGTCTCGGGAGGCCTCCACGGCGTCGGAGTCTCCTGCGTCAACGCCCTGTCGGAAGAGTTCGACGTCGAAATCTGGCGCGATGGCTTCGCCTGGGAGATGGACTACTCCAAGGGCGATCCCATCAGCCCGCTGCGCAGGATGGGTGCCTCCACCCGCAAGGGAACCAAGGTCCACTTCCTCCCCGACAAGAGCATCTTCTCCGTCCACGAGTACAACTTCGACACCCTCGCCAACCGCCTCCGTCAGCTCGCCTTCCTGAACAAAGGTATCGAGATCAATCTGACCGACGAGCGCACCACCGACGCCAAGACCGGCGAAGCCAAGTCGCAGACCTTCAAGTACACCGGCGGCATCGCCGAATTCATTAAGCTCCTCAATAAGGGCAAGCAGGTCCTCCACGAGAAGCCGATTTATATGGAGGCCGAGCGCGACGGCGTCGCCATGGAGATCGCCCTCCAATACAACGACGCCTACTCCGAGACCGTCTTTTCCTTCGCCAACAACATCAATACCGTCGACGGCGGCACCCACCTCTCCGGCTTTCGCACCTCGCTCACCCGCACCATCAACTCTGCGGGCCAGGCCATGGGTCTCTTCAAGGACGTGAAGGAGAACCTTTCGGGCGACGACGTCCGTGAAGGGCTTGTTGCCGTCGTCTCCGTCAAGCTCCCGCAGCCGCAGTTCGAAGGCCAGACCAAGGGCAAGCTCAACTCCGATATCGCCGGCACCGTGCAGGCCTTTGTCAACGAGCGCCTCGGCGCCTTTCTCGAGCAGAACCCGCAGGTCGCCAAGAAGATCATCAACAAGGCCATCGACGCCGCCCGGGCCCGCGAGGCCGCCCGCAAGGCCCGTGACCTGACCCGCCGCAAAGGCGCTCTCGACGGCGGCGGCCTCCCCGGCAAGCTCGCCGACTGCTCTGAACGCCAGCCCGACCGGTGTGAGCTCTACCTCGTCGAGGGCGAGTCAGCCGGCGGCACCGCCAAGCAGGGTCGCGATCGCCGCTTCCAGGCCATCCTCCCCCTCAAGGGCAAAATCCTCAACGTCGAAAAGGCCCGCTACGACAAGATGCTGGGTCACGAAGAGATCCGCGCCATGATCACCGCGCTCGGCACCGGCATCGGCAAGGACGACTTCGACATCGCCAAACTGCGCTACGGCAAGCTCATCCTCATGACCGACGCCGACGTCGACGGCTCGCACATCCGCACCCTGCTGCTCACCTTCTTCTTCCGTCATATGGGCGAGCTCATCAAGCGTGGCAATGTCTACATCGCCCAGCCGCCACTCTTCCGTATTAAAAAGGGCAAATTCGAGCAGTACATCAAGGACGAGCGCGAGTTCGTCCAGGTCATGGTCAAGCGCGCCTCCGACGGCATGGCGCTCACCCTCTCCGCCACCGCAGCCGCCGAGCAGCCGCAGCCTCGCCTCGAAGGCAAAGAGCTGACGAAGTTCATGTCGCAGCTCAACGACTACCTTGCCGTCTTCGACAAGGTAGCCAAGCGCCTGCGCAATGAGGAGGTCGTTCGCCTCTTTGCCGACCACTTCGCGCATGAGGGCAAAGACCCGGCGCATCGTGCAGACTTTGAAAGCCCGGACAAGCTCCAGGCGCTCCGCTCCAAACTTAAGGAGATCGAACGGCACTACCAGTTCAAGGCGCTTACCGAAGTTGAGTACGACCAGGAGCATACGCTGTACTCCGTCTCGTTCACCGATGCGCAGGGCGCCCTGCGCCGGCTCGATTGGACCTTCGCCTCCACTGCAGAGGTTCGGCAGCTGCTGGCCAAGCACGCAACCCTGGGTCCACAGCTGGCTGGCCCCTTTCGCGTGGAGTACGCCGGCAAAGGCACCACGACTACGCAGGCTGCCGGGGAGCCGGGACCCAACGCCGCAGCCCCCAACCAGGCCGACCTCGACGAAGCCGACGAGGTCGAGCAGGAGAGCGGCGTCAACGAGACCATCGCCGCGGCCCCCGGCACGGTGGCCGAAGCCAAGCCCGGCAAGCGTCCCGGCAAGGGACCGCAAGACCCGGTCGAGAAGCGCACCGCACGCGAGCTCTTTGACTACGTCATCGAGCAGGGCCGCAAGGAATACCAGGTCCAGCGCTACAAGGGCCTCGGCGAGATGACTGCGCCCCAGCTGTGGGAGACCACCATGGATCCCGAGCGGCGCACCCTCCTCCAGGTGCGCCTCGAAGACATCGCCGCCACAGAAGAGATCTTCACTACGCTCATGGGCGAGGACGTTGAGTCCCGCCGTAAGTTCATTGAAGAAAACGCGCTCGACGTCAAGAATCTCGATATCTAGATCACCAGAACTACATCTTCGAACTCACGCGGGTTGGGCGTACCGTTCAATTCTGCGGGCGGTCGCGATCGCTGCCAGCCGGCTGCTCCTGCGCGATCGGCTCGGTGATGGCGACCGTGTAGTTGTGGCCGAGCCACTCATTGCGACCGGGCCAGAAAACCGTGAATACGATATCGGTCGGTCGGGAGTCGCCGGCGGGGGCATCTCCGGTCTCCAGACTTGTGGGAAGGTCGGCATAAGCACCTATCAATCCGGCCACCTGCGCCTCCGTCGTTCGGACCGTGGCCCAGTTGTCCAAGGACCACGTGACCTGAAACGGGTCCCGGTCGATGAACCGGAGAGTGTGGCCCGCCGGCAGACTTTGAATCGATCGGGAACGCTGAAAGATCTCAATCGCGCTGTGGAACGACCGCTCGGAAGCAGCAGCGGCGTAGCGATCTTCAACGAGCGCGATGCGATCGAAGACGCGGCCATCCGTGACGGAGCGAAGCAGCTTTAGGTACTCGGCGTGCGCCCAGACCAGCGGCTGGGCCGAACCGGCGGACTGCCCACAGTACATGCCCTCAGCCGGCAGGTCTGTGTGATCCCAAACCTGCTCGGGCAACATACCGCCGACGGAACTGAAGTTTTCGTAGGTTGCAATCAGTGGTCTTGGATCGCCACCAGCCGCCAGCTCGAAGTGAGCGCGCTCTCCACCGAGCAGAGGCCAGCAGCGCCCTTGGCCCCAGCCGATGTAGGGTCCGCCATCTTTGCGCTGTCCGTAGCCGTCATGGTTGTAGCGGCGCCATGCAGGGCCGAACGGGGTGTTGTGCTTCAGGCACAGGTCGACAACCTTAAGAGAGTCCAGGACCAGAGGATCGTCAGCACGACGGATACCGTAGCGGACGAGTTCGAGAAAGCCCTGGTCTATAATCGCGCGATCCTCGAACTCGAACTGCTCCCCTGGACCACGATTCGCAATGCGGATGTGGCCCGCAGGAATATCGGGGTTGTGGAAGGGTTCTCCCTCGGCTGGTGGACGAATCCGCATGTAGTGCCGTTTGATCTCGGGATGGAGGATGCCATCGTTGGTTGTCGTCCACTCGTCCAAGTGGGCTTCGATCCAATCCGCGTAAGTCTGGAGAAATGCGGCAGCAGTCGGAAGACCGTTCGCGGAGGCGAGATCTGCGGCGCAGAGCAACGCGCTGATCACCACCGCCAGGGTAGAGGGCGAGTAGCCGGGATTCTCCTCCCAACGCTCCTGCTGCGTCACCGGCGCATAGCGCACAAGAAAGGCAGCCGCCCGCTCGACAAAGGGAAATGGATCGAAGTTCTGGAGCTCACCGGCCTTCCATAGACGCCAGGCAAGGATGATGGGAAACGCAACTTCATCCAGCTGTATGCCGGACCAGTAGGGCTCGCCGTCAATCCAGAAGTTCTGCGGAAAGCCGCCGTCGTCACGCTGCGAACAGGCGAGATAGATGAGCGCGCGAGCCGCCGTGCGCGCACGGTTGCAGGCAATCAGTGCGGTCGCGGACTGGACCATATCGCGCGTCCAGACAAGGTGGTATCCGCCAAGGTCATCGTCGCCCTTGGAAGCCCCCCACGGGATTGAGGCGGAAGCGATGAAGGCACCGGAGAAACGCTTGTCCTCGTGCGCCAGCACCACGTTCTCGCTGATGCGGCTCAGGCGACCACTATCGCTCGACGCCGTGGCCAGCGGGGCGCGGGCACCCACGCGCTTCCACTGCGCGATGAAGCGGTCCCGATGCTCGGGAAAGGGATCGGCCAGCGTCTGCATCATGCGAGTCAGCGCGGAGTGCGGCGTCGAGCCAAGGCCGATCGCCACCGTAAACTCGGGATTCGGGCCGAGATGGATCTCGCCCGTGAGAGCAATGTTGCCATCCAGCGCCTGGCCGAACTGCCAGTCCATGCGCATATTCTGCGACAGGTCCTGATAGCCGTCGCTGGCGCCCACAAATCCGCACGACGAGCGGGAAAAGCCGCAGGAAGAGCCGAGCGCAAGGGCAACATCGCCACGCCACGCCGTAAGAGCCCGCCTGCCCGCGATGTTGATGGAACGCCCATTGTTGTGGGCGCCCCCGCCGCTTAGGTGCGGTGCCAGCAAGACGTAGCAGCGAAGGCGCTCGCGGAAGGCAGGTTCCGCCTCGATCCGCACATTCATCAGCACCGTGGGATGGTGTGGGTCGGAGAGGAACTGTTTGGTCACCGTGTAGCGGCCCGTCGGGTCCGTGGCGCTCACCTCAACAGCAAGCGCGTCGGGGTCAAGGTAGTGAAAGGTGTAGGCGAGATCGCGCTTCTCTTCATGGAAAAAGGTCTCCCCATCGGTGAACAAGAGCTCCATATCGCGGGTCTGCGGACGATCCACGGTGGGGTAGTAAATCTCGTTCATCGTCCCGTGGGAGACGGTGAACCAGATGCGGCTCGCGGCGGAGTAGGCAGTCGAGACCGCGTCCTTGCGGCTGGAAGTCCAGCGTGGCTCCAGACCCGGTCCGCCAAATGCGGGGCCGTCGTCCTCAAGCCAGAGATAGGAGATCTTTGCGTCGTTGGAAATCTTTGCGTCGTTCGAAATCTTTGCGTCGTTCATAAGATGAGCGCGTCCGTGCAAATGTTACGGCTGGGTGACAGGCGTGAGGTTGGTAAGCAGTTGACGGTTGTGTGATGCGCGAACAAAGATCTCGATGCCCCGAGACACCAGCCACGCAGGCGATGGCGGTGCATCGCCTCCTGCTGGGCAGGCATCGTATAGATCGCTACCCAGCCGCGAGCAAACGATGCCGGAAACGGCTACGCGTGTTCCGCTGCCGAACCTTCCAGCTGCACGAGGAGATGACGATGCCCTTTGAGCTCCCACCTTTGCCCTACGACTACGCGGCGCTTGAGCCCACAATTGACTCCCAGACAATGATGCTGCACCACGACAAACACCATGCAGCCTACGTCGCAAATCTGAACGGGGCAGTGGACAAGCACCCGGAGTTGGGCCAGAAGACGCCGGAAGCGCTCCTGCAGGATCTGACCAGCGTGCCGGAAGATGTGCGGACTGTCGTGCGCAACAACGGCGGCGGACACGTCAACCACACCATGTTCTGGCAGATCATGAAGCCAAAGGGCGGCGGCGAGCCGACAGGCAACATCGCCGACCAGATCAAGACAGACTTCGGCTCCTTTGAGGAGTTCAAAAAGAAGTTCAATGAAACTACCGCGAAGCAGTTCGGCTCGGGCTGGGGCTGGCTGGTGTGGAAGGGCGGCAAGCTGGAGATCATGACGACGCCCAACCAGGACTCGCCCCTCTCGCAGGGTCTGTATCCCATCCTCGGCAACGATGTCTGGGAGCACGCCTACTACCTGAAGTATCAAAACAAGCGACCGGACTACCTGGCCGCATGGTGGAACGTGGTCAATTGGGACGAGGTGGAGAAGCGCTTCGCTAAGTCTCAGTCGCAGGCGTAAGCGCATCGCAGGGTGGCCCGGCGCGATGGTATGCACCGGGCCTTCCTGCGTCTGGAACAGTGTCACGGGATAGCATAACCTGCGCAGCCGACCCCCTCACGTTCTTACCCCACCAGCAACGACGGTCCAGGCTCTCCCCGCAACACCGCTTCCACATTGTCCAGCGCCAGCATTCCCATTGCGGTTCGCGTCTCCTCCGTCGCACTCCCAAGATGCGGCAGCAGAAACACATTCTCACGCGTGAGGTATCCCGGGTTGATGGCCGGTTCGCCCTCATAAACGTCCAGCCCCGCCGCCGCAACGCGCCCAGCGCGCAGCGCTCGGAGCAGCGCCTCATCCTCTACTAGGCCGCCCCGCGCCGTATTCACCACGACCGCCCCCCACGGCAAAGTCTCTACCGTCCGCTCATTCAAAATGTGGTGCGTCTCGGCCGTCAACGGCGCATGCAACGACAAAAAGTGACTTGCCGCGAACAGCCCCTCAACCGTCCCGTGAAACATAGCCCCACACTCAAGCTCAGGCGCGAGCCTCCCTCGGTTCGAGTAATGAATCTCCATCCCAAAGGCCCGCGCTCGCCGCGCCACCGCCTGTCCTATCCTCCCCATGCCGTAGATGCCCAGCACACCCCCACTCATCTGCTTGCCCAGCAGCTCCGTCGGTCGCAGCCCATGCCAAGCCCCCGACCGCACCAATGCCTGCCCCTCCGTCGCCCTCCGCGACGCCCCAAGCAGCAGCAGAAGAGCAATGTCCGCCGTCGCCTCCGTGAGCACTCCCGGCGTGTTCGAAACCGCCACACCTCGCGCCTTCGCCGCTCCCAGATCGATATGCTCATAGCCCACCGAGAAGCTCGCGACTACGCGCACGCTTCCAGGCAGCTTGGAAAAAAACGCCGCATCCAGCTTGTTCGAAGGAACGACCAGAAGCGCCATCGCACCTTCCGCCGCGCGCAGCAACTCCTCTGCCGTCATCGCTCTGTCGTGCGGGTTGCGCCGGGCCTCGAACTCCCTCTCGATCCTCGCCTCCACCGCCCCGGGCAGTCGCGTCGTCACCACAAGGATTGGTTTGCTCATCTCGCTTCCCTCCACACCCGTCAATGGGATGCTGTCGGCGTCAGCAATCCGTGTCCGCGCATCCACAGCTCCAGCAGCCGAGGCCACTCACGCAACGCAGGATCCGTCCCGCCCAGCCCCGACCCATGCGGTCCGCGCGCAAACAGGTGTAACTCGCAGTCCCGTCCCGCCCCCACCATCGCCGAATAGAACCTCACACTGGTCTCCACGGGCACCACGGCATCGTCCGTCGTGGCAAACACAAACGTGGGCGGCGTCTTCGCCGTCACATGCTCCGCGGGCGTATACGGGTCCTGCAGCCGCTGGCAGTCTGCCTCCGTCAAGCCCTTCGTCACCGAGCAGTAGTTGATCATCGGCCCGGTCCACCGCTTCACCCGCGGTTCCATCGCGTTCAGCCACGGATAGGCCAGAACCAAAAAGTCCAGATCGCTGCTCTGCCGCTGCACCGGGTCCGCATCGTCCGCCACACCCTCCATCGGCGACACCCCCGCCATCGCCGCCAGATGCCCGCCCGCGCTGAACCCCATCATCCCAATCCGGTCCGGCGAGTACCCATACCGCCCCGCCATCGACCGCACCAGCCGCACAGCCCGCCGCGCGTCCTCCAGCGGCGCCGGGTAGATGTAGCGCGGCCCCAGACGATACTTCAGCACAAACACCGTCACCCCCAACGACGCCAGAAAGTCCCCCGGCTCCCTCCCCTCCAGCACCGTCGAAAGCCCCACGTATGCCCCGCCCGGCGCCACAATCATCGCCGTCCCGTTCGCATGCGCAGGCCGCATCACCGTCAACGTCGGCACATCGGCCGCCTCGCTTCCCTTCGCGCCCGGTGCTTCACCCGGCCATAGCCGCAGCGTCTCGACGCCCATCGCCGGATCGAGCCCCGCCGCCCCCTGCCCCATCCCCCACCGCGCCGAACACAACATCACCATCACAGCAACCAAGCACCGCAGCCTGCCGACCATGCGCCACCTCACACCAACGAAACTACCGCACCCAACTTCCCAAACCCAACCCCGCCCACGTACCATCGTCCCCACATCCACAAGCACCCGCCCCGAGGCCCCCTGCAATGACCCTGCCGCACCGCCACACCTCCGCCCTCGCGCTCGCCGCCTGCCTCCTCACCCCATCCGCGCTCCTCGCCCAGGCCCCCCACCCCCTCACCGATTCCGAAAACTCCCGCATCACCGAGATCATCGCCAAAATGTCCCTCGGCGAAAAGCTCGACTACATCGGCGGCACCGGCTTCGCCATCCGTGCCATGCCCTCCCTCCACCTCCCCGCCCTTGAGATGTCCGACGGCCCCATCGGCACACGCTCCAACTCCGGCTTCCCCTCCACCACCTACGCCGCCGGCGTCGGCCTCGCCGCCTCCTGGGATCGCGATCTCGCCTCCCGCGTCGGACACGGCATCGGCCGCGACGCCCGCGCCCGCGGGGTCAACTTCATGCTCGGCCCGGGCGTCAACATCTATCGCTCCCCACGCAACGGCCGCAACTTCGAATACTTCGGTGAAGATCCCTTCCTCGCCTCGCAGATCGCCCTCAACTACATCACCGGCATGCAGTCCACCGGCGTCTCCGCCACCATCAAGCACTACATCGCCAACAACTCCGAATATCTCCGCCACGACTCCGACTCCATCGTCGACCCGCGCGCCCTCTATGAGATCTATCTCCCCTCCTTCGAGACCGCCGTCAAGCAGGGCAACGTCGGCGCCGTCATGGACTCCTACAACCTCATCAACGGCCAGCACGCCACACAAAACACCGTGGACAACATCGACATCCTCCGCAAACAGTTCGGCTTCACCAATACCCTCATGTCCGACTGGGACGCCACCTACGACGGCGTCGCCGCCGCCAACGGCGGCCTCGACCTCGAAATGCCCACCGGCAAGTTCATGAACCGCGCCACCCTCGAGCCCGCCATCAAGGCCGGCACCGTCACGCAGGCCACCATCGACGAAAAGATCCGCCACATCCTCACCACCGCCATGGAGTTCGGCTGGCTCGATCGGCCACAACTCGATCCATCCATCCCCGCCTTCGACCCCAGCAACAACCAGGTCGCCCTCCAAAGCGCCCGCGAATCCGCCGTTCTGCTCAAAAACCAAGCCAACCTTCTGCCACTTAACAAGTCACAGATCAAAACCCTCCTCGTCGTCGGCCCAGACGCCTACCCCGGCGTCGCCGTCGGCGGCGGCTCCGCCGGCGTCGTCCCCTTCCACCTCGTCAGCCCGCTCGAAGGCCTCGTCACCTACGCCGGCAACTCCGGCATGAAGGTCCTCTACGATCGCGGCCTCCCCACCATCGCCGAACTCGCCCGCTCCACCTCCTTCACCACCCCCGACGGCAAGCCCGGCCTCCTCTCCGAGACCTTCCCCAACGACTCTCTCTCCGGCCCACCCTCCGCCACCTCCGTCATCGAGCACCTCAACCTGCGCGGCGTCTCGTGGGAGAGCCTCGGCGATGACCCCCAGGCAGTCGAAGCCCTCCTCAAGTCCGCCCCCAAAAAGCTCTCCTATCGCTTCTCCGGCGCCTGGACCGCACCCTCCGACGGCGACTTCGTCCTCGCTCTCGAAAACAGCGGAGAAGGCACAGGAGACCGCGTCACCCTCGACGGCAAGCTCATCATCGATGACTGGGAGCTCCTCCGCGCCTTCCAGCCCACCGTCACCCTCCACCTCGCCGCCGGCCCCCATAAGCTCGTTGTCGAATCGCGACAAAACGGCATCTTCGGCGGACACCTCCGCTTCGGCATCGCCCCCGCAAACGCCATCGTCACCGAACACGCCGAAGCACTCGCCAAGCAAGCCGACGCCATCGTCGTCACCGCCGGCTTCGACCACGCCAGCGAGTCCGAGGGCGGCGACCGCACCTTCTCCCTCCCCTTCGGCCAGGACCAGCTCATCCAGGCCATGGCCGCCGCCAACCCCAAAACGGTCGTCACCATCACCTCCGGCGGCAACGTAGACTCCACCGCCTGGCTTGACCGCGTCCCCGCCCTCCTCGAAACCTGGTACGCCGGCCAGTCCGGCGGCACCGCCCTCGCCGAAATCCTCTTCGGCGACGTGGACCCCTCCGGCCACCTTCCCGCAACCTTCGAGCGCCGCGCCCAGGACAACCCCACCTTCCCCAACTACTACCCCGACCCCGGCACCAAAACCGTCCACTACAAGGAAGGCATCTTCGTCGGCTATCGCGGCTACGAGCACACCCACACCACGCCCCTCTTCCCCTTCGGCTTCGGCCTCTCCTACACCACCTTCTCCTTCTCCAACCTCCACCTCGGCAGCCCCACCGCCGGCGCCAACCCGCACGTCACCGCCACCTTCGACGTCTCCAACACCGGCTCCCGCTCCGGCGCCACCGTCGCCCAGCTCTACCTCTCCGACGACCACCTCAAGCTCCCCCACGCCGAGCGCCAACTCAAAGGCTTCGAGCGCGTCGAGCTCGCCCCCGGCGAAACCAAACACCTCTCCATCACCCTCGACCCACGCGCCTTCGCCTTCTACGACACCCAAGCCAACAAGTGGTCTATCGACCCCGGCAAGTTCACCATCCACGTCGGCGACTCCGTCGTCAACACTCCCCTCACCATCACCCTAACCCTCGACCCCTCCGCCGCCAACTCCACCTTCTGACCCCGCTGCATAGTCGCATAGTCAAAATTTGACTCATGTCACAATGGCTTCGGACACAACCATGGCCATGAACCGAGCACACATCGTCCTTCCACCCGATCTGCTGGCCGAAATTGACTCCGTCGTCGGTCCCGGTGGCCGCGGTGACTTCATCGTTGAAGTTGCGCGCGCCGAACTCGCCCGCCGCCGCCTGCTCACCTTCCTCTCTGATCCCTCGCCCATATGGTTGGATGGGGATCATCCCGAACTTCTTAACGGCGCAGACGCCTGGCTACGCTCGCTCCGCTCCGAAAGCGATCGACCTCAGCCCACCAAGTCCTGAGTCGTGATCGTTCTGCTCGACACCAGTGTTCTTATCGATCTTCTTCGCGCCCGCGCCGTCCGCCGCGTTCTCGTGGCCGATCTCGTCCACTCCGGACACACTCTCGTGATCTCAACCATTAATCTGGCCGAGGTCTACTCCGGAATGCGCGTGCATGAGCAAGCTGCAACGGATGCCTTTCTCGCCCGCTTCCCCTGTCTTCCAGTCACCGCGACGATTGCAAGAAGAGCCGGCCTGCTCCGAGGTGCCTTCGCCCGCGTAGGCCAGACCCTCACCCTCTCCGACATGCTCATTGCCGCGACGACCCTGGAACATGGCTGCACCCTCGCAACGGACAACCGTCGTGACTTCCCCATTCCCGAGCTTCAGCTTCTGCCGCTCTCGTAAAACCGCAGCACCTCAGCCCTCAATACACCCAGCTCGTCACATCCGCCCCCTTCGGCGCAGTCGCCTTTATCCGCTCCGCCATCTGCGGCAAAACCCGCTGCGGCCACGTCCGGTTGTTCTCCTGCATCGTGTAGGCATCCGGCCCGCCCGTGTAGCAGTGCGGGTCCCCCGCCCCATATTGAAAGCTCGCGTCCGAGTGCGGCGACCGAGTCCCCTCCAGCATTCGCTGCATCCGGTGCACCGCATTGTTCAAGAAGTAGGTGTCCCCCTCGCCCGCCTGCACATGAATCTTTCCCTCCAGCTTCGGCCCCAGCGTCGCCCAGTCCCGCTCGAGCACCGCCGTCAAATCCCAGTGGTCGTGCCAATACTGCACCGTCCCCTTGTCGATCTCGCCCGTCCGGTCATTCCATATCGGCATCGGCAGCCCATCCGGCCCCTGCGGCGAATACACCGCCTGCCATATATTCCACTGCTCCCCGCTCCGCCCCCGCGTCCCCAGCACATACTCAAACTGCACCTCGTCCCCCGTCAGCGCCAGCACCGACCCATCCGCCTTCCGGTCCGCCGCAATCGGCACCGACCCGAAATCCCCATGCCGCACAAACGCATTCGTGTCCTCGTATAAGTTCACATTCTGGTAGTCGTGGAAGTCCACCGGGTCCGGACACGCCGCCCACGTCCCGTTATAAAAATCCGGGTAGAACACCTGCGAGGCCAGCGCCTCCCACCCGCCCGTCGATCCGCCAAAGGTAGCTCGCGCCCATCCCTGCCCAATCCCTCGGAAGTCCTTCTCTATCTCCGGAATCAGCTCCTCCGTCACCGCGCTCCCATACGGTCCCACATTTGCCGAATCCATCACATACGAGTCGTCGTAGTACGGGTTCGCATTTTGTATCGAAACCACTAACATGTGCGGCACCCGCCCATTCGTCCAATCCTCAAAGAACTGATAGCCCTGCGCCGCCCGCGCCCGCGCCCGGCCCTTCATCTCCGCCGTCGGCGGCGTCGTTCGAAACGCCAGCCCAAATGTCGGCGAAAAATGATCCTGGTACACCACCAACGGATACCGAGCGCCCGCGTGCTCCGTCCATCCCGGCGGCAGCAGCACCCACGCGCTCAAAAACATATCCCGTCCCCAAAACGCCGACAGCTTCGCCGACCGCATCCGCACGTACCGCAGATACTCCTTCGCCCCCGGATCCTTCGCCAGCAACTCCTCTGGCGTCGGCACCGGCGCAATCACCTTGTCGAGCACCAGCTTCGTCCGTGTCCCCACGCCCCACTCCACCGTCACCGGCGCGTCATACGGATTGCCCGGCTTGCGATTCCAATGCTGCCCCTCGCCCCGGTCCGGCGGCAACATCACAGTCTTCCCGCTCTGAAGATGAAACGGCTCATACACGTTGAAGACCGCCTGCACAAAATAGCTCCCCGCCGGCACCTCTCCCAGCGTCCGCAGCGGATACCCCGCCGTCCGCCCATCCATCACCACCGTCCCACCCGGCTTCAGCCCCTCCACATCCACCCCAAACGCCTGCGCGGAGGTGTACTGCTCCTGCACCTGGTCCCGCGGTTCGTTGCCCTCCTCGCTCTTCTTCGCAAACACCACCAGCAGATGTCCCGTCAGCTCCGTCGTCCCAGCCGGAAACGCCGCCGCCGGCACCGTCACCGCAACCGTCGGCCCACCCTCCGCCATCGCACACACCGGCGCCAGTGCGCCCAGCAGAACGCCCAAACCCAACCCAAAAAGTCGCATCGTTCCCCCACCATAGCACCCCAGCTTCTGCCCATTGCCGCACGCCAACACTCCCCATCGCCAACTCACCTCCAGCCGGAGTACACTTCCGCCCTCGGCACGCCGCCCTCCCTCCAACCGCGGCCGCCCAGGGAGCCTCGTCATGAACGCGCCTCTCTTCACCCTGTTTGATCTGCGCATCACGCCACTCTTCCTCCTTGGCGCCGTTGTCGCTCTCCTGCTCGCCCTCAACGCGACCCTGATGCTCATCGCACCTGCCCAGTACAGCGTCGTTCCCCGTTTCCTCCGTCCACCTGACTCAATCATCGAGCGTCAGCTGAACAGGCGGGCAGGGACGGGTGAGTCGCGCATCACCGGCCTCCTCGTCCTCGGCATGCTCTCCTGGGTCGTCTACGACATGATCCACCGCCCCCGCTGACTCTCCAAGCCCAGCCCCAAGCCGCGTATTCCTGGTCCTCGCGTCCTTGCGCCAACTCCTCCAGGGCTTGAGCCGCACACAGCAGCCCCACCGTAGTACCCTCCTCTTCAATGCCACCCCGCGTCGCCTTCTTCACCGACTCCTTTCACGAAATCAACGGCGTCGCCCACACCTCCCGCAACTTCGTCGCCTACGCCCACCGGCACAACCTCCCCTTCCTCTCCGTCCGCGCCGGCCACGCACCCGAAACCATCTCCGGCAACCTCCAAACCCTCGATCTGCCCCGCTCCCGCCTCGCCGTCCCCCTCGAAAAAGACCTCTTCTTCGATCCACTCTTCGCCCGACACACCGCCCGCATCGACCGCGCACTCCGCCTCTTCCGCCCCGACATCCTCCACATCACCGGCCCTTCCGAGCTCGGCATCGCCGCCGCCTTCTTCGCCTGGCGGCACCGCATCCCGCTCGCCGCCTCCTGGCACACCAACGTCCACGAGTACGCCGCCCGCCGCCTCCACTGGCTCACCCGCCACCTCTCCCCCGCCCGCGCCGCCCGCCTCGAAGCCCTCATCGAACGCCTCGCCCTCGATGCCACCACACGCTTCTACTCGCTCGCCCGCGTCCTCTTCGCCCCCAACCCCGAGCTCTGCCACCTCCTCGAGCGCAAAACCCACAAGCCCTGCCGCCTCATGCAGCGCGGCGTCGATACCACCCTCTTCTCCCCCGCCCACCGCACCCGCCCATCCCTCTCATCTTGGTTGTCATCCCGCAGCGCAGCGCAGGGATCTCCTCCTGTCTTCCCAACCCTCCCCAAGGACGCTACCCAAATCCATCTCGGCTTCGTCGGCCGCCTCTCCATCGAGAAAAACGTCGCCCTCCTCCCCCGCATCCAACACGCCCTACGCGCCCTCCGCATCACGAACACACGCTTCGTCATCATCGGCCACGGCGCCCTCGAGCCCGCCCTCCGGCGCGACCTCCCCGACGCCATCTTTCCCGGCGTCCTCCGCGGCGAAGCCCTCGCCCGCGCCTACGCCGACCTCGACCTCTTCGTCTTCCCCTCCCACACCGACACCTTCGGCAACGTCGTCCTCGAAGCCCTCGCCTCCGGAGTCCCCGCCCTCGTCACCCCCTCCGGCGGCCCGCGCCACATCCTCGCCTCCGCCGCCGCCGCCGGGCACGAGGCCGGCCTCGTCTGCCGCGACGACGACTTCGCCCCCGCCATCGCCTCTCTCCTCACCACCCCCGCCAACCGCCTGGCCAACCTACGCGCCAACGCCCGAAACTACGCCCTTACCTGCTCCTGGGACGCCGTCTTCCACCGCGTCTACGCCGCCTACGCCACCGCCCTCACCCCCTGACACAACGCGAATCTACCGCCCCAACTCCCCCAAATACACCCCATACCCCGGCAGCCTCACCCGCCCCAGCGGCATCGCCCCCATCCCCGCATCCGTCCGCGCCACCGGCCGCAGAAACACCCCCCGCAACCCCATCCCCGCAAACCCCTGCTGTAGCGACAACTTCACCGGCTCCCCCCGCAGATTCACCACCTCGCACAGCACCGGCCCGGATGCCCCGCGCCACACACTCACGATGGCCCCCTCCGCATCGAAGTTCAGCAGCGTCTGTTGCCCGCGCAGCATCGCCGGACTCCCCCGGTGCAGCCCGATCATCCGCTCCGCCCACGCAAACACCGCATCTCCCGCATAGCGCGGCGGCTCCCCCGCCCCCCTCCGCGCAATCGCCCGCTTCACGTTCCCCACCGCCGCCGGACTCGTCGCCGCCGCCAGCGCCTCCCGGTCCTTCGCCTCCTGCGCCCGCCTCGCCGCCGCCGCCTCCGCCTCCGGCCCCTCGCCCGTCTCCCCCGCCCGCAACGCCACGCCGCCAGGCGCCATCAGCAACACCGAAATCCGCGCCTTCGCCGACTCCCCGCTCGCCTCACCCGCCGCCGGATCAATCTGCGCCACCCTCTCCGCCCCCCCGCGCCCAGCACCCGAAGCCTCCGCCAACGACGCCCGTACCGCCCCCACATCCACTGCGCCACCCGCCCCAAACCCCCGAATCGTTCGCAACACCATCTCCGGCCCACCCCGCCCCGCCGTCGCCTCATCCCCCTCGCCCAGCAACACCCGATCCCCCACATACCCCCGCAACACCCCGCGCAGCATCGCCTCCTTCGCCGCCGCACCCTGCCCGCCGGCCCCCAGCAGCACCCCACTCACCCCCCGGCTCAGCCAAAACCGCGCCGCCCCCGTCAGCGCCTCGCCCTCCAGCGCCCCCGGCACCTCCACCACCACCCGTATCCGCCGCCGGCTCGCCTGCGCCAGCAGCTCGTCAAACTGCTCCAGCGTCCCATACGCCCCCGCCAAGCGCCCCTGCACCCCCGCACTCGCAGCCCCCGCGTCCACCCCGCGCAGCAGCAACGCGTCCACCCCCAGCACCTGCAAGTCATCCAGCTCCCGCGTCACCCGCGACAACGCCCCGTCCCCCTCGGGAAACACCTCAAACAGCACCGCTCCTCGCCACCACTGCGCCACCGTAAGCCCAGAGCCCACCCACCCCGGCCGGGCCAACGTCTGCGCACCGGCGACCGGTCCGCCGCCCCACACTCCCACGCTCACAAGGCAGGCCAAACACAGCTGCAGCCCAAAGCGGCTGAAAACGCGCACCCTACTTCGACCCCTTCGGAGGCTTTGTGTTCTTCGCCGCCGGGGTCTTTGCCCCTGAGGTCGGCGCCGCCGGAGACTTCGCCGCCGCCCCCGTCGCGGAAGCCTTCGCCGGCGACACATCCGCCTTCTTGGCCGCGGTCGCCTTCCCTCCAGCCTTCGCCGGCGCACCCTTCGCAGCCCCGGCCTTTGCAGCCGTCGCACCGGCAGCCTGCACCCCGGCCAACTTCGCTCCGCCGCTCCTCCCCATCCCAGCCCCCACCAGCTCGAGCTCAGCCTCCCCTTCACGCATCCGGTCCAGGTCATACCCCGCCCGCTGCGCCCGCTCAACCACCTCCACCAACGGCTCTTCCTCCGGCCCACTCGCGCCCTCCGCCCTGGCCAGCATCAGCGTCGGCATCTGCAGCACACCCATCATCTCCTCCAGCGACTCGCGATTGATCCACGTTCGTCCGTTCGCCTCGTTCAGCCCGGTCAGCCAGCGAACATCCGCGTCCTGCCAGAAGCGTTCGCTCGCTCCGGTCTGCCCGAGCAGAATCTCCCGGCTCGGCGCCGCCTTCAGCAGATCGCTCCACAGCAGCATCACGCGCACGCGCCCGGCCGCACGCCACGCGTCCTCGCCCCCTATCCCCAACGACGAAAAGCTCTCCGCCAGCGCCGATCGCACCTGCATCGCGTCAAACGCCTGCGTCCCCTCGCCCCCCACGCTCCGCAACAGCATCCACGCCAGCAGCGGCGCCCACATCTCCACCGCTCTTGCGCCCGCCTGCGCCGCCGGCAGCGTCGCCCGCATATGCATCGGCCAGGCCTCCACCGTGCTTCGCGCTGCCGTCACCACACCTTCCGTCGGCCGGCTTAGCTCCGCGCAGCGAGCCTCACTCGCCGCGGCCGCCCCGCCCAATCCAAATCGCTCCGCCTCACCAAAAAAGTGCTCTGCGCAACTCATAAAAGGCCGCAGCTCCTCGGGCAGCGCCGTCGGCCGTCGCGTGCCGTTCGTCTTTCCGCGGGCCGCCGCTCCCTTCAGTGCTGCCTTCTGCTCCGATCGCGTCGGCAGTGCGACCGCCACTTTGGCAAAGGCCTCCGCATACTCCGGCCGCAGGGCATGCCGCAGCGCATCATGCAGCGGCTGCAACCGCAGCTTCGACAACGCCTCCCGCAAGCTGTACACGCCCGCCCCTCCCAGCGCATCGCACAGCCGATCCCACGGCTCCTCCGCCGTCGACCGCATCTCTGCCCAGTCCTGCAGCACGGCATACTGGTACCCGCGCAGCTCCATCGCGAACCCCTGCTGCTCCAGATCGCGTGCCCGCCGCAGATACTCCAGTCCGCGCAGCGGATCGCGATACCGCACCACCAGCGCGTCGTCCCCGGAAAGCCCCAGAGCCTCGTGCAGCCGCCGCTGCCGCAGCTCGCCCGAGCCCTTGTCCATCGAGGCCGCCGAGACATGCACCGTGCCCCGCGTCGATCCATAGGTGTTGTTGTAGAGAACCAGCGCCCGCTCGTCTCCGCTCCGGTTCGAGTACGCAAACACGTTCTCGTCCACACCCCCATGCTCGTTCCAGAAGTCGTACAGCACAAAGTTCGCGCTCTCGGCAAAGACGTGCCGCTTCTTCAAAAGCGGCGCGATCTCCCTCTGGTGCCGCTCCACCAACCGCTCGTTCACCGTCTCGTCCATCCGCGCCTGCTTGTACTCCATCCCGTAGCGCTCGGTGAACCCCTCAATCTGCCCGTGCCCAAACATCGGCAGACCCGGCAGCGTCGCCAGCATCGTCGCCACCCCAAAGTTCTTATCCTCCGACCCGAACTGATCGATCGTCGTCCGCTCATCCGGGTTCGACATGAAGTTCACATACCGCTTCAGAATGTCCGGATCGAACTCGATCGTCTTCTTCAAATACGACCGGTACTTCGCGTTCTCCTCGTCCCGCAGCATGTTCATAAACGCGGAGTTGTACACCCGGTGCATCCCCAGCGTCCGGACAAAATACCCCTCCAGCAGCCAGAAGGCCTCCGCCAGCAGCAGCGTCCCCGGCACCTCAGCCGCCACCCGGTCCACCACCTCGCGCCAAAACTCCGCAGGCATCAGCGCGTCAAACTCCTCCTGCGTCATCGCATTCTCGGCCCGCGATGGAATCGACCCGCCCTGCCCCGGCAAGGGAAACCACAGCCGCTGCACATGACGCTTCGCCAGCACCATCGCCGCGTCGAACCGGATGATCGGAAACAGCCTCGCCACCTGCAGAATCGTCTGCATCACGTGCTCGCGCACATACGCCTTCGAGTAGTCCAGCTGCGCCGTATCATTCCACGCAAACGTCGTCCCATCGTTGCCGTGGTAAATGAATCGCGTCTCGCCATCCCCGTGCCGCCGCATCCGAAACACCACCGCCGCGTCCGTCTGGTCGTAGTAGTGATCCTCGATCTTGATCTCCACACGGCTGTCCGTCGACAGGTCCGGCCCCTCAAAGCTGTAGCTCGGAAACGGACTCACCGGCCGCGAGATAAACCAGTCCGGATGCTCGATCACCCACGGCGAATCGATCCCCATGTGATTCGGCACCATGTCGCTCGCCAGCCGTATCCCAAACCGCGCCGCCCGGTCGCGCAGATTCTCATACGCCCCATTGCCCCCCAGGTCCTCCGCGATGTTGTACTCCTTCAGTGAGTAGGCCGAGGCCACCGCGTCCTCCTGCCCACGCAGCCGCTTGATCGTCCGCGACGCCACACTCCGCTCCCACAGACCGATCAGCCACAGCGCCGTCATCCCCCGCCGCGACAGCAGCTCCAGCTCCTCATCCGGTATCTGGTCCAAACGATGAATATGCCGCCCATACTTCTTCGACAGCTGCTCGAGCCACACAAACGTGCTCTTCGCCATCATCACCACCGTCGGCATCCACGCCTGGTCCTGGCTGAACGCCTCATACTCGTTCAGCGGCGCCTGGTGGTCAAACGCGTACCGCCGGCGCCGCACCCCATCGAACCCCACGTACTCGTCGCCCTCAAACCCCTCGGCAAAAAATCTCCCGCCGCCATGTCGGTGCCGGTCCGGTCCCGCAGGATGAAACCGCATCCATATCGCGATCTCCTCCTCGCGCAGCACGCTCACCGCCGTCAGCAGCATCCGCTCGATCTCCGCCCCGATCCGCTTCGACCAGTGCGCGCGCACATAGTCCAACTGCCCCGTCAAGGACTCCGGCGAGGCCAGCATCGGCGCCTGCAGCACATCCAGCAGCGACCCCTCCGTCGCGCTGAACGGCGGCCGAGTCTTAAAGTACGCCGCGAACTTCGTCGTCACCTCGCGGTACACCGTCCCCTTCGCCAGCTCCGTCGCGTCAAACAGCTCCCGGTACGGCGCAAACGCAGGATTGCTGTTCGCCAGCCACAAAAACAGCAGCTCCTCCAGCGCCACCTCGCGGTGCGACACCCCACCCGTCTGCTGCGCCAGCCACTCCTCCGCCGTCATCTCCCCGCGAAACACCGCCACCGTCGGGAACTCTTCCGCAAACCGCACCAGCAGCCGATCCATCTCCGCCGGCTTCACCTGCTCCCCCAGCCATCGCAGCCCCTCGGCAAACACCAGCGGGTCCACACCCTTGCGATACTCCGCCACCATCAGGTGGCTCAACTCATCCAGCAACCCCATGGCATACAGCGCGCCCGCGTTCGCGATCTCCCTGCCGGGGCCCTCCGCCGCCCGCGCCTCATTGGTTCCCTGCGCCAGCCTGCGGCTGGCGCCCACATCCGCAAACACCACATTGCCCGAAACACTGAACAGTACGTCATCCACCTTGAAGCGCGTTCTGGCTGCGCGAGAGATGTGAAATTCCATCATCGGCTTAGGTCCTCAATCGCAAAGGCTGGAGTGCGCCTAGCTCCGCCCATCCCGGCGCGGCGCCAACACACAAGTTTTAGGATGCAGTGAACTGCACATCGGCTCGCAGGCCAAACCGCCGCCCACGCCCTTCCATCACCGTCCGGCATGTCCGCCCCCAAGCGCTCGTCATACGTCGACTCCCCGATTTCACGCAGCCGCTCACCGCTCCCCGAAGCCATCGCCCAGCAACCCCCCCGCATCCCGCACAGCGCCAGCGGTCCCATCGTCGCCTCCACTCCAGACACACCCAGGCAGACCCCTGCTCAGCACGGATTCCAGCCTTTGCAATGTAGATGTCTCCTCCAGCTTACCGTACCCCTCTCCTCCTGCCCCAGCTCCTGCCCCAGCGTTAGGATCTCCGCCACCCCCACTCACATCTTCTGCGCTCCACGCTGCGTGCAACGGCAAAGCCCTCCTCCCCCTCTCACCAACGTGTGGGGGGATCCTGTGGCGCTCGATCACAAACGAAAGCAAAGCATCCTGCAAGCCCTGAACACGCACCACCTCGACGCCTTCGCCTCACCCTACGCCTCCGAAGTCCTCCTCCTCTCAGGCTACTGGCCCGTCATGAACGCCAGCGTCGTCCTCACGGCATCCTCCGGCGAGACCACCGTCCTCCTCCCCGAAGACGAGCTCGATCTCGCCCGCGCCACCTCCGACGCGCACCTCGTTCCCTACAAATCCACCACCCTCCAGGCCATCCGCTCCAACATGGAGGGCTTCACCGGTCCGCTCCTCGAAGCCCTCCACACCATCGCCCCCCAACGTCTCGGCCTCCTCGCCCGCGAGAATATCGAGCCCGCCAGCTACATCGTCGGCGCCGAATATCGCTCTTCCTTTTGGGACCTCTTCGAGCACCACCTCCCCGACCTCATCCTCATTCCCGCCGACGACCTCATCGAACAGCTCAAGGCCGCCAAATCCCCCGCCGAACTCGAGCAAATGCGCCGCGCCGCCCGCATCGCCGCGCCCGCCTTCGAGGCCGCGCCCTCCCTCCTCCAGCCGGGCCGCCGCGAGTCCGAAGTCGCCGCCGACCTCCAACGCCTCTTCGAGTCCGCCCCAGAAGCCCGCGACGCCCAACGCTCCTACGGCTACTTCTTCTGCATGTCCGGCCCCAACTCCGCCACCGCCTCCGCCGCCTTCGCCCACACGCGCCAACGCACCCTCGAGGACGGCGATCTCGTCATGATCCACGCCAACACCTGCTGCGACGGCCTCTGGACCGACATCACCCGCACCTTCACCCTCGGCCCGCCGCCACCCCGCCACCAGGACATGCGCTCCGCCATCGCCGAGGCCCGAGCCGCCGCCCTCGCCGCCATCCGCCCCGGCGTCCCCGCCCGCGAGGTCGACGGCGCCGCCCGCTCCGTCATGGCCTCTCACGGCTTCGGCGAAGCCTTCCGCCACGCCACCGGCCACGGTGTCGGCTTTGCCGCCGCCAACTCCGGCTCGCTCCCCCGCATCCACCCCGTCTCCACCGACACCCTCACCGAGGGCATGACCTTCAACATCGAACCCGCAGCCTACTTCTCCGGCTACGGCGGCATGCGACACTGCGACGTCGTCGCCGTCACCGCCTCAGGCGCCGAGGTCCTCACCAACTTCTAGCCATGCGCGACTCCACTCCCATCTCCCAATCCTCCGTCCGCCTCTACACCATCCCCACCGACGCCCCCGAGGCCGACGGCACCCTCAGCTGGACGGAAACCACCATGGTCCTCATCGAGCTCCACGCCGGCGGTCTCACCGGCCTCGGCTACACCTATGCCGACCCCGCTACCGCCACCCTCGCCCACGCCCTCCTCGGGAAGATCGTCAACGGCGCCGATGTCTTCGACCACGCCGCCATCCACCAGCGTCTCCTCCACCACGTCCGCAACTCCGGCGAGTGCTCCGTCACCCACATGGCCATCGCGGCCATCGATAACGCCCTCTGGGATCTCCGCGCCCGCCTCCTCGACGTCCCTCTCGTCTCTCTCCTCGGCTCCGTCCGCCCCGGCATCCCCGTCTATGGCTCCGGCGGCTTCACCACCTACACCGACGAGCAGCTCACAGCCCAGCTCGGCGGCTGGGCCAACGATGGTCTCTCCATGGTGAAGATGAAGATCGGCACCCACCCCGAGGACGACCCGCGCCGCGTCGAGGTCGCCCGCCGCGCCATCGGACCCGAAGTCGAGCTCTTCGTCGACGCCAACGGCGCCTACACCGTCACCCAGGCCATCCGGCTCGCCCACAGCTTCGCCCAGGACGACGTCCGCTGGTTCGAAGAGCCCGTCTCCTCCGATAACCTCACCGGCCTCTCCCAGGTCCGGGAGCGCGCCCCCATCGGCATGGACATCGCCGCCGGCGAGTACGGCTACACCGCCTGGTACTTCCGCCGCATGATCGACGCAGAGGCCGTCACCGTCCTCCAGGCCGACGCCACACGCTGCGCCGGCATCACCGGCTTCCTCCAGGCAGCCGCCCTCTGCTGGGCCGCCAACCTGCCCCTCTCCGCCCACTGCGGCCCCTCCATGCACGTCCACGTCTGCTGCTCCGTGCCCCGCGCCATCCACCTCGAGTTCTTCCACGACCACGCCCGCATCGAGCGCCTCTTCTTCGACGGCTTCTGTGAGCCTCGTCAAGGCATCATGTCGCCCGATCGAACCCGACCCGGCCACGGCCTCACGCTTAAGCAAAAGGATGCATCCCAGTTTCTTGTCGGCGGTTGATCCACTCACCGCCCTCCCACAACCAAACTCCCAACCAAGAAAAGCGAGGCAGCACCATGGCAAAGAGCGTCTCTGATCTCATCGTGGATCGTCTCATCGACTGGGGAGTCGACACCATCTTCGGCTTCCCCGGCGACGGCGTCGACGGCTTCTTCGAGGCCCTCCGAACCCACAAGGACAAGATCCGATTCATCCAGGTGCGACATGAGGAAGCCGCCGCCTTCGCCGCCGTCGGCTACGCCAAATACACCGGCCGCCTCGGCGTCTGCGTCGCCACCTCCGGTCCCGGCGGAATCCACCTCCTCAACGGCCTCTATGACGGCAAGTGCGACCAACAGCCCATCCTCGCCATCACCGGCCACACCTTCCACGACCTCATCGGCATGGACTACCAGCAGGACGTTGACCTCGACAAGCTCTTCATGGATGTCTCCGTCTTCAACGAGCGCGTCATGGGCCCCGCGCACGCGGTCAACTGCGTCGACATGGCCATCCGCTCCGCCTACACCAAGCGCGGCGTCGCCCACATCACCATCCCCAAAGACATTCAGGAATGGACTGTCGAAAGCAACGAGCGCAGCAAAGCCAACCCCCTCCATCACAGCGGCGACTGGAGCGCCCCCTCCACCGCCAAGCCCTCGCAGGCTCTCATCAAACAGGCCGCCGACCTCATCAATGCGGGCTCCCGCGTTGCCATCCTCGCCGGTGCCGGCGCTCTCCACGCCGGTGAAGAGATAACGCAGCTCGCCGAAGCCGTCGGCGGTCCCGTCGTCAAAGCCCTCCTCGGCAAAGCCATCATCCCCGACCGCAGCCCCTACACCACCGGCGGCCTCGGCCTGCTGGGAACAGCCCCCTCCGTCGATGCCATGGAAGAGTGCGACACCTTCATCATGGTGGGCACCAGCTATCCCTACATCGACTTCCTTCCCAAGCCAGGCTCCTGCAAGTGCGTCCAAATCGATATCGACGGCACCCGCATCGGCTTGCGCCATCCCGCCGACGTCGGTCTGGTGGGAGACTCCAAGACCATCCTCGCTGCGCTCATCCCCCTGCTGAAACGAAAAAAAGATAAGTTCTTGAAGAAATCGCAGGACCGTATGAAAAGTTGGAACAAGCTCATGGACGAACGCGGCTCCCGCATGGATATGCCCATGAAGCCGCAGGTCGTCACCCATACCCTCAACAAACTCCTCAACGACGACGCCATCGTCTCCTCGGACTCCGGCACCATCGCCACCTGGACCGCGCGCCACGTCGAAATGCGCGGCACCATGAAGTTCTCCCTCTCCGGATCGCTCGCAACCATGGCCAACGGTCTGCCCTACTCCATCGGCGCCTCCGTCGCCTACCCCGGCCGGCAGGTCGTCTGCGTCGTCGGCGACGGCGGCCTCACCATGCTCATGGGTGAGCTCGCTACTCTCCGCAAATACAACCTCAACGTCAAGGTCGTGGTCATCAAAAACAACGTGCTCGGCCAGATCAAATGGGAGCAGATGATCCTCGAAGGAAACCCCGAGTACGGCGTCGAACTCGAGCCCATCGACTTCGCCAAGGTCGCCGAAGCCTGCGGTGTCCGGGGCTTCACCCTCGAACGGCCCGCAGACGCCGAACAGGTCCTCCGCCAGTTCCTCTCGGTCCAGGGCCCAGCCGTACTCCAGGCCGTCGTCGATCCCAACGAGCCTCCCATGCCCGGGAAAGTCTCCACCGACCAGGCCATCAAGTTCAGCGAAAGCCTCCTCCGGGGACAGCGCGAAGCCATCAAAATCATCAAAACCATCGCCAAAGATGAACTCCGCGAGGTCATCTAGCCGATGGCCGCGCAGTCCCTCTCCCTATCCGACCCAAAACAGGATGCCCTGGTCCTCGCGAACTACCTTCGCGAGGGCCGCTTCCAACGCTCCCTCGCTCTGCTCACCGCCGCCACCAGCGTCGTCAGCGGTCTCGAGGTCGCCTATGAGCACTACCGCGGCTCCTACTCGCGCCGCGTCATGTATACCCCCGTCATCCTCAGCGCGCTGCTCGCCGTCGCCGGCATCGCCGCCTTCTTCTCCCGTCGTGCCGCCCGCTGGGTCCTCCGCTGGACCGCCGCCGTCACCCTGGTCGACTGCTGCATCGGCTTCTACTTCCACATCCGCGGCATTCAGCGCAAACCCGGCGGCTGGCGGCTCCCCATGACCAACATGATCATGGGCCCACCCATCTTCGCCCCCCTCCTCTTCGGCACCTCCGCCTACTTGGGCCTGATTGCCTCCTATCTCCAGCGCGAAGACGGCGAAAACCCCTCCGACCCCAGGGACAATGACACCTGGCTGGCCCGCCTTCTGCCCTCCTCCACCGGCCGCCATCTCCTCTCCGCCGAACAGGACATGCGCGAAGGCAAGTTCCAGCAACAACTTGCGATCGCCACCGCCATCTCCAGCGCCCTCTCCGGCTTTGAAGCCTATTACTCCCACTACAAAAACAACTTCCGCTACTGGGTCCAGTGGACCCCCGTCGTCATCTCCCCCATCCTCACCGCCACTGCCGTCGCCTCCGTCAAGAGCCGCCGCGTCGCAACCACTCTCCTCCCCGCCGCCTCCGCACTCGCCGCCGCCGACGCCGGCGTCGGCTTCTTCTACCACGCCCGCGGCATTCTGCGCCGGCCCGGCGGCACCAAACATTGGCTCTACAACATCATCTACGGCCCTCCCATCTTCGCCCCTCTCCTCCTCGGCGCCGCTGGCATGCTCGGCGGCCTCGCCAGCCTGCTTCGACGGAGGCGCGCATGACCCCCCCAACTAACCGCGACCCGCTCCCGCACGAAACCGACCCCGCCCTCCGCCCGCGCGATCCAATCTCCGGCGAGGCCCTGCCCCAAACCCCCCAGCCCGGCTACTATCCCCGCTACAGCACCCTCTCCCAACAGGGCTTCTGGGATGAGGCCACCCGCAAAGTCGTCACCACGCGCGTCAGCCAGCCCCCACCTAGGCGCTTCTTCACCGAAGATCAGTGGCGTTTCTGGGAGACAGTCTTCGAGCACATCCTTCCTCAGGCGGATCGCACCCCAGACCGCCGCATCCCGCTCATCGCACCCCTCGACAACCGTCTTCACGAAGACCGAACCGTCGGCTACCGCTTCGAGACCATCGCACCGGACCGCGAAGTCTACTCGACACGCGGCATCGCCGCCATCAACGCCGAAGCAAACGCCCTCTTCGGCGCCGACTTCCTCTTTCTCAGCTGGCACCTCCAGGACCGCGTCATCGAATGCATCCACGACGAGAAAATCCAGGGCCCAAAGGAGGTCTGGGAACACCTCGCCGTCGATCGCTTCTGGCAGCTCATCACCGGCGATGCGGTCGACGCCTACTACGCCCACCCCTGGGCCTGGGACGAGATCGGCTTCGGCGGTCCTGCCTATCCCCGGGCCTACACCCGCCTCGAACGCGGGGAACCGGAACCCTGGGAGGTCGAAGAAAAGCGATATGACTGGCTCGCACCCACCGTCGCCGTCTCCGACCAGGTCGAGCACTCCCACGCCCCACGCCGCGAATCCGCCCAACACGGCCCCAGCGCCGAGGAGACAAAAGGATGAGCAAGCCCCTCTTCGGCATCTTCGGCAAGCACGGCCCAAACAACATCACACCGTCGCGGCACATGCTGGGCCCCATCCAGTACCTCCACACTCCCATGCGCCACTTCGGGGAGTCGGAGGAGGTCGACTACGTCATCGTTGGTGTTGGCTCGGCCGGCGGCGTCCTCCTCCAGCGCCTCGCCCGCGCTGGCTTCAAGGTCGTCGGCCTTGAAGCCGGTCCCTTCTGGGACACCGAAAAAGATTGGGTCTCTGACGAGGCCGGATCTCACGGCCTCTACTGGGAGGATCCCCGCGTCACCGGCGGCTCCGATCCGCTCGCCCTCGGTGCCAACAACTGCGGCAAGGGCGTCGGCGGCGGCTCCGTTCACTGGGCCGCCTTCACCCCCCGCCTCCACCCCTCGGACTTCGAGGTCTACACCCGCGACGGCGTCGGTGCCGACTGGCCCATCACCTACGACGAGATTCGCCCCTACTACGAACAGCTTGAACTTGAAATGCCCGTCGCCGGCCCCGCCTACTATCCCTGGGGCCACCCCCACGGTTACCCCTACGGCCCCCATCCCATGGGCGGTGTCGGCAACGCCCTGATCAAAGGCTGCTCCACCCTCGGCATCCCTGTCTCGATCGGCGGGCCCGTCGCCATCCTCTCCGGCTCCCGCGCAGACCGCCCCCACTGCATCTATCGCGGCTTCTGCATCCAGGGCTGCAAAGTCGGCGCCAAGGCCAGCACCCTCATCACCCACGTCCCGGACGGCATCGACCACGGCGCGGAGATCCGCCCCCACTCCATGGTCTCCCGTGTTCAGATGGGTCTCCCCGGCACGCGGAGCGAAAACCGCGTCACCGGCGTTCACTACTTCGACCGCGACGGCGAGTCCCACTTCCAGCGCGCCCGCGCCGTTATCGTCTCCGGCTACGCCATCGAGACCCCACGCCTCCTCCTCAACTCCGCCTGCCGCAACCACGAAAACGGCCTCGCCAACTCCTCCGACACCGTCGGTCGCTACCTCATGGCCCAGGCCGGCAACGTCGTCATCGGCCGCTTCGACAACCCCGTCCGCATGTACAAGGCGCCACCCGCCCACGCCATGACCGAGGAGTTCTACGAGACCGACCCCCGTCATGACTTCGCCCGAGGCTTCGCCATCCAGACCGTCGGCCCACTTCCTCAAGCCTTCGGCAAGCAGATGGTCGCCGCCAAAAAAGCCTGGGGCTGGGGTCTCCGCCGCGAGATGATGGACTACAACCACCACGCCGCCTTCGGCGTTCTAGGCGAGATTCTCCCCTGGCCCGACAATCGCGTCACCCTCGCGGCCGAAGCGGACCGGTTCGGCCTCCCCGTCGCCCACGTCTCCTTCAACCTCCGCGAAAACGACAAGCGCCTCATCGAATTCGGCAAAAATAAAACCATGGACGTCATGCGCGCAGCCGGTGCCACCGAGGTCTCGCAAGAGGCCCGCTACGCCCACCTCGTCGGCGCCGCTCGCATGGGTGCCGACCCACGCTCCTCCGTCGTCGACAAGTTCGGCCGCTCCTGGGACGTCCCCAACCTCTTCGTCATGGACGGCTCCGTCATGCCCACCCAGGGCTCCGCAAACCCCGGTCTCACCATTCAGGCTCTCGCCGCCCGCACCGCCGACTACCTCATCCACCAGGGCGACCGCATCTTCAGCTCCGATCAACGCGACCTCTCGACCCCGCCCATGCACCGCGAGCTAGCCCCGCCCGATACCTACGGCCACGGCGCGCCTCGCCTCACCTGAAACTCGATCCGCCCCCGAGTGCCTCCTCAAAGGTTGAGGCTGGCAAGCCCTCCCCGTTTGCCAGATCCGCATCGGTGGCACTCGCCCAGCCATACCGCACCCTCTCCGGCTCCGGTACGTCCCGGCTCTCCACCGTCACGCTCTCTCCCTCAATCCGTGCCGTCGCCGCTCGAAACACCCCATCCCGCCCCGCCAGCTCAAACCCCTCCACCTCCCCACTCGTCGCCCGCAGTTCAGCCGCATCCCGGAACCACACCCGCGCCGCCTTCCCCTCCCGATACCAGGCCTCCGGCGTCGGCCCGCGCCACTCCACCGTCTCCCCATAGCTCTCCGCCCGTGCGCCCAGAGCCAGCCGATGTCCCACCGTCTGCTTATCCGGCGGATGCACATTGTCGGCCTTTCCCACATCCAGCGTCACCGCCATCGCAGTTCCCCTTACATCGAGCACCTGCCGCTGCTCATCCCGTAGCCGCCCCCAGTCCTCCGCCGGCGAGTAGAAACTCGAAATTTGCACATACAAAAACGGCAGATCGCCCTCCGCCCATCGCGCCCGCCAATCCCCAATCAGCGCCCGCATCTCCCGCCCGTATAGCCCCGCTCGCTCCGGGTCCGAATTTGATTCACCCTGATACCAAAGAAATCCCCGCACCGTGTACGGCGCAAACGGCGCCACCATCCCGTTGAACAGATACCCCGGATTCCACGACACCTCCTCCCCCGGCGTCCATGCAAACCGCGGCGCCGGCCTCCCCTCTCGCTTCGCCTCCGCCGTCTCCCGCTGCTCCGCCGCGCCCTCCGCCACGCGATCCGCAAACCTCGCCGCGAACTTCGCCCGGCTCGCAAACAGCGGCATCAGCCCCGCATCCCGCCCAACCGCCCCCAAACTGATCCACGACTCGATCGGCGTCCCTCCCCAACTCGAATCGATCAACCCCACCGGAACCCGCTCCCGCTCCGCGATCTCCCGCCCGAAGAAATAAGCCACCGCGCTGAAGTTCGCCGCCGTCTCCGGCGTACACTCCGTCCACGTCGCCGCCGAGTCCTCCATCGGAGACGCGCTCCCTATCTTCGGAATCAGCAGCAGCCGCACCCGCGGCAGTCGCGCCGCTGCAATCTCCCTCGCCCCATCCTTCACCGGCGTCCCCGGCCCAAACCCCTTCAGCGGCATCTCCATATTCGACTGCCCCGAAGCAAACCAGACATCGCCAACCAGCAGGTCCTCCACCGTCACCGCCGCCGAACTGCCCGCCGTCTCCTTCACCTCCAGCGTGTACGGCCCGCCCGCCGCCTCCGGCTCCAAATACACCGACCACACCCCCAACCTGTCCGCGCACCCGTCCTTCGCCTGCCCATGAAATCTCACCCGCACACACGCCGTCGGCTCCGCCCACCCCCAGATGTGGATCGGCCTCCCCCGCTGCAGCACACCGTGCGCGCTGATCACCTTCGGCAGCCGCACCTCCGCCCCCGCCCCTACCGCCAGCCCCGCGCACAGCACCATCGCCAACCAAAGCCGCATCCGCACCCCTCCCCCCGCCCTTATCGGCATCCCCGCCCAAACCTTGAGCCCTGTCCCAAACTGAGCCACTATGGCACCGCCACCGTCGTCTCCGCCACATTGAACCCCCGCAGCCCCACCTTCACCGCCCCCTTCGCGCTCGCCGCCGGATACGCAATCCGCACCACCCGGCTCTCCCCCGGCATCAACGAAACGTAGTTGTCGCTCGGGTACGCCGGCAAGACCCGCTCCCCCGTCGCCGCGTCCTCCAGCGTCAACTTCACCTCCACCGCCGCCCCCGCGCCTCCGTTCGTCAGCGTCACCTCGATCTGTCGCTCCCCGGCTCGCTCCGCCGTGCCGGCCTTCGCCACCGCCGTCACCGTCGCCTGCGGCATCGCCGCCAGCTTCCGGTACGCCGCCCGCGACGTCCCCTGCCAATAAAAGTTGTCGCTCACCAATGCCCCGCTCGCATCCTTCAACTGCAGCCCCACCAGCACCGCCCCCGCCCCCTCCATCACACCCTGCAACTCCAGCGGCATCGCCACCGTCGTCGCGTTCGCCGCCGCCGTCACCGTCCCCGTCTTCTCCAGCAGCACCTTCCCATCTGTATCCAACACACGCACAGATACCTGCACCCCCGCCAGCGTCCCCTCCGTGTTGTTCACCACCGCAATCTCATGCCCCGGCAGATTCATCTGCACATGCACCCGCTCGCCCGCCTTCTTGAAGCCATAAAACGAAGCCTGCGTGTCATAGTCGTGCGACAAGATCTGCCAGTTCGAGCTCGGCCACGCCGGCTGCGTCATCCACAGCAGCCGCCCGCTGTTCGGCTCCCACAGGTGCGCATTCATCCCCTCGAACACCGCCCGGTGCCCCTCGTAATTCAGCATCTGCGCCTTCCGGTCGAAGTCCTCCAGACTCGTCGGCGCGCCAAACTCCTCCACCAGCGCCTCCATCCACGGCGCCGTATCCCCATTCCCCCCCTGGTGCCAATCGTGGTACGCCCAGTCATCGCTGATCGGCCACTGATCCGCCTTCGGCAACCAAGCCTCCCACGTCTCGCGCGTCGGCGGGCTTAACAACCCAACCTCCACCGCAAACCCCAGCGACAGCTTTGTAAAATAATCCACCGGCTCCTGGTACTTGTACGGCCCAGAGTCATGCAGATTGATCTTGTTCGAGTCCGCCGAGTAATACCGCGTCCCATCCTCCTCCGCGATCAGCCGCGCCAGCCCCTCGTTGATCGTCGGCTGCGGCACGCCCTCGTTCCGCCCGCACCACACCACGATCGACGGATGGTCTCTGTAACGCGCAATGGTCTCTTTTGCATTCTCCAGAAACAGCCCCGCGTCGGTCGGCTCCAGGTTCCAGTCCTGCGTCGAATCCCAGAAGTCGTTCCACACCATCAGCCCATACTCATCCGCCAACTCGTAAAACACATCCTCCGTGTTCTGCCCCATCCAGTTGCGAATCATGTTCACGTTGCCCTCGCGATGCAACCGGAAGAACGGCTCCATCCGCTCCCGGCTCACGCGCTTCATCATGTCGTCCATCCCCCAGCTCCCGCCGCGCGCCGCAATCCGCACCCCATTCACCCGGATCACCAGGTCCGGCTCCGTCCGCCGATCGCTCATCTCCCGCACCCCCGCGCTCCGTTCCATCCCCGGCGCAAAGCTCGTCACCCAGCCCTCCGCCGTCTCCCGAAACCCCGCATGCGTCTGCAGCACAATCGGCCCCGTCCCATCCAGCTCCGTCACCGTCGGCGCCATCTCCACCCGCCGCACCGCGCCCGCCCCGTCCAGCGCACTCACCTCATAGGTAACCTCGCGAATGCCAAATCGCTCGTCCCGCGCATCCGACACCTCGCCCCCAACCTTCACCGCCACATGCATCGTGTGCAGCGCCGGCTCCCCATACCCGTTCGGCCACCACAGCTTCGGATTCCTCACCACCAGCTGCTTGAACTCCTTCGGCGACATCTCCACCACCGCCTCGCCGTTCGCCGGAACCGTAACATCCTTGGTTACACTCACACCGTCGAACGCGATCGACACACTTCCCCGCACCTCAGCCCCCGTCGCATTCCGCACCGGCGCCCGCACCGTCAACTCCGCCCGGCTCCGGTCCGTTCCTCCGTGCTCAATCCCCGGTAGCCGCGTCACAATCTGCGGCGTCTCCACCTCCACCGGCCCCGCCGCCTCCAGCACCACATCCTGCCACAGCCCCGTGTTCCGGTCGCGAATCGCCGGTATCCAGTCCCACCCCTCCGTCGCCCCAAACGTCGGTCCGTCCAGCATCATCACCCCGCCGTTATCCCCGGATCCCGCCGCCAGACTCTGCTCCGCCGGAATCCCCGGATGCGGCGGCGCGTCCACCTTCACCGCCAACACATTTGTGCCGCCCGCATGCACATAGGGCGACACGTCGAACCCCCTGTGCAGAAACGCCCCCGTCACCTCCCCTACCGCCCTCCCATTCACCCACACCGCCGCATGGTAGTTAATGCCCTCCAGTCGCAGCGTCAGCCGCCGCCCCCGCATCGACCCCGGCACCGCGAACTCCCGCCGGTACCACCAGCTCTTATCCTTCAGCGTCTCCGGAATCGCCATGTTGTTCAGCCCATAGTCCGGCGTCGGATACACCCCGCGATCCACCAGCGTCGTCAGCGCCGTCCCCGGCACCGTCGCCGCCATCCACCCGTCCATCGCCCCCGCGCCCGCCGCCCGCATCGCAAACCCCGCCGCCGAAATCTCCGCGCCCCCACCCCGCACCACCGCCGCATCCGCCATCTGCCATCCGCGACGCATCACCAGCCGCGCCCCCCCGGCCGTCGGCTCATCTGTACCTGAAAGCGGAGCAATTGCCTTCGGCGCCTGCGCCCCCGCTCGGCTGTGCGGCAGCGTCGCCGGATCCTGCGGTGCCTTGTAGCCGCTCGCCCCCGCGTGCGACTGCACCGGCCACTCCTTCGACCCATCCTCGAACGGCAACTCGTCCAGCCCCGCCGGAGCCTTCGCCATCCCCCGCGCCTCCTCCGCCGTCAGCGCCCTCGTCCGCAGACTCACCAGGCCCAGCAACCCTCCATAGTGCCGCACACCCGCCGTCGACCCCAACCCCGGCATCGCCCGCACCGGCGCCATCTCCAGCACATCCGCCGCCGGCCCCAACGGCATCGCCCCGTGCGCCACCTCCACGCCATCCGCATACAGGTGCGCCGTCCCCTCCGCGTCCACGCTCACCGCCACCCCATGCCACACCCCCGGCGTCAGCGCCGCCCCACCCGCCAACTCGTGCGCCCCCGCGCCCTCACCCCCCGCCCAAAACACCGGCCGCCCCTCCCGCAACCCCAGGTACCGCGGTGTCGCCTCATCCATCCGTCCCACCCCCGCCACCAGAGCCGTCGTCCCCGCCGCCGCCGGCTTCATCCACAGCGTCAGCGACCACCCCGCCTGCGCCGTCGCCAGCGGCTCATGCTCATGCAGCGCCTTCTCCAGCCCCACCCCACCCGGCAAAAACCGCCCGCTGTAAGGCCCATACACCACCGCCGTCTGCTCCATCGTCAACACTCGCGGTGTCTCCATCTGCGCCCCTCCCGCCACACCCGCGCCCATCACTGCCGCCACCATCACTGCCGCCACCATCACACCCCCGCCAACCCGCGCCAACACTCCAGCCATCGTCTCTTGCACCCTCCAAACCATTCGTCACGACGGCCTAACCCTAGCAGCCCAAACCTCCTCATGCCAATCTTTTCCCCCAAACGCAGAAACGCCCGAAGACCGAAGTCCCCGGGCCCTGCCGCAACACATCTCCTCAACCTCATCCCCGTCGTCGCCGAACCCGCGCATGCGTCCGATGCCCCGCCACCAACCGCATCCGCACCCGCCTTCCGCCAAACTGCCACTCCCGCACCGGGCCCACATCCACATGCACAAAGTGACTCGTCGGGTAGTACCCAACCCCGCCCGCTCCCAACGACAACGCCGCATTCCGCAGCGCCAGCGTCGACGCCCCAGGCACCTGAATATCAATGGCCTTGCTCAACATATGCTGCGAGTGCTCCGCCACGCCCGTCTCCGCCGACCGCGTCCGCAGATACTCATTCGACTCCGGCGTCCGATACCCACACACAATATCGATAACCCCATTCGGCCGCCGCAGCTTCTGCATGATGGAGTGCAGCACATCAAACTCCTGCGGATCATAGTTCGCTACATCCTGCGTGCGATGGTCCCGCAGGAAATAGTTCAGCTTATCCATCGCCTCCGGCAGGTACGTGTCGCCAATCCGGTAAACGATCGCGATATCCTCGCCCGTGTGCGTGTGGTGCATCCGAAGCCAATACCGCTTCGCCCCACGCGCCGGCAATCCCTCAGCCGCGCTCTCCGCCGCCGCACTCACTACTCCCAAACCCACCAGACCCCGCATCCCCACAACACCCAGCGGAGGCATGCCGCTCGCCTCTGCCGGAGTCGCCAGCCCCACCATCGTCGCCAGCAGCCCGGCCGCTAATACCGCGCTCATCCCACGCCCAATCAAACCCATCCGCACCTCCCCATCACCGCAGCTTCGTCTTCACCAGCGCTCCGCTTTGCCTTTCCTGAATCGGGATCGGCAATCCGCATTCGCGTGTCCCCATTCTATCCACCACCCAGCCCATACCCACACGCTGCGAGGAACCACGAGTGTAACTTTTGTGTCATACCCTTCGTCCACACCACTCCCATGACACTCACCCAAACCGAACTCCGCGTCCTCGGCTCCCTCATCGAGAAAGAGATCACCACCCCCGACCTCTATCCCCTCTCGCTCAACGCCCTCCAGGCCGCCTCGAACCAGCGATCCTCCCGCGAACCTGTCCTCGATCTCTCCGAAGACGACCTCCGCATAGCCCTGAACTCTCTCGAAACTCACGGCCTCGCCTCCCCCGCCCGATCCTCCCTCAATACACCCGCCGGCCGCGTCCCCAAGTTCGAGCACCACGCCCGCTCCGTCTTCAACCTCCGCCGCGACGAAACCGCCCTCCTCTGCCTGCTCCTCCTCCGCGGTCCCCAAACCCCCGGCGAACTCCGCTCCCGCTCCGAGCGCCTCTTCCCCTTCGACGACCTCCCCTCCGTCACCGACGCCCTCGACCGCATGGCCGACCCCACCCGCCTCCCCGTCCCCCTCGTCGCCATCCTCCCCCGCCAGCCCGGCGCTCGCGAGTCCCGCTACACCCACCTCCTCGGCCACACCTCCACCCCCACCCAAACCGCTCCGGAAAGCACCCATCCCACCCTCGCCCAACTCGAAGCCCGCATCGCCACACTCGAGCGCCGGCTCTCCCACCTCGAAGCTCAACTCCAGCCCACCACCCCATCCCAAACCGACCAATAACGTGCAAAACCTCCGCCAAACCCTCCTCCGCCCCACCCTCCAGTCCCTCAGCAGCCGAGGCCTCGCCCCCACCCTCCGCTCCCTCCTCCATCGCCTCGGCCTCCCCCTCGCCGCCGCCCCGCTCGACCCCTACCCCGCCCAGGCACCGCCTTCCATCCACCCCTTCGACCTCGCCCACGCCGTCGACACCAGCGGCTATCTCCGCGCCGATCACCTCCACACCCCAGCCAACACCCCCACACCCCTCCACGGCTCCGCCCTCTGGTCCACCGCCTACTACGCCATCGCCCCCTCCCTCTTTGACCAATCCCTTCGCCTCCTCACCCAAGCCCTCACCCCCACCTCCCTCCACAACTTCACCTTCCTCGACCTCGGCTGCGGCAAAGGCCGAGCCCTCCTCCTCGCCAGCCTCCACCCCTTCCATCAAATCCTCGGCGTCGAACTCGACCCCGCCCTCGCCGCCACCGCCCACCGCAACCTCCAAACCTTCCACCATCCCGCCCAACTCTGCCGCGACCTCCGCGTCCTCCACGCCGACGCCACTGACCCTACCCTCTTCGATCGCCTCGCCCCCTCCGCCCCCACCGTCCTCTTCCTCTACCACCCCTTCCTCGCCCCCGTCCTCCGCCGCGTCCTCCACAACCTCACCCGCTCCCTCGCCCGCCACCCCCGCGACCTCTGGCTCCTCTACCTCAACCCCGAACCCCTCGCCACCCTCCGCCACTTCCCCGCCCTCCATCTCCACACCCGCACCCTCCTCCACATCACACCCGAAGACGACCTCCCCGACCGCTTCGGCTTCCGCTCCGAAGAGCTGGCCATCTTCCATCACCACCCTCACTAGACATCTCCCGCTCCTCACCCCTCCCGCACTCCACCCCCACCTTCGTGCCATACCCCTCCCCCGCCCCGCCACGCTATCGTCAGGCGTCCCATGCGCCGACTGCTCCCCATCCTCCTCACGCTCCTCGCCTCCGCACAGGCCCAACAGACCCGCCGCGTCCCACAGGACCTCCCCTCCATCCAGGCCGCCATCGACGCCAGCGCCTCCGGAGACACCGTCCTCGTCAGCCCAGGAACCTACACCGAACACCTCACTATCGACAGCAAAGTCATCCATCTCGTCAGCGTCGACGACGCCTCCGACACCTTTCTCGACGGCAATCGCTCCGCTCCCATCCTCACCATCACCAACGTCCACTCCCTCGATACCAGCGTCGACGGCTTCACCCTGCAACACGGCCTCCGCCCCGGCGGCCTCAGTGGCGGCGGCATCCTCCTCATCAACTCCGGCGCCACCCTCTCCAATCTCACCTTCAACGACATCGCCGGCGATAACGTCTTCGTCTCGAACGGCTCCGTCAACCTCTCCGACAGTCTCCTCACCACCGCCCAGGCTACCTTCGGTGGCTTCTGCGCCAACTTCGCCGCCATCAACATCTCCGGCGGCAGCGACGTCTTCGACGCCTCCGGCAACGTCGTCCCCTCCACCGTCGCCGGAAACCTCATCCTCGGCGACGCCACCCCCTGCTCCGGCATCGGCATCTCCCTCAACACCTTCTCTCCCGTCCCTCCCTCACTCATCCTCGACAACTCCGTCAGCGACAGCCTCATCGGCCTCGCCGTCACCTCCGCAAGCGGCTTCCTCGTCGAACAGAACCTCATCTACGACAACCTCCAGGGCGGCATCCAAACCTTCGAAGACGGCCTCCCCAGCACCGATCCAGCCAAAAATCTCTTCGTCAACAACACAGTCGTCAACAACCTCAACCAACCCTCCACCGCCAACCCGCCCGCCGAAGTCGTCCTCACCGGCAGCGCCGCCCGCACCGCATTCATCAACAACATCATCGTCGGCACCACCCCCTACCCCGTCTTCTACTGCGGCATCCTCCAGCCCGACGACGGCTCCCATACCTACAACGAAACTCCCCTCATCCTCGACCACAACGACGTCTACAACACAACGCAGGCATCCACCGGCCTCTTCGCCGGTGACTGCACCCCCGGCCTCCCCAACCCGCTCTCCCGCTTCGGCAACATCTCCGCGGATCCCCAGCTCACCGACTCCGTCGACCTCCACCTCACAGACAGCTCCCCCGCCGTCGACGCCGGAACCAACTCCGCTCCCTTCCTCCCCGAGGTCGACTTCGACGACAACCCGCGCGTCGTCAACGACACCAACTCCACCTTCAGCACCGTCGACCTCGGTGCCTACGAAACCACCGGCATCCCCGACTCCGAACCCGCCGCCGTCACCCTCTCCTCCACCGACTACCTCACCCCGCCCCGCACCATCACCCTCTCCGCCCTCGTCTCCGGGCCAAGTGCCACATCTCCCTCCGGCGCCGTCACCTTCACCCGGAACGGCGTGGACCTCGCCACCCTCCCCGTCGACGCCACCGGCCTCGCCACCCTCCAGGTCCCCCTCGCCTCCGCCGGCCTCTTCAGCTTCACCTCCACCTTCGCGCCGGCCCCCGCCACCCCGCCCCTCGCCCCCACCGTCTCCCCCGTTCTCTTCGTCCGCGTCACCCCCGCCCCCATCGCCACTCCCACCACGCTCAGCCTCGCCGCCACCCCCTCCACCCTCACCACCGCCCAGACCACCTCCCTCGCCATCCAGCTCAGCGCGTCCGGCGGCGGCGTTCCCCCAGGCACCGTCTCCCTCTCAGACAATGGCATCCCCTTCACCACCCTCACCCCAAATCCCCTCTCCGGCCAGGCCACCTTCCTCACCTCCTTCCCAGCCGGCACCCACCTCCTCACTGCCTCGTACCCCGGCACCCCGCAGTTCAACCCCAGCTCCGCCTCCACCACCCTCACCGTCACCACCCTCCTCCCCTCCACCCTCACCCTCGCCGTCAGCCCCGCCTCGCCCGCTCCCGGCCAGGCCGTCACCCTCACCGCGCACCTCGGCTCCCTCACCACCGCCGGAGTCCCCGGCCCCGTACCCCCCGGCGCCGTCACGCTCTACGACGGCTCCACCCTCCTCACCACCCTCCAGCCAGACCCCTCCGGCCTCGTCACCTACACCCTCCCCGCCACCACCGCCGCCGGCTCCCACACCCTCTCCCTCCGCTACGCCGGCACCACCGTCTACGCTCCCTCCTCGCAGACCGCCACCGTCACCCTCCCCGCCACCCTCGCCACCACCCTGCAGCTCCTCCCCTCGCCCAACCCCGGCACCTTCGACTCCCCTGTCACCCTCTCCGCCACCCTCTCCGCCACCGGCAGCTCCTCCACCTCCACAGGCCCGCCAACCGGGTTGGTCCGCTTCACCGACGGCACTGCCACCCTCACCACCCTCCCCCTCGTCTCCGGCAAAGCCAGCTTCTCCACCTCCACCCTCGCCCTCGGCCCCCATCACCTCACCGCCGCCTACCTTCCAGACCCCGGCTTCTCTCCCGCTCAGGCGTCAACCACCGAAACCATCCAGGGCATCCCCACCCTCCTCACCACCTCCAGCAGCTCCCTCCCTTCACTCAACCAGCCCCTCTCCACCCTCGTCACCGTCGCTCCGCATGACGGCCTGACGCACCCCATCGCCCCCTCCGGCGTCGTCTCCCTCACCGAGGGCTCAACCGTCCTCGCCTCCTCCCCTCTCTCCTCCGCCTCCACAACCTCCGGCAGCACCACCCTCACAAATACCTTCACCACTCCCGGTACCCACCTCGTCACCTTCTCCTTCAACGATCCCACCGGCGACTTCCTCCCCTCCTCCACCACCGTCACGGTCGTCATCAACCCCGGCCCAACCTTCGCCATCACTCTCTCCGCCCTCCCCGCCAAGCCCATCTTCGGCCAGACCGTCACCCTCTCGGCCAACCTCACCTCCTCCGATCCCCTCCCCGCCTCCGCGACCATAGCCTTCAACGACGGCGCCACCCTCCTCGGCGCCGTCTCCCTGCCCTCCGGCTCCGCCTCCGCAGCCACCGTCACCCTCACCACTCCCAGCCTCACCGTCGGCACCCACGCCCTCTCCGCCAGCCTCCGCGGCGGCAACGCCAGCCTCCTCTCCACCTCCAACACCCTCGCCCTCACCGTCGCCGGCCTCCCCTCCACCCTCGCCCTCGCCGCCTCGCCCTCACCCACCGCCCTCGCCACCGCTCCTCTCACCCTCTCCGCCTCGCTCACCTCCGCCCTCCCCTCCGGCCATACCCCCACCGGCTCCGTCACCTTCCTCGACGGCGCCGACGTCCTCGGCACCTCCCCCATCAGCCCCGGCGGCCATGCCGCCCTCACCACCACAACCCTCCCCGCCGGCCCCCACACCCTCTCCGCCACCTTCTCCGGCGACAACCTCCTCGCGCCCGCCACCGCCGCCACCACCGAGACCATCCTCCCCAACCCCACCACCACTACTCTCACCCTCAGCCCCACCCAAACCACCGCCTTCCAACCTCTGACCCTGGTCGCCCAAGTCTCCTCAACCACCACCTCCACCGCCCTCAACACCTCCGTCTGCACCCCCACCTGCGCCCCCGTCACCATCACCTTCCTCTCCGGCACCTCCGTCCTCGGCGTATCCCCAGTCGACGCCACCGGTCGCGCCACCCTCACCCTCGCCCCCCACGCCGGCACCCTCGCCGTCACCGCCGCCTTCTCCGGCACACCCCTCTTCTCCCTCAGCACCTCCGGCCCCACGACCGCCACCGTCCTCCCCGCCCCCACCACCCTCACCCTCACCGGAAGCCCCAACCCGCTCTATCAAAACGGCAGCACCACACTCACCGCCACCCTCCTCGTCACCGCGCCCGCGGCCATCCCGCTCCCCGCACCCATCACCCTCACGGAGGGCGCAACCACCCTCGCCTCCCTCGCCACCTCCCCCGGCACCCTCGCCTACACCCCCTCCTCCACCGGAACCCTCACCCTCACCGCCACCTTCCCCGGCACCCCAGACCTCACCCCCGCCTCCGCCACCCTCACCCTCTCCGTCCTGCCCTCCGATCTCACCCTCTCCGTCCGCGACTCCGCCCTCTCCCTCCGCACCACCCACCACACCACCACCACCCTCACCCTCCTCGCCTCCGGCACCATGTCCGACACCGTCGACCTCGCCTGCCCCGACGCCCCCTTCCTCGTCACCTGCACCTTCTCCCCCGCAACCACATCCGTCTCCTCCGATGGCTCCGCGCCCGGCGCTCCCTCCACCGCCATCGCCCTCGCCATCGACACCGACTTCATCCTCGACTGGGCCAAACTCCACACCCCATCACCAAGCCCCCAAAATCACCCTCCAATCCTCTCCGCAGCCGTCGCAACCCCGCTCCACCCCCGCACAAATTCGCCACAAATTCTCCCCCGCAGCCTCCTCGCCCTCACCCTCCCCCCCTCCGTCCTCACCCTCCTGCTCCTCCCATTCCTCCGAAAACCTCAGGTAAATCGCAGGTTCCGCCTCCACCCCTCCCTCCCCCGCCTCCTCTCCCTCACCCTCCTCGCCGCCTCCGCCCTCACCCTAACCTCCTGCAGCTCCCGCCAACCAGGCCACACCCCCCCCGGCTCCTACACCCTCACCCTCACCGCCCACGCCCACAATCACAACCTCACCCGCACCACCCACCTCACCCTCACCATCACCCCCTAATCTACGAATCCTCATAGAACCCTCCGCTTCTCAGAAGCCGGTAACGGTTGCATCTCCAGAATTCCGCCTCGTACGGCATCATTCACTATGGCCATGAAATTGCACGCACCCCCGTATCCCATTACCTAGGACGAGGTCAATTGTCTCCACGTTCATCTATCCGATTTGCCCTGCCAGTCTTCCTTGCCGCGGCCGCCGCGAGCTCTTCAGCACAAACCGGAGTCATCACCGGCCAGGTCTTCGACCCCTCAGGCGCGGCCGTCGCTGGCGCACAGATAACGGCTAAGTCCGACACCACCGGAGCCACCACCGCCGTCACGACCAGCTCTGCCGGCGTCTACACCTTCGGAGCGCTTGCGCCCGCCCCCTACACCATCACCGTCTCCGCCCCAGGCTTCCAGGCGCAAACCCGTAAAGCCATCGTCAATGTAGGCGGTACCCTCCCCCTCCGCTTCAACCTCACCGTCGGCAGCGCTAGTACCAGTGTCGACGTCTCCGCCGTCAATCTCGCCCCCGTCGAAACCGACAGCTTCCAAGTCTCCACCGTCATCGACGCCAAGGAGATCACCCAGCTTCCCCTCATCCTCCGCGACCCCTACCAACTCACCCTCCTCGCCCCCGGCGTTGTCTCCTCCACCAACAACGATGGTGGATTCTCCGTCAACGGCCAGCGCGACCGGAACAACAACTTCACCCTCGATGGCGCCGACAACAACGACACCTCCGTCCCCGGTGGCAGCGGCGGCATCTCCTCGGCCAATCCCGACTCCACGCAGGAGTTCCGCGTTATCACCAACAACTTCGACGCGGAGTTCGGTCGCAACACCGGCGCCATCATCGATGTCATCACGCGCGGTGGCACCAACCAGTTCCATGGCGACGCCTACGAGTTTGGCCGCTACAACGCCCTCGGTGCTCGCGACTTCTTCAACACCAAAGCCAATGGCAAGCAGGACCCCTACGTCCGCAACGACTTCGGTGCCTCCCTCGGTGGCCCACTCTGGAAAGATCACACCTTCTTCTTCCTCAACGGGGAGGTCCAACGGTTCCGCACCACCCGTACCGAAAGCACCACGACGCCGACCGCCGCCTACCGCTCCGGCGTCTTCACCTATGTTGATCCCACAGATGGCAGCTCGACACCAGTAAACCTGACTGCGGCAAACCCGAACAACCAGTCAGGCTTCCTACTCGACCCTACAGTCTCCAAGCTGCTCAACCTCGCACCCGTCGGGCAGTCCGACAACGGCGACGGCGTCACAACGCAGTACTTCTTCGCCTCACCGGATGCCCTCAACAGCTACACCCTCACAGGCCGTTTCGATGAAAAGCTGACCGATAAACATCAACTCACCGTTCGCTACATCTACGGTCACTCCAATGAGAGCGATCCCTTCCACGATGAGGTCATCCCCGGCTACGGCCAGACCTCCGTCCCCGCAACAAATCACAACGGCGTCATCTCCATCGCCTCGACCATCTCCGCCAACAGCACCAACCTCTTCCGTGCTGGCTACAACCAGAACAATGCGGGCTTCTTCTGCAACCACGCCGCCATCGATGCCGCGGTCGGCGTGGACGCCTTCGGAAACGGCCGCGACATCACCTTCCCCGGCTTCTTCAACGGCAATGCCTTCGGCTGCTACGACCTCGGTGACTCCAACAGCCAGGCCCGGCTCAGCTCCACACTCCTCTTCGGCGATACCTACACCATCGTGAAAGGCAGCCACACCATTAAGTTCGGTGGTGAATTCCGCGACGTCAAAGACAACTCCTACGACAACTTCTCTTCGCGACTCGCCATCACCCTCAACAACTACTCCAACTTCGCTGCATCCGCCTACACCTACAATGGCGATCAAAACTCGCCTGGTCTCCTCAACTTTGAAGATTACGTCTGGGGTGCCCAGGGCGTCGTCTCAAACATCTTCGAAAATCAGTTCTTCACCCGGGCGGGTGTTCGCCGCGGCTCCGATCTCAGCCGCTTCATCCAGCATGAGTGGGACCTCTTCGGCCAGGACACCTGGAAAGTTACGCCCAAGTTCACCGCCATTCTCGGCTTCCGCTACGCCTTCAACGGCGTTCCCTACGAGCACGACGGCAACTATTCCAACTTCTACGGTGACAGCTCTGGGGCTACTCCCGCCGCAGGATTCACCTTCACCAACATCGGCGGCCCAGGTGGACGAACGCTCTACAACAATAGCTGGAAACTCCTCGAGCCAAGGGTCGGCTTTGCCTACGACCTGAATGGTGACGGCAAGACTGCCATCCGCGGCGGCTACGGCATCTTTCACGACCGCATCTTCGACAATGTCTTCGGCAACGCCCGCTCCAACCCTCCTTACCAGGCGCAGGTCAATGACTACCCCTTCACCGGCGACATCACCTCGCCTACCCTCACTAACTCAGGCTTCCCGGGCGCACTCACACCCTCCGCAACTATCGTCGATGGGGACTACTTCGAGCCGGTCACCATCGACGGCAATCTGAAGATCCCGACCAGTCAAAGCTGGAACATCGGCATCCAGCGGCAAATCTCCAACCACCTCGTGATGGAGGTGAACTACATCGGCAACCACGGCACCCATGGTCTGCGCGAGGTGGATCACGCTCCCCCGCAGCCCGGCCTCGTTGCCGCCCTCCTCGCCGCCGGCGTCCCTGAGGGTTCCCTGCGCAGCTCGGCCCTCTACTTTGGCGGGTCCTATACAGCTGCCGACGGTACGACGGCCACATTCAAACCCGCCGTCAACAACACGGCGTTCTTCCATAACCTCTTCCAGACCGCAGTTGTCGGCAGCAACTACAACGCCCTGCAGACTCGTATCCAGGGTCAGATCGGCGGCCTCACCATGACCGCCAGCTACAGCTACGCTCACTCGCTCGACGATGGCTCCGACCCACTTGTGCAGGGAGCGGGTGGCGCCGGCTTGCCACGCAATCCATTCAACCTGCGGGATGAGTACGGCAACTCCGACGCGGACGTCCGGCATCGCGGCACTGTCGCCGTGGTCTACGAAGTCCCCGTCGGCACTGGGAAGACCTTCCTCAACCATGGCTTCCTGGGGCGCGTCTTCGAAGGCATCGAGATCTCTGGTATCCAACAGGCGCAGACCGGCTTGCCGATCGACCTTCGAGGAACCAGGGATAACCTCCATACCAGCCTCAATAACAGGCCGCAGCTTGTTGGCAAGCCCTACCCGGCCAACCGTGGACAGCTTGTCGCCGCCGGCAGAATCACAGGACCGGCTCGTGCCGCCTTCGCCAACCCAACCTATGACCAGGACGTCTCCATCCGACGCAACAAGTTCATCGGTCCGGCCTTCGTCAACACCGACGCCGTCTTCCAGAAGACGCAGACGCTGCATGAGCAACTCAAGCTGGTCTTCCGGGCAGAAAGCTACAACGTCCTCAACCACCCCAACATGAGCTCGCCCGCCACCTCCAACCTGTCGATCGCCTCGTCTAACTTCGGGGTTTCTACCTCGCAGGTCGGTCAAAACGACGGCACCACCGGCGCCCGCCAGATTCAGGGCGCAATCAAAGTCATCTTCTAACCAGCAATCCCCGGGGCGCGGCCGGTCAACTACCGTGCCACGCCCTGACCTACTTAACACGCGCCCCGTCTACAATCTCCTGAAACGGGGGGCGTACGGCCCAGAGGTGCTGCTCAACTTCCATTCTTGCGGCCTATCCCGTCCTAACCCTCGTCTTCCGAAGAACTTTGCGCCAAAGGTTGGGGGGTGGGGAAGCCTTCAAAGCGCGAATACCCGAATTGAATCTGCTTCCGGGCTAGCGCGCCCAAACGAAATCGCGGCCCGTAGGCCGCGATCCCTTTCCATATCGAGTTCGCTAAATCGAGCTCATATTGTGCAGGAACTCCTGATTGTTCCTCGTCTTCGCCAGCTTGTCCGTCAAGAGCTCCATCGCCTCCGTTGGCGACAACGGATTCAGAACCTTGCGCAAAATCCACGTCCGCTGAAGATCCTCCTTCGGAATGAGCAACTCCTCCTTCCGCGTCCCGGAACGCTGGATGTCGATCGCCGGGAAGACCCGCTTGTCGACCAGCTTACGGTCCAGGATCACCTCCATGTTGCCCGTGCCCTTGAACTCCTCAAAGATAACCTCATCCATCCGCGATCCGGTATCCACCAAGGCCGTAGCAATGATCGTCAGCGACCCACCCTCTTCAATATTCCGGGCCGCGCCAAAAAACCGCTTCGGCCGCTGCAGTGCATTCGAATCCACACCGCCCGAAAGCACCTTGCCGCTCGGCGGAACAATCGTGTTGTACGCCCGAGCCAGCCGCGTAATCGAATCCAGCAGGATCACCACATCGCGCTTATGCTCGACCAACCGCTTCGCCTTCTCAATCACCATCTCTGCAACCTGCACATGCCGTGCCGCCGGCTCGTCAAAGGTCGAGCTGATCACCTCACCCTTGACCGACCGCTGCATGTCGGTGACCTCTTCCGGTCGTTCGTCGATCAGCAGAACGATCAGCGCCACCTCGGGATGATTCGCCGTAATCGAGTTCGCGATCGACTGCAGCAACATCGTCTTTCCGGTGCGTGGCGGCGCCACAATCAATCCACGCTGCCCCTTGCCCACCGGCGTCAGCAGATCCATCACACGACCAGAAAGATGGTCACGCACCGTCTCCATCTTCACGCGCTCCTGCGCATAAAGCGGGGTCAGGTTGTCAAACAGAATCTTGTTTCGTGTCTCCTCTGGCGACTCGAAGTTGATCGCCTCGATCTTCACCAGCGCAAAGTACTTCTCCCCCTCGTGAGGCGGTCGAACATTGCCGCTGATCGTGTCCCCGGTCTTCAGATCGAACTTGCGGATCTGCGACGGCGACACGTAAATATCATCTGGCCCAGGGAGGTAGTTGTAGTCCGGCGAGCGCAGAAACCCGTACCCATCGGGCAAAATCTCCAGCACACCTTCCGCAAAGATGTGCCCCTCTTTTTCACTCTGCGCCTGAAGAATCTTGAAGATCAAATCTTGCTTGCGGAGGCCGCTGGTGCCGCCGATGTCGAGGCCGCGGGCTAACTTGCCCAGCTCGGCAATGTTGTGCTCTTTCAACTCTGAGATAGTCATGAATAGTCCTGGAGTGCGTGGGGATCAACGTGGGGGGAACGCAGGGTCTGCGTTAGGGCGGAGGGCCGAGCGGATAAGGGGGGAAAGGTAAAGGAAGGAATCCCGGCGATCGGGCGACCGTCAGAATCGAAACTCAGTTTACATCGAGGAGAGGGATACTTCAGGAGGGGATTACAACGAAAGTAGGACCACACACACCACAGTGAAAAGCGTGGAGCTGCCGCGGGCCTAAGCCGCGCGGCGCACCTCAACAACCTGTTCCGAAACCAACTCCGAGCCTTCCTGCTTAGGCAGGGACTCCCTGAAGCGATCCAGGACCTCATTCGTCGTGTCCTGAAGCCGAGTGTTTGGCTTGTGCAACTTACGCGTCGCCTTCGACGCCAACTGGCAAAGCTCGTACCGGTTCGTAACGTGGGTAAGTGCCCCAAAGATTAAGTCAGACCGCATTGTCTCTCCTTCTCTCCTGTTGACCCGCCCGCAACCGCACCAGGGAGAATCAACTCAATTTTCATTCTTTCCAGCAATTTGACGCATAACACGGCGGAAACGGCTCGCCTCATTGTGCAAAAAACCAAAATCTGTAGATCGCACCTGAAAGTCGTCCAACCATCGGTACGGCGAACCCGGTCGCACCAGACGGTCGCGCGGTCGTCGAAACTGCAGTATCTACATGGCTTACGGCACAGGACCGAGGGCGCCAAATGCCGCCTTCAGAACCTCAACTCCTGCCCCTTATGCAAGATAATCATCTCGCCGCACGAGGTCAATACTTTTTTTAGAAGGCTGATCGCTTCAGATTCCAGAAACGGGAGATGCCCCAGGCCCGCTCAGCTCCAGTAGCTTCGGTCCAACGTCCTGTACTGAATGGCCTCCGCAATGTGACGCAAACCAATCTCATCTTCACCCGCCAGATCGGCCACCGTGCGGGCGACCTTGAGGATCCGATCGTGAGCCCGCGCGCTCAATCCTTGCTGCTGCATAGCCCGCTCGAGCATCCGCTCAGCCTCACTCCCAAGCTCGCAGAACATCCGGATCTGCTGCGAGCTCATCTGGGCGTTGGCGTACACTGCCCGGCTCGCCGCTCGCGCCGTTCCCCGCGTCCGCTCGCCCGAGGCCTCAAACCGACGCCGCTGCACCTGGCGCGCGCGCAGCACTCGCTCCCGGATCGCAGCCGAACTCTCCCCAGCTTGCCCGCCCCGCAGTTCCTTGTACTCCACCGCCGGAACCTCAATATGGATATCGATCCGGTCCAGCAGCGGCCCGCTCACCTTGCTGACATACCGTTGAATCATTGGCGGCGTACACATGCACTCTCGCCGCTTGTCGTTGAAGTACCCGCAGGGACAGGGGTTCATCGCAGCCGCCAACATAAATCTCGCCGGGAACTCCAGACTCATCGACGCCCGCGCGATGGTCACCGCGCCATCTTCCATCGGCTGCCGCAGGACCTCCAGCACGTTGCGGGGGAACTCCGGCAACTCGTCCAGAAACAACACACCGTTGTGCGCCAGACTCACCTCGCCCGGTCGCGGCACGACACCGCCGCCGATCATTCCCGCGTCTGAGATAGTGTGGTGCGGCGACCGAAACGGCCGTTCGCGCACCAGCCCCTGCTCCCGGTCCAGCACCCCGGCCACTGAGTGAATCTTCGTCGTCTCCAACGCCTCCTCGAACTCCAGATGTGCGAGGATTCCGGGCAGCCGTTTCGCAAGCATGGTCTTCCCGGAGCCCGGCGGCCCGATCATAAGGATGTTGTGCCCGCCGGCCGCCGCTACCTCCAGCGCACGCTTGGCAACATGCTGCCCTCGCGCGTCCTTAAAGTCCGGAAGACCCTGCGCCCCCTCCGCCAGCATCGCCGACGGATTGCAGTCCAAAGGCACAGCCGTAATGCCGCCCAAAGTCGCGGAGTTCACGAGCTCTCGCACCTCCAGCAGGTGTCGCACGGGATACACCGAAACCCCCTCCACCATCGCGGCCTCGCGAGCATTCAACTCCGGTACCAACAGGTTTTTGATCCCACGCTCCCGCGCCGCCACTGCGATCGGCAACACCCCCTGCACGGCCCGAAGCGTTCCGTCTAGGCCTAACTCACCCACCATCAGAAACTCACCCAGCTCCTTGGTATGCAGCGCCCCGTACGCGCCCAAGATGCCGATCGCGATTGGCAGATCGAAGCCCGAACCCTCCTTTTTCAAATCGGCGGGAGCCAGGTTGATCGTGATCCGTGTCGGCGGCACCTCGAAGCCGGAGTTTCGGATTGCAGACCGAACCCGGTCCCGGCTCTCCCGCACCGCTGCGTCCGGCAACCCCACCGTGTGGAAGATCTCCTCAGCCATCTTCACCCCGGAGAAGTCCACCTCCACATCAATGATGTTTGCATCGATGCCATACACCGCCGCCGTCTGCGTCTTGAACAGCATTCAAACCTCGCCCGCTCAACCCTACTATCGGCGGCAAGGCCCACGGCTACAACGGATGTCGCAGACGCGCACACTGGGGCGCCGTAGGCCAGCCCCGCCGCAGGCCCACGCGCATGCCCACCCTCTTTCCCGCGGCCTACAATAGCCAACGTGAACACCAGCCTCTTCGAGCTCTTCAAGATCGGCATCGGCCCGTCGAGCTCGCACACCGTCGGCCCCATGCGAGCCTCACTTCGCTTCACCACGGCCCTCGCCCAGTCAGGCCAACTTCCCCGTGTCTCCCGCATCCTCGCCGAACTCTACGGCTCGCTCGCCCTCACCGGCCTTGGCCACGGCACAGACCGCGCCATCCTCCTCGGACTGCTCGGCTGTGCACCCGACACCGTCGATCCCGCCTCCATTGACACCCTCCTCCAAGCCGTCCGTTCGACTCATTCGCTTTCCTTGCTTCGCCGGCACATCATCTCTTTCCACGACTCCACGGACATCCTGTTTCATCGCGATGAGCTGTATCCGCCACCGGCAGCACCCACCCACCCCAACGGTCTCCGCCTCTCAGCCTTCGACGACTTCGGCAGCCTTCTCTCCGAGGAAGTCTTCTTCTCCGTCGGCGGCGGCTTCATCGTCTCCGCAGAAGACTTCCATCCCGACCAGCCACTCGCCTCCGCCTCCCGCTCTGTTCCCTTCCCCTTCACCAGTGCCCGTTCTCTCCTCGATCAGGCTGTTCGCAATGACCTGTCCATAGCCGGTCTGGTCCTTCAGAACGAGATCGCTCTCGTCGCCTGCCCCGAGATCGGCCGCCCAAGGCCCGCCGCAACAGCCGCGGCAAGTCCACAACAGCAGGTCGAAGACGGCATCCTCACCCTCTTCCAGACCATGTGTGCCTCGGCCGAACGCGGCATCGCCACCGAAGGCATCCTTCCCGGCGGCCTCAATGTGCGCCGCCGCGCCCCTCGCCTCGCCGCTCGTCTGCGGGCGAAGCAACTCGAGCACACCCAGGACCCCCTGGCCCCCATGGATTGGGTCAACGTCTACGCCATGGCCGTCAACGAAGAAAATGCCGCCGGCGGCCGCGTCGTCACCGCCCCGACCAACGGCGCGGCCGGCGTCATCCCCGCCATCGCCCTCTACCTTCTCCACCACACCGGGCTGCCCGTCTCCTCCCCCGCACAGCTCGCTCCAGAGGCTCGCACAGCCCTCCTCCGCTTCTTTCTCACCGCCTCTGCCACCGGCATCCTCTACAAGGAAAACGCCAGCATCTCCGGCGCGGAGGTCGGCTGCCAAGGAGAGGTCGGCGTCGCCTGCTCCATGGCCGCCGCCGGCCTCACCGCAGCCCTCGGCGGCTCCAACGACCAGATCGAACACGCCGCCGAGATCGCCATGGAACACAACCTCGGCATGACCTGCGATCCTATCGGCGGTCTCGTCCAGATCCCCTGCATCGAACGCAATGGCATGGGAGCCGTCAAAGCCATCAATGCCACCCGGCTTGCCCTGGCCGACTCCGATACACACAAGCTCTCTCTCGACCAGGTCATCGAAACCATGTATCGCACCGGGCTCGACATGCAATCGCGCTACAAGGAAACCTCCCTCGCCGGTCTCGCGCTCAACATCATCGAGTGCTGAACCAGAAATCCACCGAGTCGCTCATGCCTCCATCTGGAAAGACCACGGCACCGATCAAGCCTTTCCCTTGGCGCACACTCGCCATCCTGGCCGTCCTCGCGCTCTTTGTTGCCGGCGGCCTCCACCGCCTCGACACCTACTCAGGTGATGACCTCTCCGCCTCCTACATAGGTTGCCGCCTCCTCGCCTCCGGCGACGCCAACCACCTCTACGCGCACGATCCCGTCGACTTCTCCGCCGTCGGTCCGGACGACGCCTGGCAGACCACCGCCGATGAAACCAACTTCGACAGTTGGCTCCATCCCTACGTTCAAACTCCTCTCTGGGCCGCCGCCCTCCAGCCCCTCTGCACCCGCCTTGCATTCCCCGCCTTTAACGACCTCTTCGCCTCTCTCGCCCTCCTCTCGTTCGCCGCCATCGTCCTTCTCACCGCCAGAATCTGGGCGCCCAGCCTCCTTCATCCACTGGCCATCGCCATCACCCTCGTGGCCCTCTGGTACACCACCGCCTTCCAATACGCCATGGCTCTCACCCAGACCCACGTCCTCTATCTCCTGCTCACCCTCTGCGCCATCGCGCTCGCCGAGCGTTCGCGGCCCTTCGCTGCAGGCACCCTCCTCGCCCTTGCCGCTGCCGTCAAGCTCACCCCGGCCATCGTTCTCCTCTACTGGATCCTCACCCGCCGATGGCGTGCAGCCGCCGGCTTCGTCCTCGTCTCCCTCTTTCTCCTCCTCACCGCTCGCTTCACCGCCGGCCCCGCCGTCTTCGCCGACTATCTCGCCACCATCCATCGCCTATCCCACACCCTTCTTCTCTCACAAAACAATCAGTCCCTCGCTGCCGTCGTCATGGGACACTTCTACCCCGCCGCGGAAGTCGGCCGCATCAACATCCTTCCCCTCCCAAAGCTCCTCAGCATCACAGGAATCCTGCTCACGCTCCTCTGCACCATCGCCGGCGCTCTGCTTGACCGTGCGCACCGCGACATCCAACCGCCTCCGGCGCCACTCGGGGCCTTCATCACCCTCATCGCAGCCACTATCTTCACCCCCATCGCCTGGACCCACTACTACATCGTCCTCCTCCCCGCGCTCATGGTCCTCGCCAACCTGATCCTCCGATCCCGCGCGCAACATCCACGCCAAGCCCTGGCCGTCGGCGCCGCCGCCCTCCTCATCTTTGCTCTCAACGTCCCCCCGCTCGCTACGGACGTACTCAACCTCAACATCGGCCGCTACTCACTCCTCCGGGGCCAGTTCTTCTCAGGCATCCTCTGCCTCGGCACCCTCGCCCTCGTCGCCCTCGCCCAGCGACGCTACAGCCCCACCCGCCCCACCTTGACGTAGCACCGCTCGGTCAGCACCACTGCGCCGTCGGCACTCCACCGTCCGAAAAACTCGTGCAGCTCCCTCCGCATCGCGTCGTGCCCCGGCTCCCCTTCCAGCGGCGTGCACGAGAGACTCTGCACAAAGCCGATCAACGCCTCAAGGCTGAGGCGGCGCTCGCTCATGAACTCCGCCTCCTGAATCGCTCCGCCACCCAGACCTCTCAGAAACATCCTCATCGCCGCCTCACGCACCGCCCGGCTCCCTGCATGCCCAACCCGCGTCTCGTAAGCCCGTTGCGCCTCGGCGAACGCCCGACCCTGCGCGCTGTCGTCCTTCCACGGCCCGCTCCCTACCAGCGCAACCCAACCCCCAGGCTCCAGCACCCGCCGGAACTCCCGCGCCGTCTCCTCAGGCTCAAACCAGTGAAACGCCCGACCCGCCGCCACCAGCCGCACCGACCCCTCGTTCAAGCCTGTCCGCTCCGCCGTTCCGTCCACAACCTCCAGCGCCGGATATCTGCCTTGCAGCTCCTCGCATGCCGCGCGCATCGCGGCGTTCGGCTCCACAGCCACCACCTCGTTCCCACCCTCCAGAAACACCGTCGCCAACATCCCCGTCCCCGCACCCACATCCGCCACCCGCCACCCCGCCTCCAGCCCGCAGGCGTTGCACAGCAGCTCGCGTATCTCCCCCGCCGGATACCCCGCTCGAAACTGCGCGTACTCCTTCACCCTTCCACTGAACCGCTCCGTGTGCTCACTCAACCCTTCACCTCGTCGTAGCTCGACTTCGCCCCCATCACGCGCTCCGCCTTCCGCTCCTCCGGCTTCGACTCCTGCTCGATCTCCCGCTCCAGGGAAAAGTTCAGCGCCGTCCGCAGCGCCGCCACAGCCGCCAGCTTGCCGATATCCGTCCAGGTCGGCGTCACCGCCGTGCTCAAAATATCCGCCGCCAGCTCAAACTCCAGCGCCATCGCCAGCCACCGCGCAAACTGCAGCCGCACCGCCACCTTCAGCTGTGCCGGTGCCTTCGGCCGCGCAAACAAGATCACGCTCTTGCACGTCGCCTCCACCGCCGCGGCCACAATCAGCAGCGCCGCAAGGAACTCCACGCCCCGCGCAATCGCATCGATGATCGCTCTCAGCTCCTGTAGCACCTGCCCGCTCATACCTCCTCAGATGCCGAACAGATCAGCCGCCCGAAGCCTAAAATACCCTCGTCGGCTGCGGCCAGGCAGGAGCACTCTCATGACCACCATCCCCCAGGACGACCTCGTCCAGTCCATCGCCGACGCCCTCCAATACATCTCCTACTTCCACCCAGAGGACTACATCGCCAACCTCGCCCAGGCCTACGAGCGTGAAGAATCTCCCGCCGCCCGCGACGCCATGAAGCAGATCCTCGTCAACTCCCGCATGTGCGCCGAAGGCCACCGACCCATCTGCCAGGACACCGGCATCGTCACCATCTTCCTCAAAGTCGGCCTCGACGTCCGCCTCACCGGCCCCGACGGCAACACCCCCACCCAGTCCCTTCAGCAGATCTGCGACGAAGGCGTCCGCCGCGCCTGGCTCGACCCCGACAACCGACTCCGCGGCTCCATCCTCCGTGACCCCGCCTTCTCTCGCAAAAACACCATCGACAACACCCCCTCCGTCGTCGAGGTCTCCCTCGTCCCCGGCTCCACGGTCGACGTCACCGTCGCCGCCAAGGGCGGTGGCTCCGAGGCCAAATCCAAGTTCGTCATGCTCAATCCCTCAGACTCCGTCGCCGACTGGGTCCTCAAGACCGTCCCCACCATGGGCGCAGGCTGGTGCCCCCCAGGCATGCTCGGCATCGGCATCGGCGGCACCGCGGAAAAAGCCATGCTCCTCGCCAAGCAGTCCCTCATGGATCCCATCGACATGCAGGACCTCAAAACCCGCGCCAGGCTCGACCACCCCCTCACGGACATCGAAAAGCTCCGCATCGACATCTTCGACAAGGTCAACGCCCTCGGCATCGGCGCCCAGGGCCTCGGCGGCCTCACCACCGTCCTCGATGTCAAGATCCTCGACTACCCCACCCATGCCGCCAACCTCCCCGTCGCCATGATTCCCAACTGCGCCGCCACCCGCCACGCCCACTTCGTCCTCCAGGGCAAAGGCCCCGTCGCCCTCCCACCCCCTTCCCTCGCGGTCTGGCCCAAACTCGAGTACCACGTCGACACCGCCCGCCGCGTCGATCTCGCAACCGTCACCCGCGCCGACATCGCCACCTGGAAGCCCGGTGAGATCGTCCTCCTCTCCGGCAAACTCCTCACCGGCCGCGACGCCGCCCACAAGCGCCTCACTGACATGCTCCGCAAGGGCGAGCCCCTCCCCGTCGACTTCGGCAACCGCTTCATCTACTACGTCGGCCCCGTCGATGCCGTCCGCGACGAGGCCGTCGGCCCTGCCGGCCCCACAACCGCCACCCGCATGGACAAATTCACCCGCGAGATGCTCGAAAAAACCGGTCTCCTCGGCATGATCGGAAAGGCGGAGCGCGGCGTCGAAGCCATCAACGCCATCCGCGACTTCGGCGCCGTCTATCTCATGGCCGTCGGCGGCGCCGCCTACCTCGTCTCCAAAGCCATCCGCCACTCCGAACTCCTCGCCTTCCCCGATCTCGGCATGGAGGCCATCTACGAGTTCACCGTCGTCGACATGCCCGTCACCGTCGCCGTCTCCGCTGACGGCACCAGCGTCCACCAAACCGGCCCTGCCCACTGGCGGCAACACATCGCCCAAACCCTTGCCCTCTCGGATACCCCCATCCTCGGCCAGTAACCATCCGCCCCACGCAGCGAGCGCTCGGCAGGCCCGGGCGGAACCAGCAATCTCGTCTGGGGAGAGAGCGCATGCGCGAAGCTGGGATCGGCCATCAAAACCGGAGCCGCAAGGGCGTCGGCCCTTCATTCTGCGCCCCGTAGGCACCAAAACACACCGCGCATTTCGTGCCCTGGACCTCAGCCCTCGCCCAAGGCCGCGCAGGTGCTGCCCATCGAGCGACATCCGGCAGGACAAAACCAAAGCGAGGTGGCCTGTCCCCCAGCTCCATCGCACTACAATAGTCCCAGCGCCCTTCCGCTCTTCCGCCGTCGGCGTTCTCAGGGGGGGGCGCGGACGCACCTCGAGGTCCAGACCTAACCGTTGTCTTTTGAATATTTTGCGCAACAAGTGCACCGGGGGGCAGGGCGCGGCTCTCCTTGGACCGGGGTGAACCAACGCCTGGGCGTGCATCGCCCAAAAGGAGTATGCGTGAAGACCTGCCGTCTGCTTCCGGCGCTCCTGCTCGCAGGGTCGCTCCTGCCCACTTCCCTCGCAGCCCAGACCACAGGGGCCCCGACCCTCACCTTCGACCACCCACAACCCGCTCTCACCGACGCCTATACCGCCGCGCTTCAAAATCTCCTCACGGTCAACACCATCCCCTACACCTCCGGCGGCAAGCAGGCCGAGTACAACCAGACCGGCCTCCTCGCCGCGGCGCCGGATACCTTTATCCGCGCCGGCGGCGGCTACGAGCAGCCCTGGACCCGCGACGCCTCCGTCAACAGCTGGAACGCCGGCAGCCTCCTCGAACCCGCCGTCGCCCGCAACACCCTTCTCGCCGTTCTCAAGCGCCAACCAAATGGAAAGCTGATCATCCAGCAGGACAACCAGTGGTGGGACCAGGTGATCTGGGTCACCGCCGCCTGGAATCACTTCCTCCTCACCGGTGACCGCCCCTTCCTCGCGAACGCCTTCCAGGCCGCCACCGAAACCCTCGGCCACAACCGCCAGACCCACTTCAACCCCATCTACCAGCTGTTCGAGGGCCCCGCCTTCCTCAACGACGGCATCGCCGGCTACCCCGTACCCCCAGCCAATCCCACCGAAAGCCGCGGTTCCTTCGTCCTCGCCTACCCAGGTGCTGACAAGATCATGGTCCTCAGCACCAACTGCCTCTACGTCGCCGCCTTCCACGCCGCCGCTCAGATGGCCTCCGCCCTCGCCCGACCGCCTGCGGAGAGGGCACGCCTCCAGGCAAGCGGCGACGCTCTCGCCGAGCAAATCCGGCAGCGCTTCTGGCTGCCCGCGTCTGGCCGCTTCGGTTACATCCTCTTCCCCGACGGCCACCACGACGACTCACAGGAGGGCGCCGGTCTCGCCTTCTCCGTCCTGTTCGGCGTCGCCACACCCCCGCAGACGGCCGCCATCCTCCGCTCCATCCACCTTGACCCTCACGGCCTCGTCGACGTCTTCCCCGTCTTCCCTCGCTATAGCACCGAGCACCCCGGCCGCCATAACAACATCGTCTGGCCACCCATCCAAGGCTTCTGGGCGGAAGCCGCGGCCCGCTCGGGCGATTCGCTCGCCTTGGCGCAGCAGACAGATGGGCTCGTCAACCTGGTCGCCGGCAACGGCGGCCACTTCTGGGAGATCTACAACGCCGAGACAGGCAAGCCTGACGGCGGCTGGCAGGTCAACCACCAGTGGGACTCCCAACCCGATCAGACCTGGTCTGCCACCGGCTATCTCGGCATGATCTACACCGGCCTCTTCGGGCTGCGACCAGAGCCTGCCGGACTCAGGTTCACCCCCACCTTGCCTTCCGGGTGGGGCCCCGTCACCCTCTCCGGCGTACGCTACAGGCGTGCCACCCTCACCATCAGACTGCTTGGAGAAGGCACGGCGGTTCGCGCCTTTAAACTCGATGGAAAACCCGTCCTAGACCAGCGAGTTTCGGCGAATCTCGACGGTGCCCACGAGGTTGTCATCGAGCTTAGGACGACCTCTGCCGGAACCTAGATTGAACCCTCTTCCGGGAGCGTACGGGTTCCGGCCCAACCGCTGATCGTAAGCCGCGCTAGACCTTCCAGCCACGATCGCAGACAATCGTAGGCGATCTGCTGCGCGCCGTTGGCAAGGAAAGGTTTGCCCCATTCATGCATCGCTGGACCCAACTCTTTATCCCCACCCTCCGCGAGTCCCCAGCCGAAGCCGAGGTGGCCAGTCACAAACTTCTGCTCCGTGCCGGGTACATTCGTCAGGTAGGTGCCGGCATCTACTCCTACCTGCCGCTCGGTCAACGCTCCATCAACCGCATCGTGGCCATCATCCGTGAAGAAATGAACTCCATAGGCCAGGAGTTCCTGCTGCCCGCTCTGTCGCCCTCTGAGCTTTGGCAGGAGTCCGGCCGCTGGACCGCTATGGGCGACAACATGTTCCGCCTCAAGGATCGCAAGGGTGCCGACCTATGTCTCGCCATGACTCACGAAGAGATCATGACGGCGATCGCACGCGATGAGCTGCGCTCTTATAAGCAGTTGCCGCAGATCTGGTACCAGATTCAGACCAAGTTCCGTGACGAGCCCCGACCCAAGGCAGGGCTCCTGCGCGTGCGCCAGTTTCTGATGAAGGATTCGTACTCGTTCGACCTGGATCAGGCGGGGCTCGACAACTCCTACGACAAGCATGCCGCGGTCTACCGGCGCATCTTCACCCGATGCGGTCTCGAGTTCCTGGTTGTGGAGGCGGATTCGGGGTCCATGGGTGGATCGCAGTCGCAGGAGTTCATGGTCTATACCGAGGCTGGCGAAGACCTGATTGCGTCATCGGCCTCCGGCTACGCGGCCAACCTCGAGCGCGCCACCTCGCAGCTGCCCGCAGTCGAGGACCTGGCACCCACGGGCGACGGCTCGCCGGAGCTCATCCACACCCCTGGCAAGGGTGCGATCGCGGACATCTGCGAGTTCCTCTCCATTGCGCCATCGCAGGACATCAAATGCGTGGCGTTTATGGGCGAGCGCACACTCCCGGACGGCACGACGAGGCACAAGCCTGTGGTCGCGTTCCTCCGCGGCGACCACCAGGTGAATGAGACCAAGCTGCAGAAGGCCTCCGCCTCGCATGCGCTCCGGCCCATGACCGCCGATGAACTGCAGCAGTACTTCCAGGCGCCAGGGGGCTTTCTGGGCCCTGTCGGGCTCAAGGTGCTGCCCGCCTGGGCTCTGAAGTACGAGGACGGCTTCTACACCCCTGCGTCCCTGGCCGCCGCCAAGGGCTTGAATAGCGAGAAGCAGGCCCAGCTGTTCGAACCCCGTGCCGTGACGGTGGTCCTCGACACCGCGCTGGAGGGCCGTCGTAACCTGGTGGCTGGCGGCAACAGGCTGGACTATCACTATCGCAATGTCACGCCGGGCCGCGACTTCTCGTGGACGCTGCCCGCTGACATACGCAACATCAATGAGGGGGAGCCTGACCCGATCGGGGGGCAACCCCTCCGCCTGGGCAAGGCCGTCGAGATCGGGCACATCTTCAAGCTCGGCTACAAGTACACCGAGGTGATGGGCGCGCGGGTGCTGAACTCCCTGGGCAAAGAGGTGACACCCATCATGGGCTCCTACGGGATAGGCGTGGAGCGTATCCTGACAGCCGCAATCGAGCAGAGCGCGGCGAAGCTGGCCGGGACTGTCGGCGGCACGGAGCCGGCGTTTGCCCTTCCGCCCTCGATCGCCCCCTTCACGGTCGTCATCACAGTGACCAACGTACGCGATGAGGCGCTGCGATTGGGTGGCGAAGAGGTTGCCGCGCAGCTCGAGGCAGGCGGTCTCGATGTGCTGCTCGATGATCGGGACGAGCGCGCCGGTGTGAAGTTCAAGGATGCGGACCTGATCGGCGTGCCCTTCCGTATCACGATCGGCAAGCGATTTCCGGAGGGCTTCGTGGAGCTGACCGATCGGCTTCGCGGTGCAGCCGCCGATCTGCCCCTTGCCGAGCTCGTGGCTTACCTCCGGCAGCTGACCCACACCGGCGAACTCCCCATCGCCCCAGACGCAGCGTCCAAGGGATAAATCGTGGCCGTTACACTCAAATATCGCGGGTCCAGACCACCGGTTGGGCCGGACGGGGAGGAGGGGCTGCCGCAGCGCCGGCGGCACCTACCGTCACACCCGATCCTGCGCGTTGCTCTGCTGCTGGCCGCACTGGTCATTCTGGTGGGTCTTGGCCTGTTTATTTATTTCTACGAGCACTTCAAGGGCGTGGTGGATGAGCGGCTGAGTGCCGGCCCGCTGTTTGCGCCGGTGACGGAGATCTACGCCGCGCCCCGGGAGGTGCGTCCCGGGCAGTCCCTGACGATCGCGCAGATCGCGGTTGATCTGCGGCGGGCGGGGTATGGCGCCGGGTCACAGCTGGGCACCTATGAGTTGCGCGGCGATGACTCCATCTTCATCAAGCCTGGTCCGCAGAGCTACCACTCCGCGGATGGGGCCACCATCACCGCCAGTCACAGCACGGTGCAGACGATCACGGCGGAGAACGGCGCCAAGCTGGCGGCCTACCAGCTGGAGCCGCAGTTGATCTCCTCGCTGTCGGAGGACAAGAGCCGCACCAAGCGGCGACTGGTGACCTATCGCGAGATCCCTCCGCGGCTGGTGCAGGCGGTGACCGCGATCGAGGACCGGCGCTTCTTCGAGCACGGCGGCGTGGACTACCATCGCATCGCGGGTGCGATGGTGCATGACATGTTTGGTCACTCGCGCCTGACGGAAGGCGGATCGACCATTACCATGCAGCTGGCTCGCGGGTTCTTTCTGTCGCCTGCGCGGACGCTGCAGCGCAAGCTTTCGGAGATCTTGATCACGTTTCAGCTCGAGTCGCGCTTCTCCAAGCAGCAGATCTTTGAGATGTACGCCAACCAGATCAATCTGGGGCAGCGTGGGTCCTTTGCGATCAACGGCTTCGGCGAGGCGGCGCAGGCGTTTTTCGGCAAGGAGTTGAAGCAGCTTGACCTGGCACAGGATGCGCTGCTGGCGGGGTTGATTCAGAGCCCGAACCGGCTGAACCCGTACCGGCACCCGGAGCGGGCGATTGCCCGGCGGAACCTGGTGCTGGAGGCGATGGCGGAGACCAACACCATCAGCCCGGCGCAGGCACGCGCGGCGGAGGCGGAGCCGCTGCATCTGGCGCCGCAGAACGTGGATGCCTCCGACGCGCCGTACTTCGTTGACCTGGTGCACGAGCAGTTGTCGCAGCGGCTGTCGGAGCAGGAGCAGGCCCACGCCTCGCTGCGAATTTACACGTCGCTGGACCCTGATCTGCAGCAGGCCGCTGCCGGTGCCGTGGAGTTTGGGATGCGGAACGTGGACGCGATCGTAGCGAAGCGGCGCGGCAAGCCGGGGGAGCCGAACGCAATCCCGCAGGTGGCGCTGGTGGCGCTGGACCCGCATACGGGGCAGGTGCTGGCGCTGGTGGGCGGCCGGAACTACAACGACTCGCAGTATGACCATGCCGTGGCGAAGCGGCCGACCGGTTCCATCTTCAAGCCGTGGGTGTATGCCACGGCGTTTGCGGCCTCGTTGAACGGGCAGACGTTTGGGGACACCGGCCAGCCGTTTACGGCGGTGACCATCCTGGACGACGAGCCGACGACGTTTACCTACGACAACGGGCGCAAGACCTACAACCCCCGCAACAAGTTGAGCGGCTACAAGGGCGACGTCGCGGCGGCGTATGCGCTGGCGCACTCGTTGAATAACGCGACCATCTCCCTGGGGCAGCAGGTTGGGTTCGGCAACGTGGCGGCGCTGGCGCGGGCTTCGGGCATTACGGCGGCGCAGGGCACACCGTCGGTGGCCTTGGGCTCCTACGATGCGACGCCGCTGGAGATGGCGGGCGCATACACGGTGTTTGCGAACGGCGGGGTGCACCTGAAGCCATGGCTGCTGGCCAGCGTGCGCAACCAGACGGGCGACATTGTGAGTGACTTTCCGCAGCAGGGCCAGCAGGTGATGGACCCACGCGCGGCGTACCTGACGCAGTCGTTGCTGGAGGGGGTGATGAGCTACGGCACGGGAGCGATTGTGCGCTCGCGCGGGTTCACGGCACCAGCGGCGGGCAAGACGGGGACCTCGCACGACGTGTGGTTTGCGGCGTACACCTCCAACCTGCTGTGCGTTATCTGGATCGGCAATGACGACTACACCGACATCAAGATGCAGGGCACGACGGCAGCGGCACCGATCTGGGCGGAGTTTATGAAGCGGGCGCAGAAGCTGCCGCAGTACTCGGATATGCGGGGGTTCACGGCGCCGGCGGGGGTGCAGAGTGTTCGTTTGGATAGGGCGACGAATCTGCTGGCCGATGCCTCATGCCCGAACGACTACACGGCGGCGTTTCTGGACGGGACGGCGCCGCAGAGCACATGCACGGCGATGAACGAGAGCCCGGAGAACTTTGTCAATCGGATCTTCTCGAACGGACCGAGCCCGTATGCGAAGCCTGATGGTGATCCGTACGGGGTCTCGACGCCGCCGGGAGCGGAGCCCGAGGAGCCGGAGACGAATCCGGATGGAACGCCGAAGAAGAGGAACTTCTTCCAGCGGCTGTTTGGCGGGGGAGACAAGACCAAGGGGCAGGGGCAGCCGCCCGCGCCTGTGGAGCGGCGAGCCCCGCCGCCAGCAGCACAACCACAGTAAGCGGAGGCGGGAGGGCCGGGGCGCCGAGGGGAGGCCTGCGCCGGCACGGCCTGCCGCGACGTGGATGGGGCTTCGCCGAGCGCGGCTGCGGTGGTTCGGCGGCGCCCTGGAGGGTGGGGAGGATGGCCGGCGGGTTTGGGGCGGGTTCTTCCTGGGATGGGGCAGGTATTTCTTGGGTGTCGGGGGCGAGTTTGGCGGCTTCGGCGGCTTCGGCGGCTTTGCGTTCCTGGGTTCGGCGGAGGTCCTCGATGATGAAGTCGGCGATGGATTGCTTGCGGGCGGGGGTTTCGAGGGGCGCGGGTGGGGCGAGGGTGCCGAGTGCGGGGTCGGAGATGATCTCTTCGACGGTGAGTTCAGGCCTGGGGGCGGGGGCGTTGAGGGAGCGGGCCTGGCGCCAAGACGGTGTGGAGCGAGGGGCTGATGGCTGGCGGGCGGTCTGGGGGAGGTTGGCGCCGGCGATCTGGAGGCCGTAGAGCAGGAGGCCGGCTCGGCGGGGGTCGAGGGTGTTGGCGGCGAGGCGCCCGAGGATTTGGTTGAGGGCGGCCTGGACGGCGGAGCGGTCTTCGAGCAGGGGGAGGTCGAAGGCGGCGCGGCGGCGCGGGTGGGGGCTGGGGGCGGGGGGGCGGCGGGTGGTGTGGTGGAAGTAGCAGAGCTGCTCGTTGCGGAGGCAGGGGGAGCCGCAGCGGTGGCCGTCGGTGAAGATGTGGCGGCACTGGAAGCGGGTGGGTGCGGTGGTGGTGGTGGTGTCGGACATGGCTGGAGCTTCCCTCCCCGGGGGTATGGATGTTGCGCAAAATATTGGATCGAGACGGGATAGGTCTGGACCTTGGTTTTTGGGTTGAGGTGGATGAAGCGAGCCCGGCCACGTTTGCGGCCGGGCTCTTGTGGTGCTTGTGTCCAGGGTAGAGGGTTGAGGTGGGGTGTTGCGCCATTTTGGGGGAGGGGATGGCATGGGCGACAGCAGATTCCCTTCGGGAATGACAACCAAAAGGGGCAAGGGCAACAGCAACGGCGAGGGCAACGGCAAGGGCTAGGGCTAGGGCTAGGGCTAGGGCAATGCGAGGGCAGGGGGACTGGGTGATGTCAGGCGCGGAGGAGGAGGGTGGTGAGGAGGCCGAAGGTGGCGACGCCGACGGTGAGCCAGAGGACGTAGTCGCCGGGGTGTCCGCTTTGGAGGCCGCGGAGGAGGAAGAGGGGGCCTTCGAGGGTGGAGCCGAGGCGGAGGCGTTTGGGGATGCGGTGGCGATAGATGCTGGTGAAGGCGAGGGCGAAGGCGAGGGTGGTGGCGAGCAGGCCGTGGAGGGCGGCGGCGCGGGTGTCGTGGGAGGTGAGGAGCCGGCCGCCGGGGGGGAGGGGGAGTTGGGGGGAGCGGACGGTCTGCCCGGTGTAGAGGGTGTGGAGGTAGCCGGGCTGGTTGGAGAAGCGGACGGCGGCGTCGGTGAGCCAGGGGAGGAAGTGCGGGGAGAGGAAGAGGCCGACGGCGAGGGTGAGGCAGAGGAGGGGCATGAGGAACTGGAAGGGCTGGACGGTGCGGTTTTCCTCTTTGGTTTCGGGGAGTTCGTCGACGGAGGCGGCGGGGTCGGTGAGGGGGGCGCTGCCGACGCCGGCGAAGACGTGGAGGCCGACGCGGAAGACGGCGGCGGCGGTGAGGGTTTCGCCGAAGAGGAAGAGGGCGGTGAGGCCGTGGAGGTGGGCGAGGGAGGCGGCGGACTCGGCGAGGGCGGCGCCGCGCCAGGTGCCGAAGGGAGGGGCGCCGGCGAGGCCGAGGCCGCCGAGGAACCAGAGGAGGCCGGTCCAGCGGAGGACGCGGCGGCGCTGCCAGAGGAGCTGCTCGCTCACCGAGCGGAGGCGATGGAGGACGATGCCGGCCGAGAAGAAGAGGGAGGCTTTGACGAAGGCGTGGGCGAGGAGATAGGTGAAGAAGGCGGCGGTGGCGACGGTTCCCCCGACGGCGAAGGCGGCGAGCATGAGGCCGGCGTGGCAGACGGTGGAGAAGGCGAGGAGGCGCTTGAGGTGGTGTTCGGCGTAGCACATGACCCCGCCGAGGAGGACGGTGGCGGTGGCGAAGGCGAGGAGGATGCCGCGGAGGGCGAGGGCGTGGGAGGCGAGGGGGGCGGCGAAGACGACGGCGTGGAGGCGGACGACGGCGTAGAGGCCGAGCTCGACCATGAGTCCGGAGAAGAGGACGCAGACGCCGGTGGGGGCGACGGCGTGGGCGTCCGGGAGCCAGAGGTGGAAGGGGACGACCGCGGCCTTGATGAAGAAGCAGCAGACGAGGAGGGAGAAGGCGAAGAGGACGAGGGGATCGTGGCGGGGGCCGCCGGGGGAGTTGGCGAGGAGGAGGCCGATCTGGGCCATGTTGAGGGCGCCGGTGACGGAGTAGAGGAGGGCGATGCCGGTGAGGCCGAGGAAGGCGGCGACGGTGTTGGTGACGGCGAAGTTGAAGGTTCCCTGGAGGGGCCCGGGCTCGGCGGTGTTGAGGCCGCAGAGGGCGAAGGCGGCGGTGCTCATGAGTTCGAACCAGACGAAGAGGTTGAAGAGGTCGGCGGTGAGGACGAAGCCGCTCATGGCGGCGAGGAAGACGAGCATGAGGATGTGGAAGTGGCGATTGCCGGATTCGGCAAAGCGCCAGGAGAAGATGAAGGCGAAGAGGAAGAGGGTGCCGGCGAGGAGGGCGAGAGCGGCGGCGAAGGGATCGATGAAGAAGCCGATGCCGAGGACGACGGAGCCGCGGGGGAACCAGTTACCGAACCAGTAGACGAGGGTGGCGGCGGTGGCCTGGCGGAGGAGGATGGCGCAGAGGGTGACGTGGAGCGAGGCGATGAGGATGGCGAGGGAGTCCATGGCGCGGCGGCCGAGCCATGGGCGGAGGGCGGCGAGGACGGCTGCGCCGAGCAGGGGGACGACGACGGGCAGGGGCGCGAGCGGGAGGTGGGCGAGGGGCATCATGCGCGGGTGGGCCTAGCCGCGCATGGTGCGGAGGTCGTCGGGGGAGACGCAGCCGGACTTTTCGAAGGCTTTGACGACCATGGCGAGGAGGAGGGCAAAGACGACGGCTTCGACGACGATGTCGGTGAGCATGAGGGCCTGGACGACGGGGTCGACGGTGAGGGTGCCGGGGGCGATGTCGGCGAAGACGGGGGCGGCTGCGCCGGTGCGGAAGCCGATGGCGAGGAGGAGGACGTAGGTGGAGCTTTGGAGGACGGCGAGACAGACGACGGAGTGGACGAGGTCGCGGCTGGTGATGAGGCCGTAGAGGCCGCAGCAGAAGAGCCAGGCGGCGACGAGATAGGGGAGGAGATGGAGCGATAGGGGCATGGTTACTCTGTGGGTGTTTCGCCGGTGATGATCTCTTCGAGGTAGGTGTAGAGGACGAGGAGGAAGGCGGCGGTGACTTCGACGCCGACGGTGGCGGAGATGAGGGCGATGTTTCCGGAGGCGAAGACGTCGCCGGTGGTGCCGAGGGGAAGCCAGTTGGTGAGGAGAGGGAGGCCGAGGAGGAGGGGTGCGAGGCCGATGAGGACGTAGGCTCCGGCGCCGATGGCTTCAGCGAGTTCGACGGCGGTGTGGGAGGTGATGCGGCGGAAGGCGTCGGTGTTGTCGGCGAGGTAGACGAGCAGAAGGGCGGAGGCGAGGATGACGCCGGCCTGGAAGCCGCCGCCGGGTGTGAGCGCGCCGTGGAGCCCGATGTAGAAGCCGAAGATGACGGTGAGGATGAGGACGGGGACGGCGGCCGCACGGACAGCGATGCCGAGCATGGGGGCGTCCTGCAGCTTTCCCTCCTGGCCGGTGGGTTGTTTGGGAGTTTTCTCTTCGGGTCGGAGAAGCATCATGACGCCGACGACGGCGGTGAAGAGGATGAACTCCTCACCTTGGGTGTCGAAGGCGCGGTAGTCGTAGTTGATGGCGTTGACGACATCGGTGGCGTGCCGCTCATAGACACTGACGCGGGCGATGACGTCGCCGTAGGGACCGCGATAGGCACCGAAGGGCGGCATGTCGAGGGAGGCGTAGGCGAAGAGGCCGAAGAAGACGGTTCCGGCGACGGCGAAGATGCGTTTACGGGAGCGCTCGGTCATTTGCCGTCATGCTCCCGGCCCTTTTGTGGGACGGCCTTGCGGACGCGCATGCGGGAGATGGCGAGCACCACCATGAGAGGGAGGGCGACGGCGCCGACGGTGATTTGGGAGAGGGCGACGTCGGGCGCCTGAAAGAAGAAGAAGAGGAGCGCAGTGAGGGTGCCGTAGAAGCTGAGCGTGATGACCTGTTGCACGACGTCGCGCGTGGTGACGAGCGCGGCGCCGCTGACGGCCATGAGCAGGAGGAGACCGGCTCCGATCCACATCATGGCTGGGCCTGCGGGGACTGCGCTGAGTTGGGTTGGGTGTAGCTGGGGGGTGCCGCGCGGAGGAACTCGACGGGGTCTCCAGGGCGCGGCTCCCAGTGGCCGAGTTGGCGGGTGCGGAAGGCACGGGCGGTCGCATGGGTGACGACGGAGTTGCAGAGGAGGAGGGCGAGGCAGATGAGGAGCATCTTCCAGGCGGCGTTGCTCGATCCAGTTTGGACGAAGACGGCGACCGTGAGGAGTGGCGAGCCGATGCAGGCGGGGAGGGAGAGATAGTGGAGGGCTTGCAAGGGCTCGCGCATGCGGAGGACGCCGAGGGTACCGAGCCAGCAGCTGAGGACGACGCCGGCGAGCAGCGTCCCCTCGACGATGTGCCTGGCGGTCACAGGTGTTTCTCGAGAAAGCGAGCGAAGACGAGGCCGCTGCCGAAGGAGAGGATGGCCAGGGCGAGGGGAAGATCGATGAAGGGGAGGCGGCCGGAGCCGACGGTGAAGAGGACGAGGATCAAGGTGATCAGAATGCCGGCCAGCTGCAGCCCAACGAGGCGCTGCTCGGCGGAGCCACGGAGGGAGACGAACGCGCAGGGAGGGAGCGCGAGGCAGAGACCGGCGCCGGCGAGCTGCCAGAAGTTCATCTCTGGGCTCCAAGAGCCTTGGTCATGGAGGAGACTTCGGTGCGCTCGATCTGGTGGAAGAGCATGTGGTTCTGATGCGGGTCGATGCCGATGACGATGAAGTTGGGGGCGGCGGTGCTGTAGGCGATGGCAAGGGCGCTGCGAGCGATGGCGGCGGGGTCGCGGAGGCCCGAGCGGAAGCCGCAGACGCGATAGAAGGAGCCGGCGGGCTGGCCGGCGAGGTCGCGGAGGAGGACCCCGGTGATCTGCGCGCATTTGGAGACCATGGCACCGGGGATCCGCCAGCCCTGGAGGATGTCGTGGGCGCGGAGTTCGAAGGGGAGGCTTTCGGCACGAAACACAAGGGTGCAGAAGGCGGTGGAGAGTGCGACGACGACGGCCCCGACGATCAACTCATGCGGGCGGAGGCTGCCGACGAACCAAACCCAGCCGATCGCCATGAGCACGGCCGTGACGACGACGGAGAGGACACCGGCGAGGGAGAGGTGGCCTGCGTGCGGCTCCGGTTTGTGTCCCATGCGTCGGCTCCCATCCGATGGTAGGTGTGAGATGCGATGCGGTTTGGGGCAAGCGACGAGCGGCTTCAATGGGCGAGGATGTTTGTTGACGAGGTACTCTCGCTTGAGACGGGAGGATGAGGGGCGGCGAGTGCGGATGCAGGTCCTTTCGGAAGGGCACAACAAGGCGAGGGCGACGGCAAGGATGAGGACCAGAGGGGCAGGGTGGGAGCTGAGACTTAGGGGCGGGCGGTGAAGAGGATCTGGATAGGGAGGGAGACGGGGGGATAGCAGGCGGCCTGGTCGCAGGCCTGGTAGCGGAGGGTGCCGGAGAGGGTGTGGTCTCCTGGGGGCGCGGTGACGGGGACGCGAAGGGTGACGGTGCCGGTGTAGACGTTGAGGACGTCGGAGGGGTCGGCGGGGAGTGTGTAGCGGGCTCCGGCGGGGTACTCGAGGGTGCCGAGATCGAGGTCTTTTGCGGGCTCGAGGTGGAGGACGGTGGGAAGCAGGAGGTCGGAGCTGGGTGTGTGGGAGTTGACGTGAAAGCCGTCGGCGATGCGGAGGCGAACTTCGAGGAGGCTGCGGTGATGGGCGGTGGCGACCTGCGGCTCTGCGATATAGGTGACGAGAGAGCGGCGGCCGGCGGGGGTGTGCGAGGAGGGTGTTCCGGCGAGCGGGCCGGCGAGGTTGCCGAGGTCCTGCGCGAGGCAGAGGGCGGGAGCGGCGAGGCAGAGTGCGGCGAGGTGAAAGGCGGGGACGGCGCGTCTCATGCGAGCGGTGTGTCAGCGCGCGGGGGCGGCGACGGGGTGGAGGCTGGCCTGCTGCGCGGGTGTGTTGGCGGGCGCGAGGATCTTGCGGATGTCGGCTTCGATCTCGTCCTTGCTGTGGAGGCCGATGGTGACCTCCGAGACGACGCCGTTGCGGTCGACGTAGAAGGAGGTGGGGAGGACGTCGATGCCGCCGTAGGCTGGGGCGATCTCGTCCGTGGGGAGGAGGACTGGGTAGTTGACGCCGTAGCGGCTGGCGGTGGCGGCGATCTTGTCTTTGCCGGACTCGGGATCCTGGTCGATGCCGAGGATGGTGAGACCCTGAGCGGCGTACTGCTTCTGGAACTCGGCGAACCAGGGCATTTCGAGTTTGCAGGGGGCGCACCAGGTGGCCCAGAAGTTGATGAGGACGGGTTTGCCCTTGAGGTCGGCGAGGGCGACCTTTCGGCCGTCGAGGGCTGTGAGCTTGAAGGCGGGCGCGGGCTTGCCGACGAGCTTCTCGGCGGTGTCCGCGCCGGCGTCGTCGGAGGTGATGGTTCCGCCGCCTTTGCCGTCGGGGGTGAGCGTGAGGTGTGCGGCGGCGGCGTGCTCGGCATTGAGGCGGCGCTCGCGCAGGTTGTGCCAGCCGGCCCAGAGCATCAGGGCCACGCCGAAGACCATCATCGCAACGAACAGGACCATCCGCTTCATGGGCGCCACACTCCTTCTTGAGTGTACGCGCGAGGCCTTTCGCGGGTGGGGTGTCTGCTAGGATCAGGCACGATGCCGGCCGGTGGCCCAACTCGCGCTGAGGCGTCGCCGGGTGCGACCGCGACGATGGATGGGGTGAGCGCGGGGGCGGTGGTTCGGGCGGAGGCGGCGGCGCTGCGGGAGCTTGCCGAGCGGCTGGACGGAGCGATGCGCGGGGCGTTTGACGGCGCGGTGGATCTGCTGGAGGCGGCGGTGGAGAGCCGGCGGCCCATTGCCCTGACGGGTGTGGGCAAGAGCGGGCTGATTGCCCAGAAGGTCGCGGCGACGCTGCGGTCGACGGGGGCGCCGGCGCAGTTTCTGCATCCGACGGAGGCGTTGCACGGCGACCTGGGGATGCTGTGCGCGGGAGATGCGGTGGTGGCGCTTTCGGCTTCGGGAGAGACGGCGGAGCTGCTGGGCCTGTTGCCGTCGCTGCAGCGGCTTGGGGTGCGAATGGTGGTGATGACGGGGTGTCCGGGGTCGACGCTGGGGCGGGCGGCGGAGGTGTCGCTGGACACCTCGATCTCGGAGGAGGCTTGTCCGCACAATCTGCTGCCGACGACCTCGACGACGGCGATGCTGGCACTGGGGGATGCGCTGGCTTTGGTGTTGGGGCAGCGGCGGGGGTTTGCGCCGGAGCAGTTTGCGGCGCTGCATCCGGCGGGGCGGCTGGGGGACCGGCTGGCACGGGTGCGGGAGCGGATGCACACGGGGGAGGCGATGCCTGTGGTGGAGCCGGGGACGCCGATGCCGGAGGTGATCTACGAGATGTCGCGCAAGAAGCTGGGGATGACGACGGTGTGCGCGGCGGGTGGTCGGCGGCTGCTGGGGATGATCTCGGACGGCGATCTGCGGCGGATGCTGGAGCGCGAGGGGGCGCGATCGATGGAGCTGACGGCGGGCGAGGTGCTGCACGCGAAGCCGTGGACGATTGCGCCGGAGGAGCTGGCATCGGCGGCGCTGGCGGAGATGGAGGCGCGGTCGATCACGTCGATGCCGGTGACTTCGGCGGGGGGCGAGCTGCTGGGAGTTGTGCATCTGCATGATCTGTTGACGAGGAACATGATGTAGGTGCGGGGGGCGGGCTGCATCGGCGGGGCCCGGGATTGCATCAGAGGATGGCGCCTGAAGGAGACCTCCATGCAGATTGGACTTGACAGCTTTGCGGCGGTGTATCCGGACCCACGGACCGGGATTGCGCCGACACCCGCGGAGAGGCTGCGGGACCTGCTGGAGGAGATCGCGCTGGCCGACGCGGTGGGGCTGGACAGCTTCGGGGTTGGCGAGCACCACCGGGCGGAGTTTGTGGATGAGGCGCCGGCGATGATTTTGGCGGCGGCGGCGGCGCGGACGAGGCAGATTCGCTTGAACAGCGCGGTGACGGTGCTGAGCGCGGACGACCCGGTGCGGGTGTTTCAGGAGTTTGCCACGCTGGACCTGCTTTCGGGCGGGCGAGCGGAGATTGTGGCGGGGCGGGGCTCGTTCGTGGAGGCGTATCCACTGTTTGGCTATGAGCTGAAGGACTACGACTCGCTGTTCGCGGAGAAGCTGGAGTTGTTGCTGCAGCTGCGGGAGAGTCCGGTGGTGACGTGGCGCGGGCGACACCGGGCGGCGTTGACGAACCAGGCGGTCTTTCCGCGGCCGGTGCAGGCGCGGCTGCCGATATGGCTGGGGGTGGGCGGCACGCCGCAGTCGTTTGCGCGAGCCGGGATGCTGGGATTGCCGCTGATGGTGGCGATCATCGGGGGCGAGCCGCATCGGTTTCGGCCGCTGGTGGACCTGTACCGCGAGGCCGGGCGACGCGCGGGGCATGACCCGGCGACGTTGAAGGTGGGGCTGCACATGATCGGGTTTGTGGCGAAGACGGATGAGGAGGCGGCGGATACATTCTTCCCGGGGTATGCGCATGCGTTTACCGAGATCGGCAGGGAGCGGGGATGGCCGCCGGTGACGCGCGGGCAGTATGAGGCTCTGCGCGGGCGGACGGGGGCGCTGCTGATTGGGACACCGGAGCGGGTGGCGGAGAAGGTTGCCGGGGTGAATGAGGCGCTGGGCGGGGTGGCGCGGATCAGCTTTCAGATGAGCGCGGCGACGCTGACGCATGCCGAGTTGCTGGGCGCGACGGAGCTGCTGGGAACGCGGGTGCGGCCGCTGGTGCAGGGGGCTCTACCGGATCCGCGGGCGGTGTCTGAGCCCCGGGCGGTGTCTGAGCCCCGGGCGGTGTCTGAGCCCTCGGCGGCGTTGACGGAGGGGCGGTAGGGATGGGCGAGGCGATTGCGGCGAATCTGGCGCGGGTTCGGGAGCAGATCGGCGAGGCGTGCCGGCGGGCGGGGAGGGCTGCCGAGGAGGTATCGCTCATTGCTGTGAGCAAGGTGCATCCGGTGGCGTGCCTGGAGGAGGCGTATGCGGCGGGGCAGCGGGTGTTTGGTGAGAATCGCGTGCAGGAGATGCAGGGGAAGTCGGCGACGGTGCGCTCACTCCCGGGAGTGGAGATGCACCTGATCGGCCCGTTGCAGAACAACAAGACGGGCAGGGCGGCGGAGCTCTTTGACGCCGTGGATACGCTGGCGGAGGTGAAGACGGCGCAGCGGCTGAGCGCGGCGGCGACCGAGCTCCGGCGGCGGCTGCCGGTGCTGGTGGAGGTGAAGCTTTCGCCGGAGGAGGCGAAGCATGGGTGCTCGGCGGAGGAGTTGCCGAGGCTGCTGGAGGCGATCGCGGGCCTGCCGGGGCTGGAGCTGCGGGGGCTGATGACGGTGCCACCGTGGTCGGAGCAGGCGGAGGAGGCGAGACCCTATTTCCGGCAGCTGCGCGCGTTACGGGACGAACACCAGGCGCGCTTCCCTGCGTTGCGCGAGCTTTCGATGGGGATGTCGAATGATTTTGCGGTGGCGATCGAGGAGGGTTCGACGGCGATCCGGGTCGGCACGGCGATCTTTGGGCGGCGATCGGTCGCGTAGCGTCGGTTCGGTAGCCGACATTGCGATTTCGCGCAAGATCGTTCTTTGGTTTGTTGACCTGGAGGGCTTTTTGAAACGATCTTTTTAACGCCGACTGTGTGCTTCGAGCAAGCGTCTTGCGCGGTCTCATCATCTAAACTTTTGACGCGACGAAAGAATGCGATTTGATCTACCCCGGAGAACCCGATGTCGAAGAGCGCAGTCTCCCCCGAAGTACAGATCGACGCGGTGGAAGCAACCAAGGTAGAACAGACGATTGATGACAAGGCAATTGGAGATCGCATACGCCGGCTTCGGCTTCGTCGATCCATGGGCCTGGTGGAACTCGGTCACAGGACGGGGCTTTCTGCGAGCTTTCTTTCGCAGTTGGAGACGGGCCGTGTGATTCCGACGATTCGCAACCTGGCCAAGATCGCGCTGGTGTTTGAGAAGGATCTGGCGTACTTCTTTCGGCAGGACAGGTCGGTGAACTTCCGGGCCCTACGGCAGAGCGACCGTGTGCGGTTGACGCGGCACTTGAAGGACGGACCGCGCTTTATCTCGGAAAGTCTGAGCTCTCTGGTGCCGGACAGCCGGATGATTCCGTGCCTGGCGGAGTTCCAGCCAGAGGGGCAGACGTGCGACTTTGTGCCCAAGATCTTTCCCGGCCTTGAGTTCGTGTATGTGCTGGAGGGATCGATCTGCCTGGCGACGCCGACCGAGCGGCAGGAGTTGCACGATGGCGACGTAGGCTGGATCGACGCGCGGACCAAGCGGCAGTACACGGTAAGCGGGCATGATGCGGCGCGGGCGATGATTGTGACGTTCCCGCAGGAGTAGCGGCGGGCTTATGCACGAGTGAGCGCGAGCAGGAGAAGAACAACGAAGACGAGACCGCCGCAGAAGAGGCCGCCCATGGCCGCGGCGAGTCTTTGGGGGGCTGCGGCACCTGCTGCATGAAGGATGGCATGGTCCGCGCCGAAGCCGGCCGCGATGGAGAGGAGAACTACTCCGATCCACATCAGGATGCGTCGCAACGGACGGTTCCCCCTTCTCCAAGCAGCGTATACGACGCGGCGTGATTCTTGCGCCGACGAGGGCTGATCTTCGAGAAAGACAAGCGGTCCCGCCGGAGCGAGACCGCGTCAGGCCTTCCCCTCAGCAGCTCTTCAACGACCGTAGCCCTTGGCGTAGCCGTGCATGAAGGCTTCGCGGTAGGCGCGCACGAAGTCTCCGCGGTTGTGGTCTCCGGGGGAGTCTGGCACATGCTTGTAGGTGTCGACGTGGGTGGGACGGTAGCTGTGGTGCCCGCGGGCGTCGGACTCGCCCTGACCGAAGCCTGCCTCGTAGCCCTGGCGTGCGGCGGGGTTGGCCCTTCCGTTTTCATGGTAGAAGTCACCGTAGCCGCGCGGTTCATTCCAGTGGGAGTCGTCATGCTGCGCGTGTGCGACTGAAACAGCACCTGCGCCGAGCATGAGCGCGGTGAAGATCGCCGCCCCGTACAGCCGAAGCTTCTTTCGGGAAGCCGGCTCTCCATCCGTGTGAAGTGTGTCTTGCATTCTTTCGTTCCTCCGTGCACTGTTCCCGGCCCGCTCTGGGCACTTTGAGGATTGGAGCGGGAGTGGAGAGCGGCGGTTGCCCCGGCGAGGGTGCACGGTGGTGTGCTACTCCGGTACCTGCCAGCCGACGCCGGTCTGCGCCAAGGTAACGGTGGCGGTGGATTCCCCCGCGAGGGCCCTGCTGATGGCAGGGTAGGCGGCTTCGACGGCGGCATCCTTGGCCCAGACGGGTGTGTCCTGAAGGGTGTACCTGTAGGTGACACGCGACTCGTTGAAGCCGTCGGCGGCTTTGGCGGGGGCGGTGTAGCTGTCGATGCCGGTGACGTGGCGGAAGCCGTAGCAGAAGCGCGGGGCGGATTTTTGGCCGTAGTCGGTGACGGAGTAGCGCGAGACGTGGATGGCGGGCTCGGTTCCCTTTTCGAGCAGCTTGGCGGCGACCAGGGTGTCGAGCTGCGCGATCTCGTGTTTGTCGGAGGTCTCGTAGGGAAGACGGAGGCCGGTCTTGTAGAGGCAGTCCGGATGATCGGTGAGGTACTTGGCGATGCCCTTGGTGAAGTTTGCAGGACCGGCCTGGGAGGGTCCGTGGCAGCCGGCGGCGGAGAGGAAGGCGAGGGAGGCCGCGAGGAGACCGAGACGCGCGTGCTGTGTCATAGCGGAGTGAGATGCGCGGTGCCGGGCGGGGCGTTTCCGGGTCCTGTCAGAGCATACCGAGGGCCGACGCGATCTCGGGGGCTGAGGGCGAGTCCGGGGTGGGCTACTGCCAGAGCCAGGCGGCGCCGCGCACGCCGCTGGCATCGCCGTGCATGGGCGGGACGATGCGGACCTCATCGGCGGGGCTGAAGGTGTACCGCTGGATGAGCAAAGGGAGGCTCTGATACAGGCGCTCGACTTTGGAGAGGCCGCCGCCGAGCACGATGACGTCGGGGTCGATCATATTGACGACGGTGGCGAGGGCGCGGGCCATGCGATCTTCAAGCCGAGCGACGGCGGCCTCGGCTTCGAGGTCGCCAGCCTGGCTGGCGGCGAGGATGGCGGGCCCATCGAGCGCGCGGCCGGTCCCCTGGAGGAAGTCGCGCATGAGGCCTGTGCCGGAGATCCAGGTTTCGAGGCAGCCCGTCTTGCCGCAGTAGCATTGCGGGCCGGGAAGCTCGTCGGCTGTGGGCCAGGGTAGGGGGTTGTGGCCCCACTCGCCCGCGAGGCCGTGAGGCCCGCTGTGCTGATGGCCGTTGACGACCAGGCCGCCGCCGCAGCCGGTTCCGACGATGACGCCGAAGACCAGGCCGGCGCCGGCGGCCGAGCCGTCGGTGGCCTCGGAGACGGCGAAGCAGTTGGCGTCGTTGGCGCAGCGAACAGGACGGCCGAGGGCGTCGCTGAGGTCGCGCTCGAGGGGCCGGCCGTTGAGCCAGGTGGAGTTGGCGTTTTTTACCAGACCGGTGGAGGCGACGACCGTGCCGGGGATGCCGATGCCTACGGTGGCGGTGACACCCTGAGCGGCTTCGAGTCGGCGGGCGAGCTCGACCAGGGCGCGCACGGTGCCGGGGTAGTCGTTTCTGGGGGTGGAGATCCGCTCCCGCTGCAGCACCCTTCCCTCGCCGTCGAGCAGAACACCCTCGATCTTGGTTCCGCCGAGGTCAATCCCGATTCGCATGTGGGCAGGGTGCACTTGAGGTGAAGCGATCAAAATATCTCCGAAATGAAGCAGGAATTGAGGTTGGCTCGATGGCGCCCGCGCTGTTTCGCGCTGGGTAGGGCCGCGTGAAACAGCATACAAGCTGCGTGGCAGGGACGCCTACCCGGGTTGGAGGACGACAGGAGGTGCGCGGTTATTTCTGATCGTCGGAGCCTGCGGCATCGGGGCTGGGGAGCTTGGGCGCGGCGGGTTTGGGCGGGACCGGGACCACCCGGCTGCGCTGCGTTTTGAGCCAGTCGACCAGGCGCGAGACCTCGTCGGGCTGCAGGACTTCGCCGAAGGCAGGCATGCCGCCGCCGCCGGCGACAATCTGCTGCCGTATCTGATCGGCATGGAGCTTGCGGCCGACGCCGAGGAGGGCCGGCCCTCGCTCCCCGCCGACACCGTCCGCCCCGTGACAGTGGGAGCAGCCTTTCTCGTTGAAGAGGGCGCGGCCGGCCTCGCGGTCGGAGCGCGATGCGGCATGGACGGAGGGGGGAGCGGAGGGCAGGAGCGAGGCGGCGACCAGGGCGGCCGCAAGGGCTCCACCGCAGACGACCCAGGGCGAACGAGCAGGGAGCTTCACCGGGCGATTGTAGCTGCGTGCGCGGAAGACTGGCCACCTTCCGGCGGACCAGAGTTACTTGGCGGCGAGCGCGAGCTGTTGCTGATACTCCTCGTAGGGCCCTTTGTGGTCGGTGATGTGGAAGTTCGCGGGGCCGCCCTCAAAGTGCCAGATGCGGGTGCCGACCTCCTCGATGAGGTCCTGGTCATGCGTGACGAGAAAGACGGTGCCCTCGAACTTCTGCAGCGCCTGATTGAGGGCGTTGATGGACTCCAGGTCGAGGTGGTTGGTTGGCTCGTCGAGGACGAGGATGTTGGGCTTCTGCAGCATGAGTTTGCAGAAGAGGAGGCGGGCGGCCTCGCCGCCGGAGAGCGCCTCGGTCTTTTTGGTGCCCTCTTCGCCGCGAAAGAGCATCTGGCCGAGGATGCCGCGGATGTCTTCCTTGGTGGCCTTGGGGTCGTAGCTGTGGAGCCACTCGGCGGCGGTGGTGCCGTGCGGGATGGAGCCGGTGTGGTCCTGGGCGAAGTAGCCGATCTGGGCTTCGTGGCCCCACTTGACCTCGCCGGAGTCGAGCGAGACATCGGTCTCTTCGATGCTGGGTCCGTTGGCGAGCAGTGCCTTGAGCAGGGTGGTCTTCCCCTGGCCGTTGCGGCCCATGAGGATGACCTTTTCGCCGCGCATGACGGAGCCGGAGAAGTCGCGGAGGACGTGCTCGGTGGAGCCGTCGGGCTGCGGGTAGCTCTTGTTGACACGCTCGAACTCCAGGAGGTGCTTGCCCGAGGGACGCAGCATGTCGAAGCGGATATAGGGGCGCTGGATGTTGGAGCGGGCGAGGTCCGTGGTGGCGAGCCGCTCGACTTCTTTTTTGCGCGAGTTGACCTGTGAGGAGCGGGTGCCGGCGGAGAAGCGGGCGATGAAGTCGTTGAGCTGGGCGATCTTCTTCTCGCGCTGCTCGTTCTGCGACTCGATGCGGGAGCGGACCTGGGTCTTCTGCAGGACCATGTCATCGTAGCCGCCGGTGTAGGTGATGATCGTCTCGTAGTCGATATCGGCGATGTGGGTGCAGACGGCGTTGAGGAAGTGGCGGTCGTGCGAGATGGTGATGACGGTGCCGTTGTAGCGATTGAGAAAGTCTTCCAGCCAGTGGATGGATTCGAGATCGAGGTAGTTGGTGGGCTCGTCGAGGAGCAGGGCTTCGGGGTTGCCGAAGAGCGCCTGCGCGAGGAGGACGCGGACCTTTTGGCCGCCCTGGAGCTCGCTCATCTTGCGCTCGTGGACCTCGTCGGGGATGTCGAGACCCTGGAGGAGGATGGCGGCGTTGCTTTCGGCCTCGTAGCCGTCCTCGTCGCCGACGATGCCTTCGAGCTCGCCCAGGCGGCCGCCGTCCTCGTCGGTGAGTTCGGCCTTGCCGTAGAGCTGCTCGCGCTCCTCGAGGGCGGCCCAGAGGGGCGCGTTGCCCATGATGACGGTGTCGATGACGCGGAAGGCGTCGAACTCGTACTGATTCTGTTTAAGCACGCCGAGCTTGCGCGGTCGGACGACCGTGCCCTTTTGCGGGTCGATGGCGCCCGTAAGGCACTTCATGAAGGTGGACTTGCCGGCGCCGTTGGGGCCGGTCAGGCCGTAGCGGCGGCCGTCGGTGAAGGTGACCGAAACATCCTCGAAGAGCAGCTTCGAGCCGAAGCGCATGGTGACATTGGAGACGGAGATCATCGAGAGTATTTTCTCATGGCCGGGCGGCCGCGGGACACTCCCGCGATCGCCCTGATGCGGTCACGAGGCGACGTTCTATCTGTCTCCGGCCAGCCGCAGAAACTCCTCTTTGACATCCGCCAGCAACGGCAGATTCAGCCTTTTGAGCCGAGCGTCGACAGGCTTGGCCTTGGCAGAGTGAAGGTCATCCTTGTACATCTCTACGACCTTCTCCGCAGTCGGGTAGTCGCGGAAGCGCTGCTGTTCGTCGCGGGTGCGCCGCTGCACGTCTTCGAGCTCTCCTTGCTCGTGGCCGGAGCGCCTGGAGGCATGGAGGATGGGGTTGAAGACGTGTTGGTCCAGGAAGTGCAGGAGTTCCGTCTTGCTCGCCATGAGTTGGCCCTCGCCGGTGAGTTGCGGCTCGGGCGAGCTGAGCCGTGAGGCGCCACTCCGCCTCACAACATCAGATGAGCCTACCCACAACTGCGTTTGCCCGGCCGGGCCGCGGCTTACCGAAGCCCGCCGGCGACCTGCAGCAGCGAGCCAGTGATCCAGCGGGCTTCGTCGGTGGCGAGGAAGACGACCACGTCGGCGATGTCGTCAGGTTGGCCGAGGCGACCCAGCGGGGTTTGCGCGAGTGATTGTACTTCCATCGGGCTCTCTGAACCTCGGAAGCTGGCGTTGCCTTCCGTCGCGGTAAAACCGGGGTTTACAGCGTTGACACGGATGTTTTTGGAGCCGAGCTCCTTGGCCATCACGCGCGTGATGGCGTCGACAGCGCCCTTGGTCCCGCTGTAGATGGAGGTCATGGGCGGCGTGCCGTCCGAGACGATCGAACCGATGTTGATGATGTGGCCGCCCTCGGAGGGGAATTGCCGAACGGCGGCTTTGGAGGCGAGCAGCAGACCTTTGACGTTGGTGTCGAAGATGCGGTCGATCTCAGACTCGTCAAGCTGATCGACGGGCGAAAAGGCGTAGACGCCGGCGTTGTTGACCAGGATATCGACCTTGCCGAAGGCCTTGTTGGCTTCGGAGAAGAGGGTGTCGATCTCGGCGGATTTGGTGACGCTGGCGCCGACCGCGACGGCCTTGCCGCCGTTGCCGGTGATCTCGCTGACCACACGCTCGGCTCCTGCCTTGTCTGACGCGTAGTTGACGACGACGCTGGCGCCTGCGGCGCCCAGTGCCTTGGCTATGCCCGCGCCGATGCCCTTGGACGCTCCCGTGACGACTGCTACCTTGCCGGCTAACTTGCTCATTGAACTCACCTCTCCAATCTGCTGTCGAACTCTTCGACGTTGATCTAACAGATGGGAGACACAAGAGGGCGGATGCAGAGATTTTTCTGTAGAACTACAACGCCTGGAGACGGCGAAGGTAGGCTTGCCAGACGGAGCGCCGGACGGCGAGGTGCATGGAGCGGCCTTCGCGGCGGGCATCGACTAGGCCGGCGTCCTGCAGTTCCTTGAGGTGGTGGGAGATGGTGGCCGGGCTGATGGCGTCGTGCACGTCGAGCTGACTGCAGAAGATGCCGCCACCAGCACAGCTGCGGGCGATCTGTTCAAAGATGGCGAAGCGGCGGGGGTCGGCCAGGGCGCGACCGATGGCCTGGAGCTGGTCGGACGAGAGCTCGTCGGCAGACTCCGGGGCGAGCTCCGCGGGGGAGTGGGTGCGGGGATCGGTGGTGGAGGGGGAGGCCATATCTCCGTCGTTGGGTGGTTGGATGGCGTGGCGGGCCGGCAGGGCTAAACGGGCGCGCGCGGCTGTGCCCGGGTTGGGCAGCAGCCGCGCAAGGGCCAACGCCTCGGGTTAGCGGCCGCGGTTTCCCCGAGCCGGGCGGCTGCCGGCGCGACGGCCTGCGGAGGAGCCGCGGCTGGAGGGGGCGGAGCCGCCACCGCTTCCGTGGCGGGAGGCGGGAGCCGGGGAGCCGTGTCCGCGGCCTGGACGGCGCGATCTAGAACCGGGCCGACCGGCAGGCGCGGCGCCCGACGGCTCGAGGCTGTCGCCCTTACGCCACGAGCGGGTCTCCAGCGCCAGCAGCGAGCTCATGTCGCCGGCGCCGGGTGCTGCCTGCGGCAGATCGACGGGCTGGTTGCGCTCTTCCTTGGCGAGATTCTTGTCGGCCTCGCGCCAGTTGAGCTTGATCTTGAGCTCGCGCTCGAGCTTGCGGGCATCCGCTCGCTCCTGCGGCATAACAAAGGTGGTCGCAACGCCCGTGGCCCCGGCACGACCGGTGCGGCCGATGCGATGGACGAAGTCGTCCGAAGCGCCGGGGAGGTCGTAGTTGACGACGTGCGCGATGTTCTGGACGTCGATGCCGCGGGCCGCAACGTCGGTGGCGACCAGGATGCGGTGCTTGCCGGCGGTGAAGCCTTTGAGCGCCGCGGTGCGCTGGGACTGCGATCGGTCGCCGTGGATGACGGCGGCGTCGTGGCCCAGCTTCTCGAGCTTCTTGGCGATGCGGTCGGCACCGTGCTTGGTGCGTGAAAAGACAAGAAAGGTCCCTGTCTCTTCGCGCAGCATCTGGTCGAGCAGGGCGAGCTTCTGATCCTGCATGACGGCGTAGGCGATGAGTTCGACCCGATCGCTTGGCCTGGAGGTCGAGCCGATCTCGACCCGGACGGGATCCTTGACGTAGTCGCGCACGATCTCGCGGATATTGGCGTCAAGTGTCGCGGAGTAGCACATGGTCTGGCGGGTCTTGGGCAGGACGCCGGCGATGCGGCGGATGGGCGGAAGAAAGCCCATATCGAGCATGCGGTCGACCTCGTCGAGCACCAGCATCTCGACCGAGCGCAGATCGATCTCGCGGCGGCGGAGAAAGTCTTCCAGGCGGCCCGGAGTAGCCACAACGAGACGCGGACCGCGATCGAGGTGGTCGAGCTGGTTGTTCTCCGAGAGGCCGCCGCAGACCAGGACGGCATCGTGCTTGGCCTGGGGGACGAGCTTCGCGTAGGCCTCAAGGACCTGCATGGCGAGCTCGCGCGTCGGCAGCAGGATAAGGCCGCGGATGGGCTCGCGCCGGGCGCGCGTGCTGGGCTTGGAGTTGCGCTCGATGCGTTCGATGAGCGGGATCAGGAAGCTGAGGGTCTTGCCGGTGCCGGTGGCAGCGGTGGCGAGGACGTCCTTGCCCTCGATGGCGGGCGGGATGGCGCCGGCCTGGACCGGCGTGGGATAGACGAACTTGGCGGCGGCGAGACGCTCCTTGAGCGAGGCCGAGATGGCGAAGTCTTCAAAGGTGACGCCCGAAGCACGCGGAAGGGAGTCGGCGGGAGGTACAGCAGGGGCAGGCTGGCCTTGGGCGGCCTGCGGATCAAGCGTTGCGCTTTGCAATGGTGAGATTCCTTTGTGACCACACGGGGTCACGACGTTAAACCAACCCAGGGAGGGCAGCGGTCGGGGTACGAACCGTAAGACTGAAGCATCGTTCAGCGTGGGCCGCGAGTCCGTCGAAGCACACTGCTGCTGCATGGCGAGGCCGGCGTCCCCCCGCGGGGAGAGCGGCCTATCAAGCCAGAGCGACCGGTTTGCCTCACGAATGACTGGGAGGACCACGGCGTCGAGTGCAAGCGCAGTCTCTGGCCAGACCTCGCCTGCCGCGAACCGGGGACGGTACAACAGTCCAGGTCCTCTTCAGAGCAGCGGCGCGTCTTCTCCTGCGTTTGCTGGTCCACAGAGTGGAGCCACGCTTTCCACAGTATCACGGCGGGCGGCGAGGGACGCCACCCGTCGAGGTTGCGCGCTGGACAGGGAGCTCAGGCCTCGTCGGTGACCATGGCGAAGAGGATGCCGTCGAGCGGCTCGCCCAAGGGCTGCTCGCGCCCGAGCAGCTCGAGCCGGTCTTCGAACTCCTCGGCGATCTCCGGCCGAACGCGCCACATGGTCATGGCGGTGGCCGCCATGAGAGCGCGGACGGTGGGATTGGCGGGCTGCTGCAGGGCCAAGCCGAGCACGCCTTCCATGACCTCGCGCTCGCCGGAGGCCGGCCGCATTTCCTCCTCCGCGGTGGCGGCGGAGCGCAGGATCAAGAGCTGCTCCAGGCGCAGGAGGTAGTTGGCGAGGGCGCCGGTCTCCGGCACCTGGTAGACGGCTGGCGCGGGCTGGGAGCCGACGCCCTGCCGCTCCAGCAGGCGCTGCAGCGAGGAGGCGAGGGCCAGCATGCCGTACTCCGGCTGCCCGGCGGGGAACTCCGCACGGACGGCGCCGAGTTCCGTCCCGTCGGCGGCGCGGGCGAGCTTGGCGGTGGCAACCCAGGTCTGCGCGCGTGTGTCCACGTGGGCGCGGACGACGAAGTCGGGGGCGAGTTCGGCGCCGCGCGCCAGCTCCAGCGCTTCGGCGTCGGCCCACTCGCCCCCGCGCAGCACAAAGCCGCCCTGCGCGACGCGGGGCAGCAGCGTGCGCGCCCGCGCCACCGTGTGAAACTCCATCTGCTCGGTGAGAAAGAGGGGCATGGCGCGCGTGAGGCGGCCGACGGCGTCGGCCAGCTGCATGGCGACCTCACCCTCGACGGGCGGCAGATCGGCGCTGCCGCCGAGGATGGTGACGACCGGCGCGTTGTCTGCCTTGCCCAGGCCGAAGACTGGCTCGAGCGGGCCGCCGACCCGGCGCCAGACCGGCCCGATCATCTCCAGCATGCCGATCTCGAGCGGTCCCCCCTGCTGCGGGACGGGGTGCTGCGCGCGCAGGGCGCGACTGATGCTCTGTTCCCAGAAGCCAAGGGGCTCGCGCCAGTCCGGGCGCTTCATGGCAAAGAGACGGGCGGTGATGGCGGCGGCGGGTTCGAGCTCGCCGAGGTCGAAGTGGGCCTTGATCAGGTTGTTGCCGACGGGCAGGCCGTGGACCTCCGGCAGGAAGTAGGGCTCGGTCATCTCGATCAGCTCGCGGAGGTGGCCGGCCATGCCCAGGTCGCCGCTCATGGGATACAGGAACTCGGCCGAGACCGGGCCGGGGAAGGCCCCGAGGCCGAGACGATATTGCTCGAGAGCACCGGCGAGGTCCTTGGCGTCGAGCGCCGCCTTGGCTTTCCAAAGCCGGGCGCGCCAGCTGCCGGGCAGGCCCGCGACTCGATCGAGCGCGCGCTCGCGACCGCCGGCCGGGTCGCGCTCGGCCTCGACGCCGACGTACCAGCCGATGGCATTTTCGAGATTGGGGTCGAGCTCGACCGCGCGCCAGAGCATGGGTTCGGCGCGCTCGCGCTCGCCGCGCGCGGCCAGGATGCGGGACAGGTTGGTCAGGACCGCGGCGTCTTCGCCGTCGTTGGCGAGCGAGTCTTCGAGTGTGCGCTCAGCCTGCTCGGTCCGGCCGAGTTGCAGCTGCACGATGGCCAGAAGGCAGACGGCACGGGCGGGCTGCGGATCGATCGCGCGGAGGTGGACCGCAGCGGCCTCGATCTCGGCGAAGAGCCCGTCGTTGACCGCGTTCAGCATGACGGCATAGAGCTCGTCCGGATTGGTCCAGGCGGCCTGGAGATTGTTGGGCAGGATCTCGTCGCGCCACTGCTGCTTGGGTACAAAGACCTCCTGACCGTACTGATCGAAGACGCGGACGAGATTGGGGTCTTGGCGCATCTGCTCGAGTGTGGCGGGCTGGGCTGGACCGGTCTGGTTTCCGGTCTGCGGACCGGTTGGGGTGCCGGTTGGGGTGCCGGTCTGGGGGCCACGTTGCGCGGAGGCGATGGAGACGGGCTCGCGGCGTTGTTGCTCGGGCGGCTCGGGCCGGCCTGGCTGAGGATCGGCTTGGAGATCGGCCGGGGCTTCGGCGCGGGGGCGACCGGGAAAGGCGAGGACCTCAGCCCGCCCGGCGGGGGCTTGCTCCTCCGGGGAGGCCGAAGAGGATGCCGCAGCCAACGCGACGTCCGGCGGATCCACCGCCTCGGCGTCCTCGCGGGCGACCACGGTCGCGGTCGCCGGTGGCGTCTCGCTCGGATCTGCGCCGGCAAGATCGGCGGTGGCTACGTGCACCTGCGCCGCCACATTGTGCTCGGCGGCGTGCCGGGCCTCGGCGTCGGCGTCGGCGTCGGCGTCGGCTGCTCCGTCCTGGCCGGCGGATTCGGCCGGGGCGGTGCGTCCGGTCTCCTGGCCCTCACCCTTGCCTTCGCCCTGCTTCCCAAACAACTTGTCAAACAGACTCATCGGTTCCCTTCGATCGATTGTTGGCCTGGCCTAGGGCCGGCGATGTGGTGTGCCGGCCTAGGCGCCGGCCGTGTGCGTTGCCGGGTGAGTGTCTGCCCCGGGTTGAACCTTTGCCGACCGCTCCAGATGCGCCGCTGTTCGCAGCATGGTGGTCTCATCGAAGTGCCGGCTCATCAGTTGGACGCCGATCGGCAGGCCGGCGCGCGTCTGCCCAAAGGGCACGCTGACGGCGGGCAGGCCGGCGAGGCTGGCCGCGACGGAGTAGATATCTGCCAGATACATCGACAGCGGATCGTCGGTCTTCTCGCCCAGGCGAAAGGCTGGGGTGGGCGTCATGGGGCCAAGGAGGACGTCAACCTCCGTGAAGGCGCGGAGGAAGTCTTCGGTGACCAGCCGGCGGACCTGCTGCGCTTTGCGGTAGTAGGCGTCGTAGTACCCGGCGCTGAGAGCATAGGTGCCGAGGAGGATGCGCCGCTTGACCTCCGGGCCGAAGCCCTCGTCGCGCGTGGCGCGGTACATGCCGCTCAGGGTATCGACCCCCGGGGCGCGCAGGCCGAAGCGCACGCCGTCAAAGCGTGACAGGTTGGAGCTGGCCTCGGCGGTGGCGAGAACGTAGTAGGTGGGGATGGCATAGCGCGTGTGCGGGAGCGAGATGCGGCGGATGGTGGCGCCGGCCTCGCGCAGGCTGTCGATGGCGCGTTCGACGGCGTTGCGTATCTCGGGGTCGAGACCCTCGCCGAAGTACTCTTCGGGAACGCCCACACGGAGGCCCGCGACCCCCTCGCCCAGGGCAGCGCTGTAGCGCTCGACGGGGTGGCCGGAGGCGGTCGCATCGCGCTCGTCAGGACCGGCCAGGACCTCCAGCAGGAGGGCGGCGTCCTCGACTGTGCGCGCAAAGGGACCAACGCGGTCGAGCGAGGAGGCAAAGGCGATGAGGCCGTAGCGGCTGACCCTGCCGTAGGTGGGTAGGACGCCGACCACGCCGCAGAAGGCGGCGGGCTGCCGGATGGAGCCGCCGGTGTCTGTGCCGAGACTGCCCAGGCAAAAACCCGCGGCGACCGCCGCGGCGGAGCCACCGCTGGAGCCTCCGGGAACCCTGTCCAGCGCGCGCGGATTGCGCACCGGGCCGTAGGCGGAGTTTTCGTTGGAGGAGCCCATGGCGAACTCGTCGCAGTTGAGCTTGCCGAGAAGGACGGCGCCGGCGGCCTCCAGCCGCGCGACGGCGGTCGCGTCGTAGGGCGGCCGGTAGCCTTCGAGGATGCGACTGCCGGCGGTGGCGGGCGAGCCCTCCATGACCAGGACGTCCTTAATCCCGAGGGGGATGCCGGCGAGCGGCGGCAGCGCCTCACCGCGGGCGGCCATGCCGTCGATGCGCTCGGCCTGCTGCTGGGCGCGGTCCCGGCTGAGGGCGAGAAAGCTGTTGATCCCCTTGCCGTCCGCGCCGTCCTCGGCCTCGATGCGGGCGAAGGCACGGGCGGCGAGATCAGTGGCGCGGAGCTCGCCGGCGACGATGGCGGCCCTCGCCCCCGGAATGGTGATGCGATCTAAGTCCAGTGCTTGCAGCAACGTACTTCCCTTCCCTAACGCTCGATGACTTTGGGGACCTTGAAGAAGCGGCCGTCGGTTTCGGGTGCGCTCCGCAGCACCGCGGCACGGTCGACGGAGGGCCTCACCCCGTCGGGGCGAAGGGTCTCGCCCTCGCCCGCGGGCTCCCCGCCGAGCACCTCCGACACCTGCGCCATGGGGCTAACCCCTTCTGTATCAACCTCGCTCAGCTGGGCGATGAAGTCGAGGATACGGTTCAGGTCGTGCGCGAGCGCGGGCTCTTCGTCGGGGGTGAGGCGCAGATTGGCGAGCTCGGCGACGTGGCGCACCTCGTCAAGGCTGACGGCGCGGCGGCCGGCGGACCCGTCTTCGGTGCCAGATGTGGATGGGGTCAAGCGAAACCTCGCGGGGATTTTGCCGGGTTGGGTGTGGCGATGGAGCGTGGCTTGCGGGGGTGCGACGACGCGGGACGGGCTTGGCCGGCGGTCGCCCGACCGTCGCGAGGCGCCGACGGCCGCCGCTGCCGCTCGGGCCCCCCCTCGAAGTGTATCTCGCGGAGCTCCACGGCGGCGACGCGGGCGAGGTCGCGCGTGAGCCGCTCGCGGGAGACGCGCATCCCCTCGCGCCAGGCCGGGTCGTCGACGCGGACGGTGAGGCGACCGTCCTCGAAGGCAAGAAGCTCGCCGCGCGACGCGAGCACGGCGCCGCAGACGACCGGCCAGGCGGCGGCGAGGCGATCGAGCGGCGTCAGTGTGCGAAGACTCCTGCCCAGGCTGCTGCGCAGCAGATCGCGCATACCCTCCATCCGTGGCTATCCTCCCTGCACTATTGTGCGGGAGCGGGCGAGGTGGTGGAAGGGGAGGGTGCGAGATGGGGCGCGACGGCCGGGACGTGGGCGAGAAGAAAGGCGCGAATCTCCGCGAGAAAGCGCTCGGTGCGAAAACCTGCGGCCCAGCGGGTAGCCGCGTCCGGGTCAAACTCGACCGCGGCAGCGTCGAAGCGGAGGATTGCCTCGGCGAGTGAGGTGGCGGTCTGCTCGGGAAAGAAGAGCCCGGTGGGCGAAGGACCGAAGGCGCGTACGGTTTCGAGCGAGCCCCCGGCGCCAAAGGCGAGGACGGGGCGGCCGCAGGCCTGGGCCTCGAGCGGGACCATGCCGAAGTCCTCATCGGCGGCGAAGAGCAGGGCGCGGGCATGGGCGTACTCGTTCCAAAGATCGTCGGTAGGGAGCTCGCCGAGAAAGCTGATGAGCGGGGAGCC
>CBDCMI010000002.1:0-189006 GCA_965218895.1 Acidobacteriaceae bacterium | reverse complement strand
AGAACCGCAGACAAAAGCCCCGATGCGCGCAAGCGACGAGCCAAATGTGCCAATCAATGTACATCTCCTGCCGGCCGAGTCTCCTGACCTCGGCCCGTGTCGATCTCCTGCCCTCCACCCCCACACCCGCCGGCAACCGCACTCAACCAGCGTTCCAGGCTCCGCTCCCGTCGCCGCCACGCGCTCTGCAGTCGCTGACCGCACGCTCATCGAGCCGCCGTGCATCTGCACGATCCGGTAACACATCGCCAGGCCAATCCCGCTGCCTTTGGGCTTGGTCGTGAAGTACAAATCGAAGATACGCGGAAGAACCTCTTCAGGTATACCCTCACCTTCGTCTGCAATCTGAATTACCACTTCGCCGCGCTCACGACGCACCCGTAACCGCAAAACACCACCGTTCGGCATCGCCTGCATCCCGTTCAACAGCAGATTCAGCAGCGCCTGCTGCATCAACTCCCCGTCCATCCGTACCGGCAGAGGCTCCTTCGGTGCATCCAGCACCATCCGCACACCGTGCGCGTCCATCTGCGCCTCCGTCAGCTCCATCACGGCTTCCATCGCCTCGCGCAGCTTCACCTCCGCAAGGTGCAACTCCATCGGACGCGAAAAATCCGCAAGCGTCTGAACCACACGGTCCAGTCGCTGCATCTCGCCCGCTAAGATCTCCACATGCCGTTGGGCCCCCGCAGCGGCTGCCTTGTCCTCCATCCCCACCAGCTTCGATCGCAACAGCTCCAGGTGGACCACCATCGCTTGATCGGATTCTTCACCTCATGGCCCACCCCGCCGTCAGCCGGCCCACCGCCGCCAGTCGCTGCGATACCTCCAACTCTCGCCCCAGCTGCGCCGCATACTCCATGTCCCGCAACCGCACCAGCACCCCGGCCGCCCGCCCACTTCCCGCACCGATCCTGTCCAGCGACACCTGGACCTCGCGTCCATCCTCCATCTCCACGCGCTCGCCGGCAGACCGCTCCCCGCTCGCATGCAGGCGCAAGACCACGGCCCCCAACGTCGTCTCCTGCGGAAAGATCTCCTCCATCGGCCGGCCGATCCGCGACCCCTCCGACTCGACCAGGAAGTACGTGGCCGAATCTGAAACGATCGTCGCCCGCCCATCCGCTCCAAACAACACACCCCATCCCGCAGCGCGTCCAGCATCTCGCTCACGTCCGCCTGAAGTGCCGTGTAGCCCGCCTCCCGCGATCGCATCTGCGCCCCAGCCGATCGATCGTCCGCGTCATCCGCAGCACCGCGTCCTGGTGTGGCGGCACAATGCGCAAGGGCCCGGCAATCCGCCGCGGCAGCACCGGCGACGCCCTCTCCGGCTCCGCCACCTCGCTGCTCCCGTCCGGCGCCAGATGTTCCAGCTGCCGGCTGATCTCTTCGATCGGCTGCAGCGCCGCCGTCGCCAGAATGCCCGCAGCCACCATCGCGCCCGCCGCCGACAACACCGCAAACAGCAGCGCCGCCCGCAGCCACGGCTCATACGAGGCCCGCACAAACGTCGATCGCACCCCCACATGCACCATCAAAAACGGGCTCCCCGTTCCGGTCCAGCGCCGCCCGCAAATCCAACACCCGCGGCGCCCCAAACACCTGCCGAAGCTGTTGCACCACACTCTCATCCCGTATCCGCGTCAGGTCCATCCGCAGCGGCATCGCGCGTCCCACAAGATCCGGATCCGTACTCACCAGCGCCCGACCGTCCACGCCCGTGATCGTGACATCCTGCACCGTCGGCGAATACCGGACCACCGCCTCCATCACGTCGTAAAGCGACCCGGACTGCTGCACCGCCGCCTCCACCGCCTCCCCCAGCGCCGCCGCGCTCCGGTCCCGTGGCGGATGGTCGCGCAGCCCGCTCTCCAACGCCTGCCGCGTAATCAGCACCACCTCGCGCGCCAGAACCTCGTTGCTCAACGCCGTCTGCTCAATACGCTGACGCAGCAACTCGCCCACAAAGATCGCAGACAGCACCAGCACAATCGCCGACGTCAACGCCGTCGCCGACAGTACCAGCTTGGTTCGAAGACGCAACCGGCCCTACTCCGTCCCGCTCGCCGAAGCCGCGCTCGAATACTCCTTCAGCTTGTTCTGCAGCGTCTTTGAGCTGATCCCCAGAATCTCCGCCGCCCGCGTCTTGTTGTTATGCGTCGACAGCAGTGTCTTCAAAATCAGCTGCCGCTCCGCCTCGTCAACCGTCGTCCCTACCTCCACCCGCACCGAGTTCTCCTCGCGCCGGTACCGCTCGGCCTCCGCCGCCGCCGCATCGGCCAGCGATGTCCCGCCCGCCGCGCCTACGCCGCCCGCCTGACGGACTCGCGGCGGCGGCGGCGCAAACCCAGGCTCGCCAAAGTTCGGCGGAAGATGCTCCACGCCCAACCGCCCTCGCCCCGCCAAAATCACCGCCCGCTCAATCGTGTTGCGCAACTCGCGCACATTGCCCGGCCAGGTGTACGCCTTCAACTTCTCCAGCAACGCAGGCTCCAGACCGCTCACCGCGCATCCGTGCCGGTCGTTCATCTCCGCAACCATCCGCTCGGCGATCGGTCCCACATCCTGCATGTGCTCCCGCAACGGCGGCATCGGAATCGAAAACACATTCAGCCGGTAATACAGATCGCCGCGCAGCTCGCCGCTCGCCACCGCCTGCTCCGGATCCTTGTTGGTCGCCGCAATCACCCGCACATCCACCGGCGTCTCGCTCTTCGACCCCAAACGCCGCAACCTCCGGTCCTCCAGCACCCGCAGCAGCTTCGCCTGCGTCGCCGCCGGCATCTCGCCAATCTCGTCCAGCAGCAGCGTCCCCTCCTCGGCCAGCTCGAAGCACCCCGCCCGGCGCTCCAGCGCTCCCGTAAACGCCCCCTTCTCATGCCCAAAGATCTCGCTCTCGATCAGCGTCTCCGGAATCGCCGCGCAGTTCACCGCAACAAACGGCTTGTTGCGCCGGCCGCTCAGCTCATGCAGACTCCGCGCCACCAGCTCCTTGCCCGTCCCGCTCTCGCCCGTCACCAGCACACTCACGTTCGAGGGCGCAATCCGCTCAATCAGCTTATGGATCGCACGCATCTGCGGGGAGTTCCCCACCAGCAACCCAGGGCTGCCCGTCTCCATGCGCAGCATCCCCGGCCGCGTCCCCTCCAGGTCCGCCTTCACCTCCGCCATCTGCCGGCTCACACTCTCCAAAATCTCACGCAGACGCACCGGATCCACGGGCTTCGGCAGGTAGTCGAACGCACCCATCCGCATCGCCTCCACCGCGCTCTCAATCGAGCCCTGCGCCGTCAACATCACCACCGCCACCCGCTGCGGCAGATCGCCGATCCGGTTCAACAGCTCCATCCCGTCCATCCGCGGCATCTTCAGGTCCGTCACCACAATCGACGGATTCCACTGCTGCACCCGCTCCAGTCCCTCCACGCCGTTGGCCGCGCCCTCCGTACGGTAGCCCCAGCTCTCCACCAACTCCGTCAGCCCCGTCCGGGCATGCAGCTCATCCTCAACAATCAGCACCTTCTCCAACGCCGTGTCCGCCTTTCCTCATCCCAACTACAGTCCAAGCTCCGCCCCGTCGCCCGCCTGCCCGCCCGCCCCGAACGACAAAACTCTGGTCCGCCTCGTAGTGTACGACGACCTCGCGCAGCCTTAAATGTGAGCCGATCGTGGGAGCCCGCAGGCCCGCGGCGCCGGCGCTCACCGAATTCGCACTCCCCACCGCCGACGTCTCCAGTATCCTCATTCCATGCCTGAACCACTCCCGCCGGAGATCTCCCCCGACACCTACGCCGCGCAACGCCACGGACCCAACCCGCCTCTCCTGCTCGACGTCCGTGAACCCTGGGAAGCCGAAATCGCCTCCATCCCCGGAGCCACGCTCATCCCTATGGGCGACATCCCCTCGCGGCTCCAGGAACTCGACCCCGACCGCCCCACCGTCGTCCTCTGCCACCATGGCGCACGCTCGCTCAACGTCGCCATGTGGCTCCGCGGGCAGGGCTTCGATCACACCCAATCCCTCGCCGGCGGCATCGACGGCTGGTCCCGCTCCATCGATCCCACCCTCCCCCGCTACTGAAACCTGCTTTCGTGCCTGCCGCAGCACCTGCCGTCGCCCTTTTGTTGTCATCCCGAAGGGACCGGCTTCTCCCACATGCCTCTGCACTTGCCTCGTTCGCCGTCATCCGGAGCAAAGCGACGATCCCCGTCAACACAACGCCACCAGACCAACCCCGACCCCCGAAAAAGGCCGCCGGCCACGAGCCCAAACAAGCTCGCGGCCGGCGGTTCTTTCACCACAAACCTACGAGCGCATCCGCCGGCGAATCGCACCCGCGGCGCCGACCAGACCCGTGCCCAGCAGCACAAACGAGCTCGGCTCAGGAGTCGCCGCCGTGTACGTCGCCGGGAAGTCCAGCGTCGCCGGGGCGCCGTTCACCTCGGCGTACAGCAGGTCGAAGTTGTAGTCGCCCGTGGTCGCCACGGAAAACGTGCTCGCGACCGCGCTGGTGGGCGCGCCCGACGAAACCGCCAGGATGTTGTTCAGATAAAGGTAGATCCCGTCGTCGTGCGTGATCGTATAGGTCGTGCCCGCCGAAAGAAAGATCGAACCCACAATCTTCAGCTCGGTGTCGTTCAGGTTGGAGTTGTACACAGAGTTCGACAGACCGGTCGACGTCGATCCGTTCGTGTTCAAAAATGCGCCAACCTTGTAGGTCGATCCGCCGCCCGAGAAATAGTCGATCTGATCGGTCGTAAAGGTGCCCTTGTACAAGCCCGGAGGAGTCTGCGACGGGCTCAACGAAGCGGGGTACGGCGCTGTCGTATAGACATAACCGGTATAGGTGGAGGCGTGCGCCATGCCAGTCGCCATCAGAGCGGCAGCTGCCAGGGAAGCAAAGGAACGAGCAAAAGACTTAGAAATCACGGAGGCCTCAGGAGAAAAGTTTGTCGTGCGGGGAAACCCAGGCAACCTCTATGCACGCGAGTTGCCAAACCTAGAAAGACCCGCGGACGCAACCAAATCCCCAAAAACACCACGCAAGGTCACCCGACCGCGAGCCGCACCAGGAGCGTGAACGTGGGGCAACCTGAAGGACATTGCACAGCATCAAGGGCAAGGGTTTTCGGTCACCCGCAGCGGAGTTCAACGCGGGTTCAAAAACCTCGCATCAGTGACCTGTGAATCGATCCAAAGTAACCAGGGGGGCTCCGGCCTACCGCGCCCGGGGGTGTGTCGCGTCATACACCCGCTCCACCTGCCCCAGCGTCAGCTGCGTATACCGCTGCGTCGTCGAGAGCCGCTCATGCCCCAGCATCTCCTGGATCGACCGCAGATCCGCACCCTCCTCCAGCATGTGCGTCCCAAACGCGTGCCGCAACGTGTGCGGGTGCACATCCGCCGGCAGCCCCCGGCTCGTCGCCAGCGCCTTCACAATCCGGCCCACACTCCGCGTCGTCAACCGGCACTCCCCACCGAGGGTCGATCCCCGAGCACCCGAAAGCCGGGCCGTCGCATTGATCAGCAGCGGCCCCTCCCCCACCAGCGCGCCCCTGCCCGCGGCCTCCAGACGCCTCGCCCGCTCCGGCAGATAACCTCGCACCGCCTCCTCCGCCGCCTCCCCCAGCGGCACCTGACGCTCCTTCCGACCCTTGCCACGCACCAGCACCACACCCTCGCTCCACCGCACATCCAGGAGATCGATCGCCACCAGCTCGCCATTCCGTATCCCGCACCCGTAAAGCAGCTCCGCGATCACCCTGTCCCGCGCCACCCACGCCGAGTCCTCGGCCCTCCTCCGCCCTCCCTGCCCAGCTCCATCCACTCGCCCCGCCGCTCCCCCCTCCAGAGAGTTCAGCATCCCGTTCATCTCCTCGGCCGTCGGCACCCGCGGCAGATGCCGCGGCCGCTTCGGCGTCCCCACCAGCGATGCAGGGTTGTGCTCCAGAAGACCCTGACGCACCGCCCACTTCAACCAGCTCCTCACCGCCGCCAGCGCCCGCGCCACACTCGCTGCCGTCAAACCCCGACCGTACAACTCCCCCAGATACCCCCGCAGGTGCGTGTGCTCCACCCTCCCCAGACGCCCGCTCGCCCCCAGCTCCCTCCGCAGATACCTCGCCGCACCCCGCACCTCCCGCGCATACGCCCGCATCGTATGCGCGCTCGCCCCGCGCTCCACCTCCAGAGACTCCAGAAAGCGCTCCGCCACCTCCTCAAACTCGCTCAGCCGCCCTCCCTCGACCACCTCAGAGGCTCCGCCGCCGCTCACGCCACACCACCCCGGCTCCGCCCCCGCGGGTGGTGCGCCCGGTGAACCGCCTTCAGCCGCCCCATCGCCGTATGCGTATACACCTCCGTCGTCCCGATGTCGGCATGCCCCAGAATCGTCTGCACACTCCGCAGATCGGCCCCATGCTCCACCATGTGCGTCGCACAGCTGTGCCGAAACGTATGCGGGCTCGCCTTCAACCCCGACAAAGACGCCTCCCGCCGCACCATCGCCCACACCCAACCCCGGCTGATCGGCCCTCCACCCCTGCCCAAAAACAGCCTCCGCTCCATCCGCACCACACCGCTAACCCCTTTCTTTCTCTGCATCTCCGGCCTTCCCCGGCGAATCCAGGCCTCCAGCGCCTCGCACGCCGCCCGCCCCAGCGGCACCACCCTGTCCTTATCCCCCTTGCCGCGAACCTGCGCCCGTCCCGCGTCCAGCTTCAAGTCCTCCACCCGCAAGGCGCAGATCTCCCCCACCCGCAACCCGCCCGCATACACCAACTCCAAAATGGCATGATCCCGCAGCGCCGCCGCCGTCGCATCCGGCAGCCGCGCCGCCGCACCCGCTCGCTCCAGAATCTCTACAACCTCGCTCTCGCCGATCGACTTCGGCAACACCTTCCACGTTGACGGCCGCTCCAGGTTCGCCGTCGGATCATGCCCCACCCGCCGATCCAGCAGCAGCCAGCGATACATCCCGCGCAGCGCGCTCAACTTGCGAGCCAGCGAGCGCGACTCCACACCATTCGCCCGCATCACCTTCAAAAACTCCCGCACATCCTCCTCGCGCGCCCCCACCAGCCTTCGCTCCCCGCCCCGCCGCTCCAGATCCTCCGCAAACTGCAGCAGATCCCGCCCGTACGCCTCCACCGTCGCCGGCCTAAGCCCCCGCTCCACTCGCAGATACACCCCAAACTCGCGCAGCAACGCCACATCACTCGCCGATCCACCCGCCCGAGCTTCGCCGTGCTCCATCCCTCCAGTATCAACCGCCCCCGACTCGCCCTTGCCCCCAAACCCCGACCCCGTACCGCCCTCGGCAGCACCCAGCCTGCTACTTGGCCACGCCCGCCCCATGCAGTACCTCGCCGGCATCGCAGGCGCTGAACCACCTCCCCTTGCTAAACTTGCAGCAACCCGCCATGTTTGAAAACCTCTCCGACAAGCTCCAGCGATCCTTCAAAAACCTCCGCGGCCAGGGCACCATCACCGACGAAAACGTCGCCGACGCCCTCCGCGAGATCCGCACCGCACTCCTCGAGTCCGACGTCAACCTCGCCGTCACCCAGGAGCTCATCGAGCACATCCGCGCCCGCGCCCTCGGCGCCGAAGTCACCACCTCCCTCTCCCCCACCGAGCAGCTCGTCAAAATCGTCTCCGACGAGCTCCAAACCATCCTCGGCCGCGACAACGCCCGCTTCAAGTTCAACGCCCAGCCGCCCTCCGTCATCCTCATGGCCGGCCTCCAGGGCTCCGGCAAGACCACCACCTCCGGCAAACTCGCCCAATGGCTCAAAAAAGGCGGCCACCGTCCCATGCTCGTCTCGGTGGACGTCTACCGCCCCGCCGCCCGCGAACAGCTCAAAGTCGTCGCCGAGTCCATCAAATCCCCCATCTACCTCGGCAAGCTCGACCCCGAGGCCGGCACGCCCGGAACTAGCGCCGCGGCGAATACCCAAGCCGTCCTCCGCCTAGCCAAGGAAGCCCTCCGCGACGCCCGCAACTTCGGCTGCGACGTCCTCCTCGTCGACACCGCCGGCCGCCTCGGCATCGACGAACTCCTCATGGACGAGATGGCCCAGCTCAAGGCCGAGCTCAACCCCTCCGAGATCCTCTTCGTCGCCGACAGCATGACCGGCCAGGACGCCGTCAACTCCGCCAAGGCCTTCAACGATCGCCTCGGCATCACCGGCGTCGTCCTCACCAAAATGGACGGTGACGCCCGCGGCGGCGCCGCCCTCTCCATCCGCAGCATCACCGGCGCCCCCATCAAGTTCCTCGGCACCGGCGAAAAGCCCGACGCCTTCGAAGCCTTCCACCCCGACCGCATCACCTCCCGCATCATGGGCATGGGCGACCTCGCCACCCTGCTCGAGCGCGCCGAGGAAAAGCTCGACCGCGGCAAGGCCGAACAGTTCGCCAAAAAAGCCCTCTCCGGCGACGGCTTCACCCTCGAAGACTTCCGCGAACAACTCCGTCAAATCAAGAAGATGGGCTCCATGAAGAGCATCATGAAGATGCTCCCCTCCGTCGGCCCCTTCGCCGGCATGGCCCAGGCCGCCGAACAGATCGACGAAGGCCAATTCACCCGCGTCGAAGCCATCATCAACTCCATGACCAACCGCGAACGCCAGGACCACGAGATCCTCAACGGCTCCCGCCGCAAACGCATCGCCCTCGGCTCCGGCACCACCGTCCCCGAGGTCAACAACCTCCTCAAGCAATACACCCAAATGCGCAAGATGTTCAAAATGATCGGCACCCCCGGCGGCACCAACAAGATGCAACAACGCATGCTAAGCCAAATGCAAGGCCGCCAAAGATTCGGCCGCTGAAGGTTCAGGATCTCACCGAAACTGAGACCCTCTCCAGATCGGATTGGAGGAGCGCTAGAGCGATGGCACGCACCGGTTTGGCAGGTATTGTGGGGAACGCAAGTTGGAATCGGCAATTCGTCATGCTAATGCTTCTAACCGGAATTATCCCTCCGCCGCCATAAGTCACAAAGACGTTCTCCAGGTCGAAGTCGGCGACGACTCCTAAGGGCAGGTGCCCAGAGTCACCCGAAATCTTCTTGCCCACTGCTGATTCCTCGAAGTGAGGATCGTCAAGTTGTAGGCGACAGTTGCTGAATTGCAGCTTCAATGTTTCGCGTGGGATGCCTATTGGAAATCCATGCTGCCACTTACCACTTTGCGGGTCTTGGAACCAACCGCCGGAACTCCATTCTTTTGCAAGACAGTCAGGTAAGGCAGGCGTCCGCTCAGGAACAGAAATCTTGCTCCGAGTGTCTATAAGAACAGAAGCTAACTGCCAGTATTGAATCAGTTGTCCGTGAACAGGCTCCTGCTTCGCAAGTGTCTGTCCAAGTTCTAATAACGAGGCGTCCCTAGACTTGTGACCGTGATCGAGCTTCGTGTTCTGAAGCGCGGCCTTCGCGAAGTCATAGCTTCGTACGGCCTCTTGCGGGTCCTGTCCGACGTTCGATAGAGCAACCTTGGGTAGCTGCTGAGTCACGAATGTATTCAGGGCCGCAACCTGAATACCTAGCCCATGTATGGTCATAAGTGTCCATGACGTCAAGGCGATGGCTACAGCTGTAGCGACGCTCAGGATCGATAACCAAGCCCTTTTGCCGCCCCGTGCCTCTGCGAGCGCAAGTTCCACTGCCCTGAGGCGTTCATCCAACTCTTTTGTCGTTGGCACATTCTGCTCCCCGGTGAAATTACCATATGCTGGGCCGGCTGCCCCATCTTCGCGACAGTCTCATCGTCGCTAAGGTGGGTCATCGCGCAAGCGCGATCCGCCCTACCCTCCCAACATGCCCCACGGCCTCAAGCGCTACCAACAAACCGGCCACTTCCACTTCATTGCCTTCAGCTGCCACAACCGCCTCCCCCTCCTCGCCCCACCCCAAGCCAAACACATCGTCGAGCACCAACTCGAACACCTCCGCACCACCCACGGCTTCGACCTCCACGGCTACGTCCTCATGCCCGAGCACGTCCACCTCCTCCTCTCCGAACCCTCCATCACCCCCTCGTCACCACCCTTAAGATCCTCAAGCAGCAGACCTCCAAGCTCCTCGGCAACGGCACCCCGCTCTGGCTTCCGCGCTACCACGACTTCAACGTCCGCACCGAAGCCAAGCGCATCGAAAAGCTCCGCTACATCCACCGCAACCCAGTCAAACGAGGCCTCGCCCCCCACCCCGAAGACTACCCATGGAGCAGCATCCACTACTACGCCTCCACCACATCCATCCGCATCACCATCACCACGCCGGGTGCCCCATTCATGACAGCCTCTCCGTCATGAGTGGGCCATCGCGCCCCGCGCGATCCGCTCCTACTTCGTCAGCGCCGGGAGCGTATCTCGCGTCCGTCAAATGTGCGTGCACAGTCCACACCTCGCTCCTCAGCGCGCCGCCTATACTGTCCCCAAGAGGCAGCCATGATCGACAGCACCGAAGACATCCAGCCCCTCGCCACCTTCCAAAGCCACGCCGACGACCTCCTCGCCCAGCTCAAGCGCACCCAGCGCCCCATCATTCTCACCATCGACGGCAAGCCGGAAGCCATCCTCCAGGACCCCACCGCCTACCAACGCCTGCTGGACCTCGCCGCCCACGCCGACGCCACGGAAGGTATCCGTCAGGGGCTCGTGGAGTCAGACAACGGCGAGGGCCGGGACGCGCGCGAGTTTCTCGACAGCATGCGCCAGACCTATGACATACCGCGTTAGGCTCCAGCCCCGCGCCCAGCGAGACCTCCACACCCTCTTCCTCCACATCCGCGCAGAAAGCTCGCAAGGAGCCGCCATCTGGTTCAACGGCATGGCTGACGCCGTCGCCAGCCTCGAACAGCTCCCGCATCGCTGCGCCATCACTCCCGAAAGCCCGTCTCTCCGCCATCTCCTCTACGGCAACAAGCCCCACATCTACCGCATCATCTTCCGCGTAGACGAGCCCGCAAAAACAGTTGACGTGCTTCACATCCGCCACGGCGCCCGGGACACCATCACACCCTCTAAACTCTGACCGCGGGCCCACGTCTCGCCTCTGAGATGTGGGTTGACAGTCCACGCATAGCTCAGCAGCGGGCCGATATACTACACGGGAGGCCGCCATGCTCAACCAGGACCAAATCCTCACCGTCTGGGAACGCCAGCTCGCCGCCGAAACCCGCGCCCTCTACTTCGCCGAGCTCGCCAGCAACTACACCCGCCAGAAGCAGTGGATCAGCGGAGCCTCCTTCTTTCTCGCCAGTGGCGCCGCCGCTACCCTCCTCGGCAAGTTCCCCGCCTCCGTCGCCATCGTCCTCGCCGTCATCACCGCCCTGCTCAGCGCCTACTCCATCGCCCGTGGCCTCGACGGCGCCACCCGCACCATGTCCAAGTTCCAGTTCTCCTGGTCCGAGCTGGCCTCCGGCTACGAAGCCCTCTGGAACACCACCTACGCCGACGATGCCACCACCCGCCTCGATCAACTCATCGGCCGCGAAAACGAGCTCTCCAGCCAGGCCTCCATCGAAGCCCCCTACAAAGCCGACCGCGTCGCCTACTGGCAGGACCAGGTCTTCCAGCAACACCACCTCACCCCGGCATGAACCGCTTTCCTGACTCCACTCGCGCCGGCTGGCCCCCCATGCCCAAACCCATCCCACCCCCGCCCCGGCCTCCTCCCCCACCGCCGCCGCCACCGAAGCGGTAAGACCGCACGACACCGGGTGCCCCACATCTCGCCTCTGAGACGTGGGTACGCGAGCAGCCCAAACCCGTCAGAGAACGGGAGACCAGAACCACCCGGCAATCACTGGCGCAGTCGCCTCCCCCACTGAGCTACCCTCGAAGCATGACCTCAACTTGCCCCCAAAAACTCACCACCCGTCCCGGGGTACCTCCCCAAAGCCAAGGGGTACCCCCAACCTAACTCTCCTCGTTCGAAGACTTTGACGAAAAAGTAGGGGGGAGGGGGGTACCCTCCAGGCAGCAAAGCTGCGCTGCCGTACTCTCATCAAATGGACCCCGCCGCCCTCGCCGCTCCCCGGCCGCTCACCGCTCACCGCCGCACCCTCGGCGCCCTCACCGGCCTCCGCTTCTTCGCCGCCTTCCACGTCGTTCTCTTCCACTCACGCCTCGGCCAAAGCCTCAGCGACGCCGGCTTCCACGCCGCCGGAGACTTCTTCCGCGCCGGTCATCTCGCCGTCGTCCTCTTCTTTCTTCTCTCCGGGTTCATCCTTGCCTACACCTACCAGGGCCAGATCGAAACCCGCGCCGACCACATCCGCTTCTGGCAGGCCCGCTTCGCCCGCATCTGGCCCGCCTACGCCGTCTCCCTCCTCGCCTGCACCCTCCAGTCCGGCCTCGTCCCCCGCCTCCCCGTCGCCCTCGCCACCCTCGCCATGGTCCAAGCATGGAATCCCTGGAACCCCTCCGTCGCCGGCGCCTGGAACCTCGTCTGTTGGACCCTCTCCGCCGAGGCCTTCTTCTACCTGCTCTTCCCCGCCTCCCAGGTCCGCCTCGAACGCCTCGCCCCACGCGCCCTCCTCCTCGCCAGCCTCCTTCTCCTCACCTTGTGCGCGCTCACCAACTCCGGCATGAAGGACCTCGGCTTCGCCGCCCACGGACTCTTCCGTTACCTCCCCCTACCCGTCATTCACCTCCCGGAGTTCCTCGCCGGCGTCTGCTTGGGTAACCTCTTCCTCGCCCGTCAGACCCACCCGCACCCGGCCACCCCCTCCACCGGCCTCTGGACCTACACCGCCACAGTCGCCACAGTCGCCATCCTCTGTCTTCCGGAGGGTCGCTGGACCTCCCTCGTGGTCACCTCGTTCGCCGCCCTCGTCTACAACCTCGCCGCCGAGATCACCCTGCTCTCCCGTCTCCTGGCCACCCCCCTCCTCGTCTTCGGCGGAGGCATCAGCTACTCCATCTACCTCTTCCAGATCCCTGTCAAAGCCTGGAGCGCCGATCTCTTCACACGGTTAGGCCTCGCCAACTCCTGGACTCGTCTCAGTGCCACGGCCGCCGCCCTCATCCTCCTCGCCTCCGCCGTCTTCCTCCTGGTGGAAAACCCCGCCCGTCGCGCCATCCGCTTCGCCTTCGCCGCCTGGGACCAACGTCACGCCCCGGGCCCCAACCCGATTTCCTGACCCCCTAAGAACTGAAAACCGGTAGGTAACCCTATACCCTAGAACCTCGCACAATCTTGCACTTTCCCTAAAGGCCACAGACGCAGTTAGCCAGTACTTAGGGCATTTGCTTTGGTTACTCGCGTGCAAACGAGGCGGGCATTCTCCTCCCCAACTGGAGCCTGTTGCATGACCTGCCATTCCCTCTGCCTCGCTGTGCTCGCCGCACCGCTCGCCCTCTTACCCAGCTCTCTCCGAGCAGACACCTTCCACCTCATCACCGTCGAATCCACTCAAACCGACCACTTCGTCGCAGGCGACGACCTCGGCAACTTCGCCATCCAGCTTCCCACCTGGGCCGGCTCGGCCTGCGGCAACTCTGCGCTAACCTGCTTCAAGGTGGGCGCCGTCGGCTCCCCAAACCTCACTCTCAGCCAAGCCCTCCCCACCCTCGGTCCGGGTGCCTCCTACGTCAACTCTCCACTGTCCTATCCAAGCCTCGGCAAAACTTGGTCAGTTACCGGCATGCTCGGGGGTATCTTCGCCGGGACCTACTTCGGCCACGGCTGGTCCGAAAGCGGCGTCTTCGACGGCACAGATCCTCTCAAGGACTACCTCGGAAAAGGCTCCATTGACGGTGGCCTCGTCAGCAGCGGCGGGAACGTCTTCTTTATCGACGGCCTCGACAACACCTTGGTCGTCGCCCTCGACACCTCCGCCTCCCCGGCGCCCGAACCCACAACCTTCACCCTGCTCGGCACAGGCCTCTCCGGCGTCGTCTCCTTGCTCTATCGTCGTAGCCGACGCGCCTGACTCACGCCACAACGCCGGCGCCTCACCGGGCGCCGGCCTCCCTCAGCCACTGCGTCATCACGGTGGCGTTCACTAGCCCCGGCTGCTGCCTCACTGCTTTGCCGTCGGCAAACACCATGAAGTTCGGTATGCTCTGCACCCGATACCGCCCAGCCAGCGCCGGCTCGCGCTCCGTGTCTACCTTCAGCACCACCGCCCTACCCGCCATCTCCTTTGCCGTCTGTGCCACCTCCGGAGCTGCCGCCCGGCAGGGCCCGCACCACGACGCCCAGAAGTCCACCAACACCGGCACCCGGCTTCCTGTCACGATCTCGTCAAACTCCGCAGATCCAACCTGGATCGGCTCATCGAGCGGCGGCAACGCCGCCTTGCAGGCGCCGCAGCGCCCCGCGTCCGCCAGATGCTCCACACCTACCCGGTTCCGTTGTCCACACTGATTGCACGTCCGAATCACTGTCTGTCACCCCTCTTGGCCCTGTTGGACGCTTGAGTAGCGTTCGGCGTCGGCTCCGCCCCTTCACAGGACAAAAGCCACCGCCACCGCTAGCCGCGTCATTCACCGTTCCGATCCCCAAAGTTTTGTATTCTCTTCAGGGCTTCCCTTCTGCGGAAGCCGATCGAGGTGTGATGAACGAAGGCCGTTGGGTGGTGTTGATCGCCAGTGAAGTCGGTGGAACTGATTCCGTCTCGGACCGCGCCATGGAGCGCCTGGTCGAAGCCATCCAAACAGAGGGCTATGAGGTCGTCCGAACCTCCACACCCGAAGACGGCGTCTCGCTCGTCACATCCGACCCCTCCTACTCCGCCGTCCTGCTCGACTGGGACCTCGAAGGCGACAACCAGTTTGAAGAACGCGCCGCCCTCGACATCATCCGCGACGTCCGCCACCGCAACAAAAAAGTCCCCATCTTCCTCATCGCCGACCGCACCCTCGTCTCCGAACTCCCCCTCGAAGTCATCAAGCAGGTCCACGAATACATCCACCTCTTCGGCGACACCCCCGCCTTCATCGCCTCACGCCTCGACACCGCCGTCGAGCGCTACCACGAGCAACTCCTTCCGCCCTACTTCCGCGAGCTCCTCAAGTACAACGACCAGTCCGCCTACTCCTGGGACGCCCCCGGCCACATGGGCGGCGTTGCCTTCCTCAAACATCCCGTCGGCCAGGAGTTTCATCGCTTCTTCGGCGAAAATCTCCTCCGCTCCGACCTCGGCATCTCCTCCGCACCGCTCGGCTCCTGGCTCGATCACCTCGGCCCGCCAGGCGACTCCGAGCGCAACGCCGCCCGCATCTTCGGCGCAGACTGGACCTTCTACGTCCTCGGCGGCTCCTCCACCTCCAACCAGATCGTCGGCCACGGCGTCATCGCCCAGGACGACATCGTCCTCGCCGACGCCAACTGCCACAAATCCATCGCCCACTCGCTCACCGTCACCGGCGCCCGCCCCGTCTACTTCAAGCCCACCCGCAACGGCTACGGCATGATCGGCCTCGTGCCCCTCAAACGCTTCAGCCCCGAAAGCATCCGCGATCTCATCGCCCGCAGCCCCTTCTCCCCCGGCGCCCGCTCCCAGGAACCCACCTACGCCGTCGTCACCAACTCCACCTATGACGGCCTCACCTACAACGTCGACAAAGTCGTCGCCGAGCTAGCCAAGTCCGTCCCCCGCGTCCACTTCGACGAGGCTTGGTATGCCTATGCCAAATTTCACCCGCTCTACAAACATCGCTACGCCATGGGCGTCCCGGACGACCTTCCCAACCGACCCGCCATCTTCGCCGTCCAGTCCACTCACAAGATGCTCGCCGCCTTCTCCATGGGCTCCATGGTCCACATCAAGCTCAGCCCCCGCGCCCCGCTTGACTTCGACCAGTTCAACGAAGCCTTCATGATGCACGGGACGACATCTCCGTTCTATCCCTTGATCGCCAGCCTCGATGTCGCCGCCGCCATGATGGACGAGCCCGCCGGCCCCACCCTCATGGACGAGACCATCGGCGACGCCATCTCCTTCCGCCAGGCTATGGCCTCCATCAAGCACCGCCTCCGCCAGTCCGCCGAAAACGGCGAAGGCTGGTTCTTCGGCATCTATCAGCCCGAGCAGGTCACCGACCCCGCCACCGGCGAACGCATCCTCTTCGAGGACGCCGAAGACGAGCTCCTCGCCACACAGCAGTCCTGCTGGACCCTCAAACCCGGCGAAGACTGGCACGGCTATCACGACGACGACATCGCCGACGAGTACTGCATGCTCGACCCCGCCAAAGTCACCATCCTCAGCCCCGGTGTCACCGCCCAGGGCAAGATCGGCGACTGGGGCATCCCCGCCGCCATCCTCACCGAGTTCCTCGACAGTCGCCGTGTCGAGATCGCCCGCACCGGCGACTACACCGTCCTCGTCCTCTTCTCCGTCGGCACCTCCAAGGGCAAGTGGGGCTCGCTCCTCGAAAACCTCTTCGAGTTCAAGCGCCTCTACGACTCCGAAGCGCCACTCGAAGAAGCCCTCCCCGAGCTCGTCCAGCGCTTCCCCGCCCGCTACCGCTCCGTCACCCTCAAGGAGCTCTCCGACGAGATGAACTCCGCCATGATCGACCTCCGCCTCGCCTCCCTCGTCAACGACGCCTGCGACGAAGACTTTGACCCCGTCCTAACCCCCGCCCAGACCTATCAAAAACTCGTCCGTGGCGAGACCGAAAAGATCCGCTTCTCCGATATGGCCGGCCGCATCGCCGCGGTCATGCTCGTCCCCTACCCGCCCGGCATCCCCATGTCCATGCCCGGCGAACGCCTCGGCGGCTCCGACTCACCCGTCATCAAGCTCATCCTCGCCATGGAAGAGTTCTCCAAGCGCTTTCCAGGCTTCGAGCGCGAAGTCCACGGCATCGAAACCGATCCCGAGGGTAACTACTGGATGCGCGCCGTCATGGAACAGAACAAGCGCCGCCGCAACGGCAAGCAGCGCCCGCCCAGCTCCGCCCCCCGCGTCAAAGTCCGCGCCCCCACCCTCCCCTCAACCCCCGTCCGTCACTCCACAAGTTAGTCCGCCACGCCGGCATCGCGGCCGGAGCGCCTCTCCCACACTCTCGCTCCAGGATCTCGACCGGAGCCGCACGCAAACTGTCGCGCCGCCATCTCGACCGAAGCCGCCACGCACGTGGCGGCGCAGCGGAGAGACCCCTGTGTTTCGAAGCCCACACCACAACCCACCTGCCCCCTGCGTGCGCTATCCGCTCCCACCACCTCCCCCTGCATCGCAAACGTTCGCCTTTCCTCTGGCGCAACCCGCGCCTCTTCGTGCCTAATGGCATATCGGAAAGGATTCCCATGCACCGCAGAGACTTTCTCGGCCTAGCCGCGTCCGCGGCCCTCGCCTCCGCCACACCCTCCCTCCTCGCACAGCCAGAGCCAGCCGTCACCCCCATGGCCCTCGGCCTCGTCATCGCCCCCTCCGGCCCGCCCGATCCCTTTCTCCAGCGCGTCCACGATCTCGGCCTCACCAACTGCTTTCTCTCCCTCGACAGCTACCTCGGCCACCTCAACCAGAACCTCGCCAAGCAGTTCGCCGACTCCCTCAAGCGCCACAACGTCATCGCCACCACCGTCGAAGTCGTCGGCCCCAAGCCTCTCGTCTGGGACTTCAAGCAGGGTCCCTCCACCATCGGCCTCGTTCCCCCAGCCACCCGCGCCGCCCGCCTCGATGCCCTCCGCCAAGCCTCCGACTTCGCCCACATGCTCGGTATCCCCCAGGTCCAGACCCACTGCGGATTCATCCCCGAAGACCCCGCCGATCCCCTCTACCCACAGACCGTCGCCGCCATCCGCGACATCACCCGCCATTGCGCCGGCAACGGCCAGCGCTTCCTCATGGAAACCGGCCAGGAAACCCCCACTACCATGTCCCGCGCCCTCCACGACGTCAACGAGCCCAACCTGGGCGTCGGCCTCGACACCGCCAACGTCATTCTCTACGGCAAAGCCCGACCCACCGACGTCGTCGACATCCTCGGCCCGCACATCCACGCCATCCACGCCAAGGACGGCAAGTGGCCCACAAACCCCGATGAACTCGGCGAAGAGGTCCTCATCGGCACCGGCCTCGTTGATTTCCACAAGGTCTTCAGCAAACTCAAGAAGCTCGGCTACACCGGAGCAGTCTCTATTGAACGCGAAACCGACGGCCCCCAGCAGGTCGAAGACGTCCGCCAGGAGAAGCTCTACCTAGAAAAAATCCTCCGCACCCTCAACACCTAGCCAACCAGCCGTCATCCCGAAGGGACCTGCTTCTCCTACCGCTACGCCTAACCCACTCCCCGAACCCACCTACCCTCCTCCCAAGGACGCCACCATGCACCGTCGCGACTTCCTCAAATCCGCCTCCGCCACCACCGTCGGCCTCCTCATCGTCAAGCCCCAGACCGCCTTCGGCTACCCCGCCAACTCCGCCGTCCGCCTCGGCCTCATCGGCTGCGGAAACCGCGGCACCGCCGTCGCCACCTCCTTCTCGCAAAACACCACCGCCCAGGTCGTCGCGCTCGCCGACATCTTCCCAGACAACCTCGCGCACGGCCAGCAAACCTTCAACGCCCTCAACACCAAACTCAACCGCTCCCCCATCGCCCCCAACCTCCTCTTCCAGGGCCCCGAAGCCTTCCACCGCCTCGCCAACTCGCCCGACATCGACCTCGTCCAGATCTCCACCCCACCCTTCTTTCACGTGCAGCACCTCGCCGCCGCCGTCGACGCCGGCAAGCACGTCTACTGCGAAAAACCCGTCGGCGTCGACGTTGCGCAAACCAAACAAGCCCTCGCCATCGCCAAACGCGTCAAGCCCACCCAATCCGTCGCCGTCGGCTTCCAGGTCCGCAAAGCCCCGCCCATCGCGGAGGTCATGCACCGCGTCCAGGCCGGCGCCCTCGGCAAGATCGCCACCGTCACCGCCAACTACGACGCCCCCGCCTCCACGGAAAAGGGCAGCCCCTCCATGCCCCCAGATGAGTTCCGCCTCCGCAACTGGCTCTGGGACCGCGCCCTCTCCGGCGACATCCTCGTCGAACAGAACATCCACATCATCGACCTCTGCAACTGGGCACTCGGCGCCCACCCCCTCAAGGCCCGCGCCACCGGCGGCCGCAACATCCTCACCCACCCCGGCAACTGCTGGGATAACTACCAGGTCGACTACACCTACCCCAACGACGTCCACGTCTCCTTCTCCTCCACCCAATTCGGCGACGCCGGCTTCGACGCCGGCCTCAAAATCTTCGGTGCCCAGGGCTCCGCCACCGCACCCTACGCCGGCCCCGTCGCCATCACAGGTAAAAACGCCTGGGCTTGGAAAGAAACAGACGGGAAGGACTCCGCCTCCGCCCAGCCCGGCTCCGGCACCTTCGCCGCCAACGGCGCCTTCTCTGACAACCTCGCCCTCGCCGACCAAAAGAAAGACCAGGAGTTCATCGCCTCCATCACCGACAACAAACCCGAAAATCAGCTCCACGCCGGCATCGAAACCGCCCTCTCCTGCATGCTCGGTCGCATGGCCGGCTACACCGGCCGCGAAGTCACCTGGGACGATCTCCTCGCCCACGGCGAAACCTACTCGCTCGGCATGGATCTCCAACAGTTCGCACACAAGTAGGGCATCTCAGCTCATCTGTGGCATCTCAGCCCATCGCCTGCACCACCGCCTCCACCAGCCCCGCCACACTCGCCTCCCGTGCCTCGCCATCCACGCGCACGCCGCACGCTCGCATCGTCGTGGTCGTAATCTCCCCAATGGAGATGCACCGGACCTCACCCGGGAGCTCCATGCCGGCCTCGCGCAACGCTCCCAGCAGTCCGGTCACACTCGACGAACTTGAAAATGACACCGCCGCCGGCCACCGCTCCCGCGCTCCAAATAAACTCCGCAAGGCCTCCACCGCCACCTCCGGCACCCGGTTTCGATACGCTGTCACCGTCACCACCTCCGCCCCAACCGCCCGCAGACGCTCCGGCAGCACCTCGCGCGTCCGCTCGGCGCGCGGCAGCAACACCCGCGCCCCCCGTCTCACACGAGTCTCCATCGCCTCCGCAAGCGACTCCGCCACCGCCCGCTTGCCCAGCACTACCTCGCCCCGTGCCAAGCCCAACACTCGCGCGCGTGCCGCCGTGGCCGCGCCAACTGCCGCCACCTGCGGAAACTCCGCCGGCCGCCTCAATATCTCCAAACGCCCCGCCACACTCTCCGCCGCATTCGCGCTCGTCAGAACCAGCCACTCCCAACCACCCTCGCCCAACGCCCCGTCCATCTCCGCCCAGCTCGCCGGCGGCACAATCTCGATCACCGGAATCGACACCACCTCCGCACCCAGCGCCTCCAGCCCCTCACGCAGTGCCGAGCTCTGCTCCCGCGCGCGCGTCACCAGCACCCTTCTCCCCTCCAGAGCCCGCTCCACCATCCGTCATCTACCTCATGGCCACTCGTAGGTCTCCCAGCGTCTCATACCGCATGATGCTTCGCGCCGCCGCTCTCCTCTCACTCCTTCCCTTGGCCTCACTCCCCGCTCTCGCCCAGCAAACCGTGCTCGGCAACTGGCAGACGCCGACCGGCTCCATCATCAGCGCCTACACCTGCAGGGAGGCTGTCTGCCTCAAGATCCTCCAAGTGGAGCATTCCGCTCCCGGTACCCAGGACGTCTTCAACCCCAACCCCAGCCTCCGCTCGCGATCCCTATGCAACCTCGAGATCGGCTCCGGCTTCCAGCCAGACTCCGACAAGCACTCGGCCGACAACGGACACCTCTACGACCCAAAAAGCGGCAAGACATATGCCGGTACCATGACACTTGCCGGCCCCAACACGCTGAAACTCCGCGGCTACATCGGCGTCAAGCTCTTCGGTCGGTCCGAAACCTGGACGCGCACCAACAGCTCCCCATCAACCTGCCAGGCGTCCTCCTGACTCGAGTCAAACACCTCTTCCAAGCTTTTAACCGCATCGGAGAAACACGCGACAGTCCACTGCTCCGGGGAGTAAGCTATCGACAAGATTCCCGACACACACCCGTGTGAGGCTCCCGCGATGCCGGCCACCTTCTCCCCCACTCAAAACGACGTCGATAAGAGCCGGCTTCATGACAACGACAACGGCGCAGGCCGACGTCCACCGACCGACAAACGAACCGGCGGCGGTGGCGAGGGCGACAACTGGCACTCTCGCCCTCAGGGACGCCGTGGCCCACGCGAGCGTCTGAGCCGCTATCGACTCGGCCTCTTCTTCGCCCTTGCCGGCGATCTCATGTTCTTCGTCGCCATCGTCAGCGTCTTCTTCGTCACCCGGGCCTCCGGTCACTTCGACGCCTACAACAACTACATCAACGAGTGGCTCCCCACCACCATCCCCCCAATCCTCTGGCTCAACACAGCCGTGCTTCTCCTCTCCTCGGTCACCATGGAGCTCGGCCGGCGGCGCATGTTTCACGAACCCGACGTGATGGAAGAGTGGTTCGGCCTCGGCCGTCCTACCTCCCGCCGAGCCGCCCCGTGGGTTGGTGCCACCATCTTCTTGGGCATCGTCTTCCTCGCCGGGCAGGCGATGGCCTGGAAGCAACTCGCCACACAGCGCGTCTTCTTCGCCTCCAACCCCTCCAGCCACTTCTTCTACCTCATCACCTACACACACGCCATCCACCTCTTCCTCGGGCTGGGTGGCCTTCTGCTCGCCGTCTTCGGCCTCTACGCCTCGCGACAGATCGAAACCCGCCAAATCCTCGTCGACTGCTCCGCCTGGTACTGGCACTCCATGGGTGTCTTCTGGATCTTTCTCTTCGCGCTTCTCGCCTTCTTTCAGTAGCCTCCGTGCACCCGCGCGCTCCGCGCTTGCTGCTCCTCGCCGCGGTCTTCCTCGCCGCTGCCGGACCCCTCCGAGCCCAGGGCTGCGCCCAGTGCCGCGACAACCTGCGCGCAACCCCGCCCGCCACCCAGCATGCGTATCAACAGGCCATCATCCTACTCGGCGGCACAGCCCTCACCCTCTGCACTGTCGCTGTCCTTGTGATGCGTCGCAACACCCACACCTTGCAGCCACCCGCCGAGCGGGGTGAACACCACAATCCGCGCTAACGGCCAGCAGTTCATAACCCGAGCAGCCCTGCTCCGTGTGCCTAGAACTCTTGCGCACACACCCGGAAAGCGGCAATGCTCAGCTGAACGCTTGCCCCCGCGAGTGACCCCGCTATCGCCTGGCGCTAGCCTTCCCCTTCGCCGCACCCCGCGCCGGGGTCTTCGCCACAGTTCGCCTGGACGGCGCCGACTTCGTCGCGGTCTTCTTCGCCGGAGAAGCCTTCGCGCCTGCCTTCTTCGCACCAACGCTCCGCGTCGGTCGAACCGGTGCTGCAACCCTCTTGACTGACTCGCCCTTCGTCGCGGACCCACCCTTGACCGAGGACTTCTTTACTGGCACTGGCCCGGCCGGCCGCTTGCTCGCCGCAACGGCCTTCGCAACCGGCCGCTTCGCCTCTGGGGCCCGCGCAACCAGCTTTTTTGTCGACGCAACGGGCCTGGTTCCGTCAGCGTCCTTGCGCCCCTTGACAGGCGCGCTCTTCGCCGCAACGACCTTTGCCGCAACGACCTTCGCCCCGGTCCCGTCCACGGCTTTGCCCGCAGGCTTGGGCGGCGCAATCTCCGGTGCGGAGACCGGCTTCGTCTCCTCCTTCAACCGCTTCGCCTTCGCCTCAACTCCTGCCGGCTTCGGCCTCTCACCCTCAGTCACCTCGGTTGCCACCACCGGCTTCTTCGCCGGCTTCGGCTGCTTGACGGGAACCTCCGCCGGCGTAGCCGCAGCCACCGTGGTCCCCGGCTCGGCCCCCTCCTTCTCAGTCGGCGCAGCCTCGGCCGGCGCAGCGTCCACACCGTCGATCGCAAGAGCAACCTTCTTCTTGCTCTTGGCGCCCTTCGCCTCCTTGCGTGGAGCCCTCGGCCGTCGCAACGACACAGGCGGGGGCGGAGCCGGCGGCGAATACGGCTCCAAAAACGCCCGCATCTCCTCCGGGGTCGTCAGGCCGCCATCCATCAACGCGTAATACACCTTATCCATCAGCTCGGCATGCCCCGGCAGCTCCGGCGTTATCCGCATCTCCAGCATCAGGGCGTGCGGAATCCGGCTCTGCGCCGTCGGCCAATCCGTCAGAAAACTCCTCACCTTCGCCTGAAACGCCGCGCTCCGGCTCGAGTACGCCGCATACACCACGGTCGCCGGTGCGGCGTGCATCAGAAATTGGTACGCCGCCGAAGGTGCTGCCATCTCCTTCGATACAACGCGCGCGACCAGCTCCTTCGCCGCGCCTTCCAAGCCCTCAATCTCCTCCGTAAAGCCCGCCCTCGGGAAGCTCGACCGGATCGCCTCCACCTCCGCCGGCGTCAGCTTCGCCGTCAGCAAGGGAAAGTTCGCCGCGGCCACATCCGCCAGCACACCCCGCGTCTGAAACTGCAGCTGCGCCTCCCGCAACCGGCCCAGCTCCACCACATTCGCCTTCGCCACACTCAGCGCCGGCGACAACACCTGCAGCCAGCCCTCTTCCTCCAGCCGCCGCATCACCCGCAGAGGATCTTCCTCGTGGAAGACCTCCTCCAGCTCATACGCCCGCTCCGCCGGTCGCATCGCGTTAACGTAACCCTCTTCCTTGCCCGTCTCGTATCGCCCCTGCGTCCGCTCTTCCATCTGCCAGCCCTGCCGCGCCATCAGCCGCGCCGCCCGAATCATCCGCACCGGGTCCTCGATAAACCCGTAGTTGCTCACCAGCCGCAACTCCCGGTTCTCGATGTCCGCCACCCCATTGAGCGGATCCATCAACAGCCCATACGACCCGTCGTTCAACGACAGGGCCATCGCGTTTGCCGTGAAGTCCCGCCGTCGCAGATCATCCAGGATCGACGTCGTCTCATACACCGGCCGCCCCGGCTTAGGGTACGTCGCCGACAACGTGCTGCCCACCTCCACTCGAACCCCGCCGGGAAATCGCAGATACACCGCCTGCCGCTCCCGATCCTCACCGGAAAAAATCCCGCCCGCCTCTTCCAGCCCCTCGCGTAGCTCCACCGCGGGCCCCTGGACCGCAAAGTCCAAATCGCGTACCGGCGACCCACTCATCAGGTCCCGCACCGCTCCACCCACCAGAAAGACCGTCACACCGCCCTGCCGGGCTACACCGCGCACCGCCCCAAGGGCCGCCTGCTGCGCAGGGGAAAGTCGTGTCTCCAGAAGATACACATTGTCAGCCATTACCTTGCGTGCTCCCCTTTTCCGTCCTGCACACTCGTCAACTCGCCGCGCAACCCCTGCCTTTTGCTACACTTAGCTAGGCTTGCCGAGCCCGCGCAAGGCCTGATGATACCATATCCCTCGGGCATGGTCGATCCAGACGTATCTCCCAAGCTCACCCCGCCTAGCCCTCTCGCCTCCCATGCCCTCCGCACACCGCAAGGTCCTCCTCCGGCAGTTCTCCGGCGAACTGCTGCAGGGCTATCTTGCCTCCACGCCCTTTGTCAGCGCGGGCATGCTCGACCTGCTCGGCCTTGATGGTCGCCGTCTCGCCATACCCCTCGATCGCCTCAAATCCGTCTTCTTCGTCCGCGACTTCAACCTCGCAGACCCCCTGGCGCCCGAACGGCTCACGCGCAAGACCTTTCTCGCACGACCCCGTGGGGAAGGTCTCTGGATCCGACTCACCTTCCGACAGGATGGCGACCAGATCGAAGGCCTCGCCCCCTCCGACCTCTCCCTGCTCGACGATCTACTCCGCAACTCCGGCATCCAGTTCGCCCCGCCCGACACCCGCTCCAACACGCAGCGCATCTTCGTCCCCCGGCAGGCCATCGCCGACCTCCAGATCCTCGCAGTCGTCACCTCACCCACGCGCCGCAAAACCCTCTCGGGCCTCCCCGCACTCGAAGCTGACCCGCAAACAAGCCTCTTCGCTTCAACCGACCCCCATGGACCTCGCCGTTGACCTACACCCTCGCCGACCTCGCCCATCGCCTCAACGCCGATCTCCGCTGCGGCGACCCCAACCTCCTCATCTCCGGCATCCGCGGCATTGAGGTCGCCGGCCCCGATCACCTCACCTTCGTCTCAAACCCCCGCTACGCCGCCCACGCCCGCACCACCCGGGCCGGTGCCATCCTCGTCACCCCAGCCTTCCCCGACCTCCCCACCCCGACCCTTCGCGTCCCCGACCCCTACCTCACCCTCGCCACCGCCCTCACCCTCTTCCACACTCCCCGACCCTTCCCCCCCGGCATCCACCCCTCTGCCGTCCTCTCCCCCTCCGCCCGCCTCGGCGCCCGTGCCCACATCGGCCCCTTCGCCGTCGTCATGGACGACGTCACCCTCGGCGATGACGCCGTCCTCCTCGCCCACTCCGTCATCTACCCCGGCGTCGAAGCCGGCCACCGCCTCCTCCTCCACGCCCACGCCGTTCTCCGCGAGGACTGCCTCCTCGGTGACGACGTCACGCTCCAAAATGGCGTCATCCTCGGCGGCGACGGCTTCGGCTTCGCTCGCCGACCGGACGGCAGTTGGCAAAAGATCCCGCAGACTGGCCGCGTCGTCGTCGAAAGCAACGTCGAGATCCAGGCCAACACCTGCGTGGACCGCGGAGCACTCGGCGACACCACCCTCCGCCAGGGCACAAAGCTCGACAACCTCGTCCAGGTCGGCCACGGCTCCACCGTCGGCGCCAACACCCTCCTCTGCGCGCAGGTCGGCCTCGCCGGATCCACCTCCATCGGGCAGTCCGTCATCCTCGCCGGCCAGGTCGGCGTCGCCGGACACTGTCACATCGGCGATCGGTCCATCGCCACGGCACAATCAGGCATCCCCGCCGATGTCCCCCCAGACACCACCGTCAGTGGGTATCCCGCCGTAGAAAACCGACAGTGGCTCCGATCCGTAGCTCTTATAAATCGATTACCCGATATGCTGCGTAATCTAAATAAGGAACAAAAGTAACCTTATCTGAGGTACCCTAACCTGCAATGACCGACCTGACGCCACCGGAGTCCCATGCCTCACCATCGCGGCCCGTCAGCAATGGCGTTCGACTTCTCTTGCTCGACGATGACCCCGCAAACCTCCATCTGCGCGGCGCCATCCTCCGGCAACACGGCTACACGTGCGTTCCAACCTCCACCATTGAGGAGGCCGTCGCCGTCCTCGACCAGATCGACATCGCTGTCCTGGACTACCATCTCGGCGGCGGCCAGTTCGGCACGGAGGTCGGCGCTCTCCTGCGTCGCCGCCGCCCGCACATCCCCATCATCATCCTCTCCGCCACTCTCGAACGCTTCTTCGGCGGCGTCGAAGACATGCACCTGCTCAAGGGCTACAGCTCCGTCGAAGATCTCCTCAACGCCCTCAGCTCCCTCGAAGCCAAACGCCGCGGCAGCCCCGTCGTCGTCGACGCCCGAGACTTCTTCTACTCCCGCATCGCCCGCGCTATCGGCTCGGATGTCCTCGTCCAAATCTTTGACAACAAAGGCGTCTGGCACTTCTGCAACGAGCGCGCCGCCGACTACCTCGGCCACCCGAAAGACTGGTTCCCCGGCCGCTGCGTCTTCGACGAAGTAACTCCACTCCGCGACTGGCGCGATGTCCTGCTCACCGTCCCCCACTCCCGCGAAACCTACATCGACCGTACCCCCCGTGGCCTGCTCACAGATCCCAAACCCGATGAGCGTGATATGACCTGGAGCGTCCTCGCCTTTCCCATCACCCTCCATGACGACCGCTCCGGCGTCGTCCTCACCGCCCGTGTCATCGCCCGCTCCGAGCCTGCCCCCGTCTAGCACGGCAGCCCTGCGCCGCTCGCCAGCCTCTAACCGAGGACTGTTACCCTGGACCTGTGCGCTTCACCCGCCTCCATCCCCTTCTGCTCCTCACTCTCCTCGCCCCGCTCGGCTGCAAGTCAACCATGATCCAGGCCACCGTCCACAACGGCACGCCTACCCCCCTCAGCGTCCTCGAGGTCGACTACCCCAGCGCCAGCTTCGGCACGCAGACACTTGCCCCCGGCGCGGACTTCCACTATCAGTTCAAGATCATCGGCTCCGGCCCGCTCACCCTCTCCTACACCGACTCCGCTAATGCCCAGCACACGTTCAAGGGTCCAGACCTTCACGAAGGGGACCACGGTCGCCTAGTCATCGCGGTCACGACCTCGGGCGTCCGCTGGACGCCACCCGTCGACACCAGCGGATCGCAGGCCAACACCCCATCCACACCCTAGCTGCTCCGCTTGTCCCGGCTGTTCATCTCCTGCGCGCGTACCTCTGCCTCACTGCTCTGGCCCCGTCGCTTGATCCCGCCAAAACCCACAACCCACAACGCAAACCCAACAACAACGATGCCCAGCATCACCAGAAAAATGATCGTAACCATCCCCGCTCCTCGCAACTTCCCAAAATGATCTCTCCCTCTCAGATGCTCGGAGACCGATCCACGGTCGGCGCCTCCCCCCGTCGAGGCCTCTTCCTCACCTTCGAAGGCACTGACGGCTCCGGCAAAACTACCCAACTCCATCGCCTCGCCACGCGCCTCCGCGACGCCGGCCTCCCCATCCTCACCACCCGCCAGCCCGGCGGCACCCCCCTCGGCGACGCCCTCCGCGCCCTCCTCGTCGGCTCCGCCACCGCCGCCCCCATCGCCCCCATCGCCGAGCTCGCACTCATGTTCGCCGACCGCGCCCAATCCCTCGCCACCCTCATCCAGCCCGCTCTTGCCGCCGGAACCACCGTCCTCTGCGATCGCTTCACCGACTCCACCGAGGCCTACCAGGGCGGAGGCCGCCAACTCGGCTCCGCCATCGTCCTCGACCTCCACCACACCCTCTGCGCCGGCCTCCAGCCCGACCGCACCGTCCTCCTCCTCCCCCCGCTCGCCACCTCCCTCGCCCGCGCCCGCCGCCGCAACACCGACCACCTCCTCCAAACCGGCATCGACGAAAACCGCTTCGAGGCCGAAGCCCTCCCCTTCCACCAACGCGTCCACGCCGCCTACGAAGACATCGCGGAGCGCGACCCCACTCGCGTCCTATGCATCCGCGACGACGCCCCTATCGATGCCATCGAAGCCCGCATCGCCCACGCCCTCAGTCCCCTCTTCCCCGACGTCCTAAAGCCATGACCACCCCGCCCCCCCTCCAGGCCGAACCCCTCGACCTCGCCCCTCCCACGCCCACACCTCCCAGCCCGGAGAACGGCCCGTTCTACCTCCCCCCCGGCCTCTCCCGACCCCTCCACTTCTACGCCCTCAAGCCCTGGGTCAAGCTCGGCGAGCCCATCCGCCTCTTCGAGCACCTCCGCCAGTGCTTCGGCCCCATCGCCTGCTACCGCTTCATGGGCACCCTCATCGTCTATCTCCACGACCCCGCATACATCCGCGAAGCCCTCATCAACCAGGCCCCCTCCTTCGCCAAGGAACGCACCCTCCAGCGCATGAAGATCCTCCTCGGCGAAGGCCTCATCACCGCCGACGATCCCCTCCACCAGCGCAACCGCAAGCTCATGGCCCCCGCCTTCCATCGCCAGCGCATCCAGGGCTACGCCGAGGCCATCGTCTCCGTCACAGACCGCAACCTCCTCCCCTGGCGCGACGGCGAAGTCGTCGACGCCAACAGCACCATGATGGTCCTCTCCCTCGAAATCATCGCCCAAACCCTCTTCGACACCCCCGTCACCCCAGCCATCCGCTCCATCAACGACGACACCAACCGCATCATGCGGCTCTACAACTTCCTCGTCGCCTTCCCCGCCCTCGAGCGCTTCCTCCACCTCCCCATCCCCGGCGTCATCCAATTCCGCCAAGCCAAGGCCCGCATGGTCCGGGTCATCGACGGAATGATCCATGACCGCCGCCAACAGCTCGCCGAAAGCCCCACCGGCCTCGACTCCCGCGGCGACCTCCTCTCCCTCCTCGTCGCCTCACGCTTCGAGCCCGACGCCTCCGACACGCCCTCCACCCCCTCCGGCATGTCCGACGACCAGATCCGCGACGAGGTCCTCACCATCTTTCTCGCCGGCTACGAGACCGTCGCCAACGCCCTCACCTGGACCTGGTACCTCCTCAGCCAGAACCCCGCCGCCGAAGCCCGCCTCCACACCGAGCTCGATGGGGTCCTCGGCACCGGCGCCTCCCGCCGCAACCCCACCCTCGCCGACCTCCCCGCCCTCCGCTACACCGAGCAGGTCTTCGCCGAATCCATGCGCCTCTACCCCCCCGCCTGGGCCATGGGCCGCCGCACCCTCGCCCCCGTCACCTTCGGCCCCTATCGCATCCCCACCGGCGCCCACGTCTTCTTCAGCCAGTACATGATGCACCGCGACCCCACCTGCTTCCCCGACCCACTCCGCTTCGACCCCGACCGCTTCACCCCCGAAGCCAAGGCCGCCCGCGACAAATTCACCTACTTCCCCTTCGGCGGCGGCGGCCGCCAGTGCATCGGCGAGTCCTTCGCCTGGATGGAAGGCGTCCTCGTCCTGGCCACGGTCGCCTCCCGCTGGCGCCTCCACTACACCGGCACGGAACCCCCCACCCCCCAGGCCCGCATCACCCTCCGCCCCCGAGGCCCCGTCCTCACCCGCCTCCAAGCCCGCTAGAGCTGCTCTCGCTCCTACGCCGCTACAGGCCGAAACTCAGCTCGGCTTCCGCGCAATCACAACACGCAACGGCGGAAATGTCGTCAGCCAGCTCCCCCAACGCATACTGACCTTGAAGCCCAGCTCGCGAAGCTCCCGCGCATACTCCCCTGTCCGCTTGTAATCCGAAAGCAGCGCCAAGCCTCCCGGTCGCAGCACCCGCGCGATCTCCCGCACCGCACGCTCCCGCGGAGCGCGCTCATAGATGTTGTGCAGACACAGGTTCGACACCACCACGTCAAAGCTGTCATCCGGGAACCCCATCGCCGCCGCCGACTCGGTTACGAGCGCGCATCGATCCGCCACACCCTCAAGCTCAAGATTGCGCTCCGTCGCTGCCTGCGAGTTGCCTCCCATATCCACGTTGGACCAGACGTCAACCCCTGTCACCCGCCCCGCTCCGCCCAGCGCCGATAACCGCTTCGCCGCTCCCACCAACAGCAGCCCACGCCCGCACCCCACGTCCAGCACCTGCTCATCCCCACGCCACACATGCATGCCCAGCATGAAGTCACGATGGCGCAGCTTGCCGTACTTGACGTACAGAAGAAACAGCAGTCCCTCCCCGAACAGGGCGCCGCCTGTCCACAGAAAGACACCCCGCCCGATCGCAACTGGTCCAAAATGCAAGAACGGTGGGAATACCGTTCCCGCCACCAGCAGAGCTGCCCCAATCACGAGCAGGTTGCGCATGGCCGCGGGCGCGTCCACACCGTAGTCGGGCTTCTCCTGCACTCGCCGCACGCGTTATACCTCATCCTCCACCACCACCGCCGGCACCCCACCCTCCCGCCTCATCCGCAGATACCCCCGAATAAACGGCTCCAGATACCCATCCAGCACCCGGTCCACATCCCCCACCTCCACCCGCGTCCGCAGATCCTTCGCCATCCGGTACGGCTGCAGCACATAGCTCCGGATCTGCGACCCAAAACTGATATCCAGCTTCGAGTCCTCCAGCTTCTTCGTCGCCGCCTTCTGCTTATCCAGCTCATACTCGTACAGCCGCGACCGCAGCAGCTTCATCGCCCGCTCTTTGTTCTTGTGCTGCGACCGCTCGTTCTGGCACCCCGCCACCAGCCCCGTCGGCAGATGCGTAATCCGCACCGCCGAGTCTGTCGTATTCACATGCTGCCCGCCCTTGCCGCCCGACCGGTACGTGTCGATCCGCAGATCCTCCGGCTTAATGTCGATCACAATCGTGTCGTCAATCTCCGGACTGACAAACACGCTCGCAAAGCTCGTCTGCCGCCGCTTCGCCGCGTCAAACGGCGAAATCCGCACCAGTCGGTGCACCCCAGATTCCCCGCTCAGCATCCCGTACGCAAACTCGCCCAAGATCGTAAACGTCGCCGACTTGATCCCCGCCTCGTCCCCGTCCTGCACCTCGTTCAGCTCCGCCTTGAACCCCTCGCGCTCCGCCCACCGCAGATACATCCGCATCAGCATCTCGGCCCAGTCCTGGCTCTCCGTCCCCCCCGCCCCCGGATGCACCACCACAACAGCATTCAGCCCGTCGCTCTCGCCCGAGAGCATCGTCTTCGACTCCAGCTTCTCGGCAAACTCCACCAGCGCCGGAATCTCTCGCTCGAGCTCCGCCTCCACCGGCTCGCCCTCCCGCCCCAGCTCGAAGTACGCCTCAATATCCTCGCTGCGCCGGCCCAACTCCGCATCGTCCGCCAGCAGGCTCTCCAGCCGCTTCCGCTCACGCATCAACGGCTGCGACCGCGACGCATCCGTCCACACCGCCGGATCCCCAATCTCCGTCTCTACCTTCGCCAACTCGCGCCGCAGCCGAGCCCCGTCAAAGATACTCCCGCAGCTCGCGAACCTTCTCACGAACCGGGGAGTAGCCGTACTCCAAATCACTCAACATCCGTCTATTCTATGGCAGCCTCCGCGCATCCCCGTGTCCAGGCTCTTGCCGAAACACTCCTCCGCACGGCATCCTCCGCTTATGAGCCAGCCACCCCACCCGTCCCGTCCCACCCGCCGGCAGCTCCTGCGTGGCGCAGCGGCCCTGGCCGCGGCCCCCGCCCTCCGCGCCCTTCCCCTACCCGCGCTCGGCCCCACACCCCGCACCCTTGGTGGCCATCGCTTCGTCACCCTCTGCATCATGATCCGCACCACCCCATGGGAGGTCTCGCGCGACGTCAAACTCCTCCCCCGCGATGAGTCCGCCTGGCATACCCTCGCCGGTGTCCGTGCCCTCCGCGAAGCCTTCGCCCGCGACAACCCCGACGGTCGTCTCACCTGGGGCTTCACCCTCAACGCCATCGAAGACCAGCGCACCAACTACCGGCAAATCCGCGACTACGCCGCCGAGTGCCACCACCGCTTCGGCGACGAGGTCTCCTACTTCCCCGGCTACTTCCCCGCCATGTATCTCCCGCGCGCCCGCGTCAACCGCGAAATGACCGAGGCCATCCAGGAGATCTCCTCCTTCGTCGGCCACGGCTATCGGCCGCAATGCATCATGGGCGGCTTTCTCTCCGCAGACTCCCTCCAGTACCTCGCGCAGAAGGAAAACATCCACGTCGCTCACGCCGTCATCTGGAGCCAGCAGGCCATCGACGGCGGCGGCGCCGACGGCTCCCCCTCCTATCCCTTCTTCCCCTCCACCCAGCACTTCTGCAAACCCGCCCAGGGCCCGGACGACTTCATCGACTGCGTCAGCCTCGACGGCTGGACCCTGGACTTCATCTGCGCGCGGCGCAGCGGTGCCCTCGGCCACGCCATCACCGGCTACAACAGCCGCCGCGGTGTCGGCCCGATTGAAACCTACGTCGGCTGGGGGCTCGACCTCGGCCAGCGCGAGGTCATGCACACCACCTCCATTCACTTCGACGAGGGCTTCCGCCGCAACGGCTTCGGCTGGGTCACCAACATCTGGGAGGCTCAGCTCGTCTATGAGTTCGGCCGCGACCTCATCTGCTCCGCCATGGAGCAGTGGGTCGGGGGCACCCTGCAGCGCTGGCCCGATACCCGCTTCATCACCTTCGGCGAGTTTGGCCAGCTTTGGCGCCGCGAGTACCCCACCAACGCCAAGTGGAACTACAACTTCCTCGAGCGCGGCTCAGGCCTCGGCGACTCCTACAACAATCTCGAGATCGAGTGGTTCATGAACTCGAGCTTCCGCCTCGCCCTCCTTCGCGACTGGCAGCGGCAGACCCCCGTCCAGGTCATCGACCTCACCCGCTATGACCTCCCAGCCCACGAGCCCGCGGACCCCTCGCCGGCCCATCCCGCCAAGGACTGGAGCCTCATCAACCGCATCAACCAAAAAGGGCTCCGGCCTCAGGACAAGCCAACCCCGCCCCGGGACCTCAAGCCAGACGACCGCGCCTTCATCCTCAGCCGACTGCCCCGCCTCGAACCGCTCTTCTCCTGACCCGAAGGGAATCTGCTCCTTTGTTGTCATTCCCGAAGGGAATCTGCTGTTGCCCTTGCTTCGTTTGTGTCATTCCCGAAGGGAATCTGCTTCGTTTGTGTCATTCCCGAAGGGAATCTGCTTCTTTAGTTGCCATTCCCGAAGGGAATCTGCGGTTGCCCTTGCTCCTTTTGTTTGTCATTCCCGAAGGGAATCTGCGGTTGCCCTTGCTCCTTTTGTTGTCATTCCCGAAGGGAATCTGCGGTTGCTCTTGCCTCTGTGTTGTCATTCCCGAAGGGAATCTGCGGTTGCCCTTGCTCCTTTTGTTGCCATTCCCGAAGGGAATCTGCGGTTGCCCTTGCTCTTGCCTGTTCTTCACCCCATCAGCTTATTCGCTCTAGCTCCGCTGCCGCGCCGTCAGCCACCCCACAGCCCCCACCGTCCCCAGCAAACACCCCCAAGCAAACCAGTCCCCGTGCCGCACATAAAACGTCTCATCCCCCTCCCACCGGAACGGCACCCGCACCGCCGTCCGTATATGCCGCGGTGCCCCCGCCACCACCCGCCCCTCCGGATCGATCGCCGCCGTCACCCCTGTGTTCGTCGCCCGCAGCACCCACCGATGGTTCTCCACCGCCCGCATCCGCACCATATTCAGGTGCTGCCACGGAGCGCTCGTGTCCCCATACCACCCATCGTCCGAGATGTTCACCAGCACCCCCGCTCCCATCCGCGCAAACTCCCGCACCTCGTCCCCAAAGATCGACTCATAGCAGATAAACACTCCCACCTTATGCCCGTCCGGCAGTGCAAACACCCTCCGCTGCGTCCCCGGCTCCATCTGCCCCACCTCCGCCAGCAGACTCCCCGCAAAGAAAAACAGCCGCTTAAACGGCACATACTCCCCAAACGGCACCAAATGCACCTTGTCGTAGCGCCCCGCGAACGCACCATCCGGCAACACAAAGCTCGCCGAGTTTCGCAACTCCACCCTGCCACCCGCCTCAACAGTTCCAATGTTCCCCACCACCACCGGCGCATGCATCCCCCGCGCCAGCCCGCTCATCGCCGCCCGAAACTCCGGCTCCTCCTCCCGGAACGGCGCCGGCGACTCCGGCCACACCACCAGGCCGCTCCGCTCATACGCCCCCTCCATCAGCCCACTCATCCCACCCGCCGCGGTCGCCGCCGATGGATCAACCAGCAGCCGTCGCGGCCGCTCCACCACCCGCGTCCCCGCCATTCCCGGCACCCTCGTCAGCAGCTCCGCCGACGGCTGCCGACTAAGCCGCGCAAACTGCCGCAGCAACCCAGTCTCGCTCTCCGGCCGTTGCCCTGCCGCCTCCTCCCCAACCAGCAGGTTCTCCTGCACCAGCGTCGCCTCCGCCACCGGCCCCGTCTCCACCCGGCGCCCCACCCCCCGCAGCGCCAGCACCGCATACCCCGCCACCACCGCCGTCCCTACCACCGCCAGCGCCGGCCGCACCCACCGCCGATCCCGCACCTCCAGCCGCAGCAGCCACAGCGCATTCACCCCAGCAATCACAAACGACATCCCATACACCCCGGTCCACGGCGCCAGCCGCCGCAGCACCGGGTTGTCCACCTGCGCCACCCCCAGCAGATCCCACGGAAACCCCGTCACCCGCGCCCGCAGCAGCTCGACTCCGACCCAGACCACCGGCACCAGCAGCAGCGTCCCCTGCCTTCCCAGCCTACTCCCCCGCAGCGCCGCCACAACCCCACCAAAAACCGCGTGATACAGCCCCAGATAGAGACAAAACAGCACCAAAATCCCCGCCGACACCGGCTCGGAAAGCCCCCCATACTGGTGCATTGTCGCGAAAATCCAGTAGCAGGTACCCCCATACCACACCACCCCGCACCCATAGCCCAGCGCAAACCCATCCCGCACCCTGCGGCTATCCCCTTCCGCTACAAGCACATACAGCAAAGGCACAAGCGCGACCCAACATACGTGCGACCGCCACACCGGCATCGGCCCCGCAATCGGGAAGCACAAAACCTGCAGCACCCCCGACCCCACCGCCCCCACCCACATCCGCACCGGTAACCACCGCATCCGCCCCGAAGTGTAGCACCACCCCAACATCCCGCATGTCGCACATACGCGTCTACAATAGTCCCAGCATGGATCTAGTCATTCGCGTGGTGGCAAAGGTCGTCGTCCCGCTCTTCTTCCTCGGTATGGCAGGCTCCCTCGTCGTCATCGTCGTCAGCTTTGTCGAAGACCTCCGAGAACTCATCGGAGACGAGGATTGATCGTCCGCAAAGCGCTCTCCGCCCTGCCCTCCGCCGCGAGGCCAACCGCCCGCATAACCCCTTCCGTTCTCCTATCCAGTGATCTCCCGGCGGCCTCGCGCCAAACTCGCCATGTTTGCTAAGCAAGCCAAAGCTCCACCCCAGACTCAGCGCGTCCGTCTTGTCGTTGCATCCTCCGTGATGCTCACCTTCATCTCGTTCTGGCGCGCCGCGGCTATCGTCCTCAATGACCTCGGCTCCTCCGCCTTCTACGCCGGTGGCATCGCCGAGGAGGCCATCGGCAAATCCGCACCCTGGTTCATCCTCGGCGTAATGCTCTTCTCCTTCGCCGTCCGCGCCGTCTACGTCGAAAGCTGCAGCATGTTCACCCGCGGTGGTGTCTACCGCATCGTCAAAGAGGCCTTGGGCGGCACCTTCGCCAAACTCTCCGTCTCGGCCCTGATGTTCGACTACATCCTCACCGGACCCATCTCCGGTGTCTCCGCCGGCCAGTACATCGTCGGCCTCCTGAACGAACTCCTCCGACTCCTCGCAGAACACAACATCTTCTCCGGCCTCATTCACCACGCCGACGGCTCCCTCCGCCACCTCCCCACCGACGCCACCTCCGCCTGCATCGCCATCCTCGTCACCGTCTACTTCTGGTGGCAAAACATCAAGGGCATTGAGGAATCCAGCGACAAAGCACTCAAGGTCATGCAGATCACCACCGTCATGGTGGTCATCCTCCTCGCCTGGGGCTTCTTCTCCGTCGTCCACACCGGCGCCCACCTACCCCCGCTTCCCACACCCTCCAACCTCCACTTCAGCCAGGACGCCCTCGGCTTCCTCCGCCACACCGGCTTCCTCCACACCCTCGGCCTCTTCGGCGTACTCATGGCCTTCGGCCACTCCGTCCTCGCCATGAGCGGCGAAGAATCCCTGGCCCAGGTCAACCGCGAGATCGAGCACCCCAAGCTCCGCAATCTAAAACGCGCCGCCATCGTCATCGCCATCTACAGCTTCATCTTCACCGGCATCGGCTCCCTTCTCGCCGTCATGCTCATCCCGGACTCCGTCCGCGTCCCCGTCTACCGCGACAACCTCATCGCCGGCATGGCCATGTTCATGTCCGGCCCCCTCGCCCTTCGCGTCGCCTTCCGCATCTTCGTCGTCATCGTCGGCTTTCTCATCCTCGGCGGCGCAGTCAACACCGCCATCGTCGGCTCCACCGGCGTCCTCATGCGCGTCGCCGAAGACGGTGTCCTCGCCGACTGGTTCCGCAAACCACAACGCAAATACGGCACCAGCTATCGCATCGTCAACCTCGTCGCAGGCCTCCAACTCTTCACCATCCTTGTTACCCGCGGCAACGTCATCACCCTCGGCGAGGCCTACGCCTTTGGCGTCATCTGGAGCTTCACCTTCAACTCCCTCGCCATGCTTGTACTCCGCTGGAAGTACCACGGCGAACGCGGCTGGAAGGTCCCCCTCAATCTCCGCATCGGCAAGACCGAGCTTCCCCTCGGCCTGCTCTCCGTCTTTCTCGTCCTCCTCACCACCGCCATCGTCAACCTCTTCACCAAGTCCGTCGCCACCGTCTCCGGCATCATCTTTGCCGCCGCCTTCTTCGTCATCTTCAGCGTCTCCGAACGCGACAACCGCCGCCGCCAGAAGCTCACCAAAAGCCAGATGCGCGAGCACTTCCAGCTCGAACACCAGGACACCGTCGGCCGCGACGCCCTCCAAATCCGCCCCGGCGCCGTCGTCGTCACCATGCGCGACGCCGCCGTCCCCTTCGCCCTCAAATGGGCCCTCACGCACACCAACACCGAAGAGCAAGACCTCGTCGTCCTCGCCGCCCGCATGATGGGTGCCGGTGGCTCGGAGTACGTCGAAGCCTCCGAACAACTCTTCAGCGAGCACGAGCAGATGCTCTTCACCAAGGCCGTCTCCGTCGCCGAAAGCTTCGGCAAACACATCTCCCTGCTCGTCGTCCCCGCCGGTGACATCTTCGCCGCCCTCGTGCAAACCGCGAACTCACTCGATGCCGCCGCGGTCGTCGCCGGCCAGTCCACAAAACTCACCGCGGAAGAACAGGCCTACCACATGGGCCAGGCATGGGAGGCTGTCCCCGAACCGAAACGGCAGTTCACCTTCTACGTCATCCAGCCTAAGGGCGAAGCACTCTCCTTCCACATCGGACCGCACGCTCCAACCATCCGCGCCGGCGAAATTCAACTCGTTCACCGCCTCTGGCTTCGCCTGCGCCGCCAGCCCGGCATGCAGGACTTACACCACAGCGACATCCTCAGCTACGCGATCGACCGCATCGCTCGCGAGTACAACAACAACTCCGAAGCCCTCATCGACGATCTGCGCCGCTGCATCCGCGACGCGAATCGTGGGGGACTCGGTACCGCCAGTCCGCAGCTCCTCGGGGACTTCGACGACGCTGTAACTCCAAACTCCATCGCAGCCTCCCCTTCGACCGGACACGAGTCCGAACTCATGGATTCCACTCTGCCGCATGCCTAACCCCGCCATTTAGTCACTTGAAAAAGTTGCAATCTGCTTCGCCCTCTTGTAAGGTCAGCCAGTAGTTCCAGGCGTGTCTCGTCACGTCCTAAACTTAGCTGACTTACCTAGGAGACTTCATGGAAGTTACCCGCATCCTGGCAGAGATCGACGCACAAATCGAGAAGCTACAAAAGGCTCGCGAGGCCCTCGTTGGCATCGATGGGTCCGCCTCTGCCCCCCGCGGTCGCGGCAGACCCCGTAAAAACGCCGCGGTCGCTTCGGACAAGCCCGCCGGAAAGCGACAACTCTCCCCCGAAGGCCGAAAACGCATCGCGGAAGCCATGAAGCGGCGCTGGGCTGAACGCAGAAAAGCCGCCGCAAAGTAACTTGCGCCCGCATCGCTCGCCTCTACCCGCCTATCGCGTCGCAATCACCTCGCGAAGATTGTCCTTTGCCAGAAAAAATCGAAAGCTGCTGAAGCTCTTCAGTAGGGTCTCGATCTGACGATTGTTATACCGTTGCTGGATGGGGTAACTCCCCATCCGCTGCAACTCCAAATCCTCCGTCGCCGTCAGATGGTATCGAAAGTAATGTGACTCACTCGCCAAGGGTGCCTGTCCACTCGTCGGCTTGCCGTGGAACAATGCCAGCAGCTGCCCCCCAGGCGACATCGAGTCATACAGCCTCGCTACCAGCGACGGCAAAAGCGGCTCCGGAACATAATCCGCCGCGTCCCACAACAGCACCACATCAAAAACTCGTCCCGCGAACTCCAGATTGCTCTCGAGAAACTCCGCCGTGGAAAACATCGGGCTCCCATCCTCCCCCGAGCGTCGCCACTCAGGTCGTGCTGCCTCCTCCACCAGGTGCGACATATAAATACTGTGTCCCAGCCCGGTCACAAAATTGATGTTCGACGAGGACGTCGGGCCAATATCCAGCACCCGTAGACCCTCACTCCGCTGCAGGTACTTCAACATCTCCCGCCACCCACTGGAGTGTCGCTGCACACGCTCCGAAACCTTCTCCCGCGCGCCGGCACCGCCAGACCAACCGCCAAACAGACCCCGCATCCGCCTCCCTACCCTCATTCGCCGGCAGACTTATGCCCGCAGCCGACCCGAGCTCACGCGCATCTACCCTAAAACCTCGCGCGCGCTAGTCTGCTCTTGGCCGAACTATACGCATCTCTCCGTGGGCAGGCAAACACTCCGCCGGAGGCCAACGTTGTTGCCCCGTGCTCCGTCTCTTTACTAGAACTCAATCCGTCCCTACTCCTCCTGGAGCCCTGTGCCGTCCTCCTCTCCTGCCTCCCACATCGCAGCTACACCTCGCCGCTGGACTTCCGGCCCCGTCCTCGCTCTCCTCGCGTTCCCTTGCCTGGCGGCCACGCCCAAGCCCGCCCCCGCCCCATCCCCTCCCTCCATCCCACAGCACTCACCCCGCGACTGGGCCTCCATCGCCTCGCAAAATGAAGTCCGCGTCCTCGACCATCCCGGCTCCTTCCTCCGGTATCACGTCCACACCGTCGACGACAGGCGCGACCGCCTGCGCGATGTCGTCGAGTGCGACGGCGGCCGCGTCAGCCGCCTTCTCATGCTCGACGGCAAGCCGCTCTCAGCCGCTGCCGAAGCCGACGAGCGGCAACGGCTCAACGACCTCGCACACTCGCCAGACCAGTTCTCCAAAGGAAGTAAAAACGAGGCCTCCAGCAAGAAGTTCGCGCGGGATCTCATCGCGCTCCTGCCCGATGCCATGATCTACACACCCATCTCAGACCCGAACCCAACGCCCTCTCCCGACCCAACAGTCGCCTTCAGCTTCACCCCCAACCCCAGCTGGACTCCTCCCTCTACCGCCTCCGAGGTCCTCACCGGCCTCCGTGGCCGTGTCTGGGTCGACGCTCGCTCCGGTGTCGCTACCCACGTCGAAGGCGAGGTCTTCCGCCCCGTCAACTTCGGCTTCGGCATGGTCGCCCGCGTCTATCCCGGCGGCCGCATCTCCTTCGATCAGACCGACGTCGGGCACAATCGCTGGATCTATACGCACTACGATGCCCACGTCCGAATACGAGCTCTCATGCTCAAGTCCATCAACGTCGATACAACCGGCGACACCTCCGACTTCCAGCTCCTCCCCGGCCCCCTGCCCTTTCAACAAGCCATCGAACTACTGCTTCGTTAAGAGAGCCGTCCGAACCGTCAGCTCCTCCACCCGCTCACGATCCACGGCAAAGCCGCGGCCAACCTCCGTCGGCACCCGGATCTCCCCCTCCGCGCTAACCTTCACCTCCGGCTCAATCAGGTCTCGCTCCCAATACCGCGCCGACGCCGACACATCCCCCGGCAACGAAAAGTTCGGCAGCGACGACAGTGCGATGTTGTGCGCGCGGCCAATCCCCGTCTCCAGCATCCCTCCGCACCACACCGGAACTCCACGCTCCCCCGCCACATTGTGAACAGCGAGCGCCTCCGAAAATCCACCCACTCGACCCACCTTGATGTTCACGACCCGGCACGACCCCATGTCGATCGCCGCCAAGGCATCGCGCCGGTTCCGGATCGACTCATCCAGACAGATCGCCGTCTCCAGGCGCCGCTGCAGCTTCGCATGGAAGTAAAAGTCGTCGTGCCACAGTGGCTGCTCAATCATCAGCATCCCGTACCGGTCCCATCCCGCCAGCCGCTCCACATCCCGCATTCGGTAAGCCGAATTGGCATCGCAGCTAAGCACAATCGCAGGCCATCGCTCCCGCACGGCATCAAAGACCGTCTCGTCCCAGCCCGGCTTGCACTTCAGCTTGATCCGTTGATACCCTGCCGCCAGCTCGCGCTCAATCGCCTCCATCTGCTCCTCCATCGAGCCCTGCATCCCGATCGAAACCCCGCATGCGATCGTCTCCCGCGTTCCACCCAACAGCTTCGCCAGCGACACACCCTCGCGGATCGCCTGCAGCTCCCAAATCGCGTTCTCCAGCGCCCCCTTCGCCATCCGGTTTCCACGCACAGCTCGCAGCACGTCCGGCACGTCGCCGCCGCCGTGCAACTCCGCCCCCAAGAGCCGCGGTCCCAGCTCACGCTCCGCAATCAGCCAGGCCGTATCAATGCTCTCCTCGCAAAAAAGCGGGTGCTCTCCCGCCACGCACTCGCCCCACGCACTCACACCCTCCGACATCACCTCCACCAGCATCACCCGGCGCTCCGTCGTCACCCCAAAGCTGGTCGTGAACGGCCGCGCCAGCCGCATGTTGACCTCCCGCAGACAGATCGCCTCAATCTTCATCTTGCTCCTTGTCCTCGCGTCCCATCAGATACGTATTCTCCCCACGGTCGAACCCAATCACTTGCAGGCCCGCCGCCAAACCGTCCATCAAGCCCTCACGCAATCGACACTGCACCTCCGCCGCGCCCAGTCCCGCATCCGCAAACCGCACCCTTCGCTCGGCGCGTCGCTCCTCTGATCTCCCCGTCAGCGCACCTCGCACCCGCTCCGAACCCATCCACCACTCCGCCACCAGCCGGTCCGTCGGCAAACCTCCCTGCAACGGCGAGCTGGACTCCCCGTAGAAATCAGGCTGATACCGGGAACACACCGCCCCTAGCCGCTGGAGGTTGAAGTACGCGTTCTTCGTCTGCATGGGATCAAACGTCCACTCCATCAGTCCTATCCCCCGAGACAAAGCCTCGTCGCGCTGCACCAGCTTCAGCCGCCGCCCTAACCCCAGGTTCTGGAACTCCGGCAGCACTGCCACCATATGCGAGTGGAGGTACGCCGTGCCATCCTGCCGCAAGCCGGGCAGAGCCATCGCAAACCCCACCAGCTCTCCCCGCACCCTGGCCCCGAAGACCTGCCCGCCAATGTGACTCGCCACAAGAAACATCCGACGCGGAATCACATCCCCATCTGCATACCCCCAGACCGCAATCTGCATCCCCACGCACGCGTCGAACTCCGCAACAGACCGCAGAGCCCCCACCGCGACCTCACTCCCGCTCACGCACCCTCACCCACGCGCGCCTTGGCCTCCGTCCACAGGCGCTCCCATTCCTCCGCCCCCACCTCGCCCGCGGCGATCCGCTCTCCCTGCCGCTCTTCCATCGCCTCGAACCTACGCCGAAACCGCTCGTTCGCCCCCCGCAACGCCTGCTCCGCATCCACCCCCATGTGCCGGGCCAGATTTACCGCCGTAAACAGCACGTCCCCCAACTCTTCTTCCATCCGCTGCATGTCACCCGCCGCCCGCTCAGCCTCCACCTCCCCCAACTCCTCCTCCAGCTTCCGCAACACGCCTTCCGTATCCGGCCAGTCGAACCCCACCTTCGCCGCTCGCCCTGTCAGCTTCGTCGCCTGAAGCAGCGCCGGCATTCCCCGCGGCACGTCGCCCAGCGCTCCCGCCCTCGCGCCCTTGGCCCGCCGCTCCTCCCGCTTCACCGCCTCCCACGTCGCAACCACCGCCGCCGCATCCTCCGCGACACCCTCTCCAAAGACATGCGGGTGACGCCGCAGCAGCTTAGTACTCAGCCCTGCTGCCACCTCCTCAATCCCAAACCGCCCCTCCTCCTGCGCAATCTGCGCATAAAACAACACCTGCAGCAGAAGATCCCCAAGCTCACCCTGCAACTCGTCCCACGCCTCGCGGTCAATCGCGTCGAAGACCTCGTACACCTCCTCCAGCGTGTAGCGTTGCAGCGATTGCATCGTCTGCTCACGATCCCACGGACAGCCCGCAGGCGATCGCAGAACGCGCATCACCGCTACAGCTCGCTCCAGCGGAAGCAAGGTCTCAAGAGAAAGCGCGGAAGGGGAGACCGGCATGCATCTACTCTACCTCCCGCGCTTTACCACCCTGTGTCGCTTCAACCCGGCTTACATACCGCTCGGTGCAGAGGTCGCCGTCGCACTCGCAGGCTGGCCACCACCCATATTCGTCAACACGCGAATCTGCACGCGACGATTCTTCTGCCGCCCAGCCGCCGTCTTATCCGTCGCCACTTGATTGTCCTTCCCAATACCAACCAAATAGAACTTGTGCGGCGGGATGCTGTACTTCGTCTGCAGATAGTTGGCCACGGCGTCCGCCCTGCGCTGGCTCAGCGCGTAGTTGTACTCCGCGCTTCCACTCGTATCCGTACCCCCAGTCAGCTCAAGAATGAAGCCCTTTGTCTGATTCGAGGTCGTCGCCAACTGATCCAGCTGCTGCTTGTCCGAAGACGTCAGCACCGCCTTGTTCAGCGCAAACGTCACCGAAACATCCGCCACCGGCTTGTAGTTGTCCAGGTTCGCCACCACACCCGACAGGCTGTCCACGCGGTTGTAGGCCTCCTGCGCGTTCTGCTGCGCCGTCGACGCCGACTGCCCCGCTGCCTGCGCCTTCTGGTCGGCAGAGTTCGCCGCCGTCATCGCGCCGCTGATCCCCTTCTGCGCCCGCTCATCAGTGTCGGCAATCGTCCGGTGATCCTGCGCCGTCTTCTCGTCGAGCTCGTTGGTCTGCGCAACAATCGGTGCCGTCTGCGACCGGACATACTTCTTACTTGAACACCCAGTCGACAAAACGACCAGCCCACCTAGTACTACCGATCCCGCGACGGCAAACCGAGCCGGCCTCAAACCCGGAATAACTCCAGTCATATCCCGCTACCTTTCTTCGGCGTGTGCCTTGGTTTCCGCAACGCCATCTCCTTTGTGATGCAATCCCCGGGCCAGATGTGTCACACGCCCGTAACTTCACACAGCACCGCGCTTTAGCCCATTGGTGAGCCCTCTCCCGTACCGTTTGGCCAAGGAAGAAACTGCACTAGACCCTCACCTTTGCTCCCCACCTCACCCTCACGACGCCGAACGCGGCAACCCGATAAACTTGGGAAGAGAACGCGCAAGCCGTCTCCTCTCCCCACCCGCATGGACCTCGAAGCCAAAATCCGCACCATCCCCGCCAAGCCCGGCTGCTATCTCTACAAAAACGCCGAAGGCACCGTCATCTACGTCGGCAAGGCCAAAAACCTCAAGTCCCGCGTCCGCTCCTACCTCCTCGACGCCTCCCAGGCCAACGCCAAGACCGGCTCCCTCATGCGCGAGGCCGTCGACGTCGACTACATCGTCGTCGACAACGAACAGGAAGCCCTCGCCCTCGAAAACTCCCTCATCAAACAGCGCAAACCACGCTTCAACATCCTCCTCCGCGACGACAAAACCTACCCCTACATCAAGCTCACCACCACCGACCGCTACCCCAAGGTCTTCGTCACCCGCAAACTGCGCAAGGACGGCTCCCTCTACTTCGGCCCCTACTTCCCCGGCAACCTCGCCTACCGCCTCGTCGACCTCATCCACCGCTCCTTCCTCATCCCCTCCTGCAAGGTCGATCTCTCCCGCTACCACCCCCGCGCCTGCCTGCAGTTCTACATCAAGCGCTGCCTCGGCCCCTGCGTCGAAGGCCACACCACGCCCGACCTCTACCGCCAAACCGTCCGCGACGTCCAGCTCTTTCTCGACGGCCGCTCCGACGAGCTCGAATCGCGCCTCCTCGAACGCATGGAGGCCGCCGCCGAAAACATGCAGTTCGAGCTCGCCGCCCGCCTTCGCGACCAGATCGGCACCCTCCATCAGGCCAGCGACCGCCAGCGCATCCACTCCGCCGATGAAACCGAAGCCGACGTCTTCGGCTTCCACTTCGAAAACGAGATGCTCGCCGTCAACCTCTTCCACATGCGCGGCGGCAAGATCGTCGATCGACGCGACTTCTTCTGGGAAGACCTCCCCGACCTCCAAACCTCCCTCGGCGAATCCCTCAACGACCTCGACCCCGTCTCTGATCCCTCTATCGGCGCCGCCGACGAAAACTTGAGCCCTGTCCCAAATCAGGACACCACCCTCGTCACCCTCGCCGACTCCCCAGAGCCCAACCCAACCCAATCCGCCCCCGAGTACGACCAGGCCGAGGAGTCCCCCACCCGCGCCCCCATCCAGCGCGGCGCTCTCGGCGATCTCCAGGAGCCCTTCTCCCCCGCCAACTTCTTCTCCGCACTCCTCAAGCAGCTCTACCTCGACCAGCCCTACGTCCCCCGCTCCATCTACGTCCCCGTCGACTTCCCCGACCGCCAGCTCCTCGCCGACACCCTCTCCGCCCACTGCAAGCACCGCATCGAAATCGCCGCCCCCCAGCGCGGCGACAAGCGATCCTTAGTTGACCTCGTCTGCCAAAACGCCAAGCAGTCCTTCGACCAGCGCTTCCGCGTCCTCCAGCCCACCCAGCGCGCCATCGCCCGCTCCCTCCAGGACGCCCTCGGCCTCCAAACCGAACCCACCCGCATCGAGTGCTTCGACATCTCCCACATCCAGGGCGCCGAAACCGTCGCCTCCATGGTCGTCTGGGAAGACGGCGTCATGAAAAAATCCGACTACCGCAAGTTCCAGGTCAAAACCGTCTCCGGCGTCGACGACTTCGCCTCCATGCGCGAGATCGTCTCCCGCCGCTACAGCCGCCTCCTCGCCGACCGAAAAACCTTCCCCTCCCTCATCCTCATCGACGGCGGCCTCGGCCAGCTCCATGCCGCCGCCGCCGCCCTTCAGGAGCTCGGCCTCGCCACCCAGCCCCTCGCCTCCATCGCCAAAAAAGAAGAGATCATCTACGTCCTCGGCCGCGAAGACCGCCCCGCCGTCCTCGAGCGCCGCTCCCCCGTCCTCCATCTCGTCCAAAAAATCCGCGACGAGTCCCACCGCTTCGCCATCACCTACCACCGCAAGCGCCGCGAGATCCGCGACCGCGTCTCCGAGCTCGACGGCATCCCCGGCGTCGGCGCCCGCACCCGCCAGCGCCTCCTCCAGCACTTCGGCTCCGTCCGCAACATCCGCGAGGCCTCCCCCGACGCCCTCACCGCCGTCGTCAGCCCCGCCGTCGCCACCAACATCCGCGCCCACTTCCACCCGCAAGCAACCGACCTCACCCCCGAGCCAGCCAACATCGCCTGACGCACACCTTGCAGAAAATCCGCTATCGCCCTTGCCGTTGCCCCTCTGCTTCTCATTCCCGCAGAAAATCCGCTATTGCCCTTGCCGTTGCCCCTCTGGTTCTCATTCCCGCAGAAAATCCGCTATCGCCCTTGCCGTTGCCCTTTTGGTTGTCATTCCCGCAGGGAATCTGCGTCTGCCCTTGCGTTTGCCCCTCTGGTTCTCATTCCCGCAGAAAATCCGCTATCGCCCTTGCCGTTGCCCTTTTGGTTGTCATTCCCGCAGGGAATCTGCGTCTGCCCTTGCGTTTGCCCCTCTGGTTGTCATTCCCGCAGGGAATCTGCGTCTGCCCTTGCCGTTGCCCTTTTGGTTGTCATTCCCGTAGGGAATCTGCTGTTGCCCTTGCCGTTGCCCTTCTGGTTGTCATTCCCGCAGGGAATCTGCGCCTGCCCTTGCCCTCACAATCCCACAGACAGTGGGGCGCACCACCAAGCCCCATCCCCAAACAAACCTCCTCAGCTCTTCTTCGCCGCCGTCTTCCGCGGAGCCCGCCTCGACGCCGTCTTCTTCGCGCCCGCTCGCTTCGCCGGGGCCTTCTTCACCGCGCTCTTCCGTGGCGCCCGCTTCGCCGGAGTCTTCTTCGCCGGGGCCTTCGTCGCCCGCGCGTCCCGAGCCCCCTTGCTCACCGTCTTCCGCTCCGCCGCATTGGGCGACTTGCCCTTCGCCTGCTCCGCCCGCTTGCCGCCCATCCCTATCTGCTTCTTGCGCGCCGTCTCCCGATTCACCTCCTTGCCGCCGTTTTTGCTCGCCGGCTCCTTGCGGCAGCTCCCCTCCTCGTGCTCGCCCTTGCCCGGCACAGGCACATACCCCGGCCAGCAGCGCGAATCCTTCGAGTACGCCTGGCTGTCGCTCTTTTTGCTGCTCGCGCTCCCCTTCGAATCGTTCGATCCCTTCGAACTCTTGGAGCCGCTCTTTGCACCGTTGGACTTCGATCCCCCGGTGCTCTTCGACGATCCGCTCGACTTCTTCCCCGCAGTAGCCATGCGCCATACGAAGCACATCACCAGCGCCACGTTGCTCTCGCCCCGCGGCTTTTATCCTCGTCAACGCAAACCGCTTCATCGTTGCGCCACGCTCACGGAGTCGATCACAACAGGTTACAAATCCTACTCTCCCCGCCCCGCCCCCGCCGCAAACGTATTGCACGCCCCCGGGTCGCCCGTCTCCAACCCCCGCTTGAACCACATCTCCCGCTGCGCGCTCGAGCCATGCGTCCAGCTCTCCGGGCTGACCGCCCGCCCGCTCATCTGCTGCAGATGGTCGTCACCCACCGCCGCCGCCGCCTTCAGCGCCCCCGCCACATCGTCCGGATGCACAATTCCCCGCTGCTCCGTCGAGTGCCCCCACACCCCCGCATAGCAATCCGCCTGCAGCTCCAAATCCACACTCAGCGGCTTGGCCTCGCTCGGGTCCTGCTGCTGCAGCCGCCGCACCTTCGCCTCCGTTCCCAGCAGATCCTGCACATGGTGCCCCAGCTCATGCGCAATCACATACGCCTGCGCAAAGTCCCCCGTATCCCCACCAAACCGCTTCAACTCATCCCAAAACCCAAGGTCGATATACACCTTCCCATCCGCCGGGCAATAAAACGGCCCCGTCTCCGCCTGCGCCGTCCCACACCCCGAATACGTCCGGTCCGTAAACAGCACCAGCTTGGCGTGCTTGTAGTTCGCCCCCTTCGCCGCAAAAATCTTCGTCCACGTCTTCTGCACATCGTCCAGCACAAAACTCACCAGCTGCGCATCCCTGTCCGCGCCCGCGCCGCCCGCCGCCGATCCCGCCTGGCCCGGCCCATACTGCGCCCCGCGCGCATCCGCCTGCCGCGTCGGCGCAATTGTGCCCCCACCCCCGCCACCATGCAAATACGCCCCCAGGTAGTTCCGCCCCGTCAGCAGGCTCACCACCAACAGCACCACCACCCCCACGATCCCCAGCCCACCCCCGCCAAACCCAAACCCACCACCCCCACCCGACTCACCCCGCCGGTCCTCCACATCACTGCTCATGCCACCTGGCGTCCAATCCATCGCACACACTCCGTCTCTCCGGCCGCATAAACGCCACAGCCGTCCGAAGCAGTATCCCACGCACCCCGGAGCTGTTCCCTGCACTCTCACGTAACCTCTAGCCATCCCGCCCCGCAGCAGCCAAACCTCCGCACACCCTGAACACATAAAAGACCACAGGAGTAACCCCCAACTGGCGCAGTTCTCCCACGCCCCGTCCTACCCTGGGGAGAGCCGCTCGCCAAGCCGGCAACCACAGCTCCCGATCCATCGCCCGACCCAATCGACCCGTCGGCCCAGGTCCAGACCTAACTTCTTTGACATGAAGATTTTGCGCAACATTCGGGGGTGGGTACCTCCTGTCCATGGCTCGGCTAACGCGAAAGCCTCCACCCTTCGCCACGCCCTTCAAGCACCGATGGCGCATTCACCCACTCGCCTCGCTATCCTTAGCTGAGTGAGCCACTCCGCCGCGCCCCCAAGCTCATCGCCAGATGCCGGCCTAACTCACCCCCTCGAAAAGTTCATCGGTAAATGACGGGGGAGGGGCACCCCGGCGACAGTCGAAACCCGGGTGCTACCCTTCCCACACCCCCAAATGCCCCCGTCCCCCACAACCACCCCGCCCGAGCTCCCCCGCGTCCTCTCCACCGCACACACCGCCTCCGTCGTCGTCGGCATCATCATCGGCTCCGGCGTCTTCCTCGTCCCGCGCGAGATGACCGCCGCCGTCGGCTCCTCCGCCCGCGTCTACCTCGTCTGGATCGTCGGCGGCCTCCTCTCCCTCGCCGGCGCCATGACCTACGCCGAGATCGCCTCCGCCCACCCCCGCTACGGCGGCGAATACGCCTTTCTCCGCGAGGCCTATGGCGACCTCCCCGCCTTCCTCTACATGTGGACTTGGGTCCTCATCGCCAAACCAGCCTCCATGGCCACCATCGCCGCCGGCCTCATCCGCGTCCTCGGCACCTTCCCCGCTTTCGCCTTCTTCACCCACCCCGCCATCGGCCACATCCCCTGGTCGCAACTCATCGCCATCGCCGTAACCTGGCTCATCACGGCCCTCAACATCGTCTCCACCCTCGACTCCGCCGACATCCAACTCGCCCTTACCTGGCTCAAGGTCGCCCTCATCGCCGCCATCGCCGGCGCCTGCCTCCTCCTCGCCGGCCCCCACGGCTCCTTCGCCAATCTCCGCACACACGCCCCCACCCCCAACTCCCCCCTCGCCGGCTTCATGATCGCCCTCGTCGCCGCCCTCTGGGCCTACGACGGCTGGTCCGACGTCACCCAGCTCGCCGGCGAAGTCCGCCACCCACGCCGCTCCCTCCCCCTCGCCCTCGTCGGCGGCGTCGCGGCCGTCGGCCTCCTCTATATGCTCACCAACGCCGCCATCGCCTTCGTCCTCCCCGCCGCCGTCATCGCGCACACCGACCGCCCCGCCGCCGACGCCCTCCGCCTCGTCACCGGCCCCGCCGCCTCCGCCATCGTCTCCCTCGGCATGGCCGTCTCCATCGCCAGCACCTTTATCGGCTCCTCGCTCTCTGGCGCCCGCGTCCCCTTCGCCGCCGCTCGCGACGGCCTCTTTCTCCGCCCCTTCGCCCACGTCAGCCCCCGTTTCCACACCCCCTCCACCGCCCTCCTCCTCCAGGCCGCCCTCGCCACCCTCCTTCTTCTCGCCCTCGGCCGCTTCCAGTCCCTCTTCTCCCTCGCCATCTTCGCCGAGTGGCTCTTCTACGCCCTCACCGCCTCCACCGTCTTCGTCTTCCGCCGCCGCGAACGCACCCTCGCCCCCGATGCCTTCCGCACCCCCGGATACCCCATCACGCCCATCCTCTTCATCGCCGCCGCCCTCGCCCTTCTCGTCTTCTCCTTCCACCAGGAGCCCCGAAACTCCCTCCTCGGCGCCGCCGTCATCCTCCTCGGCATCCCCGCCCATCTCCTCCTCCAACGCGCCCATCGCAAGCCCGCCCCATCTCGGCGAAAATAGCTCCATGTCCACCCTCTCCTCCGTCCGCATGGACAAATGGCTCTGGGCCGCGCGCTTCTTCAAAACCCGCCCCCTCGCCGCCCGCGCCTGCGAGCTCGGTCGCATCTCCTGGAACGGCCAGCCAGCCAAACCCGCCCGGGAAGTCCGCATCGGCGACAAGCTCCAGGTCCGCACCGAGGGCGGCGAGTTCGGCGTCGAGGTCCTCAACCTCTCCGACACGCGCGGCCCTGCCCCCGTCGCCCAAACTCTCTATCACGAGTCCGACGAAAGCCGCGATCTCCGCCGCAAAGCCGCCGAAGAACGCAAAGCCATGCTCCAGTTCGAAATCCTCCCCGCCGGCCGCCCATCCAAGCGCGATCGCCGCTCCATCAACCGCGTCCGTGGCCGCGGCTAGCTCCCAACACCTCCAGTCTTCCGAGCGTCCAACCACCTGTGACCCCATCCGCCATCCTCCTCATGCCTGACCTCCTCGGCTCCCTCTCCGCAGGCTCACGCCACATCGTGCTCTACTCCTTCCTTAAGGTCGGTGGCCTCGCCATCACGCCCCTCTTCCTTCTCAAGGCAGGCGCCTTCCTCTTCCTGCTCATCGTCGCGTCCAACCTCGTCCAACGATTTCTCCTCTCCAGGCTCTTCCGCCGCCTCAGCATCTCCGAAGCGCAGAAGTTCGCCCTCGGCCGCTTCGCCACCTATACCTTCTTCGCCGTCGGAATCTTCATCGGCCTCCAATCCCTCGGCGTCAATCTCAGCTCCCTCGTCGTCTTCGGCAGCGCCATCGGTGTCGGCGTTGGCCTGGGCCTCCAAAACGTCGTCTCCAACTTCGTCGCTGGCCTCATCCTCCTCATCGAACAGCCCATTCGCATCGGCGACCGCGTCGAAACCAAAGACACCTTCGGCGATGTCATCAAGATCGCCGCCCGCGCAACCTGGATCCGCACCAACGACAACGTGGTCATGATCGTCCCCAACTCAGACTTCACCACCAACGCCATCACCAACTGGACCGCCAACGATCCCCAGGTCCGCCTCAGCATCCCCGTCGGCGTCGGCTACAGCTCCGATCCCGAGCGCGTCCGTGACATCCTCCTCGCCGCCGCACACGAACACCCCGACGTCCTCGACACCCCCAAACCCGACGTCATCTTCACCGACTACGGCGACAACAGCATCAACTTCATCCTCCGCGTCTGGACCGAACACCGCTCGCACACGCCGCTCATTCTCAAATCCGACCTCTACTTCGTACTCTTCAAGCGCTTGGGCGAGGCCGGCATCGAGCTTCCCTTCCCACAACGCGACCTCCACCTCCGCTCCTCCGACGTCGCCCTCTTTCCCACCGCTAAGCCGGACACTGCGCAGGGCTCAGCCTAGGCGCCTCCATGTCTCGCAAACACAAACCCAAACTCGGCCAGAACTTCCTCTCCGACATCGCCGCTCAACACCGCATCGTCGACGCCCTCGGCGACCTCTCAGGCAGCACCGTCGTCGAAATCGGCCCCGGCCGAGGCGCCCTCACGCACCTCCTCGCCTCCCGCGCCCGCCGCCTCCTCGCCATCGAACTCGACCGCGAGCTCGCCCCAGCGCTCCGCGAGCACTTCCAACATCACGCCAACGTCGAGATCATCCACGCCGACTTCCTCTCCGTCGACCTCGCGACCCTGCTCGGCTCCCCCAACCCCGATCCCCCCGCAGCCCCCGTCCACATAGTCGGGAACCTACCCTACGGCATCACCTCTGACATCCTCCTCCACCTCTTCCGCACCGCGCGCGCTCACCCCGCGCTCCTCTCCTCCGCCGTCCTCATGGTGCAGCGTGAGGTCGCCGATCGCGTCGCTGCCTCGCCCGGCACACGCGACTTCGGCCTGCTCTCCGCTACCGCCCAGATGCACGCCATCGTCCATTCTCTCTTCACCCTCGGCCCGGACTCCTTCTCGCCGCCGCCGGAGGTCGACTCCACCGTCCTCCGCCTGCGCTTCCACCTGCGCTTCGCCGAGCTCGGCGTCGACCCCGTCGCCTTTGATCGCTTCCTCCATGCCTGCTTCGCCCAGAAGCGAAAGACCCTCAGCCGCAACCTGCGCGAAGCCGGCACCACCCCCGAAACCATTGCCGCGGTCTGGCCTCAGAACCTCAACCCGCTCATCCGTGCCGAAGCCGCCACCTTGCATCAACTCGCCGCCCTGCACCGCCACCTCAACTTGGCTCCCGCCGAGGCTATCGAAGCGCCACCCCCGACCACGCCTTAGCCGCAGCCCGCGTTGCATCCCGAAGGGCCTGCTTCTCGCCTCCAACACCACCTCCGATCAGCCACGCCGCGATGGCGTATCGGCCCGCTCCCCTCAGCTATCCTTCATGGAGGAGCACCTGCGGGAGCCGCCGCCGTCCCCCAGTGCTGTGCCACCACCGCACACCGAGGTCCAGACGTAAAATCTTTGTTTCGAGGATTTTGCGCAACATCTGAGGGGAGGGGCAGCACGGCACACCCTCAACTCCCGGCGCTACCCAACTCCAGCAGCTTGCCCGCCCGCTCCCGAACCCGGGTCATCAGGGCGTCGTCCCCCTGGAGCTTGCGCAGCAGCGGTGCCAGGTTCTCCACCTCCAGCGCCCGCCCAGCCTGGACGTCCTCCAGCAGCGAACCCATCGCGGCATCGAGACCCAGCCGATCAAACCGGAGCAGGTAGTTCAGGCGATCGCCCTCCTCGATTGTCAGCGCGATGCTGTTGAGGATGCCCACCGCCTCTTCCACCCGGCGGTCGTCCGAAAAGTTGAACGAGCACTGCGCGGTCTGGCCGGCATCCTTCAGCAGCAACACCTTGCGGCCTGTCTGGGCGGTGTGACTGTTGCCGCCCTGACACCCCTTGGGCGACCGCACGGCCGGTGCCACGGCAAAGATCTTCGCTCGGTTACGCTCCGAAATGTGCAACTCCTGCACCGGTGCCGCCGGCTCGGCATCGGCGCCCTCCATCCCCGCGTTGGAGGCAGCTGTCGTCGGGTGTGTGCTGTACGTCCCGCTGCCGTCCGGGTGCACCGCGATCCGGAAGTACGGCACCCTCTGCTCCGGCCACGACCGCTCATACGTCAGCTCCTCCCGCTGACTGGGGGCGCTGCTCGGCGCACCGCCGGCCGGCGCCGCAGCAGGAGGTGTCTCCGCCTCCTGCGCCGAACCAATGGAAGCGGAGCCCAGGAGAACCAGCGCAAGCAACACGGCCTTCAACGGGAAACACCCTGGCGCGCCAGCGTCTGCGCGGTATGCAAGTGGCAGATCGCCACGGCCAGCGCATCGGCCGCATCCGGGCTGTCCGGCGCCCTATCCAGCGATAACAGCCGCGTCACCATAACCTGAACCTGCTCCTTGGCCGCCATCCCGTAGCCCACCACGGCAGACTTAACGGCCAGCGGAGCGTACTCCGCCACCGGCAGCCCGGCGTGCGCCGCCGCCAGCATCGCAACACCGCGAACCTGCCCGAGCTTCAACGCCGACTTCACGTTCACGGAAAAGAAAACCTCTTCAATGGCAACCTCGTCTGGCCGATGCATCTCCAGCACGGCAACAAGCTCGGCATAGATGCGCACCAGGCGAGCCGCTGTCGAGTCCTTCCGCGGCAGACGAATCGTGCCGGAGAAGATAGGCCGGAGCGTCTGCATGCGAGCCGTCTCGTCCAGCTCAACCACACCATACCCCGTGAACTCGGTTCCACAGTCTATGCCGACAACGCGCATGGTCTGAGTCTCCCCTGCTTCGCTCCGCCGCGCAAGGGAGCGCGCGGCGATGGAACCGGATAAGCACACCCGGCTGTCTCAGCCGTTGCTCTGCCGCGAAATCCCCTCCAGCGGCGAGCTGGCCGAAGCGTAAAGCCGGCGCGGCATCCGGCCCGCGAGGAACGCCTGCCTGCCCGCCAACACCGCATGGCCCATCGCCTCCGCCATCAGGACAGGATCGGCCGCCCCCGCTATCGCCGTATTCAACAGAACAGCGTCAAACCCCATCTCCATCGCAAGCGCAGCGTCCGACGCCGTTCCCAACCCGGCATCCACAATCAGCGGAACCTCCGTAATCAACTCCCGCAACATGCGTAGATTGTGCGGGTTCGCAATCCCCACGCCCGTGCCGATCGGCGCGCCCAGCGGCATCACCGCCGCCGCCCCCACATCAATCAGCCGACGCGCAAAGACGATGTCGTCGGAGGTGTACGGCAGAACGGTGAAGCCTTCCTTCACCAGCACCCGGGTCGCCTCAACCGTGGCCTGGATGTCCGGGTATAGGGTGGGCTGGTCCCCAATCACCTCAACCTTTACCCAGTCGGATAGACCGACCTCGCGAGCCAAGCGCGCCGCTCGAATCGCTTCCTCGGCGGTGCAGCAGCCTGCGGTGTTGGGAAGTAAAAAATAACGCTGCGGATCGATAAAGTCGAGCAACGACTCGGTCGAACGATTCAAATTCACGCGCCGCACAGCCACCGTGACCATCTCGGCACCGGAGGCCTCGATCGCGCGCTGGGTCTCTGGACCATCCTTGTACTTGCCGGTTCCGACAATAAGCCGGGACTGAAAAGCACGGCCGCCAATCTCGAGGGAAGTCATAAACCCATTCTCAGAGGCGTTTGGTGTGGGGGTCAACCTGCACCAGCAATAGCCTGCAAAGAAACGCAAACGGCTCGTGCTCCTGAAGAGCGACGAGCCGTTTGGCGGTGATCTGTGGGGATTGACTGAGGGCATCCGTCTATGGATGGACCCCGATGGAGAAGTTCGTGTACAGCATCAGGTCTAGAGCGGTATGCCCTAAGCCTCAGTCACCTCACGTACGTTGATGCAACTGTAACTGTCAGATTTCATAGGCTGGATCATCCTCCTTTCCCGTGTAAAGACACAATAACGCTCTCGGCCACAGCTTCGCAAGTGGCGGGGACGACGGCAGATTCATAGGACAAAAAATCGTCACCAGCGCCCTCGATCCCCCGCCCACAGCTTGTGACTGGGCTGTAACTCACGCTTGCGTAGACTTGACCTACAGCAATGAACGACAAAACGAGATGGCGTGGCCGCGTGCTGGCGCTGCTGGCGGGCCTCGTCGGGAGCACCGCCGCCTGCTCGCAGACCGCGGCACCACCCTCGGCCGACGACGTCTTTCCCACGACGCCGGTCGTAGATGCCCCCGCCAGCACCTCCGCCGCCCCCACCGTCTTTCCCCACCCGGAGAACGCGCGCTTTCTCGTCCAGGGACAGGCGAACATCATCTTCCAGGCGCATGCGCCCTTTCACTCCCCGTACGAGGGCACAAATTCGCTGCTCAGTCGGGGCGAGTACAAACCCTCGCTGGTAGGAACGATCTACCTGGGGGCCCAACTGCAACACAGCCCTCAATTCAACACCGACGTCATCCTGGACGTAGAGGCCGCCGGCGGACGAGGGATCAGTGAGGCCTTGGGCCTTGCCGGCTTCACAAATCTGGACGTCGTGCGCAACCCCAACCTCGGCTCAAAGCCCTATCTGGCGCGCGTACAGCTGCACCAGACCATCGGCTTCGGCAAAGGGATCGTGGAGGTCGACAGAACTCCCTTCTCGCTCGCCACCGAGGCGCCTGCGCGAAGGCTCGAGCTGCACCTCGGCAAGATGAGTCTCCCGGACTTCTTCGACCAGAACGGCAGCGGCTCCGACAGCCACCTTCAGTTCTTGAACTGGACCGCAGATAACAACGGCGCGTGGGACTACGCGGCGGACACGCGCGGCTACACCTACGCCGCAGTGGCGGAGTACGTGGACAGGCAGTGGACCGCGCGATACGGTGTAGCCCTTATGCCCACAGTGGCCAACGGTCCTACCCTGGATTGGGCCCTTCGCCGGGCAAGCGGACAGAACTTCGAGTTTGAACTGCGCCACCCGCTGGCAGGGCATCTGCTGCCCGCCGAGCGCAAAGGCCGGCTGCGGCTGCTCTCCTTTGTCAACCACGCAGATATGGGGCTCTATCGCACAGCAAACGCGGCCTATCGCGCAGGCTCCGGGACGCGCCCCGTGATCACCGAGCATGAACGGCAAGGCGAGGTGAAATACGGCTTTGGAGCAAACTTCGAGCAGGAGCTCACTCCCTACTCGCACCTCTTCGGACGCTTCGGATGGAACGAGGGACAGCATGAAAGCTGGGCCTACACCGAGGCAGACCAGACCGTCGAAGCGGGCGGCGATCTCGGCGGCAATCGTTGGGCAAGGCCCTTCGACAAGCTGGGTCTAGTCTTCATCTCCAACGCCATCAAGCACGATCACCAGGCCTATCTGGCGCTGGGCGGCCTCGGCTTCCTTCTGGGCGACGGCCGACTCAGCTATGCGCGCGAGGACATCCTCGAGAGCTACTACACCGTGCACACCTGGAAGGGGCTCTACTACGCCCTGGACGCGCAGTTCATCGAGCATCCGGGGTACAATCAGGCTCGCGGACCGGTGTTGGTGGAAAGCCTGCGTATGCACGTCGACTTCTAATCGCCCACGACGGAGCACCTCGGCCGGGCCCTATACTCACGGAGTATGGTCTTACTGCTCGAAGCGATGGGCGGTGTCTTGGGATTGTTGCTCGGCAGCTTTCTCAACGTGTGTATCGCCCGGCTGCCGGCAGGCGAGAGCGTCGTCGGTGGACGGTCCCGGTGTCCCGAGTGCCGGGCTTCCATTCGCTGGTTCGACAACCTGCCATTGCTGAGTTGGATCGCTCTTCGCGCACGTTGCCGAGCCTGCGCACAGCCCATCCCGTGGCGCTATCCAGCCGTCGAACTGGCCGTGGCCGCCTGGTTCGTGGTGGTAGCGCACCGCCTCGCACCGCTGTTTCACCCCGGGGGCGTTCCGCTCACAGAGGAGGCCCTCGCCCAGGGTGTGCTGTCGGCCTTCGGCATGGCTACCCTGGGCTGGCTCTTGCTCGGACTCGTCGTCATGGATTGGCGAACGCAGACCCTGCCGGACGCCTTCACCCTCCCAGGCATCGCCGCCGGTCTCTTCCTTGTCACCCTCCAAGCCCTCTTCCTCGGTCCGTTGGAGGGTCAGGTTCTGCTGCACCGGGCCAACCCGCTCACCAGCCCGGGAAACGTAGTCGATCGCGGCAACGTCCTGCTGACAGGGCCGGAGGCTTTAATCGGCGGCCGGCTGCTCGCAGTGCTCACCGCTGCGGCAGTCCTGCTGGCGGTTCGAGCGATCTACCGCGCGGTCCGACACCAAGATGGCCTGGGGCTCGGCGATGTCAAGCTGTTGGCAATGATCGCCGCCTTTCTGGGCTTTGCGCCCGCACTCCTGTCGCTCTTCCTGGGTGTCGTGGGTGGCGCCGCCTATGCCGTTGTGCTCCTGGCGCGACGGCGAGCCGGCGCACAAACAAGGCTGCCGCTCGGCTCGTTCCTTGCCGCCGGTGGTCTGCTGGCCACGCTCGCCGGGCAGGCGATTCTCGGCTGGTACCGGTCTCTGCTGTAACCGCCATCGCTGTCGCACCCTGCCTCTGTGCGTGGCATGCCGACCCGCCTCCGTCAGTTCTTGACACCACCCCGCCGTAACCCTAGGCTCGAACTTGAGTATGGATACGCATCCTTATATCTGGAACTATCTCCCGCTGGTGCTGCAGATCCTCGTGGCCCTGGGCATGGCCGTCGGTATGGTGGCCGGGTCTTTCTTCCTTGGCAAACACAAGAACTCGCGGACCAAAGCGGGGGTTTACGAGTGCGGCATGGAAGCCGTGGGCGATGCGCGCGGGCGCTTCTCCGTCCGCTTCTATATGGTCGCCATGCTGTTCATCCTCTTCGACGTCGAGGCCGTCTTTATGCTGCCTTGGGCCGTCATCTTCCGCCGCCTCCCCGCCCTCACAGGATCGCGCATGTTCGGCTTCTGGGAGATGCTGGTCTATCTCGGCTTCGTCGCCGTAGGCCTCTTCTACGTGTGGAAGAAGGGTGTTCTTGATTGGGCCAACGACAAGGGGGATCTCTAGATGTCGGAGTCGGTGACCGAGACACGAACTTCCCTTCCGGCGCCGGCCTTTGGGCTCGAAGCCGTCCGGGAAGCGCTTCCGGAGAACGTCGCGCTTGGTGCTGTCGGCGAGCTGGCGTCCGACGCCAAATGGGACCGCAACGAGCTTACCCTCACCATCCCCCGAGAGAGCATTCTCGCCGTGGGCCGGGCAGTGCTCGAGGCAGGCTATAACTTCCTTGAAGATGTCACCGCTGTCGATTGGTATCCGTCCGAGCCACGCTTTCAGGTCACCTATCACATCCTCTCGCATCGGCTGAAGCAACGCGTGCGCCTGATTGTCCGGCTCGATGGCGACGACGCCGTCGTCGACTCGATCACGCCCGTGTGGCCGTCGGCAAACTTCTATGAGCGCGAGGTGTACGACCTCTTCGGCGTGCACTTCGGCGGCCATCCGCGGCTCACGCGGATCATGATGCCCCTGGACTGGGAGGGACATCCCCTGCGCAAGGACTACCCGGTAGAGGGCTATCGTTAATGACGCCAATCGCTGATTTGGTCACACCAGGCGTGGAAGATGTCCTGGCCAGCGCGCAGCAGCACCACGGCGGCGATCCCATCTCCGATCAGACCATGGTCATCAACATGGGGCCGCAGCATCCGTCCACGCACGGCGTGCTCCGTGTCGTCCTGGAGGTCGACGGTGAGACCGTCGTCTCACTCGCTCCGGATATCGGCTATCTCCACACCGGTATCGAGAAGACCTGCGAGGCCAAGTTCTTCCAGCAGGTCGTGCCGCTCACCGACCGTATCGACTACCTCTCGCCCATGACCAACAACCTCTGCTACTGCCTGGCAGTGGAGAAGTTGCTTGGGCTTGAAGTCCCGCCACGCGCTCAGTTCCTTCGCGTCCTGCTCAACGAGCTGACCCGCATCAGCTCCCATCTCGTCTGGCTCGGCACACATGCCATGGATATCGGCGCGCTCACCGTCTTTCTGTACTGCTGGCGCGAGCGCGAAGATGTCTCGCGCATCTACGAAAACGTCTCCGGCCAACGCATGATGAGCTCCTACTTCCGCATCGGCGGTCTGTCGATGGAGCCGCCGCTCGACTTCTACAAGCAGGTGCGCGACTTTCTCGAGAAGATGCCCGCGCGTATCGATCAGTATGAAAACCTGCTCACCGGCAACCCCATCTGGATGGGCCGCCTGAAAGACGTCGGCTATCTCTCGGCCGCGGATGCGATCGCCCTGGGGGTCACCGGGCCGCCCCTGCGTGCCTCGGGTGTCGACTGGGACTTGCGGCGCGACATGCCGTTCTCAAGCTACGAAAAGTTCCAGTTCAACGTGCCAACCTCCGATCGCGGCGACGTCTGGGCCCGCTACACGGTACGCATGCAGGAGCTGCGCGAGTCGGTCAAGATCTGCTGGCAGGCGCTCGAAGGGCTCCCGGAAGGCCGCATCACCGCCGACGCCCCCAAGATCGTTCTCCCCGAACGCGAAAAGATGAAGACGGAGATGGAGTCGCTCATCCATCACTTCAAAATCGTCACCGAGGGCTTCCAGGTCCCCGCCGGTGAGGTCTTCCAGGCCATCGAAAGCCCGCGCGGCGAGATGGGCTACTACGTCGTCTCGGACGGCACCGCCAAGCCCTACCGCGTGCACATGCGCAATCCCAGCTTCGCCACCCTGCAAGCCCTCGAGACCATGTGCAAAGGCCGCCTGCTCGCAGACGTCGTCGCCGTTATCGGCTCCATCGATATCGTGCTGGGGGAGATCGACCGCTAAGGTGGCGATCCCTCCTCCGCTTCATCGGGAGCTCTGGACCTCCTGGGCCTCTCTCCTTCGCGCCTACGCCGGAGCGCATGGACTCGGCGCCACACAGCATGCCGTCGTCGAGGTCGGCCCCGAAGAGATCCTCCTGCGCGTCGGCGGCCGGACCCTTCGCTTCACGCACACAGAAGCCAAACCCTTCGAGAGGGACCCACTTCCCTTCTCGCTCAACGAGGATGGAACCGCTACACTTGGTGAAGAAACCGAAGAGATGGACCTGCTGGCCGAACGGCTGGCGCGGGAGACGATGCGCTCGTGAGCACAGTGGCCAATACGATCTTTTCGCCGGAGCTGGCGGGGCGCTTTGACCGCCTGGTGACGCTCTATCCATTGAAGCGCTCTGCGCTGGTGCCCATGCTCCTCTACGCCCAGGACGAGGTCGGCTACATCTCGGACGCTGTCGTGCACGAGATCGCCGAACGCCTGGACCTGCTCGAGCTCGACGTCCGCAACGTCCTCAGCTACTACTCCATGCTCCGCACCTCACCCGCCGGCAAGTACAACGTGCAGGTCTGCACCAATATCTCCTGCATGCTGCGCGGCGGCTACGAGGTGCTCGACCACTGCAAGGCCAAACTCGGCATCGGCCACAAGCAGGTCACGCCGGACGGTCTCTTCTCGCTCGAAGAGGTGGAGTGCATCGGCGCCTGCTGCTGGGCGCCCGCCATCCAGGTCAACTACGACTTCCACGACGACCTGACGCCGGCAAAGATAGACGCGATCCTGGACAACTACGCCGCGGGTCGCGGAGAGGATGTGAAGTAAGTGCCAACTCTTGTCTCGCACCCCGACGAAGTCAAAATCATCTCGCGCCGCTTCGGCCAGGGCGCAGCAAACATCGACCGCTACCTCGAGCTCGACGGCTATCAAGCCGCGCAGCGCGCCATCGAAAACGGCCCCGAGTGGGTCATCAACGAGATGAAGGCCTCCGGCCTGCGCGGCCGCGGCGGCGCGGGCTTCCCCACCGGCCTCAAGTGGTCGTTCGTCCCCAAGCAGTCCGAAAAACCCAAGTACGTCCTGGTGAACGGCGATGAGTCCGAACCCGGCACCTGCAAGGATCACGTCATCTTCCTGCATGATCCCCACGCCGTCATCGAGGGCACCATGATCGCGGGCTTGGCCATCGGCGCGAAGATGGGCTTCATCTATCTTCGCGGCGAATACCGCTACCTGCTTAAGATTATGGAGAAGGCCGTCGCCGACGCCTACGCCAAGGGCTTTCTCGGCAAAAACATCTTCGGCAAGGAAGGCGTCGACTTCGACATCGTCACCCAGACCGGCGCGGGCGCCTACGAGGTCGGCGAGGAGTCCGCGCTCATGGAGTCGCTCGAAGGCAAGCGCGGTGTCCCACGCATCAAGCCTCCCTTCCCCGCCGTCGTCGGGCTCTACGGCGGTCCAACCGTCATCAACAACGCCGAGACCATCGCCAGCGCGCCGCACATCCTGCTGATGGGTGGCGCGGAGTATGCCAAAGTGGGGTCCGAACGCAACGGCGGCACGCGACTCTTCGGCATCTCCGGCCATGTCGAGCGGCCCGGCGTCTACGAGCTGCCCATGGGCTACAACCTCAAGAAAGCCATCTACGAGGTCGCTGGCGGCGTCAAGGGCGGCAAGAAACTGAAGGCCGTCGTGCCCGGCGGCTCCTCCTGCCCCGTTCTCACCGCCGACGAGCTCGACGTCGGCCTCGACTTCGACCAGATGGGCAAGGCCGGCACCATGCTCGGCTCGGGCGGCATCGTCGTGCTCGACGAGACCGTCTCCATGGTCGAGTTCGCCCTCCGCACCATCAAGTTCTACCAGCACGAAAGCTGCGGCTGGTGCATTCCCTGCCGCGAAGGAACGGACTGGATCAAAAAGACCCTCACCCGCGTCTACGCCGGCGGCGGCTCCAAGAAAGACGTCGACCACGTCCAGTACCTGGCCGAAAACATGATGGGCCGAACCTTTTGCCCGCTCGGCGACGCCGCCGCCATGCCCACGCTCGCCTTTGTCAAAAAGTTCCGGCAGGAGTTCGAAGACTACATCGCCGGACACCGCGTCGGCACGCCGCTCATCACCGAACAGGAGCTCGTCGGAGCCAGCCACTAGACGCGCAAGAGCGCTCCCGTGTCGCACACCCAAGAGGACTCAAAAGAGATGCCAGACGTATCCTTCACCGTAGACGGCAAACAGCTCACCGCCCCCGCGGGCACCCTGCTCATCGACGCCTGCAAGGCCCACGGCATCGAAATCCCAGCCTTCTGTTACTACCCCGGGCTCTCGCTCCAGGCCGCCTGTCGCATGTGCGTCGTCCGCATCGAAAAGATGCCAAAGCTCCAGACCGCCTGCACCACGCCGGTCGCCGAAGGCATGGTCGTCCAGACCGAAACGGCCGAGATCGCGCAGGCTCGTAAAGCCACGCTGCAACTGCTGCTCGGCAATCATCCGCTTGACTGTCCAGTCTGCGATGCCGGCGGACAGTGCGAGCTGCAGGACATGACCTTCAAGTACGGCGCGGCCGACAGCTTCTACGCCGAAGCCAAGAACCACCGCGAAGAACAGAAGTGGTCGCCCGTCGTCTTCTTCGACCGCCCCCGCTGCATCCTCTGCTATCGCTGCATCCGCATGTGCGGCGAAGGGATGGACGTCTTTGCCTTGGGCATTCAAAACCGCGGCTCCTCGTCGGTCATCGCACCCAATATCCCGTCCTCCGAGTCAGCCGACAACCTCGCCCACGTCGACTGCGAGCAGTGCGGCATGTGCATCGACGTCTGCCCCGTTGGCGCACTTACCTCCGGCACCTACCGCTATAAAACCCGACCCTGGGAGATGAACCATGTCGCAACCATCTGCACCCACTGCGGGGATGGCTGCAAGACCACCCTCGGCGTCCGCACCGTCGTCGACGGCGCGGAGATCGTGCGCGGCGACAACCGCGACAAGAGCGGCATCAACGGCGACTTCCTCTGCAACAAGGGCCGTTACGCCTTCGACTTCGCCAACAGCAGCGATCGCATCACGCAGCCGCTCATCCGCCAGGCCGACGGCAGCTTCCAGCCCGCCACCTGGGAGGCCGCACTCTCGCTCGCCGGATCCAGGCTGCGCGAGGTGCGCGACACACGCGGCGGCGGGGCCATAGGCGTCATCGGCTCCAACCGCATCACCAACGAAGAGGCGTACCTCCTCCAGAAGTTCGCCCGCACCGTGCTCGCCACCAACAACATCGACCACCATCGCACGGCCGATTACACCGGCTTCACCCAGGCGCTCGCCGGGCATGGCGACCGCGCCGCCTCGCAACACGACACCCAGACCGCACGCGCTGTCCTGCTGATTGGCGGCGACCCGTCCAACCAGAACCCGCTCACCGCCTGGAACCTGCGATCGGACGTCCGACTCAACCGCGCCAAACTCTATATAGCCAACGAGCAGCCCATCAAACTTCGCCGGCAAGCCAAACAGTTCGTGCAGATCCCCCCCTTCGGCTACGACGCCCTGGCCGGCTTTCTCGCAGGCGATGACTCCGCCGCCGACTCCCTCTCGGCCGACCCCTCCTCGCTCGCCGGCTTCCGCGACGCTCTACGTGGCGAAGAGCAGCTCCTCATCCTCTTCGGGCCCGAAATCCAGGGTGCCACGCTCGATCGCCTCGTCCGCTTCGGCCTCGCGCACCCCGACGCCAAGCTCGCCCTGCTCGCCGACTACGTCAACAGCCGCGGCGCCGCAGACATGGGCCTGTTGCCCGATCGTCTGCCCGGCTATACTCCCATCGCCGAGCCCGGCGCCTTCGCCGAGTACGCCGGCATCGCCGATCGCCGCACCCCCGGCCTCAACCTGCTCGAGATCTTCGACGCCGCCGCTCGCGGCGAACTCGGCGCCCTCTACGTCGTCGGCGCGAACCCCGTCGGCCGCTTCGGCGTCGACCCCAAAGCCCTCCAAAACACCTTTCTCGTGGTGCAGGAGATGTTCTTTACCGAAACCGCCAGGCTCGCCGACGTCATCCTGCCCGCGGCCAACCTCTACGAGAAGGCCGGCTCCGTCACCAACAGCTATGGCGACCTGCAACAGGTCAGCAAGGCCGCCGATCGCGCCGGTGTCCGCTCGGACTTCGAACTCATCGTGCGCCTCGCCGACAAAATCGGCGCGAACGTCCGCGAGCTCGTCCCCTTCGGTGGCCGCGCCGTCCGGGCCGATCTCGGCCAGAGCCGCGGCCCACAGTCGGGCGAGGCCGACCGCCACACCGTCTGGCTGACGGCCAACAACCTCGAGCCGAAGACCAGCCCCTTCGACCCCTTCGCCATCCTCGACGAGATCCAGCGCCTCGTGCCCGGCTACAACCTCCTCCGCCTCCAACTTCGCTCCGGCAACGACCAGCATCTCCAGCCCGCCGCGCCCCTGGTACAGATCGAAAGCGCGCCCGCGCGCAAGGACCTCGTCCTCCCGGCACACGACACGCTCTTCACCTCCGGCACCCTCGGCCGCTTCTCGCCGATGCTCCGTGACATCCGCGAGTTTCAATCCCAGCGCCTCCCGGAGCTCGACCAGACTGCGGCTGACTGAACCATCCGCCTATCTGCACTCCCCACGCTCTCTTCAGCTTTCCCGCGATCGAGATCGTGTTTGCGGGTATGCTTGTCCCTGAACCTCAACCACAATGAGCCATCTCTCCCCCTTCGCCGTCTTTCTGCTGCTGAGCATCGCCAAGATCCTCGTCGTCTTCGTCATCACGCTCACGGCCGTTGCGTATACCGTGCTCCTCGAGCGCAAGGTTCTGGGCCGGATGCAGAACCGCTGGGGCCCCTCGCGCACAGGTCCCTTCGGCCTCCTTCAGCCCCTCGCCGACGGCATCAAGCTCTTTCTCAAGGAAGATCTCCTTCCCCTCGCCGCCGAAAAGCCGCTCTTCATCCTCGCGCCCATGATCGCCCTGGTCTGCGCGCTCGTCTCCATCGCCGTCGTCCCCTTCGGTCCACCCGTCACCTACCACGGCGTCGAACTCTTCGACATCTCTGACATCAACATCGGCCTGCTCGTCATCCTCGGCATCACCTCCATCGGCGTCTACGGCATCGCCCTCTCGGGCTGGAGCTCCAACAATAAGTTTGCCCTGCTCGGCAGCCTCCGCGCCACCTCCCAGATGATCAGCTACGAGCTCGCCCTCGGCCTCTCGCTGGTCGGCGTCGTCCTCCGCGCCGGCTCGCTTAACCTCCGTGAGATCGTCGCTTCGCAAACCGCGCATGGCCTCTGGTCCTGGAACGTCTTCGGCGGCTTCCAGACCATCGCCTTCTTCGTCTACCTCATGGCCGCCTACGCCGAAACCAACCGCGCCCCCTTCGACCTTCCCGAGGCCGAATCCGAGCTCGTCGCCGGCTACCACACCGAGTACTCCTCCATGAAATTCGCCATGTTCTTTATGGCCGAATACGCCAACATGATCACCGTCTCCTGCGTGGCCACCCTGCTCTTCTTCGGGGGTGCGTCCAGCCCCTTCGGCCATCTCTTCCCGGACTTCGGCGGGGTCTTCGTCCAGTCCATCCTCGGCATCGGCTGGTTTATCGCCAAAATCCTCTTCTTCCTCCTGCTCTTCATCTGGGTCCGCGCCACCGTGCCGCGCTTCCGCTACGACCAGCTCATGAGCTTCGGCTGGAAGTTCCTTCTGCCCGTCGCCATGCTCAACATCGTCGCCACCAGCTTCGTCCTGGCGTTGCACGGCTGATCAATCGGCCCGTCGCTCTTGTACAATCGGCAGGAAACGCCACGCACTTCGACTCAGCCTGCGCAGTCCAAAGCGAGCTCATGCAACTTGCCCTCTTCCTCATCTTCGGTGTGCTAGCTGTCGCGGGAGCGATCAATCTCCTGCTGCAAAAGCACCCCATCAACAGCGCTCTCTCGCTCGTCGTCGTCATGATCTCGCTCGCCGTCCTCTACTTCTCGCTCGGCGCGGAGTTCCTCGCCGCCGCGCAGGTCATCGTCTACTCCGGTGCCATCATGGTTCTCTTTGTCTTCGTCATCATGCTCCTCAACGCGGGCGAAGAAGAACAAACCACCGGCAGCCGAGCCGCCTACCTCGCCGGCTTCCCAGGCGCCGCCGCCATCCTCGCCCTGCTCGCCTTTGTCTTCCTCTCCGAGCGGCACGCGTTCGGCGTCGCCAGGCTCGGCGGCCACCTGAACGGCGTTGTCTCCAACATCATAGAGATCAGCCGCATCCTCTTCCGCGACCTCCTGCTCCCCTTCGAGGTCACCAGCATCCTCGTCCTCGTCGCCATCCTCGGAGCCGTCGTGCTCGCCCGCAAGGAGCAGTAGAACGATGAAACACACACCCTTCGACCCCCTCCCCAACAGAAGGGACGCCCCTCGATGATGGTCCCCACCGCCTGGTATCTCATCCTCGCCGCCATCCTCTTCTCCACAGGCGTCGCCGCCTTCCTCATCAAGCGCAACATCATCTCCATCTTCATGTCGATTGAGCTCATGCTCAACGCCGTCAATCTCACCTTTGTCGCCTTCGCCCACATGTGGAGCCGCGTCCAGGGACAGATCTTCGTCTTTTTCGTCATGGTCGTCGCCGCCGCCGAAGCCGCCGTCGGCCTCGCCATCATCATCGCCATCTTCCGCACCCGGCAGACCCTGAACGTCGACCAGATCAACCTCATGAAATCCTAGCGACGACCCAAGGATCCCGAACCCTGATGCCCGCCTCCGCCCTCTGGTCCATCCCGCTTCTGCCCTTTGCCGGCTTCCTGCTCAACGGAACACTCGGCCGTCGCCTGCCGCGCGCTGCCGTCAGCGCCATCGCTCTGCTCTGCACCGCCATCCCCGCCCTCATCGTCGCCGGTCTCTGGTCCGCCATGCTCCACGCGGGCGCCCCCGAGCGCATCACTGCCATCAGCCGTCCATGGATCGCCATCTCCGGCTTCCAGGTCAACTTCGCCTTCGCCGTCGATCACCTCACGCTCATCATGCTCGGCATCATCACCGGCGTCGGCTTCCTCATCCATCTCTACTCAGTCGGCTACATGGCCCACGAAGACGGCTTCTGGCGCTTCTTCGCCTACCTCAACCTCTTCATGTTTTTCATGCTCGTCCTCGTCCTCAGTTCGAGCTTCCTCCTCCTCTTTGTCGGCTGGGAGGGCGTTGGTCTCGCGTCCTACCTGCTGATCGGCTTCTACTTCCGCCGGGACTCCGCCGCAAACGCCGGCAAAAAAGCCTTCATCGTCAACCGCATCGGCGACTTCGGCTTCCTGCTCGCCATGTTTCTCCTCATCGCTCACTTCGGTTCGCTCGACTTCACCACTGTCTTCTCGGCCATCTCCGCACACCCCCATCTCCAGGGCGGCTTCCTCACCGCCATCGCACTCCTCCTCGTCCTCGGCGCCACCGGCAAGTCCGCCCAGATCCCCCTCTACATCTGGCTGCCCGATGCCATGGAAGGCCCCACGCCGGTCTCGGCCCTTATCCACGCCGCCACCATGGTCACCGCCGGCATCTATCTCGTCGCCCGCGCCCACGTCCTCTTCGACCGCAGTCCCTTCGCCCTCGGCGTCGTCGCCATCATCGGCGCGCTCACCGCCCTCCTCGCCGCAACCATCGGCATCGTGCAGCACGACATCAAGCGCGTCCTCGCCTACTCCACCGTCTCCCAGCTCGGCTACATGTTCCTCGCCTGCGGCGTCGCCGCCTACTCCGCGGCCATCTTCCACCTCCTCACCCACGCCTTCTTCAAAGCACTCCTCTTCCTCGCCGCCGGCTCCGTCATTCACGCCCTCTCGGGCGAGCAGGATATGCGCGTCATGGGTGGCCTCCGTCGCCGCATCCCCATCACCTTCTGGACCATGACCATGGGCGTCTTTGCCATAGCCGGCATCCCGCCTTGGGCAGGCTTCTTCTCCAAAGACGAGATCCTCTACCAGACCTTCGCCAGCCCCAACCCGCTCGCCAAGCTGCTCTGGCTCGTCGGCCTCATCACCGCCGGCCTCACCTCCTTCTACATGTTTCGCCTCTGGTTTAAGACCTTCTTCGGCCCCCCACGCTTCGACGAGCACGCCCTCGGTCACGGCGAAGAGGCCAGCCACGCCAACGCTCACACAGGCCAGAACATGGCCCACGAAGCCGAGCATGACAAAGCGCAAGCAGCTCATTCCCACGGCGTCCACGAGTCGCCCTGGATCATGACCCTCCCCCTCGCCGTCCTCGCCCTCCTCTCCATCATCGGCGGCTGGGTCGGCATTCCCGCCGCCCTCGGCGGACACAACGACATCGAGCACTTCCTCGACCCCGTCTTCGCCTCCTCCCACGTCGCCGCCGCCGCCACCAACGCCGACGCCGTCTCCCACTCGACCGAGCTCGGCCTCGCCGTCGTCTCCGTCCTCGTCGCCCTAACCGGTCTCGGCGTCGCCTACCTCTTCTACTACCGCAAGCCCGGCACCGCAGCCGCCCTCGCCCGCCGCTTCGCCCCCGTCTACTCCCTCGTCGACCACAAGTTCTACATCGACGAGCTCTACCGCGCCGCCATCGTCGCCCCCCTCTTCGCCCTCTCCCGCCTCGTGCTCAACCTCGTCGTCGACAAGGCCCTCGTCGGCGGCTTCGCCGCAGGAGCGGCCGCCGGCACACGCGGCCTAGGCACCCTTACCCGCCGCATCCAGTCCGGCAACATCCGCTCCTACGCCGGCTGGCTCGCGCTCGGCGCGGCCGCCGTCATCGTCGTCATGCTCTTCGGCCGCACGCTTCTGCTCCACTAGGAACCCGCCTCTGATGAACCTCGATCACACCATCCTGACGCTCATCACCTTTGTCCCCCTCACGGGCGCCATCCTTCTCGCCTTCCTGCCCGACCGCGGCCGCATCATGGCCGGCACCACCCTCGGCGTCACCCTCCTCACCCTTCTCCTCACCCTCCACCTCCCCTCCCATTTCAACTACAGCCCCGCCGCGCACGGCCTCTTCCAGTTCGAGCAGAACTCGACCTGGATCGCCTCCCCCGCCATCAACTACCACCTCGGCGTCGACGGCCTCTCCATGTGGCTCGTCGTCCTCTCCGGCGTCCTCGCCCCCCTCGGCGTGCTCGCCAGCTGGAACACCATAGCCACCCGCCGCAAGACCTTCTACATCTTCTTTCTGCTCCAGCAGGTCGCCATGCTCGGCGTCTTCGTCTCGCTCGATCTCTTCCTCTACTACGCCTTCTGGGAGCTCTCGCTGGTTCCCATGACTATCCTCATCGCCACCTTCGGCCGCACCTCCAACCGACGCCGCGCCGCCATCCGCTACTTTCTCTACGCCTTTATCCCCTCCGCCATCCTCCTCGTCGGCATGCTCTGGCTCTACGCCCGCACCGGCACCTTCGATCTCCCGCGCCTCCAGGCACTCGCCGCCGCCCATCGCATCTCGCCCAACCCCTCCGCCCTCTGGCTCGCCTCCCTCGCCTTCCTCGTCGCCTTCGCCGTCAAGGTCCCCGTCTTCCCACTGCATGGCTGGCTAGCCGACGCCCTCTCCGAAGCCCCCACCGCCCTCGCCATCGTCCTCGCCGGCAAGCTCGGCCTCTACTCCATCCTCCGCTTCTCCTTCGGCATCTTCCCCGAGCAGTCCCACCGCATCGCCCCGCTCATGATCGCCCTCGGCGGCATCGGCGTCGTCTACGGTGCGCTCCTCGCCCTCGTCCAAAACGACCTCAAGCGCCTCGCTGCCTTCGCCACCCTCGGCGCCCTCTCGTTCATCACCCTCGGCAGCTTCTCCTTCACCGTCGCCGGCATCGACGGCGGCATCTTCCACATCGTCTCCGAATCGCTCTCCGGTGCCGCTCTCTTCCTGCTCCTCGGCTTCCTCTACGAGCGTTACGGGACCTACGACATGCGCGACCTCGGCGGCATCGCCGCCCGCCTCCCCTGGATGGTCGCCATGTTCGTCATCATGACGCTCTCCGTCGTCGGCCTGCCCATGCTCAACAACTTCGTCGGCGAGTTCCTCATCCTCTCCGGAACCATGCACTCCGTCCTCGGCCACCATCTCCTCTGGACCGTCATCGCCACCACCGGCGTCATCCTCTCGGCCGCCTACATGCTCATCGCCACCCAGCGCACCTTCTACGGCGAGCTCGGCTTCCGCCCCGCCGAGGTCCCCGCCCGCGACCTCAGCCCGCGGGAGCACGTCGCCCTCTGGCCCCTGGTTCTCCTCTTCCTCTTCCTCGGCGTCGCCTCGCCCGTGCTCATGCGCGCCATCGATCCCGTCGGTGTCCGCCTCGCCGCGACCCTGCCCCAGCCGCAGCCCCAGCCCTCCAGCCCAGGCTTCCTCGATCCCAGCCTCGCCGCCGCGGCCCTCGGCAGGCCCGCCCCACACGCTAACCAGGGAGCCCGCTACTAATGTCACCCAACCTCCTCGCGCTCCTCCCAGAAATCATCCTCACCCTCGTCGGCGTCGGCATCATGCTCGGCGAACCCCTCCTCCCCGCCGGCGCCTCCCGCCGTCCCCTCGGCTGGCTCGCCATCGCCGGCACCGTCGCCGCCGCCGGCGCCGCCTGGTACCAGCTCGCCGTCGTTCGCTCCACCGGCGTCATCACCGCCTTCTACACCACGGTCCAGATCGATAGCTTCTCGGTCTTCTTCCACCTGCTCATCGCCGGCGTCGTCCTCGTCACCCTGCTCGGCTCGCTCGACTACTTCCAGGGCCACGCCAATCACGCCGGCGAGTACTTCGCCCTCTCCCTCTTCGGCGCCGTCGGCATGATGCTCATGACCTGCTCGGTCGAGCTCCTCATGGTCTTCATCGGCCTCGAGATCTCCTCCATCTCCACCTACATCATGGCTGGCTTCCGCAAGGGTCAGGCCACCGCCTCCGAAAGCTCCATCAAGTACTTCCTCCTCGGCTCCTTCGCCACCGCCTTCTTCCTCTACGGCATCGCCCTCGTCTTCGGCTCCACTGGCTCCACCAACATCCTGGCCGCCGCCGAAATGCTCGGCAAGACCGCCACCCCCAACCTCGCCTTCCTCGCCCTCGCCATGATCATCATCGGCCTCGGCTTCAAGGTCTCCGCCGCCCCCTTCCACGTCTGGACACCCGACGTCTACCAGGGCGCGCCCGCCCCCGTCGTCGGCCTCATGTCCACCGCACCCAAGGCCGCCGCCTTCGCCGTCCTGCTCCGCATTCTTTTCGGCGGCTTCCCCGCCATGGAGCCCCGCTGGTCCGCCCTCCTCTGGATCATCGCCGCCCTCTCCATGTGCATCGGCAACCTCGGCGCCCTGCTCCAGCGCGACGTCAAGCGCATGCTCGCCTACTCCTCCATCGCCCACGCCGGCTACCTCCTCGTCGCCTTCACCGCCTTCCCAGCCGACGGCGTCGCCGCCGCCTGCTTCTACACCGCCGCCTACGCCGCCATGAACGTCGGCGCCTTCGCCTGCATCACGCAGGCCTCCGGCTACAACGAGTCCCTGCGCTCGGTCGAGGACTACACCGGCCTCGCCACCCGCCGCCCCGTCCTCGCCCCCCTCTTCGCCTTGTTCCTCCTCTCCCTCATCGGCATCCCCTTCACCGGCGGCTTCTTCGGCAAGTTCTATGTCTTCGCCGCCGCCCTCCACGCCGGCCGTGTGGGTCTCGCCGTCATCGGCCTGCTCAACTCCGGCGTCGCCTGCTTCTACTACCTCCGCCTGCTCGCCGCCATCTACGCCCGCCCAGCCCAGCAGACCGCCGCCGAAGAACTCCCAATGCATCGCGTTCCCGCACCCGCCGCCATCGGCCTCGGCCTCGCCGCCCTCGCCACCCTCATCCTCGGCATCCTCCCCGGCCGCACCCTCGCCCTCGCCCAATCCGCCAGCACCCTCACCCACCGCCTCCCCTGCATCAACACCGGCGCCCCCACACCCTGCCCCGAAGCCACCCCCACCCTAGCGCAGCAGTAACAACAAAGCCCCGCCCCAAAAACAATCCGCGCGCAGCACCAAACGGGTTTGAGCTCCTCACGTCACACACCATTGAGTCACCAAGGCTGAGACAGGCTTCACATACCATCCAGGGCCGAAGCCTAGACCGGCATCTTCCAACTACATGCCATCCAGGGCCAATGCCTCGACTAGATTGGAGCATCCCTACCTGCATGCATCCAGGGGCCAATGCCCACAAAATCCAAAGTCTAGGTTCAGGTCACAAACGACCAGGGCCAATGCCCAACATAGAAAAACTTGGGTTCAGGTCACAAACGACCAGGGCTGAAAGCCCGACACATAAAAGCCTAGGCCGCAGGCCTAGGAGAGCCCCCAACAAACAGAGGGCTGAAAGCCCGACACATGATTTGCCGCAACGCCCGGCACAAAACAAAAGCGACCCCTGAAACCTCAAGGGCCGCTCTCATCCAAATCCGCCGAAGCTACTTCACCTTGATAAAGATAATCACAAACGTAAACAGCGCCAGCGACTCAATAAACGCCAGTCCCAAAATCAAAAAGATAAAGATTCCAGGCCGAGCCCCAGGGTTCCGCGCCAGCGCCTCGGCAGCCGAGGCCGTCGCCCGCCCCTGACCAATCCCGCAAAGCCCCGCGGCCAGCGCCATGCCCAAACCAGCGGCCAGTGGAACCCACTGCGAGGCGGCGTTCCCACCCTGCGCAAAGGCCGGCGTTGCAAGCAACATCGCGGCCAACGTCATAAACACATACTGCAGCTTCTTCAACATGAAGTAACTCCAAAACTCCCTGAAGTACGCCGCCAGTGGGTGGTTGATGCTCACCGAGCTGGCACCCTCACGCTCGCGGCGCTATTGCTATCGCGGAGCGGGAGTGGCTCCACAACAAACTGAAACTCCTAATGGTCGTGCGCGATTGCCAACGACAGATAGATCGCCGCCAGCAGAAAGAACACATACGCCTGCACCACAGCGACCCCAAGATGCAGCCCCAAAAAAATCAGCGGAATCCCCACAGGTACCAGCGAGAAAAACGCCAGCGTCACCAGATCCCCCGCGAACATATTCGCGTACAACCGCACCGTCAGCGACAACACACGCGCCACATGCGAGATCACCTCGATGGGAAACAGCAGCCAAGAAAGCCACCACACCGGCCCCAAAAACTGCTTGATGTACGCCGGCCCATTCGCCCGCACGCCATGAAACTGGTAGTACACAAACGTCACCAGCGCAAACCCCAGCGGCACCACCACATTCGCCGTCGGCGACTCCAGCCCAGGGATCAGCCCAATCAAGTTGCCCAGCAAAATAAATAGCAGCAGCGTCGTCAGGTACCCCGTGAACCGCTCGTGCCCATGCCCAATGATCGATTCGCCCTGCTCCGAAACAAACTCGTGCGTCATCTCCGCCATGTGCTGCACCCCGCCCGGCGTCTCCACCGACAGCGACACCCGCACCACCACGAAGTACAACAGCAAAAACAAAAAGATCAGCAGCTCCATCGCAAAGGCGTTGCTGATCGGCGCCCGCGGATACTCCGGCGTCACATGCACCGCACGCAGCAGCGCATCCACCGGTCCGGCAAAGTGTGCATTCAGAAATCGTGTCAACAGCAGCTGTGTCGGCATAAAAAGTAGTCTCGTCGGGTACCGAACCTACGCCGTCCAGGCCTGCATCAGCCGCAGCGCTTCAACCGTCAGCGCAAACACACCCATGCCAAGACCCGCCGCCAGCGCGTAAACGGAGCCGTCCAAGAGCTTCAGGCTACCATAGAGCAACACCACCGTACCCCCCAGCCGCAGAAAGAACCCCAGCAAAACCGGCCCCAGCGGCCGCGCCCGCTCCCCCCCATCCATCCGCGCCATCACCGCCGTCATCAGCCGCAGCCACTCCCACAGCCCCGTCCCCGAAATCACCGCGCCCACCAGCAGCAGCGCCGCCGTCGCCCACCCCATCTTCCACCACAGCACCGGCACCGCGGCCGCCGTCACCACCCCCAGCAGCCGCATCGCCCGCACCACCGTCCGCCGAAAGTCTTCGTCCGACAGGCTCTCCAGAGCCCGCGTCACCGGTCCCGCCGCAGAAACTTCGAGGCCGTCCTGAAGATCTGCACAAACCCGCCCGCTGCCCCCACCAGAATGCCCACGATCCCAATCCACGTCTTGTGAAAGTGCGCGTCCAGCCACGCCCCGATCAGCCACCCGATCACACACCCGGCCGGCAGCGCGATTGCCAGCTGAATCATCGACTCAGCCTTCACTAACTCGCCCAGCGCCCCGCCGGACTTCTTGCCTTTGTCGTCCTGCTCCGCCATAACCGGTCCATTACACCACGCCGCCGCGCCTGCCCGCACGCCATCCCACCGCAGGCGATACTCTGAAACAAACCCGCCGACATCACCAAGGAATCCGCACCGTGCCCGAGTCCGACTTCGAAGCAAACCTCTATCAGCTCCGCCGCGACAAGCTCGCCCAGATCGCCGAGATCGTTAGCCGCTCCGAACACATCCCCGCCTCCGCCGCGCGCTACCCCAGCCGCTTCCCCGCCACCCCCGGCGCCCCCGCGCCCGACACCATCCTCGACCTCCGCCGCCGCTTCGACCCCGCCACCGCCGAGCAGCTCGAAGCCGACCGCCCCCAAGTCACCGTCGCCGGCCGCCTCATGGCCATCCGCCTCCAAGGCAAGGCCGGCTTCGCCCACCTCCAGGGCGGCGGCGAACGCCTCCAGATCTACGTCCGCCGCGACGCCGTCGGCGACGACGCGTTCGCGGTCTTCAAGCTCCTCGACCTCGGCGACCACATCGGCGTCTCCGGCTATCTCTTCCGCACCCGCACCGGCGAGCTCACCGTCCACGTCGAACACCTCACCTTCCTCACCAAGTCCATGCTCGCCCTCCCCGACAAATACCACGGCCTAGAAGACACCGAACTCCGCTACCGCCAGCGCTACGTCGACCTCTTCATGAACACAGGCAGCACCGTCAGGCAGGAGACTCACGCTCCCGCCGCGGAGCCGAAGTACGCCGCCCCCGACGCCCTCCCCGCCAGCCCGCAGCCCTCGACCGCAGCCGCATCGGAAGCCGAGCCGCCCAACGTCCGCGAGATCTTCGTCAAACGCGCGGCCACCCTCCGCGCCATACGCAAATTCTTCGACGACCGGCAGTACCTCGAAGTCGAAACCCCCATGATGCACACCGTCGCCGGCGGCGCGGCGGCCCGCCCCTTCACAACTCACCACAACGCCCTCGACATCGACCTCTCGCTCCGCATCGCCCCCGAGCTCTACCTCAAGCGACTCGTCGTCGGCGGCCTCGACCGCGTCTACGAGATCAATCGCAACTTCCGCAACGAGGGCGTCTCCACCCGCCATAACCCCGAGTTCACCATGCTCGAGTTCTACCAGGCCTACGCCGACTACCACGACCTCATGGACCTCACCGAAGAGCTCATCCCCTTCGTCGCCCAAGAAGTTAACGGCACCACCATCACCCACTTCAACGGAGTCGAGATCGACCTCGCAAAGTCCGAGTGGCAGCGCCTCACAATGCGCGACGCCATTATTAAGTTCTGGCCGAGAGAAGCTGGTACGCCTCCCACTGACAACGATTTTGTGAATGGGACCAAGCTAAGCTTTTTTCTTGATGACGCGAACACATCAGTTCAAGATAGAGAGTTGTCTGCGAGAGACCCCGCTACTCGGTTGCACATAGCTGACATTCGAGCCACACTCATGAGCGCTCGCGGCGAAATCGACGATGAACCGAATGCTGAGTTCCCAACCTTGATATCAGCGGGAAAGGCTACAGCCACCCTGTTTGAAGGGTTCGCCGAGCCCCACCTCATCCAGCCGACCATCATCTACGACTTCCCCCTGGCCGTCTCCCCGCTCTCCAAGCAAAAACCCGACGACCCCGAATGGGTCGAGCGCTTCGAGTTCTATATCGGCGGCTTCGAAGTCGGCAACGCCTTCTCCGAGCTCAACGACCCCGTCGAACAGCGCGCCCGCTTTGAAGACCAGCTCAAGGAACGCGACCGCGGCGACGACGAAGCCCACGCCATGGACGAGGACTACGTCCGAGCCCTCGGGTACGGCCTCCCCCCCACCGCCGGCGAGGGCATCGGCATCGACCGCCTCGTCATGCTCCTCACCGGCGCCCGCTCCATCCGCGACGTCATCCTCTTCCCCCTCCTCCGCCCCCAAACCAAAACCCCAGCCGCCGAAGCCGAAGACACCCCATCCACCTAAGCCGCCCCCCTTTGTTGTCATCCCCGCACGGACCTGCGTCTCTCCCAGCAGTCCACAGCATCGGCAGGTAAGCCCACAAAAGCGCGGGACGTTGGCACAATGAGCCAACCACACGCCCTATCCTGAACCTAGGCAGCGTCGGAACCCATGGGGGCAGTCCACCGTGACGCGCACCGAGACACACACACCGGGTGTACCGAAGTCCCAACCTAAAGTCTCTCGATCGAAGACTTTAGCAAATAAGTACGGGGGGGGGGGGTACCCTGCCAGCCTCACCTCGTCAACACCAGAAGCCTAGCTCCCCCGCTGCATCCTCTTGATCACCTGCGCCAGCGTCGTCCCATTCATCGCCTCCAGCGCATCCCGCCGCAGCCGCTTCTCCAGGGCAAGCAACCGCTCTCCGTCGTCCTCCCCAAAGCTGATCCATCCCCCCTCGGCCGCCGCATACACATCCCCCATGCCGATCTGCTTCGGCGCGACCTTCAGCCGAGCCCCACCCGCAGGCCCCTTCCGCTGGGCGATCAACCCCGCCTTCTGCAGCAGCAAAAATGTCCGCCGCACCATCACCGGACTCTCGCCCAACTCCTCCGCAATCGCCGAGGACGTGTGCATCGCAGTCGCATCTGAAGCGAGGACCTGAAGCACCCGTACACACAAGGGAAAACGACCACTCTGCGCCATGTGAAGCAAGCTATCACAGCCCACGGACCACTGCGCGCAGCGGCAATCTAACCCGGGCCAGTGCTACCCTCAGCCTTGATGAACATCCTCTTCGTCGGCGATGTCTTCGGCTCCGCCGGCCGCCACATCGTGCGGGAACACCTCCCCCACCTCCTCCAAACCCACGCCGTCGACCTCCTCGTCATCAACGGCGAAAACGCCGCCGGTGGCTTCGGCATCACACCCGCCCTCGCCGAGGAGATCTTCGACTGGGGAGCCCACGTCATCACCACCGGCAACCACATCTGGGACAAGCGCGAGGTCTTCGACTACATGGCCGTCCCCGAGACCTCCACCGAGCGCGGCCGCCGCGTCCTCCGCCCCGCCAACTACAACCCCTCCACCCCCGGCTTCGGCCTCTTTCAGGGCCAACTCTCCGGCGGCGAAAAATACGCCGTCATCAACCTCCAGGGCCGCGTCTTCATGAGCTCCTGCGACGACCCCTTCCGCAAAGCCGACGAGCTCCTCGCCAAGGTCAAAGCGGAGTCCGGCGCCACCGTCATCCTGGTCGACTTCCACGCCGAAGCCTCCAGCGAAAAGGTCGCGCTCGGCTGGTACCTCGACGGCCGCGTCACCGCCGTCCTCGGCACCCACACCCACATCCCCACCGCCGACGAGCGCCTCCTTCACCACGGCACCGCCTTCCAGACCGACGTCGGCATGTCCGGCCCCTACGACTCCGTCATCGGCGTCGAAAGCGAACTCGCCCTTCATCGCTTCCTCACCGGCCTACCAGGCAAGTTCGAGGCCGCCCGTGGCAACCCCAGGCTCTGCGCCGCCCTTATCGGCTGCGACCCGCACACCGGTCGCGCCACCAGCATCCGCCGCCTCGCCCTCGGCGAGTAGCTACCGTTCGCCTATCCAGCGCCAGAGCGCCCCCCAAAAGGCTCTGCTCACTCGTAGGCGGCCTGTTTTCATTTGCGTGCACTTGAACCAGTGCCCGGGCATCAACCGAACTATCTTCCCTCACCCGCTCGAGTTGGGCTATGCGTCCAAAGCGGTCTCGCACCCGGTATGACCGAAACCCGTGCTCCCGAACATACGTCCGCTGACACAGCAGCTGCAGACCTCTGCTAACGTTCCCGTGCTGGACCGCATGCTCCCTCAGCGCAGTAGATGTAGCAGGCTGCAGCCTTGCACCTCCCGCAGCAAAAGCCGGAGTGGCAGCTAGCATCAGGACGAACAAGTGGCGCAATGCTCTGCACAAATGTGGCACGCTTAGATGATGTAGATCGCCCGACGATCCTGCCATGCCCCATTCGAGCCAGCAGCCCCGGTACCTTGGTCGCAAACAAAACGGGCAATCCCAAAGGATTGCCCGCTCACTGTCCGTTGTCCTCGACCTAGTGACTTCGGGTTGTCCGATGTGTCGTCGTGTGTCTCGTGGAACGCGTGGTCGTGCGCTTCGGAGTCTCCTTGTTTACGATTGCTCCATCGCTCATCACGATCATGAGCTGCCCCGGAGCAGCCGTGCTGCTTCCCGTCGTGGAGCTCTCAGCACTTGAGCCCGTTGTCGTAGAGCCCGTCGTCGCGGAGCCCGTTGCCGAGGACCCCGTTGCCGTAGAACCCGTAGCGCCGCCTCCCGAGGCCGTGGTGCCTGTGGAAGAGGTCTCCGTCCCAGTTCCAGAGGTTCCGGACCCAGTCGCGGTACCCGTTGTCGAAGTACCAGTAGTCGACGTGCCGCTCGGAGTCGAAGCACCAGCCGCCGTCCCGCTCGCGGTTGAAGCTCCACTTGCCGTCGAAGCACCCCCACGCGTGTACGAGGAATAGGTACCCGTCAGCGTCACCTTGGATCCAACCGTGGGCACCGTCTTTAAGGGCTCCTTCATGTTGAAGGTGAAGTCGGCCTGCTTGGATTGCACAGCATCGTCTGAGACGGCAACTGTCACCACCGAGTCCGTCGCGGTGCTCACCGTGGCATCTGGGATCTCAACCGTCTTGCCCTTCACGGTGTCCCAAACCTTCTCAGCGTCCTCTTGCGTACCGTTCTGCAGAATGAACTCCTTGTCACTCAGCGCCAGGGTGCCAAGATCCGGCGTTGAAGCTACCGTCTGGTGAGCAATGTCGGAGGGCTTGGGCGCAGGTGTGATCGAGCTGAACAAGTCCGATGGCGGATTTAAATTCGCCGCCGCTGCGGTCGTGATCTTGTCATATCCATCCGCGTTGCCGTGGTACTTTTTGTAGCAATACTGGGCCGTCGGCGCCAGCTGCGTCTTGTACGGATCGGGCGCGAATGAGACAAAGCGCGCCACGTAAAAAGCGCAGTCCAACAGATCCGGCGGGTTTGATTGCAGGTACGCCAGACCTAGGTAGTAGGTGTCCTGCAGGATCGGGCCAGGCTTGGTCGTTTGATCCACCGGAACAGCCGCCAACTCTTTCTTGAAGTTGTCGATCGCCGTCGCCGAGTCCTTCTTATTCAGCGCCGCGGTTCCAATGGCACTGTAAAAGATCGGGTACGCGTTGGTCTTCAAAGTAGTAAAGTCTGCGTCACTCATCTCAGTGGGCTTGCTTGCGGCCAAACCCTTCTGCGCGTAATCGGCCGCCTTATCCAGCGCCGCCTGCTTAGCTGTCGGGTCGGTCAACTGGTCGGCAGCCGTCTTGCGGAAGTAGACCTCCAGCGTGATGGCGCGCAGATTATTCGGCTGCACCTGCAGCAAGCGATCAGCCGCATCCAGCGTCTTGGTTGGATCGAACGAGCTGTACGCGACCATTAACTGCTGCAAAACATCCGTCTTGACGGAACTGTTGGGGTACTTGGTCAGGTAAGCTTCCAGCGCCGCCGCCTTGGCCTGCGGCGTCGTCTGCCCCTCAGCCGCTGTGTAATCGTTGTACTCGGCCTGTGGCATCTGCACCTGACCGGCCGGAGCCGCCGCTGCTGCCTGAGAGAAGCCGAACCGGGCGCCCGACCCTGCACTGGCGATCGCCAAAAGAGACGCAACTACTGCCTTTCGCATGTTTCCCACTCCTCGGATCATTAGAAGCTCAAGCCGTTCAGCGTTGCGCCTCGGATTGCCTGATCATAGAGCAATTCGTCCTCTCGCGAGTGGGCTTCAGACAAAGCATTCCTCTGCAGTTCGCCGCGATCGCTGCTGTCTAGCTGCACGGGAGGATGCGAATATGAGCAACCCTGTTGTCCATCGACCAGATAGCGTGGAGTGACCCAGATCGTCGCTGAGTCGAGACGCCGTCGCGTCCGCGTACATTTCTATCCAGGGCCTCGGTCTCTGCGCAGGCTAACAATCGTTCTAAGGGCTCCGCTAATTGTGGTGTGCACGCCTTATCCACAACATGTTGAGGAGACGTGTTTGATCTGGTACCCACACAGGGCTAAATTTGAAGCAGACGCGAGTTCACTCAGCACCGTCGGGAGTCCCGCAGACACTATGCTTAAGCTGATTCGGATCCAGATTCTGGGCTTCAAGTCCTTCTGCGACCGCACGGAAGTTGCACTCTCCGGGCGCGGCATCGCGGCCGTGGTCGGACCGAACGGCTGCGGCAAATCCAACATCTCCGACGCGATCACCTGGGTTCTCGGGGAGCAGTCCGCCAAAAGCCTTCGCGGTCTCAAGATGGAAGACGTCATCTTCGCGGGCACGCACGAGCGCAGACCCACCGGCATGGCAGAGGTCTCGCTTACTCTCGTCGACCCCGAGCTCTATGACGGAGTCGGGCTACATCCAGAAGGTCCCGAACTGGTCATCGGAGACCACAACCCAGTCGACGACGCCCCGCTACTCGACGACTGGGATGAACAGCAGCTTCGCGCCGAAACTGCCGAGGAAACAGAAGCGTCCGTCGCTGAAGCTCAGCCTGGCATCGTCCTCGCCACAGAGGGTGGCGATCTTCGATCCATTCAATCCGGTACTTCAGGCGACCGCGGCCCAGACCCAGCCCCTACAGCGGGTACATCTTCGGGCGAAGTCATCCTCCGCATTCGGCGGCGAAGGTTTAATCGGGCCCCGGTGCGCGCCGGAGAAGTCACTGTTACGCGACGCCTGTTCCGCAGCGGAGACTCGGAGTATCTGCTGAATGGGCGCATCTGCCGCCTTCGCGATATACAAGACATCTTTCTCGGCACGGGGCTCGGGGGCGAAAGCTATGCCATCATCGGCCAAGAGCGCATCGGACAGCTGCTGAGTTCAAAGCCCCTTGAGCGACGCGGGATCATTGAAGAGGCGGCCGGCATCACCCGCTTCAAAACCAAGAAGCGCCTCGCCGAGCTCCGTCTGGAGTCCGCCAAACAAAACCTCGCGCGTCTCAACGACATCTTCGACGAGGTCACGCGGCAGATGGGCTCGCTCAAGCGTCAGGCCGCCAAAGCTGAGCGCTACGGTGCCCTGCGGGACGAGCTCCGCGCCAAGCTTACGGTCATTCTCCATAGCCGGATGACGCTGCTTGACAGCGAAGCAAAACGCATGGAGCAACAGATTGCACGCGATACAGAGACGATCGATGTGCAGACCAGCGAGATCGAACGGCTCGACGCGGAGCACGTAGCGTCCCTCGCGCGCGGCTATGACCTAGACGCCGCCATACGCTCCTCCAACGCGACCGCCTCACAGGCGGCGGTAGAACTGGAGCGCATCAACGCCCGCGAGACCTCGAATCGGGAGCGCATCACCGAGCTTTCGGGCCGCCTGGAAACAGGGCTGCACGAGGTCGAGGCAGCCCGCGGCCAACTTGCCGATCTCGGATCCGAACTCGAACAACAGCAAGCTTTTCTTGCCAGCGCAAACGTGGAGTCAGCCGCAGCGCGGGAGGTCGCAACCCAGCGCACCACCGACACCCAAAACGCGGCAAAGGCCGTGCAAGCCGCCGAGCAGGGCCTGGAAAGCACCAGACGCCAGCTGCTCCACGTCATGCAGCGTGCGGCCGCGGTGCGCAATGAAATCGCGCAAGCCGAAACTCTGCTCGGCACGCTCGACGCCGAAGCGCAGCGCCTCGCCCGCGAGTCTGACCTTGTACACGAGGAGCTCGCAACAATCGGTGTACAGCGCGGACAGATCAAGCTCAGCTTCGAGTCGGTCACCGAGCGTCTGCAACGCTTTGAAGTTGAAATCGCCAAACTGCGTCTGCACTTGGAGGAGCGCCGCCAGGTCGAAGCCGAAGGAAAGCGCCATGGCGACGCCCTGCGCAGCGAACTTGCCACACTGAACGGCCGCCGGCACTCCCTTGAAGGCCTGATTCGGGACCACAGCTACTCCACCGACACTGTCAAGAACATCTTCCGTACGGGCAAGCGTTCAAGCCATGCGAACGGCGGCTCCTCACCGCTTGGCACCCTCGCCGACTTCCTCGAGCCGGAGACGCAGTTCGGCTTAATCATCGATGAGTTCCTGCGGGACGAACTTAACTTTGTCGTGGTGCAGGACTGGAGCGCAGCGGAACACGGGACTCATCTCCTTCGTTCGGACGTGAGTGGCCGCGCGACTTTTCTGGTCCAGGCGGATACAGAGCTAACAGCACAAACTCTTAGCACTGCCGCCCCCCCGAGCTCTCCGGGACTCATTGCCCTTCGCGAGGCCGTCCGCGTTCTGCCGGGTCTCTCAGGCGCGATCCAGACGATGCTGCCCAAGCTGCGTGACGGATACATCGCCAGAGATGCCACGCAAGCACGGGAGCTTGCCGAGCGGCATCCAGAGTGCTGGTTCCTTACACCCGGCGGCGAGGTCTTCCATGCGCACACACTGACCGCCGGCCGTGTCTCAGCGAACGGGCCTCTTGCGCTCAAGCGGGACCTCCGTGAGCTCATGGCAAAGATCGACATGGCCGAAGGACAGCTCGCCGAAGTCGACCTTAAAACAACCACCCTCACCCGCGAGATAGCCGAAACCCAGTCTTCGATCGAACGCAAAACCCAGGAAAGGCGAGAGGCGGAACGCGAAGCCGCTGACTCTGGCGCGGCGCTGCGCCAGATGGACACCGAAGCGCAACGTCTTAACCGGCGCCTACAGGATTGGCAACTCAGCAATGAGCGCACCCGCGATCAACGGAATGCCAAACTCGACCTGATTGCGCGACGACAATCCCAGACCGAGGCCGCAGACCGCGAACATGCTTCCCTTGAGCAGGCCCTCACAGACCTCCAGGCCACCGTCGCTCAGACCCGTGAGCACCGTGATCGCCTGCAAGTGGCCGCCGCGGCAGCTTCGGCAGTCCTGGCTGGGCTTGACGAACGCCGTCGCGGCACCCAGGGCAGCTTCGAACAGACCAGCCGTCTCGTCGCCAGCCAAGCGTCACGGATGCAGCAGATCGAGGCACAGCTCGCCTCAGCCGCTGCTGAGCGCGAAAGGCGCGAAACCGAAAGCACAGCTATCGCCGATCAGCGGGTCACTCTGCAACAGACACAAGAGACCGCCTCTCTAGAGGGTGTCCGTCTCTCCGCGGAAGCCGCGGCACTGCGGCAGGCGATGAACCTCACCGACACTCGCCTGCGTGCGTTGCGCACCGAGGCCGACAGCCTCCGCGAGCATCGTTCCCAACTGAGCTCCCGCGCCGCGCGACTCAACGCAGAAATCGAGCATGTCAACCAGGCCTGTCGAGCAGACCTCAGTCTCGAACCCGAAGCTCTCCGGCTTGACTCCGCGGTCCTCACTCTCGACGCCGAAGCGCTGACAGGCCACGAGCAGGAAGCACACTCCCTCAAGGGCAAACTCGAAGCCATGGGGCCAGTAAACATGATGGCCCTCGAAGAGTTCCAGGAGGCGTCAGAACGACATGGCTTCCTTGAAGCACAGCGAAAGGACCTCCTGGACTCCATCATCAACACTCAGACCTCCATCAAGGAGATCAACGACGTCTCGCGCGAAAAGTTCGATCACGCCTTCGCCGCGATCAACGAGAACTTCGCCGCTACGTTTGCGAGACTCTTCGGCGGTGGTCAGGCACTGATGAAGCTGACGGACGAGGAGAACGCTGCGGACTCCGGCATTGACATCATCGCCTCGCCACCTGGCAAGAGGCTGCAGAGCATCCTCCTTCTCTCCGGCGGCGAAAAAGCCCTGACCGCGCTCTCTCTTCTGGTCGGCATCTTCCAATTCCAGCCCGCACCCTTCTGCATCCTCGATGAGGTGGATGCTCCCCTCGACGAGACCAACGTCGGCCGCTTCGCTGGCCTGCTTGCTCATATGAGCGCCAGCACGCAGTTCATCGTCATCACTCACTCCAAACGCACCATGGAGCAAGCCGACGTCATCTACGGTGTCACGATGCAGGAGCCTGGCGTTTCCAAAGTCGTTTCAGTTAACCTCGTGGCGCGCAAGGAACCCATAAAGCGTCGGGCCGTCGCCTGAGGCCAGCTGCCACTACTGAGATTCCGCAGCAGCTATCCTGTTGAGCAATGCCATTCCTTGCAACTTTCGCAACACTTGCTTTCACCATGCTCTCAGCTATCACCTTGCGCATGCTCTGGCCGAGACTGTCCGCGCCTCATCGACGTCGGCTACAGCTTGTAGCCATCTTGCTCCTTGTGCCCTCACTCCTCACCTTCCTCTCCAAGTGGGACTCCGTCAACCACCGCGTTACTGATATCGAGGCCTGGATTCGTATCGTCTCCTGTCAGTTCGCCGTCGTCTTCTTCACCCTGTTAAGGCCTCGTGCGCTAACGGCGGCTATCGCCGCCATCCTTCTGCCCTTTGCCTTCTCCACTTCGGTTGCGGGCCCGCTGAGTTCGCTGTTCCGACCACAACACTTCGCATCGCATCCAATCGCCGACGGTTACATACTCGAGACCGTTCCTTGGCAGAGCGAAGGCGGCGGCAACTCCGGCACGGACTTTGACCTAATCTACAAACCGGCACATCTCCGGTTCCTGCGTCGTGGCATCACCGGAACTCGTTTCTACAGCACACAATGTGACACATTGGCGGTCTATGCTGTGCTTCGCGTTGCCAATCACTCGCTGGATGTCTTCTGCCCACCTTTTCGTGCGCCACGACCCCGTGCGGAACTCTCCGGCGGCCACGATCACTACGTCATTCCTCCAGGTGCACTCTCCCCCGCCCTTCGTCACCTCCAAACGAGATGACGGCGCTCGCGGGAGGGAGGCCGGCTTCGCTCAAAGAACCTCCCCCTTGACGCGCAAGGCCTTACCTACGTGTTCGCAGGCGTGGATCAATCAAGACGTAAGCGAGATCAGTGAGCAGATTCACGAGAACATAGCTGAGACCGATGGCCAAGAGGCAGCCCTGCACCAAGGCATAGTCGCGGTTGTTAATCGCTGATAGGGTGAGGCGGCCAAGACCGGGCCAACTGAAGATGGTCTCCGTCACGATGGCGCCTGCCAAAAGGGAACCGAACTGCAGACCGAAGATGGTGAGAATGGGAAGCATCGCGTTGGGCAAGGCATGCCGCAGAAGAACGCGAGCTTCGGAGAGGCCTTTCGCGCGTGCAGTCCGTATGTAATCCTGGCCGAGTTCTTCCAGGAGTGCGGAGCGAATCATCCGCGTCAGAATGGCAGCGAGCGAAAGCCCGAGAGTGACGGCAGGAAGAATCAGGTGGAGAAGAAACGTGCCAGGAGGGTCACCCGCAGAGCCTGCGCCGGAGACGGGCAGCCATCCGAGGCCGATCGAGAACACAAGGATCAGCATGGGACCGAGAGCAAAGTTCGGGAAGGAAAGGCCAGAAAGAGAAAGGATCCCCACTAAGCGGTCTGTAGTGCGGCCGCGGCGCACGGCTGAGGCAGTGCCGGCCGGAACTGAAAGCGAGACACCCAGAGCAAGGGCCGCCAGAGCAAGAGCAACGGTGTACGGATAGCGCTCAAGAACCAGGGCAAGAACGGAACGGCGCAGACGCAACGAAGAACCCAGGTTGCCGTGAAGAACACCGGCCCAGTAATGGGCATATTGGGTGCCAAGGGGAAGATCGAGGCCGAAGTTGTGGCGCAGGGCGGCAATGTCGGTCGCGGAAGCGCCTTCACCCAGCATCTGCACAATCGGATCACCGGGAACGAGGTGAATAAGTAGAAAAACAACAGAAACGACAGCCCAGAGGAGGGGCAGCGCGAGGAGCGCTTGGCGAAGCAGGGCGAGGAGCGACTGGAAAGCTCTTCCCCTCCCTGTTACTCGGGCCGCTCTGGGAGTGGTTGGTGTCAATGTGGTGGACTCATGTGAGACCTCGGTCATGCGGAGGCTAGAGCAGGCTCGGCTGTCTGCACGCGAACACGGGAAATACGGCGCCCATCCATTGCAGTAATCGTGTAGGTGCGGCCACCGACAAGAAGTTGTTCGCCGACGGCAGGGAGGTGTCCAAGCTGGAAGAGAAGGAAACCAGCAAGAGTATCGACGCCGGCTTCGCGGGGGAACTCCCAGCGCAGTTGTGTGGCAAGATCGCGAAGGGTAGTAGCACCATCAAGCATCAGATCACCGGAAGTTCCGAGCGAGGGAATGCGCGGTGTGGTGTCGAACTCATCCTCAAGCTCTCCCACAATCTGTTCCAGCGTGTCCTCCGCGGTAACAAGGCCGGTTGTGGAGCCGAACTCGTCGACCACAATTGCGATCTGGCGACGATCCCGCTGGAACTCAAGAAGGAGCTCCACCACAAGTTTGGTCTCGGGCACAAGCGCGACAGGACGCATGATCTCCCGCAAGGTGAGAGCCGGAAGGCGCGATGTCCGTTTTGAAGACCGAAAGTGCATCAGACGGGAGACATCCTTGGAGTAAACGACGCCGATGATGCGGTCCTGTTCGGCCACTGCGTCCGGACGAGCTTCAGGCTCAAAGACGGGCACGCGGGAGTGCTGCTCTTCGACGATGCGGGCGCTGGCCTGCTCCAAAGGCAGGTCCGCAGGAAGAAGCACGATACGGGACCTCGGTGTCATGATCTCGCGGATCGTAAGCTCGGCAAGATCGACGGCACGATGAATAATCTGCTCCTGGAATGGGCTGAGGAGGTCCATCCTGCGAGTAGCCGTGGTCACAAGCTTCAACTCCTGCGGCGAGTGAACAACCCCTTCAACGCCAAGAGGCGCCCGAAACAGCAAGAGAACTGCGGTAGCTGAGCTGTTCAACAGGCGAATGGCAGGACGGGTAAGCCGGATAAACACATCCATTGGCGCGGCAACCGCAAGCGCAATACGCTCGGCACGCTGGAGTGCCAGAGACTTCGGCACGAGTTCACCAAGAAGCACCTCAAGAAACGTGATCGCGGCGAACGCGACTGTAATCGCGAGGGGATGGAGCACCTCGGATGCGAGGTGGAGGTGCGTTGCATGAACAATCTGGATCAGTATGGCGGCAATAACTGGCTCACCCAGCCAGCCAAGAGCAAGAGCTACGAGCGTCACGCCTAGCTGCGCTGCCGGAAGAAACTGCTCGATACGAGACTTCAACTCAAGAACAGCCGACGCACCCACACGCCCCTGGGAAAGCAGTTGCTGCATCCGAGTCTCGCGGACACTGACAATCGCAAATTCGGCGGCGACAAAGAAACTGTTAGCGAGGATGAGAACAGCGACAAGCGCGAGTCGGAAGATGGCGGATTCCACCATGGAACGAAGTGTAGCAATGGGAGCTCAAAAGCCGAAAAGACGGCCCGTGGGCCGCCTTACGGGCGTGCACAAAAGAAAATTAGGCGATCACCTTTGCGATCGTCTTATCGATCGTCTCCTTGGGAACATAACCTACAATCTGCTCCGCGACCTTGCCATCCTTGAACAGAAGAAGCGCGGGAATGCCGCGAATCCCGTAGCGAGAGGGAGTCTGCGAGTTCGCGTCTACGTCCATCTTCATGACCTTCAGAGTTCCCTGCCGCTCCGTGGCGACCTCATCCACAATAGGAGCTAAAGCACGGCAGGGACCGCACCACGACGCCCAGAAATCGACGAGCACCGGCTGCTCCGACTTGAGAACCTCTTGCTCAAAGCTTGCGTCATCTACCGCGGGGACTTGACCTGCCATCGTGCTCATCCTTTCCTCCCACCGATCTCGTGATCGGGGCTACAGTGGCCCGCATACCATCACGGAGACACCGCATACTTCATATGATGCGGGGTGCAGGCGATCGATTCCGAGCAGCAGCTGCACCACACTGCACAGCAGAAATGAGAAACGCCCGGACCTCTCGAAAGAGGTCAACGGGCGTTGTAGCAGCCCTCCCCAGAACTGTCTACAAACGGAAGACTAAAGAAGCTGTCGCTGTCGAGCAACAACTCTTAGGTAACATTTTACGAGGTTACTTGCTGTGGAAAGGAGGCCCGAAATTTGCCCCTGCCCCAATGGACACCGGCATGAGTTCATACAGAAGCGGACCGGCGACTCGCGCCACCTCCTCCACGGGAAATGCAGCGTCAACGATGAGCAGGGTCGACGGTCCGGCACCAGACAGAGTGACACTGTGCACCAAAGGGTGATCGCGGAGACTCTCCAAAGCCGCGAATAGCGGACAGACCTGACGGCGAAACGGCTGGTGGAGCCGATCTTCGGTGGCAATGGCAAGGAGATTGGGGCGGTTCAGGGCGAAGGCGCTGACCAGCAGCGCAGTGCTCTGGACGTTTAGGACGGCATCCGCGCGGCTGTAGGACTCCGGAAGCAGTGCGCGGGACGCCTGAGTAGAAAGCGAGACCTGGGGCAATGCCAGAAGCAGACGCCAAGGCAGGTCGGTGCCGAACGTAGCACGAACAGTGCTGCCTCCAGCCGTGGTTCGAGAGACTGTGAGACCGCCTTCGATGCAGGCTGCAACGTTGTCCGGGTGACCTTCGCGGCGTGCTGCTTCGTCCAGGATCTGTGCCATAGTCCAGTTCAAATCGCCAAAGAAGACCGCCAGGTGGACACCGGCGCAGAGTGCCGCGGCAGAGGAGCCGCAGCCCATGCCAAGCGGAATCTCATTGTGAACCTCAAGATGCAGCGGTTGGGGGGTCCGGTCTTTTGCCAACAGAACGGATTGATAGGTGGTCAGAATAAGGTTGTTCTCGAGCTGGCGGACCTGGTCGGCATCACGCCCGGTGGCAACTATAGAGAAGGTCTCGGCTAACGAGGCGTGAACATGCAGTCGAAGCGAAAGCGCGAGACCAAGAGCATCAAATCCAGGACCGAGGTTAGCGGATGTGGCCGGGAATGAGACGTGAAGCTTCTTTGTAGACGACGGAGCATTCATGCAAACGCAGGGGAAGTCGTCTGCATCAGCGACTGGAGGGTGCGGAGGATGGTGTCGGGTTCGGGCGCCATAACCAGCGGCGGATGGCGAAATCCCGCGTAAATTGACTGTTCCGCGGGCGAAAGCTGGTCGATTTCCGCTGGGGTTAGCAGGGTTTCGCGATGGAAATCGATGGTGTATTGGGGGTCTTTGAGGGTGTGTCCGGTGAGGAGAAGGACCACGCGGTCCTCGCGACTGACCCGGCCGGCGGCGATCAGCTTCTTGAGGCCGGCGAGCGTCACGGCCGATGCCGGTTCGCAGCCGATGCCCTCGGCCCCGATCTCCGCCTTGGCAAGAGCGATCTCCTGCTCGGTGGCCTCTTCGGTCCAGCCGCCGGTCGACGAGATGGTCTGAACGGCCTTGTGAAAGCTGGCCGGGTTGCCGATCCGGATAGCCGAGGCGCGGGTCTCGGCAGTGACGGGCAGCAGCGTACGGCCGTTGTTCTCGCGCATGCTCCGAACCAGCGGGTTGGCACCGGTTGCCTGGACGACAGAGATCCGCGGCACCCGCGTGATGAAGCCAAGCTGATGGAGTTCGGCAAAGCCTTTGCCGAGAGCGGCGTTGTTGGCGAGGTTGCCGCCAGGGACGATCAGATGCTCGGGAACCTGCCAGTCGAGCTGCTCCATGAGCTCGAAGGCAGGGGTCTTCTGGCCTTCCAGACGATAGGGGTTGACGGAGTTGAGGAGATAGATGGGCAGCTGCCGGAGGAGTTCGGTGAGCACGCGAACGCAGCCGTCGAAGTCGGTTTTGAGCTGCAGCGTGATGGCCCCATAGTCCATAGCCTGCGAGAGCTTGCCCCAGGCGATCTTGCCTTCGGGGATGAGCACAAGGGAGCGCAGGCCGGCGCGGGCAGCGTAGGCTGCCATGGCAGCGGAGGTGTTGCCCGTGGACGCGCAGGCGACCCACTGAAAGCCACGCTCCGCGGCGACGGACAGGGCTGCGGTCATGCCCGTGTCTTTAAACGAGCTTGTCGGATTCATGCCCTGGTGCTTGGCGAGCAGCCAGTTAAGGCCTAGCGAGTCGCCGATGCGGGGGAGTTCATAGAGCGGTGTGTTGCCTTCCCGAAGGGTGACGGGGCGCTCGGGATTCCGCAGAATGGGCAGCAGATCGCGAAAGCGCCAGACACCGGACTGATCGGCGGGAAGTGTGGACGTGCGGCGCTCCTGCCAGAGCCAGCGGAGGGCACTGGCGTTGGGTGGCCGTGTACTTGCGGTGGGTGCGCCGGCGCCGATACTCGCAACGCCGAGTGCGGAGGGAACGGCAGGGTTGCTGGTCGGTGCAAGCGTTGCACCGGGCTCGGTTGGCGAGACGGCTGCCCCAGCCGACCACGGATAGACGATCTCAAAGAGACCACCACAGAGCACGCAGCGGAAGTCGGCCGCGGCGGCGTCACCAGCTATCTGGGATCCGCACAGTGTGCATCGAAGCTGATGCGATGGCACATTCATGGGTGAGTTCAGGGTATCAAAGGCGGGTGCAGCCTCGGATGGCAGGGTGGCGAAGGGTGTGGTTCGGGCTTCTGGCCGTGGCAGCACTCGCGGGGCCGGGCGGCCGTGTGGCGACGGCACAGACGAAGGGGCAGCAGAAGGACTTGCGCGTCTTTGCCGCCGCCGATCTGACGCCCGTCATGCCGGTTCTGGCACAGCTCTACGAGCGGAAGACGGGCGTGAAGCTGAAGGTCTCGACGGGAGCAAGCGGCACTCTTGTGACCCAGATGGAGAACGGGGCGCCGGCGGACATCTTTCTAGGTGCGGACTTCGTTTTTCCTGAGAAGCTGGTCGCCGCGAACCTGGCGACGGGCAAGGCGCCGACACCCTACGCCCGTGGAAGCCTGGTGCTGTTTGCCCTGAAAGGCGGTCCGATGCAGCCGCTGAGTATGGACCAACTGCGCAACGGCCGGGCGGAGAAGGTCGCGATCGCCAACGAGCTGCGGGCTCCCTTCGGACGTGCAGCCGTCGCGGCTCTCACCCACATGAGATTTCTGCCTGCCATCAAGGGCAAGCTGGTGGAGGCGGAGAACGTGGCGCAGGCGGGGCAGTTTGTGACCTCAGGTAATGCCCAGCTGGGGTTGATCTCACTCACGCTGGCGAGCTCCGCTGCGTACAAGCAGGTAGGAACCTACGTGTTCGTCCCGGCGTCGCAGTACCCGGAGATCCGCCAGTGCGCCGTTGTGCTGAAGGCCGGCAACGTGACCGAGGCGCAACGATTCCTCGACTGGCTCCTCTCGTCAGAGATCCAATCAAAGCTCCCCAACGTGGGGCTGCAACCGGCGCAGTAGACCGCGCGGGCCTTGGCCCGAGACACCACCGCAGGCACCAGGCCATACACTGCGCTATATGGATCGCGAGGCTCTGCTGCTGACGCTGCGTCTGGCAGCACTGACGACCGTTGTGCTTCTGCTGCTGGCGCTGCCGCTGGGATGGTGGCTTGCGCGAGCGACCGGATGGGTCGGCGCGGTGGCGCAGGCCGTTCTGACGCTTCCCATCGTGCTTCCACCGACGGTACTGGGGTTCTATCTGCTGATCGGGCTGGGGCCGCAGACGGCGGTTGGGCGGCTGGTCACCCGGGGGCTGGGTCACACCTTGGCGTTCAGCTTTCAGGGTCTGCTTCTGGGGTCCGTGGTGTACAGTCTTCCGTTTGCGGTGCAACCGGTGGCGGTTGGGCTCCGGGCTGTGGATAGCGAGCTGATCGAGGCGGCGGCGCTGCTGGGAGCAGGACCATGGCGGAGGTTCACGGAGATCATGCTGCCGATGGCCCGAGGATCTTTGGTGACCGCGGCGGTGCTGAGCTTTGCGCACACGGTCGGCGAGTTCGGCGTGGTGCTGATGCTTGGCGGCAACATCCCCGGAAGTACCCGGACGCTGTCGATCTCACTCTACGACCTGGTGGAGGACGGTCGATACGGGGAGGCGAACCGGACGGCGATAGTGCTCGTCAGTCTCGCCTTTGCGGCGCTGCTGGTGATCTACGCGCGGGGCTGGCGGGGGGCAAAGACTGGAGGCCTGCTTGGGTGAGGTCTTGCGTAAGCATTCGGCTGCGGTCCTGGTGGAGCTGCAGGATCGCCGGGGAGCGCTGGAACTGGACCTGGCGTTCACGTTTCGAGACGGATGGACTGTGCTGTTCGGCCCATCAGGATCGGGTAAGAGCACTGTCCTGCGGATGATCGCCGGGCTGGAGCGGCCGTTGGCGGGACGGGTTGTGATCGGGGGTGAGACGGTCCTGGACGTTGGCCGAGGTGTCTTCATGGCGGCGCATCGGCGCGGTGTGCGCATGGTGGCGCAGCGGCCGGGGCTGTTTCCGGAGCGAACAGTGCGGAGCAACTTGAACTTCGGAGCCGAGAGTGAGAGCCGTGTGAAAGAGGTGGCGCGGCTGTGCCGGGTGGAACGGCTAATGGACCGAGGGGTCGGGGAGCTCTCCGGCGGCGAGCGGCAGAGGGTGGCCCTGGCACGATCGCTGGCCACCGGCGGAATGCGTTGCCTGCTGCTGGATGAGCCGTTTACCGGGCTGGACGGGCGCTTGCGGGACGATCTGCTCACGGAGGTGCAGGCGTGGCTGGAGCCGCGTGGCGTGCCCGTGCTGCTGGTGACCCACGATGTGGGCGAAGTGTTTGCAAGCGAAGGCCGTGTCATCCGCATGCGGGCGGGGCGAGTGGTGACGGAGGGCACGGCGCAGAAGGTTCTGGAGGAAGAGCTTACGGCGCTGCGGCGCAGGCTAGAGGTGGGCGTGGAGCGCGGGTGAGGGGTCAGGAAAGCCGGCGTGGAGGGTCTTGGGACCGAGTTCGATGGGCTCCTGCTCGAGCGAGACGCGAAAACGGTCGAGCACGGCGGAGCGAATGCGGTCGCGAAGCTCGGCGATCTCGGCAAAGCGCGCCTGGCCGGTGCGATTGATCAGAGCAAGGGAGTGACGCGAGGAGATGCCGGCATTGCCCTGGGCCAAGCCGCGGTGGAAGCCGGCGGCTTCCACCAACCAGGCGGCGGCGAGCTTGGTCCGAAGCGGGTCCTCGGTGGGCCAGTGGGGGACGGCGTCGGAAGTCGCCTGGCCGGCGAGGGCAATCTCAGGAAGCCTGCTTGTTGGGACGTAGGGGTTCTTGAAGAAGGAGCCGGCGGAGCGGGTGTCCGGGTCGCGGGAAGGAGCCTTGGATGGGATGAGCATGCCTTTGCGCGCGCGGATCTCACGCACGGCGTGGTAGATGGCGAGCGGCGAGGGGGCCGCGCCTGGGCCGAAGTGGCGCTGGAGGTCGGCGTACCGAAGCTCAGGGGTGGTGTTGCGCGCGAGGCGGAACGTGACACTGGTGATGAGGAAACGATCGCGATCCTCGGTGTTGAAGCGAGAGGTGCGATAGGCGAAGGCGCACTCGGCCTGGGCGAGTTGGACGAAGTGACCGGTGCGGCGATCCAAGGCGCGGAGGTGGTGCAGGGTCTGGGCGACCTCCTGGCCGTAGGCGCCGATGTTCTGAACGGGCGACGCGCCGGTGAGTCCCGGGATGCCGGCGAGGGATTCCATGCCGGAGAGCCCACGCTGCACGGAGGCGAGGACGAGGTCATCCCAGACGAGGCCGGCGGAGGCGGTGAGAAGGACGGAGTCGCCCGATGCGGCTTCGGCCAGGCGCGGCTCCAGGGCGAGCCGGAGCACCAGCCCTGGAAAGCCTTCATCGTGGACCAGAAGGTTGGAGCCGCCACCAAGGATTGCGAGGGGAAGGCGATTTTGGCGGCCGAAGGCAAGGGCGTGGAGGAGGTGGTGTTCGGCCCGGATATCGGCGAAGAAGCGGGCAGAGCCACCGATGCCCATGGTGGTGAGCGGTGCGAGCGGGATGTTCTCCTGGAACTCGACGGAGGTCACGTGGAGAGGGTACCGCAACCCGACGGGCCGAGGAGGGGCAGTACAATGTGGAGTGGGGCGGAGGTCAAGCGTCCCCGAGATGGAGAGGGAGCATGTACCCAGAGATTATGGTCATTCCGATGCGCGAGGAGCTGACCCGCGCGGGAGTCAAAGAGGCACGCACGGCCGCGGAGGTGGATGCGGCGGTGAACACCAACGGGACGACGCTGGTGGTGGTGAACTCGATCTGCGGCTGCGCGGCGGGCAAGATGCGGCCGGGACTCCGGCTCGCCTTACAGCATGAAACCAAGCCGGACCAGGCGATCACGGTGTTTGCAGGGCAGGATCGGGAGGCGACAGACCGGGCGCGCGGGTATTTTGGCGGGCATCCGCCGACTTCGCCGTCAATCGCGATCCTGCGTGACGGACAGCTGGTGTATCTGATGCAGCGTTCAGCGATTGAAACCTCGACGGCGCCGGCGATCGCGCAAGAGTTGCAGCGGGCGTTTGATGTCTACTGCAGCAGGACGACGGCGTAGCAGCGGATGTCGGCATGGAGCGGAAGAGGAGCCTGCGGGCTCCTCTTCTCTTTGCATCGATCTAAAGTTTGCGGCGAACGTGCCGATAACCTTGCTATGAACGGCAGAAGACAAGATTCGGTGATGGAGAGGGCGGCTGGAGTCCAGTGCCCTGCGCTGGAAGGGCTGGATCAGGATCTGCTTGGTCAGGTCATGCTCGCCGGCCAGTGCGAGGCGATCCAGCGGCTACGACGGCAGATACAGATTATGGGACCGCATCTGCGGGATGTGTTTGTGGAGTCGGAGGAAGGGCTCGGGGCTGAGCTGCTGGCGCATGAACTTCATCGACTGAGCGGAAGCCACGCTGGCGCTCCCTGGACCGTGGACGTTGGTGCAGCGTCCGCCGCGGACAAGTTGGACGGCGCGGCGTCCCAAGCGAGCGTGCTTGTACGAGGTTTACAGCGTGCGCCCGTTGCTCTTCAACACCGTCTGCTGCGAGCTATGCAGGACAGCCGTGCGGCGCGCGTGCCGACACGCTGGATCGTGCTGAGCGAGCTTGGCGCGAAGACCCTGGCGGCAGACGGAGTTTTTCTGCCCGAGTTGGCGCGGGCTCTGCCAGTGCTTGCCTTACGTATTCCTCCTGTGCGTGAACGGCACGGAGACATTGGGCCCATCGCTGCAACGATGCTCGACCTTCTCGGCTTCGGAAGTGCGTTGGACCGGGCGGCGGTCGAGGTTCTCGAAACTCATCGATGGCCGGGAAATCTCCTGGAGATGATTCAGTCGTTGCGCATCTGGCGTGCCGGGCAGGACAGGTCCTCGGCGGAGCTGGCGAGGTTGCTCCTTTCCAGGCGCTCGCGGCCCGCAGCCGTCGAGCCGGCCACAGAGACGCTGCCCGAGGCGGAACCGCTCTTGCTTCAAAGTGTCATCAACCTCCATCTGCTGCGGATCATGCGTCGGTGCGGAGGCAACAAGCTGCGCGCAGCAGAGGTGCTGGGCATCAGCCGCTCGACACTCTACCGGATGCTGGACGCAATCGCCGGGGCCGAGCAGCAACGGACGACATAGCGGGCTCTGATAGGCTGCTGCGATGGAGACTCACGCGGCGCGCACCCAGAGCAGTCTCGGCGACCTGCGAGTTGCCGTCTTAGGCGCGGGTAAGATGGGCGGCATCCTGCTCGACGCGTTTCTGGCGAACCATCTGCTGTCACCCGATCGCATCGGGGCGACCGTGCGTCATGCCGAACGGGCGAGATCGCTGTCCGGGCGATGGGGCGTGGAGGTAGGAACAGATAACGCGGCCACGGCCGACGTTGCCGATGTCTTGTTGCTGGGCGTCAAGCCAGCGCAGGTCGAAGGGCTTGTACGAGAGATTCGCCCGGTGCTGCGGCCTGATCATGTGTTGATCTCCCTGGCGGCCTCCGTGCGCACGGAAGCGATCGAGCAGGCAGCGGGCGAGCATGTTCCTGTGATCCGTGCCATGCCCAATACGCCCTCCGCCGTAGCCGAGGGGGTCACGGCGCTCTGCGCGGGGAGGTATGCGGACTCTTATGCGCTGACCATGGCGCAGCAGATCTTCTCCGCCGTCGGCCGGACGGTGGTGGTTGACGAGAAGCATATGGACGCAGTCACCGGTCTGTCGGGGTCCGGGCCAGCCTTTCTGTACATCATCATCGAGGCGCTGGCGGAGGCGGGGGTCAACGTTGGTCTACCGCGCGAAGTGGCCACCATGCTGGCGGCGCAGACGACGCTGGGCTCGGCAAAGATGGTGCTAGAGACCGGCGCCCACCCTGCGCTGCTCAAGGACGCGGTCACCACGCCGGCAGGCTGTACCGTGGATGGCATTCTGGAGCTGGAGAAGGGTGGACTGCGTGTCACGCTGATCAAAGCCGTGAAGCGCGCCACGCAGCGCGCACGTGAGCTTGCCAACGGCTAGGGGCTTCCGTTTGAGCGTGCAAACATCTGCGTGCGACCGCATGGTACGATCCTCGCCAAGCCAAGAGACCTAAAGGCAGGACTTGCCAGCACGACCTCCTGACCTGATGGAACACGCTTCGAACGGCGTGCCCTTGCACTCGTGTCAATGCATTGCTGCTTCCGTGTCCGACCTGACCAGATATGTTGCTGTGATCTTGAAGTTGCCTGGGTGAGGTCATCGATGCCGCTCCCGTACCCTTCTCTCCCCTGTTTCCCTTTCGAGGCCTCATGACTGCACTCACACATCGCTCGGCAATCATCCTGGGCGCGCTTGCCCTTGGTATTCCTACCTTGACACCCCCAACCGCTCGGGCGGCAGAAAAACCGCACGTGATGGCACGCGCTGCTGTAACTGACTCCGTTACGTTCAGCGTCTACCTCCCACTTCAGCACAAAGACGCGTTAGGTGCCCTGCTCGCGGCGCAGCAGGATCCGAAGTCACCGAGTTACCGCAAGTGGCTCAAGCCCCAAGAGTTCGCGAAGCGCTTTGGGCCAGATGCGAAGACGGTGGAAATGGTGAAAAAGGAGCTTACGGATGCGGGGCTGACGGTCGCTCTGCTCGGCTCCCGGCAACTGCAGGTGAGTGGACCGGCGGCTCTGGTGGAGCGGCTTCTGCAGACATCTCTCAACAAAGGCACTTACCAGAACGGCAAAACAGCCTATGTCTTGAATGCCGCACCGACCCTGCCCGCAGCCATGCGTCGTGCTGATGCCAAAGTGACAGGACTGTCCGGCATGATTCGCATGGAGCCGCTGGCGAAACGCTCCCAGATCACTCCCGAAAATCGGTACAGCCCCGTCGGCTCGTACTGGTTTGACGATCTGAAGCAGGCATATAAGTTCCCCAGCTATGGAGCACTTACCGGCAACGGGGCTCACATCGGAGTTCTGATGTCTGGCGGCTACAGCCAGGCAGACATGGACCTCTACTTCGGCCACGAAAAACTGAAGTCACCGAAGTTTGACGAAGTCGCCGTGGATGGCGGCTCGCCCTTTGATCCCGCGAACGATGGAACCTTTGAAGCAGAGCTTGATCTGCAACAGAGTGGCGGCATGGCGCCCGGTGCGGAGGTTACGCTGTACAGCATTCCTGATCTCTCTGACGTCAACATTGTCGCGGGTCTCCTGCGGGCGGTCGAAGATGACTACGTCGACATGATCAGCATGTCGTTTGGCGCCCCGGAGGTGTACTACACAGCTGCCTGGAACGGCGGCATGGACTACACCTACCTGCTCCAAATTGAGCATGAGATCTACATGCAGGGCAACGCTCAGGGAATCACCTTTATCGCCTCGTCCGGCGACTACGGTGCAATTCCTGCGGCGCCGGTCGCCTGTTTCGAAGGGGTCACGGGCAACTGCGGCAAATTCACGCTGTCGGCAAGCGCGCCGGCATCGGACCCGAACGTGACGGCGGTCGGAGGGACGGATCTGGTCACCACCTATCGCCCCGGCGATCGTGAGTCGCAGTACATCCGCGAGTCGGAGTTTGCCGATCCGCTGTACCCGCTGCAAGTCCTGAAGAACAACTACGCTACCAACGGCGTCTGGGCCTCCGGCGGCGGCAGCAGCGTGGTCTTTCCCCAGCCCTGGTATCAGACCTACGTGAAAACCGGCGACACCAAGGCACGCACGGTGCCTGATCTGTCGCTGCACATGGGAGGGTGTCCGGCAAATATCGCTATCTCTTGCCAGCCGGACGACAGCTCGGATTTGGAGGTGCTCGGAGGCGAGTACTACGGCGTAATCGGAACGAGCGCCTCGGCCCCGGACTTCGCAGGGCTGACGGCTCTGACGATCGAGGAGTTCGGCACGCGCCTGGGCAACGTCAACCCCTACATCTACACACTCGCCGCCGCGCAGGCCAGCGGAACGCTGCCTTTCAAGATCTTCAATCAGGGCATCAAGGGAGACAACGGTTACTATCACACCACGCCGACCGGCTACAACCGCGTGCTTGGCAACGGCTCAGTCAACGGGGCCAACTTCCTGTTGGCTCCCCAGCTACCGCTCGCCGGTCTGCCGCAGACCCCGAGCAATCCTTAGAGAACTGCAGCCACATCAAGGGCGGTCGCAGACGCGGCCGCCCTTTCTTTTCTGCGCGGAGGTTCTGCCCCGCGGCCTACTCGACAGGAAGCTTGGCGCGGTAGCCATCCCGTGAGATGACGGAGTACTTCAGTGGCTTGCCCTTCTCGTCCTGCATGCGAAGTGGATGGCCTTCGTTGTCGACGAGCTCCACCTTCACATGGCGGTAACTTCCGTCATTGGCGGTGTTGGACGGGCGATAGGTCAGGACGTACTGGTTGCGAATAGAGTCGTTGATCTGGTGAAAGATGTCGGGGAGCGCCCCTTGGAACAGCGGGCTGAAGAAGAGTCCGCCAGTCAGGTTGGCAAAGGTCCGCAGCTGATTGTCTGCCTGCAGATAATCCAAGCGCTGGATACCGCCCATCTGCCCGCGGGAGTCGGCGATCTCGCGGACAAAGGCACCCGTGCCGATGGAAAAGATAGTCACGTTGGGCGTGGATTTTACCTTGGCGAGGATCTTATCCAGGGTCAACTTGGAGAACGTGTCGCGGCCCGTGCCGATCAGGATGATGTACTTGCGCCCATCAATCCGGGTGACGCGATCCAGCGTCTCGTACAGCGCGTCAAACATATCCGTGTCGGAGAATCCCGGAATCGTAAGCGAATTCAGCGCCTGCGCGACGATCTCGCGGTTGTTGGTGAAGTCGGTAAGGATGTGGGTGCGGAGGTCGTAGGTGACGACGGCGATGTAGTCGTCCGGCTTGAGCGTGCGGAAGAAGGCGTCGGCCGCCGTACGCATGTCGTAGATGAAGTAGTAGGAGTTTGCGGCAAATTCCAGCAACATCACAGCTGTGATCGGCGTCTGCGCAATGCGAACCGTCTGCACCTGCTGCACGACCCCGTCCTCGACCACGCGGAAGTTTTCTTTCTTCAGGCCGGGGACGAACTGGTGCGTCTTGTCGAGGATCACGTTGACGTCGAGGTTGACGATGGGGACGTCGACGCGGATCGAGTAGGTCTCGTTGTTGGGGTTCTTGATCTTGGGTTCTTCGGGGGCAGGCGGCGGCGGGGGCTCGGGCGCTTCGGGCTTTTTGCGAAGGATGATCGGCCCGTTGTCGGTCTGCGGGCCGGCCTGCGGGTCGGGTTCGGGCGTGGTCTGCGGTGCGGGAGGGCTCTGAGGTGCGGCGGTCTGGGCATGCAGCGGTGACGCGGCGAGCAGCGCGAGCAGGCCGACAGGGAGCAGGGGCCGAATGATCGAGCGAAGACGCATGTGGGATAACTCTACTCCGGCAGGGTGACGGGACGGAGGCGCGCTACATGCGCTGGCGAAGGAGGTCCGGCCCGGACGGTTTGGGATGAAACGACACTGCGGGTGCCGCGGCACGCAGCCCAGCTCTCGCTTAGTCTGTAGACGTGAGGATCGTCAAAAGGACGCTTGGCGCCGCGCTGGGGGTGCTCGGGCTGAATCTGCTTGGGCTGGGGCTGCTCGGGCTGGCCCCATCAGGACTGTGCGCCCAGGACAGCCTCGCGCAGCGGATGCCACCAACGCCTCCCGCGTCCACTGTCATCTTCCCGCTGGATGAGGTGCGACCAGGTCTGCACGCGGTGGCCTACACGGTCTTCGAGGGCGTGACGCCCGAGCCGATGGAAGTCGAGATCCTGGGCAGGCTGAAGAACGGTCTCGGGCCCGGCCGCGACATGATCTTGGCGCGGCTGCACGGGCCCAAGCCGGAGTACACGGGCGTGGTTGCGGGCATGAGCGGCAGCCCGGTCTACGTGGACGGAAGACTTCTCGGAGCCCTGAGCTTTCGCATCGGCCAGTTCAGCAAGGAGCCGATCGCCGGCATCACCCCGATTGGGCAGATGCTGGAAGTCCAGCGCGGCGCCGCAGCCGTCGGCTCTGGCAGTTTCCCCGCCGTCTCTGGCCTGCCCGAGATACAGCCCATGGAGGAGCCGCTTGTCTTTGGTGGCTTCGGACCGGGGACCATCGCGCGCTTCGGGGATGGATTTCGCAAACTTGGGCTCGATCCGGTCGCGGGTCTCGGATCGATGGACACAAGCCAGCGGCAAGCGGCGCCGCTGGAGCCGGGTAGCGCGGTCAGCGCGGTACTCGTCGATGGAGATCTGTCGATCACCGGGACGTGCACGGTCTCGTACCTCGATGCTGGACGGGTGATGGCGTGCGGTCACCCCATCACCCAGGCGGGCGGCATCAGCCTGCCTATGGCGAAAGCCGAGGTCCTGGCCACCCTCCCGAGTGCGTCCAACTCCTTCAAGATCGTCAACGCCACAGAGATTGTGGGCGCGTTTACCGAAGATCGGAGCTCCGCGATCTACGGCAGGCTTGGGGCGCAGGCTCGGATGATTCCGGTGCGCATCGCGCTGAAGTCAGATGATCCTGCATATACGAAAGAGTTCCACCTCAACGTGGCGAATCACCGCGAACTCACGCCACAGCTGATGCTGGTCTCGCTCTTCCAGACACTGCAGCAGGTAGAAACGGCAGGGGCGGACGCGAGCTACCACGTACAAGGCGAGATCCGGCTGGCCCGACAGCCGGAGGACCCCGGACCGGCGCTGCCGGCGGTAGAACTAAATGATTGGGCGGCGCCGACCGAGCTCACCCCCGGCGCGGTCGCCGCCGCCATTCGCGTTGGAACCGAGTTTGCGGCACTCTACAGCAATGCGCTGGAGCAGCCGACGATGACCGGAGTGGATCTGCAGGTGGAGGTTACCCAGCAGCGGCGGTCGGTAGAGCTCGAGAGCGCGCGGCTGCTGACCCCGGAGGTAAGTCCAGGCAGCGAGATCGAGGTGGAGGCGGTGGTGCGACCCTTCCAGAGGCCGGCGGAGGTGCTGCGGGAGAAGCTGCGGTTGCCGGCGACTTTAGGGCCGGGGCCGGTGCGGCTGCTTGTGAGTGACGGGGCGACGCTTGATCGCCTGCTTGCGGCTCCCTCGCAACATGTTGCAGGACTTGAAGATACGGTGCACCGGTTGAACTCGAAACACCGCAATAACCGGGTGTATGTGGCGCTTCTGGACCGGTCGGCGCAGGCGGTGCTGGACGCCGCGGCGCTGCCCGAGGTTCCGCTCTCTTTGGCTAACGTTTTGAACACGTTGAAGGATTCGCAGAGGCTGCGACTCAACGGGGAGAGCGTGCTGGAGCTGGGGTCGAAGGAGATGGCGGGGGCGGTTTCCGGGTCGCAGGTGTTGCAGTTAACGGTGCGCTAGAGGAGCGAGGAGACGGGTTGCGGCGAGCTTTGGGCGGGTTTTGGATGGGGATAACGGCGAGTGTGGTGTTGGGCGGCGCCCTGGCGGGTGCGCAGGTAACCAAGCAGTGGACGACGGACCGGTTTGACGAGTTGGAGCGAGGCACGGCGGAGGGGGTGGCGATCCGCAACGACGGCCGGCTGGAGGCTGGGCCGGCGGTGACGCCGGTGGCGACGCTGACGGCGGGGTATGTGTGGTCGGTGGCCGACGGTGGCGACGGTGCGGTGCTGGCCGGGGTGGGCGGGAGCACGGGTGGGTCGGCGGCGGTGGTGCGGGTGGATGCCAAGGGTGCGCAGACGACGGTGTGGACGGGCAAGGAGCTGGGGGTGCAGGCGGTGCGGCGGATGCGGGATGGGTCGGTGGTGTGGGCGAGCTCGCCGGAGGGCAAGGTGTACCGGATGGCGGCGGGTGGGGGCGAGGCGCGAGTGATCTTCGACCCGGGTACGATGCCGGAGAAGCCGAGGTACCTGTGGGACCTGGCGGTGGACAGCGACGGTGCGGTGTACGTGGCGGCAGGGGCGCCGGCGGCGGTCTACCGGATCCCGGCGGGCGGTGGTGCGGCAGAGCTGCTGTTTCGCACGGCCGACCAGCATATCCGGTCGTTGCTGCTGCGGCCGGACGGCGTGCTGTGGGCTGGGTCGGACGGCGCGGGCGTGGTCTACCGCTTCAACACCAAGGGGCGTGGGGCCAAGCCGTTCGCGGCCTATGCGGCGGGGCGGCGGGAGGTGACGGCGCTGGCGAGCGACGGGGCGGGCACCATCTTTTTGGGGGCGGTCGGGGCCAAGACGCCGACCACCCTGCCCCCGCTGCCGGTGACGGGGACGGTGGGGATCACAGTGACGTTTGTGCAGCCGGGGTCGGCCTCGGCTGCGGGCTCCAACAGCGTAGTGCCGGACGGCTCGGAGGTGGATCAGATTGCGCCTGACGGTGTGCCGTCGCGGCTTCTGGTGCTGCCCAATGACGTTCTGTATGCACTGCAGTTTCGCGGCGGCCGGGTGGTGGCGGCGACGGGCAACCGCGGCCGGATGTACGCGGTCGACCCCACAGCACCGGGGCGAGGGACAGAGATCGCCCGGCTGGAGGCAGGGCAGGCGACGACGATGGCGGCCGCAGCGAACGGCATCCTGGTCGGCACCAGCAACGGAGGTCGGCTGGCGAGGCTGGGCGACGGGTTAGCGACGATGCCGACCTTTACCAGCGAGGTCTTCGACGCGGGGCAGTATGCACGGTGGGGCCGGGTGAGCGACGAGGCGGACGCGCCGGGGTTTCGACTGGAGACGCGAACGGGCAATGTGCCGAGCCCGGTGGAGGGCTGGAGCGAGTGGCGGCCGGTGGCGGCGGACGGGACGGCGGCGGGCCTGCCGGATGGCCGCTATGCCCAGTGGAGGGCCGTGATGGAGAAGAGTGGCGCGCTCGATGCCGTGACGATGAACTTCCTGCCGCGCAACGTGCCGCCGGTGGTCGATGAGGTGGTCGTGGTGCCCGGCGCACGCGTGCAGGCGGGCAGCGCAAACGGTCAGCCGGCTACGGTGCAGGTCGTCTTCCCTTCTGCGGCGAACGCGACGCAGGCGATCGCGCTGGTGCAGGACACGGGCACGACACCGCTGACGGCGCAGAAAGACCGCACCGCGGTGACGGTGCGCTGGGCGGCGCACGACGACAACGGCGACGACCTGCTGTTTCGGGTTTGGTACCGGGGTGTGGGCGAGGCGAACTGGCGGCTGCTGCGCGATGAGGTCTCGGAGCGGTTTGTGAGCTTCGACAGCACGGCGCTGCCGGATGGGCGCTACGAGGTCAAGGTGGAGGCCAGTGACGCGCCGGAGCATGTGGCAGCGGATACGCTGACGGGCGAACGGGTGAGCGCGGCGTTCACGCTGGACACGACGCCTCCCGTGCCGAGCGGGCTGGCGGCGCGGATGGAGGGGAGCAGGGTGCACTGGACGATGGAGGCGCGGGACGCCGTGTCGCCGATCGAGCACGCGGAGTTTTCGGTGGACGGCGAGCCGTGGCAGTACGCGGTGCCGGTGGGTGGTCTTTCGGATGGGCTGACCGAGCGGTACGACGCCACGGTGGCCGTGCCGCGGGTGCCCGAGGCGGAGCGCGGCGGCGTCTCGCGGCCCGGCGAGCATGTGCTGGCGGTGCGGGTCTTCGACCGGCCGGGCAATGCGGCCACGGCCAAGACCGTGGTGCGCTAGTATCAGGCTGAGGCAAGAATCGAGCATGGCACATCTCTCCAGCTTCGACGAATTCGACCTGAGAGCCGAGTTATCTCCTCGCCTCAGCCTGGATGATGCGATTGAAAGGGCTGACAGTCTCCGTCGCGAGAATCCGGAGATGGTGTATCGAGTTCTCGCGACAGGGGACGAGGGTTTTTCGTTTCGGGTCGAGGAGAAGTCCATGGTTGCGACACAGACTGAGTGGCTGGCCCGCTTTTCGCAGAGGCTTGGAGCCTTATCGAGCCGATGGAGAAGCAGCAAGCGTGTCTGACGAAGGCAGGGCAGATCTTAGCGCCGGTGCCGAAGTCTCTCCGGAGGTGGCCAAGCTCGCGGACAAGATTGAGCAGGTGGAGCCCCGCGACGCAATCCGAGAGATGGTGATCGGTTTCGCGAGCCGACAGACAATCGGTCCAGACCCTCAGACTGCCGCTGTTCTAGCCGAAACCGAGCGCCACGCGGAAGAGACTCGATTGCAAGCTTACAAAGAGAGCTTGCTCACGCGGGATAGGCAGTCTGAACGGGATCACGTTTTTCGTTTACATAAATTGCGGAATGAGACCTGGAACGTGCGGATCGTTTTAGGTATTGCACTTCTCCGTGGTGCAACAGGTGTTTGGCTTCTCGCGGTTCGGGGACAATCAACACTTGGGAGCAACTTCCTGATCTTCGCCGGCGGACTAATCTACATGGCCCTAAGCGGGAAGAATCCCTTCGAGAAACAATAAGTCCTATGCGGTTTGAACTGTTTGTGGCGGCGCGGTATCTGCGGGCGAAGCGGCGGCAGGCGGTGGTGGGGGTGGTGACGACCATCTCGGTGGTGGGGGTGGCGGCTGGGGTGGCGTCGCTGGTCATAGCGCTGGCGATCACCAACGGCATGCGCCGCGACCTGCAGGAGCGGCTGTTGGGGTCGACCTCGCATGTGGAGCTGATGCGGGTGCAGGCGGACGGCATACGCGACTGGCGGCCGCTGCTGGCGAGGCTGCGGCGGGTGCCGCATGTGGTGGCGGCGGCGCCGGGGTTCTATGGGCAGGTGCTGCTGAGCCACGGCGCACGGAGCGGCGGGGCGCTGGTGGAAGGTGTAATCCCAGCCGACCAGGCCCGTGTAGGCGACCTGCTGCGGACGATGCGGAGCGGAAGCGCGGCGGAGCTGGCACCGGTGCCCGCGGGCGAGGTGGAGGGTGCCGGGGTGGCGCCGCCGATCGTGATCGGGGAGGAGCTGGCCGAGACCGTGGGGGTGACGGTCGGGGAGACGGTGTTGGTGACGAGTCCGCAGGGAGAGCTCACGCCCTTGGGGCTGGTTCCGCGGTATCAGCGCTTCCAGGTCGTGGGTATCTTCAGCTCGGGCTTCTACCAGTACGACGCGGGCTATGCCTTTGTGCGTCTGGCAGATGCGCAGCGGCTGTTCTCGGAACCCGACCTCATCAGCGTCATCTCCTTTAAGCTGGACGATCTCTACCGGGCGCAGGCGGTGGGAGACGAGATCGCGCGCGTGGCGAATGCGACGACGGGCGGCGGCTTTGAGACGACCAACTGGACGGAGCAGAACCGCGAGCTGTTTCGGGCGCTGAAGTTGGAGCAGGTCGTGACCTTTATCGTGTTGGCGCTGATTGTCTGTGTGGCGGCGCTGAACATTCTGATTGCGCTGACCATGATGGTGATGGAGAAGACGAGGGATATTGCGGTGCTGATGAGCTTTGGCGTGACGGCGGCGCAGGTGCGGCGGATCTTTCTGCTGCAGGGATTGCTGATCTCGGTGCTGGGGACGGTGCTGGGGCTGGCGGTGGGGTATGGGGCGAGCTGGGCGGGGGGGCACTACCGGTTTATCCGGCTGGACGCGGCGGTGTACTCGATCGACTACCTGCCGTTTGCGGCGCGGGCGCGGGATGGGGTGGTGGTGGCGGCGGTGAGTTTGGGCGTGAGCCTGCTGGCGACGCTGTATCCTTCGAGCGCGGCGGCGCGGGTGCTGCCGGCGGAGGCGTTGCGGTATGAGTGAAGGCGGGCGGCAGCGGCTGCGGTACCCGGAGCTCGCACGCGAGGGCGTGGCGACGCTTTCGGCGGTGGAGCACCACCTGAACACGGCAAGCGGGCTGGAGCCGGTGCTGCTGGAGCTGGTGCGGCTGCGGAGCTCGCAGGTCAATGGGTGTGAGTACTGCATTGGCCTGCATACAAGCGAGCTGCGCCGGCATAACGAGCCGGCGAGCCGGATTGAGGCGGTGGCTGGGTGGCGCGGGTCGGGGGCGTTTACGCGGCGGGAGGAGGCGGCGCTGCGGTGGGCGGAGGTGATTACGGAGATTCAGGATGGACATGCGGCGGAGGCGGAGTGGGCGGCGGTGCGGGAGCACTTCCCGGACCGCGAACTGGTGGAGCTGACGCTGGCGATTGCGAGCATCAATGCGTGGAACCGAATGGCGATTGCGTTTCGGCCGCAGTGGCGGGAGCGGGCGCCGGGACGCCAACCGACGTGACGGACGGCGCGGGCCAGGTGGTGTTGCGGGCGGAGGGCCTGGGCAAGCGGTACGCGGCGGCCGGCGGGCGGGGGGCGGTGGAGCTGTTTGCCGGGCTGGAGATGGCGGTGCGCGCGGGGGAGATGGTGGCGGTGGTGGGGGAGAGCGGCACCGGCAAGAGCAGCCTGCTGCACCTGCTGGCGGCTCTGGACCGGCCGACGGCGGGGGAGGTGTGGTTTCGGGACAGGCGCGTAACGGGGATGGGGGGGGCGGAGGCGGCGCGGTTTCGCAACCGGGAGATCGGGTACCTGTGGCAGTTTCACTACCTGTTGCCGGAGTTTTCTGCGGTGGAGAATGTGGCGATGCCGCTGCTGGCGCGGGGTGTGGGGGCGGGCGCGGCGCGGGCGCGGGGGTTGGAGTGGCTCGGGCGGGTGGGGCTGGGGGACCGGGCGGAGCATCGGTCGGGCGAGTTGAGTGGGGGGGAGCAGCAGCGGGTGAGCCTGGCGCGGGCGCTGATCACGCGGCCGTCGGTGCTGCTGGCCGACGAGCCGACGGGGGATCTGGACGAGCGGACAGCGGAGGAGGTCTTCCGACTGCTGCAGGGATTGCAACGCGAGAATGGCCTGGCGGCGGTTCTGGTCACGCATCACCTGGGGCTGGCACGGCGTTGCGACCGTATGTTGCGCCTGCGCGGCGGTCGGCTGGAGCGGGCCGGGTAGGGGCTTCCCAGCCTCCCGAAGCGGGCCGGGAGGCTGGCGGGGTGACTTCCGGGCGGCTGCGCCGTCCATATTTGCACAGTGAACAGGGCAGGCATAGGGTACCGTGACCCTATCGCGGGATACGGTTCACATCCGCGTCATGCGGGCTACACTTGAAGCACGGTTTATGGATGCTCCGCCGGAGCAGCCTAGGACCCGGGGCGAGTGCCTTGCACCCGAGCCGGGGGGTGAAACATCAGTTACGGTGGTGGTCTTTTCTGACCGCCGCTGTGGGGCTGGAAGGGGAGAACATGTTCGAACGCTATACGGAGAAGGCACGGCGCGTAATCTTCTTTGCACGCTATGAGGCGAGCCAGTTCGGGTCACCTTATATCGAGACCGAGCACCTGCTGCTTGGTCTGCTGCGGGAAGACAAGGCCCTGACGAACCGATTTTTGCGAAGCCATGCTTCGGTGGAGTCGATCCGCAAGCAGATTGAGCAACACACGACGATACGGGAGAAGGTATCGACCTCGGTCGATCTGCCGTTGTCGAACGAGTGCAAGCGGGTGTTGGCGTATGCGGCGGAGGAGGCGGAGCGGCTGAGCCACAAGCACATCGGGACCGAGCATCTGCTGTTGGGGTTGCTGCGCGAGGAGAAGTGCTTTGCGGCGGAGATTTTGACCGAGCGAGGTCTGCGGCTGCCGGCCATTCGTGAGGAGCTGCAGCGCACCACGCAGGAGAAGGCGCCGGCGCAGGGCAAGCAGGGCAGCGGCAGCGGGCGGCAGGAGCAGAGCATGTTGGCGGAGTTCAGCCGCGACCTGACGCAGTCGGCGGTCGACCAGCAGTTGGATCCGCTGGTGGGCCGCGATACCGAAGTCGACCGCGTGATTCAGATCCTGTGCCGCCGGACCAAGAACAATCCGGTGTTGATCGGCGAGCCGGGCGTGGGCAAGACGGCCATCGTCGAGGGCCTGGCGCAGAAGATCGCCGACGGCGAGGTGCCGAGTTTTCTGGCCGACAAGCGGGTGCTGGCGCTCGATCTGTCGCTGATCGTGGCCGGGACCAAGTACCGCGGGCAGTTCGAGGAACGGCTGAAGACGATCATGAAGGAGCTGATGGAGAATCAGAACTCCATCGTCTTCATCGACGAGCTGCACACGCTGGTCGGGGCCGGATCTGCCGAGGGCTCGCTCGACGCGGCAAACATCCTGAAGCCGGCGCTGAGCCGCGGTGAGATCCAGTGCATCGGCGCGACGACCCCGGCCGAATATCGCAAGTCGATCGAAAAGGATCGCTCGCTGGAGCGTCGCTTTCAGGCCGTTAAGGTGCCTCCGCCCAATGAGGACGACGCGGTCAAGATCATCATGGGGATCAAGGATAAGTACGAGAAGTTTCACGCCGTCAGCTACACGGACGACGCGATTTCTTTCTCTGTCTCGCACTCCAGCCGCTACATCCCGGATCGCTTTCTGCCCGACAAGGCGATCGATCTGATCGATGAGGCGGGCGCTCGCGTGAAGCTGCGGCAGACCTCCCTTCCCGAAGAGTTGACCGAGGTCCAGAAGCGGATCAAGTTCATCGTGCACCGCATGGAGAACGCGATTGCCAACCATGAGTTCGAGAAGGCTCGGTTCTACTCGGACGAAGAGCGCAAGGAGCGCGAGAATCTGCGCGCGCTCCGCGACAAGTACCACCTGGACGACTCCTCAGCCGGAATCGTGACGCGTGAGGATATCGAGGATGTCGTGAGCCGCTGGACAGGCGTACCGATCACCTCGCTCAAGGAAGAAGAGACGCAGCGTCTGCTGCGCGTCGAGGAAGAGCTGCACAAGCGCGTGATCTCGCAGGAGAAGGCCATCAGCGCCCTCGCCCGCGCCATCCGTCGCTCGCGTGCGGGTCTCAAGAACCCGGCGCGACCGATCGGCAGCTTCCTCTTTCTCGGGCCGACCGGCGTGGGCAAGACGGAGATGGCACGCACTCTGGCGCAGTTCCTCTTCGGCTCCGAAAAGTCGCTTATCCGCTTCGATATGTCGGAGTTCATGGAGAAGCACTCCGTCTCCAAGCTGATCGGATCGCCTCCGGGCTACGTCGGCTACGAGGAGGGAGGTCAGCTGACCGAGCGCGTCAAGCGCAGCCCCTACTCGGTCGTTCTGCTCGACGAGATCGAAAAGGCGCATCCGGATGTCTTCAACCTGTTGCTGCAGGTCTTTGAAGACGGCCAGCTCACCGACGGTCTGGGTAACACGGTCGACTTCAAGAACACCATCCTGATCATGACCTCCAATATCGGGGCCAAACACCTCATGAAACGTGAGGGTCTGGGCTTCCAATCGAGCAAGGACGAGATGGTGCTCGAAAAGATGGAGGAGATGGTCAAGGGCGAGGTGAAGCGCACGTTCAACCCGGAGTTCCTCAACCGGCTGGACGAGGTCATCATCTTCACCGCACTCTCGGATGCCGACCTGATGCAGATCCTCGAACTGCTGGTGCAGCAGCTGAACACCAACCTGGTGCACAAGGCGATCACCCTCAGCGTGAACGACGACGCGAAGAAGTGGATTCTCGACAAGACGCTTACGGACCGCAGCTACGGTGCGCGTCCGCTGCGTCGGGCGCTGCAGCGCTACATTGAGGATCCTCTCTCGGAGGCACTGATCGCCGGCGGCATTACGCAGAGACCTGCCTTCCTCGAGGTCTATCTCGACAACAACCAGCTCTTCTACCGGCCGATCGCCTCGGACGGCAGCGAGCGTGTGGATGGACTGGCCCTCACGGCTGTCTAGCCCACACCGGCAAGCAAACGATCAAGAAGAGGGGCAGCCAAATCGGCTGCCCCTCTCCGTTTCAACTCCGTACTGGTTACAGCATCGTCCGAACCTGCTTGGCGGCGGAGCCGGCGTAGCTCGACGCCGAATCAAAGGCGTCGCCCACAGAGTCCTTGCCACGGCCGTACAGCGTCTGCGCCTCGCTGCTGAGTCGCTCGGCCTGTGCCTTCAGGTAGTCTCCCGCGTCCCGCAGGGAGTCGCCTGCGTCATCAAAGCCCCGTCGCAGCTTCTTGCGAGCCGAGACGCCAGTCTGCGGAGCGTAGAGCAGAGCTACCCCAGCACCCGCTGCCACGCCAATTGCGAAAGCAATCCAATAGCCCTTTGCGCTCATGTCAAATCCTCCATTTTCCTAGCAACCCTCTGTGGGATTCCGGCCGGCCGGCGTCGGTTGTTCCGCGGGCACCGGCGGCCTGGGATTCAGCCCGCACCCGGCCGGGAACCGGCTCCCCCCCCCCCTCAGGTACCGGGACGCATCTGAAGCAATCGTGGGCGCGTAGGCTAAGAGGACGACGACGCGGTTAGAGGTCCAATGGAAGATCCCCGGTTGAGCCGGATGTATGCGCGCGAGTTTTTCCGCGAGATGACCTCTCGCAGGAGCCGTGGCGAACGATGGTTGCGGCGCCGGCGCGAGGGGCTGCGCTGGATTGCGGGTGCGCTGATGATCTTTGCGCTCGGCTTCGGGTACTACGCCCACATCAGGGGACGCTTCGGTCGCCTCAAGACAGAGCTCAAGTCAACCTCTCCGACCGAAGCTCCGGCTCTTCTGATCGGCGGCCAGGAACCCGTGGTGTTGGAGCGAGCTCCGCTCAATGACGGCTCCAGCCCGGAGTTCCTCTCCGCGACCTTTCTGCCTGGGCGCGGCATGGGCCTGCTTCAACTGACAGCGATGATCCCCGGCCGCGGTGTCACCTCACTGCTGGAGGGCGGCACCGCGGAGGATCTCGCGCATACGCCCTCGGACTCGGGCCCAAGTGACGCGGCGCCTCGGTCACTTCAGCTTCCGTGGGCCGGCGCGGTCGCCGGAGAGCTTGGGGCAAACGGCCAGACGGTGGACGCGGAGTGGCACGGTCGGGCGCTGCACCTCCCTGCCACCGGCCTGAACGGCAGCACGCATATCAGCGATGGAGGCCTGCTGTGGCTCGAGCCCGGCGAGAGCGTGGAGCACGACGTCATGCCGGACGGAGGCTCCACAGGGGCTCGGTTCACGGCGCGCAACTTCCATGGCAGCTGGCCCTCGCAGACTGATATTGAGGTGTCGGCGCTGATGAGCAGCCGGGCGCTCGATATGAGGGTGACAGCACGGAACGTCGGACGCGAGCCCGAACCCATGGGCGTCGGCTGGATTCCGGCGATCCTGCTCCCCAGTCGTGCGCGGGATGCGGCTACCCTGCGCATCCCGTCGACCGAGATCGAGGGCATGAAGGACGGCAGGGCAACCGGCCACGTCGTCGATGTGACCGGCACGGCGATGGACTACTCGGGGCGGGGCGGCAAACGGCTGAACCAGGGTCCGATGGACGTAACGTACACCCATCTGCGGGCGGGTTTCCTCGATAATGGCCCAGTCCTTGAGCTGCGCGACGTCGAGGCCGGCGTCGGCCTCCGCATGACAGCTCTCTCCTCCCAGATTCGCGCCGTTCGGGTGCGAACCACAGGCACCCCGGGGGTGGTCAGCGTGGGCTTTCAGACCAACCTGGACGACCCATTCAGTCGAGCTCTGCAGACCGGAGCGGAGAGTGGAATCACGGTGCTTCAGCCGGGGGAGACCATCCAGTACCACGTCCGCTTCGAGCTCCTGGCCTTGACGCCGCAGACGGCCACGCCGCTCTAGGCGAGCACAAATCGCATCCGGAGCGGTTTGACCCTCCCCCGGCAGGCTCGTAGAGTGAAGAGAACGCGGGTGGAGATCCGAAACAGGCCAGCGTGCCCCGCGATATGCCGGAAGGATGCAAGAGACGAAGTGAGCGAGACAACCGAAACACTGACGCAGGATGCGCCGCACAACGGCATGGACGTAGCGGACCAGGGGACGCCGGAGACGGCGAAGACCTCCGCCCCGGCACACACGCATGCGCCCGCCATGAACCCGGAGCTTGTACGCGAGATCACGGTTGAGGCAGGCGCCGATGAGGTCAGCAAGGCTTTTCGGCACGTAGTCAAGAAATATCAGCAGATGGCCCGCATCCCGGGTTTCCGCGCAGGCAAGGTGCCGGAGTCGCTGGTGCGGCGCAAGTTCGATCGCGAGCTGCGGCAGGAGGTCTTGGAAGGCCTCGTCTCGCAACGCTTCCGGCAGGAGTTGGAGCGGCAGGGCGTCGAGCCCGTCTCGGAGCCGCAGCTGCGAGATCTCCAGCTCACCGACGGGCAGCCGCTGCGCTTCATGGCGCAGTTCGAAGTTAGGCCGGAGATCGACCTGACCGGCTATGAGAGCGTCCCTGTCACCCGGCCGGACTCTGCGCTGAGCGAGGACGAGTACCAGGCGGAGTTGCATCGTGTGCTCGACAGCTACGCAACCGTGGAGACAGTCGATGAGGATCGCGAGATCCGGGATGGCGACTGGGCGGAGATTCAGTTCAAGGGCGTCCTGCAAAACGCCGCTGTCGAGGGCGAGCAAGCTGCCGAAGAGCCCGAAACGATCGACGGCGAAGACGTGCTGTTGGAGGTTGGCGGAGCCACAACATTGCCCGCCTTCTCCGAAGCTCTGCGCGGCACCAAGCCCGGGCAGGAGCTCAGCTTCGAAGTCGACTACCCCCAGGAGTTCGGCGAGCCGCGACTGGCCGGCCGCACTGTCAGCTATGACGTCACCGTCAAGGCGATCAAGCGCAAGATCTTTCCGGAGCGCGATGCAGAGCTGGCCAAGAAGCTCGGATCGTACGAGAGCTTTGAGGAGTTCGAGACCAAGCTCCGGGAGATGGCGGCGCGGCGCAAGAAGGACGCGCTTGAAAGCCGCGCAAAGGACGAGATGCTCGAAGCCATGATCGGCCGCTTCCCCTTCCCCGTGCCTGAGATCTTCGTGCAGCAGCAGATTGACGCCCGGCTCGAGCGCGGTCTTCGCGCCCTCGCCCAGCAGGGCATGAGCGAGCAGGAGATGCGGCAGCTCGACTTCCACCGCTTGCGGGATGCACAGCGCGACCAGGCCATCAACGAGGTCAAGGCCTCGATGATCCTCGACCGCCTCTCGCAGATGGAGCATGTTGAGGTTAGTGGGGAAGACCTCGATCGCGAGCTTCTGATGCTCTCGCTGCAGTCCCGCGAGCCCTTGGAGACGCTTCGCGAACGGCTTACCCGCGACGGCAGTCTCGATCGCATCCGGGATCAGATCCGACGCGAGCGAACCGGAACCTCCGTCTACGAGAAGCTGGCCTCCTAAAGCAACACACGACGCCGGGCGGAACCGCTCACCCGGCCAATCACCACAGACACAGCCGGCGGCTGAGAAGGAAAGAGAGACGATGGGATTAGTACCGATGGTCATTGAGCAGACGAGTCGTGGCGAGCGTGCTTACGACATCTACAGCCGTCTGCTGCGGGACAACATTATCTTCCTCGGCACGCCGATCGATGACAACATCGCCAACGTGATCATCGCGCAGCTGCTCTTTCTCAGTGGCGAGGATCCGGAAAAAGACATCCAGCTTTACATCAACTCGCCCGGCGGCTCCATCACGGCAGGTATGGCCATCTACGACACCATGCAATACATCAAGAACGATGTGCAGACTCTCTGCATTGGACAGGCCGCGAGCATGGGCGCCTTCCTTCTCATGGCCGGAAAGAAGGGCAAGCGGTTCGCTCTTCCAAACTCGCGCATCCTCATCCACCAGCCCCTGATCATGGGCGGCGGCATCAGCGGCCAGGCCACCGAGATCGACATCCACGCCCGCGAAATCCTGCGCATCCGGGAGCTCATGAACAAAATCATGGCAAGCCACACAGGACAGACCGTTGAGCAGATTGAGCGCGACACGGACCGCGACTTCAGCATGACGGCCACACAGGCCAAGGAGTACGGCCTGGTCGACGACATCATCGACCGCCCACGCGCCTGAGCTACCCGGCAGGAGACTAAAGGCACGTTCCTTGCGTACCCTGGCAGGGTACCGTGCCTCTCTCCGAAGGCGGCAGCAGCGGTGTAGACTACGAAAGCAGCAGAAGATCGGGGTTGTGTGGGAGCACGCTCAAGGCCATGAAGACATCTCGCGGATCCGACGATTCCCTCCGTTGCTCGTTCTGCCACAAGTCGCAGGATTCCGTGGCGAAACTCATCTCTTCGCCTTCGGACTACCCTCGGGCCTACATCTGTGATGAGTGCGTGGCCGTGTGCAACTCCATTCTCGAAGATGACCGGAGCGAGACGCAGCCGGGCAGCGCGCCAGCACATCTGCCCAAGCCGCAGGAGGTCAAGGCCTTTCTCGACGAGTACGTCATCGGCCAGGATCAGACCAAGAAGAAGTTGGCCGTAGCGGTCTACAACCACTACAAGCGCATTCAGATGAACAAGACGCGCGGCAACGACGTGGAGCTGGCCAAGTCCAATATCCTGCTCGTCGGCCCGACCGGCTCGGGCAAGACCCTTCTGGCACACACGCTGGCCAAGATGCTTGATGTTCCCTTCGCCATCGTGGACGCAACCACCTTGACCGAAGCCGGATACGTCGGCGAAGACGTCGAAAACATCATCCTCAAGCTGCTCCAGGCGGCCGAGGGCGACGTTGCCCGCGCGCAAAGCGGCATCATCTACATCGACGAGATCGACAAAATCGGCCGCAAAGACGAGAACCCCTCCATCACCCGCGACGTCTCGGGCGAGGGTGTGCAGCAGGCGCTGCTCAAGATTCTCGAAGGCACCGTAGCCAATGTGCCGCCGCAAGGCGGCCGCAAGCATCCGCACCAGGAGTTTACGGCGGTCGATACCACCAACATCCTCTTCATCTGCGGCGGCGCGTTCGTCGGCTTGGAGAAGGTCATCGGGCGCCGAGTCGGAAAGAAGGCTCTCGGCTTCAAGACCCTCGGTGAGGTCGAGAACAAGGATGGCGAGGTAACCCCCATCCGCGCGCAGCGCGATGCCGAACTCCTCCGCCAGGCCCAGCCGCAGGATCTGCTCAAATATGGCCTCATCCCGGAGTTCGTCGGCCGTCTACCGGTCTTGGGCATTCTCGACGAACTCGATGAGGCCGCCCTGGTTGAGATCCTCACCAAGCCGCGTAACGCCATCCTGAAGCAGTACAGCAAGCTCTTTGAGTACGAGGGCGTCAAGGTGAGCTTCACCGAAGAAGCTGCGCGCGAGATCGCACGCGAGGCCTTGGACCGCAAGGTCGGCGCTCGCGGCCTGCGCATGATCCTCGAAGAGCTCATGCTCGACCTGATGTACTACGTGCCCGGCAACAAGAAGAAGGTGAAGGAGCTGGCGATCACGGCGGAGATGGTCAAACAGCGCTCCCTGACCCTGCACACCCTGCTGGAGAAAGCGGGCTGAGCTCGCACGCGGCTGCCACGGTAGCCGCAGACGTGCCCAGTCCATCCTCGGCTCCATAGCCCGCTCGTTGACGCGGTGAACCATCCATCGACGCGGGCACTGTCCGCCGCACATTCGACTACGCAGACCCAGCAAACAAGTACAATCACCAGACACGAGCGTGTGAGACGCATCGTTTCCCTCTGCAGCGCGTCTTTCAAGGAGGAGACCTATGACGACCCCAGCAAAGCCAGCCTTGAGCGGCGACGTCCGAAAGCTGCCCATGATGCCGATACGGGACATGGTGATCTTTCCATTCATGATGACGCCCTTTGTGGTCGGGCGCGAGTCCAGCGTGCGCGCGCTCGAAGAGGCCCTGAACGGCGATCGCAAGATCTTTCTCGCCACCCAGCACGACGCCTCGGTTGACGAACCCACCGCCAGCGATATCTTTGAAACCGGCACCATCGGCAACATCGTGCAGAGCGTCAAGATGCCGGACGGCAACATCAAGGTCCTTGTCGAGGGCGTGGAGCGTGCGCGAGCCAGCGAGCTCAACGACAATGACGGCTTCTTCGTGGCCACGCTGCGCACCGCAGGCCCGGCCGCGGCCCCCTCGCCACAGCTTGACCAGCTTATGCAGCGTGTCATGTCGCTCTTTGAGCAGTACGTCAAGCTCCAGCAGTCGTTGAATTACGAGACCATGGCGGCCAGTGTACGCACGGATGAACCGGCCAAGCTGGCCGACACAATCGCCGCCAATCTCCAGCTCTCCATCGAAGAGAAGCAGCAACTCCTGGAGGTCTTCGACGTCGAAGAACGCCTGTCGCGCGTCGCCGATACCCTGGATGTCGCCATCGAGAAGCTCAACATGGACCGAACCATCCAGTCGCGGGTCAAGCGGCAGATGGAAAAGGCGCAAAAGGAGTACTACCTCAACGAGAAGATCAAGGCCATCCAGAAAGAGCTCGGCCGCGGCGAGAAGAGCGAGTTCGACGAACTCAAGAAGAAGATCGAAACCGCCGGGATGCCGAAGGATGCTCTCGAAAAGAGTCTGCAGGAGCTCAAAAAACTCGAAGCCATGCCGCCCATGTCGGCCGAGTCGACCGTCTCCCGTAACTACCTCGACTGGCTCCTTGCCGTGCCTTGGCGGAAGCGCTCGAAAGAGATTCGCTCCATCGAGCACGCCGAACAGATCCTCAATGAGGACCACTACGGCCTCGAAAAGATCAAAGAGCGCATCCTCGAGTTCCTCGCCGTCCGTCAGCTGGTCAAGAACCCTAAGGGATCAATCCTCTGCCTCGTGGGCCCTCCAGGCGTCGGCAAGACTTCGCTCGGCATGTCCATCGCCAAAGCTACCGGCCGCAAGTTCGTTCGCATGTCGCTCGGCGGCGTGCGTGACGAGGCGGAGATCCGTGGGCATCGCCGAACCTACATCGGCGCACTGCCCGGGCAGATCATCCAGAACATGAAGAAGGCGGGCACCAAAAACCCCGTCATCATGCTCGACGAGATTGACAAGATGGCCTCAGACTTTCGTGGCGATCCGGCCAGTGCTCTGCTCGAGGTCCTCGACCCCGAACAAAATACAACTTTCCAGGATCACTACCTCGACGTGGAGTACGACCTCTCGCAGGTTCTCTTCATCGCTACGGCAAACGTCCTGCACACCATCCCCGGCCCACTCCAGGACCGCATGGAGATCCTCCGTCTCCATGGCTATACCGAACTCGAAAAGCTTGAGATCGCCAAGCAGTACCTCGTCAAGAAGCAGCGCGAGGGAACAGGCCTCACGGAGGCGCAACTCCAGTTCGAGGATGAGGCGCTGCGACGCATGATCCGTGGGTACACCCGCGAAGCCGGCGTCCGCAATCTCGAGCGTGAGATCGGCAACGTGTGCCGCAAGGTCGTGCGCCGCGTCATCAAGAACGGAGCCGAGCACTCCGAAACAGTCACCCCGGACAGCCTTATCGATTTGCTTGGCGTGCCGAAGTTCCGCGACTCCATGGCCGAGGAGAAGAACGAGGTCGGTCTTGTCACGGGCCTGGCCTGGACTGAAGTCGGCGGAACCATCCTCCAAACCGAGGTTCAGGTACTCGATGGGCGAGGCAAGCTGACTACAACTGGGCAGCTCGGCGACGTCATGCAGGAGTCCGCGCAAGCCGCGCTCAGCTACATCCGCTCGCGCGCGCACCATCTTGGCCTCAAGAAGGACTTCTACCGTAATGTCGACATCCACGTGCACGTCCCCGAAGGCGCCATCCCCAAGGATGGCCCCTCCGCAGGAATCACACTGGCAACGGCCCTCGCCAGCGCCTTAACCAAGATCAAGGTACGCCGCGATGTGGCGATGACGGGAGAGGTCACGCTGCGGGGCAAAGTGCTCGCCATCGGCGGTCTCAAGGAGAAGCTCCTCGCGGCACATCGCGCTGGCATCTTCGAAGCCATCGTGCCCGAAGAAAACCGGAAAGACTACAACGATCTGCCGGAGCTCCTCAAATCTTCCATGAAGCTGAACTTCGTCGACAGCATGGATCAGGTGCTGCAGCTCGCGCTTGAGGCCTCCCTGCCCAAACTCGAGGAGGAGACACCGGAAGCACTGGCCGGTGTGATTCCACCTCCAGTCCTCGATGCGCCTCAGCCGCAGGCTCATCAGTAAGAATCTCCTCGCTACAACGAGAAAAGCCGGGCGGGTCGCCCGGCGTCTCTCCTCTCAACCTTCCCTACGCCCGCCTGCCCGTGACAAAGTTCAGGATGAACGAGATCACCGCAAAGATGAGCAGCAGGTGAATCGCAAAACTGCTGATGTGCATAACGAAGAAGCCACCGGCCCATAGTACGAAGAGAACCACTGCAAGAATAAGAAACATACATCCCTCTTTCTGAACGGATGGCGGCAACCCGCGCCACACATCATGTTTATAGGAAGGGGTCAGTCGCTGGATCGTTGCCTTGCATTCCTTTGCAGCTCGCAGCCGCCGGCGATGGACGGGATCAACATCACCTCGTCCCCATCCTGGAACGCGTAGCTGTCTCCGCCCAGAAATCGTATGTCCTCGTCATTGATGTAGATATTCACGAACCGCCGCAGCTTGCCGTCGTCATCCCGAATCTGGGAACTGAGCGCAGGGAAGCTGGCGGCAATGTACGACAGCAGCGACGGCAGGTCGCCGGCATCGCAGGAAAACGACTTCTGGCCATCGGTGTGGCGCGTGAATGCCGTGGGCAGGGTAACTTGCACAGACATTACGCAACTCCAGCAGGAATCAACTCGTCCACCCGATTCGCGGAGCTGCCTTCCAGCTGCTCCAGATAGTCCGCAAAGTCTTTCAGCCGCGGCCGTATCGCGCGCTCCACCGGGTATCGCCCAGCCAGCGCATCGGTCGTCTTCAGGCCGTTGCCCGTGATCACCGTCACCGTCGTCTCGTCGGCATGGATCCGCCCGTGCGCATACAGTCGCGCGGCAACAGACGTCGTTACCCCGCCCGCGGTCTCGGTAAAGATACCCTCCGTCTCCGCCAGCTCCTGAATTCCGGAGACGACCTCCAAATCCGAGACATCCTCGGCCCACCCACCGCTCCGCTGAATCATCACCGAAGCCGCGGGACCGTCCGCAGGGTTGCCGATCGCCAGCGACCGGGCAATCGTGTTGGGGCGCTGCGGCTCAATGTAGTCCCGGCCCTGCTTCACCGACTGCGCAATCGGAGAACATCCCGAAGCCTGCGCACCAAAGAAGCGTACCGGCTTGTCCTCCACCAGCCCTAGACTCACAAGCTCGCGAAACGCCTTCCGGATCTTTCGGATCAGGCTGCCACCAGCCATCGGACAGACCACGTTGTCCGGAAGCCGCCAGCCAAGCTGTTCCGCAATCTCGTAACCCACCGTCTTCGAGCCCTCCGCGTAGTACGGCCGCAGATTCACATTCACCAGTCCCCAGTTGTACTCGTCCGCGATCAACGTGCACAGGCGGTTCACATGGTCATAGTTTCCCTCCACTCGAATCAGCCGGGCACCATACACCAGCGTATTCAGAATCTTGGCCGGCTCCAGATCCGACGGAACCAGGATCGTCGCCTGCAGACCCAGGCGCGCCGCTTGCGCCGCGACGGAGTTCGCCAGATTGCCGGTCGAGGAGCAACCAACCGTGGTGAAGCCGAAGGCCTGCGCATTGGCCAGCGCAACCGAAACCACACGATCCTTGAAGGAAAGCGTAGGGAAGCACACAGCATCATTTTTGATAAAAAGCTGGTTCGCCCCGATCCGGTCACCCAAACGCTGCGCACGCAGCAGAGGCGTATACCCCACCGGAAGATCGGGCTCATAGCCCTCCGGCAGCGGCAGCATCTCTCGGTAGCGCCAGATGTTTTCCGGGCCGGCCACGATAGACTCCCGGCTCACTCGCGGTCGCAGCGCGTCCAGATCGTAGTGCACTTCGAGGGGAGCCAGGCAGACGTCGCAGGCTGAAAGCGGCTGGTTGCCAAAACCCTTGCCGCATTCGTTACAGCGCAGCTCGTACGTCGAACAGGAATAAGCCATTGCACTCTCCGGGGCGGAGGGGTTCGGCTCGGATCACGCTCTCTCTCAAGAAAACTGCACCAAGGAAGGGGGAAGCGGGGTGCAGACCGGAAGGCTTCTGACTCCGAATCTCATGTTCCCTGTTGCCAGGAGAGAGTTGACACCGGTACGACGTGTTCTGTCCGGTTGTCGTGGCGTCACAGGGCTCGTCCCTCGACCACTCTTCATGAAATTCAAATCTGCCCGGGAGGCAGACTGGAATAGATCGATTCTCACACAGGCGTCAGCATCACGCAAGTTGCGACCCAAATCCGTTACATGCCACCACAACACCGGCCTGCCCAATGCCCGGTCAGTGCTTCACAAACGTCCCGCGAACACCCGCAACAAACTGCTCGGGATTGAACTCTGTCCGCAGGATCTCGTCCGGGCAGTCCGTTAGGCTCGCCACACGCCAGTTACAAACAAACACCACCCGCTGCATGTGCTGAGCCGTCTTGATCTCCGAACATAGCTGCTCCGCCTCGCCTATCCCTTGCGGTCCCTCAACATCGATCAGCACCAGGTCATAGTGGCGCTGCCAGAACATCGCCCGCCCCTCGTCCGCGTTGCCTGCCGAATCCACGTCGAATCCTGACAGCCGAAGAATCTGGTCCCGCAACGGCCGCAGCATCTCGCGCCGGCAGACATGCAGAATCGTTCGCTGGCCGAATTGGCTGATCGTGCTCTCCATAGTGGTGCGATCGCTGGAACTCCTCTCAAAAGCAGGCATCTGCCTCCCTCTTCGGGCCTAAGCGCTTACTCGCTGCACAATCCCCTTCGCGCGCAGCCCGGCCTCCGCCCTGCTGAAGTAGTCCTCAACTGTTCCCTGCGTGCGAATCCAATCAATATAGCGCGCAATCCCCTGCTCCAAACTCGTCCGCGGCTCATAGCCGATCGCGCGGATACGGCTGATGTCCGAGATCAACGAGCGAATCTCGCCAGGGCGAAACTCACCACGGGCAAGCGGCGCAATGTCCACCCCCAGCTGATCGGCAATAAGCGTCGCAAGCTCACGCACGCTGGTCGCTCGGCCGCTGCCCACATTCACCGGCAGACCGTCCAGGGCGTCGGTCGTCGCAACCAGCAGGTTCGCTCGCGCAATGTCTTCCACAAAACACAGATCACGCGTCTGTCCGCCATCCTCGTACATCACGGGTGGCTGACCGTTCAAAAGCCGCGTGCAGAAGATCGCGATCACACCGGTATAGGGGTTAAACAGCGACTGCCGCGGTCCATACGTGCACGAGTAGCGCAGCGCCACCGTCGCGATGCCCGTCTGCTTGCCCCACAGCAGTACCAGCCGCTCCTGATCCACCTTGGTCAGCGCATACACAGTCTCGCCCCCGCCGGGGGTGCCCTCCGGCGTAGCAATCGACGTCGTCGGTCTGCCGCAGATCGGGCAGTGCACGGCAAAATCACCGCTCCGCAGCTGCTCCGCCGGCCGCAGCAGCGGCACAACCTCCCCATGCTCCGGGCACACCGCCGCACCCTCGCTGTAGACCGCCTGCGAGCTCGCAACCACCACCTTGCGCACAGGCAGCTTCTCGTCCCGAATCATCTCCAGCATCTGCGCGGTGCCGAAGCTGTTCACCAGCACATACTTCGCCATCTCCGGCATATACCCGCCATAGGCCGCCTCATGGAAGACCACATCAATGTCTTCCAGCGCCGCCCGCATCGCCCCGGCATCCTGCACTTCGCCCTGCATAAACTCTGCCGCAGGGTTCACCCACGCGGGCTTGCCGTTCTTGTGCGTCTGCGGCTCCAGATTGTCCAATATCCGAACCGACCAGCCCTCGCGAAGCAGCAGATCCACTATGTGTGAGCCGATAAGACCCGCGCCTCCAGTCACCAGGGCGCGCTTACGATCGTGTGACATCCCTCCATCCTAGCCGACACACGCCCGAAAAGATCAACCCCGCAGCACGCGTTTCACCACGGCATACTGCTGCAAAATAAAGCTGTCCGTCATGCCCGCAATGTAATCCGCCAGCACCCTCGCCAGACCCTCCGCCTCGATCTCCTCCACATACGCCGACGGCAGATCGTCCGGGCACGCAATCCACGCCGAAAACAACGACTTGATCACCTCTTCGGCCTTCTCGTGCTCCCGCGTAAGCTCCGGACAGCTGTAAAGCTCGCGATAGAGGTACGCCTTCTCGTGCTGGCGCTGCGCCTCGGTCTCTGTCGAAAATCGCGCCAAACGCTCCGGCAGCCTGCGAACGTCATCGAGCGACCGCACGCCCGCCGCGGTCGCCGCCGCCTCCGTCCCCGCTACCAGCTCGTCGCCAAGATAGTTCTGCATCCATTGCAGCGCCTCATGAAACAGGTATTTCTCGTCCGTGCCGGCATGCATGCGCTCCACCATCGCGTAGCATCGCGCAAACAACGGCAGCTGCCGTCGGATCTGCCCTGTCGTCAGCAGGCCGGACTCCACGCCGTCGTCCAGATCCGCCGTCAGATACGCGATCTCATCCGCCAGATCAATAATCTGCGCCTCCAGCGGAGGCCGTTGATCAAGAAGATATTCGGCCAACTCCGGATGTTCCGCCACCGTGTACTCCCGCGAATGCTTGATGATCCCCTCGCGAACCGCCAGCGTCAGGTTCAGTCCGCGGTGCGCCGCATACCGCGTCTCAAAGTGCTCGCATATCCGCAGTGCATGCAGGTTATGGTCAAAGCGCAGACCATGCGCTTGCAGACATTGGTCCAGCGCTCGCTCGCCCGCATGCCCGAACGGTGGGTGCCCGATGTCGTGCACCAGCGCCAGCGCCTCCGTCAGATCCTCGTTCAGACCCAGCCGCGATGCCACGTCGCGTGCAATCTGCGCCACCTCGATCGTATGCGTCAGCCTCGAGCGGAAGTGGTCCGACGATCGGCTCGTAAACACCTGCGTCTTGCCCGCAAGCCGCCGAAACGCCCTTGCCCCCACAATCCGTTCGCGGTCCCGCTGAAACGCCAGCGCGGCCGGCCGCGGACGCGCCTCGTACACACGGCTGACCAGCGGTTCGCCTTCCGAAACGACCACCGCGCAAGGGTGGAGAGGGCCGTCACTCATCTCCACAAGTGTACTGAACGCCCCGCTTAGTGCGCCGGCTTCGCCTCAACCGTCGGCGATAGGCGTGCCAGCTTTACCCGCGCATTCTGCAACTCGTGCTGCACCTTGGTCACATCCTCCGGATCCGCATCCGCCTTCGACGAGCGCGCATACTCCGCCACCGCGCGCTGCCACTGCTCCACCGCCAGCTTCAGCCGGCCCGTCTTCTCATAGACCTGCCCAAGATGGTCATGCACCGTTGGGTCGGCCGACGAGCGAGACGCCGCCTGGCGCAAATACTGCTCCGCCAGCGCGTACTGGCCCGACTTGAAATAAACCCAGCCCAGCGAGTCCAGAAAGGCATAGTTCTGCGGATCAAGCTCCACAGCCTTTCGGATCATCGTCGCCGCCTCAGGCAGCCGGACACCGCGCTCCGCCAGCATGTACCCGATATAGTTCAACACCGTCGCATTCTGTGGGTCGATCGCCAGCGCCTTCTGAAAGGCCGCCTCCGCCTCGTCATAACGCTTCTGCCGGTCGTACAGCGTCCCCCGCAGGAAGTCGAGATTCAATCGGTCGTCCGACTTCGTGGTCAGGGCCTCCGCCTTGTCCAGCGCCTGCGACGCATCACCCCACCGCTTCAGCCGTATGTCCATCTGGGCCAGCGCAAGATACACCTCGCGATCGTCCCCGTTGCCCTTCAACTGACGCTTTGCCAGCGCAAACCCCTCATCCACAGAACCCGTATCCGCCATCTGCCCCGCGTACATCAGCTGCACACTGCGGTCGTCCGGCAACGCCTTCGCCGCCTCCGCCGCCACTGCCGTCGCCTGCTTCTGGTCGTGCGCCTCGCGATACGTATCCACCTGAGACTGGTACCCGCGCAACACAAACTCGCCACCCAGCGAGATCATCTGCTGGTAGTACCCGATCGCCTCGGCCGTCTTGCCCTCTTCGCGCGAGATAATCCCAAGTCGGTCCAGAAACAGGTATCGATTCGACTTCTCCGGCTCGCTGTACTTGCCGTCGGCATGCGTCGAAGACGTCAGCAGCTGCTTCAAAAGCCCGATCGCATCGTCGTAGCGTCCCAACGAGTCATCGATCAGCGCCTCGTTATAGCTCAACTCGGTCGAGTCCTGCACCAGCGGCTTCGCCTTCTGCAACGTCTCCAAAGCCTGCTCGTAGTGCCCCTGACGCCGCTCGATCTCCGACAGCTTCACCCGCGACTGCGCATCCTGCGGTTCGGCCGCAATAATCTGCTCATACGCCTTCCGCGCCGCCTCCAGCTGCCCGTCCTGCAGCAGGGCGCTGGCCAAACCCCGCTGCGTGTCGAGCGAGTTCTCCGGGTCTAGGTCCAGCGCCGAACGGTAGGCCTGCGCAGCCTTCTTGGGCTCCTTGAGCTGGTCGTAGCTCGCCCCCAGCGCAAACTCGATCCGCGTCGTCCGGTCATCCTCCGGCACCGCCGCCAGCGTCTCCGCCGACCGGCGAAAATCCCCCTGCTCGCTGTACAGCCGTGCCATATTCAGCACCACCTCCTCCGAGTCAGGATCGATCGCCTGCGCCGCGTGAAACTGCGCCTCCGCCTTGGCGCTGTCGTGATTCAAACCATAGAGCTGTCCCAGAACCAGGTGTGTCTCCACATCTCTCGGCTTCAGCTGCGTCAGCTTCTCATACTCACCGATCGCCAGCTGCAGCATCCGGTCCGACTGCTGCGACTGCATATCCCCCAGCGATCGCAGATAGATCCTCGCCAGCAACGTGTGTGCATCCACATCGTTGGGGCTGCGTGCCACCTGCTCCTGCGCCGCCGAAACCGCCTCCCGGATGCGACCCAGCTTGAAATAGAGATCCGCCAGACCGTTCTGCAGCACCTTGGATCCAGGATCCGCCGCCAGGGCCAGCTTGTACTGGTCCACCGCCTGATTCGCCAGGTCGCTCCGACCGGCGCTCGCCGCCTCATCCTCATACAGATGGGCAAGGCCATAGTGAAAGTACGCCGCGCTGCGGTCCGGCTTAGCCCCAGCCGTCGCGGCAGGCACACCAGCTTGCCCAAACCCCGTCGATCCCAAGACGAAAGACGCAGCCACTGCCAGCATCGACCGGCGGGTGCAAGAACGTGTGCCACAGAGACAGGCGCGCTGCAGGAGATTCATGGAGGTCCTCTTCAGCTCTCAACCTGGAGCTCTGCATGGTTAGACGGAGACCCGGTGGCGCCGGATGCAAACGCCCCGCGCCGCCTACTGGCCGGATTATAGAACGTAGGCGCCACTAGGCCACAGTACCGTGGTACCCGACACCCCCCGACCCGCCCCGGCTTCACCCATGCCGGAAGTGCCGCACACCCGTGAACACCATCGCAACCCCCAACCGGTCCGCCGCCTCAATCACCTCGCCATCCCGTACCGAGCCGCCCGGCTGAATCACCGCCGTCGCCCCCGCCTCGGCAACCACCTCCAGCCCATCCGCAAACGGGAAGAACGCGTCCGAGGCCGCCACGGATCCAGACAGCGGCAACACCGCCTTAAGCGCCCCAAACCGCGCTGCATCCACCCGGCTCATCTGCCCCGCGCCGATCCCCACCGTCTGACTTCCCGCCTGGCTGCTCGCCTCGCCACCCACACGCACCGTCCGCGCATACACAATCGCATTCGACTTCACGTGCCGAACCACCTTCCAGGCAAACTGCATCGCCCGCAGCTCCTCTTCGCTTGGATGCCGCCGCGTTACCACCCGCAAGTCGCTCGCCGACAACCGCACTCGGTCCGCGTCCTGCAGCAACAGCCCCCCGGAGATCTGCTTCAACATCCGCGCATCCCCCGCCCGCTCCACCTCGAGCAGCCGGAGGTTCTTCTTCGCCCCGAGCCGCTCGAGCGCGCCCGCCGTGTACCCCGGCGCGGCGATCGCCTCCACAAACAATCCCGCAATCTCCTCCGCCGCCGCCTCGTCAACCTCGCGCGAGATCCCCACAACACTGCCAAACGCCGACACAGGATCGGCCTCCAACGCCCGCCGAAACGCCTCCGCCACACTCCCCGCCACCGCCACACCGCACGGATTCGTGTGCTTCACAATCGCAACTGCCGCCCCGTCCTCCTCAGCGAACTCCCCCACCAGCTCCCAGCAGGCGTCAAGGTCCACAAGGTTGTTGTACGAAAGCTCCTTGCCCTGCACCTGCCGCGCCGCCGCGATCCCCCGCCCGCTCCCATCCACATAAAGCGCCGCCGCCTGGTGCGGGTTCTCGCCATACCGCAGCGGGCTCGCCAGCCGCTGCCCTACCCGCAACACCGCCGGCATCCCCGTTCCCGCCCCCAGCGACTCCAGCGTCGAGGCGATCGACGCGTCGTACGCCGCCGTCGCCGCAAATGCCCTCTTCGCCAGACTCCATCGCGTCGCCCGCGAAAGCGCACCCCCCCGCGCCTGCATCTCCTGGAGCACCGCCTGGTACCGATCGACCTCCGTCACCACCGCGACATCCTCAAAGTTCTTCGCGCCCGACCGGATCATCGCCGGCCCGCCAATATCGATAGTCTCGATCATCTCGGCCTCCGTCACACCAGGCCGCGCCGCCGTCGCCGCAAACGCATACAGATTCACCACCAACAGATCCACCGGCTCGATCCCCCACGCCGCCACCGCCGCCCGATGCTCCGCGTTCGACCGAACATGCAGCAATCCCCCATGCACCCGCGGGTGCAGCGTCTTCACCCGCCCGTCCAGCATCTCCGGAAAGCCCGTCAGCTCCTCCACCTCGCGCACCCGCAGCCCCGCTTCCCGCAGCGCCCGCGCCGTACCACCCGTCGACACAAGCTCCACCCCAAGCTCCGCCAGACCCCGCGCAAACGCGTCCAAACCCGTCTTATCGGTAACGGACAACAAGGCCCTGCGGACCGGCTTCGACCCGTCCCCAACACCGAAAGCTCCCTGCGGCAACATCGACCCGTGGCTCACCGACTGAGTCTAAAACAGTCGCCTGCTCAAACCACCAGCGCGCCCGTCAGCTCGCTCACCCGCTCCACATCGTGGCGTAGGCACCACCGCTCCAGCCGCGTCGCAATCGTCTCCACCGCGCGCGGATCCGCGTAACTCGCCGTCCCGATCTGCACCGCCGACGCGCCCGCCAGCAGAAACTCCACCGCGTCCCGCTCATTCAAAATGCCGCCCAAACCCATCACCGGCAGCCGCACCGCCTTGTGCACCTCATACACCATGCGCAGTGCGATCGGCTTGATCGCCGGCCCCGACAAGCCTCCCGTGATATTTGCAATCCGCGGTCGCCGCGTCTCCGCATCAATCGCCAGCGCCAGAAACGTATTCACCAGCGACAGCGCATCCGCCCCCGCCTCCTCCGCCGCGCGCGCCATCTGTCCGATCGACGTCACATTCGGCGAAAGCTTCACCATCACCGGCAGACGGCTTGCCGCCTTCACCCGGCCCACCAGCTGCCCCAACAGCGCAGGGTCCGTCCCAAACACCATCCCGCCATGGCTCGTATTCGGGCAGCTGGCATTCAACTCCAGCATTGCCACGCCCTCCGCATCGTTCAGCACCCGCACCACCTCGACGCAGTCCTCGATCGTAAAGCCAAACACATTGGCAATCGTCACCAGCCCCCGGATCGTCCGCAGCTTCGGCAGCTTCTCCGCGGCAAACGCCCGCACCCCCATGTTCTGCAGGCCAATTGCATTCATCATCCCCGCCGCCGTCTCGGCAATGCGCGGCGCCGCATTGCCCGCCATCGGCTCGCGCGAAAGCCCCTTCGTCACAAACGCCCCAATCCGGTCAAACCGCAGCACATCCTCAAACTCCACCCCATACCCAAACGTCCCGCTCGCCGCCACCACCGGAGACCGCAGCGGCACACCCGCAATCGTCACCTGCATCTCCGGCGCGCCACCCGCCCCCCCGCGCACCGTGCTCTCCCCCGCCCTACGCACGCCTTCGCCCCCATCCTGCAGCCCAACGCGGAGCCAACACTCGCTCACTCATGCCCCCAAGCCTACATCCCCCTCATCTCCGCCTCGGGCACCCCACCGCCGGGGCGGAAGTTACAATCAGTCATCCATGCATGACCTCGCCTTTATTCGGTCCAACCTGCCCCTGGTTGAGCAGCAGTTGCGCGACCGGGGATCCTCGACCACAGAGTTCCTGCAGGACTTCCAATCGCTCGACCGCGATCGCCGCGACTGGATCACCCGCGCCGAAACCCTCAAAGCCGAGCGCAACCGCATCACCGCCGAGATCGCCACCCTCCGCCGCCAGGGTGGGGACGCCACAGCCCTCACCGAGCAGACCCGAGCCCTCAAATCCGAGCTCGAAGCCCTGGAAGCCGAGGCCGCCGAAGCCGACGAGCGCCTCCGCCTCATGCTCCAGGCACTCCCCAACCTCCCCCGGCCAGAGGTCCCGGTCGGCTCCGACGAGCGCGGCAACCGCCTCGAAAAGTCCTGGGGCGAACCCACCCGCCTCCCCTTCCCCGCGCTCCCACACTGGGAGCTCGGCGAGCGCCTCGGCATCCTCGACTTCGAGCGCGCAGCCAAAGTCTCCGGCGCCCGCTTCGCCGTCCTACTCGGCCCCGGCGCCCGCCTCGAACGCGCCCTCGCCGCCTTCATGCTCGACCTCCACACCACCGAGCACGGCTATACCGAGGTCTCCCCGCCATACATGGTCAACAGCCGCAGCCTCTTCGGCACCGGACAACTGCCCAAGTTCGCCGAAGACCTCTTCCACTGCGACGACCGCGGCCCCTACCTCCCCGGCGTCTACGCCGACAACGACCACTGGCTCATCCCCACCGCCGAGGTTCCCCTCACTAACCTCCTGCGCGATGAAACCCTCGACGAGGCCGCGCTCCCGCTCTCCCTCTGCGCCTGCACGCCCTGCTTCCGCTCCGAGGCCGGCAGCTACGGCAAAGACGTCCGCGGCCTCATCCGCCAGCACCAGTTTCAAAAAGTCGAACTCGTCAAGTTCGCCCGCCCAGAAGACTCCGACCGCGAACACGAAGCCCTCACCCGCCACGCCGAGCGCGTCCTCGAACTGCTGGACCTCCCCTACCGCCGCATGCTCCTCTGCACCGGAGACATGGGCTTCTCCGCCGCCAAGACCTTCGACCTCGAGGTCTGGCTCCCCGGCCAGGGCGTCTACCGCGAAATCAGCTCCTGCTCCAACTTCGAGGCCTTCCAGGCACGCCGCGCCGGCATCCGCTTCCGCCCCGCCGGCGCCAAAAAGTCCGAGCACCTCCACACCCTCAACGGCAGCGGACTCGCCATCGGCCGCACACTTCTCGCCGTCCTCGAAAACTATCAGCGGCCGGACGGGTCCATTCGGATACCGGAGGTCCTGACCCCCTACATGAACGGCGCAACAGCCATCGAGCGCCATCCCCTCCTCGGAGCCAGCAGTGCCTAAACTCCTTCGCAGCTATCTCTTCTGGACCTACCAACGCGGCAGCTTCCACTACGACGTCATGGTCACTCTCATCCTGCTCTTCCTCTTCATCTCCCCGCACCTCATCAACTTCCGCGATCGCCCCACCGAAAATCTCGGCATCCACAACAGCGAGGTTCTCGTCACAGGCACCCGCATGACCCCCAACGGCATGGAGTTCCGCTATGAGATCCGAGCCGACGACCTCCGCTCTGCCGCCACCGACGACCAGCGCGAGGACGCCATGCTCCGCATCATCGAACCCATCGCCGGCGACGTCACACTCGAGCGTTGGGAGCCCGTCCGCGACTCGACCGGCAAACTCATAGCCTATAACGCCTGGGTCATCCGCTAACCCCCCTTGCCCTCCCGCCCGAGAGGCATCCAACTCGACAGAAAGTCCCCCATGCCCCGCCCCACCCATCGCCCAATGCGCCCCGTCACCGCCTTTGCCGCCTCCGCCCTCGTTGCCCTCGCGGTCACCGCCGCCCCCGCGCAAACTCAGGACAAAGCCTCCCGCCTCAGCGACACCCTCCGCCAGCTCGATACGGCCAGCGCCCGCTTCCACTCCGCCGAGGCCGACTTCAAAAAGGACCTCTACCAGCGCGTCGTCCGCGAAACCACCTCGCAGACCGGCAGCATCTACTTCCTCAAATCGGGCGCCTCCACCCAGATGGGCGCCGTCATCAACCCACCAGACGCCCGCATCATCGAATTCAAAGACGGCCGTCTTCGCCTCTTCGACCCCGGCGCAAACCACCTCACGCAGGTCGACGCCCGCGCCAACCAGGCCCAGTACGAAAGCTTTCTCACCCTCGGCTTCGGCGGCAGCGGCAAGGATCTTGAACGCGCCTGGACGGTCACTGACGACGGCCCGGAACAGCTCAACGACGGCACCTCCACCGTTAACGTCGAAAAGCTCGACCTCGTCGCCAAAGATCCCAACGTTCGCAACACCTTCACCCACGTCACCCTCTGGGTCGACCCCACCCGCGCCGTCTCCCTCAAACAGCAGTTCTTCTCCCCCTCCGAAGACGTCCAGACCGCCACCTACACCCACATCCGCCTCAACCAGCCGGTCGACGGAAAACGCTTCGCCATCAAGACCAACTCCAAAACCACCGGCAGCTGAGCCCCCCGACACCCTCGCCGCCTCACCTCCACAGCGGCAACGTGGCACATCGTCCCGCTCAATCTCCCTATCCTCAAGGTATGCCCCGAGTCCGCATATCTCCAGGCTCTCTCCCCAGAGCACCCCATCGACCTCTCCCGGTACGCCTCTCCCCGTACAGCCTCTCCCGATACACCCTCTCCCGGCATACCAAGTCAAGACCTATTCCCTTCTGTTCGAAGATTTTGCGCAACAAGTGCGGGGGGGGGGAACCCTCGACACCCAACCTTCTCTCGGCGTCTACTCCCAAAATGCAGCCGGCCGTGGCACATCGTCCTGCTCAATCTCCGTATCCTCAAGGCATGCCCGGCACATCTCTCCCCGGCCCTCCCACGGCTCTCCCCGGCGCACCTGCATCGACCTCTCCCGGCACACCAGATCCGGACCTATCCCCTTTTGTTCGAAGATTTTGCGCAACAAGTGCGGGGGGTGGGGGGAAACCCTCGACGCCCCACCTTCCCTCGACGTCTACTCCCAAAATGCAGCCGGCCGTGGCACATCGTCCTGCTTAATCTCCGTATCCTCAAGGCATGCCCGAGCGCGCACATCTCTCCCCGGCTCTCTCCCACGGCTCTCTCTCCCCGGCGCACCTGCATCGACCTCTCCCGGCACACCAGGTCCGGACCTATCCCCTTTTGTTCGAAGATTTTGCGCAACAAGTAGGGGAGGGTACCCTCAACACCCCGTCTTCCGTCGCCGGCTCCCACCAAACGCCCCGCCCACCGGCGCCTCCCCGCTCTGGCCCTCCGCCGGAACCCACGGCTGGCATGCAGGACACCAATACGTCGATCGCGCCTGCTCCCCCTGCTTGCGCATCATCACCGTCGCCCCGCACCGCCGGCACTCCTTGCCCTGCCTCCCATACACCCACAGCCGGTCCTCCCGGTTCGAACTGTGCGTCGTCCGCCGGTTCCCCGCATACGTCACAATCCCCTCCCCCGCTCCATTGGCCACGTTCGCCCGCATCCACCGCAGGCTGAACTCCACCATCCGCTCCCGCTCCCGCGCCGTCACCGTCCGCATCTGCCGAAACGGATTCACCCCCGCCGCAAATGCCACCTCGCTCTTGTACACATTGCCCAACCCCGCCAGCACTCTCTGGTTCAAGAGCGTCACCCCCACCTCCGCCTCGGGATGCTCTATTCCATACGCCGCCATCCGCTCCACCCCACCCTCCACCGTGAACTCGTCCGACAAAAGGTCCGGCCCCAGCTTCGGAATCTGCGTCGACCGCTCCAGCGACCGCGCCGTATGAAACTCCACCACCGGCACATTGAACGCCACCGCCTCCCACCCCACATCAGCAATCGAAGAGGAGCCACCCGCCAAGGAAGAAGAGCTTCCAGCCAGGGAAGAGGAGCCGTCCGACATAGCCGTCATCTCGACCGGAGCGCGCAGCACGGAGTGGAGAGACCCCTGTGTCTCGCCTCTTCCCTCAGCCTGCAACGCACCCACCCGGATGGCCACCCGCATCCGGCTCCGCCCCATCCACCACTTTTCTCCAGTCCGGTACACATGCCACGACCCGCTCATCAGCATGTGCGTCACCAGCACCAGGTCCCCCGAAAACCAGATCAAACACCACTTCCCCGAGACTCCACCTTCTCCACCACCCGCCCCTCCAGCGGCGCATCATCGTTCACCCGCGCAATCGGCGCCAGATTCGTCTCAAACCCCACCACCCGCCGCCCCACCAGCGCCTTCCCCAGCGCCCGCGCCGTCCGAAATATCGTGTCCCCCTCAGGCATTTGGTCTCACCCCCCGCCCCGGCAGGCTCGGCAGCATCCGCCGTACATTGAACCCCATCGCCCCAGCCTGAAACCCCGCATCGAGCAGATACCGCGCCATCACCGACTCCGCAACAGGGACGCCATTCACCGAAGCAATCAGCATCCCCACCCGCGAGCTCGCATCTCCAGCCGACACCACCCGCTCCTCCCCCTGCACCCGCGCCACCAGAAACTCCGCCAGCGCCCGTCCCACCTGACCGCGCGCCGGCTCCTCCTCCGGCAGCCACACCTGCACATTCGCATTGCCCCGCCGCAGGTACGCCACCAGCGCCCCATCGCACAGCACCACCCGCGCCCCCACACTCCGCTGCAGACTCGTCCCTTCTTCAACCGGCGCAGGCCACCGCAGCAACGCCCCATAGGGATTCGCCGGATCGGTCGCCGCCACCTGCACCATCTCCGGCCCCTCCTCGCCCGTAGTCCCTCCCATCGCCCCACCCCGCAGACTCCGCAGCAGGTCCACCGCCGCCGGCATCGCAAACTGCGTCGCCCCCAGGTCGGCCGCAAAGAAGCCTCGCCGAATTCGCCCACTCTCCTCCATCGCCTTCAGCACGTCATATACCGCCGAAAACCCACCCACAAGACCCTCCGCCTGCGCCGTCTCCCGAAACACCACACCATACCGCGCCAGCAGCTGCTGTGCCTCCGCGTGGCTCCACTCCGTCCCGCGCTTCGCCCGCTCCTCTTCCGTGACGAACGCCGTCGCCTGGAGCGACCACCGCCCCTGCACCGTTGGCGGTGTTGTCCGCCGGCTCCGGAAGCCAGCCTGGTTGTGAACCCGCTTCGCCGCGGGCCGCCCATTCTTCGCCGTCGCCCCCGTCGCGCGGTCGCAATACGCTCGCAGCGCCGCCATCCCATCGTTCGTCACCATCCCCCGCCACACCAGGCTCCACAACGCCTCGATCGTCTCCCCCGGATACCCTCCCCCAACCCCATCATGCAGATCCTGAAAGAAGCTCGCACCCCGCGCCCGCAGATAAGCCAGCACCTCTTCTTCCTTCTCTCGCAGCGGCTCCCGCTCGGCCCGCACCGGCGGCCACAGCGTCGGCAGCCTCTCCGCCAGGTAAAGCCCAATCCGCCCATCCCGCTCGCCCACAGGTTCCAGCCCCACCCACACCACCTCACCCGCCCCAATCAACACATCCAGGTCCGCCGGCCGATACCCCAACACCCGCGCCGGCAAGATCTCCGTCTCGAGTATCGACGCCGGCACCGGCGCTCCCTGCAGGTTTTCAATTACGTCCAGCAGCGCATCCAACCCGCGCCTAGGCTGCACCACGCCCTGCCACCGCGTAAACAGCCGCGCCAGCACCCTCTGCTCCACCGGCTCCACCTCCTTACGGAGCCGCGCCAGCGACTTCCGCCGAACCGCCCGCAGCACCTCCACCTCAATCCACTCGCGATTCAGCCCACCCGGCCGGAACCCTCCCTCCTGCACCCGCCCCATCCCAACCAGCCGCTGCAGCACCGCCTCCACGCTCTCGGTTGCCAGCGCATACCTTTCTGCAACCTCCTTCGTCACAAATGGCCCATGCGTCCTTGCGTACCGCCGCACCACGTCCAATAACGCATCCTTCACAGGCTCCAGAAACGCCGTCGGCAACCCCGGCGGCAGCGGCACCCCCACAGCATCCCGCAACCGCCCCGCATCCTCCACCGCAAGGAGTCGCCGCTCGCCCGCAACCCCCACCTCCAGCACCCGCCGCGCCCGAACCAGCCGATCCGCTGCATCTGCAACTTCATCGGATACACAGCGCGCCCGCAGCTCCGCCCGCGTCAAATCCCCCAGCCGCAGCAGCAGATCATGCACCCCATCCATTGACCGCGCCTTGTACCCTTCAGCCGTGCACTGCAGTTGCTCCTCCGTCTCTTCAATCGCACTCAGATCCAGCAACTCCCGCAAGTCCGAGTCCCCCATCAGCTCCCGCAGCTGATCCTGATCGATCGCCAACGCCTGCGCCCGCCGTTCAGCCAGCGGCGCATCTCCGTCGTAGATGTAGTTCGCCACATAGCTGAACAGCAGCGCGCTCGCAAACGGGCTGGGCGTCCGAGAATCGACGGTGTGTACACGCAACGAGCGGTTCCCCACCGCCCGCAGCGTCTCCATCAGCGCCGGCATATCGAACACATCCCGCAAGCACTCCCGGTACGCCTCCAGCAAGATCGGGAACGACGGATACCGGCTCGCCACAGCAAGCAGGTCATACGATCTCTTCCGCTGCTGCCAGAGCGGCGTCCGCCCATCCGCTCGTCGCCGCGGCAACAGCAGCGCCCGCGCCGCGCTCTCCCGAAACTTCGCCGCAAACAGCGCCGTAGACCCCAACTGCCGCAGCACCAGCTCCGCCGCCTCCTCCGGCTCCAGCAACAACACATCTGTATCCGGCGCTGTATCAGACTCCGGAAACCGTAGACAGAAACCGTCCTCGCTCCACATCGTCTCCACATCCGGCCCGCTGTTTGCCCGCAACTTGGCCGTCACCGCCATCGCCCACGGCGCATGGATTCGGCTGCCAAACGGCGTCAGGCAACACACCCGCCAATCGCCCAACTCATCCCGCACCCGCTCAATCACAATTGTTCTGTCATCCGGCACATATCCCGCGGCCAGCTCCTGGTCCGCCAGATACCGCAGCGCGTTCTCCGCCGCCCCCTGCTCTAAGTCATGCGCCTGCATCAGGGTTGTCAACGCCACGCTCCGCGGAGCTTCGCGTAGCTCCCGCACCAGCCCGCCAATCCGCCGCCCAAACTCAATCGGCCTTCCCGCCTGGTCCCCGTGCCAGAACGGCATCTTGCCCGCATCGCCCGGCGCCGGCGTCACCAGCACACGATCATGCGTAATCTCCTCCACGCGCCACGTCGACGCCCCCAGGATGAAGGTATCCCCCGTACGCTGCTCAAACACCATCTCCTCATCCAGCTCGCCCACCCGGATCGGCTTCGCATGCTGCCCCGCCAGGAACACTCCGTACGTGCCCCGATCCGGAATCGTCCCTCCATTCAGTATCGCAATCCGCTTCACGCCCCCACGCGGCGTCAACCAGTTCCTCTGTCGATCCCACGTCACCCGCGGTCGCAACTCCGCAAACTCATCCGACGGATACCTTCCTGCGAGCATATCCAGCACACCCTCAAAGACCGCAACGCTCATGCCCGCGAACGGCGCCGCACTGCGCACCAGCCGCAGCAGCGCGTCATACCCAATGCCCGGAGCCGTCGCCTCCTCATCGCTGCGCTTCGCCCGTCGCTCTGCATCCGCGATCCCAAGTGGCGGATGCGCGATGATCGCCGCCACCTGCTGCGCCAGCACATCGATCGGATTCCGCAGAAACCGCGTCGACTCCACGTGCCCCTCGTGCATCGCTTTTGTAACCGCGGCGCACGCAATCAAGTCCGCCCGATACTTCGGGAAGATAATCCCATTCGACGGCGCGCCCACCTGGTGCCCCGCTCGCCCGATCCGCTGCATGCCACTCGCCACACTCGGCGGGGCCTCAATTTGGATCACCAGGTCCACCGCCCCCATATCAATGCCAAGCTCGAGCGACGAAGTACACACCAGAGCCTTGATCTTGCCCGCCTTCAACAGCTCCTCAATCTCCGTTCGCTGCGCCGCCGCCAGAGACCCGTGGTGCGCCCGCGCAATCTGCTCCTCGGCCAACTCGTTCAGCGCCCCCGCCAGCCGCTCCGCCACCCGTCGCGCATTCACAAAGATCAGCGTCGATGTCCGCTCGCGAATAATCTCCAGCAGCCGAGGATGAATCGACTGCCAGATCGATGTTCGCTTCGGCCCCTGGCTCGCCGGCCCGCTCGGCAGGTCCTGAATCTCGCCCAGCCGCGCCATGTCCTCTACCGGCACCTCCACCCGCAGATCCAGCACCTTCTTTGCCCCGGCGTTCACCACCGTCACCGGCCGGTACCGCACCCCACCAGCCGCGTCCGCCTTGGCCTCGGCATCCGCCACACTCGCCGAGCCCCCGCCCGCCACCGCCATCAGCGCCGCATCCACGACTCCCTCATCCGCCGCCGTCGTCCCCGGCTCTAAAGGCGCACCTCCCGCGCCCAACTCCGCTAGCACCGGTACACTCGCTGGCGCGGTCGCCGCGCCCTCCGCCCCACCCAGAAATCGCGCTACCTCCTCCAGCGGTCGCTGCGTCGCACTCAACCCAATCCGCTGCAGCCGCCGCCCTTCCCCATCCGCCGCGACCAGCGCCTCCAGTCGCTCCAGAGAAAGCGCCATGTGCGCCCCGCGCTTGGTCGGCACCAGCGCGTGAATCTCATCGACGATCACCGTCTCCACCGTCCGCAACGACTCCCCCGCCTCGCTCGTCAGCAGCAGATACAGGCTCTCCGGCGTCGTGATCAATATGTCACCCGGATGCTTACGAAAGCGCGCGCGCTCCTTCTGCGGGGTGTCCCCCGTCCGCACACTGATCTCCGGCATCCGCACCGCCACGCCCTCGCGCTTCGCCATGTTCGCGATTCCCTGCAGCGGGCTTCGGAGGTTCCGCTCCACATCCGCCGCCAGCGCCTTCAGCGGCGACACATAGACCACCCGGCACCCCGCCGCCGCACTCGCATCCAACCCCAACATCAGCCGGTCTAAACACCATAGAAACGCCGTCAGCGTCTTGCCCGTTCCGGTCGGTGCCAGAATCAACGTAGACTCCCCGCGCGCAATCGCCGGCCAACCCTCAATCTGCGGCGCCGTCGGCCCCTCAAACACAGCCCGAAACCACTTCGCCGTCACCGGATGAAACAGCCCCAAGGCCCGCTCCGCCGCTGTGGTCCGAGAGCCTTGCTCACCCGCCGCGGCCAACCCCGTCGCGGAGACCTCGGCCGCAACGATCGCCGCCCCCGCAGCAGCCGCCCCCTCGCGCTCTCGCCCTCCCTTCCGCGCCGTGCCTCTCGCACCCCCGCCCCGTTCTAACGTCTTGCTCATACCCTCTTCAGATGCAGCTTTGCTGCGCCCGTCCCAGTACAGGTCGCCGCGATCGACGGCTGGGGAAGCGACACCGCCAGCCCTGTTCCGAAGCGCATTCGGCTCCGGGTACTCCAGCCAAATCCGATGGGAACTAGCACATCACAGCGCACCTTTAAAACAATGCTGTCGGCGCACACCGACACCAAAACCCGATGGCGTCTTCGCCATGGCAAACTCGACTCCATGAGGAGGCCAGGTTCAAAACCCCACAAGAATGACGACCACTTGGCCCTGCGTTGATCTCGACAGCCTACAACGCCTACCCAATCACGCCTGCTGCTGCGGGCCACGACGCCGAGCCCTCTCCCACTTTGGTCACCTTGCCCCTCGTCGCTCACCCGCGTAGCCTCATGGCAACATGCCAGAGCTAACACCCGCTCTCCTTGAAGACCTTCGCGCCCGCGCTCGCGCGGCCGCCCACCTCTCTTACTCCCCTTACTCCCGCTTTCGCGTCGGGGCAGCCATCCTTCTTGCAGAACCACACCTCAATCGGATCTTCATCGGCTGCAACGTAGAAAACGCGAGCTTCCGCCTCACCACCTGCGCCGAACAGACCGCCCTCACATCTGCCGTCGCCTCCCTCGGCCCAACCGTCCGCCTCCGCGCCGTCGCCGTCGCCAACCTCAACCACGCCGCCTCCATGCCCTGCGGTGCCTGCCGTCAAACCCTGCTGGAGTTCTCCCCCGATCCCGCCGCCGTCACCGTGCTCTTCCCCGGTGACCTCAACCCCGAGGGCCAGCCCGTCAGTCAATCCTGCACCCTCGCCGATCTCCTTCCCGCGGCCTTCCGCCTCCGCCCCGACCCCTGCGCGCCCATTCTCCCTTAGAGCAACATAACCGCCAGACCGTTCGGACACTCACGCATGCTCAAGCCCTTCCCCGCAGATCGCGCCACCAAGCCGCCGGTCACCCGCGCCCTCGATCTCATCCTCCGCAAACGCACAGGCGGCGAACTCTCCAGCGAGCAGATACGCTTCTTCGTCGACGCCGTCGTCAACAATGGCGATACCCGTGACCATCCACGGCGTCGCTCCTCCGACCACAATCCCTGGACGCCCTTCATCACCGACGCCCAGATCGGCTCCCTGCTCATGGCCATCCTCCTTCATGGCCTCTCGCCTCGCGAACTCGCAACCCTGACCGACGCCATGCGCCTCTCCGGTGAACTCTTCGATCCAGCGCTCCTCGGCACCACACTCATCGACAAACACTCCACCGGTGGTGTCGGCGATAAAACCTCCCTTCTCGTCGTCCCCATCGTCGCCGCCGCGGGCCTCTCCCACCCCACCCCCAACAGCGTTCCCGGCGTCTGCGTCCCCATGATCTCAGGCCGCGGCCTTGGTCACACCGGCGGCACACTCGACAAGCTCGAAACCATCCCCGGCTTCACCACCTCCGTTCCCCTCGATCGCCTCGCCGGCCTCCTTCGCGCACGCGGCGCAGCCATGGTCGGTCAAACCCCCGACCTCGTCCCCGCAGACCGCCTCCTCTACGCCATGCGCGACCACACCGGCACCGTCGAGTCCCCGTTTCTCATCGCCGCCAGCATCATGAGCAAGAAGCTCGCCGAGTCCCTTCACGGGCTCGTCCTCGACGTGAAGGTCGGCTCCGGCGCCTTTATGCCCTCATACGCCGCCTCCCGCCTCCTTGCCGATCTCATGGTCGAAGCCGGGACGGCCGCCGGCACACGCACCGTCGCCCTGCTGACCTCCATGGACCAGCCCTTGGGTCGCTTCGCTGGCAACTGGCTGGAGGTTGCGGAGGCCACAGACATCCTCGCCGGCCGCCGCCACCCCCTCTCGGCTGACCTCATCGACCTCTCCCTCACCCTCGCCGGTCACATGCTCCACCTCGCCGGACGAGCCGAATCACCCGCCTGGGGCCGCTCTCTCGCCGAGGATCTCCTCAACTCCGGCGCGGCCCACGCCGCCTGGCTTGGAATCGTCGAAGCGCAGGGCGGCGACATCTCCGTCCTCGCCACGCCCATGGCACACCACCATCCCAAGGCCTCCCGCTCCATCAGCGCCGACCGCGACGGCTTCCTCGCCGCCCTGGACTGCACCGAAGTAGGCTGGGCCGTGCATCGCCTCGGCGCCGGCCGCCTCCGGCCGGAAGACCCCGTCAGCGCCCACGCCGGTATCGAGATGCACTGCAAGCTCGGCCAACCCGTTCACGCCGGTGAACCGCTCATCACCCTCTTCGCCGAAGATCCCATTCTCCTCGCCGAGCCCGAGGCCATGCTCCGCTCCGCCTTCACCCTCACAAACACGCCCCCACCCACGCCCGCGCCCCTCGTTCACGAGATCATCACAGCCGCTGCCGCACGCAACTGACCCGGCCGCCCTAAGCATCTCCACGCCCCGCCCTATCGTCCCAATCTCCTAGACAGGTGCGCGCAACATCCCGCACCCGCCCATCTCTCCCACCAAGGACGACCTATGCCTACATCGAACCTCGCGTCCTCACGTCAACCGCAGCTTCCCATCCTGATCGGCGCCGGAGCCCTCATCACCTTCGGCCTCCTGCGCCGATCCAAGGCAGGCACCGCGCTCGCCGCCGGCGGTGCCGCCCTCGCCTGGAAAGGCCTCCAGGACAAGACCCCCGACACCTTTACCGGCCGCGCCCGCTTCCGTGTCAATGCCTCCACCGACACCGCCTACAAAACGTGGCGCGACATCCCCGGCCTCATCCGCTTCCAAGCGCAGATCCAGACCATCGAAGCCATCGACAACACCACCTCGCGCTGGACCATGAGTGCACCCGGCGACCTCCCTGTCTCCTGGACGTCGGTCCTCACCGAAGACCAGCCCGGCAAGCGCATCGCCTGGCGCTCCACCGCGGACTCCGCCATCCAGACCCACGGCTTCGTCGAGTTCGAGGACGATCCCCTCGGTCGCGGAATCTTCATCACCACAGAGTCCAACTTCAACATCCCCACCCATCCCGTGGCCCGCTCCGTCTACTCGCTCCTCGGCAGAAATCCTACCTTCTCGGCTCGCGAAAGCCTGCGCAAATTCAAAAGCTGTCTCGAAGCAGGGGAGATCCCCACGGTCGAAGGGCAGCCGCACGGCCCACGCAAGCTCAAGGGGCAGATCGAACGCGGTCTCTTCCGCGAAACCAGCAATCCCGCCGGTCCACAGGTCAACGCACCCCAGGGTGCCGCCGAATCCCGCGAACTCCAGCACGCCTAGCCACGTTCATCAAGGAGTCCACATGAAAGCCGTCTGTTGGATGGGTGCACAGAACATGCAGGTGCACGACGTCCCCGATCCCAAAATCCTCAATCCGCGCGATGCCATCGTCAAAATCACCTCCACCGCCATCTGCGGCTCGGACCTCCATCTCTACGACGGCTACATCCCTACACTCGAGCCCGGCGACATCATCGGCCACGAGTTCATGGGAGAAGTCGTCGAAGTCGGCCCTGGCGTCAACAAGGACAAGCTCAAGGTCGGTGATCGCGTCGTCGTCCCCTTCACCATCGCCTGCGGCAGCTGCTTCTTCTGTCGCAACACACTCTGGAGCTGCTGCGACAACTCCAACCCAAACTCCTGGATCGCCGAGGACCTCATGGGTTATTCACCCTCCGGCCTCTTCGGCTACACCCACATGCTCGGCGGCTACGCCGGTGGCCAGGCCCAATACGCCCGCGTTCCCTACGCAGACGTCGGACCGATCAAGATCCCCGACAATCTCACCGACGAGCAAGTTCTCTTTCTCTCCGACATCTTCCCGACCGGCTACATGGGTGCGGAAAACTGCCAGATCCAGCCGGGTGACACCGTCGCCATCTGGGGCTGCGGACCCGTCGGGCAGTTCGCCATTCGCTCCGCCTTCATGTTTGGCGCGGGCCGCGTCATCGCCATCGACCGCGTTCCGGAGCGGCTCGAACTCGCCAAAAAAGGCGGAGCCGAAACCCTCAACTACGACGAGGTCGACAGCATCCAGGACGCCCTCCGCGACATGACCGGCAATGAGGGTCCCGACTCGTGCATGGATGCTGTGGGCATGGAAGCCTCAGGCCATGGCGCCTTCGCCGTCTACGACAAGGTCAAGCAATCCCTCCGGCTCTCCTTTGATCGCCCTACCGCGCTCCGGGAGGCCATCCTCGCCTGCCGCAAGGGCGGAACTGTCTCCGTGCCTGGCGTCTACGGCGGCTTCATCGACAAGGTCCCGATGGGCGCCTACGTCAACAAAGGCCTAACCATGAAGACCGGCCAAACCCACATGATGCGCTACATGGCGCCTCTCCTCGACCGCATCAGCAAGGGAGAGATCGACCCCTCCTTCGTGATCTCGCATACACTCCCTCTCGACCAGGCGCCTCACGGCTACAAAATCTTCCGTGACAAGCAGGACCACTGCACCAAGGTCGTACTCAAACCCTGGGCGGACGGGAACGTCGCCTGATCCGAACACCCCGACCGCTCGCGACCTGCCCACCAGCTTCATAGGCAGGCCGACTGGTCTTCAGGTTTACTGCTGCCCGCTCACCCTCCAGCAACTTCCGTGTCTTCCCTCCCCTCTGCCCTTCCCGTGACGGAAAAGAGCCTGCCCAAAGTCATCGACGCCAAAACCCACGGCATCATCGACTATTGCCACGCAGCCTTCTTTCTCACCCTCGGCTTCCTCTGTCTCAAGGCCAACAAGAGGGCAGCCTCGGCAGCCCTCGCTACAGGCTCCTTTGTGCTCGTTCAGTCCCTGCTCACGGACTACCCTCTCGGTCTCAAACCCGTCCTCTCCTTCGCCACGCACGGGCAAATGGACGCCGGCTTCGCCTCCGCCTCCTGGCCATTCCGCGCATCTTCAGCTTCTCGGATTCCCCGCAGGCCCGCATCTTCGAGACCAACTCCCTGGTCGAGGGCGCCGTCGTCGGCCTCACCGACTCCAACTCAGAGCACGCCCGCGCCGAAGAGAACGCTTGACCGCCATTGCTACACCCGCAAGAAGATCCGCCTCCGGTACAACATCCAGATCAACCCACAATCCAGCATCACAACGCACAGCGCGTAGGCCAACGAACCCCACGAGCCCGACAGCCACGGTGCAAAGACCCGCCCAGAAACCCACTCGTATGCCCCCTGGTTCCCGACCCTCCACGCGATGAGCGTCGAGGTAATCACCGCGCCCAACACAAAGCTGGCAATCGCGTTGGTCCCGAAGACCAACAGCGGCGTCAGCCCGCGCCGCATCCCAAGCACATCCACCAGCCAATAGCATCCCAGGAACACCAGCAGAACCACCCCTGAGCTCAGCATCGCAAAGCTCGGTGTCCAGAGCTTTTTGATCACAGGCATCACCGGATCGAGCAGCAAACCAGCCGCGATCAAGCCAAGACCACACGCCGCCAACAAAGCCATCACGCCTCCCGAGAGCCTCGACTCGCGGCGCAAAGCCCCGCCCAACACAACGCCCAGCAACGTCGAAGCGATCGCCCCCATCGTCGACAGCAAACCCTCGGGGTCAAACGTCACCCCCACGCCCGGCGTCGTCCCATACACCCACAAATGCGGCACGGTAAACATACTGCGATCAAAGTACGCAGGCAGGCTCCGCAGCGTGTCCAAGTGCCCCGCGCCATAGCCCGGCACAGGCACATAGCGCAGCATCGCCCCATAACCTCCAAGCAGGAGAGCGCCCACGGCCAGCAACCCCACCGTCCGCGCCCGCCAACTCCATGCAGCCATCGCCAACCACGCCGTCGCCGCCACAAAAAAACACAACCCAATCCGCTGAAGAATGCCCGGCAAGCGGAGTGTGCTTAACGAAAACGTCGGGTACAGATTCAACAGGAGCCCGATCACCACCAACAAAATTGCTCGTCGAAGCACGCCCACCCAGAGCAACCCGCGAGTCTGCCCCCGCGCAAGACGCCCTCCCAACGCAAATGGCGTCGCCACACCGACCGCAAACAAAATCCTGGGAAGATCATGTCCGCCGCTGTCGCTCCACGCCACTCCGCATGCAGCAGCTGCGGAAACACATGCCTGTAGGTCCCGGGATCGGTCACCAGAAGCATGCCCGCGACACAGAGCCCGCGAAACACGTCCAGCGACACAAGCCTCTCCACTCCGCGGCCGGACGCCTCAATCGGCGCTCCCGAAAATGCCTCCTCTGCCGTCACCGCTCTCATACCTCGCCATCCTAGCCACGGCAACGCTCCTGATCCAGCGAATTCACCCTCGCTTCGCAACTCTGGTAACGCTCACACCCAGTACACTCACCTCACATCCTTATCGCGCGTGGTGCCCTTTGCCTCGACTCACCGGCCTCTTAGGCCTCGCTGTCTTTATCCTCCTTGCCTGGGTCGCCTCCACCGACCGCCGGGCCATCCGCTGGCGCACCGTCGGCTGGGGCCTCGGTCTGCAGATCCTCTTCGCCTTCCTGGTCATCAAGTGGAACTTCGGCCAGCGCATCCTCCGCGCCGTCTCCACCGTCATTACCTCGCTCCTCGCGCACTCCGTCGACGGCTCCTCCCTCGTCTTCGGTCCCCTCGGTACCCCCGGCAACCCCCTCGCCGTCCTTGCCTTCGCCGTTCTCCCCACCATCATCTTCGTCTCTGCCTTCTTCGCCGTCATGTACCACGTCGGCGTCATGCAGCGCGTCATCCGGCTCGTGGCCTGGGTCATGTTCCGCACCATGGGCACCTCAGGTGCCGAGTCCACCAACGTCGCCGCCTCCATCTTCATGGGCCAAACCGAAGCCCCCCTCACTATCCGCCCTTTCCTCGCCAACGCCACCACATCCGAACTCATGTGCATCATGACCTCCGGCATGGCCCACGTCTCCGGCGGCATCATGGCCGCCTACATCGCCTTCGGCATCCGCGCCCAGGATCTCCTCTCGGCCGTCATCATGACCGCCCCAGGTACCATCCTCGTCGCAAAGATGCTCGTCCCCGAAACCGAAACCCCCGCCACCGCCGGCACCGTCAACATGCCGCCCAACGAGGAACACAGGAACGACAACCTCATTGCCGCCATCGCCCGCGGCACCATCGACGGTGGCCAACTCGCCTTCAACGTCGCCATCATGCTCATCTCGTTTCTCGCCCTCGTCGGCCTCGTCAACGCCGTCATGCTCGCCATCTCGAACACCCTCTGGTCCATCAGCCACATCCCCTTCCCCCACTCCCTCAACGCCGTCCTCGGCGTCATCGGCGCGCCCGTCGCCTGGCTCATCGGCATCCCCTGGCACGACGCCCCTTTCGTCGGAAACCTCCTCGGCACCCGTGCCGTTCTCAACGAATTCATCGCCTTTACCCAACTCGGAGCCGCGAAAAACACCCTCAACCCACGCAGCTTTTCGATCGCCACCTTCGCCCTCTGCGGCTTCGCAAACCTCGGCTCCATTGGCATGCAGATCGGTGGAATAGGAGCCCTCATCCCCAATCGACGCAATGACTTAGCTCGCCTGGGCTTTCGCGCCATGCTCGCCGGAACCATGGCCAATCTCATGAGCGCCTCCATCGTCTCCCTGCTCCTCCGGTAACCTCAACGCCTCACACACCCGTACCCTGCCAGGACCCCCCGCTCGCCAGCCATGCTCAAAACCCCTTTACAACTTCGTTATCTGCTTTCCTTCGCGCTTCTGCTCTCCGCCCCCCAAGCCCAGTCTCAAACATCCCCGATGCCCGACCCCGACCTCACCACCATCCCCGTCGTCCTCTCCACCGACATCGGCAACGAGATCGATGACCAGTGGGCCCTCACCCACCTCCTGCTCGATCCCCGCATTGATCTCCTCGCCGTCCTCTCCGCCCAGGCTCCCTCTCTCCCGCCACCGTCCGCACGCGCCACGTTTCGCGTCCTCTCCACCTCACTTGCCCACCTCTCCGCGCATCAACCCCAACCCCCTACCTTCGAGGGCTCAAGCGACGCGCTGCCGAACACCGCAACACCGCAACCCAGCCCCGCCGCGACTGCCCTAATCGACATCTCCCGCCAGTTCTCCGCAGAGCACCCCTTGAACGTTGTCGCAATCGGCGCCCCCACCGACGTCGCGTCCGCAATCCTCCTCGATCCTTCTATTACGCACCGTATCCGAGTAATTCAAATGGGATTTGTGAACGAGCAAGGAAATGACGAATACAACATCCTCAACGATCCTCATGCGGAACAGGTGCTGCTGAAAGCCGACGTTCCCCTTGTCATCGGGCCCGCCAGCACCTGCCGCGCCAACCTCACCATGTCCTATGAGCACGCCCGATCTCTGCTCGCGGATCGCGGCTCCATAGGGGCCTGGCTCTGGAGCGACTTCCAGACGTGGTATTACCGCGTTGTCAAACCTCTTCGCGTCAACGACTTCTCCAAACCTTGGATCATATGGGACGAGATCACCACTGCCTACCTTTTGGGCTTCACTGAACAGCACACTGCACCTGCGCCCGTAATGTCCGATGCCGTGGCCTTCACCGGGTCAAACCCTAATCACACCGTGACGTGGATCACCCACGTCGACAGCGAACGTCTCTGGCAAAGCCTCGCCACGGACATCGACAACGCGGCAAAGCCTCGCGAGCCAATAACCGGTCGCCGCAGGCTCGCCCCGCACCCACCAGCCCGTCGATGACACTCTACTTAGAAGCTGAAATTTGCTTGCAGAGTAATCCGCCGAACCGCCGTTGAGGAACTAAATGGCCCCCCGGCGAGTGTCGTAAATCGTCCGAACTGCGCGCCGGAACTGACAACGCTGTTTGGTGTCCCATAGGGCACCGCATTGAAGAGATTTGCAGCCTGCGCACCGATGGTGAAGTTGTATCGCCGGCCAGTGCTGGAGCCAAAACCGAGCCGTCCCCCCGGGCCGCCCCCAGGACCTCCTCCGCGGCCTCCCCTGGACCCACCGTGCGAACCTCCCGGTCCGCCGGTCTGCTCCGTGCGACGTCCAAACCCAAACGTCTTGTTCGCGCGTAGGTTGAACGTGAAGTTGGCTGGGCCGACGCAGGAATCCACCGGCACCGGCGTCAGATTGCCCGTGTTTACTAAGCTGTAATCCGCCGCGTTGAAGCAGGAGTGGGCACCTGAATTCACATAAAAAGGCCGATCGTTGATCTGGCCGTCCTGGTTGGTATCGATGCCCGAGGTAATGTCATAGTAGGTCCCGGACTGCGCCAGGATAAACGGGCTGAGCGCAACGTTCTTCGGCAGCTGCCAGCTACCGCCAGCGACGACGAAGTTCCTTTGCTCGTACGACGCGCGACCGTAGTCCACGTGCGAGTTATAAGGATTGGTCGCAAACGTGTCAGCGCCGTTGGTGTTGCTGTTGGCGAGTGTGAGGCCATAGAAGCCAAAGAGCGTAAGGTGCTTGGCCCTTACCCGACCGTTAAAGAAAAATTGTTGCTGCATGGAGTAACCGTTCGATTGGAACTGGTCACTATACCCGGTCAACTTGCCGGCGGGGTCCGTCACGCGGAACGCTCGGCTGAGATATTGGTGAATCCCCTTGTTTGTGGCGTAGTTGAACGAGAACGAGCCAATCTTGCCGATCTGCTGATCAACCCCCACCACACCAATCTCGGTATACGCACTCCGTATATTGCCACCCAGGGTGTACGTGGTTGGAATCAAGCTGTTACCGCCGGCACCGCACAAACTGACCTCGCTCGGGCTGCAATTTACGGGGTTCTGCGCCACGATCTGGATTTGGTTGCTGCCGTTCAACTGCTGTGTAGTGAGCACGTCCGCAAGATCGAAACGATCGTAGAAAAGCCCGAAGCCGGCATGCAGCACGGTAATGGGATCGCCGGAGTGACGCGGAATGCCGTAAGAGACCTGCAAACGCGGCACAAAGTCATGCGCGCTGTTAATTACGGTCTGAGCCTCATAGCGCAGGCCATAGGTGAAGGTGAGGTTCGGCCTGATCTTCCAGTCGTCCTCGTAATAAAGCCCAATATCAGTTAGGCGAGCGTGCACCGTGGCCTGATTCACTACGGTCTGCCGGTAAAGATTCACGTTGCCCGCAATGTAGTCGTTCAGTGAGGCATAGCTAAGAGTTCCATTGGAACCGGCATTTGAGGTAAGCGTCTCGGCCGTGGTCCGCAGCCGCCCACCCGTCCGAATGAAATTCTTCTTCAGTTGGATCGAGGTGTAGTTCTGAATCTCAATGTGCGCAGAGGTGCTGCTTGCCGTGCCCTGGGGCGATCCGCCTGCGGTAAAAATCCCCTGAACGGAGAGCGTCGGGGCCGTGCTGTTCGGGTTGCGGTTGCTCGTGTCTCGCTGATACTCGAAGCGAGTCTCGTTGATGATTTTGGACCCAAAGATCTGCGTGTCGCTTAGCTGAATGGTGTTCTGCGTGACCTCGGTACTAAAGCCGACCGAGGGCAAGTTGGTATTACCGATACCGGCATTTTGCTGGCCGTTGACGTAGTACTGATACCGGGCAGTCAGAGTGTTGTTCTGGCCAAGCTGTAAGTCGAAACGAGGACTGATGTCACTGCGTGTCTGTGGGTGAAAGACCGCACGTGCCGTGACTGGGTAGCCGGATTGGATGGAGCAGCCGGTGCTGTTGCCCGGTCCGGGAAGACACGGGGTGGTGCTGGTCGGCGAGGTACTGTAAAACGCCGTCGGGTTCACAATGGTGTTGTCCTGAATCGTACGGTGGGAGCCGCCGAGGGAGAAGGATGCGTACTTGCCCAGCGGTCCTGTAACACTGCCGATCATGAACAGCGTGTAGTAGCTGGGCTGCTGGTTGCTCGCTCCCAAAAACGGGTTGGATGTGTTCAGCGCCTTCTCCCCGCCTTGGATGCTGTAGAAGGCGTGCAGCTTGTCCGTGCCCGGCTTGGTGAAGACCTCCACTCGGCCAAAACCCATCTTGTCGTACTCCGCCGAGAAGGGGTTCTGATTCACGCGAATCTCGCGGATCGATGACTTGGGCGGAAGTTGACCGCCAGTGAAGCCGTCCACATAGATCTGGCCGCCCGACGGGCCGACCGAGGGGCCCGCCAGCGCAGTGAGTTCACTCGACAACTCGTCGGGATCGTCCGACAGGGCATCGAGATCCTTGTCCTTAATCACGGTCGCGCTGGCATTATTGTCAGGGTCTACGCTCACCTGGTTAGGGTTGGCGTTTACCTGAATCTGCTGCGACTGCTCTTCAATGCTCATGTGCGGATTGAGCATAATTTGCTGCCCCGCTGCAAGACGCACCGTCTGCTGCACGTACGTCGCGAAGCCGGAACGAGTAATCGTGACGGAGTACAGACCTGGCTGCAGACCGGTGAGGACGAAGCTGCCATCTTGCTGCGTCGTGACCACCGCGGCGGCGGCGCCAGCACGCGGCGTTGCCGTCACAGTGGCTCCCGGAATCACCGCATTATCAGGATCGGTCACCGTACCGCGAAGGCTGGCTAGGGCTGCTTGGGCCCAGGCGCGAGGCGCGGCCAGGCAAAGCGTGACGAGCAGACAGAGTGTAAGGATTTTGCGAACGGGCACGAGGGGTATGCATCTCCAGGGAAAAAGCGGGAGTTTACTCGGAAGAAGTCGCGCTGCCCCCGCCCAGGGACCAAGCGGTCAGCGATGTAGCTGCGCCGCCGCCTTCCATGGCTGTGAGAATCGGGGCCACGCCGGTAAGCACGGTGGTTGCAGTGTTGCTCTTATTCGGACCAGCCGTCGCGACAAGCAGCACAGAATCGCCCGTCTTGAGACTGGAAAGTGACAAGGAAGGCAGCTGAGAGATCGCCTCCGCAGGATCAGAGGCGTGTTGACCAGCAGCTCCAGCAGCAGCGTCGTGGGCAGCCGGAACTCGATGTCCCGCGGCCGTCGATTGAGCGGCAAGCTGCTCGGCCAGAGCGGGCGGAAGTGAGCGAACTTCGGTGTGCGGCGTAAGCGTCACGTTCACGAGAGCCTTGGTCTTGCTGTCGCGTAAAACCAACTGCGAGGCGGAGAGATCAACAGAAGTCAACTGGCCTGCAAGCTGCAAAAAGGCTCCAAACACCAACTCGTCCGCCGCGAGAGTGGACGGGGAGGTCATCGTGCCTCGGACACGCACCTGATCGCCTGCCTGAATGGCTCCAAGAGTCGACCGTTTGGCATCTTCGAAGCGGACCGAGCCCGGCGCATACTGGCGGAAGAGGGTCGTCGGCGATGTACTAACAGCAAGGGTGCGGCCCGACAACTGCAGGGTCACACTGCCCGCCGCCGGGTCCACCGATGTCACAACGCCGCCGCGGCTCTGCCTCCACTGCTGCTGGACCTTCTGCTGTTGAGCGACGATCGCGGTGCTCTTCATCAGCAAAACCCGGCGCGCTGTAGGCGACCCGGCGCCGGGGCTTAGTAGCACAAGAACTCGATCGTTTTCTTCGAGGTCTGCTACGGTCGCAGGCTGCGCGCTCTTCAGGTCTGTACTTCCGGGCGCCAACGACAGCACGCTTGTCTCAGGGGTAAGCGCTATCGTCACCGCGTCGCCGCTGTCAGGTTTTACGGTGAGCGAAGTGCTGGTCCGTCCGGTCAGCGTGCCCAGCAAACGCGTAGTCGCGGGCACAGTGCTGCCCGGCATTTGCGCGAACATGCGAGGAGCCACCACCGCAATCGGGCACGTGGACGCCAGGAGACCCAATCTTAAAACAAGAGTCGGCCTTCGACGCATCAGAAAGCTCCTCCGGACCCGATCACCATCAGCCTTGGTTCAGGTTCACAGATTCGTAAACCGCCTCCGGCATCTCCTATTCCAGCCATCCCGCAGAGACGAACAGAGGGGACCACAAGTTTCATTCTACGTTCCAAGGTGCCGATCGTCCCAGACCCACCCAGAACAATCTGCCATCACGGCAGAGTTTGCACGTTAGGCTGACATCAGAACCGCGGCGTTATCGGGCGGCAACGTAACTTCCTCACCGCGCACCGCAACCGAGGGGTCAGACGCCAGACTGAGCACAAACCTCGCTGGCTTGGGCAGATTCACGCTCTCCTCGCCAATGTTCAACATAAGGCAAACGTCCCCGCGGCGCATTGTGAGCCAACGCTTCGCCTCGTCAAACTCGATCTGCTCTGCGTGCAGGTCACCGTTGTTGAGAGCAGGTGTGCGGCGCCGGAGCGCGATGAGAGCGCGAACCCAATCGAGCATCTCCGCGTGAATCCCCTCCCCGATCTCGTTCCAGTTCAGCTTCGAATTGCCGAAGGTGGTGGAATCCTCTGGATCAGGAATGGTGCTCTCATCCCATCCGAATGCTGCAAACTCCCGCTTGCGACCCGCTGAAACAGCCTTCGCAAGCTCGGGATCATCGTGGTGAGCGAAGTACTGGAAGGGCGTCGAAGCTGCAAACTCCTCCCCCTGGAACAGCATCGGGATAAACGGCGAAAGAAGTACCAGCGCCAGTCCGACCTTGGCCCGCGCCAAACCAACAACCTCGACAATCCGGTCCCCAACAGCACGGTTGCCGACTTGATCATGATTCTGCAGAAACACTACGAAGTGATGCGCGGAAAGACCCGCGGCAGAACGCCCGTGCGATCGTTGCCTGTACTTCGAGTAACGCCCGTCGTAGACAAACGCCTCTCGAAGCACCTTCGCAAGGTCCGCCATCCGGCCGAAGTCGTCGTAGTACCCCATCCCCGGCTGCTGGGAAGAGAGCACTGTAAAGAGGGCATGGTGGAAGTCGTCGCTCCACTGTGCGTCGAGCCCCATCCCCCCGGCTTCCTGCGAGGTCACTAGGTGCGGGTTGTTCAGATCGCTCTCAGCGGTCAGGACCAACTTGCGGCCCACAGTGGCGGAAAGGACCTCAACCTCACAAGCAAGTTGCTCAAGAAAGTGAATTGCCGAACGGTCATTGAACTCGTGCACTGCGTCGAGCCGCAAGCCGTCCGCGTGGAAGTCGCGCATCCACATCAGCGCGTTGTCACAGAAGAACCGACGGACCTCGTCTGAACCCTCCGCCTCAAAGTTGATCGCGTCTCCCCACGGCGTGTTGTGACGGTTCGTAAGGTACGGCCCAAACTGCGATGTGTAGTTGCCCACCGGCCCGAAGTGGTTATAAACCACGTCAATCAGCACGGCTAAGTGGTGCTGATGACACGCATCGACGAAACGCTTCAGAGCGTCTGGCCCGCCATAAGTCTCCTTCACGGCGAAGAGATACACGCCATCGTAGCCCCAGCCGAAGTCTCCAGGAAAGGCGTTCAGCGGCATCAGCTCCACATGCGTGATGCCAAGCTCGGCAAGGTAAGGGATTCGCCCAATCGCACTGTCAAGCGTGCCTTCCGCGGTGAACGTCCCCACGTGAAGCTCGTACAGAACAGCTCCCGAAAGCGGCGGACCCTGCCAGGCCGCATCGTGCCAGGCAAATCGAGACTGATCGTAGACAGCCGACGGACCGTGCACACCCAGAGGCTGGGAGGCTGAACGTGGGTCTGGTACTGCGGATGTGCTGTTGTCGATCAAAAAAGCGTACAGATCACCGTCTTCAGCGTCCGCGGAGGCCGTCCACCAGCCGGCAGCATCCGGTCCGGTCATCGCCTGTCGACCGCGCTCGCTTGTCCCGTCCGGTTCGAAAAGGACCAAAGACATCTTCTTCGCTCGGGGTGCCCATACTCGGAACTCACGCATGCGTTGCCATCTCCTTCACGAGCAGCGCCACGGGAAACCTGCCTAGCACTTCGGCAAGCTTCAGTGAGCCTCCCCCCAATCTCTCCCCGGTCAAACGGTTCTTCCATTCGCCCTCTGGCACGGAAAGCGAGGTTTCAGCCCACTCCCCTGCCAAGCTCAGCGGCTCCCGAGGAACAACCACAACCACATGCTCGCCACGCGCAAACGCGATGCCATGCCCGGATCGGCTGCCGGAGAGCTCCAGTGGCCGATATTCAGCCCCCGCACGGAACCAGTCAGGATGCTCCCGGCGAAGTCGCAGGGAGTGCGCAATGGTCCACAGCTTCGTCAAACCTTCATCCGCGCGCGCCACCACCTCCTCCACCGAGAGGCGCTTCAACTCAGCTAAAAGCCCTCTGCGGAGCGCGTAATCCACAGGTCTGCGATTATCCGGATCCACCAGGCTGAAATCCCAGATCTCCGAACCTTGGTAAAGATCAGGGACACCTGGGCCAATGTTCTTCAGCAGCGTCTGCGAAAGGGAGTTGGTCTGCCCCGCCTTCCGAATGCGGTCGACAAACGTCCTGAGGTCCGTGACAAACTCGGTCGATTGCAGCAGCCCGGAGATCAGGTTATTCAGAGCATCTTCGAAGGCAGGATTGTTCTCCGTCCAAGAGGTTTGCTGCTTGGCCTCGCGCGTAGCCTTCTGCATGTACTGCTTCAGACGCTCTTCGTCGATCGGCCACGCGCCGATCAATGTCTGGTACACAAAGTACTCCGTATTGCGATCAACCAGGCCGTCCGGATTCAGCGGCAGATTCATCGCCGTCCAGCGATCAAGCGCCTCTTTGAACTCAGACGGGACTTCAGTTAGCACCATCAAACGCGCTCGCACGTCATCCGAGCGCTTGCTGTCATGCGTCGATAGCGTCGTCATGGTGAGCGGATGCGTGCTCTGCATGATGTGGCTATACTCGTGAAACTCCGCGACTGAAATCCCGTCGCGCCCAGGCTCGCCTCCAACTTCGCAGGTCGCAACGAGGCGGTTGTAGCAGTAAAAGGCTGTATCTTCCACTCCCTTGGCCATCACCGGGCTGCCAAATTGTTGAAAGCGCAAAACAAACTCCGTCTCAACCTTTCCGCGAACACGCATCAGGAGCACGTCACGTAGAAACTTCAGCAGCTCGGGGTCAACGTCGGTGCGACTACTCTTCGCGCACTCCGTCGCCTGATCGATGTAGTTGCGATCCTCGTCTGTAATCTCCTCCCGCTCCGGCTGCACGTACGTTCGGTAGATCGCGAAACACGCCGCAAGCTCCCGTATGGCCCGATTGATCTCTACCCGCGTGAAATCCCGCTGGTTACGATTGCACTCACAGATCTGCACAAACAGGCTGGTAAGTCGGTTAACGTCAGATCCCAAGGTCTGCTGCATCACAAGCTGCTTCTTGTCGTGCGCAATCGCAGCAAACGAAGTCGCATCCCCAATGTACTCGGAATAGATCTTCGAAAGCTCGGCCATGCCGCGTGGCTGAAGCAGCACAGCCATCACCGTATTCATGAAGTCATAGCCGCTGGTTCCGTCAATGGGCCACTCGGGGCGCAGGAACTCGCCGGCTTCCAGAATCTTCTCACCAATCAACCAGCCCTCCGGCATATGCTCCCGCAGCCGGTGAAAATACTGCAGCGGATCGCGCAAGCCATCCGGGTGGTCCACCCGCACACCATCGAGCACGCCCTCGCGCAGCCACTGCACCAGCATGCTGTGCGTCTCTTCAAACACGAAGTCCCGCTCCATGCGAAGACCAATCAGCGTGTTGACGTCAAAAAACCTGCGATACCCCAGCTGCTGATCAGCTGTCTTCCAGTACGCGAGACGGTAGTGCTGCTGATCGAGAAAGTCATCTAGCGCATCGAGGTTGCTGTTGAGCTCGCGCACAGACTGATCGATCTTCTCCGAAGTTCCCGCCTCCTCCGTACAAAGGCGCATCAGTAGGCGCAGCAGAACTGTCTTGTCCCGGTGACGATCCCGCATCATCCATCGATCCCAGCTCTCGGGTCGGGGCAGCCGCGCAAAAGAACTCGCCAGAAAACTTAGCGTGTCGGATTTGGCGTATTCCGCCGCCCGATGCAAAATCACCGGCAGGGACGTGGGCGCGACAGGAAAGACCTGCCCCGAGGTCTCCACCTCGAAGTTCGACCCACTCCGTGTGACAACAATGCTGCCCGACTGCAGCGCGCGGCCGTACTGGTCCCCAAGAATCGGGACAAGCACCTTGTCGCGGAGGCGTTCCTCGTTCGGCTGCCAGTCAATATCAAAGAAGGAGGCGTAGCGACTCGCCTCGCCGTTCTCCAGCACATCCCACCAGAGACGGTTCTCCTTGCCGAGCGACATGTGATTGGGAACAATATCCAAGATCTGGCCGAGGCCGTTCTCACCAAGAATCTTCGAAAACCGCGCGTGAGCCGGCCAACCGCCAAGCTCCTCATTCACACGCTGGTGATCCACCACGTCATACCCATGCATGCTCTTCGGGGCGGCCTGGAGGTACGGCGAACTATAGACGTGCGTAACCCCAAGCTCCGAAAGATAGGGAGCAATCTCGGCAGCCTGGGTGAAGGTGAAGCCCTCATGCAGCTGCAACCGATAGGTTGAGCTGGGAATGCGTTTGGTCATTGTATTGGGTTAGATGAGCAAACTCGGTCTCGGGTGCCTGGAAGCTTTTGGCGCGGATCGACAGCGCCAAAGAGAACTCTTGCCATGTCTCCTGCATGGACACACCTAGGCGTGCCTGCCCTCACGGTCGTTCGACGGGGCCGGGCGCCATTGATCGGCCAGAATAAACGCTGTCTGGATCAGAGCAATGTGCGATAAAGCCTGCGGGAAGTTGCCGAGCATCCGATTCGCGCGCGCGTCATACTCTTCCGACAGCAGGCCAACATCGTTTGTCAGCATAAGCAGCCGCTCAAAGAGCGCGCGCGCATCCTCCCGGCGTCCGATTAGGTGCAGATCCGAAGCAAGCCAGAAAGAGCAGGCCAGAAACGAACCCTCCTCCCCCTTCAAACCATCGCTCTGGTCCTCCGTGCTGTAACGCTGAACAAGACCGCCCTTCATCAGCTCGCGCTCGATCGCCTCCACCGTTCCGATAAGGCGTGGATCGTCCGTCGGCAAAAAGCCAACCAGCGCCAGCCGAAGGCACGAAGCGTCCAGCGTCTCCGAGCCGTAGAACTGGGTGAACGCGTTCAGCCGCTTGCTGAAACCCTTCTCTAGAATCTGCTTCCGCAGCATGTCCCGATTCTTCTTCCAGCGTTTCACGTCGCCCTTGCCGTCGAAGCGCTCATGGTGTTCAATTGCCCGGTCCAGCGCATACCATGCCATCACCTTTGAGTAAACGAAGTGTTGGCGCTTGCCGCGTGACTCCCAGATACCCTGGTCCGGTTCCGGCCACACATGGCACAGGTGATCGATTAACCGCGCTTCAAGCGCGTTTGTATCGACGCGCGCCTTGGTCGCCTCGGGCGTCCGCAGCAGGGCGGTGGCGACCTCGCCGTACACGTCAAGCTGAAACTGTTCAGCGGCCTTATTGCCGATGCGAACAGGCCGCGAGTTGCCATAGCCCGGCAGCCAGCCCGCGACCCACTCGTTCAGCTGTCTCTCGCCACAGATCCCGTACACCGTCTGGACCTGGTCGGGAGCGCCCGCAACAGCCCGCATGAGCCATTGGCGCCACTGAATCGCCTCCTCATCAAAACCCGCGTGGATCAACACAAGCAGGGTGAATGCTGTGTCGCGCAGCCAGCAGAACCGGTAGTCCCAGTTCCGTTCCGCGCCAATCCACTCCGGCAGAGACGTGGTCGGAGCCGCCACAATCCCGCCCGAAGGGCGATAAGTCAGAGCCTTCAACGTAAGCAGCGATCGGTCAATCATCACCTGGTACGGTCCGCGGTAGCTGCTGTGCGCAATCCATTCGGTCCAGAAGTCAACCGTGCCCCGGAGAGACGCTTCGTAGTCAGGCGGCTCTGGAACCTCGCTCAACGACGAGGTGTACTCCAGCGAAAAGTGCTTGCTCTGCCCGGAACGAAGCGTGAACTCGCCCGTGGTCGTAAGGTTCTCCCCGCGCAGCTTCACCTCCGAGTGCAGCACAACCATGTCCGGTCCGGCGATCGCCCGCAACGTGTCACCCTCCGTGGTGACCCAGGGGATGGTCCGGCCGTAGTCGAAGCGAAGCACCAGCTTCAACCGCATCGCCACCTTGCCCCGGGTGCAGCGCACCATTCGCACAAGACGCGAATAGGGATCGTTGGGCGGCATGAAATCCAGCAAAACCACCGTGCCTGTCGCCGTCTCAAAAGTTGTCTCCAGCACCAAACTCTGCGGCAGATACCGCCGTCGCGCCGAAACGATCTCGCCGGTCGGAGCCACACTCCAGAACCCGTGCTCCTCAGTCCCCAGCAACGACGCAAAGCAGGCACCTGAGGCAAAAGACGGCCAGCACAGCCAATCGATCGATCCATCTCGCGAAACAAGCGCCGCTGTCTCGCAGTCGCCGACCATCGCGTAATCTTCAATGCGTTTGCCGTGCAACTTCTCTTCGTTATCGCTCATGCTGCTCCAAGCATACGGCCTCTCCCGCCAGGCAATACGCCCCTGCAACACGCATGCGTCGCCGGGCAACTCGTGCCAGATCGGTGCCGGCTCAGGCCAACGCTGCCTCAAGTCGCCGCATCCGTACCGTGTGAACCCGTAACCGTGTCTTGCCCTTTCGATGCATCGTTCTCCACAATCTGTTGGGATGGTCACAGCTCGGGGGTCTGCCCCGGGAAAGAAGAACAGGAATGTCTCTCAGTTTGCGCCCGATGAAACCAGCAGAGGGACGTCGCCGTGTTCTTGTCGAGGACCTCACACCGCAGGTCGATCGCGGCCGCTACCCCGCCAAGCGTGTCCTTGGCGATGCAGTAGAAGTCCGGGCGGCAGTCTTCGCTGACGGACACGACCACGTTGCGGCTCGCCTGCTGTTTCGGCACTCCGGCGACAAAGCGTGGTCCAGCGTCACCATGGCTCCACTTGGGAATGACGTCTACCAAGGCACGTTTACCCTCGATAGACTAGGTAGCTGGGAGTTCTTCGTCGAAGGTTGGATCGATCACTTCGATACCTGGTACTCAGACCTGCAGAAACGTATCGACGGCCAACCCGATCCCCTCCATCCGGCACCCGGAAGTACACCACAGAATATCCCCCTGGCCCTTCGCAGCGGTGCCATCTTGCTCCAGGAAGGTGCGGCCCGAGCTGAAGGGTCTGACGCTAAACTGCTTGCGCAAGTCGCCGACTCTCTCCTCTGGCTGGCAGACCAAAAGGCGGAGCGATACGACTTCCCGCTTTCAAGTGACATCCTGGCCGTCATGGCACGCAGCCCGGATCTCCGATTTGCATCCAACTCCGGCGATCCGCTTCCCCTCTGGTGCGACCGCGAACGTGCCCGCTTCTCCTCATGGTACGAGCTCTTTCCCCGTTCCGCCTCAGCTACCCCGATGCACCACGGCACCCTCGCCGACGTTGAGGCACGCGTGCCCGAGATCGCCGGCATGGGCTTTGACGTGCTCTACCTTCCGCCCGTCCACCCCATCGGCAAGGCGTTCCGCAAAGGCCCGAATAATAGTGTGGTCGCCAAAGAAGGCGATGACGGCAGTCCCTGGGCGGTCGGCTCAGCCGAGGGCGGGCATAAAGCAATTCATCGGCAGCTCGGCACGGTGGCCGATCTCGAACGACTCGCAGAGACCTGCAGAACGCACGGCATGGACCTGGCGATGGACATCGCCTTCCAATGCTCGCCCGACCACCCCTGGGTCAAGGAGCATCCGGACTGGTTCATCATTCGGCCGGACGGGACCATTCAGTACGCTGAAAATCCACCAAAAAAATATCAGGACATCTATCCGCTAAACTTCGAATCAAGCGACTGGCGGGGTCTGTGGGAAGAGCTGCTCAGCGTCTTTCTGTTCTGGATCAAGCGTGGCGTCCTCGTCTTTCGAGTCGACAACCCGCATACAAAGGCACTCCCCTTTTGGGAGTGGTGCATCGGCCAGATCCATCGCGACCACCCCGAGGTCATCTTCCTGGCCGAGGCGTTCACGCGCCCGCACGTCATGTACTCGCTCGCAAAGGCCGGCTACACGCAGAGCTACACCTACTTCACTTGGCGCAACACCTCCGCCGAGCTGCGGCAGTACCTGGAAGAGATCACCCGACCTCCGGTGTCGGATTTCTTTCGGCCCAACTTCTGGCCCAACACCCCGGATATCCTCCATGCCACGCTGCAGAACGGCGGACGACCCGCCTTTATGCAGCGCGTCATTCTCGCCGCCACTCTCAGCTCCAACTACGGCATCTACGGACCGGCCTACGAACTCCTTGAGAAGGAGCCCATGAAACCAGGCAGCGAAGAATATCTCAACAGCGAGAAATACGAGATCCGCGCCTGGGACCGCGCCGCCTCCTCCTCTATCGCACCGCTCATCGAGCGGCTCAACACCATCCGCCACCAAAACCCGGCGCTCCAAACCAACGAACGCCTCATCTTCCACGACGTCGACAACCCCAACCTGCTCTGCTACTCCAAGTCGACCGCGGACCACAGCAACACCGTCCTTGTCGCCATCAACCTCGACTGGCTTGAGGAACAGGCCGGCTGGATTGATCTGGACCTGAAAGCCCTAGCACAGGCGCACGGCGAAAGCTTTGATGTCGAAGACCTGTTGACCGGGCAGCACTATGAATGGCGAGACCGCTCGAACTATGTCGCTTTGCGACCGCAAGTCATGCCCGCGCACATCTTTCGCCTGCGATCCCGGTGATAATGGCAGAATCCTAACGCTGCAACCAAGGAGATGAGGGCTCGGTGAAGAAGACCGCAAGCGCAAGCGATCCGCTTTGGTACAAGGACGCGATCATCTACGAATTGCACGTTCGCGCCTTTGCGGACTCCAATGCCGACGGCATCGGTGACTTCCCCGGCCTGATCTCGAAGCTCGATTACCTCCAGGACCTCGGCGTCACCTGTCTCTGGATTCTCCCATTCTTCCCTTCTCCGCTCCGAGACGACGGGTACGACATCTCCGACTACACCAGCGTCAACCCGAGCTATGGAACCATTGCGGATTTCAACGCCTTCCTCGATGCCGCGCACGCTCGCGGCATGCAGGTCATGATCGAGTTGGTCATCAACCACACCTCCGATCAGCACCCGTGGTTTCAAACCGCCCGTCACGCGCCGAAAGGTTCACCGGAGCGTGAGATGTACGTCTGGAGCGATACCGACAAGCTCTACGACGGCGTCCGCATTATCTTTACAGACACCGAGAAAAGTAATTGGACCTGGGACGAGGTGGCCGGACAGTACTACTGGCATCGCTTCTTCTCCCACCAGCCCGACCTCAACTTCGACAACCCCCGCGTCATGGAAGAGGTGCTCACAGCCATGCGCTTCTGGCTCGATATGGGGGTCGACGCCCTCCGCCTGGACGCCATTCCCTATCTCGTAGAACGAGACGGCACAAGCTGTGAGAACGTCCCGGAAACCCACATAAAAATTAAACAGATCCGCAAGGTGATCGACGCGGAGTACCAAAATCGGCTGGTCCTGGCCGAGGCCAACATGTGGCCTGAAGATGTCCGCCCCTACTTCGGCGACGGCGACGAGTGCCACATGGCCTTCCACTTTCCGCTTATGCCCCGGATCTACATGGCTATCCGCCAGGAAGACCGCCTGCCCATCACCGACATCATGGCGCAGACACCAGCCATCCCCGACAACTGCCAATGGGGCATCTTTCTTCGCAATCATGACGAACTCACGCTCGAAATGGTCTCCGACGAGGAACGCGACTACATGTACCTCGCCTACTCGGCCGATCCGCGCATGCGCATCAACGTCGGCATCCGCCGCAGGCTCGCGCCTCTGGTCGACAACAATCGCCGACGCATCGAACTCCTGAACTCCCTTCTGCTCTCCTTCCCGGGAACGCCCATCATGTACTACGGCGACGAGATCGGCATGGGCGACAACATCTATCTTGGCGACCGCAATGGCGTCCGCACGCCCATGCAGTGGAACTCCGATCGCAACGCCGGCTTCAGCAAAGCCGTTCCCGCCAAGCTCTATTTCCCCGTCATCATGGACCCCATCTGGGGCTACCAGGCCATCAACGTCGAAGCTCAGCAGTCTGATCAGTCCTCCCTTCTGCACTGGACGCGCAACATGATCGCCCTGCGCAAGCTCTTCCAGGTCTTCGGCCGCGGAAGCCTGGAGTTCCTCCACCCGGAAAACCGCAAGGCCCTCGCCTATGTGCGCCATCTCGACCACCCCGACGGCACCTCGGAGACCGTGCTCTGCGTCGCCAACCTTTCGCGCTTTGCCCAGCCGGTATCGCTCGATCTATCACGCTTCGCTGGGATGCAGCCAGTCGAGATGATCGGCTACGTCACCTTCCCGCCCATCACCTCGGCGCCCTATCCCGTCACCCTCGCACCCTACGCCTTCCTCTGGCTTGAGCTGCAGCCCGCCGCACCGCGGCCGGAGGCGCCCCAAGTCGAGGGCCTGCAACTCCTCAACCCACGCGGCGAACCAGCCAGGATCAGCGTCATCCTGCGCGATGAGGGTCGCAAGACACTCGAGGGCCTGCTCCTCAAATACATCCCGCGACAGCGCTGGTTCGGCGCCAAGTCACGCACCATCCGCGGCGTCACCATCCAGGAGTGTGTCGAGTTGCCGCGTACCTCGGCAGCCCTCCTCCTCCTCGGCATCACCTACGACACCGGCGAGCCTGACACCTACCAACTGCCGATCGCCTTGGTGCACGGGGAGGCCGCGCACGACCTCCAGGACAAAGCACCAGAATCCCTTTTGGCCACCTTCTCCCAAGGAGGCTCTTTCTCCGCCCTCCAGGACGCCACGGCCGACGAAAACTTCCGCCAGGCCCTGCTGCAGCTCATCGCTGACGGAGGTGCGCTCCAGGGAGAGGCGATAGAAATCGTCGGCAGTGCCTCCTCCACCTTTACAGAACAGCGCGGCAACGGTCCGTTGCCCGCTAGAACAGGCTCCGCCGAACAGTCCAACACCAGCATTCTCTTCGGCTCGCGCCTTATCATGAAGCTCTTCCGCCGGCTGCAGCCGGGAGAAAACCCCGACACCGAGATCGGCCGCTTCCTGACAGAAGTCGCGCACTTCCCGCGTATCGCTCCATTCCTCGGTGAGCTGCGCGAACTCAGCTCCGGCGGCGAGCCCACCACACTCGCCATGCTTCAGGGTCTGGTCGCCAACGAGGGTGATGGGTGGGAGTGGACGCTCGAAGAGCTCGGCCGCTTCTTCGATTCCGTCGCCACCTGCCCTCCGCCTCAAACTGTCGGTCACCAGGCCAGCTTCCTCGCGGCCTCCGCCGTACCCAGCGAAGCGAGAGAGCACGCAGGTCTGTATATCGACGCCGCGGGCCTGCTTGGGCGGCGAACTGCCGAACTCCACCTCGCCCTCGCGACTCCCACCGACAACCCGGCCTTCGCGGCGGAGCCCTTCTCCGCCCAGGATGTTGCCGCCGATGCGCATCGTGTGGCAATGCAGATCACGACCGCGCTCGACGCCCTCAAGCGCGGCATGTCGTCGCTGCCCGATGCCGGCACCGACCACGCGCTCGACGACGCCGCGCGCCTGCTCTCCCGACGCCGCGATCTGCTCAAGCCCCTGGAACAGTTCGCTGCCGGCGAGCCGGCCACCTACGGGCTGCGCACGCGCATCCACGGCGACTATCACCTTGGCCAGGTCTTGCGGGCTAAAAACGACTTCGTCATCCTCGACTTCGAAGGCGAGCCGGCACGCTCCCTCGCGGAACGTCGACGCAAGCAGTCCCCGCTCAAAGATGTCGCCGGCATGCTTCGCTCGTTCAGCTACGCCGCCCACGCCGGTCTGCAGCGCTTCGCCCAGCGCCGTCCTGAGGACGCTCGCAACATGGAGCGTTGGTCCCAGCTTTGGACCAACGCCGCCACAAACTCCTTCCTGTCCCACTACCAGCAGAGCATCGCCGCGCGTCCCGATCTCCTGCCTACACCGCAAGTAGCCCAGAAACTCCTTCGCATTGCTCTGCTGGAGAAAGCTCTCTATGAGCTTCAATACGAGATCAACAACCGGCCCGAGTGGGTGCGCATCCCTCTGGCCGGCATCCTTGCGCCACTGGAGGAATAGAGTGAGACTGTAGCTCTCACGAGATCGCTCATGGCCAACGTGGAAACCGCCTCCGCCCCTGCAGCCCCTGCCGTCGTCACCTCGGAGACCGGCGGCTCGGTCCCCCTGCTCATCAGCCTCACCTCCACCACCTCGGACCAGCTTGAACTCACGCTCCAACACCTGGGCGAGGCGCTGGGCGGCTTCCCCGCAACCGTCCTCTCGCCTGACGTCGACGAAGCCTCCATCCAAACTCGGTCCGGCCTCTCCATCCTTCCCTTCAGCGGCGTCCGCGGCACGCGGGGTAGCTGGGTGCTCAACGCGCAGGACTTCCTCAACATCAACCGGCAAGTACAGAGTCACGGTGCGCAGGCCGTCCTCCTGCTCGGGCCCGAGGCCCACACGTTGGAGCCCGAAGCCCTTCGACGACTCGCCGATCTCCTTCTGGTCGACAAGGTCGACCTCGGCACACCGGACTACGTCCTCGGTCCCCAGCAAGGCTTGGTCAACTCGGCCATGCTCTATCCCATCACCCGGGCACTCTTCGGCACCTCCTCCCGCTTCCCCTTGGCCCTCGACCTTGCCATCTCTCCTCGCATGGCCGACCGGCTCGCCGGCGCGGCCGCACGCCTCGCCTCCAGCTCGGACGGCCCAGCTCTGTTGTGGCCAGTGGCCGAAGCCGCCGGCGCCGGGTTCCGTGTCGGCAGCGCACCCGGTGGCCGACGCACTCTGCCCACCCCGGATACCGCCGACCTCAACGCTCTCCTCGCCCAGGTCGCGGGCTCGTTCTTCGCCGACGTCGAGGCCAAAGCAGCCTTCTGGCAACGCTCCCGCCCCACCGGCTCGTTCACCGGCAGCGCCTTCACAGCCTCCCCGACACACGAGCCCGATGACATCCAGGCTCTCCTGGAAAGCTTTCGCGTCGCCTACACCAATCTCAGCGAAATCTGGTCACTCGTCCTTCCTCCACAATCGCTGCTTGGCCTCAAGCGCCTGGCCGTTCAGCCCGACACCGATTTTCGCATGCCCGCCAGCCTATGGGCGCGCGTCGTCTACGACTTCATCCTTGCGTTTCGCCTCCGCACACTTAACCGGGGTCACCTCCTCGGTGCCCTCACACCGCTCTATCTCGCCTGGGTCGCCTCGCATCTGCTCATCCTCAACCAGGGCGGCTCGCCCGAGCAGCATGTGCAGGAGACCGCACGTGCCTTTGAAGCCGAGAAACCCTACTTCGTCTCGCGTTGGCGCTGGCCAGACCGCTTCAACCCCTAGCCCAGCACCAAGCCAACCCCAGTCAAAGAACGGACGCCCTACTCCCTTTCGTCACGCATCGCAGGAGGTCTCTGATGCTTCTCACGCAGTCGGACAGCTTCGATCCAAACGCCGCCTACCCCGCCCTCCCGGTGCCCTCCTTCTGGCACCAGGTCGGCGACTCGCTCAGCGCTTCCATGCATCGCGCCTTCGTTAACCTCGCCAGCTTTCTCCCCGGCGTTCTCGCACTGCTCATCGCCGTGCTCATCATGACCGGTGTGGGTGCCCTGCTCTCACTCCTCCTGCGACGCATCCTCAACAGTGTCAGCTTCGACCAGCGCCTCAGCCGTCGAACCTCCGCTGGCGTCTCCGACTTCTCCCCCTCCAACAGCCCCACTCTTCTGGTCTCGCGCGTGGTCTTCTGGGGCTGCGTCCTCCTCGGCTTCATCCTCGGCGTCTCCGCCCTGGACGCGTCCTACTCCAACACCTCACAAGTCTCAGTCTTCCTTCTGCCCTACGTGGCCCACTCCGTCGGCGCCATCATCCTGCTCGCCGCCGGCACACTGCTGGCCCGCTTCCTCTCACGGTCCGTACTCATCGGCGCCGTCAATGCCAAACTCGCCTACGCCCGCTTCCTCTCGCTCGGCATCAAATGGCTGGTTCTCACCCTCACCGGCGCCATGATCCTCGACCACCTCGGCATCGGCGGCGCCATCATCGAACTCGCCTTCGGCATCCTCTTCGGCGGTATTGTCCTTACGCTCGCACTCGCCATCGGCCTCGGCTCCCGCGATCTCGTCAGCCGATCCCTCGAGCGCAACGCCGATCGCATCGATCCTGCTGCAGGGTCCCGACCTCCAAGTGCCCAAACCGGCAATCTCCGCCACTTCTAAACGCGCGTGGAGCACCAGCTCAGACAGCATGCCAGACCAGCCCCTCTACGACGACCTCACCCCCATCTTTCAAGATGTGCTGGAAGCTCCGGACCTCGTCCTGACACCAAATCTCACCGCCGCCGACGTCCCCGAGTGGGACTCCTTCAATCACATCAACATTGTTGTCGCTATCGAAGCCCACTTTGGCGTGAAGTTCCAAACTGCAGAGTTAGAGTCGCTACAAAGCGTAGGTCAACTAGTCGCCCTACTCGAGCAAAAGCTCGCCCGGTAAAGCGGAACCAGCGCCTGAGCCTCTGTCCCCAGCCGCCAGAGACTCCAAACCCTCCACAGACCACCCTCTACCCTTCCCACAAACGCAACTCGGTGCATCTGTCTCGCAGAAAGGTCCTCCCCATGCCTTCGTCGCGTCCCTCCCGCACTCCCGCAAAAACCTCAGCCTCCAAGCCCCAGGCCACCAAAGCATCCAAACAGACAACCTCCCCGCCCACGCAGCGCGTCCAGGCGGCCAGTGCCCGCGTCAGCCTGCCGGGAAGCCAGCGGTCGATCTTCGGACAGCCGCCCTCGTCCGCTCGCCGTGCTGCCTCGCGCCGCATCACGATCTCTGTCCTCGTCAAGCGCAGAACACCCCTACCCCTCATCTCGCCCGAGAAAGGCCGAACCGCACCTCGCCTCACCCGCGCACAATTTCGGCAGCAGTTCGGCGCCGACCCCGCCGCCGTCAAAGCCCTACGATCCTTCGCAAAGAAATCTGGCCTGGAGTTCAGCGCCACCCCCGACCAGCTCGCGGCTCGCACCGTCCAACTCAGCGGAAGCCGCGCCCACATGGAGCAGGCCTTCGGCGTCAGCCTCACGGAGCGCGAACACAGCGGCAGCATCTACCGCGTGCGCGAAGGCAGCATCGAAATCCCCGCCGAGCTCGCCGGACAGGTCGAAGCGGTGCTCGGTCTCGACAACCGGCCCCAGGCCAAGCCACACTTCCGCATCGCCCACCCTCAATCCAAAGGCACCGGCAAAGCGATCCCCGCCGTCGGTGCCGCAACCTCCTTCAACCCACCGCAGATCGCGGAGCTCTACAGCTTCCCCGCCAACGCCTCGGCCGCCGGCCAGACGATCGGACTCATCGAACTCGGTGGGGGCTTCCGGGCTGCGGATCTGAAGGCATACTTCGCCTCGCTCGGCCTCGCCAACCCCGCCGTCACCGCGATCTCCGTCGATGGCGGCAAAAATTCACCCTCCACCGCCGACAGCGCCGACGCTGAAGTCATGCTCGACATCGAAGTGGCTGCCTCTGTCGCGCCAGGCGCCGCCGTCGCCGTCTACTTCGCACCCAACACCGACCAGGGCTTCATCGACGCCATCACGACCGCCGTCCACGACACCACCAACAGGCCCTCGGTTATCTCCATCTCCTGGGGCGGCCCAGAGCCCTCCTGGACGCAACAGGCCTACACGGCGCTCGACAGCGCCTGCCAAGCCGCAGCCCTGCTCGGAATCACCATCACCGTGGCCGCCGGAGACAACGGCTCCACCGATGGCGTCAGCGACGGCAAGAATCACGTCGACTTCCCCGCCTCCAGCCCGCACGTCCTCGCCTGCGGCGGCACACGCATCTCGGCCTCGGGCAACATACTCTCCGGAGAGGTCGTGTGGAACGAACTCGCTGGCCAGCAGGGCGCCACCGGCGGCGGTGTCAGCAGCCTCTTCGCCAAACCAAGCTGGCAGGCCAACGTCAGCGTCCCCGCCCCGCCCGCAGGCTCCAGTGGCGGGCGTGGTGTCCCTGATGTCGCCGGGGACGCCGATCCTGCGACCGGCTACAACATACGGGTTGACGGGCAGACCTTTCCCATAGGCGGCACCAGCGCCGTTGCCCCGCTGTGGGCAGGTCTAATCGCCCTCAGCAACGCTCAGGCCAAATCGCCCGCCGGCTTCGCGAACCCAACCCTCTACAGCTCGCCCTCCGCCTTTCACGACATCACGGACGGCAACAACGGCAGCTTCTCCGCGACTCCTGGCTGGGACGCCTGCACCGGTCTCGGCTCTCCCATCGGCACCTCAATCATCACCGCGCTCGGCGAGCCGGCCCCCACCGGCGGTGGCGCCGCCCCACCCACATCCCCTGGCGGCGGAAAGACCGGCCGCAAACACCACAAAGCCCACAAGCCCGAGCGCTCTCATACCTAACCCACCCCGGTAAACAGGCCGGCTCCACGGAGCCGGCCTTCCCGCATCAGGCGTTCTGCATCTTCTGCTCCGCCGCCTTCGGGTTGACCGTCTGCTCCGCAATCCGCGTCAGCTTCTCGTCTCCACCCTTGCTGTCATCGAGATTCTGCCGCAGCGCCTGTGCCGCCTGCTCCTTGCCGATCAGCTTCGCATAGGTCTCAAGAGACCCGTAGGACGCCACACGGTAGAGCTGCATCTGGTTCGCCGCCGCAATCAGCGCAGCGTCTCGCACCGCCGAAGCGTCCGTATTCGAGATCATGTTCTCGACCTCGGCGATCATCGCCTTGGCGATATTGTTTTCATTCGTCTTCACCGGCACATTCAGCGCCTTGAAGGTATCTTCCACGCGCTGCGCGTACTGTTGACCCTTCGTGACACTCTGCTGAAAGACCTCCTTCGCCTGCGGATTCGTGGTCGCCTGGGCCATCGTCCCCGCTGCCTTGGACGCCTTGTTCTCAAAGTCAAGAAGGTAGGTCAATCCGGTGATCATCAGGTCGTTAATGCTCTGCATCTTCTCTGCCATGGTGTCGCTCCTCGTATCCGCTAGCAGCTCCCACGCTCTCGGCCACCGCTGCGTCTCGTATTGGTTAGTGGCCATGTGCGCCCGCGCCGTTGCCGACCGTTCTGATGAACTTTCACCCGTGTGCAAGCTGCGCCGTCTCCATCACACCTCACGAATCCGGACAGCGCCCGGCTGCACTCCAGCCAGCCCGCCGCTACAATCCAGGCAGACCCGCCGCCTGGTAGATCTGCGACATATACCTCATATCCCGTAGACCCTCTTCGCCACTCGACGTCGGCTCCTGCCCGGACTGCACGCACTGCGAGAAATAGTCCGCCTCGCGCATAAACTGCATCGGGTCCTTCTCCGGGTTCGACTTCACCTCGGGCGGCACTCCAGGCTTGCTGAACTTCACGGTCAGCCCCTGATACACAAACGCCGGCTCCATCTCGATCACACCCTTGGTCCCGGTCAGCTTAAAGAAATCCGGCATGTTGCCTCCATAGGTCGTGGCGCAGGTGGCCAGCACACCCGATGGAAATCGGGTCAGCCACGTCACCGTCTCCTCAACCTCCGCAAACCGCGGGTCGCTCTTGTCCGTGTACGACATCGCCTTGAACTCGACCGGCTCCTCGCCTGTCAGGTATCGCGTCGCATTCAGCGCATAGATCCCCACATCCAGCAGTGGCCCACCGCCGGCAAGCTTGCGGTTCAGTCGCCAAACATCCGGCCGGCTGTCGAAACCCTGCGCGCTCTCAATCGAGACAATCTTCCCGAACTCGCCCGAACGCAGGCGCTTGATGATCTCAAGCGTCAACGGCTCATAGTGCAGTCGGTACGCGATCATCAACTTCACCTGCGCCGCCCGGCATGCGTCGATCATGCGCTGCGAGTCGGCGACACTTGTCGCCATCGGCTTCTCACACAACACATGTTTGCCCGCCTTGGCGCTGCGTTCCGTGTACTCGGCATGCATGCTGTTGGGCAGCGCCACATAGACCGCCTGGATCGCCTTGTTGTCGCGCATCCGGTCCATGTCCTCGTAGCTGTAAACCGAGTCCTCCGCCACACCGTACTGCTTCGCCCACTCGAGTGCCTTGTCGCGATGCCCGCTCACCAGCCCCGTGATGCGCGAATGCTGACTCATCTGCACACCGCCGCCAAAATGCTTGGCGATCTCGCCCAGACCGATCATCGCGTAGCCCACCCGCCCGTCACCACCGGCCTGTGCCCCCGCCCACTTTGGACTCAGACCCAGACCGGCCGCGGCCATCCCCGCCGCCCCCATCCGGCTGAACTCACGCCTCGTCAATCGCATTGTCACCTCTCGCTTTTCTTCGGCCTCTGGATAGATGCCGTCCGCCTCCTCTCCGCCGTGGTTAATCCCCGAAGCATCTATAACCCGGCCCACTCCGCAAATTTCACTCGGGACCCTACCTTATGGCTCGGTGCGCCTCTGCGCACTCGTTTATCCTTGATTCACCACGCGATGCCTTCGCCCGACCACCCCAAGTCGCCGTCGCCGCCACTCCGCAAGGAGGGCCTGGCCAAAGTGCTCGGAAGAGCGCAATACATCGATGATCTCGACCCGCCCGGCCTCTGGCACGGCGCCACCGTCCGCGCCTCCATCGCTCGCGGCCGCATCCGAGCCATCCACTTCGATCCTTCTGTTAACTGGAGCGAGTTCACCATCGTCCGCGCCGCCGATATCCCCGGCGAAAACACGGTTGTCCATCTCGGCAAGGACCACCCCTGCCTCGCCGACCCGCACATCAATCACGCCGAAGAGCCCATCCTCCTTCTCGCCCACCCTGACGCCGCCGCCCTCCTGCGCGCCCGCACCTCCATCCACATCGAATACGACGAGCTTCCTGGCATCTTCACCATCGAAGACTCCGAGGCCGCTGCCACCCAGTTCCTCCAAACCGGCGACAGCTCCGGCATCCTCTGGAACAGCCCCGAAGGCGACTCGCCCAACACCTTCAAGACCTACCTCATGCGCAAGGATGGCAAACCCATCCCAGACTCCATCTGGGCAGAAGCCGACTTCGTCGTCGAAGAAACCTACACCACAGGCGCGCAGGAACAGCTCTACATCGAGCCCAATGGCGTCATCGCCGAAGCCCACCGCGCTCCTGACGGCACCCTCGCCTCCGTCACCGTGCAGGGCTCCATGCAGTGCCCCTTCTACGTCGTCCACGCCCTCTCGCTCGTCTTCGACCTCCCCCAGGAAAACTGCCGCGTCATTCAAACGGAGACAGGCGGAGCCTTTGGCGGCAAAGAAGACTTCCCCTCCGTCATCGGCTCGCACGCCGCCCTGCTCGCCTGGAAGTCCGGCCACCCCGTCAAGCTCGTCTACGATCGCGCCGAAGACATGGCCGCCACCACAAAACGCCACCCCTCGCGCACCCGTATTCGCGTTGCCGTCTCCAAAGAAGGCAAACTCCTCGCCGGCGAGATCGATTTCACCATCGACGGCGGCGCCTACGCCACCCTCTCCCCCGTCGTCCTCTCGCGCGGCACCATCCACGCCCCCGGCCCCTACCACTGGCCGCTCCTCGAGGTTCGCTCCCGCGCCGTCGCCACCAACATCCCGCCCCACGGCGCCTTTCGCGGCTTCGGCGCGCCACAGTCCATCTTCGCGCTCGAGCGCCACATGGATCGCATCGCCGCCGTCGTCGGCCTCTCCCCCGAAGATCTTCGCCGCCGCAACTTCCTCGCCACCGGCGACCGCACCGCCACCGGCCAGCTCCTCTCCGACCCCGTCGACATGCAGGCCCTGCTCTCCCGCGCCCTCCGCGAGTCCAACTTCCACGCCCTCCGCGAGCGTTTCCACCGCGACAACCCCACCAGCCCCATCAAGCGCGGCCTCGGCTTCGCCACCTTCTTCCACGGCGCGGGCTTCACCGGCTCCGGCGAACGCAGGCTCAACTCCGAAGTCGCCATCGAGATCGAACCCGCCACCGGCCGTCCCCGCCTCCTCGTCTCCTCCACCGAGTTCGGCCAGGGCACCAACACCATCCTCTGCCAGATCGCCTCCGACACCCTCCGCCTCCCCTTCGACGACGTCCTCATCCACCAGCCCGACACAGCCGTCGTCCCCAACTCCGGCCCAACCGTAGCCTCGCGCACCGCCATGATCGTCGGCAAACTCGTCGAGGAATGCGCAGAAAAGCTCTGCGGCACCCTCGTCGGCTCCGGTCTCCTCGCCTCCTCCTACGCCGCCGCCGACTTCCTCTCAGCCGCCCGCTCCTTCTGTAACCTTCACGGGTCACTTCGCACAAGCACCCGCTACCAGGCCCCCTCCAACATCGTCTGGGACGACACCACCTACTCCGGTGAGGCCTACCCCGCCTACGCCTGGGCCGTCTATGTCGCCGAGGTCGCAGTCGACACCCGCACCTACACCGCCACCGTCACCAGCTTCCACGCCCTCCAGGAGGTCGGCCGCGTCCTCCATCTGCCCCTCGCCCGCGGACAGATCGAAGGCGGCGTCGCCCAGGGCATCGGCTACGCCCTCTACGAAAAATGCCTCTACTCCGCCGGCATCCTGCGCAACAATCAGATGACCAACTACATCATGCCCACCTCCGCCGATCTCCCGCCCATCCACGTCCACTTCGAAGAGGTCCCCTGCGTCCACGGCCCAGGCGGTGCCAAAGGCATCGGCGAACTTCCCATGGACGGCCCCGCCCCCGCCATCCTCAACGCCATCGAGCACGCCCTCGGTCAATCGTTTACCGCCATCCCGCTCCTGCCCGAAGACATCTTCGCCCGGCTCACCAAACGGGATCGCGGCTCGGACTCCCTCAACCCCAGCCTCGCCGGACCCTACTTCCCGGCCGTCGAGGAGAGCTCCGCCTAAATGCTGGACGGCATGGTGCAACTCCGCTTCGAAGCCTGCATCGCCGTGCTCGTCTTCGCGCTCTGCGTCCTTATCGTCGCGGACCCCATTCGCGTCGCCAACCTCCTCTATCGCCATCCCGTCGCCGAGGAAGGCGACCTCTTCTTCACCCTCGCCTACCGCCTCATCGCCATCGTCGGCGCGCTCTTCGCCCTCTACATCCTTACCGAGGACCTATGGACACTAGCCCGCGCGTAGCCTCCACCCTCCGTTGCACCATCAACGGCGTCGAGCAGGAGATCACTGCGCCTCCAATGACACGCCTGCTCGACCTCCTTCGCCGCAATCTCCGCCTCACCGGCGCCAAGGAAGGTTGCGGCGAAGGCGAGTGCGGCGCCTGCGCTGTCCTGCTCGACGGCGAACTCGTCAACTCCTGCCTCATCCCAACTCTCCAAATCGACGGGCGATCGCTCGTCACCATCGAAGGCCTCGCGCCCCCCTCTGCTGATCTTCCACGCCATCTCCACCCCATTCAACAGTGCTTTCTCGAGTGCGGCGGCGCACAGTGCGGCATCTGCACCCCCGGCATGATCCTCGCCACCCACTACCTCCTCCACCTCCATCCGCAACCATCCCAGGCACAAATCGCGGAAGGTCTCGCCGGCAATCTCTGCCGCTGCACCGGCTACATGCGCATCGTCCAAGCCGTCCAACAGGCCGCCGATCTCCTGACCAACCCGCACCCCCAGGGCGACTGATCACCATGCGCGCCAACCCCAACCACTATCCGCTCCTCGCGCCCCGCACCCTCGCCGAAGCCCTCACCCTCCTCGCCGACCCGCACTCCCGCCCCACACCCATCGCAGGCGGCACCGAGCTCATGGTCGCCTTCAACGCCGGCCGCCTCCCTCCCAGCCCCCTCCTCAGCCTCCACTACCTCCACGAGCTCCGCTTCCTCACAGAGGACAACACCGGCATCCACATCGGCTCCGCCACCACCTTCACCGACCTCCGCCGCTCCTCCATCATCGCCCGTCACCTTCCCCTTCTCGCCCAGGCCGCCTCCTGGACCGGCTCGGTCGCCAACCAAAACCGCGGCACCCTCGGCGGCAATCTCGTCAACGCCAGCCCCGCCGCGGACTCTTCCCCCGCGCTCCTCGTCTACAACGCCACCCTCACCCTCGTCTCGGCCACCGGCTTCAGAACCCTCCCCTACACAGCGTTCCACCTCGGTTACAAATCAACCGCCCTTCGCCCCGGCGAGCTCCTCCACTCCATCCACGTACCCCACCCCGCGCAACATCTCCACGGCTACATCCGCAAGGTTGGCACCCGCAACGCTCAGGCCATCAGCAAGGTCGCCCTCGCCGCCCTCGCCCACATCGAAGACAACCTCGTCACCGACATCCGCCTCGCCGCCGCCTCCCTCGCCGACCGCCCCCTCCGCCTCTCCGCGACCGAACAGGTTCTGCATAACCAGACCCTCACCCCAGACTCTATCGCCCACGCCCGCGCAGCCCTCCTCGCCGAAACCAACCCCATCGACGACATCCGCTCCACCGCCGGGTATCGCGCCGCCGTCGCCGCTAACCTACTCGAAGAGTTCCTCGTCTCGCTCCGAGACCGCGCCTAGCGCATCGTCGGCCCCGCCCCCAGCCCACCTTCGCCCCGCTCGCCGCGTTCTGCTGCTTCAACCAGGCATACAGCGGCTCAAAGTAGTCCAGCATCGGCTGCGCATCCAGGTGGTCGGTCCCCGTCATCGCCTCCAGCGTCCGCTGCCACGGCTGCGATTGGCCCTTCTCCAGCATCGCGTTCAACTTCTCGCCCGCCGCCTTCGATCCGTAAAAGCTGCACCGGTTCAACGGCCCCTTGTAACCACTCGCGTCACACATCGCCTTGAAGAACTGAAACTGGTAAACCCGCGCCAGGAAATACCGCGCATACGGCACATTTGCCGGAATATGGTTCTTCGCGCCCGGGTCGAAATCTGCCTCCGTCCGCTCCACTGGCGGCGCCACCCCCTGGTACCTCTCCCGCAGCGCCCACCACGCCTTGTTGTAGTCCGCCGGCTTCACCTCACCCGAAAACACCTCCCACCGCCACTTGTCGATCAGCAACCCAAACGGCAGAAACGCCACCTTGTCCAGCGCCGTCCGCAGCAGCAGCGGAATATCCGCCTCCGCCGGCGGCACCTCCTTCTCCAACCCCAGCGTCTTCAGGTACGCCGGCGTAATCGACAGCGCAATCGAGTCCCCAATGGCCTCGTGGAATCCATCGTTCGCTCCGTTACGAAACAGAAACGGTTGCGTATTGTAGGCCCGCTGATAGAAGTTGTGCCCCAGCTCGTGGTGCACCGTCGTGAAGTAGTCCGCATTCACCGCAATGCACATCTTCACCCGCAGATCATCCACCGAATCCACATCCCACGCCGAAGCATGGCACACCACCTCCCTGTCCCGCGGGTGCACAAACTGCGACCTCTCCCAGAACGTCGCCGGCAGCGGCTTAAATCCCAGCGACACAAAAAAGTTCTCGCCGTAGTGCACCATCGCCTTGCCCGCCGCCACCTGCGCCGCATGACCCGCGTCGCTCGTCGGATCGACGTACACCTTCCGCCCACACGCAGCCCCCGGCAGGCATCCGCCAAAGAACAGATCCTTCACCGCCGGGTCCTTCTCCGCGATCTGCACCTTCAGCGCACCTTCCAGATCCACCGGCTTGAACTGCGCCAGCTTCGGGTCCGTCGGCGCAACCACGTCGTAGATATTGCCCCACTCCTGCGCCCACATATTCCCCAGCAGGTCCGCCGGAATCATCCCGTCCTTCCTCTCCGCCGCCGCCCCATACTTCGCCACCAGCCGCGTCCGCACATACGCCTGCAGCTCGTCGTACAGCGGCTGCAACTGCCCCCAAGCTCGCTCCAGCTCCGCCGAAAACTGCGCCGGCGTCATGTCGTACCCCGCCCGCCAAAGCTCGCCCGTGTCCTTGTACCCCAGCTCCCGCGCACCAACGTTCTCCAGCTCCACCTCCCGCGCATACTTCGACCGCATCGGCGGCGCAATCGCATGCCACCCCACCCACAGCCGCTTCAGCTCCTCCGGATCACGCGACTTCGCCATCCGGCTCGACACTTCATCGATCCCCATGCACCCCTGCCCCGCAGGACACACCTTGCCCTGGCCATACATCCCCGTCAGCTCCGCCTGCAGCTCCGTCGCCTCGCGCAGCAGCTTCGGGTCGCTCGGCGCCGCCGGCGCGTTCACCTGAAGAAGGGTCATCTGCCGGCGCATCGCGGCCGGCAGCTCCAGCCTGTCAAACCGGTGCGACTCCGCCACCAGCCGCAGCGTCTCCGCCGCCGCCTGGCTGTTCAGCCGCGCCGTCGTCGCCTCCGTGTCCTCGCTGATATACGTCTCCGCCACCCACGCGCCATGCGAGGCCGCCGTCGTCTGCTCCAGCAGCGTCGCGTTCGCCCGTTCCAGGAATTGCTGCGCCTCCCCAACACTCGGCGGTCCCGCGGCCCCCGTGTTCGCCTGCCCCAGGGCAGGAAGTCCAGACAAAACGAGGGCGGCCGCAACGCAAGACAAACGCATACACGGGAGTGTAGCGCCCCGCCCCGTCAGCCTGCCTCGCCCTCCCGCAGCTGCTGTGCATCCTCCGGCGTGTCCACATCCCACGCCTCGTCCTCCGCCAGCGGCACCGTCCGCGTCCCCCGCAGCAACGCACGCGCTCCCGCATCTCCCACCAGCCGCTTCAACTCCCCAAACCGCCGCCGCGCAAAGTACGCCGGCACACCTTCCCGCCCCGCATACCCCGACCCAACCACCTCCTCGCACGCATCCACCAGCGCCCGCAGATGCCCCGCCTCCACCCGCGGCATGTCGCACGTCATCAGCACCACCCCGTCCACCTCTCCAAACCCCTCCACCAGCTCCATCCCCGCCCGCACCGAACTCCCCATCCCCTCGCTCCATCGCGGATTCACCACCACCCACGCCGCCCGCAGATCACACCCCTCGCTGATGCGCGCCGCCGACGCCCCCAGCACCACCACCACCGGCGCCAACCCCGCCACTCCCGCCACGCGCACAGCGCGCTCCAGCAGCGTCTCGCCCCGCCATCGCACGGTCTGCTTTGGCTGCCCCAGCCGAGTCGAAGCACCCGCCGCCAGCACCAGCGCCGCCGTCGTCAACGACTCACTCCCGCCATCCCTTCGTCCATCTCGCCAACACTGCATCGCGCCTGCGCGTACACCGACGCATCCGCCGTCGCCGCCCGCTCCGCCACCTCCCCCGCCGTCAGCCGCCGCGAGCCCCCCGGCCGCCCCTGCACACACCCCTGAATCTCAGCAACCACCGCCAGCGCAATCGCCTCCGGCCCGTCGCCACCCAAATCCAAACCCACCGGCGCATGCAGCCGCTCGCAGCTCTCCGCCACCGTCCATCCCCCCTCCGCCGCCGCCTCGCTCACCAGCAGGCACGAGCGATGCCGCGCCCCCAACAACCCCAGATACCGCACCCCCGCCCGCATCGACGCCACCAGCCCCGCCCGGTCCTGCTCATAGCTGTGCGTCATCACCACCACCGCATCCTCGGCCCGCAACACCAACTCCCCCGCGTGCTCCAAAACAACAACCTCATCCGCCTCCGGAAACCGCTCCGCCCGCGCCATCTGCCGTCGCCCATCCGCCACCACCACACGCCAACCCAATATCTGCCCCAGCCTCACCAGCGGCCGCGCATCCTCGCCCGCCCCCAAAACAATCAGCCGCTGCGGCGGCGCCAACTCCTCCGCATACACCCCCTCGCCCCCACTCTCCGCCGCCCCAAACCCGTCGCTCGCAAACACCGCCCCGCCCGCCTCATCCCACACAGCCCGTCGCAGCCCGCGCCCACCCGCCGCAGGCAGCTCCGTCACTACCCTCCGCCACTCCCCCGCCTGGCTCGCCTCCATCGCCTCCCGCAACGCCCCGAACGCAGCCGTCCCGCTCCTCTCCAGCAACACATCCAACTCCCCCCCGCACCCCAACCCATATGGAATCTCCGCCACATCATCGAACGCCGTCGAGTAGTGCTGCACCACCGGCCCCTCGCGCGTCAGCCACCCCGCCCGCCGCAGGAGGTCGCCCTCCAAACACCCGCCGCTAATCGTCCCCGTGACCGCCCCGTCCGGCGCCACCACCAGCCGAGCCCCCGGCCGCCGGTAGCTCGAGCCCGCGACCCCCACAAGCGTCGCCATCACCAACCCACCGCCGCTCATCGCCTCGATCAGTCGTCGCCGCTCCGCCGACATCGCCGTCTCCCCCGTCCGTCTTCAGATGCGCCGCACCCCCACGCCGACCCGCAACCCCATCTGCTATCCTCAGAGGGTTGCTGTAGGCAAGAAGCCTCGCCGGCCAGATCCACCACCGGCTCCCGAAACGGGGCTCCTCGCTGACGTTCGGGGCGTAGCGCAGTCTGGTAGCGCACCTGGTTCGGGACCAGGGGGTCGGAGGTTCGAATCCTCTCGCCCCGACCAACCGCAACATCCTCCTTGTGCCGGTCGCCAAGCTCACGCTCGAAGTCGAAATCGCCCACGCGCAGTCCCTAAAGGATCGCCGACAGGTCGTCCGGTCCATCAAAGACACCCTCCGCCACGGCTTCAACGTCTCCGTCGCCGAACTCGACGAAGCGCCCGTCTGGAACCGCGCCACCCTCGGCGTCGCCTCCGTCAGCCGATCCCTCGACCACCTACAAAAACAACTCACCCAGGCCGAACGCGCCGCCCGCCGAGCCGCCGTACGCTACGGCAGCGAGATCATCGACGCTTGGGTCGATCTCCTTCCCGACGACTCCCCAGACGTCCCAGACCTCCCCGACCAATCACCAGAGCCCCACCTGCATCCACAGCCATCCCTTCCTCCCCAGCCCGACTCTGATAAGGTGAACCCACAGGATTTCGACCATGCCTGAACATCGCGCCCGCGCGCACCACCGCAACCGTGTAGCCAGTACCTTCTCCCAGGAGATCGGAGCCATGCTGGAAGGCGAGCTCTCCGACCCACGCATCGCCCCCTCCTACATCACCGACGTCGTCCTCGCTCCAGGTGGAAAATCCGCCCGCATCTTCGTCGCCGTCGAAGGCAGTGAGCAGGAAGAAGACAGCACCCTCGACGGCCTCATGACCGCCCGTGCCTTCATCCGCTCCCAGCTCCGCCAACGCATGGGCGTCCGCCACGTCCCCGAGCTCACCTTCGCCATCGATCGCTCCGAAAAAATGACCGGCCGCGTCGACGAGCTCCTCGAGCGATCGCGCCGGCGCCAGCGCAAGCTCCTCGACTCCATCGCAGCCGAGGTCGCAACAGCCCCCTCTGCCTGAGCCGCGCCAAACCCGCCACCCCGGCTCCATCACACCCACACATCTTTGGTAGCCTCTCCTTGCACCCTTTGATGATGGAGAGTCCACATCCCGATCGCGTCCTCTCCCTCCGAGCTCGCGCCCAGGCCGCCTTTCGCTCTCTCGGCTGGCAAATCCCACCAGCCGATGTCCTCCGCGAGTTCCTCCTCCTCTTCGCCGTCACCTCCTTCGTCCTCCTCTATGGCCTCGTCCCCCTCTTCGGCGGCGACCAACTCGGCCTCGTCGGCGCCGACGAGCCCCGCTACGCCCAGATCGCCCGCGAAATGCTCGCCGAGCACGACAGCACCTGCCAGCAGCTCCGCACCGACATCTTCCCCAGCTCGCTCCGCCCCGTCGCCATCCGCAACGCCTACAAGTGCCTCACTACCGGCACCATCACCCCCATCCTCAACGGCCGCCCCTGGCTCGAAAAACCCGCCCTCTACTACTGGCGCGCCATGGGCTTCTTTCGCGAGTTCGGCGTCTCCGACTGGTCCGCACGCCTCCCCTCCGCCTCCGGTGCCTTCGCCCTCATCGTCCTCATCTACCTCCACATGCGGCGCTTCCGCCCCGGCGGACACGTCGACGCCGCCCTCATCACCGCCTCCTCCCTCGGCATCATCGCCTTCGCCCGCGGCGCCTCCACAGATATGCAGCTCGCCGCCCCCTTCTGCATCGGCATGCTCGGCTGGTACGGCTGGTATGAGACTGGCAAAAAGTTCTGGCTCTTCGACCTCTACTTCTTTGGCGCCGCCGCCACCCTCGCCAAGGGCCCCATCGCCATCTTCCTCGCGCTCGCCATCATCTTCGCCTTCACCGCCCTCCGGCGCGAGTGGACCCTCCTCCGCAGAACCATCTGGTGGCCCGGCGTCATCCTCTTCCTCGCCATGGTCCTGCCCTGGTATATCGCCGTCCAGCGTCGCAACCCAACCTTTCTCCGCTTCTTCTTCCTCGAGCACAACCTCGAGCGCTTCGCCACCAATCGCTACCAGCACCACCAGCCCTTCTGGTACTTCGCCGCCGTCCTCGTCCTCGGTCTCATGCCCTGGACCGTCCTCGCCGGCCGCGCCCTCGTCGACGCCGTCGCCAACTCCATCGCGGAGTGGAAAGCCCGCCGCAACCCAGACCGCTATCTCAGCCACAGCAGCGCCGGCGCCGCCTTCCCCGAGTTCCTCGTTCTCTGGGCCCTCGTCCCTGTCCTCTTCTTCTCCTTCTCCGGCTCCAAACTCCCCGGCTACATCCTCCCCTCCATCCCCCCGCTCACCATCCTCACCGGCGACTACCTCAATCGCGTCCGCCGCCACGGCCTCCCCCGCTGGCTCCTCGGCCTCCACGCCCTCGTCTGCGCCATCCTCGTCTTCGTCCTCGTCCTCGCCCCGCAGCACATGAAGTACGAAACCCTCGTCCCCTCCGCTCCCTGGCTCCTCAGCGCCGCCGCCGCCGCCCTCTGCGTCGCCCTCCTCGTCGTCTCGCTCATCCGCGTCGGCGGCATCCCCCAAGTGCTCACCGCCACCCTCATCCCCATCATGGGAACCCTCATCTTCCTCCTCGGCTTTCACGGCCACGACCTCGACCTCAACTACTCCGCCCGCCCCCTCGCCCGCGCCATCCACATCAGCCTCCCCGACGTCCACACCATCGCCTCCCTCGACGTCCGCCGCGATATGGACTACGGCCTCAACTTCTACCGGGACCAACCCGTCCTCCACTACGCCGCCGATGGCGTCCCGCAGGCCGAACACATCCTCGTCCTCCGCGCCAGCGAGGCCGACACCCTCGACCGATGGCTGCACGGCCGCCTCTACCAACCCGTCTTCCTCTTCGAAACCCAGGGCCTCGCCGTCTATCACGTCGCCGCCGCATCCGCCCGCCCCTAGCTCCCGGAAAGGACCGAGCCATCACCACAGAGATCCTCGACCTCCGGCACGCCTCGGCACGGCTCATGCGACCCCTGCTCGAAGGGGAAGCCTCCCTCTGGGAGCAAACCCTGCGCTGGGACTACCGCTCCTCCGTCGAACTGCTCCTCGAATACCTCGACAACCGCGTCCTCCCAGGCTTCATCGCCCTCCAAAACGGCGCCGTCCAGGGCTACGCCTTCGCCGTCTACGAGGCCCAAAAAGCCGTCCTCGGCGACTGCTTCGTCCCCTCCGCCTTCACCCGCCCACCCGGCGATGAGGGCGGCGATCCTACCCTCCGCCATCTCCTGAGCTCCCTCCTCTCCCTCCTCCGCGCCTCCCCAGGCGTCGACCGCATCGAGTCGCAACTCCTCCTCTACCCCTCCGGCTCCCTCTCCCGTCTCCTCCTGGACGAAGGCCTCCTCAGCTTCCCGCGCTTCTTCATGGAGTGCACCCTCGCCCGCGCCGTCTCCTCCACCCCCATGGCACCACTCGCGGAGATCCTCGGCGACGACCTCCTCCTCCGCCGCTGGGTCAACGACGACTACCAGCCCGCCGCCGAACTCATCCAGCTCGCCTACGAGGGACATGTCGACGCCGACATCAACGACCAATACCGCACTCTCCAGGGCTCGCTCCGCTTCCTCCACAACATCGTCCGCTTCCCCGGCTGCGGCACCTTCCAGCCAACCCACTCCTGGGTCCTCGTCGATCGCCGCGCCGGCACCCTCGCCGGCGTCCTCCTCTGCTCCCGCATCGCCCCAGAGGTCGCCCACATCACCCAGCTCTGCATCGCGCCCAACCTCCGCCAGCGACACCTCGGTCACACCCTCCTCACCCACGGCAAACACACCCTCGCCCGCGCCGGCTACCGCCACCTCTCGCTCACCGTCACCGCCTCCAACACCGGAGCCCTCAACCTCTACCGCCAAACCGGCTTCGGAACCCGCCGCGACTTCGACGCCGCCGTCTTTCACCGCCCCCCCACACCACCCCTCCCCAACCTCCTCTAACCACCCCAGCCCACCCCGCACGCTTCCTTGGCGCACGGTGATGCGATCCCAAATGACTGACCATAATGCGACCTCAGTGTAGAAATCCTGCAAGTGTTCTTTGGAGGGGGACGGGGCTGTTGCGCTTCCTATGCCCTCCATCAGAAGGGCAAAGCCATCAAAGCTATACTGACCATCATCTGTAGCTCCGACTTTGTTGCTCCATTTGCGCTCTGAAGTCCTAGGCCAGCCAGCAGCATCTGTGTGTATCGGGCAAGATCTGCAGGTGTTTGGTTTCCGAGATCCTCTCCTTCGTCTTGAGCACGTTGGAATCTTTTCGTCAGAACAACTTCGCCAGTCTTCCGGAACCCAATCATTGCCTCTTTCACAGACGCGGCTTCCGTACCGACGGCGAGAGCACCTTGCACGGAAAGACAGCCCCGAGGGTGCTTCGGGTCAGCGTAAAAGTCTCCAGCCCTTCTCAATAACACCTCCACCGTCTTGCGCGCAGTGGGTTCCTGCATGGCATCACCGACAAAGGAGATTGGCCCGTCTCTATAACGCTGGATCGCGCGATAAAAGAGCGCCTCTTTGTCTCCAAAGATGGTGTACATGCTGGAGCGGTTAATCCCCATGGCTGTGGTCAGGTCATTTACGTTCGCGCCCTCATACCCCTTTTCCCAGAACACACGCATAGCCGCTTCAAGAGCGTCCTCTTCCGAGAAGCTGCGCGGCCTACCCATTCCACGTGTCGTCAACGGCTTCGCTGCCATACTCCATTGGATGAGCTCCTGAACCGGACATTGCAAATTGTTCACATCCTCGACTGCCGGTTCGACATCTGAAACGAACGGTGCATAAGGACTCGGAAGGAGCATCATGGCAGGCAAACTTGAAGGCAAGATCGCACTCGTCACAGGCGGGAACTCGGGCATTGGGCTCGCAACAGCAAAGCAGTTCGTGCAGGAAGGTGCCTTCGTCTACATCACCGGACGTCGCCAGGCAGAACTGGACGCAGCCGTAAAGGCCCTTGGGGGTCAGGCCAAAGGTGTTTGCGCAGATGTGACGAAGCTTTCAGACCTCGATGCTCTCTACGCACAGATTCAGCAGGAGAAAGGCCGTCTTGACGTGCTGTTCGTCAATGCTGGAAGCGGCACAATGGTTCCGCTTGGAGCGATCACGGAGCAACAGTTTGACGACACCTTCAATGTCAACGTAAAAGCTGTCCTGTTCACCGTGCAGAAGGCGCTTCCGCTCATTCCCGATGGTGGAGCGATCGTTCTCAACGCATCGGGTAATTCGGTCAAGGGCGGCGCCGCGTTCAGCGTTTACTCCGCAAGCAAAGCCGCAGTGCGTTCCTTTGCCCGCGGCTGGACTACCGATCTCAAGGACCGCAAAATTCGCGTAAACGTTGTGAGTCCGGGACCGATCGACACGGCAGGTCTCAGCGGGCTTGCAAAAACCGAAGAACAGAAAAAAGGCCTGTACGACTATCTCGCATCCGTCGTGCCGCTTGGCCGTGTAGGCAAGCCGGAAGAGATTGCAAAAGCAGTCGTCTTTCTCGCCTCAGACGATGCCAGCTACATCGCCGGCGTAGAGTTGTTTGTAGACGGCGGTGCCACACAGGTGTAGTTCTCCCGCATCGGTTGTGGTCTGTTTGCGCAGCGTCCTTCGCGTGGTCTGCAAGCCTTCGCAGTGGATGAAACGACATCATGGAGGAGGCCTGGCTGCGGTCGGGCTTCTTGCTTACTGAGGCGTCGACGTTCCCGAGCAACATACTTTGCGCCGACAGCGGTCTAAGCAACGACAAACGCCGCTGTGGAAAGGTGCAAACACCTCCCACAAACAGCTCGGCGGCAGCAACGACAGTCGAGGGAGTCTTACACTCGCGTCCCGGCGAACACCTGCCTTGGCAGCACCTGCCCATGTTCCGCCGCCCCTTAGGCGACTTTTAGGTTCCCTTGTCCAGGCGAGACCCCTCTGCCCCGCAAACATCTCAAAAAAGCCGACCACCCCGCCGGCTCGTAGCCCAACCGACTGGCGCGGTCCACGCCCCACGTCCCGTACACTGAACCTGGGTAACCCACATCCGGCCCGTGCGTCCGGCATAGGCACACGGTAGGTCCAGACCTAAAGGCCCTGAACTGAAGACTTTGGGCAACAAGTGCGGGGGGGGTACCCCCTCTACTCCACCCGGTAGTTCGGCGCCTCACGCGTGATGATCACGTCATGCACATGGCTCTCGCGCAGCCCCGCACCGGAGATCCGCACAAACCGCGCCTTCTGCTGCAACTCCGGGATGCTCCCGCACCCCAGGTAGCCCATGCCCGACCGCAAGCCGCCCACCAGTTGGTAGACCATCGCATCCAGCGGGCCCCGGTGCGGTACCCGTCCCTCAATTCCCTCCGGGACAAACTTCGCCAGACGGTTGCCTTGGCTCGGCTCCGGAGCCGTAATCGCCCGAACCTCGCCCCCGTTCTCCGACAGCTCCTCCCGCCCCTGGAAGTACCGCTCGCCCGAGCCCTGCGCCATCGCAGATAACGAACCCATCCCCCGGTACGCCTTGAAACTCCGCCCCTGATACAAAATCGTCTCGCCCGGGCTCTCATCCACGCCCGCAAACAGCGACCCGATCATCACCGCGCTCGCCCCCGCCGCGATCGCCTTGGTAATCTCGCCCGAGTACTTGATTCCGCCATCCGCAATGATCGGCACATCCCGCGTCGCCGCCGCCCGGAACGCCTCGGAGATCGCCGTGATCTGCGGCATCCCCGCGCCCGTCACCATCCGCGTCGTGCAGATCGACCCCGGCCCTATCCCCACCTTGATCGCGTCCGCCCCGGCATCAATCAGCGCCATCGTCCCCTCGTACGTCGCCACGTTACCCACCAGCAGCGACACCTCCGGAAACCGCGCCTTCACCGCACGCACAGCCTCCAGAACCCTCGACGAGTGCCCATGCGCCGAGTCGATCGCCAGAGCATCCGCCCGCGCGGCCACTAACTCCGCCGCCCGCTCCAGATAATCCCCCGTCGCCCCAATCGCCCCGCCCACCCGCAGCCGCCCCTGCGCATCCTTGCTCGCGTTCGGATACTTGAGCTTCTTCTGGATGTCCTTGACCGTGATCAGCCCTTTCAGCTCGTAGTCGTCGTTCACCACCAGCAGCTTCTCCACACGGTGCTGGTGCAGAATCTCCTCGGCCTGCTCCAGCGTCGTCCCCACCGGCACCGTAATCAGGTTCCGCTTGGTCATCACCTCGTCAATCGGCAGATCCGTCCGCGACACAAACCGCAGGTCCCGATTGGTCAGAATGCCCACCAGCTTCTTGTCCTTCGTCACCGGCACACCAGAGATCTTGTACCGCCGCATCACCTCCAGCGCAGACGCAATCGGCTGCTCCGGCGAAATCGTCACCGGGTCCACAATCATCCCGCTCTCTGATCGCTTCACCTTGTCGATCTCGCCGGCCTGCTGCTCGATCGATAGGTTCCGGTGCACCACCCCCATGCCGCCCTGCTGCGCCATTGCAATCGCCAGCCGCGACTCCGTCACCGTGTCCATCGCAGCCGAAAGCAGCGGCGTGTTCAACGTGATCGTCCGCGTCAACCGCGTCTGCGTGTTCACCTGCGCCGGAACCACCTCGCTATACGCGGGCACCAGCAAAACGTCGTCGAATGTCAGTGCCTCGGGCAGCGGGGTCTCAATCATAAAGGTCGGAACCACACACTCCCAATTCCCTCTCGGAGCCGCAATGGTTCCAACGATTGTAGAGTTCCCCCAGCCGCCCCGCAAACGGCTCCGGCACCGCACTATCTCGCCGCCCCTCTCCCCCCACGCCCTGCGTCGCTTGAATCTGGACTCGAACCGCGCTAAAGTAGAAAATGTAGTGGCGGTGTGTACCACCGCGAACTCCGACGTGGGAGTGTTCTCAGCAGATTCGCTGAAAACGCTGAGTGGGCCTACAGCCCACTTTTTCTTTGCTCGGAACATCCCTGCCGCGGCTCGCCCGGCGAGCCTCAAACCTCCAGAAAGGACCCGGAGCCGCCCATGGCGCTTCCACTCGAACCGCTTCGCCGAGCCGCCGATCGTGTCGCCCAAAGCTTCGGCCTCGAGGTCGTCCAAATCGAGTTCCAAGGCAACGGAAAGATCCGAACGCTGCGCGTCTTCCTCGAAAAAGACGCCGCAGGTCGCGCAAAGATGATTGCCGAAGCTCAGACCGAGGGCGCCGAGCCGCTCCCCTCCGGAGTTCCCGTCGAAAGCCTCTCGGGCATCACTCACGAGGACTGTGCTCGTTTCGCGGAGGACTTTGGCACCATCCTCGACGTCGAAGACCTGATCCCCGGAGCCGAATATACCCTTGAAGTCTCGTCCCCGGGACTTGACCGCAAACTGTCCACAACGAACGACTTCCAGCGCTTCACGGGATCCCTCATCAAACTCCAGACGCATGCTCCCATCCACGGCAACAGGCAATGGCGAGGCCGTCTCCGCGCTCTCCACGACGGCATCCTTGAGCTTGATCTATCCGCCGTTCGTCAAAAGGGGAAGGCGCGCAAAATCGACGTTCCCGAAGAGATCGTCTCCATTCCCCTGGCCGAGGTCGATAAAGCAAATCTCCTCGGCGAGATATAACCCAGTCCAGTCCGAACACTCCGGCCTGAGTCTTCCAGCAGACTGGCGTCGTCCATCGCACAGGCTCTAACCCCGCCGTACCAGAAACAGGATCTACCCAGTGGTCACACCACAATCTTCTGAAACTGCGAACGCAGCAAACCGAAGGACAAGAAACTCATGGCAAGTGTTCTCTACCAATCTATCGAGGCCCTGAGCCGAGAAAAAGGCATCGACCCGGAGGTCGTCGTCGGCGCCGTCGAAGACGCTATCGCCCTCGCCACGCGGAAGTTCTATAAGACCCAGGAAGCCATGCGCGCCGAACTCGACCGCGACACCGGAGAGCTGCGCGCCTACGTCTTCAAGACCGTCGTTGAGTCGCCCGAGCAAATCGAGGATGAGATCAATCAACTCACCCTCGAGCAGGCCCGCGAACTCGCCCCGGAGGTCGAAGCCGGCGGTGAGCTCCGCTTCTACAAAGACACGTCGCCCCTCGGCCGCATCGCCGCCCAGATGGCCAAGCAGGTCATCTTTCAGAAAGTTCGCGAAGCCGAGCGTGACATCGTCTTCAACGAGTACGCCCATCGCACCAACGAGGTCCTCACCGCGACCGTCAAGCGCCTCGAACCCATGGACACCATCTTCGACCTCGGCCGTGCCGAGGCCCGCATGCCCAAGCGTGAGCAGTCCCGCCTCGAACAGTTCTCCGTCGGCGAGCGCGTGCGTGTCGTCCTGCTTCGTGTCGACCGAGCCGCTAAAGGCCCTCAGGTCATCGTCTCTCGCGCCGCCCCGATCCTCGTGCAGAATCTCTTTCAGTCGGAGGTTCCGGAGATCTACGACGGAACCGTCTCCATTCGCGCCATCGCCCGCGAAGCCGGCGAACGCACCAAGATCGCCGTCCAGTCCCGCGACAAGGACGTCGACCCCGTCGGCGCCTGTGTCGGCATGAAGGGCATGCGCGTCCAATCCATCATCCGCGAGCTCCGCGGCGAAAAGATCGACATCATCGAGTACTCCGAAGAAATCACCACCTTTGCCGAAAAGGCGCTCCAGCCCGCCAAAGTCTCCCGCGTCTCCATCACCGACCTGGCGGAGAAGCAGCTCGAAGTCATCGTTGACGACACCCAGCTCTCGCTCGCCATCGGCAAAAAGGGCCAAAACGTCCGTCTCGCCGCCAAGCTCCTCCAGTGGAAGATCGACATCAAGAGCGAGGAAGAAAAGCGGCAGGAAGTCGAGCAGGCCATGCAGGCACTCTCCGGTGGCCCCACCACACCCATCGAACAGGTCGCCGAACTCGGAGAGACAATCCTCGAAAAGCTCATCGCCTCCGGCATCACCACCGTTGAAGAGCTCGCCGACATGACCCCCGAGCAGCTCGAAGAAGTTCCGGGGATCGGCGAAAAGTCGCTCGAAAAGATCTCCGCTGCCGTCCGACACTACTTCGGCCAGTATGAGGAAGGTGAGCCGCGCCCGGCTGTCGCGCCGGCGCCCGGTGCTCCAAACGACGGCCAACCCGTCGCGCCGCCAGAGGGACAGGCCGGCCAGGAGAACGACTCGCCGTCCGCAGCCGAGCTGTCCGATGCAAACGCCGCAGACTCTGCATCTATTCAAGAGGGTCGGGTCGAGCTCGATCACAATCCCCAGGAGACCGATCACATGGCGTTTACTCCCGAAGACCGCCTCGACGACCTCGCCGATCAGGGTATTCCCGCCGAAGATACCTCAGTCGACCGCACCCCAGAAGACCTCCTCGCCGAAGACGCCGCCGAGTTCGGCGAAGCGCAGCAGCTCAACAGCATCTCAACCGAGGAGCTGGCCGCAGCAGAAGATCGCGCCAGCCTCTCCGACGCCAACGACGAAGCCGACGCCCGGGAAGAGCAGATTGAGACCGACAACGACACCGTCGACACCCTCGTCGCAGACTCCCAGGAGATCTCGGACGAGGGCATCGACGACGCGGGCCATCAGCGTGATTAGCGCTGGCCCGCAGCTTCATCCGCCACAGGCAACATACGAAATTCGCCGCACGTCGCAACAGAATGTCTACAATGAAACTTCCTCTGGTGAGGCGCCCATGACGCCCTAGCCGAGGTCCAACGAAAAGGAACGGATGAGCAAAGTTCGAATCAATGACTTGGCGCGGGAGCTCGAAGTCAAGAGCAAGTCCATCTTGGACGCGCTGACCGCTGTCGGTGTGACTGAAAAGAAGACCCACTCCTCATCCATCGAGGAAGATGAGGCCGACAAGGTTCGCGGCTATCTCCGCGGCGGCGCCTCTTCGCGCGCCGGCTCGCTGCGCGCCTCCGCCTCCCAGCAACCTCGCATCGACCTGTCCAAGGCTGCAAAGCCCGGTGACGCCATGCGCGCCATCCTCGAGCGACGGCAGGCCGAAGTCGCCGGTCGCAACGCCCCGCTGCCAGTCCGGCCCGCCGTCGCGCCTCCAGCGGCCGTGGCCGTTGCTCCGCCACCGCGGCCGGCTGTTGCTTTGCCTTCCCCGCGTCCGGTAAACACTGCCGTGCCTGCGCCGGCGGCCTCGGCTCCGGTCTCTCCGGTCTCCTCTGCGCCGCGACCTGCTCCTCCCGCGCCTCCTGCGCCGCGACGCATTGTTCCTCTGCCGCGGCAGGGTGCCAACATCGTGGCCCCACCGCCCGCGCCTGCTATCGCCTCGCGCCCACCCTCCGGTCCTGTCGTCGCCCGTCCCGGATCAATCGCCGCCCAACGACCCGCCGCTGCTGGTCCAGTCCAGTCCCAGCAACGCCCCGTTGTGGTTGCTCCCGGCTCGGTTCCGCCGCGCCCGCCTACGGCCCCGGCCGGCCCGGCGCAGCCCGCCGGTGCCCAGCGGCCGGGTGCCGCCATCCCAGGCGTACGGCCTGCGCCCACTCCGCCGCCTCCTCCAACGCCACCGCCCGTAGCGGCTGCGCCACCCCCGCCTCCAACCCCGCCGCAGCCGCCGGCTCCAGCCCCCCGTCGCGTCATCATGCCGCAGACCGGCCCGCGGCCCACCTACACCGCGCCTCCTCCCGCACCCGGCTCCATCCAGCGCGGCCGACCCATCTTTGAACGGCCTCGCCCCGGCGCACCCGCCGGCGGCCCAGGCGGCCCTCGACCCAGCACTCCCGGTGGACCTCCGGGAGCGCGTCGCCCCATGCACCCCACTCGCTCCTTCCCGGGCGGCCCGGGCGGCGGTCCAGGCTTCGCCCCCGGCGGCCGGCCAGGTTTTGGCGGCCCGCGCCCAGGCTTCGGCGGTCCGCGGCCCGGTGGTTCCGGCGGTGCGCCCGGCCTCCTGCCGGGACCGGGTGAGGCACCGGCCCAGCGCCCAGCCGGCCAGAGGCCTGGCCAGCGTCGCGGCGGTCAACGCTACGAAAAGAGCAAAGAAGGCCCAATGAAGGGCTTTGCGCCGCCACCACGCATCGGCGGCATGCCCCTCAACAACGGCCCCGTTCCCATCACACGTACCATCTCCGTCACGGAAGGTATCTCGGTCAAGGACCTCGCCGAAAAACTCGACGTCCGCGGCAAAGACCTCATCGCGACCCTGCTCATGCGCGGCGTCTTCGTCACCGTCAACCAATCGCTCGATGGCGAACTCGTCCGCGACGTCGCGCGCCAGTTCGGCGCCGACGCCACCGTCATCTCGGTCGAAGAGCAGCTCGAAAACGAGGCGATCGAAGGTCTGCTCGAAGACACCACAGGCCTGGTCGAAATCACGCGCTCCCCAGTCGTCACCGTCATGGGACACGTCGATCACGGCAAAACCTCCCTGCTCGACGCCATCCGCTCCACCGACGTCGCCGGCGGCGAAGCCGGCGGCATCACCCAGCACATCGGCGCCTACAAGGTCCACGTCACCAAGCCGGACTCGCCCGCCTTCGGCCGCGAGATCGTCTTCCTCGACACCCCGGGCCACGAGGCCTTCACCCGCATGCGTGCCCGCGGTGCCAAGGTCACTGACATCGTCGTGGTCGTCGTCGCGGCCGACGACGGTGTCATGCCCCAGACCCTCGAAGCTATCGATCACGCCAAGGCCGCCAAGGTCCCCATGATCGTCGCCGTCAACAAGATCGATAAACCCGAAGCCGATCCCACCCGTGTCATGAATCAGCTCGCCGCTCGCGGCGTCCAGGCGACCTCCATGGGAGGCGATATCGAGTTCGTCGAGGTCTCCGCCAAGCAGCGCATCAATCTCGACGGTCTCGAGGAGATGATCTGCCTCGTGGCCGATGTCAACGAGCGCAAAGCCACACCGGATCGGCCCGCCGTCGGCACCGTCATCGAAGCCAAGCTCGATCGCGGTCGCGGCGCCGTCGCCTCCGTTCTCGTACAGAACGGTACCCTGAAAACCGGTGACAGCTACATCGTCGGCAACACCTTCGGCAAAATTCGCGCCATGTTCGACGATCGCGGGCGCCCCATCACCGAAGCCGGTCCCTCCACCCCGGTCGAGATCCTCGGCCTGGAAGGTATGCCGGATGCCGGCGACACCTTCCTCGTCATGAGCGATCGCGACAAGGCCAAGGGCATCGCCCAGTACCGCAAGCTCAAGGAACGCGAGGCCCAGCTCGCCAAGAGCTCCCGGGTCTCGCTCGAAGGCCTCTCCGAGCAGATCAAGATGGCTGGCGTCAAGGACCTCAACCTCATCCTCAAGGGCGACGTCCAGGGCTCGGTCGAAGTGCTCGCCGACTCGCTCGAAAAGATGTCCACCGAAAAGGTGCGCGTCCGCGTCCTCCACTCAGGCGTCGGCGCCATCACCGAGTCCGACATCCTCCTCGCCTCGGCGTCCAACGCCGTCGTCATCGGCTTCAACGTCCGGCCGGAGCGCAAGGCGCAGGAGCTCGCCGATCGCGAAAACGTCGAGGTCCGTCTGCACTCCATCATCTACGAGCTGCAGGACGAGATGACCAAGGCCATGTTCGGCCTGCTCGAGCCCGTCTACCGCGAGCTTGCACAGGGTCGCGCCGAGGTCCTCAACGTCTTCAAAATCACCAAGGTCGGCCAGATCGCGGGCTGCTCCGTCCGCGGCGGC
>CBDCMI010000001.1:0-240685 GCA_965218895.1 Acidobacteriaceae bacterium | reverse complement strand
GGGAGACGAAGATTTTGAATGCGGCGAAGCTGACGCCGGTGCAGGCGGTGGAGACGTGCGGGGCCTGCCACAGCACGCCGTGGGATGTTCGGGTGATGGGCGCGGCGGGGGTGCAGACGGTGCGGTTTCCGGCGTATCGGCTGGAGAAGAGCCGGTGCTGGGGGGAGCGGGGCGATGTGCGGCTGGAGTGCACGGGATGCCATGACCCGCATGCGCCGCTGGAGAAGAACGATGCGGCGTATGACGGGGCGTGCCTGGGATGCCATGTGAACCGCGGTGGCGAGGGCGTGCGGGTGGCGGATGCGGCGCACGCGGGCAGGGCTTGCCCGGTGGCGACGGCGAAGTGCGTGAGCTGCCACATGCCCAAGGTGGGCGTGGCGGAGATGCACTCGGGGTTTACGGACCATATGATTCGTGTGGCGCGGGCGGGTGGGGCGTTTCCGGACTAGGTGAGGGTACGCGGGATGCGGGTTGGACGGTGGTTTGGGCGGGGTTTGGCCGTGGCTGTGGCGGGGGTTGTTGCGGCGGGAGGTGTGCGCGCGCAGGAGAGTGCGGGGGAGCGGCTGGAGCGGATGCTGGCGGCGCAGCGGGCGGCGCTGGCCTCGGGGGATGGGGGGCAGATACTGGGGGCGAGCCGGGCGGTGGCGGCGGTGGCGGCGCGGGATCTGGGGGACCTGGCGAGCGGGGAGGGAAGGGTGGTGGAGGCGGAGGCGTGGTACCGGGAGTCGTTGGGGTTGGGGGAGAGCGAGGAGGTTCGGCTGGCGCTGGTGGGGGCGGAGGCACGGGCGGGGCGCGCGGCCGAGGCGGACGCGGCGGCAGAGGAGGCGGTGCGGGCGGAGGGCGAGAGCGCGCGGCTGAGGCTGCTGTTGGGGGCGGCGATGCACGCGGGGGGAGAGGTGAATGGGACGATCCGCCAGCTGGAGCGGGCGGTGGCGCTGGAGCCGGGATTGGCGGGGGCGCACTTGGCACTGGGGAGCGCGTTCTGGGAGTTGAATGAGTTTCAGTACAACGCGGATTCGCTGCGGGAGTTTGGGGAGGCGGTGCGATTGGAGCCGGGGAATGGGCTGGCGAACTTCGATTTGGGGTCGGTGCTGTCGCAGTATGGGCGATACGGGGAGGCGAAGGAGTATCTGGAGAAGGCGGCGGCGGTGGATGCGGGGTCGCCGGACGCGGCGATGCAGCTGGGGATGAATGCGTGGGCGGAGGGGGAGGTGGCGGAGGCGCGGGCGGAGCTGGGGCGGGCGGTGACGTTGACGGGGACGGCGCTGGAGCGAAACAACTTTCAGATTCGGCGGGCGCTGGCGGTGCTGAGCCGGATTGATGCGGAGGCAGGGCGAACGGAGGAGGCGGCCAAGGAGGCGGCGACGGCGGAGGATCTGCGAGGACGGGTGACGGCGAGCGATCAAACGGGGGCGATCTCGGAGAGCGTGGGGATGGTGGCGGCGGTTTCGCCGAATACTGGGGCGAGGAGGGTGAAGGCCGATGCACCGAACGGGGCCGTGGAGTCGAGGTTGCGAGGGGTTTTGGGAGAGGCGCTGAACGATGCGGGGACGGCGCTGGCGCGGGAGCGGGACTACGCGGGGGCGTTGCCGATGTTTCGGGAGGCGGTGGAGGCGGATGGGACGCTGGCGGGGGCAGAGCGGAATCTAGGTTTGGCAGCGTTCCATGTGGGGGCCTGGAAGGAGGCGGCGGAGGCGTTGGGGAAGGTGGTGGCGGCGCAACCTGGGGATGTGTTGGCGGCGCGGGATTTGGAGGAGGCGCGCGGGCATATGGCACCGTAGAGTGTTTGCGCTGGAAGGCGAGGGAAGCGGCTGAAGCGGGTCCGTTCGGGATGACGACAAGGGTGCGCGGGGAAGGGAGGTGCGAAAGCAGGTCCCTGCGGGATGACAACAAAACTGCATCTGCAACCGTGGCGAGGGGGGGGGCGAGGGAGTTGAGGGCGTCGGTGAGGGCGGCGAGTATGGCGATGAGGCGTGGGATCGCGCTGCTCGCGAGGGTGGGCATGGAGGAGCGAGCGGCGTACCACTTCCGTGGAGCTAGGCTGTATCGACATATCGCTCCAGGTGTAGCCATGTGCAGGCAAGGGCGACGGTGGCCTGGAAGGCGACTCGACGTTTGCAGTATCGGGTAGCGAGTCTTCGGAAGTGCTTGAGCCGGTTGAAGCAGCGTTCGATGCGGTTGCGGAGCTTATAGAGAGTGCGGTCGTGCGGGCGCTGCACCTTGCGGCAGATCTTCGATGGGATCACGGCTTCGGCCCCGATGGCCTCGATCGCGGCGACGATGGCGTTGGAGTCGTAGCCGCGGTCGGCCATCACGATCTCGGCATGTCGGCCGGCCAGCAGCGGCAGCGCTTCCGCAAATTCGCCCGCCTGTCCACCGGTCAGCCGGAAGGCAACGGGCTCGCCCAGGCCGTTGGCCAGCAGGTGAATCTTGGTGCTCAGTCCACCTCGGGAACGCCCCAGAGCCTTGTCTTCGCCCCCTTTTTGCGGCCCGTGGCCGCTTGCTGGTGAGCCCGGACGATGGTCGAGTCGAGCATCAGGTACGGGTTCTTCCGGTCCGCCACAAGATCGTCGAACAGCCGGTCCCAAACGCCGCGCTCGGCCCAGCGCAGAAACCGTTTATGCACGCTCTTGTACTTGCCGTAGCGCTCCGGCAGATCCGCCCAGCGCATGCCCGAGCGAATCACCCACAGAACACCGTTCACAAACCGCCGGTTGTTCTCCGCAGGGCGGCCCACCGTGCCCACCCGCCCAGGCAGCAGCGGCTCCAAGCGCCGCCACTGCGCCTCGCTCAACTCATACCGTAAACTTCCCATCCCTCCACTGCACCAAATCAGATGCAGTGGCGGAAGTGAATATGTCGATTCAGCCTAGGAGTCGTTAGTCGAGGAGGGAGTCGACGAAGGCTCGGGAGTCGAAGGGGAGGATGTCGTCGATCTTTTCGCCGACGCCGACGAAGACGACGGGAAGTTTGAGTTCGGTGGCGATGGCGAGGACGATGCCGCCCTTGGCGGTGCCGTCCAGCTTGGTGAGGACGATGCCGGTGACGCGGGCGGCCTCGGTGAAGAGGCGGGCCTGCTGGAGGCCGTTTTGGCCGGTGGTGGCGTCCATGACGAGGAGGGTCTGGTGGGGCGCGCCGGGGATCTGTTTTTCGGCGGTGCGGCGCATCTTGTCGAGCTCTTTCATGAGGTCGGATTTGGTGTGGAGGCGGCCGGCGGTGTCGACGATGAGGACTTCGGTGCCGCGGGCCTTGGCGGAGGCGCAGGCGTCATAGAGGGCGGCGGAGGGGTCGCCGCCCTGCTTGGTCTTGATGATGGGGACGCCGGAGCGTTGGGACCAGACTTCGAGCTGCTCGATGGCTGCGGCGCGGAAGGTGTCAGCGGCGCAGAGGAGGGCGGTGTGGCCTTGGCGGACGGCGAGGGCGGCGAGCTTGCCGGAGGTGGTGGTTTTGCCGGTGCCGTTGACGCCGACCATCATGATGAGCTCGGGGGGCGAGCTGGGGTGGTGGATGGGTTGGGCGACGCCGTCGAGGATCTGGCGGAGCTCGGCTTTGAGGAGGTCTTTGAGCTCGGCGCCGCCGGCGATGCCGGTGCGATAGGCGCGCTGGCGGAGGTTTTCGAGGACGAGGGTGGTGGTGGGGGCGCCGAGGTCGGCGGCGAGCAGGAGGGGTTCGAGGTCGGCGATGGTGGATTCGTCGACCTCGCGGGAGAGGGCGACGACCGTGCTGAGGGATTCGGAGAGCGACTCGCGGGTGCGCGTGACGGCCTGGCGCATGCGGTCGAAGAAGCCGCGGCGGGCGGGTTCGTCGGCTTCGGCCGGGGCGTCTTGGAGGGGGTCGGGGCGGCGACGGCCGAAGGAGGAGAAGAGGCCGCGGCGCTCGGGCTCTGGGTCGGAAGCGTGTGCGGGGGCGGGCTGTTCGGCGGGTTCGGGATCGGGGTCGGCGGGGGCTTCGCGGCGGCCGAAGAGGTTGAAGGCCATGGGGCTAGTTTAGTGGAGATCGGTGGGTGTGCCGGCGGTATGATGTGGGCACGCGAGGTGAGGGATGGCGGCTTCGGTGGTGACGGTTCCTTTGTCGGTGTATCTCGAGACGACGTGGCGGCCGGATCGGGACTGGGTGGATGGGGAGCTGCGGGAGAGAAACATGGGGGAAGGGCCGCACGCGAGCGTGCAGGGATTTTTGATTGGCTTATTTCGAGCGCACGGATTGGCATGGGGCACGCGAGTCTTTCCCGAGCAGCGGGTGCAGACCTCCGAGAGGCATTATCGGATCGCGGATGTGTGCGTGACGCGGCGGAGCGCGCCGTTTGAGCGGATTGTGCGGGTGCCGCCGCTGCTGTGCGTGGAGGTCTTCTCGAAGGACGACCGGATGAAGCAGATGCGGGAGCGGGTGGCGGACTACCTGGGGATGGGCGTGGAGACGGTGTGGCTGGTCGATCCGCAGAGGCGGCAGGGGTTTGTGGCGGATGCGGCGGGGGTGCGGGAGGTTTCAGAGCTGGTGGTGGCGGGGACGGAGATTCGGGTGGGGTTGGAGGAGGTCTTTGAGGAGCTGGATGAGTTGGAGGGGCTGACGGCGAGCGAGGGGTAGTGGCGGCCGGGCGGTCTGGCCTAAGATGCGGGGGAGATGCCATGATGAGGTCTATATGGCGACACCCGCGCTCGGTCTAAAAGCTCAATTTGAGGCGATGTTATCTTCCGCCGCGCCGGAGCCGGTGATCATCAAGGTGCCGTTGGAGGAGTATCTGGCGACGGTGTACCGGCCGGATCGCGAGTGGATCGCGGGTGAGCTAAGGGAGAGGAACGTGGGTGAGGGGCAACATGCGGTGGTGCAGAAGTTTTTAGCAATGTTTCTGGGCCTGCGCGAGGAGGAATGGGGCATTCTGGTTCGCACGGAACAGCGGGTGCAGGTGTCGGCCCAGCAATTTCGTGTGCCGGATGTGTGTGTCACTCGGAGCGAAGATCCATTTGAGGCGATCGTCCGTGTGCCGCCGCTGCTTTGCATCGAGATCCTGTCGCGGGAAGACACAGTGTCCGAGATGATGGAGCGGGTGGATGACTACCTGCATATGGGCGTGCCTACGGTGTGGATGATTGATCCGCGTCGACGGAAGGCATCCATGATTGATGCAGAAGGGAACTCCCACAACGTGCAGGAGTTGCTGGTGCCAGGGACAGCGATTCGGCTGACCTTGACCGAGCTATTCGCTCAGCTGAACCGGTTAGAGGACCGAGCGTCAACGCAGGAGAGCTGAGGACTAGGCGTCTTCGTCGCGGCCTGGGCGGGACATGAGATCGCGGATGGCGTCGCGTGGGGCTTTGTTGCGGTGGAGGATGGCGTACATCTGCTCGGTGATAGGCATTTCGACGCCGTAGCGGGCGGCGAGGCCGAGGGCGCCGGTGGTGGAGCGGACGCCCTCGGCGACCTTGCCGTGCATGCCGGCGAGGATTTCAGGGAGGTGTCGGCCGCGACCGAGCTCGATGCCGACCTGGCGATTGCGGGAGAGGCCACCGGTGCAGGTGAGGATGAGGTCGCCGACGCCGGCGAGGCCGGCGAGGGTTTGGCGGCGGCCGCCGCAGGCGACGGCGAGGCGTGTGATCTCGGCGATGCCGCGGGTGATGAGGGCGGCGGCGGAGTTGTGGCCGAGGTTGAGGCCGTGGACGACGCCGGCGGCGAGGGCGATGACATTTTTGAGGGCGCCGCCGAGTTCGACACCGGCGACGTCGTCGTTGGTGTAGACGCGGAGGGAGGCGGAGGAGAAGTCGCGCTGAATGGTGGCGGCGGGGATGGGGGAGTCGGCGGCGGCGACGATGGCGGTGGGGATGCCTGCGGCGACCTCTTGCGCGAAGGAGGGGCCGGAGAGGATGGCGCAGGAGTTTTTGGTGATGGAGGCGACGACCTGCGACATGCGGAGGAGGGATTTTTCTTCGAGGCCTTTGGAGGCGACGAGGATGATCTGGTCGCGTGTGAGGAGGGGGGCGATGTGGGCGATGGTCTCGCGGAGGTATTGGGAGGGTGTGACGGAGACGAGGATGTCGGCTTCAAAGATGGCGGCGGGGAGATCGGGGGTGACGAAGATGTCGACGGGGAGGGTGTAGCCGGGGAGGTAGGGTAGGTTCTCGCCGACCTCGGTGAGCTGCTCGGCGAGGGTGGGGGAGTGGCACCAGAGGACGACCTGATGGCCGCCGCGGCGGGCGAGGGAGATGGCAAGTGCGGTGCCCCAGGCGCCTGCGCCGAGGATAGCGATGCGGCTCATGCGACCGCCTTTTTGGGAGAGCCGAAGCGGTGCTCGGTGCCGGCCAGCAGACGGCTGATATTACCGTGGTGCTTGGCGATGATAAGCAAGGGGAGACCGATAAAGGCGGCGAAGCGGGGAATGGAGTGGAGCGAGATAAGAAAGGAGGCGGAGACGGGGACCGAGGCGGCGGCAAGAATGCTGGCGAGCGAGACGAAGCGGGAGGCGGCGAAGACGAGCAGGAAGAGCAGGAGGGCGATGCCGACGGCGGCCGGGGAGAGGACGAGAAAGGCGCCGAGGGCGGTGGCGACGCCTTTGCCGCCGCGGAAGCCGAGCCAGACGGGGAAGATGTGGCCGAGGACGACGGCGACGGCGGCGGCGGAGGCGAGGTCGAAGCCGGCAGGGCGCGGGAGGCCGGCGCGATGGGCGAGGAAGAAGGCGAGGAGAACGGCAAGGACGCCCTTGAGGCAGTCGAGGAGGAGGGTGGCGATGCCGAGGCCTTTGGCGCCGGAGCGCAGGACGTTGGTGGCGCCGATGTTGCCGCTGCCGACCGAGCGGATGTCCTGATGGCGGACCGTGCGGACCAGGAGATAGCCGAAGGGTACCGAGCCCAGCAGGTAGGCGACCGGGAGTGAGATGAGCCAGGGGTACATGGATATCCGCTTGAGTTTAGCAAGGTGCGATGGCGTGTTCGATGTACGTCGGGACGCGGGTGTTCAGGGCTAGAGGAGGAGACGGCGCAGGAGCTCGAGGGCGTGCTGGGAGGCCCAGAGGCGGATGCGCTCGCGGTCGCCGGTGAGATGGAGCTCGCGGGATTCGGTGGTCGATCCCGGGCCGGCGACGGCGAGGTAGATGAGGCCGACGGGCTTGCCGGCGTCGGGACCTTCGGTCGCCGAAGTGGGCCCGGCGATGCCGGTGACGCCGATGCCGACGGAGGCGCCGGTGCGCTCGCGGATACCTTCGGCGAGGGCGCGGGCGGTGGGCTCGCAGATGGAACCTTCGGTATCGAGGAGGCGTTGGGGGACGTTGGCGAAGGAGGTTTTGAGCTCTGGGGTGTAGACGACGGCACCGCCGAGAAAGGTTCGGCTGGAGCCTGGGACGTCGGTGATGCGTGAGGCGAGGAGGCCGCCGGTGCAGCTTTCGGCGACGGCGAGGGTGAGGCCGCGCAGGCCGAGGTGGAGAAGGACGATCTCGGGGAGGCTCTCGCCGCGTGCGGAGAAGACGGCCTCGTCCATCTCGGCCTCGATACGGCCGGCGAGTTCGTCGACGAGGGATTGGGCTTCGGCGGCGGTGGGTTTGGAGCAGACGAAGTGGAGCTGGATTTCGGCGTTGCCGGCGAGGATGGTGGTTTCGATGTCGGGGTACTGGGTGTAGATGGGGGCGCAGCGGGCGTCGACTGCGGATTCGGGGATGAGAGCCATGCGGAGCTGGCGACGGCGGATGTGGGCGGGGGGGAAGGCGTGTCGGAGGCGCGGGGCGACCTCGGCGGTGAAGAGGGGCTTGAGCTCCTTGGGTGGGCCGGGGAGGAGGATGAGGATGCGGGGCTGGTGGCCTATGAAGGTGCGGAGGAGCTGGCCGACCGCGGAGCCGTTGGGGTTGGGGAGGACCTCCGCGCCGGCGAGGATGTCGGCCTGCTGGGCGTTGTTGGGGGGCATGGGGATGTTGCGGGCGGCGTAGCGCTGGCGGAGTGACTCGAGGAGGTCGGGACGGCGTTCGAGGCGGATATCGAGGGCGGCGGCGACGGCTTCGCGGGTGAGGTCGTCGCGGGTGGGGCCGAGGCCGCCGGAGAAGACGATGATCTCCGAGCGGGAGAGGGCGGTGCGGATGGCGGAGAGGAGGTGGTCCATGGAGTCGCCGACAACGGTCTTGAAGGCGACGGGGATGCCGAGGTCGTTGAGCTGCTCGGTGAGGAAGAGAGAGTTGGTGTCGATGCGGTACGGCGTGAGCATCTCGGAGCCGACGGCGAGGATTTCAGCGATCATGGAAGGGAGGACTTTCTTTGCCGCGGGGCGATGATTGCCCGTGGCATTCGTCTTTGGATGCGCGTTGCGGCGGCCCGAATGTCGCCGCGACGCTGGACGCGGCGTGTGAAAGGAGAGGGTGGATGGGACTCGGTCGATGGATGGTTGCGGGGATGCTTGCGGGATGTCTGTGCGGGACGGCGTGGGGGCAGGCGCCGGGCGCGGTGGAGGGCGTGCCGGTGGTGCGGGTGGAGAACCCGCCGAACACGCCGGCGCAGCAGGCGAAGCCGTATGTGGTGCTGGTCTCGCTCGATGGCTTTCGGTACGACTACGTGCGGCGCTACGGGGCGGAGAACCTCCAGGCGATGGCGAAGCGCGGCGTGACGGCGCCGGAGGGGATGCTGCCGAGCTATCCCTCCTTGACGTTTCCCAACCACTACACGATGGTGACGGGGCTCTATCCGGAGCATCACGGAATTGTGGGCAACAGCTTCTACGATCCGGCGCGGAAGGAGACGTACGTCTACACGCGGGCGGAGTCGAACGGGGACGGGAGTTGGTACGGTGGGGTGCCGCTGTGGTCGTTGGCGGAGAGCCAGGGTATGCGGTCGGCGTGCCTGTTTTGGCCGGGGTCGGAGGCGAAGATCGCGGGCTACCGGCCGAGCTTTTACCTGCACTACAACGATGGTCTGGATGACCGGAAGCGGATTGCGCAGGTGGTGGCGTGGCTGGGGCTGCCGGCGGCGGAGCGGCCGCACTTCATCACGCTGTACTACTCGAACACGGACCATGCGGGGCATGCCTTTGGGCCGGACAGCCCGCAGGAGCGCGAGGCGGTGAGCCGGATGGATGGGCTGATGGGGCTGCTGGAGGACAAGCTGAAGGGTACGGGGCTGCCGGTGGACCTGATCGTGGTGGCGGACCACGGGATGGTGACGCTGGACCCGAAGCCGGTGAATCTGGGGGCGTATGCGGACCTGAAGGGGGTGAAGACGGTGGGGTCGCTGCTCTATCCGGAGAGCGAGGCGGAGGCGGCGAGGCTGGAGGCGGAGTTCCAGGCGAAGCCGACGTTTCAGTTTCGGGCGTATCGGCGGGCGGAGGTGCCGGGGCGGCTGGACTTCGATGGGAGCCCGCGCGAGGGGGATCCGGTGGTGGTGGCGACTGGTCCGTATGTTCTGTTGACGGAGGCGCGGTCCGGGGCGGCGCCGACCCAGGTGCATGGCGGGCATGGGTTCGACGCGCGGACCATGCCGGAGATGAAGGCGCTGTTTGTGGCGGAGGGGCCGGACTTCCAGCGGGGCAAGCGGCTGAAGACGTTTGAGAACGTGGATGTGTACCCGATGGTGGCGCAGATATTGGGGCTGAAGGCGCCGGTGGTGGATGGGCGGCTGAAGCCTGTGGGAGGGGCGTTGACGAAGGCTGCGCGGAGGCGACGGGCGGAGTAGGCAGGCGACCGGAGGCCCCCCCTCCCCCGTACTTATGTCCTAAAGTATAAGATACAGGAGACTTAGGTCCGGAGTGGGTACCCCAGGGGCAGCCCGTATGTACCGGGCTGGGTACCGGACCCGCGGCGGCGGTTTGCTGAGAACCGTGCGCCTACCAGGATGTCAAAGAGCTGCGCTGCATGACCAGGGTAGCTCGGTGGAAGGTGGAGTTGCGCCAAGGCGCCGCGGCTTGAGGCGCCGGTCGAGACGACCTTTCGGCTACGACAAAGTTCAGGCCGCGAGGGTTGGCTCGCGGCCTTGGGTGTTGACGTGAAGAGACGTTAGTACTTGGCCATGGAGGGATCGATCTTGTCGGCCCAGGCGAGGATGCCGCCGGTTAGGTTTTGGACGTTGGTGAAGCCGGCGTGTTTAAGGGCGAGGGCGGCCTTTTGGCTGCGGGCGCCGGAGCGGCAGTGCAGGACGATCTCGGCGGACTTGTCGCCGTGGACGAGGTCGTTGACTTCCGCGACGCGGGATTCGATCTGGCCGACGGGGATGAGGGGAGCGCCGATGTTGGCGATGGGGACCTCATGGGGCTCGCGGACGTCGAGGATGACGGGTTGGTCGCCCTGGTCGATCCGGGCTTTGAGCTGCTCGACCGTGATCTGGGGGATGCCGTCGACGATCTGGTCTCCGGCGACGGCCTGATCTTTGGCGACTTCAAGGGGGCCGGTCTCGGTGGGAGGGGCGACCCCGCAGAACTGGTTGTAGTCGATGAGCTCGGTGACGGTGGGATTGGGACCGCAGACCGGGCAGTCGGGGTTTTTGCGCAGCTTCAGGGTGCGAAAGGTCATGCCGAGGGCGTCGACGAGGAGAAGGCGGCCGACCAGCGGCTCGCCGATGCCGAGGATGAGTTTAATGGTTTCGGTGGCCTGGATGACGCCGACGAGGCCGGGGAGGATGCCGAGGACGCCGCCTTCGGCGCAGGAGGGGACGAGGCCGGGCGGCGGCGGCTCGGGGTAGAGGCAGCGGTAGCAGGGGCCTTCCGGAAGGCCGAAGACGCTGGCCTGGCCCTCGAAGCGGAAGATGGAGCCGTAGGCGTTGGGCTTGCCGGTGAGGACGCAGGCGTCGTTGACGAGGTAGCGGGTCTGGAAGTTGTCGGTGCCGTCGGCGATGACGTCGTAGTCCTTGAAGATTTCGAGCGCGTTGGCGCTGGTCAGCATGGTGTTGTGCTTGACGACGTTGGTGTTTTTGTTGAGGCCGTGGAGCATCTGCGCGGCGGAGTCGACCTTGAGCATGCCGACGGTGGCTTGGGAGTGGATGATCTGGCGCTGGAGGTTGGATTCGTCGACGACGTCGAAGTCGACCAGGCCCAGGGTGCCGACGCCCGCGGCGGCGAGGTACATGGCGAGCGGGGCGCCGAGGCCGCCGGTGCCGACGCAGAGGACGCGGGCGGCTTTGAGCTTCTGCTGGCCTTCCAGGCCGACCTCGGGGAGGATGAGGTGGCGGGAGTAGCGGGCGATCTCTTCGTTGGAGAGCTTGGGGAGGGCGGTGGTGGTGGCTTCGGGGGTGAGGGTGGCGGTGGCCATGGGGGTGACTCTCCTGTGCGCGGCCGGGTGGGGGCGAGGCGCGGGTGCGGGCTCGTGGGGGCCGCATGGGTGCTGCTGGATGGGATGTCGGGGGGAGCGGAGGGATGCAGGCGGGCGCCGGCTAGAGGAGGGGACAACAACAGCGGGGGGCGGCGGAGGGGGAGCCGCCGGCGATGGAGGGGATGATGGTGAGTTCGTCGTCGGGGTCGGTGCCGGTGGCCTCCTTGGCGGGGAGGTAGCGGACGTCGTCGTCGTTGAGGTAGACGTTGACGAACGAACGGAGGCGGCCCTCTTCGTTGAAGAGGTGCTTTCGAAGCTCGGGTGCGTTGAGCACCAGGGCCTCGAGTGCGCCTTCAACGGACATGGCGCTGACCTCCACGGTCTCCTTGCCATGCGAATACTGCCGCAGTGGCGTAGGGATATGAACCTTCATGCACGATCTCCTTCTCTTGGTTGGACGCTGGCCTTGGCGGCCTGACTGGCGACATCCTGTTCGACGCCGGTGACATCGATCTCGAGGGCTTCGTCTTGGAACTGTTTGTCGTCCTCGCCCGATCCGCGGAGGAGAAAGGAGTTGGTGACGCGGGCGTGGCCCCGCTCGACGGCGGTGATGACGTAGGAGCAGCCGAACCAGTGGGCCTCGGCGAAGTCTGTCTTGGACCATTGGGCGGGGTGGTCGGGGTGCGAGTGGTAGAAACCGACGATGTCGAGACCGGCTTTGCGGCCCTCGCGCTGGGCGCGGATGAGCTCTTCGGGAGCGATGTGGTAGCGGTTGTGGGCGGAGTCGGTGCGGGTGTTGCCGGCGCGGACGATCTGTTTGATCTCGTTGCCGTCGGGGCTGGTGGCGCCGAGGAGGATGCCGCAGCACTCGCGGGGGTAGGTCTCCTCGCCGTGGGCGCGGAGGGCCTCGTAGTGGGCAAAGCTGAGCCGGAGCATGGGGTTAGTTGTCCTCCGTCCAGAAGCGCTCGCTCATGTATTTTTCGGCGGAGTCGCAGAGGATTGTGACGATGACGGCTTCGCGGCCGGCGCGGGCTTCGCGCTCGGCGACGAGGCGGGCGGTGGCGACGTTGGCGGCGGCGGAGACCCCGACGAGGATACCGCTTTCGCGGGCGAGCCGCTTGGCCATGCGGTAGGCGGCTTCGGTGGAGGCCTCGATGTCTTCGTCGGCGAGGGTGGGGTCGTAGATCGGAGGCACGATGGCGGTGGCCATGTGCTTGAGGCCTTCGAGGCCGTTGAAGGGCGAGTCGGGCTGCATGGAGATGCAGCGGATGGCGGGGTTGAGCTCGCGGAGGCGACGGGTGGTGCCCATAAAGGTGCCGGAGGTGCCGAGGCCGGCGATGAAGTGGGTGAGCTGGCCTTCGGTCTGGGCCCAGATTTCGTTGGCGGTGGTGCGGAAGTGCGCCTGCCAGTTGTTGGGGTTGCTGTACTGGTCGGCGTAGAAGAAGCGGTCGGGCTGCTCGGCGGCGAGCTGGCGGGCGCGGCGGATGGCGCCGTCCGAGCCGTCGGCGGGGCTGGTCCATTCGATCTCGGCGCCGTAGATGCTGACGTATTTCTTGCGTTCGGGCGAGACATTGGAGGGCATGCAGAGGGTGACGGGGAAGCCGAGCGCGGCGCCGAGCATGCTGTAGGCGATGCCGGTGTTGCCGCTGGTGGCGTCGAGCAGGGTCTTGCCTTGCCGGTTACCGAACTGAAGGAGGCCGCGGCGTTCGGCGTCGAGGACGATGGCGGAGGCGGCGCGGTCCTTGACGGAGCCGCCCGGGTTGGCCCACTCGGCCTTGGCAAGGATCTGCACGCCGGGGAGGTCGGCGGTGACGGCGTCGAGGCGGAGCAGGGGCGTGTTGCCGATTCGCTCGAGCAGGCCTTCGCCGAGCAGCTTGCCGGAGGCGGGGTCTGCGACGAGATGTGTGGCGGTGGTCATCAGTTTCGGGACCCTGAATTGAGGAGCGGAAGGGTTGTGTGCGAGAGTTAGTGCTGAGTCTACCGAAGCTTATGGCAAAGAAACAGCAGCAGATCTCGTTTGACGATGTCTTGGGCGTGCTTGGAACGCAGAGGTTCGATGTTGCGGCGGCGCCGGAGGGTGCAAAGGGGCGGTCGAGGGCGGTCAAGGTGTCGAAGTATGGGTGCGCGGCGGTGATTGCACCGGCGCCGGACGGGACGGTGGAGGTGCTGTCGCGGGGCGGGGTTGTGCTGGGTGGAGAGATCAGTCAGATCCTCGACCGTGGTTATCAGAAGTTTTTGAAAACAAACAGGATCGAGATTCCGGCGACGGCGGAGTACCTGCGCGCGCTGCACCAGTTCAAGGAAGAGCTGCGGGAGGCGACGGGGGGCACGGAGCTGTACAACGAGGCTCTGGGGACGACCTCGGACGTGTATGTGTATGACCGGGTGAAGGGTCGTTTGAGCACGTAGGTGGAGGCGTGTTTCGGCCTGTCCATGCGGAGTTGAGGGCGTGTTTTCGCGGGAGATGGCTGAGGTTAGCGGAGGGTTGGGGGATATCAGCGTGGGCGACGCCGCTGCCACTCGCGATAGACCTCGCTTTTGCCGAGGCCGCGATCCCGGGCGACCTGCTTGAGGGCGTCTTTCTCCGAGAGGCCCGCGGCGAGACGATCCCGGACGGCTCCGGCGAGGGTGACGGTGGGTTCAGGGCCGGGGGTGACGGGACCGGAGGTTGGAGCGAGCGGGAGGAGGACGACGAACTCGCCGCGAAGGCTGTCGCGGGCGGCCAGTGTGTCGCGGACGGTGGCGACGGGGCCATGGAGGAACTCCTCGTGGAGCTTGGTGAGTTCGCGGGCGAGGACGACGGGCTGCGTGGGGGAGAAGATGTCGGCGAGATCGGCGAGGGTGTCGAGGAGGCGATGCGGGGTCTCGTAGAAAGCTTCGAGGGTGGAGGGCGTGGGGAGACCCGCGTCGCGGAGGAGATCGGCCTCGCGGTGTAGGGCTTCGAGGGAGGAGCGACGATCGCCGGATTTGGCGGGGAGAAAGCCGTGAAAGCGGAGCCGGTCGAAGGCGAGGCCGGAGGCGGCGACGGCGGCGAGCAGGGCGCTGGGGCCGGGGACGGCGAAGACGGGTATGCCGGCCTCGATGGCGGCGCGGGCGAGGACGGCGCCGGGGTCGGCGAGGCCGGGTGTGCCGGCGTCGGAGACGAGGGCGATGCGGGCGCCGGCCCCGAGCTCGGGGAGGAGATCGGCGGCGCGGGCGTGCTCGTTGTGCTGGTGATAGCTGACGGTGGGGGTGTGGATGCCGAAGTGATTGAGGAGCTTTTGGGTCTGGCGTGTGTCTTCGCAGGCGATGCGGTCGGCTTCGCGGAGGATGCGGAGGGCGCGGAGGGTGATGTCTTCGAGGTTGCCGATGGGGGTGGAGACGAGATAGAGGCCGGGGGCGAGGGGGCCGCGGTCGCGGAGGGCTGGAAGCTGGGGCGTGTCGGAGGTCTCCGGGGTGGGGTCGCCTTCGGTCATGCGCGTGGGTTTGAGCGGCGGCGCAGGTTTTGGAGGCGGCCGAGCAGGCGGGTGGAGAGGGAGAGGTTTTGCGGCGTGAGGATGCCGACGACGCGGTCGCCCTCGACGACGGGGACGAGTTGGGCGGCGCCGGGTTGGGCGATTGAGCGGCGGAGGGCAATGAGGACGGGATCGTCGGGAGCGGCTGGGGTGAGGGCGCGCGTCATGACGCCCTGGACGTAGGTGTTGCCGCCGGCCTCGATGGCCTCGAGGATGCGCTGGCGTGAGATGGCGCCGACGAGTGAGCCGCCGCGGACGACGGGAAAGACGTCCTGCGGGGCGTGGACGGCGCGATGGAGGGCCTCCTCAAGGGTGTCGGCGCCGGAGAGGGTGTGGAAGTCTTCGAGCATGATGTCGCGGACGCGGAGCGAACCGACGGCGCCTTCGGCGAGGACGGTCTGGCGGTCGAGCGAGGCGGCGAGGAGGAGAAAGCAGCCGAGCAGGCCGAGGGTCGGGCTGGCGAAGGCGAGGCCACCGCCGACGAGGAAGAGGGCAAGCAGGCGGGAGAGGCCGGCGGAGGCGCGCGTGGCGGTGGCGGAGCCGCGGTCGCGGCGGGTTTCCGCGCGAAAGACCCGGCCTGCGTCGAGGGGTACGGCGGGCAGGAGATGGAGGAGGCCCAGGACGAGGTTGGACCATATGAGCGAGCGGAGGAGAAAGCGAGGGCTGATCCAGGGGTGCTGCAGGAGGTGGAGTGTGGGGGAGGCGGCGAGGGCGAGTCCGGCGAAGGCGGCAGCGGCGAGGAGATTGGCGAGCGGACCGGCGAAGGCGAGGCGCCGCTCGAAGCGCGGGGAGAGGGCGTCGGGGGTGGAGAAGGTGGGGAGCGCGCCGGTGGGAAGGAGGGTGAGACTGGCGAGCGGGAGGTCCAGGGCGAGGGCGGCGAGGGCGCGGGCGAGCTCGCGCAGGAGGACGGCACCGAGGAGGATGAGCCAAAGGCCGAGGGCGCGGGCCGTATCTGCGCCTTGCGCCAGGGCGGAGGTGAGGCAGAAGAAGAGCAGAAGGAGATACAGGGCATGGAGGCGGAGCTCCACGCCGAAGGGACGACCGAGGTTGAGGCTCCAGCTTTGCACTGTTTGTCATTGTATGGGCCGGTGGAGATGGCCGGCGTGCAGGCTGTGGGCAGGGCGATGCGGCGAGCCACTAGCATGGGGGGATGCGGGTGATTGGAGGGGAGCTTCGGTCGCGGCGGCTGCTGGCGCCGGCTGGAATGGGGACGCGGCCGACCTCCGACCGGCTGCGGGAGACGCTGTTCAATGTGCTGCGCGAGCGGGTGGCGGGCGTGCGGTTTCTGGATCTCTACGCAGGGAGTGGGGCGGTGGGGATTGAGGCACTGAGCCGGGGGGCGGGGGAGGCGGTGCTGGTGGAGCGGGGGGCGGCGGCGCTGAAGGCGATGCGGGCGAATGTGCGGGAGTTGGGGTTGGAGGGGCGGGCGGTTGTGGTGGAGCGGGCGGTTGGGGCGGCGGTACGTCGGCTGCAGGGGGAGTTTGGGGTGGTGTTTCTGGACCCGCCATACGAGGCGGCGGCGGAGTATGCGGAGACGCTGGAGGTGCTGGGGGTGGGTGGGCTACTTGGGCCGGGAGGGGTGGTGGTGGCGGAGCATGCGAGCCGGTCGGGGCTGGCGGAGGTGTACGGGGGGCTGCGGCGGACCAGGGAGTTGCGGCAGGGCGATGCGGCATTGAGCTTTTATGAGGCTGGCTGGGGGGGGTGAAAGGGAGTGGCAATGCGGTGCAGGGGCAGGCAATTTGAGGTGATTCGAAGACGCGGGTCTTTCCACGGGGCCGCCGCGTTGCGTCGCGTTTGGTCAAGATGACATTTGTTCAAGATCAGCCATGGAACGAGCGAGGGTGGGGGCGGATGGCCTTTGGGGACGACAAGGGGGCAAACGCAATGGCAAACGCAGATTCCCTCCGGGAATGACAACCAGAAAGGCAGAGGCAGAGGCAGAGGCAGAGGCAAGGGCAAACGCAGATTCCCTGTGGGAATGACAACCAGAAGGGCAGGGTGAAGGGTCGGCGTGGCTGCTGGGTTTTGGCTAACGGGAGTAGGCTCCGCCGGTGTGGTGGCCGGTGCGGAGGTCGAGGGTGAAGGGGAGATCGCGGTCGGAGATCATGTCCCAGCCTGTGCCGTGGAGGTGGTGGCCGTGGGTTTCGGCGAGGGTGAGGCCCTCCCAGGAGAGGCGGGCGGATTGCCAGAGGAGGCCTGTGGGACCCCAGGCGAGGAGGTGGTGGAAGCCGGCGAAGAGGAGGAGGTTGTGGGCGGGGAGGGGGAGGACGCGGGTGACGGGTCGGAGGGGGAGGTGGGTGGTGGCCTGCTGAGGCTTGGGGGCGAGGGTGGGGATGAGGTAGGCGTAGCCGCCGGCGAGGGCGCAGAGGTGGTCGGGGTTGGGGCAGGACCAGAGGCCGGAGGGGAGGGTGGGGTTGGCGAAGCCGAGGGCGCAGGTGGCGAGGAAGGCGGGGGAGGAGTCGGGGCGGATGAGGAGTTCGAGGGCGCCGCGGGCGAGGGTGTCTTCTTCACCGGGGACGGGGCGTGGGAGGGTGATGTGGAGGGCTGGGGCGATGAGGGGGCGGGCGGCTAGGACTTCGGCTTGCCAGGTGTGGGGGAAGGCGATTTGGGAGATTGGATCGGGCATGAGGGTGGCTCGGGGTGATGGGTGTGGGCGGGGCTCTTGCTGCTCGATGGCAAGGGCAAGGGCAGGTCCTTCGCTTTGCTCAGGATGACACCAAGAAGGGCGAGGGCAAGGGCAAGGGCGAAGGCAAGGGCAACGGCAAGAGCAAAGGCAACTACAGGGGTCCTTCGCTTCGCTCAGGATGACGGCGAAAAGCACGGCAGGGGCAAGGGCAACGGCAACAGCAGGTCCTTCGCTTTGCTCAGGATGACGGCGAAAAGCACGGCAGGGGCAAGGGCAACGGCAACAGCAGGTCCTTCGCTTTGCTCAGGATGACAACAAAAAGGGCAGGGCAAGGGCAGAGCAAGCGCAGAGCAAGGGCAGAGCAAGCGCAAGAGCTAAGGGCTAAGGCAAGGGCAGTGGGTTGTGTTTTGCCGCGAGGGTGGGAGGGGTTAGGGGAGGGTGGAGGCTTGGAGGGCCTGGTCGAGGTCGGCGAGGAGGTCGGTGGGGTGTTCGCAGCCGGCGGAGAGGCGGATGAGGCCGGGGGGGATGGGGTCGTGGCCCCAGCGGGCGCGGCGTTCGGCGGTGGTGGTGATGCCTCCGAAGCTGGTGGCGTTTGTGAGCAGGGTGGAGGCGGCGAGGAGGCGGTCGGCGGCCTGGGCGGAGGGGAGGATGAAGGAGAGGATGGGGCCGAAGCCGCCGTGCATCTGGCGGGCGGCGGTTCCGTGGGAGGGGTGGGTGGGGAGGCCGGGGTAGAGGACGCGTTCGACTTCGGGCCGGTGCTCGAGGAATTGGGCGATGGCGAGGGCGTTGCTGTTGGAGCGCTCGAGGCGGAGGGGGAGGGTGGCGAGGGAGCGGAGGGCGAGCCAGGCCTCGAAGGGGCCGGGGCCGGAGCCGGCGGCGGATCGCCAGGCGAGGAGCTTGCTGTAGAGGGCGGGGTCGGTGGTGGCGACGTGACCGAGGAGGAGATCGCTGTGGCCGGTCATGAGCTTGGTGTCGGAGACGATGGAGAGGTCTGCGCCGAGGGCGAGGGTGTTTTGGCCGAGGGGTGTGGCGGTGGTGTTGTCGCAGGCGACGAGGACGCCGGCGGCGTGGGCGCGGGTGGCGAGGGCGCGGATGTCGCAGACCTCGAGGGTGGGGTTGGAGGGGGTTTCGAGCCAGAGGAGGCGTGCGCCGTCGAGGAGTTCGCCCTGGAGGTCGTCGGTGACGGGGGCGGAGCGGACGACGATGCCGCGGTCGCGGAAGAAGGTTTCGGCGAGGTTCCGAGTGGCGAAGTAGCCGCCGGTGGGGAGGATGATGGCGTCGCCTGGCTGGAGGGTGGTGGCGAGGACGGCGAAGGCGGCGGCGGCGCCGGAGGCGAAGCAGAGGGAGCGGGCGGATTTGCCGTTGGGGAGGCCGGGGCCGGTCTCGATGGTGTTGAGGGTGCGTTCGAGGGCGGTCCAGGAGGGCTGCTCGAAGTTGGCGTAGGTGTAGGGGGCCTCGGCGGGTGGGCCGGGGACGTGAAAGGGGGCGGCGAAGACGGGGCTGTGGTGGAGGGGAGCGCCGGGGGTGGGAGGGGTGAGGAGGGAGTGGAGGATGCGGGTGGAGGAGTGCATGGGTGTGGATGCCATGTTAGCGGAGGTGTTCGAAGCCGGCGGGGGCTAGGGGGGCGGTGTGGGCGTCGGCGTCGCGGAGGGTGACGAGGGGGGAGCGGCGGCGTGGGGGGAGGAGGGTGCCGATGCGGGTGAGGGGGACGCCGGCGAGGGTGCGGGGGAGGCGGGCGGAGGGGGAGGCGGCGAAGAGGAGTTCGTAGTCTTCGCCGCCGGAGAGGGCGAGGGTGAGGGGGTCGGGCTGGCGGGCGGCGAGGGGGTGGATGGGGATGTTGGCGGCGTCGATCTGGGCGCGGAGGTGGGATTCCTCGCAGATTCGGCGGAGATCGGAGGAGAGGCCGTCGGAGAGGTCGAGGCAGGCGGTGATGGTTTTGGGGGCGCGGAGGTTGCGGCGGAGGAGGGCGAGGCCGAGTTTGAGGCGGGGTTCTGGGTGGGTTTGGGGGCCTCTTTGTGGGGAAGGACGGGGGTTGGTGTGGGCGCGGGCGAGGATTTGGCGGAGGTGTGCGGCGGAGCCGCCGAGGGCGCCGGAGACCCAGAGGTGGTCGCCGGGCTGGGCGCCGGCGCGGGTGAGGGCTTGGCCGGCGGGGACGGCGCCGAGGAGGACGATGTCGGCGTGGAGGAGGCCGGAGGGGGACTCGGAGGTGTCGCCGCCGGCGATGGGGGTGCGCGTGCGGCGGGCGAGGGCGTGGAGGCCGGCGAGGAAGCCGTTGAGCCAGCGGCGGCCGGCGGGCGTGATGACGGAGGCGGGGAGGGCGAGGGAGAGGAAGGCGGCGAGGGGGGTTGCGCCCATGGCGGCGAGGTCGGAGAGGCCGCGGGCGAGGCAGCGATGGCCGGCGGAGCGGGCGGTGTGGGTGTCGCGGCGGAAGTGACGGCCTTCGACGAGGAGGTCGGTGGTGACGGCGATCTGGTGGTTGGGGGGAGGGGAGAGGAGGGCGCAGTCGTCGCCGATGCCGAGGGCGACGGCCGCGTTGGAGGGGGAGCGGAAGCGGCGGCGGAGGTCGCGGATGAGGGCGAGTTCGCCGGTGGGGGGCATGGGGACAGGGTACCGGGGTTTGGGGTGGCGTGTGCGCGCGGGCTGGGTAGAGTGATTGCAGGGTTTCGCGGAGGTGTGTGTGCGTTCCGGTGAGTTTGCGGGCAAGGTTGCGTTGGTCACGGGTGGGACGGCGGGGATTGGGAGGGCTGCCGCCCAGCTGTTCGCTGAGGCGGGAGCACAGGTGGTGATCGCCGGGCGGACGGCCGAGCGGGGCAGAGCGGCGGAGCGGGAGCTGCGGTCGGCGGGCGGGGACGTCGTGTATGTGCAGGCGGATGTGTCGCGGGCGGAGGAGGTGGAGGCGTGTGTGCGGGGGACGGTGGAGCGGTTTGGCCGACTGGACTGTGCGTTCAACAATGCTGCCGCCATTGGGGCGATGGGACGGACGGGGGAGTTTACGGAGGGGGAGTTCGACGTGGAGGTGAGTGTGAATTTGAAGAGCGTGTGGCTGTGTTTGAAGGCCGAGCTTGCGCAGATGGAAGGGCAGGAGCCGCGGGGAGGGGCGATTGTGAATACGTCGTCGGTGAACGGGCTGGGCGGGGCGCGGGGGGCCGCGCTTTATTCCATGGCGAAGGCGGCGATTCTGGCGCTGACCAAGAGCGCGGCGCAGGAGTATGCGGCGGCAGGCATCCGGGTGAATGCGTTGGTGGCTGGGGGGTTCGATACAGAGATGCTGCGGACGGCGGTGAGCCGGATGGTGGGCGGGGATCCGGCGGCGATGGAGGCGGCGCTGGCCGGGTTTGCGGGGCAGGTGCCGATGGGACGGATTGGGCGGCCGGCGGAGGCGGCGGAGGCGGCGGTTTGGCTGTGCAGCCCCGCGGCCTCGTATGTGACGGGGCAGTCGATGATTGTGGATGGTGGGCTGACTGCCTGGGCTCGGTAGAGGCGGGTTTGGGGGTGAGAGGGGAGAAGCAGGTCCCTGCGGGATGACAACAGAAGGGGTGGGCCCACACATGACGGTGAGGCTGTCATGTATGGGGCACCCGGCACGCGGGATGACAAGAGAAAGAAGCGGGTCCCTGCAGGATGACAACAAGGGGGTGGGCCCACACATGACGGTGAGGCTGTCATGTATGGGGCACCCGGCACCCGGGATGCAAGAAAGAAGCAGGTCGCGGGATGACAACAAAAGGGGGTTTGTATGGTCGGCACCCGTTGGCTGGGAGAACCTGCAGGAGGTTGCGGTGCCTTGGTGAGTTTGGTAGGCTCAGCGATGGAAACGCCCCTTGGGAATGCGGGTTTGCGAATGCGATTCGGTGGAATGGAATTGCGTGACCGCATCCAGAGGCTACGGTGTCACCGGACAGCGCATGGGGTGCTGCGGGCGAACGGCGTGGTGAGATTTGGGGCGAAGGACACTGCTTGAGCCAGAAGAAGCGCCTGTACATCATGCTGGTGAGCCGGGAGGCGGACGGCAGCCTGAGCAAGGTGCCGATTCCGATGCGGTATGCGTACGGCGTGGCGGCGGCGGCGATGGTCGGTCTGTTTACGATGATGGGGCTGGCGGGTTCGTATTCGCGCATGTTGATCAAGACGGCCCGGTTCAATCAGTTGCGGCAGGAGCACAACGACCTCCAGCAGGATTACGCGCACCTGCAGCACTCAGCGCAGGAGCGGGAGGTGCAGGTTTCGAGCCTTGGGGCGCTGGCCACGGAGGTTTCGGCGTTGTACGGGATGACGGCGACGAAGCTGGCGGCGCCGATGGGGCAGGTGGCAAACCTGACCCGGCACGGCAAGAAGGATGGGGCGGTGAACGTCGCGAAGGCGCCGCTGACGACGACGACTGGGGCGAACTACTACCGGTCGCTGGAGACGTTTTACGCGTTGCGGACGCAGGCGTTCGACGGGAGCATGGCGCGGGAGCTGGCGACGCCGGTGGGGACGCCGCTTTCGGTGGGGTCAAGCCTGACGCGGGTACCGGGTGTGGATACACCCTTCGATGCCTCGGCGGCGCCGAGTCTGTGGCCGGTGATGGGACCGATCACGTCCGGCTTCGGGCAGCGGGAGGACCCGGTGCTGGGGACGGGCGAGGGTGAGTTCCACAAGGGGATCGACATTGGCGCGCCGCAGGGGACGCCGATTCATGCGACGGCGGCGGGTGTGGTGCTGACGGCGGCGATGGGCAATGGGTATGGGCGCGAGGTGGTGATCGACCACGGAAGCGGCATCAAGACGCTGTATGGTCACATGTCGGGGTTCAACGTGGTGGCGGGGCAGAGCGTGGTGGCGGGGCAGGTGATCGGGTATGTGGGGCACAGCGGCCGGACGACGGGCAACCATGTTCACTATGAGGTGCGTATCCACGACATTGCGGTGAATCCGCACAAATATCTGCGGGAGACGGTGGCCTCACTGGGCGGCGGCGGTGGAGCGCACGCCGGGTCCTAGGAGGGTCAGCGGCATGGACGAAGGGCTTCGCCTCCGGGAGCGGCCTCTTTGCTTTGGCCGCCGGAGGGAGTGGTTCGACCGGCTAGCGATGGAGTTGCTGGGCTGCTGCTCTGTTGGGATTAGTTGAGGTGAGGGGAACCTTTGGGCTTGGGCGGGCGTAGAGGTTCCGTATGAGCGATGCGGCGTGGTGTGGACTGGTGATGTTCGCGTGGGGTGGGTCGGCAGCGATGGGTCAGAGCAGGCCGACGGTGCTGTTGGAGACGAACACGGACGATACACCGGGAGTTGTTTTGCGGCTGCATGCGGGGGACTATGAGGTGCGCCGATCCGGGGATCGGGAGCTGCGAGTCTCGGAGGTGCGGGAGGCGGGATCGACCATGCGGGCGACGAGAACGCGGATTGTGACGAAGCGAGGGCGGGTGGAGGTGGAGGTGGACCCGCCGACGGGAAACAACGACAACATTCACGTGATTGTGGAGGTGCCGAGGTGCGCGGAGCTGGAGGTGACGATGACGGCAGGGGAGGTGCAGGTGAAGGAGGCGCCGTGCGAGGAGACGACGATCTCCCTGCATGCGGGGGAGCTGGCGGCGAACCTGGGAGAGGCGGACAGGTACAGGGAGGTGAAGGCGACGGTGAATGTTGGGCAGGTGATGGCGGGCGGATTTGATCCGAAGGGGGAGCCGGTCCATGGTGGGTTCTTCCCGAGCTATCGATGGAAGGGGTCGGGGGATAGGCGGTTTGCGGCGCACGTGGGGACGGGGGAGATCCGATTGGGGCGATAGTGGTTTGTGACGGGGAGACGAGATTTAAGGGCAGCCCTGGCGATGCGCGCGGGAGGTGCTGGGGCTGGAACGGCTGATGTTTTCCGTGGATTATCCGTTCAGTTCGATGGGCAGCGGGAGGCAGTTTCTGGAGGTGGTGCGGGGCGCGATGAGCGGGGAGGAGATGGAGGGGTTTGCGGGCGGGACGGCGGCGAAGCTGCTGGGGCTGGGTGGAAGCGAGAGCTAGACTGCCGGTATGGCATTGCGGACGGTGCAGGCGGAGCGGTATGTGGGGCCACTGCGGGAGGGTGGGTCGTTGCCGCTGCTGGTGCGGGGTGACGACGGCGGGTGCTGGGTGGTGAAGATGCGGGGTGCGGGGCAGGGCACGCTGGCGCTGGTGGCGGAGGTGATTGCGGGCGAGGTGTTGCGGCGGCTGGAGCTGCCGGTGCCGGAGATTGCGTTGGTGGAGCTGCACCCGTTGTTTGGCCGGCAGGAGCACGATGCGGAGATACGGGATCTGCTGCGGGCGTCGGTGGGCGTGAATGCCGGGTTGAGGTTTGTGGAGGGGGCGACGACGTTTGATCCGGCGGCGGGGGATGGCGTGTCGGAGGAGATGGCCTCGCGGGTGGTGTGGGCGGATGCGTTTTTGATGAATGTGGATCGGACGCCGCGGAATGCGAACATGCTGGTGCGCGGCGGGGAGACGTGGTTGATTGACCATGGGGCGGCGCTTTACGTTCACCATGACTGGGAGGCGGCGGGGGGAAAGGAGCGGTCGCCGTTTGCGGCGGTGCGGAGCCATATTCTGCTGCCTTGGGCGACGGAGGTGCGGGCGGCGGGGCGGTGGGCGCGGGAGCGGCTGGACGCGGCGGTGGTGCGGGATGTGGTGGGGATGGTGCCTGCGGAGTGGATGGGGGAGGGGGACGAGACGGCACTGCGGGAGCGGTATGTGCGGTTTTTCACGGAGAGGTTGCGGGGTGCGGCGGTCTTCGAGGAGGAGGTGGAGCGTGCCCGATCCGGTGGCGTATGAGTATGCGGTCCTGCGGGTGGTGCCGCGGGTGGACCGTGAGGAGTTTGTGAATGCGGGGGTGATCGTGTTTGCGCGGCAGAGCCGGGTGCTGGCGATGCGGGCGTGGGTGGACGAGGGGCGTCTGCGGGCGCTGTGGCCGGAGGTGGATGTGGAGAGTGTGCGCCGGCATCTGCGGGCGGTGGAGCGCATCTGCGCGGGGGACGGGGAGGCGGGGCCGATCGCGCGGTTGAGCCAGAGTGAGCGGTTTCACTGGCTGACGGCGCCGCGAAGCGCCATGGTGCAGGTGTCGCCGGTGAGGACGGGGATTACGGATGAGGTAGAGGGGGTGCTGGGGCGGCTGGTGGAGGAGTTGCTGGGGGGTTGAAGGCCGGGGGCAAGATCCCTTGCGTTGTTTCCCGTGACGGCTAGTTATGTGGGGCTTCGGACCAGGGCTTTACATCGCGAACCCAGATGTTGCGGAAGCTGATGGGTTCACTCTTGTCGCCGTGGGCCTGAAGTTTGATTGGAGCGGTGTCGTAGGGCTTATAGAAGGGCTGGCCGATGAAGAGGGTCTGACCCGCGAGGGCGAAGTGATCTTCAACCAGGACGCCGTTGAGGAAGACCGTGGCGAAGGCCGGGGACTTCAGGGTTCCGTCCGGGTTGAAGCGGGGAGCTGTCCAGACGACGTCGTAGCTGGACCATTCACCCGGCTTGCGGGCGGCGTTGGCCAGGGGCACGGCTTGTTTGTAGAGGCTGCCGAGCATGCCATTGGTGTAGGTGGGGTTGTTGTAGCTGTCCATGATCTGGAGTTCGTAGCCGGCGTCACCCGGGCCGGTGGAGGCGAGGAAGACGCCACTGTTGCCGCGCCCCTGGCCCTCGCCGGTGATGTTGGCGGGGATCTTCCACTCAAGATGTAGTTGGTAGTCCTTGAAGGCGCGTTTGGTTTCGATGTTGCCTTTGCCGCCCTTTTTGACGGTCATGATGCCGTCGGTGACGTTCCAGTCGGCGGGGGACTTGTCCTGAGCGGAGACCCACTGGGAGAGGTCGTGCCCGTCGAAGAGCACAAGGGCGTCGGACGGCGGCATGCCGACGACGGCGGCGGGGGTGACCACGGGTGGAACAGGGTGGTAGAACTCCGTCTCTTCGTGGGTCGGTCTGGGAGCTCCCGGTTGTTGCGCGGCGGGCTGCTGCGAATGCAGCGAGGCGACGGGAAGGGCGAATGCAGTCAACGTGAGCAGGGCAGGGAGAGAGAGCCAGCGCATGATGCGAAGAGAGTACACGTCGGCGGCGATGGTTGGCAGCAACATGAAGAAGGCAGCCCCGCCGGGCTGCCTTTCTTCCTGTTGGACGATGTCCCTGTGGGCGGACGTTGGGGTTAGTGGGCGATGGAGGCCTGTTCGGTGTGCCCGCCTGTGTAGGTGACGTGCCAGACGGAGTTGGAGCCATCGTCGGTTACGAAGAGGGAGCCATCCTTGGCGACGGCGACACCGACGGGTCGGCCCCAGACTTTGCCGTCCGGTGTGACAAAGCCGGTGAGGAAGTCCTCATAGGCGCCAGTGGCTTTGGCACCGTCCATAGGGACGCGGATGACTTCATAGCCGGCGCGCCTGGCTTTGTTCCACGAGCCGTGCTCGGCCGCGAAGGCGTCGCCCTTGTATCCGGGGAATCGATTGCTTTCGTAGAAGGTCATCTCGAGTGAGGCGTTGTGCGGCTGGAGAAGGACGTCTGGGACGATGACCTTGTTCGCGAGCTCGGGGTGTTTGCCGGGGAGACGCGGGTCGTGGTGGTCGCCCATGTAGTAGAAGGGCCAGCCGTAGAAGCCGTTTTCCTTGACGGAGGTGATGTAGTCGGGGACGAGATTGTTGCCGAGCTTGTCGCGCTCGTTGGTGGAGCACCACAGCTGGCCGGAGATGGGGTTGACGGCCTCGCCGACGCAGTTGCGGATGCCGGAGGCGTAGATCTTGACGAACTTGCCCTCCGGGGTGAACTCGAGCACGTCCGCGCGATGGAACTCCTTGGGATTGTTGTCGGTGTCGTCCACGTTGGAGGCGGAGCCGACAGAGACGAACATGCGCTTGCCGTCCGGGGAGAAGACGACGTCGCGGGTCCAGTGGCCGCCGCCGCGGAGCTGGGCGTAGCCGGGGAGGGTGGGGACGACGGTTTCAGGCTGGCCCTCGGCCTTGAGCTGGCCGGCTTTATAGGGAAAGCGGACGACGGAGGTGGTGTTGGCGACATAGACGTATTTGGGGTTGGTGGCGGGGTAGAAGTTGATGCCGAAGGGGTGATCGAGGCCTTCGGCGAAGACCTGAATGGCCTGGGGCTGACCCTTGGCGTCGACGCCGCGGAGGACCCAGACCTTGCCGGCCTTGGAGTCGGCGAGGAAGAGGTCGCCGTTGGGTGCGGTGCGGATGAGGCGGGGCTCGGTGAACATGCCCTGGGCATAGCGCTCGACCTTGAAGCCTGCGGGGGCCTGGGGCCAGGCACCCTGGGGCTGGGGAACGATATCGGCTCCGTTATCGACGGACTGATCTTCCATGGGCTGCGGGAGGTCGGCGACGGTGATCTTGCGACGGACGCCGGGGTGTTCCTTGGTGTAGTCCGTGAAGGCGTCCTGGCCGGTGATGGTCTTGGACTGCTGGGCGAGCAGCGCGGCGGGGGCCAGGAGGGTGGCGGCGGCGACGGCCAAGGAGAGTGAGCGGGGAAAAATCATGCGGGGAGTCCTCTTGTTCAACGGTATGACAGTGTGATGGCGAGGGGGTGGTGCGGGTTGTGGCTACCGGGTCGTGGGGCTGCGGCCGACGATGCTGCGGGGTGCTGGACGGTATCCCTCGCCCCTCGGGTACGTGTTGCTTAAATACTCGAGGGGAAGAATTTAGGTCTGGACCTTGTATGTTGCGTTGCGGGCCGTTGTCACCCTGGCGGCCGCCGCGCTCACCCCGGAGATGGTGAAAGAGACCTCTGAGGATGAGCTTGTGGAGGGCTAGGTATCTGCTCGACGGGTGGGGGTTGGTGGGGGACAAGGTGGGGGCTGTGGCGGAGGACAAGAGGTGGAGGTGTGGGGAGGACGATGGGAGGATGGTTTAGTGGGTGGGGGCGAGGGTGCGGAGGAGGTCGAGGGGGAGGGTGGCGGTGAGGGTGGCGCGGGAGCCCTCCGGGGTGATTTGGACGGAGTTGAGGGTTTGGAGGAGGGTGGCGGGGGTGGTGGCGGGTTGGGCGAGGGTGCGGGCGACGGCGAGGAGGCCGGCGAGGGCCCCGGACTGCTGGAGGGCGGTGTCGGGCGAGGGGGTGAGGAGATCGACGCGGAGGCGGAGGGCGCCGAGAAAGCGGAGGCTGGCGACCACCGGTTGATCGGCGGGGATGGGGAGGTCGAGGCCGAAGAGGGAGAGGCGGCCGGAGTCGGCGAAGGGCAGGCCGATGCGACCGATGGCCCAGGCGGTGGAGAGTCGGGGGATTTGGGCGAAGTGGGCGGCGAGGAGGGAGGGGGTGGGGGCGAAGAGGAGGGGGGAGCGGCTGTGGTCGAGGACCAGGTGGATCTGCTCGGGTGTGGGGGCGTTGGAGAGGGCGAGGAGGCCGGGGCGGAGAACGGTGACGCGGAGGGTGCGGTCGGGGCCGGTTGGGATGAGGAAGAGGGTGTGGCCGGCGTAGGTTTCAGTGGAACGGGCGAGGGTGGCGAGGTACTGCTCGAGGCGGGGTGCGTCGAAGCGGCCGGCGAGGACTTCGGTCCAGGCGACGGGGCCGTTGGGACCGGCGGGGTCCGGGCGGCGGGTGAGGGCGAAGGCAGCCTGGTCGAGGTCGCGCTCGGGGACGATGCCGGTGGAGTCGACGAAGCGTTGGTAGTCGGGGGAGCGCGGAGGAAGATTTTGGTCGAGATGGGTGGCGAGGCGGAGGGGGCGGAGGTCGGCGTAGAGGATGGCCTCGGACTCTGGGAGGAGTCGGGCGATGGCGGGGGGTGTGCGGGCGTAGAGGAGCCAGCCGGCGACGAGGGCGGAGGGGAGGAGCAGAAGGAGGAGGGGCAGGAGCTGGCGGCGACGGCGGAGGGGCAAGGGACCTCGGGAGCTGGGAGGGTGCGAAGACGGTGCCTGGGGTGCTGGCGGTGCCGAGCTGTGGGATGCCGAAAGTCGCTGCCGCCGATGTTGCTGGGAGATGGTGTTGACCACCGACCGCGGGCGGGTTTGGATCGTTGCTCCGACCACCGTCCCATGCTAGAGTTGGTCAGTGTTGGCGCTCCGCGCGGACCGGTTTGGGGTGTGTGTGTTCTCCCCGGACGGGTTTGGGCTGGGCGGTCTGGCGGATGAGAGGGCTGGCGTAGCTCAGCCGGTAGAGCATCTGATTTGTAATCAGAGGGTCGGGGGTTCAAATCCCTTCGCCAGCTCCAGACTTCGCCGGGGGTGGGTGCGGCCTGAGAGTTTGGGTTGCGCTTGAGCCCGGGCCGACTGCCCAAGGGGCGGAGATCGGTGGGCGAGACGGGCACAGGTGGCCGAGTGGTTAATGGCAGCAGACTGTAAATCTGCCACGCTTACGCGTTACGGAGGTTCGAATCCTCCCCTGTGCACCACTTTGGAGTGAGGGCTTTCCCTTCGGGAGTGGCGATGGAGTTTGGGCCCAGGGACCAGGGGCGGATGTTGGTTTCGCTGGCGGTGCTGGTGATTTTGGCGAGTTTGGCGTGGTGGACGATGGAGGCGGGGCGATTTCGCTCGGTGACGCTGGTTCTTCTCGGATTTTTCGCAGCGCGGATCGTGCTGGCGCGGGCGGGTTCGCGCTAAGATGTTGGAGTTGCGGTTTGGCTGATGTAGCTCAGTGGCAGAGCACTCCCTTGGTAAGGGAGAGGTCAAGGGTTCAATCCCCTTCATCAGCTCCAGATTCAGGTGTTGGGCTGTGCTTTGCGTTCTGGGCGCAGTCGGATGCGGGAGTAACTCAGTGGTAGAGTCACAGCCTTCCAAGCTGTTGGTCGCGGGTTCGATTCCCGTCTCCCGCTCCAGAGTTTGCCCTGGGCTGTGTGGGCGCGCAGTGATCTTTTGCAGGGGAGTTTGATCTTGGGCAGCATGTACCAGCAGGCGGCGATTCCCATCAGCGATCCGGAGCTGTATGGGGCAGTACACGGGGCGGTGGCGCGGGCGTTTTCCCCAGGGCATGTGGCGGAGTTTCTGCGTTCGCTGGACCGGGCGTCGATGCGGATTCGCGACTTCGAGGCGGTGCTTGGGCGTGGCCTGCTGGGCGCGACGGCGGATGGCGAATACGGTCGGCTGACGCCGGGCGATCAGGGCCAAATCCGGGAGTTCTACCTGGAGGCGCTGGAGGCGGTGAGCCCGGAGCTGCGTCAACGATTTTTTCGGCTGTACTCCTACTATTGAGGATCGGGAGAGCCGGGTGTGACGGCTGGCGGGCGCGGGCTGGCCTTGCTGGAGAGAGAGTAACGGCGGCGGCGGAGCAGAACTCCGATCCGCAGCGTGTATGGAGAGAGGGAGCAGGCGATGGGTAAGGAGAAGTTCGACCGGAGCAAGCCGCACGTGAACATTGGGACGATTGGTCACATTGATCACGGCAAGACGACGTTGACGGCGGCGATCACGAAGGTGTTGTCGAAGCACAACCCGAAGAACAGCTTTCGGAGCTTTGACACGATCGATAACGCGCCGGAGGAGCGCGAGCGCGGGATCACGATCGCGACCTCGCACGTGGAGTACGAGACGGCCAACCGGCACTACGCGCATGTGGACTGCCCGGGGCACGCGGATTACATCAAGAACATGATTACGGGCGCGGCGCAGATGGACGGCGCGATCCTGGTGGTGGCGGCGACGGACGGTCCGATGCCGCAGACCAAGGAGCACGTGTTGTTGGCGCGGCAGGTTGGCGTGCCGTACATTGTGGTGTTTCTGAACAAGTGCGACGCGGTGGAAGACGCGGAGCTGATCGACCTGGTGGAGATGGAGGTTCGCGAGCTGCTGTCGAAGTACGACTTCCCGGGCGACGATGTTCCGGTGGTCCGCGGGTCTGCTCTTGGAGCTCTCAATGGGGAAGCGCAGTGGGAGGCCAAGATCGACGAGCTGATGGCGGCGGTCGACTCCACCGTGCCGCAGCCGGACCGGATGGTGGATCTGCCGTTTCTGATGCCGATCGAGGATATCTTTTCGATCTCGGGTCGGGGCACGGTGGTGACGGGCCGGATCGAGCGTGGCAAGGTCAAGGTCGGCGAGGCGGTGCAGATTGTCGGCTTCCGCGACACACAGAACACGACGGTGACGGGCGTGGAGATGTTTAAGAAGCAGCTGGACGAGGGTCTGGCGGGCGACAACGCGGGTCTGTTGCTGCGCGGCACGGCCAAGGACGATGTGGAGCGCGGGATGGTTCTGGCGAAGCCCGGCTCGATCACGCCGCACACCCAGTTCAAGGGCGAGATCTATGTGTTGTCAAAGGAGGAGGGCGGGCGGCACACGCCATTCTTCAACGGCTACCGGCCGCAGTTCTACTTCCGGACGACGGACGTGACGGGCTCGGCGAAGCTGCCGGAGGGCACCGAGATGGTGATGCCGGGCGATAACATCTCGCTGGAGATCACGCTGGGCACGCCGGTGGCCATGGAGAAGGGGCTGCGGTTCGCCATCCGCGAGGGCGGCAGGACCGTGGGCGCCGGAACCATCTCCGAGATCATCAAGTAACCGCAACAGCGCGAGCTGGGGGCCCTCTCCGGAGGGCTCTGCAGCTTGAGGGTGTTCTTCGATCTGGTTTTGAGTGATAATTTGGTATGGGCTGGCGCGACCTGACCGCCAGGCCTCGCTTGCCTGTACTCAGGAGAACCGCGGGGTGGAGTGAAGGCCCTGCGTTGCGGCGTGCTGGCCCGTTGCTCGGGTTTGCACGACTGCTTGCCAGTCGGAGTGGCTGGCCACGATAGAGGAGAGAGACGATGCGCGAGATCATCACATTGCAATGCCCGGTGTGCAAGAACCGGAATTACTCGACGACGAAGAACAAGAAGACGACGACGGGGCGGCTGGAGTTTTCGAAGTTTTGCAACACATGCCGCAAGCACACCGATCACAAGGAAACCAAGTAAGGGTCTGGCTCTCCGCGGGCGGCGTTGATGCCCTTGCGGACGAGTAGTGGCGGAGGGCTCCGCCACACACAGGGGAGTAAGCTCAACGGTTAAACTGTCGGTCTCCAAAACCGAACTTCTCGGTTCGAATCCGAGCTCCCCTGCCATTGAGATTTGAGAGGCCCTCGCCGAGGATCGGCGGGGGGACGGGTTTGAAGGACAGCGCGATGGCGAAGACACTTGCGGTCGAGACAACTCGGACGGGGCTGGAGGAGATCAAGTCGCAGCCGGAGCGGCTGATGGAATTTCTGCGCAGCGTCCGCAGCGAGATGCACAAGGTGGTCACTCCGACTCGCGCCGAGGTTCAGACGAATACGGTGATCGTTGTGGCGACGGTGTTTGTGTTTGCGGCCTACTTCTGGGTTGTGGACACGGTAGTCGGCACTCTGATTGAGCGGACGATCAACCACTTGACGCACCATTAGGAATCAACCAGTTTCGGCAAAGGCCGGAACACGATGTACGAGCGAGAGAAGGCTAAGAGATGGCGGCAGACGAGATGAGCGCGGAGGAGATTCTGCCGGAGGAGCAGCCGGTAAGGGACGGCGCGGCGGCAGACGGCGCAGCGGAGGCGGGGACGGAGCAGTTGGAACCGCCGGCGAATCAGAACTTCAAGTGGTACATCATCCACGCGTACTCGGGCTTTGAGCGCAAGGTGCGGGAGTCTCTCGAGAGTCGAATACGGGCCTTCGGCCTGGAAAACCGGATCGGGCGGATCATGATTCCGACCGAGCCTGTCACGGAGTTGCGCAACGGCAAGAAGTACACCACCGATCGTGTGTTCCTGCCGGGGTATGTGCTGGTGGAGATGGAGTTGGATAACGACCTGTGGCATGTGATCAAGAACACGCCGCGGGTGACGGGGTTTCTTGGAACCGGGGATAACCCGGTGGCCTTGTCCGAGGAGGAGGTCAGCTCGATCCTGTTCCGCACGGACACGACCAAGGACAAGCCCACGCTCAAGGTGAAGTTTGCCAAGGGCGAGCAGGTCCGCATCAACGAAGGACCGTTTGCAAACTTCAACGGCACGGTGGACGAGATCAACGACGACCGGCAGACGCTGAAGGTGATGGTCTCTATCTTTGGGCGGCCGACACCGGTCGAGATTGAATTCGCGCAGGTAGACAAGATCGAGGCCTAGCGGCTGAACGATGAACAAGTTGGGAGCGGGCGGCTGGACCGCGGGCTCCAGAAGAGACGAGGACAGACGATGGCACCGAAGAAGATTAACGGATATGTGAAGCTGCAGATCATGGCCGGCAAGGCGACGCCGGCACCGCCGGTTGGGCCGGCGCTGGGCCAGGCGCAGGTAAACATCATGGAGTTCTGCAAGCAGTTCAACGAACGCACCAAGGGCCCGGAGATCGCCGGCATGAAGGTTCCCGTGGTGATCACGGTGTATGCGGACCGGACCTTTACCTTTGTGACCAAGACGCCGCCGGCGCCGGTGCTTCTGCTGAAGGCAGCGGGTGCGGCCAAGGGGGCGGGCGCGCCGAACAAGGACAAGGTCGGCAAGGTGACCGAGAAGCAGATCCTGGAGATCGCGCAACAGAAGATGCCGGACATGAATGCGGCCTCGGTGGAGTCGGCTGCGAAGACCATCCGCGGAACCGCGCGGTCGATGGGCATCGAGGTTGTCGCCTAAGCTCCTGCTGGAGTGGGCGAGGGGCACGGTCTGCGGACCGTGCCCCTTCCTTTTCAGGTGAGGTGCAAGTCATCCGAAGAGCCGGGCGGTCTGGGCCTGGGCGGATATGCGGGCGGGCGTCTTGCGGGCCGGCTGGCCTACATCGCGCGTCAGAAGAGCGTCGGTGGAGCGTTCCGGAACGCCGTGGCGTCGGCAGACGCGGGCGACAAGGGCGGCCATGTGCTCGCGATAGGATCGGCTTGCGAAGTCGCTGGCCGCGAACCGTGCCTCGCAGTCCGGCAGAAGATGAGGGAAGTGATCACGCAAGAACTGCAGATATGTGGGGCGGGAGCAGGGCTTCAGGAACAGAGGCTGACCTGCGAGAAAGCTGGCGTCGGCGGCGCGCGCGAGGCGGGCGGTTTGGTCGAGCGAGGCTTCGGTATCGGTGAGCCCAGGGAGCAGCGGCGAGCTGAGAACCCCGGTACGGATTCCGGCGGCACGCAGGCGGCGAACGGCGGCGAAGCGTAGATCGGGACGGGGTGCGCGCGGCTCCAGCAGGCGGGCAAGGGCGGCGTCGGTGGTGGTGATGGTGAGATGGACAACAAGCGTATTGGACCGGGCGATGGTGGTGAGGAGGTCGAGATCGCGCAGGATCAGGGGCGACTTGGTCACGATGCCGAGGCGAAGGCCGCTTTGACGCGCGAAGACCTCGAGCAGGGAGCGGGTGACACGGGCGCGGCGCTCGATCGGCTGGTAGGGGTCGGTCGCCGTGCCGAGGGCGATCTCACCGGCGGGGTGAATGCGGCGAAGCTCCTGATCGAGCAGCCATGCGGCATTGTTCTTCAGGAAGATGACGCGCTCAAAGCTGTCGGGTCGGCGGAGATCTTCGGTGTCGGATGCGGCGGGCTCGGCCGGAGCGAGGAAGTTGTGGGTATAGCGGGCGTAGCAATACCGGCACCCAAACTCGCATCCGCGGTACGGGTTGATGCTCCAGGCCAGCGACAGGCGGCGGTGGGAGACGGACCGGTTGAGGATGGATCGGGCTTCAAGCAGACGAAACTCGATCTGGTGGCCGGAGTCGGTCTGTGGTGCGCTCGCGGCTCGGCGGGCGAGCGGGCTGGCTGTGGGGGAGGAGAGGATGGGGAAGAGGGTCGGAGCGGTCCGTAGTTTCGCCATATGTTCGCCTACAATATGGGAGGGTAGCACGGAAGAAGGATGGCGGGTTGAGCAAGCCTCCTGTGAGGTTACGAGCAGGAGAGAAGCTCATGGGCACCGTGTATGTCTTCCGCGAGGAACAGTCGAACTGCTTCAGGGTCGGGCGTACCAAAGAAGACGTTGGACGAGCTCACAAGAGGGTTGAAAACGGGAACCCAAGATCCCTTTCGTTGTACCGCGAGATCAAGACAGAGCAAGCGAGTGCGTGTGAAGCGATACTGCACCGCCTGCTTGCGGCTAGGCGGGTTTCCACCGGAGGTGGAACAGAGTTCTTCGAAGTAGACCCCTCAGAGCTCGAGAATGTGCTCTCACGGACAGAGCGCATCTTCGAGGAGATAGTGAGCAGCAGGCATGATGTAGACGAACTCAAGATGATCAAGCATGTGAAACCTGAGCGCCCGGCGGTGCAGAAGGACCTAGCGCTTCGGAAGAAGCTGGCCGAGTTGGAACAAGAGCAAGCCGCAATCAAAGTACAGATCGAGTGGCTTAGGCTTCAGTTGCAGCGGCAAGTCGGTGAGGCAGCGGGTATCTCGGGTGTGGCGAGTTGGCAGGTAGAGACGCGGCGTAACTTTGACGAGGCGGTCTTCGAGGAGCGTGAGCCGGACTTATATCAGAGTGTTCTGGAGCAGTTCCACTGCCTTGATACGAGCGCCTGGAGGCAGGGACGGCCCGCAGAGTACAGAAGGGTGCAGACGACACACTATCAGCCGACGTACAGAAGAGTTTTCAAGGTTTTACCTTGAGCCGTTGATGGCTGGCGATGCAGCAAAACAAGCACGCGGTTGACAAAACAACTCTGCGGTGGTCTTCTGAGACTCGCGGCGCATTTCTATGCGCAGTCGAGACCACGCCCGTGCGGTTCAGCGCACGCTCCGGATAGGGGGTTGGGGTGGGAGATGAGGGAAGACGATGGCACGGAAGATCTCAAAGAATCTGACCAAGGCGCGCGCGATGGTTGAGCCGCGACCCTATGCCCTGAACGATGCAGTACCGCTGCTGCAGCAGGCGAAGTACGCGAAGTTCGACGAGACAGTGGACCTGACGCTGCGGCTCGGCGTGGATCCCAAGCACGCCGATCAGATGGTTCGCGGCACGGTTGTCCTGCCGCACGGCCTGGGCAAGTCCAAGACGGTTGCGGTGATCGCCTCAGGTGATAAAGTCCGCGATGCCGAGGCTGCCGGGGCCGAGTTCTTCGGCGGAGAAGAGTTAGTGGAGCGCATTCAGAAAGAAGGCTGGACGGACTTTGACGCTCTGATCGCGACGCCGGATATGATGCGCTCGGTCGGCCGGCTGGGCAAGGTGCTGGGTCCACGCGGCCTGATGCCGAACCCGAAGACGGGGACGGTGACGACGGATGTGGCGGCGGCGATCCGCGAGATCAAGGCCGGCAAGGTGGAGTTTCGGACAGACAAGACGGCGCTGGTTCATGTCCCCGTCGGCAAGCTGTCTTTTGATCCGCAGAAGCTGATCGACAACGCCATGACGGTGATCACGTCGGTGGTGAAGGCAAAGCCGTCCGCGGCTAAGGGCAAGTACGTGAAGGGCATCACGCTGAGCTCGACCATGGGCCCCGGCATCGAGCTGGACGCGACGGTCGCCGAGCAGGCAGGACGGGCGTAGAGCGAACAGGCCTGCCAGTGACTGGCGGCCGGGACAGATCTTCTTCGCGCCGGCTCCAAGCCGGCGAGCAAAGGCAAGAGTGGCATGGCACTGACACGGGCAAAGAAGGCGGAGAACGTCGCGAAGTTGGCCGGCGAGCTCGAGGGCTCCACCTCCGCGATTATTGGAACGTTTACCGGCTTGACGGCTTCCAAGGACTTCGACCTACGCAAGACGGTTCGGGCCGCAGGCGGAAGCTACCATGTGGTCAAAAACAAGCTGGCAGCGCGAGCGGCGGAGGGCTCCAAGGTAGAACAGTCCCTCCAGGGACTCAAGGGCGTCTCCTCGATTGCCTACACCTCCGGCGATCCGGTTGCGCTCGCTAAGGCCCTGTCGACCTGGGTCAAGGACAATGCGGAGTTTACCTTTAAGCTTGGCATCGTCGACGGCCGGGTGATTACGGTCGAAGAGATCGGCGCTCTGGCGACGCTGCCGGGCAAAGAAGAGCTCTTCTCGAAGCTGCTGTTCCTGATCAACTCGCCCGCGCAGCGGCTCGCGACGGTCATGAATGCGACCGGACGCGATCTGGCCGTGGTTATTAACCAGGCTGTCGAGCAGGAGAAGTTCGCCGGCACGGGCACGCCGGCAGCGACTGCGGCGAGCGATGCCGCGGCGACCGGTGAGACGCTGGCAGCAGCGCACGCCGAGGAGGCCCCGGCGGCTCGCGAGTCGGCGGCGGCAGAGATCGCACAGCCGGAGAACGTGACGGCGTCGCAGGGCGGCGAGGCGGCGACGACCGATCCGGTCGAGGGCTGACGCGCTGGTCACACAGGATTTGCCGAAAGGAGTCAGGGGCGCTGGTCTGGGCGCATCGGAAACCTGGCTTCCACGGCAGCCGATCTCGCACAAGCGAGGGAGGATGAAGCAAAGGCAAGATCATAGAGGAATTGGAGAGCGACATGGCAGACATCCAGCAGTTGGAAGATCAGATCGTAAGCCTCAGCCTGCTTGAGGCATCGGAGTTGGTAAAGAAGCTTGAGGCCCGTCTGGGTGTCTCTGCCGCAGCAGCGGTGGCGGCAGCGGCTCCGGCCGGCGGCGGCGCGGCAGCAGCGGCTCCGGTGGAAGAGAAGACGGAATTCACCGTCATCCTCAAGGATGCGGGCGCCAACAAGATCAACACCATCAAGGCAGTTCGCGAGGTCACCTCGCTTGGCCTTAAGGAGGCCAAGGACCTCGTGGACGGCGCGCCCAAGCCGATCAAGGAGAACATCTCCAAAGAAGATGCTGCGGCCATCGCGAAGAAGTTTGACGGTGTGGCTACGGTCGAGATCAAGTAAACGGCCCTTCAGTTGCATGGCAGGGCGATTCGCGCTACTCTAACTGAGTGGAGAGCGCGGATCGCCCCGCGGGTCTTAGATCTATCTCTGATGCTCCGGTTTGGCTTAGACAGGGTGATACCACGATTTCGAGCAGGCAACTCGCAAGTAGGAACTCAGGTAGATCGCGCTCGCAGGGATGGCCCCTTGCTGAGCGCTTCGTTGTCCCCGCGCCCCACGCGGAGCGCTGCACCGCTCCATAACTCATGCTTCCCGGGCCGGGGGAGTCTCTGAGAGTGCCCTGCAAAGTGCTTCGCGGGCGTCCAGATGTGATCGGAATGTAGTGAATGACATGGTGCCCAGGCGAAGGCCAGGGTTGAAGCGTCCAGATGCGCCTCGCCGCGAGAGCGGGCAGGTGACTCCGGGACGCAAACTGACTGTGAGGGCACCCCAACCGGGCCCTCACCCTCACTGGATGGCATTGGGATGCGCAATGCTGATGCAGAGAGGCCTCGATCCGGTTCAGCTTCAGGAGAGAGCATGGCGAGCGAAACACGCGCGATCCGTACCCGACTAGATTTTTCCAAGATCCCCACAGCGATTCAGATTCCCAACCTCATCGAGGTGCAGCGCCGCAGCTATGAGCGCTTTCTGCAGATGGACAAGCTGCCCCAGGAGCGCGAAGACAACGGGCTCCAGTCCGTGTTTACCTCAGTCTTTCCCATCTCGGACTTCCGCAACGTCTCCGAGCTGGAGTTTGTCGATTTTTCGATCGGCAACTGGGAGTGCAAGTGCGGCTACCTCAAGGGACTGAACCATCTGCGCACCGCCTGTTCAAACTGCGGCCACATGGTAATCACCGACCCCTTTCACCCGGGCGATGTCTTGTGTTCCTTTTGCGGCACCTACAACAAGAACACGCCCGACTTCTGCACCAAGTGCGGTGACCCCGTCGGGCTGCAACTGAAGTACGACCAGGCCGAGTGCGAAGAGCGTGGGATGACCTACTCGGCACCGCTCAAGGTGACCATCCGCCTGAAGATCTACGACAAGGACCCTGAGACCGGCATCAAGACCCTGCGCGACATGAAGGAGCAGGAGGTCTTCTTCGGCGACATCCCGCTAATGAGCGCGAACGGCACCTTTATCGTGAACGGCACGGAGCGTGTGATCGTCTCGCAGCTTCACCGCTCGCCCGGCGTCTTCTTTGAGACCGCTAATAACAGAACCTACTTCCTCGGCAAGATCATCCCGTATCGCGGTTCTTGGGTCGAGTTCGAGTACGACCAGAAGAACACGCTCTATGTGCGCATCGACCGCAAGCGCAAGTTCCTTGGGACGATCTTTCTGCGCGCGCTCGGTCTGCGGACAGACGAGGAGATCCTGAAGACCTTTTACACGGTGGATACGATTCACCTGAACGAGGGTCGATTGGAGTGGGGCGTGGTCGCGGACGGCGCGACCAACCTGCAGGGCACGCGGCCCGCGGCGGCGATCGCGATCAACGGCCAGGAGATCTCGCCGGCTTCGCGCAAGATTTCGGCGAGTACGCTGCGCCAGATGCGCGCCGGCAAGGTGGAGCGGGTGGCGGTCGAGACCAGCGAGTTCGACGGCGCCATGTCCGCCTCGGACGTCGTGGACATGGCCACCGGCGAGCTGCTCTACGAGGCAAACGTGGAGCTGACCGCCGACAAGCTGCACAAGATCATGCAGTCCGGCGTCACGAGCTTCGAGGTCTTCTTCCCGGAGCGCGACGAAGTGGGCGGCATCATCGCCAACACGCTGCGGCGCGACTCGGTGCGCAAGCCCGAAGAGGCGCTGATCGAGATTTACCGCAAGCTGCGGCCGGGCGATCCGCCGACGCTGGACACCGCGACGGCGCTGTTCGAGGGCATGTTCTTCGATCCGCGCAAGTATGACTTCTCGCGCGTGGGCCGGCTGAAGTTCAACATCAAGCTCTACGAGAATCAGGATGCGACGGGCCTTGATAAGCGGACGCTGACGCCCGAGGACTTCTACGGCACGATCCGATACCTCCTCAAGCTGCGCAAGAACATCGGTGTGGTCGATGATATCGATCACCTGGGCAACCGTCGCGTGCGCGCGGTCGGCGAGCTGATGGAGAACCAGTTCCGCATCGGTCTGGTGCGCATGGAGCGCGCCATCAAGGAGAAGATGAGCGTGTATCAGGAGATGTCGACGGCGATGCCGCACGACCTGATCAACGCCAAGCCGGTGATGGCGGCGATCCGTGAGTTCTTCGGCAGCTCGCAGCTGTCGCAGTTCATGGACCAGACCAACCCGCTCTCGGAGATCACGCACAAGCGGCGTCTCTCCGCGCTTGGGCCCGGCGGCTTGAGCCGTGAACGCGCGGGCTTCGAGGTGCGCGACGTCCATCCCACCCACTACGGCCGCATCTGCCCGATTGAGACGCCCGAAGGTCCGAACATCGGCTTGATCTCCTCGCTCAGCTGCTTTGCGCGCATCAACGAGTACGGCTTCATCGAGAGCCCCTACCGCCGTGTGCGGGACGGCCGCGTGTTGGACTACGTGGCTGTCGCCAACGCCGGCGAAAGCGGTCTGCGGCAGGGCGATCACCTCGAGATCGAGGAGTCCAAGGCCAAGAACGAGGAGCTTCGGTCCGCCAACAAGCGCACCATGGAGCTTGAGCCCTTCTCCTTTTATCTCTCCGCGTGGGAGGAAGACCGGCACACCATCGCGCAGGCCAACATCGAGCTCGACGAGCAGGGCAACCTGGTCGAAGACCTGGTAAACGCGCGGCGCACGGGCAACTTCGTCCTGGTGCCCAAGGCCGAGGTCGACTACGTCGACGTCAGCCCCAAGCAGCTGGTCTCGGTCGCTGCCTCCTTGGTGCCGTTTCTTGAGCATGACGATGCCAACCGTGCGTTGATGGGCGCCAACATGCAGCGGCAGTCCGTGCCCTTGCTGGTTGCAGAAGCACCGTTCGTCGGCACCGGCATGGAAGGCGTGACGGCGCGCGACTCGGGCGCGGTCATCCTGGCCAAGCGCAACGGCATCATCGACTCGGTCGACTCGGAGCGCATCATCGTGCGCGTGGAGGGCGAGCACCATCCCACGCAGCTCTCCCGCGAGGTCGGCTCCGACATCTATCAGCTGACCAAGTTCAAGCGCTCCAACCAGAACACCTGCATCAACCAGAAGCCGATCGTGCGCAAGGGCGATCGCGTGATCAAGGGGCAGGTGATCGCGGACGGACCGTGCACGGAGCAGGGCGAGCTTGGCCTCGGCCGCAATGTGCTGGTGGCGTTCATGCCGTGGCGCGGCTACAACTTCGAGGACGCGATCCTGATCTCGGAGAAGCTGGTGCGCGAGGACTACTACACCTCGATCCACATTGAGGAGTTCGAGATCGAAGCGCGCGACACCAAGCTCGGGCCGGAGGAGATCACCCGCGACATCCCCAACGTCAGCGAGCATGCGCTGCGCGATCTGGACGAGTCGGGCATCATCCGCATCGGCGCCAAGATCGGCCACAACGACATCCTTGTCGGCAAGGTCACGCCCAAGGGCGAGACCCAGCTGACGCCGGAAGAGAAGCTGCTGCGCGCGATCTTCGGCGAAAAGGCCGGCGACGTGCGCGACGCGTCGCTGACCTGCCCTCCGGGTATCGAGGGCACGGTGGTCGACGTTCGCATCTTCTCCCGCAAGGGACAGGAGAAGGACGAGCGCGCCAAGCAGATCGAGCAGGAGATGGTCGAGAAGCTGGAGCGCAACCTCGCCGACGAGATCCGCATTCTGACCGATGAGCGTTTGAAGCGGCTGGAGGCGATCCTCGGCAGCAAGGAGGTGCTGGCTGACCTCCACGACGAGCGGACGAACAAGAAGTTGCTGACCAAGGGCGACGTGCTCGACCGCGATACGATCGAGCTGATCTCCACGCGCAACCTGAAGCGGATTCGCTATGCCGACAAGGACCCGCGCGTGAACGAGCAGATCGACGAGATCGAGGAGATGACCTCGCGTCAGATCGATGTGCTGCGCAAGATCACCAACGAGAAGATCGGCAAGATGTCCAAGGGCGATGAGCTCGCGCCCGGCGTGATCAAGATGGTGAAGGTTTACATCGCCATGAAGCGCAAGCTGTCGGTCGGCGACAAAATGGCCGGTCGTCACGGCAACAAGGGCGTCATCGCCCGCATTCTGCCCGAGGAGGATATGCCGTACCTCCCGGATGGAACGCCGGTCGAGATCGTTCTTAACCCGCTGGGCGTGCCGTCGCGTATGAACGTCGGTCAGATCCTCGAGACGCACCTGGGATGGGCGGCGCACGAGTTGGGCAAGCAGGTCGCCGAACTCGCCGCCAACCACGACTCCGCCGACGAGGTGCGCGAGCTCTTCAAGGCGCGCTTCGCCGACACCGCGGCGCTCCAGCAGCTGCTCGAGCTTGACGACGAGCAGACCATGCGCGTGGCGGCCGGCATGAAGCGCGGCATCTGGTTCGGCACGGCCGTCTTTGACGGCGCGCGCGAGACCGAGATCAAGGCGCTGCTTGCAGCGGCTGGTCTGCCAAGCTCGGGCAAGAGCGCGCTGTTTGACGGCATGACGGGCGATGAGTTCGAGCAGCCGGCCACAGTCGGCTACATTTACATGCTCAAGCTGAGCCACTTGGTTGACGACAAGATCCACGCTCGCTCCATCGGACCGTACTCCCTGATCACGCAGCAGCCGCTCGGCGGCAAGGCGCAGTTCGGCGGGCAGCGCTTCGGCGAGATGGAGGTCTGGGCGCTCGAAGCTTATGGCGCCGCGTACATCCTGCAGGAGCTGTTGACCGCAAAGTCCGACGATGTCTTCGGCCGCACCAAGATTTACGAGGCCATCGTCAAGGGCGAGGCGGCCATCGAGCCGGGCGTGCCGGAGTCCTTCAACGTGCTGATCCGCGAGCTGCAGTCGCTCTGCCTGGATGTGGAGCTGATCAAGCAGGCCGACCAGAACAAGCCGCAGCCGGCAATTGCCGCTGCCGACTAACCGGAACAAAGCCGGGGATGTGCGGAACATCCTCCGGCTTGCAACACCACAACTGAAGACAAGCACTTGCACCAGAACCAAGGGCATTGCGATGCGCCCCAAGTCATACGCAGGACCGATGGACCAACGGCAGCCCGCCAGGCTGCAACCCGGAGAAGACACAGCCTATGTTCCGCTCCAGCCCTTTTGAACTGACCAGCCCGATCGCCGACTTCGACGCGATCAAGATTCAGCTTGCCAGCCCCGAAAAGATTCGCTCGTGGTCCCACGGCGAAGTCACCAAGCCCGAGACGATTAACTACCGCACGTTTAAGCCCGAGCGCGACGGCCTCTTCTGTGCGCGCATCTTCGGACCCATCACCGACTGGGAGTGCCTGTGCGGCAAGTACAAGCGCATGAAGCACCGCGGCGTAATCTGCGACAAGTGCGGCGTCGAGGTCACGCTGTCCAAGGTCCGCCGCGAGCGCCTCGGCCACATCGAACTGGCCAGCCCCTGCTCGCACGTCTGGTTCTTCAAAGGGCTGCCCTCCCGTATCGGCCATCTGCTCGACATCAGCCTGCGCGAGCTTGAAGCGGTCCTCTACTTTGAGAGCTACGTCGTGGTCGATCCTGGCGACGCCCCGGTCAAGGAGCGCGAGGTCATCAAGGACGAGACGCGCTTCCGCGAGCTCGACCAGCAGTACCGGCCGTCGGGGTTCAAGGCCATGATGGGCGCCGAGGCCATCAAGGAGCTGCTCAAGCGCGTCGAGGTCAACGAGCTTGCGATCGAGCTGCGCGAGCGCATGAAGACCGAGACCTCGCTGCAGAAGAAGCTCAAATATTCCAAGCGGCTGAAGATCGTTGAGGCCTTCCGCAAGTCCGACAACAATCCGGAGTGGATGATCCTGGACGTGATCCCGGTCATCCCGCCTGAGCTTCGCCCCTTGGTGCCGCTTGATGGCGGTCGCTTTGCGACGTCGGATCTCAATGACCTCTATCGTCGCGTGATCAACCGCAACAACCGGCTCAAGAAGCTGATGGATCTCCACGCGCCTGAGGTCATCGTGCGCAACGAGAAGCGCATGCTGCAGGAGGCAGTCGACGCTCTGTTCGACAACGGCCGCCGCGGCCGCGTGCTGCGCGGCGCGAACAACCGCCCGCTCAAGTCGCTCTCGGACACGCTCAAGGGCAAGCAGGGCCGCTTCCGGCAGAACCTGCTGGGCAAGCGCGTGGACTACTCGGGGCGATCCGTCATCGTGGTCGGCCCGGAGCTGAAGCTGCACCAGTGCGGTCTGCCGAAGAAGATGGCGCTCGAACTCTTCAAGCCCTTTATCTATCACCGGCTGGAGCAGACCGGGCATTGCACCACCATCAAGCAGGCCAAAGAGCTGGTCGAGATGCAGGAGCCCATCGTCTGGGACATCCTCGAGGAGGTCATCAAAGACCATCCCGTGCTGCTGAACCGCGCGCCGACCCTCCATCGTCTGGGCATCCAGGCGTTTGAGCCGGTGCTTGTCGAGGGCAAAGCCATCAAGATTCACCCGCTCGTCTGCACGGCCTTCAACGCCGACTTCGACGGCGATCAGATGGCCGTGCACATCCCGCTGAGCCCCGAGGCGCAGATCGAAGCCTCCGTGCTGATGCTGGCGTCGCACAACATCCTTTCGCCCGCCAGCGGCCAGCCCATCACGGTGCCGACCCAGGATCTGGTGCTCGGTCTCTACTACCTGACCAAAGCCAAGGTGGGCGCAAAGGGAGAGGGTCGCGTCTTCGCCAACATCGAAGAGGTGCTCATGGCGCTCGAGGCCAAGGAGGTGGAGACGCTGTCGCCGATCCGCCTGCGGTACACGGGCCCTGTGCTCGACATGACCACGGCGTATGACGACCAGGACCTGACGCACACCGAGCCGGTGGAGTTCCACAAGCAGTTCATCAACACGACGGTCGGTCGCGCGATCCTGAACGACGCGCTGCCGGAGGGCATGCCCTACGTCAACGGCCTGCTCAAGAAGAAGGGCATCGGGCAGCTGGTGAACTACTGCTACCTGAACCTCGGCCTGGAAGTCACGGTCAAGACGCTGGACCGCATCAAGGACCTCGGCTTCCGCTACGCGACCAAGTCGGGTCTGTCGGTCGGCCTCGACGACATGGTCATCCCCGCGTCGAAGTACACGGTCGTGGGCGATGCCGAAAAGCAGGTGATCAACGTGCAGCAGCAATACCTGGACGGCGCGATCACCAACGGCGAGCGCAACAACAAGGTCATCCAGATGTGGTCGGGTGTGACCGAAAAAGTCGCCGACGAGATGTTCAACAACATGAAGCGCGCGGACAAGGAAGGAGCCATGAATCCGATCTACATCATGGCCGACTCCGGCGCGCGTGGCTCCAAGCAGCAGATCCGCCAGTTGAGCGGTATGCGCGGGTTGATGGCCAAGCCATCCGGCGAGATCATCGAGTCGCCCATCAAGGCCAACTTCCGCGAAGGTCTCACCGTGCTCGAGTACTTCATCTCGACCCACGGCGCGCGAAAGGGCCTGGCCGATACGGCGCTGAAGACGGCCGACTCCGGCTATCTCACGCGGCGTCTGGTCGACGTGGCGCAGGACGTCATCATCTCCGAGCTCGACTGCGGCACGGTGGAAGGCATCTACGTGACGCCGATCATCGAGGCCGGTGAGACCATCGAACCGCTGCGCGACCGCATCATCGGCCGCGTCACGCTCGAGAAGCTCAAAGACTTCGAAGGCAAGGTCATCGTTGACGTCAATGAGGAGATCGACGAAGACAAGGCCTCGGCAGTGCAGGCAGCAGGCATCGAGCGGGTCAAGATTCGCTCGGTTCTGACCTGCGAGTCCAAGCGTGGATGCTGCATTCTCTGCTACGGCCGCAACCTGGGCTCGGGCAAGATGGTCGAGATGGGCGAGGCCGTGGGCGTGATCGCGGCGCAGTCCATCGGCGAGCCCGGAACGCAGCTCACCATGCGGACCTTCCACGTGGGCGGAACCGCCTCGCGTGTGCAGGACGCCTCGCACCTCGAAGCCAAGAACGCGGGCAACATCCGCTTCATCAACCTGGTCACGGTCCGCGCGAAGGAGGGCAACCTCGTCGCGATGAACCGCAACGGCTCCATCGCCGTGATCGACGAAAAGGGCCGCGAGAAGGAGCGGTACGCCATCGTCTACGGCGCCAAGCTGCGCGTGGAAGATGGCCAGGAGGTCAAGCTCGGCGACACCATCGGCGAGTGGGACCCCTACACCTTCTCCATCCTCACGGAGGTCGCCGGCACGATCCAGTTCAAGGATCTGCAGGAGGGCGTCACGCTCAACGAAGAGGTCGACGAGGTCACGGGCCTATCGCGGCTCGTCGTCGCCGACTCCTCGGATGAGAAGCGTCAGCCGACCATCCTGATCAAGTCCGACAAGGGCACCAAGCGGTACCTGATGCCCTCGCGTGCTCACCTCATGATGGCCGACGGCGACGAGGTTCACCCCGGCGACATCCTCGCCAAGATCCCGCGCGAGACCTCGCGGACCAAGGACATCACGGGCGGTCTGCCGCGTGTGGTGGAGCTCTTCGAGGCCCGCAAGCCGCGTGATCCGGCGATCATCTCCAAGATCGACGGCGTGGTCCGCTTCGGGGACGTCTCCAAGGGACAGCGCAAGGTCTACGTTACCGGCGACAACGGGCAGGAGGAGGAATACTCCGTCCCGCGCGGCGTCTACGTCAACGTGCAGGAAGGCGAGCGGCTGCGTGCCGGCGATCCCTTGATCGACGGTCCGCGCAACCCGCACGACATCCTCGAGGTCCTCGGCGAGCGCGCTCTGCAGATCTATCTGGTCAATGAGATCCAGGAGGTCTACCGCTTGCAGGGCGTGGCCATCTCGGACAAGCACATCGAGACCATCGTCCGGCAGATGCTGCGCTGGGTGCGGGTCGAAGAGGTCGGCGATACCAGCTTCCTCATCGATCAGCAGACCGATCGCTTCCGCTTCAAGGCAGAGAACGATCGCGTGTTGATGGAGGGCGGCAAGCCGGCCATCGGTCGCAGCCTGCTCCTCGGCATCACCAAGGCCTCGCTCTCGACCGACAGCTTCATCTCGGCCGCCAGCTTCCAGGAGACGACGCGCGTGCTCACCGAGGCCTCGATCAACGGCTCGATCGATACGCTGCGCGGTCTCAAGGAGAACGTCATCGTGGGTCGCCTGATCCCCGCGGGCACGGGCATGGAGTACTACCGCAACGTCGAGCTCTCGCCCGAGCTTGAGGAAGCGGCAGCCCAGGTCCAGGCCGAGGTTCAGGAAGAGCACGACGCCGCCGAGCGCGAACTCGAGCAGATGCGCATGGAGGGCGAGCAGGAAGAACTCGCCGCCAGCGAATAGCTCCGGTCCCGGCAACAAAGCAGCGGCGGGGCTTCGGCCCTGCCGCTCTTGCTTGAACAGATGAAACCGTCCGCTGGCCTCTGTGCGGGGCATAGGGATTTTTCACCAGGGGAGTTACGCGACGGTTCGAGTTACCATCACAGCACACATGAGCATGGATCCGAGAGACACGAAAGAAAAACCAGGCCTTAATCCAAACCAGGGGATGAATGCCAAGAACTACCTTGCCATCCTGTTGGTCGGCGTTGTAGCGATCCTGGTGATCCTGCTGATTGCCCTCTCAGGAAGCCATCGCGCAGGCAAGCCCGGGCCCACCACTCGGCCGACCAGTTCGGGAGAACACAACCCGGCCCCGCAATAGAACTCTCCCGCAAAATCGGGTAACAGGCCGCGGCCGTTCGGCAGACTCGGCCAGCCCTCCCTCCGCCCCATCGTCCTTCCGCCCGAACTCCTCGCCCGGTCGGACGCTTACGCCCCTCAATATTCTCTAGCTGCGCGTGAGTGGAAAGGCATCCAATCGCGCATGAGTCTCCCTACCTCACCCGTCGACAGCCACCTTCCCAAAGGTCCCAACTTTCTCGGCATCGTGATCGGCTTCGCCATCGCCATCCTCATCGTGTTTCTAGTGGCGTGGTGGTTTCTTGGTCATCACCAGCGCAAGATTCTACCGGTGGATACGCACTCCACGCCATCGCAGACCCGTCTTATCGCGCCGCCTCTCGCCCGCCCGCTCGTGGTCGTAGGTTAGGGTCTAGGTAGAAGCTGAGAGGCCAGCTCCGCTGCAGAGTCGCGGCAGAGGCCTGGACGCGGACGCCAAAGACTGTTGTTCCGGGAAGCGTATTCTGCGATCTCCTGAGAGAAAGAGGCGGATTCAATGAAGGTTATGGTAATCGACATTGGGGGGACTCACGTCAAGGTGGCCTCCACTGACAACCCCGTGCCGGTCAAAATTGTCTCCGGGCCGGACTTCACACCGAAGCAGATGGTCGATGGAGTTCTCGAGGCGACCGAGGCTTGGGAGTACGACGCCGTCACCATCGGCTTTCCGGGCCCTGTGGTGCACGACGTCCCCGCCGCGGAGCCCCACAACCTTGGATCGGGCTGGGTGGACTTCCCCTACCAAACAGCCTTTCCCAAACCGGTCCGCTTCCTGAACGACGCCGCCATGCAGGCGTTGGGAGGCTATAAGGGCGGCAAGATGCTGTTCCTGGGCATTGGCACAGGGCTGGGTGCGGCGTTGGTCGTCGACCACCTGCTGATCTCTCTCGAGCTGGCGCATCTCCCCTACCGGAAAGGCAGGACGTACGAGGAGTACATCGGGCTGGCCGGGCTGCAGCGGCGTGGCAAGCGGCGATGGCGCAAATCGGTGGAGGACGTCGTGGAGCGCCTGCGAGCGGCCTTCGTCGCGGATTACGTGCTGTTGGGCGGCGGCAACGCCAAGCTCATTACCACGCTGCCCGAAGGCGTTCAGCTGGGCGCGAACTCCAATGCCATCGCGGGCGGCATCGCCCTCTGGCAGCAGCATCCCGACGCACGACCTGAGGCCATCAACGTCGAAACTGAAGGTGAGGCGACCGACGGCTCCGTCCAAGTGCCGGTCAATGCGCCACAGCACGCAGCCGGGACGCGGGAGCCCTCGCTCAAGGCACAGGTGGAGGCGAGAGCTTCCTCCCGCAAGAGTAAGAATGCCTCAAACTCCAGCCGTTCGACCGCCAAACGAAGAGGGAAGTCGGAGACCAGGAGCTAGGCGCTGCGCAGAACGCGCGCCAGACTGGACGAGCGCACCACCTCGCTGAACTTCTCAAAGGGCGTGGGGTGCGCGATAAAGTAGCCCTGCGCCTGATCGCAGCGTCGCCGCACCAGGAACCGGAGCTGCTCCTCCGTCTCAACACCCTCCGCGACCACCGTGATGTTCAGCCCATGCGACATCGCAATGATCGATCGGACCACCGCGGCAGCGTTCGGATCGACGACGGCCTGGCGAATAAATTGCTGGTCGATCTTTAGGCGGTCGACCTGGTAGTCGAGCAGATATTTGAAGTTGCAGAAGCCGGTGCCGAAGTCGTCGATAGCGATGCGGACACCGAGCGCCCGAATCTTCTGCAGCTTCTCGAGTGTAGCCGCCGAGTTCACCATCAAGGTGTTCTCCGTGATCTCGATTTCCAGCTGCGAGGCCGGAAGCCCACTCTCGGCAAGCGCACGCTCGACCATCGCCACCAGCCCGCGCTGCTGGAACTGGCGCGGCGACAGATTGACCGACAGGGCCAGGGGAGCCCCTAGCTGCTGCGAAAGGAGGTATCCCTCCTTGCAGGCGCGGGCAACCGACCACTCCCCCAGCGGCAGAATCAACCCAGTCTCTTCCGCAAGTTGAATGAAATGTCCGGGCGAAAGCAGCCCCAGCTCCGGGTGCTGCCAGCGCAACAGTGCCTCCATCCCGATAATCTCCCCCGTGGTCAGCGAGACATGGGGCTGGTAGTGCAGGACAAGCTCGTCGCGCTGGATGGCAAGCCGCAGCGCGCGCTCCATGGCCAGGCGATCCTGACCCTCGCGCAGCATCTCTTCCCGAAAGATCTGGTACTGGTTGCGACCATTCTCCTTTGCCGAGTACATGGCCGCGTCGGCCCAGCGCAGAAGCTGCTGCACATCCGTGCCGGCATCCGGAAAGACGCAGATCCCAATGCTCGCCGTCACCTGCAGCAGGTGGTCGTCGATGGTCATCTCGGGCAAAAGCCGGTTGGCGACATTGTTTGCGCAATGCTCCACATCCGCAATGGTTGTGATGTCCTCAAGCATCACCACAAACTCGTCGCCGCCCATGCGGGCCACGGTGTCAGACGAGCGAACGGCCTGGCGCAGGCGAGCCGCCGTCTCAACCAGCACCTGGTCCCCCGCCCAGTGGCCCAGCGAATCGTTGATGCGCTTGAAGTGGTCAAGGTCGATCAGAAACAGCGCGACCTTGGTGCCATAGCGGCGCGCACGCTCCACAGCCTGTCGAATGCGATCCTGCAGGACCGCGCGACCCACCAGCCCCGTGAGCTGGTCGTGCGTCGCCATGTGCGTGACGTACTCCATCATGGCACGGTGCTCGGTCACGTCGAACGCAATGCCCACAAACCCACTCACCTCGCCGGTCTCGTCCTTCAGCGCGCGAACGGCAAGGTGGATCGGCACCCGTGCGCCGCCGGAGCTCAGCAGCGTCCACTCCTGCTCATCCAGGCCGCCGCCCACGGCCTTCGCCGTCAGCACGTCGAAGCCCTCCAGCGATGGGTCGGTCAGGATGTTGTTTTCGCGGGCCCGTTGTGCCAACTCCTTGCGGTCGTGCAGCAGCGTCATCGGCGCGCGACCCACAAGCTCAGCACGCGTGTAGCCGGAGAGATCCTCCGCCGCCCGGTTCATCGCCGAGATCATGCCGTCGGTATCCATGGCGAAGATGCTGAACGGTGCGCTCTCAAAGATCGACTCGGTGAACTTCCCCAGCTCCTTGTAGCGCTGTTCCGAGGCCTTCACCCCGCTGATGTCGCCCAGCGTCAGCGCCAGCCCTGTCCCCAGCGGAACCGCCTGAAAGCGAAGCCATTCGGCGTTCACGCGTGGATCACGCAGCTCGGTCTCTTCCATGAGCGGCCGCCCGCTGTCGATCACGCCGCACAGCCGTTCCAGAAGCCCGGAGCCGAGCGAGCGCGGGAGAACCTCCGTCAACATGCGCCCGGTCAGGGAGTCCCCGGTCCCGGCAAACAAAGCCAAAGCATGGCGATTCGCAAAGCTGATACGGAGGTCAATAATGCGTCGCTGGTCGTCGCGGTCGGCGTCCAGCAGAAGAAACGGGTCCAGGCTGGTCTCGGCGGAGGCGAGAAGTTCAAGACGCGTGTGCTGCGCCTCCGAACCGCTACTCCGCCGACGCGCGCCACGCCAGGGAAAGAGGGCCAGCGCACTGAGCAACGGCGCACGGCCGAGGCTCATCTCCCCAGGCAACATGCACGCGCCATGGCGAACCAGGTGGCCAAGAGCCTGCGGCAGTCCGCCAGCAGCCGGAAAAGAGTGCAGCGCCAAACAGCCGATCAAAGCAGTACCCCGGGGACTAGAATCAGCAGTCCGACTTGGGAAATGGGAACAGCGAAGCAGTGCAACGTTGCAAACACGCTAGCACCGCGGAGCCAAGCTGCAAAGCGCCGATGCAGGTTCTACGCGCCAACTCAGCATGAAGCAGCCGCGCCAACCGAGCTATCACCTATTCGGGTAAGGGCTTGGTCTCTACGCGGGATGCTCTGGGCGATCTTCCATCCAGCCATGCACCTGCATCCAGTTCTCCACCAGCGTCGGCACCATCCCAAGCTCGGGCAGGTGTTGCAGACCGAGGCCAAGTGCCATGCCGTGCGGCCCCCGCTCAAAGATGTGCAGCTCCGCCGGCACATGGTTGCGTTTGAGCACACTGTAAAAAGTCGTCGCCGTCAGCGAGTTCACCACCTCGTCCGCGGTCGTCGAAAAGATCAGGCACGGCGTCGTATCCCGTGAAACATGGCGATCGATTGAAATCGTCGCCAGCGTCTCGGGCGAAGGATGGCTGCCGATCAGGCTCTCCAGATTCGTCGGCCGCGGAATCGACGGATCCATGCTGAGCCGGGCGTACGACAAGATCGCGAAGTCCGGCCGATCACTCGACCGATCCACCGGATCGGCGGCACGGGCGTTCCCCGCGTCATGCACCGTCGCCAGCCATCCGGCCAGGTGGCCGCCCGCCGAAAACCCCCACACGCCAACCTTGTTCGGCGCCACGCCCAGCTCCGTCGCGTGCGATCGAACGTAGCGCACCGCCCGCGCACCGTCCAGCATCGGCACCGGGAAGTGGTAGCGCGGCCCCAGCCGATACTGCAGCACAAACGCATCCACGCCGTGTTCGCTCAGCCACCGCGCCACGTTGGCGCCCTCCTTCTCCATCATCAGCGTGCGATACGCCCCGCCGGGAAGCACAATCACACCCGTTCGCGGGCTGTTCAGCGCCGTCCGCTCCGTCGCGGGGACGTGGGCCGGGTAGACAAACAGGCGCGGCGTGTCCAGATCCGATCGACCCACCGCGAACGGCGCGCCACTCGGCCACAGCACAAGCACGCGCGCATGGCCCGGCGGCAGCTTGGGCTGGCGCGGCGTAATCGGCGGCTCCGGCGCCTGCGGCCCGCCCGCAATCTGCGTGCCGTGCGTCCGAGACGGCAACAGGGCGGCTCCGAGGGCGAGCACAACGGTCATCAAAGGCAGCCGGACGGTGCGCGCGGTCATCTCTCGGAAGCATACGATACCGAAACCTCGCCCCCCGCCGCACGCCCGAAGTCGCGCGGTACGCTGATGTCATGCCAAACCTCCGCTCAGCCTCGGGTCTCGTGCACCGAACGCTGCAGCGTGCCGTCGCGGATGACGTCTCCAACGTCGCCCAGTCCGCCGCCTACTCCGCCATCTTCGCGCTCTTTCCCGCGCTTCTCGTCCTCGCCGCCCTCCTCCCCCTGCTGCCGGAAGCCACGCCCCTCCGGCAAGAGGCCGCGCTGCTCCTCCGGCGCGTGCTCCCGGGCGACGTCGTCCCCATGCTCGCCGCCTATTTCACCCCCGCCCGCGCCTCTGCCTTCGCCTCCAAACGCGCTCTCCTGCTCGCCGGGCTGCTCTCCCTCTATGGCTGCTCGGGCGTGCTCACCACCGTCATGGAAGGCCTGCGCCGCGCCTGGGGACTGCCCGAAGACTGCTGGCACAGCTGGTGGAGACGACGCCTCAGGGCCGCCACACTTGTGCCCCTCGCGCTGCTGCCCTTCGCCGTCTCCAGCCTGCTGGTCGTCTTCGGTCACTTCCTCGCCGTCGGCTTCGGTGCCCGCGTCGTTCCGTGGCTGCGGCCGCAGCTGGTCTTCCTCGCGGAGCTCCTGCGCTGGGGCCTGGCCCTCGCCGCCTCGGTCAGCCTCATCGCCGTGCTCTACAAGCTCGGCATCCCCCTCCGCCAGCGGTGGCGCGAAACCCTGCCCGGCGCCGCCATCGCCACCGCCATGTGGCTGGTCGTCACCCTCGGCTTCGGCGTCTATGTCACCGACTTCGCCAACTACTCCAAGGTCTACGGCTCGCTCGGCGCCGGCGTTGCTCTCCTCGTGTGGCTCTTCCTCACCGTGCTCAGCGTCCTCATCGGGGCCGAGTTCAACGGCCAGCTCCGGGCGGCGCGCGATCATCGTCCCAGACCCATGGTCTCGCCGGCCGTCCCCGACGCCGTCCCCGTCGCAGCCCCTCTCTGCCCTCAGCCCCAGCCGGAGTCCACCCCCAGCAAGCCCGCGCACTCCCCATCCTGATCCATCCAGCCCGCCATCCCCATGCCCACAACGCCATCCGCCCCCGGTGCTACGGTTAGCCCATGCACTCCGTCCCTCTGCCGTCCTCTGCCGCAAACTCCCCCCAGCAGCCCGCCCAAGACCTCACCGCCTGCTCCGAGCTCGGCTTCGGCTGCGCCGCCCTCCTCGGCCGAGCCTCCCGCACAGAAAGCCTCCGCGCCCTCGACGTCGCCTTCGACTCCGGTATCACCCTCTTCGATACCGCCCGATCCTACGGCTATGGGCAGGGCGAAGCCCTCCTCGGCGACTTCCTCGCCAGCTCCTCCCGTCGCCAACAAGTGGTCCTCTGCACCAAGTTCGGCATCCTGCCCGCCGCCCAAACCTCCTGGCGCCAGCGCCTCAAACCCGCCGCCCGCCTCGCCGTCCGCCTCTTCCCCGGCCTCCGCCGCGCGGCTCAGGCCCAGGCCGGCAGGGAGTTCACCCCAGGCCAGTTCTCCGTCCCAGCCCTCCGCTCCAGCCTGGAGGCAAGCCTTCGCGCCCTCCGCACCGATCACGTCGACCTCCTGCTCCTGCACGCCGCCCCGCCCGAAGTCCTCGACCAGACCGACCTTCTCGAAGCCCTCGACCGCCTCGTCGAGAGGGGAACCGTCCGACTCGCGGGCATCTCCGCCGATCTCCCTGTGGTCGCGGAAGCGCTCCGCCGCCGCGCCGCGGGCTCCCTCGCCCTCCGCGTCGCCCAGTTCGCCCTCCCGCCCGCCAACCTCGGCTTCCCTGCGACCCTCCGCGCCACCTCCTCGACCCCAACCCTCCTCATGGCCAACCACCCCTTCGGCGGCCCCGCCGGCGTCGCCGCCACCCGCGCCGCCGTCGACCGCCTCCGCCACACCCCCACCCTCGACCCCACCCTCCGCGACAAGCTTGCCGCCGACCCCAATACCCTCCTTCCCGAGGTAGTCCTCGGCGCCATCCTCCGTGGAACCGGCATCCACGCCGTCATCCCCGCCATGGTCCACCCCGACCACATCCGCGCCAACCTCCACGCAGTCGAGCACAATCGCTTCACCGACCTCGAACTCGCCACCCTCCGGCAGGCCCTGCTTGCCGAAGCCACAGCAACCTAGCCCTCCGCACGGGCCACAACCACCCACCCCAACCCCAAACGCCCCACGCAGCTCCAAGGGCTGAAAGCCCGACACATACCAGCCTTGGCCGAAGGCCTAGGTGGAAGCCCAGAAAGGATAAGGGCTGAAAGCCCAACACATACCAGCCTAGGCCGAAGGCCTAGGTGGAAGCCCAGAAAGGATAAGGGCTGAAGGCCCGACACATACCAGCCTAGGCCGAAGGCCTAGGCTGACCCACGCCCCAGTCGATCCCCCAACCGCAGAGCCAGCGCCATCAACGTAAATGTCGGATTTGACGACCCGCCCGACGGAAACACCGCGCAACTCGCCACATATAAGTTCTCCATCCCGTGCACGCGCAACTCCGCGTCCACCACGCTCTCCCGCGCATCCACCCCCATCCGCAAACCGCCCATCGGGTGGTACGTATCGGTGAAGGGAAGCGGCCCGCTCGCCTGGAGATCCTCCCTCCACCCAAACTCCGGAAAGCCCGCCTCCCCCAGCGCCTCGCGCAGCGTCGGCACAAACCGCCGCACTGTCCGCGCTTCCTCCTCGCCCACGCGCCAGTGCACCACCGCCCGTCGCATCCCCAGCACATCCCGCTCGTCCGACAGCGAAATCCGGGCCTCCGGCCTCGCCGGCTGCTCCAGATCGACGTGCAGATACACCCCCGCCCGCCCGCTCACCGACCGCCGCTTCCTCACCTTCGAAGCCCACAGCAGCCGCGCCACCTCGCCCGACCCCCGCACCACCCCCGGCAGGTTCTCCCCCACCGCCTCCCGCAGCCGCCCGCGCTGCACCGAGCGCAGCAGATTCCGCACCGCCGCCGTCCCCGAGTCCTCCGGCTCCTCAATCACCAGGTGCGCCATCGCCGCCAGCAGACCCTCCCGTGCACGCAGCTCCGCCCCCGCCTCCACCTTCGCCGTGTGCAGCGTCCCCTCCACGAACGCCGGTCCCAGCCGCTCCAGCGTCACCTCCCGCGCCGCCCCCTCCAGCCGCGCCGCCCGCAGGCTCACGTGATCGTGAAACCCACGCCCAATCTGCCCATGCGCATTCGGCACCGCATCCCCCGACAGCAGCAGCAGCCGCGCGCTCTCCACCGTCCCCATCGCCACCACCACCGCTCCCGCCGGCACCACCGTCCGCCGCCCCCGGTAGTCCACCACGCGAACCCCCGTAACTCGCCCTCCACCACCCACCAACTCCACCGCATTCGCGTGCGTAACCACCCTCACCCCAGCATCGTTCAGCAACTCACGGCCTACCGTCCGCGCCAGATTCCGCCTCCCAAACGGCGCCCACTTTGAAAACCTCAGCCGCATCTCGTTCAAATGCAAAAGGTTACGTCCCACCGCCGACAACATCTCCCCCCCAAACGGCAGCCCATCCACCCCCATAACCCGCTCCACCTCCCGGTAAAACCCCTCCAAATCCCCCCCACAGATCGGCCACCCCACCGACGGCATACCCCCAAAAGGCCGAAAAACATCCTCCGTGTACGGCAGCAGCTGCCCACCCCACCGCACCGACGACCCACCCCACGTCCGGAAGCGCCCCTCGTGTGTCCCCGCGTGCCGCTCCGCCCCCATCTCCGCCGCCTCGTAGAGCGCCTGGCTCTCCGGCTCCAGCTCCAGCCCGCCCGCCTCCAGCAGCGTCACACTCAACCCGTGTCGCGCCAGCGTCAGCGACAGTACCAGCCCCGCAATCCCTCCCCCCACCACACACACCGCGCTCCGTTCCAGCTCCGTCGGCAGCGCCTCCAGCGCCTGCAGGTCAATGTGCATACCCGCCTGCGTGCCCGGCCCCAACGCCTTGCACGTCTGGCTCCCCAGCCCGCTCCATCCGCTTCCGATAACTCGCCGCCACAAACTCCCGAAACAGCGGGTGCGGCTCCAGCGGCTTGGACTTGAACTCCGGATGAAACTGGCACGCCAGAAAGAACGGATGCTCCGGAATCTCCACAATCTCCACATAGGTCGCGTCGGGCGTCGTCCCCGTCAGCCGCAGACCCGCGCCGGTCAGCACCGGCTCATACTCCCGGTTAAATTCGTAACGATGCCGGTGACGTTCCGAGATCTCCGTCGTCCCGTAGGCCCGCGCCGCCAGCGATCCCGGCTCCATCACGCAGTCCCACGCACCCAGCCGCATCGTCCCGCCCATCTCCTCCACCCCCGTCAGCTCGCGCAGCTTGTAGATGATGCGGTGCGGCGTCGCCGGATCGAACTCGCCCGAGTTCGCCCGCGCCAGTCCACACACATTCCGCGCGTACTCAATGCACGCCGTCTGCATCCCCAGGCAGATGCCGAAGTACGGCGTCCCGCTCTCCCGCGCATACCGGATCGCATTCAGCATCCCTTCGATGCCGCGCTTGCCGAACCCGCCCGGCACCAGAATCCCATCAAACCCCTCCAGCTGCCGCTCATACTCCCGCGTCGGCCGGCCCTCCGCATCCACCGTCTCCAGACCCTCGGCCTCCAGCCACGTCACACGCAGCTTCAGGTTCGCCGCCAGTGCCCCGTGCACCAGCGCCTCCTTCAGCGATTTGTAACTGTCCTCGTACTCCACATACTTGCCCACAATCCCGATCGACACCTCGTCCTTCGGGTGTTCAGCCCGCTCCGCCAGATCCTCCCACGCTGCAAGATCCGGCGCCGGGGCCTCCATCCGGAGATACTTCAGCACCAAATCGTCCACGCCCTCCTGCGCGAAGTTCAACGGCACCTCGTAGATCGACGGCACATCCCGCGCCGCGATCACCGCCGGCTCCTCCACATTGCAGAAGGCAGCGATCTTCGACCGCATCTCCCGCGGCACCGCCCGGTCCGATCGGCACAGCAGGATATCCGGCTGAATCCCGATCGACAGCATCTCCTTCACTGAGTGCTGCGTCGGCTTGGTCTTCAACTCCTGCGCCGCCGCAATCCACGGAATCAGCGTCACGTGTACAAACACCGTGTTGTCCCGGCCTAGATCCTGCCGCATCTGCCGGATCGCCTCCAGAAACGGCAGCGACTCAATATCCCCCACCGTCCCGCCGATCTCCACTATCGCCACGTCCGTGTCCGCCGCCACCTTGCGCATCGCCGCCTTGATCTCGTTGGTCACATGCGGAATCACCTGTACCGTCTTGCCCAGGTAGTCGCCCCGCCGCTCCTTGGTGATGATCTGCTCGTAGATCCGCCCCGTCGTGAGGTTGTTGTCGCGCGTAAGGTGTGCATGCGTAAACCGCTCATAATGCCCCAGGTCCAGGTCCGTCTCCGCCCCGTCATCGGTCACAAACACCTCGCCGTGCTGAAACGGCGACATCGTCCCCGGGTCCACGTTCAGGTACGGGTCGAACTTCATCAGGTTCACCCGCAGCCCGCGCGCCTCCAGCAGGCACCCAATCGAAGCCGCCGCCAGACCCTTGCCAAGCGACGACACGACGCCGCCCGTCACAAAGATGTACTTCGCAGACATCTCCGCCTCCATCCGTTCAGTTGTAAGGTTTGGCCGCTCAAGTGGGGCACGTCTGAGTGTATCGCAGCCCCCACGCCCCTCCGCAACCCCACAGGGCGACCCAGGCCCAGCCCTCACCCCGAAAGGGGGGTAGCATGCGCTCTCTTCACCGTCGCGCCTCCCGCTCAGCCATCTCCGGCACCGGGGAGACCGTGTCCGCAAACCCAAACGCCGCACGCACCCGGCGCGCCTCATCCGCCGGTGGAGCCCCAAACAGCCGCCGAAACTCCCGACTGAACTGCGACGCGCTGTCATACCCCACCCGCGCCGAGGCCACCGCTGCCCCGGCACTCTCCTGCACCATCAGCATCCGCGCTTTGTGCAGCCGCAGCACCTTCACGTACTGCACCGGAGAAGTCCCCGTCTCTTGGCGAAAGTGCGCATGAAAGGTCGACACACTCATCCCCGCCTCCCGCGCCAGCCCCGCCACATCCAGCGGCAGCGCAAACTGGAGATGCACCCGCTGCAGCACACGGTGGATCGCCGCCCGGCTCTCCGTCCCTTCCAAAATCGATCGCAGCTCCCCGCCGGCATCCCCCCGCAGCAGCTCGAAAAGCAGCTCACGCACCCGCGACGGACCAAGCACTCGAGCCTCCTGCTCGGTTCCGAGACACTCCAGCAGACGCAGCGCCACTTCGTCCATCTCAGGCGTCATCTTGAAGGCCCCCACAGAGCGCCTGCTCCCTCCGGCTCCGCCCATGCAAGGTCCCATCATCAGCAACAACTCCGCAACCACGCCCAAATCGATGCGAACCGCTAAACCCAGAAACGGCCCGTCTGCTCCAACCAGCGTCTCGCAGTCCGCCGGAACCGGCACCGTCACCAGAAAGAAGTGCTCCGGGTCGTAGTGCAGCACCGCATCCGGCAGGTGAAAGCGCTTCTGCCCCTGCACCACAATCACCACGCACGGCTCATACAGCACCGGCACCGGTACACAGGATCGCTCCCCGCGCAGCAGCACCACACCGTCCAGCAGGGAGGGCACCGCCCCGTTACGCTCCGTCAATCTGCTCAGCAACTCAACTTTTCTGTCCCGCATCGCTCCACCCTACTCCACCCGGGAGCCTCTCGTTGGAGGTTTAGGCAAGCAGTCAGGAGCTCTATGCATTGTCTCTCCGGGAGAAAGAGCGTTTTCTGGATAAAGCGCACCATCGGCTCACATAATCCAGCAAGCCTTCCATGGCTGCCCACGAGGTCACACCCTTGCAGATCCAGGCCTTCGCCGCCACCGCCTCCAATGCTCCCCTCGCCCTTTCTCCCTTTGACCTCGGCCCCCTCGGCCCCGACGAGGTCGACGTCGCCGTCACCCATTGCGGTATATGCCACACCGACTGCGCCATGGTCGACAACGAGTGGGGCATCTCCCAGTACCCCGTCGTCCCCGGGCATGAGGCCGTCGGCACCGTCCTCGCTGTCGGCTCCGCGGTCGACCGCCTCGCCCTCGGCACCCGCGTCGGCGTCGGCGCGCTCTGCGGCTCCTGCATGCACTGCGAGTGGTGCCTGGGCGGCCGCCAGCACGTCTGCCCGGAGGTCCGCGGCACCGTCATGGCCTCGCACAAGGGCGCCTTCGCCACCGTCGTCCGCGTCAACAACTGGCAGTTCGCCCACCCCATCCCGGAAGCCATCGCCTCCGAGCACGCCGGCCCGCTGCTCTGTGCCGGCACCACCGTCTTCACCCCGCTGCTCCGCTATGGAGTCCGCCCCACCGATCGCGTCGCTGTCGTCGGCATCGGCGGTCTCGGCCACCTTGCCGTGCAGTTCCTCGCCAAATGGGGCTGTGACGTCACCGCCATCAGCTCCACCCACGAGAAAGATGAGCAGGCCGCCACCTTCGGCGCCCGCCACTTCATCGCCACTCGGGGCACCTCCGAGCTCCAAACCGTCGCCCGGCAGTTTGACTTTATTCTCTCCACCGTCACCGCCGACCTCCCCTGGGACCTCTATATGAACGCCCTCCGGCCCGGCGGCAAACTCTGCATGGTCGGCATCCCCGACAAATCCGTCGCCGTTAGCCCCTGGAGCCTCATCGCCGGCGAGCGCTCTCTCGTCGGCGGCCAGCCCGGCTCCCTCATCGAAACCCGCACCATGCTCGACTTCGCGGCGCGCCACACGATCCAACCCCTCGTCGAGCTCTTTCCCATGGCCGAAGCCAACGCCGCCCTCGACCATACCCGCCAGGGCAAGGCCCGCTTCCGCTCCGTCCTCGTCGCCTAGCCCTGCTGCCACGCCTGCTGCCTTCCCCGACAAAGCGGCAGGCGCGGCGAATCCTTGACCTTCCTTCGGGAGTGGTCAGCGCTCAGTCGGGGGAAGGGGTAACACCTGTCTCTTGTGTGCTGTTCAGCCTTGGTGCAAGCGATATACTTCTGGCATGCCGTCCCGCATCGAGAGCCCGGAAGAAGCGCAGGTTCGCGAAGCTGTTCGCGATCTTCATGCCCCTCCTGGTGTAGCTCTCAGCAGGGTGTATCAGGACGAAGATCACACAGGATCTCCGGCCTTGCGAGTGCGCTTCGCGGTGTCTAGTTCCCAGGCGTTGAGTGGAAAGCGCACGCGCGATCTGGTGCGGTACTCCACCGCTGTTCGTGACCGCTTGTTACGGTCAGAGACTACCCGTTGGCCCTATGTCTCTTTCGAAGAGAAAACGACTCGAAAGAAGCATGCAGTACGCAAATGACTTGATCGCGCAAGCGCAAGACCTGATCTCCGCGGGCCGGGGACGTCCGAAGCAGGTGAACCTGCGACGCGCTGTCTCTTCCGCGTATTACGCCCTCTTCCACGAGGTCGTCGACCAGGCCGTGTTCCTCCTGATTCCCCCAAAACCGATTGAGCTCAGGCAACAGGCTCGTCGCACTCCCACCCACACCGGCATCCAGAAACTATGCGAAGCAATCGGACGTGGGCAGCTCAAGCTGAAGGGCAAGCCGGTGGGCGAGTCCTTCAGCGATGAGCTCACTCGCTTTGCACGCACCTTTGTTCTCTTGCAGGACTCTCGTCACGAAGCCGACTTTGACTTGGCTGGCACCTTTGACCGGCCCAGAACGGCGACACTCGTTGAAGAGGTAAATCAGGCGTTATCTGTCCTGCAGGCTCTCCCAGCTTCAGACGGACGAAACGCCTTCCTCTCGCTAGTTCTTCTCGGCAGCAACCGGGACGTCTAAAATCTCCGGCTCCCCGCGCAGCCGTCCGCGCACCCGCCCCCAAGTCCGTTCCCAAGCCCGCCGCATCCCGCGCCACAGCATCCGCGCCGCCACCACCGCCCCCGCCAACAGCGCCACCGCAACACCACCCGCCAGCACCGGGTGGTGCGCCGCCACCCACGTCAGCCCAACCGCGCCCACATCCTCCGCCGTGCTCAACGCAATATTCGACACCGGCTCCGGACTCGGCGTCACCACCGCCCGCAGCGCCGTCTTCGACCCATGCGTCATCGCCGCGATCGTCGCGCCCACCGCGGCCGCCAGCATCTGATCGCCCACCGGCAGACGATTCGTCGCCTGCCACGCCACCAGGGCCGCCACAGGGATCCGCACAAACGTATGCAGCGCGCTCCACACCAAGTCCAGCCCCGGAATCTTGTCGGCCACAAACTCCGCCGCAAACAACACCCCGCACACCACCAGCACTGCCGTATGCCGCAGAATCTCCAGCCCCGGCGGCAGCGCCACCCATCCCCACCGGTCCAGCAGACCCAGCGTCAGCACCGTCGCATACACATTCAGACCAGCCGCGAAGCTCGCCGCCACCACCAGCCCCGCCAGGTTTGCCGGAGAAAAGTTCATGCCGCGGAGTCTACACCCCGCGCCCTCCTGCGCTATCGTGTTGGTGCAGGAAAGGGAAGTCACCCATAATGCCACTCCTCGCCAAAACCCAGGCCACCCTTCTCCGTCGCCTGGAATCCCTCGCCGCCCGTCGCCATCCCCGCCCCGCCCACCTACGCACCGGCGACCGCGGCGAGCTCGAAGCCTACCTCTACCTCCGCCCCCTCGGCTTCACCGTCGTCGCCCGCCAGTGGACCACCGGCCGCCTCCGCGGCGATCTCGACCTCATCGCCTGGGAGGTCGACACCCTCTGCTTCATCGAAGTCAAAACCCGCGCCCACCAGAACCTCCTCGACCCCGCCGAAGCCGCCGTCGACCGCCGCAAACGCGAAATCCTCCGCCGCATGGCCTCCGCCTATCTCCGCGGCTTCCCCTCCGCCCACCGCCGCGCCATCCCCACCCGCTTCGACACCGTCTCCGTCTACCTCAACCCCGCCCACCCCACGCCACAGACCGGCGCCGCCTGCGATCTCACCCGCAACAGCTTCTCCTGGCGCGAGTAGCTCGGCCGCGTACAAACCGCCCAGCCCCATCCGGTGTCTAATGTCTTGACGCGCGCATAGCGCCCAGTCCCACCCTGCCGCCCGGAGACCGCCATGACCCTGCTCAACGCCCCCACCTACAACGCCCAGCAGGAACGACTCAAGATCAGCCTCCTCATCGGCGCCGGCGTCGTCATCCTCCTCACCGCCCTCATCGGCGTCGGCGGCTTCCTCCTCGGCCATGGCTGGTTCTTCTCCAACCTCCGCGCCGAACACCGCGTCGGCGACTTCTTCGCCGCCCTCCAGGCCAAGGACTACGACAAGGCCTACAGCATCTGGATGAACGACCCCGACTGGAAGCAACACCCGAAGAAGTACGACTACACGGAGCAGCGCTTCATCCAGGACTGGACCACCGCCAGCGACTTCGGCCCGGTCCGCTCCTACCACGTCGACATCTCCAAGACCGACGGCACCGGAGCCTTCGGCACAGGCATCATCGTCGCCGTCCGCGTCAACGGCGACCACAAGGCCTTCATGTGGTACCAAAAGAGCGACGGCACCCTCACCTACCCCGCCCCCCACCAACTCCAATACGGCTCCGACAACCCCTAAGCTAAAGGCTGAGCCTCCAAAAGCAGAAGCCGCTAGAAGCAAAAACCGCTAGAAGCAAGAGCCGCTAAAAGCAAAGGCCGCCACAAGACTGCCTTCGCCTCTAGCGCCGTTGTCTCTAGCGCCTTCGCCTCTAGCGCCGTTGCCTCTAGCGTCTTTGCCTCTGGCGTCTTTGCCTCTAGCCGCCTTAGCCTCTAGCGTCTTTGCCTCTAGCGTCTTTGCCTCTAGCGTCTTTGCCTCTAGCGTCTTTGCCTCTAGCGTCTTTGCCTCTAGCGTCTTTGCCTCTAGCGTCTTTGCCTCTAGCGCCGTTGCCTCTAGCGTCTTTGCCTCTAGCGCCGTTGCCTCTAGCGTCTTTGCCTCTAGCGCCGTTGCCTCTAGCGTCTTTGCCTCTAGCGTCTTTGCCTCTGGCGTCTTTGCCTCTAGCCGCCTTAGCCTCTAGCCGCCTCAAGCACCTGCTTGAGGCCCCGCAGCGCCTGCCGCGTCCGCTCCTCATTCTCGATCAGTGAAAACCGCACATACGCATCGCCCTGCTCGCCAAACCCAATCCCCGGGCTCACCGCCACCTTCGCCTCCTTCAACAGCAGCTTCGAAAACTCCAGGCTCCGCATCTCCCGAAATCGCTCCGGGATCCGCGTCCACACAAACATCGTCGCCTTCGGGCACTCGGTCGCCCACCCCAGCCGGTTCAGCCCGCCCACCAGCACGTCCCGCCGCCGGCGGTAGTTTTCCACAATCTCCTTCACCGCGTCCTGCGGCCCCTCCAGCGCCAAGATCGCCGCCACCTGAATCGGCGTAAACGTCCCATAGTCGAAGTAGCTCTTGATCCGCCCCAGCGCCCCCACCAGCGTCGGATTCCCCACCATAAACCCCACCCGCCAGCCCGGCATATTGTAACTCTTCGAGAGCGTAAAGAACTCCACCGCAATCTCCTTCGCACCCGGCACCTGCATCACCGACGGCGGCCTGTATCCGTCAAAGGCCAGGTCCGCATACGCGAAGTCATGCACCAGCCACACCCCAAACTCCTTGCAGATCCCCACCAGTCGCGTCAAAAACTCCAGGTCCACACACTGCGCCGTCGGGTTCGCCGGAAAGTTCACAATCAGCATCTTCGGCTTCGGCGTCATGCGCGGAATCGTCCGCTCAATCTCCGCCAGAAACTCCGTCGGCGAGTGCACCGGCACGCTCAGCACCTCCGCCCCCGCAATCACCGGCCCATAGATATGGATCGGATAGCTCGGGTTCGGCACCAGCACCGTATCCCCCCGGTCCACCACCGCCAGGCACAGGTGCGCAATCCCCTCCTTCGACCCGATCGTCATGATCGCCTCGGTCGTCGGGTCCAGCTCCACATCGTATCTGTCTCTGTACCAGTTACATATAGCCTGCCGCAGCCGCGGTATCCCCTTCGAGAGCGAATACCGGTGCGTCCGCGTCTTCCGCGCCGAATCCATCAGCTTGTCCACAATCGCCCCCGGCGTCGCCCCGTCCGGGTTCCCCATCCCGAAATCAATAATGTCCTCGCCCCGCCGCCGAGCCGCCGCCTTCAGCTCGCCGGTGATGTTGAACACATAGGGTGGCAGTCGCTGCAGCCGCGGAAACTCATCCATCGCCCTATCCTAAATCGCACCCCTGCACCACACCCTCGCGCGGCTGAACGATGGGCAAGCCACTCTGGGCGGCACCTCCGCAGAGCGGTGGCTACTGCAGTGTGGGTTTCATCGCGGCGATCCTGCTGACCGCAACCGAACCCTCAACGCGGGATGCGTTGGCCACCAAGGTGTCAACCAGCGCACGACACTCATTCAACCCTGTGGCGAGCAGTTCGCGGAAGGAAGAGATCTTCGACAGAGACCACAGCATGCCTGCCAGCACCCACGTCGGGCTTGCAGCGAGGGCGGCCTTCCCCGACGGGTAGATCGGATAGCCCAGTCGCCGGATCAGCCTAAAGCTCTCCTTCGCGCCCCGTGCGATCACCATGGACTCCTTCCACGAGGCTCCACGTCCGCGCCGCATCGCAGCCACGCTGACGCTTTCAAACGCCGCTCCCAAGGGAACTTGGCAGCGCAGCCACAGCAGCATCTTGGCCTCGACCACCGCGGGCAGTCCGGCCGAGTTGAAGACGCCGACCCATCGGTCGCTGTCAATCTTGCTCTTCTGGCCGGCTGCCCCAATCTTCGCGATAACCCTTCCATTCCCATCAAGGCGGGACTGAATAAATGGCATCCCAAAGGAGCATCGCTCTGCGCCCAAGGCATCGCGCAACTGCTCCGGCTCAAAGTTGTTGAACATGAACAGGACCGTCTTCGCGGCGCTCCGCTGCAAACCAGGCAGAACGGCCTGGACCTGGTGCGCAAGCAAGGTGACGAGCACCAGATCGTACGCCAGGTCTTCATCCAGCTTGTCCGCGATCTCAACCTCGGCGCGCTCGCCCGCAACATCCACAATGGCGCCATCCCGCCTGAGCTGTTCCAAACGGCGCGATCCGGGCCGGGCAACAACCGTTACAGCATGCCCGCCTACGCGAGCAAGCTGGGAAGCAAAGGCGCTGCCAATCCCGCCCACTCCGACCACCGCAATTCGCAACGCTGAAGCTGTTTGTTCCTCCCGTTTCCCCATGGGTCTATGATCGTCCAGCAGGCCCCGGTAAGCAACACCTGCAAAGCGAACACACGGTTAAGAGACCCAAGGTGCCACAGCGGCGTTTAGCGATCCTATCTTGACCGAAGAGCGCTCCATCGACCAAAGCTCTTCAATGGTCCTCTCTTAATATGAAGATCCTGATCTCAGGTGCGGGCATCGCGGGACCTACCGCGGCGTTCTGGCTGGCACACTTTGGCTTTAAGGTCACATTGCTTGAAAAAGCCCCCCACCTCCGAACGGGGGGCTACATCATCGACTTTTGGGGCACCGGCTTTGACGTGGCCGAGCGCATGGGTCTGCTCCCTACCATTCTTCAACGGGGCTATGCCGTTCAAGAAGTCAGAGTCGTGAATCGACATGGAGAGCGGAAGACCGGTTTCAGCCTCGGCGCCTTTGCCCAATCCCTGAAGGGCCGTTTCACCAGTATCGCCCATGGGGACCTGGTAAAGGCCATCTTTCGAGCGCTCGGTACCGACGTAGAGATGGTCTTCGGCGATTCCATCGAATCGCTCACCCAGAATGACTCTGGAGTTCACGTCCACCTGCAACACGGCGGCGACCGTACCTTTGATCTCCTCCTCGGCGCGGACGGTTTGCACTCATGGACACGGCAGCTTATGTTCGGCGAGGAACCGTCTTTCGAGCGCTACCTCGGCTACCAGGCGGCTGCTTTCGAGGTGGCAGGCTACGGGCCGCGGGATGAGCTTGCGTATGTCATGTACACCAAAGTCGGTCAACAGATTGCCCGCTTCTCGCTGCGTGACGGTCGCACCATGTTTCTGTTCACGTTTGCACATCAAGAGCCAGGGCTCCCGGATAGTGTTGCGGCAAAGAAGGCCTTTCTTCGCCGTCTCTTTGAGAACGGCGGCTGGGAGTGCTCGCGGATTCTCGACGCACTCGACACGGTAGACGACCTCTACTTCGACCAGGTAAGTCAAGTCCGGCTCGCATCCAGCACCGGCTCATGGAGCCAGGGTAGGATTACGTTGCTTGGCGACGCTGCGTCTTGTGTGTCTCTGCTGGCTGGCGAAGGCAGCGGCCTTGCCATGGCTGCTGCGTACATTCTCGCAGGAGAGCTACACCAGTCAGGAGGGGAGTATGCCAAGGCCTTTGCTCGCTATCAGGCGCTCTTCGGGCCGTTTGTGCTCGGCAAACAAAGGGCGACGCTACGGCAGGCCGCCCTCTTCGCACCCAGATCGAAGAGCTCGATGTTCTTGCGCAATCAAGTCTTCCGCTTGATGAACGTGTCCTGGGTTGCGCGGCTCGTTGCAGAACACGAGTTTGTCGACCATCTCCGCCTCCCGGAGTACAAGTAAGTCCGAAAGTGTCCTGGAGCCGCCTCTCCCGGAGTCCTCACAAGTCGCATTCTCGGCAGGAATGGCTCGGCTCTCTCGAAAAAGCACCATCCGCAACTCATCTCACAGCGGCTGCTAAAACCAGCGATTCGAGCTGACCCGCCTCCAAGTGCTTGCGCCTCGAACCAACGGCGGCACCGGCACTCGCATCCTCCTTGCATCGAGACTCAGGTCCCTCCCATGAAGCCCATCCTCGTCATCGGCAGCATCAACACCGACCTCGTCCTCCACGCCCCGCGCTTCGCCGCCCCCGGCGAAACCCTGCTCGCCCACACCGTTAGCATCAACACCGGCGGCAAGGGAGCCAACCAGGCCGTCGCCGCCGCCCGCGCCGGCCACCCCACCTACCTCATCGCCCGCCTCGGCTCCGACCTCTTCGCCTCCAAACTCCGCGAAGACCTCACCCTCCCCAACCTCGACCTCACCCACCTCACCCCCTCCGAAGGCCCCACTGGCACCGCCCTCATCACCACCACCGACGCCGGCGAAAACTCCATCCTCCTCGTCCCCGGCGCCAACGCCACCCTCCTTCCCGTCGACCTCGACGCCCTCCGCCCCCTCCTCGCCACCGCCGGCCTCGTCCTCACCCAACTAGAAATCCCCCTCCCCACCGTCCTCCGCCTCGCCGAGCTCTGCGCCGAGTTCCACGTCCCCCTCATGCTCGACCCCGCCCCCGCAGCCGCCCTGCCCGACTCCCTCCTCCAGCTCACGGCCTGGCTCACCCCCAACGAGACCGAACTCGCCACCCTCACCGGCCGCCCCCTCCATCTCTCCGAGTCCCAAGCTCCGGCCGACGACCACAGCCTCCGCCAGGCAGCCACCGACCTCCTCGCCCGCGGCGCCCGCAATCTCCTCCTCAAGCTCGGCGCCCGCGGCGCCCTCCTCGTCCTCGCCAACCCCACCGGCGATCCCATCTTCCACCCCATCGCCCCCACCCCCGTCACCCCCGTCGACACCATCGCCGCCGGCGACGTCTTCAACGGCTTCTTCGCCGCCGCCCTCCTTCGCGGCCTCCCGCCCCTCGCCGCCGCCCATCAGGCCTCGCAGGCCGCCGCCCTCTCCACCACCCGCCCCGGAGCCCTCCCCTCCATCCCCACCCTCGCCGACCTCGCCACACCCTGTCGCTGACTCGGCATCCCATCCTGCAAGCCCGCTCCGATGCGCGGTCGTCCCTCGGCCCGTGGACCCGCGTTCCAGCCAGCCCGCAGCTCAGCGCTTTCTCGCAGCCTGGAGGACCTCTGCATGAGAACCGAATGGCAAAAAATGCTCGCCGGCGAGCTCTACGACGCCTCCGACACCGATCTGGTCGGAAGACGAAGCCGCGCCCGCCATCTCTGCCATCAGCTGAACAGCACGGGGGAAGAGCATCGGGAGCAGCGACGCGATCTCCTCCGCACCCTCTTCGGCAGCGGCGGCGACACCGTCTCGCTCCAGCCGCCCTTCTTCTGCGACTACGGCTCCAACATCGAACTCGGCCAGCGCGTCTTCTTCAACTTCAACTGCACCGTCCTCGATGTGTGCAAGGTCGTCATCGGCGACTTCTCGCAGTTCGGCTCGGGTGTCCAGATCCTCACCCCGCTCCACCCGCTCAACGCCGATCTGCGCCGGGGGCAGGAGTACGGCGCTCCCGTCACCATCGGCTCCGATGTCTGGGTCGGTTCCGGAGCCATCCTCCTGCCCGGCATCACCATCGGCTCCCGCTCCGTGGTCGGCGCGGGCAGCGTCGTCACCCGCAGCCTGCCGGAAAACGTCCTCGCCGTCGGCAACCCCTGCAAAGTCATCCGCGCCATCAAGTAACCCATACCCCGTACCGCACAGCAGCCTCACTCAGGCACCCCGCAATCTGGCATTCTCTCCCACCCGCAATCCATATAATCAACCCCAGACACCCTAGCCCCAAACACCCACAGACCGTCCTCACCCAGGTATCCCGGGCACGTCCGTCGTACCTCAGGTCCGGACCTAAGCTCCCTGCTTTGAAGATTTTACGCAACATCCTGGGGAGGGGTACCCATCCCCGCCAAACACCCATCCAACTCCACATGAGCCTCGTCCTCGCCCTCAACCCCGGCAGCAACTCGCTCAAGTTCGATCTGGTCGAGACCGCCGCCAACCAGCAGGCCGCCTCCGAAGCCACGGTGATCGTCTCCGCCATCCTCGACGGCATCGGTCACGACACCAAGCTCATCGCCGGCTCCACCACCGACGCCTCCAACGCCGAGCGCGTCGACGCCCCGGACATGCCCGCCGCCGTCCGCTCCGCCCTCGCCTGGCTCCGCCGCCAGCCCGCGCTCGCCGACCGCCTCAACCACCTCGACCTCGTCGGCGTTCGCGTCGTCCACGGCGGCGACCTCTACGACGCCCCCGCCCGGGTCACCCCGGAGGTCCGCGCCGACATCCAGCGCTTCCAGGAGCTAGCCCCCCTCCACAACCGCTCCTCCCTCCAGATCCTCGACGCCCTCGCCACCACCCTCCCCGGCACCCCCACCTTCGTCACCTTCGACACCGCCTTCCATCGCACCCTCCCCGAGATCGCCTGGCGCTACCCCATCGAGCGCGAGACCGCCGACCGCAATGGCATCCGCAAGTTTGGCTTCCACGGCCTATCCCACCGCTTCCAGCTCGAGCACTTCGCCCGCACCATCGGCCGCCCAACTGCCGAGCTCTCCCTCGTCACCCTCCACCTCGAAAGCGGCTGCTCCGCCTGCGCCATCCAGAACGGCCGCTCGGTCGATACCACCATGGGCCTCACCCCCCTCGAAGGCCTCATGATGGGCTCCCGCTCCGGCTCCGTCGACCCCGCCATCCTCCCCCTCCTCATGGACCGGGAAGGAAAGTCCCCCGACGATGTCCTCGCCCTCCTCAACAAGCACTCCGGCCTGCTCGGCATCGCTGGCGGCACCCTGGACACTCGCGTTCTCGTCAAACGCGACGACCCCGCCGCCAAGCTCGCCCTCCGGATGTTCAGCTACCGCGTCCGCCTCGCCGTCGGCGCCTACCTCGCCGCCCTCGGCCGCGTCGACGCCGTACTCTTCGGTGGCGGCATCGGCGAAGACTCCCCCTGGCTCCGGGAAGCCGTCTGCGAAGGCCTCACAGGCTGGGGTTTCACCCTTGATCCCCAAGCCAACCAGTCCACCTCCGGCATGGTCCGCATCTCCACCGCAGACTCCCGCCTCCAGGCCTGGGCCGTCCCTGTCGACGAAGGCCTGCAAATCGCCCATGAGTGCGCCGCCGCCCTCCACCACTAATCGGTACCCCGCGCCGCCCCGCCACCCACGCACCCTATACTCGGGAGGGTCGCGATGGCGGGCAGATCTGCTCCACAGTTGCGTCGCGGCCCAGGGAGGCAAGTGTTGAGCACGGGTACAGGCCGATTGGCCCTCGTCACTGGAGCGTCCCAAGGCATCGGTCGCGCCTGCGCGCTGGAGTTGGCACGCGCCGGCCACACCGTCGCGCTCGCCGCGCGCTCCCTCGACAAACTCACCGACGCCGTTGGGGAGATCGAGGCCACAGGCGGGTCCGCCGCCGCCTTTTCCCTCGACCTCGCCGACGAGGCCTCCATCAAAGCCTGCGCCAAGGCCGTCCTCGACCGCTTCGGCACCGTCGGCATCCTTGTCAACAACGCCGGCATCACCCGCGACGGTCTCGCCATGCGCCTGCGCCGCGCTGACTGGGACGACGTCCTCAACACCAATCTCACCGGTGCCTTCCTCCTCACCCAGGCCCTTCTGCCCACCATGCTCAAGGCACGCTGGGGCCGCATCCTCAACATCACCTCCGTCGTGGGCGAGACCGGCCAGGCCGGCCAGGCCAACTACGCCGCCTCCAAGGCAGGCCTCATCGGCCTCACCAAATCGCTCGCCCGCGAACTCGCCTCCCGCACCATCACCGTCAACGCGGTCGCCCCCGGCTACATCGAAACCGCCATGACCGCCGTCCTCACCGGCGAGCAGCGCGCCGCCATGCTCGCTGTCGTCCCGCTCGCCCGCCCCGGCACCGACGCCGACATAGCCCACGCCGTCCGCTTCCTCGCCTCCGAGCAGGCCGGCTACATCACCGGCCACACCCTCGACGTCAACGGCGGCATGCACATGGCTTAGATAGAGCCGCGCCGGGTCTCTACCGCGCCGCGCGTCTGGGGTGTCCGGCCGTCCCCCCCTGCGTCTTGGTCTGCGCGATCGCCGCTTCCAGCACCGGCTCGATCCGCGCAGGATCGTTCTCCAAACCCCCCGTACCCCCGCAGATCACCTGGTATTTCTGCGGCGTCACCACCACAATCGTCGGCGTGAAGCGCAGGTTCAGCCGCCTCCCCAGGTCAAAGTCCGCCTGCACCGCGCGCCCCAAAGCGCCTGTCGGGTCCATCACAAATGGCAGCGCCTGCCCGTGTGCCGGAAACCACCGCTGGTTGAACTGCTGCAGGTCCTCCTTGCTCAGAATGGAACTCTGCGCCGCAAACACATCGCTCCGATACTGCTCCGCCAGCCGCGGGCTCACCTTGTCCTGGAGATACCGCGCACAGACCGCGCCCTGAAACGTCCAGATGTGCGCCGGAATAGGGAAGTCATGCCGCTCCAAAGGTATGTGCAGCTCCTCCACGGCCCGCATCTCGAACGGGTGCGCCCGCGCGCACGCCGGACATCCCAGATCCTCAAACACCACCAGCGCCACCTTCTGGCCCGCAGGCGGCTTCAGCATGGAGGTGTCGCGAAAGTCCGTCTGCGGCCCCGTCCCCAAAATCTGAGCCCGCCCCATCCCCACAGCCAACATCACCAACATCCCCGCCAGCAGCACGCGCCTCCGCATCCTCAATCCTCCACCGCGAAAGTCACAGCTCGCGTGCCCGCACGGTACCAGTCCCACCACCGCGGCCGCAAGCTCGCTCGCGCGGTTCAAGCTCCTCTCACAATGAATCACCGATGGTTCGATCGCGACGATCCCCCGAGATAGGCATTGACCTGACCGGTGGGGAATCGTAAGTTTCTCCTCATGGCAGACGTCCAGCGATTCAGCCCGGCCACCCCCTTCCAGGTTCCAGAAGTCTCCCCCTCCAACATCGGCAGCACCATCCGCGCCTATCGCCTCCAGCGCGGCCTCTCACAGGGAGACATCGAGAAAAAAACCGGCCTGCTCCGCTGCTATCTCTCCCGGGTCGAAAACGGCCACACCGTTCCGTCCATCGAAACTCTGCAGAAGATCGCCAAGGCTCTCGATCTCAAGCTCTCGGAGTTCTTCGCCGAAGAGGTCGTCGGCCGCGAGATGGGTGGCCTCAACCTCGGTGAGGAGGACATCCGCTTCCTCACCCAGGTCCAGCGCTACTCCGCCCACCTGGGAGACGGTGATCGCCGCCTCCTGCTCGCCATGGTCCGCAAGTTCGCCCAAACCTCACTCGTCTAGCGCCGTCCGCCACTCAGCGCCACGCGCGGAACGCCAGCACCGCGTTCAGCCCGCCAAACGCAAACGAGTTCGACAGACAGGCCTCCACCGCCAGGCGCCGCGCGGCGTTCGGCACCACATCCAGATCGCACGCCGGGTCCGGTCCGAGATAGTTCATCGTCGGCGGCACGATGCCGCCCTCCATCGCCAGCAGGCACGCCACCGCCTCGATCGCTCCCGCGGCGCCCAGGGCATGGCCGTGCATCGACTTGGTCGACGACACCGCCAACCTGTCCGCGTGCGCCCCAAACACCTCCCGGATCGCCGCCGTCTCCGTCCTGTCGTTCGCCTCGGTCGCCGTCCCGTGCGCGTTGATGTAGCCGATCTGCTCCGGCGCGAGCCCCCCATCCTCCAGCGCCAGCCGCATCGCCCGCGCCGGCCCCGCCTGCACCGGCTGCGTAATGTGCCCCGCATCCGCCGACATCCCAAACCCCACAATCTCCATCAACGGCCGCGCCCCCCGCGCCAGCGCCGCCTCCAGCGGCTCCAGCACCAGCATCGCCGCGCCCTCGCCCAGCACCAGACCCGTCCGCGACGCGCTGAACGGGCGGCACGTGTCCTTGCTCACCACACGCATCGCCTCCCACGCCTTCAGCCCGCCGATGAAAAACGTGTTCTCGGTGCCCCCCGCCAGCGCCATCGGGGCAGCCCCGGAGCGCACCGCGTGGAACGCCTGCCCAATCGCATGCGCCGACGAAGCACACGCCGTCGACACCGTCCAGGCCGGACCCTGCAGGCCGAACTGCATCGAAATGTGGCTCGTCGCCGCGTTGGTCATACTCAGCGGAATCGTCAGTGGGTGCACTCTCGTCCGCTTGTTGCCGAACAGCTCCCAGTAGCCGGCCTCCTCGGCCCCGCGCCCCCCCAGGCACGAGCCCGTCACCACGGCCGTCCGCTCCCGCAGCTCAGGCGGCCAGGCTCCCGGCTGATCCAGCCCCGCCTGCGCCACCGCCTGTCGCGCTGTCACCACGGCCATCTGCGCAAACCGGTCCAGAAACCCAAGGTCCTTCGGGTCAAAGTGCTCTTCGGGTACAAACCCGCGCACCTCCGCTCCGTTGCTGAAGCGCATCTGCGTCTCTGCCGTGTCAACCAGCGTAATCGGCCCGATGCCGCCTCGCCCGGCCTTCAGCGCCTCGGCAAACTCCGGCAGGTTGTTGCCCACCGCGCACAGCACACCGGCGCCGGTCACCACCACGCGCCGTGAGCTATCGGACCGGCGCAGCGGAACTCCCCTCCGAATGCGGCCTGGATTCGGACAGCTCCGGCTCAGCCTTCCCTTGGGACCCGGCCGCCTTGGCCTCCACCAGCTGCCGCACACCCGTAATCATCTGTGCAATCGTCGTCACCTGCCGCGCCTCTTCATCATTCACCTGAATTTCAAATTCGTTTTCCAAATCAAACAGGACATTCAGGCGGTCCAGAGAGTCGATACCCAAAGACTCAAACGTCGACTCCGCCGTGACCGCCTCGGCGGGCAGACCCTTGGTCTTGCTGATGATCGCCAGAACCTTCGCGGCGATCTCGTCCGGTTCGCCGGTCGCGGCAGGGTGGGGAAGCGGGCTGGGTGGTGTTGTCATGGGTAGGTCTAACTGGACGCGACGCTTTCGGAGCCGCGGTCAGCGGCAATTCTACCGCGCCCGGCCACCCCTCGTCAGCGATCTAGCGCAGGCTCGCAATCCAATGCGCAAACAACAGCAACAAAATCAGCGCGGCCGCAAACGTCACGCGTTGCCGGCTCAGGTAGCGCACCCGCCCGCTCGTCATTCGGGGCACCAGCGGCGGTCCCAAAGCCAGCCCTGACAGAAACCCCCCGATGTGCGCCATGTTGTCGATATGGATCAAATCCGTGAATGCCGTGCCCAGCCCGATCACCAGGTTCAGCCCGGCAAACTGAATCACCGACTTCCGCAGCCGGTCCAGCTCGCCGCGCGGGATCGGCAGCCGCCGATTCGACAGAAGCACAATCAGGATGCCCGCAATCCCAAACACCGCGCCCGATGCACCCGCACCCACCGAAAGATTGTGCATCGCCACATTCACCAGCAGCGACAACAGATTGCCCGCAACCCCTGTAATCAAATACGTCGCCACCAAGCCCCACCGCCCCAGCAGCGGCTCCCCCAGCAGTCCCAGGTTGTAGAGACACCACATGTTGGTCGCCAGGTGGATGATGCCCACATGCACAAAGGTCGCCGTCAGCACCCGGTACCACTGCCCGGCGATCGTGAAGTCCGTCGCATTCGCCCCAAAGCGCACCAGGTCATCGGGCGTCGGGGAGGTCGGGCTCACGCCGTGCGCCACCATCCACAGATACACCCCAACGTTGATCAGCAGCAGCGTCCACGTCGCCACGCTCGGCGTGGGCCGTCGACCGTGCGTCGGCCGGTGCGCAAAGATCGAGTCCTTTGCCTCCGCCCGCTCTGCCCTGAAGTCCGGCAGCGTCTCCGCCGGGGGCAGAATCTCGCCCGCCTCCACAGGGCGGTCGTGAGGAGCAACCGACATCCCGCCGGCCTCCGAAGAAGGGCTCGTAGGCTCCATACGTGTGTGTGCGCTCAGCTCCCCTGCTATGCCGCGCGCTTATGCAAACGGTCGCGCAACTCCGCCGGCAGCCGCTGCTCCACATAGCTGCCCACCAGCGTCGGCAGCGGCGTCGCCATCGCCACCAGCATCCACAACAGCACGGAGATCACCACCCCGGCCACCGCCACCGCCTCCAGAGAGATCGCCAGCGTCGTATGGTGCAGCGCCACATGGAAGCGTCCCAGGTGATACAGCTCCTCCACCCGGTGAATCACAATCGCCGCCAGCAGAAACGCCACAAACGACAGCGTCGACACGCCGATCAGCAGACCGTCAATCGTTCGCGCCACACGCTGCCGCCGCCGGCAGCAGCGGCACTCCGCCAGGTGCTGGTCGTAGTCGCCTCGCATCGCCGGCGACAGACCCGAGATGTCGAACCGCCATCCGGCGAGAATATTGCCCACCACCGGGTCGGTGCACTGCGATCGAAGGGGAAGCGATTGCGGCCTGGATGTGCGCTTTATGCCCATGGACAAGGTCGATTCTACCTCGTTGGACGCACGGGAGGGACTTCGGGGTTCACCGAATCGTAACCTCCGTGCACCGAGCGACCCCGCAACCCGTCTGCGCTCGCCCCCTCCCAGCGCACCCTTACAGGCAGATCGGCTCCAGCGGTCCATCCTGCCGGGCCAGCACCACCCGGTTCCCCAGCAGCCGCATCCGCTCCCCAATCGCCCCCTCCGCCGCCATTCGCGCCAGCTCCGGGACATTGTTCGACTCCGACAGGTGCGCCAGCACCACCGTATGCGCGCCCCCGTCGTAGTCACGTTCCAGAAACTCCGCGCACGCCAGATTCGACAGGTGCCCCACCCGCGACATCACCCTCTGCTTCACGGACCACGGGTACGGCCCGTCCTTCAACATCTCCAGGTCGTGATTGCTCTCGAGCAGCAGCACATCCAGGTCCCGCAGCGCCGCCTTCACATTGGGCGGCATGTACCCCAGATCGGTCGCCAGCCCAAATCGCAAACCCTCGGCCAAAAACACAAACCCGCACGGATCGGCCGCATCGTGCGGAATCGTAAACGGGCACACCTCGATATCCCCCACCGCAAACCGTACCCCCGACCGGAAGTACTCCACTGCCGGCAGAAACGTCGGGTCCGCCTCTGCCGTCCCCCTCTCCGCCGCGGGCTCGCACCCCTCCACCGCCGCACTCTCCACCGCCCTCTCTGGCGCGGCACCCGCCACCGCTGCCGCCGGGTCTCCCGTCGCCATCTCCGCCCCAGCCGTCTCCGCCCCAAAGGGGTAATCCGGAACCCTCGCCCGCTCCGCCTCCGCTGCCTTGGCCGCACGCTCCGCCGCCAGCCGGTCCAGCCACGCCGCATAGCTCATCGTCGTGCGCGGCCGCAGCATCCGAACCCACGCCCGGTGCGTCCCCTCCGTGAAAAACACCGGGATCCTCAGCCGCCGCGCCAGCACCCCCAGCCCCGCCACATGGTCCTGGTGCTCATGCGTCACCAGAATCGCCGACAGCCGCTCCGGCTCCTCGCCCGCCTCGCGCATCCGTCGCAGCAGCTCCCGGCAGCTCAGACCCGCATCCACCAGCAGCCGCGTCCGCTCCGTCGCCACCACAGCGCTGTTGCCCTTGGACCCCGACGCCAACACCGTCAGCCGCATCCCCCTACTGTACGCCGCCTCTTCGCCCTCCACCGTGCAAATCCCGCCCCTCCCCGCACGCCCGCGCACCCCTCCTGATTACCCCCGGCGTCCTCCGCCCAGTACCATGGGCCCCATGCCCATCGTCCAGGCCGGTGTTCTTGACATCGCCTTTCACGAGCTCGGCCCCGCCGCCGCGCCTCCCGTCGTTCTCCTCCATGGCTTCCCCTACGATCCGCACACCTTCGATGCCGTCGCCCCCCGGCTCGCCGCGGCCGGCCTCCGCTGCCTCATGCCCTTTCTCCGCGGCTTCGGCCCCACCCGCTTCCGCTCCTCCGCGACACCTCGCTCCGGCCAGCAGGCTGCCCTCGGCGCCGACCTCCTTGCCTTCCTCGACGCCCTCGCGATCCCCTCCGCCCTCCTCGCCGGATACGACTGGGGTGGCCGCGCCGCCTCCATCGTCGCCGCCCTCTTCCCCGAGCGCGTTCGCGGCCTCGTCTCCGGCGACACCGGCTACAACATCCAGGACCTCGCGGCCGCCGACACCCCGCTCGCGCCCGAGCGCGAACGCCGCCTCTGGTATCAGTTCTACCTCCACTCCGAGCGCGGCCGGGCTGGCCTCGCCGCCAACCGGGACGACTTCGCCCGCCTCCTCTGGCGGCTCTGGTCCCCCACCTGGCAGTTCTCCAACGACCTCTTCGCCCAGACCGCGCCCTCCCTCTACAACCCCGACTTCGTCGATGTGGTCGTCCACTCCTACCGCCATCGCTTCGGGCTGGTCCCCGGCGATCCCGCCCTCGAGCTCCTCGAACTCCGCCTTGCCGCCCAGCCCTCCATCCCCGTTCCTACCGTCGTCCTCCAGGGGTTGGAGAACGGCGTCCACCCCACAGACCCCGCCCACGACGCCGCCGCTCCGCACTTCACCGGACCGTACCGCCGTGAGCTCCTCCCGGATGTCGGACACAACCTCCCGCAGGAGGCTCCCGAAGCCTTCGCCTCCGCCGTCCTGTCGCTCTCTAAAGCCTGCCCCAACCCGTCGTCACCGCCCTGTTCCTGTGGTCATCCACCAAGGCACAGCAACGCCTGCTTGTTCGGGTAATCCTGAGACAGCATTCCAACAGAGACGCCGGCCCGCTCGGCCACCCGGTTTGTTGGCAAACGATCCACCCCTGCTGTGGGCAAAAACTGAATAGTCGCTTCAGCGATAGCCTCGACAGGTTCCGCTGAGCGCGCCTGAATGGGCGTCTTTGTTGGCTGAAACGCAAGTGCGGTCGCTGCCCTCAAATGCGAGCTTTGCACGCAAGGATTGCTCGTCTAATGGCCAAGGACCGCAGAACGAGCAGCAGTCTTCAAAAAGCGCCTGCCGATACAAACCACCCGGGAGAGTCATATGCCAACACTAGAAGAACGCATCCAGAAGCTGGAAGACGAAGCCGCTATCCGCAATCTTGCGGCCGCCTTCGCGGATGCAGCCACGCGTCACAACATGGAGGAACTCTCCGCTACCTACATGGACGATGGAGTTCTCACCATCGGAGCTCCGCTCCTGAACTCAGCCAAAGGCGTTGGAGCAGTCGTCGCCTTCATCAACAGACTGCGCAGCGACAAGGAGTTCTTTGTTCAGTTTGTGCACTCCGGTGTGATCAAGCTGAATGGGGACACTGCGACGGCCCAGTGGCTGATCGAAGAAGCGGCCAAAGGTGGAGAGAAGTATTACCACAACTACTGTGTCGTCTCCGATCGCATGGAGAAGGTTGATGGAAAGTGGCTTTTTGCGGAGAGATACTTCCATTTCGCGTATTTGGATCTTTCTCCCTTCACCGGGAACGCGCACGTCCTTCCCCCTGTGCTTTCGACCAGCTGAGAAGACCCCGCGTCGCAGGGAGATCATGCGACGGGCGCGTCGGCTATGCAAGATGCTGGCAGGGCGGTAGACGTAGCACCACACCGCCGGCATCTTCTCCGACGCAATGGAAGAGGTCGACGACAAACGGCTTTCACTGCTCGTGCTTGGCACGTCGCGCACCTCGTCCGTGATCCTTCAAAGCTCCGCCTCGCTTGCCGGCCTCGCTCCCCCCCCCTTGCTCGCCGAACCCTGTCGGATTGTCTCCCCCGGTAGGCGCACCCACCCCCGCCCAAGCTGCATACTGGGTGGGCGCCTCGCTCGCCGGCGGGTCTGGATCGGTGCTCTCCCGCATCTGGAGGTCCGGACCTAAATTCCCTGGAATGAAGATTGTGCGCAACAAAGGCAGGGGTGGGGTGCACCTCGTCGTACCATCACCCAGAACCCTACGGTAGCCTGCCCCATGCCCTCCATACCCCGCGCCATCCTCACCGACGTCCAGTTTTGGATCCCCCTCGCCGTCCTCGCCTTGGGCGTCGCCGTTCTTCTGGCGCTCCAATGAGCTCGCTCCCCCGCGCGGTGGCCTCCCCGCACCGCCAGGCTGGCAACGCCACGCACCGCCCCCCCGGCGCCGGCAACCTCCACGCCCTCGGTGTCCTCTGCGGCCTCTCCGCCGGCGTCTGGCTCGGCGCCGCGGAAGCTCCCACAAAACTCGTCGCCGCGGGCTTCAGCCCCTTCACCATCTCGCTTCTCATGGTCGCCGGCGTCTTCACCGCGCGCTGGACCGTCCCTACCCTCCTCAAGGGAACTGGCTTCGTCCTCCGCGATCTCCGCGCCCACCCCCACCTGCTCGTCTGGGCCGTCCTCGCCGGAGCCCTCTGGGCCGTCGCAAACACCCTCACCGTCTTCGCCATCCGCGACGTCGGCCTCGCCGTCGCCTTTCCCCTCTGGAACACCAACTCGCTCATCGGCCTGCTCTGGGGTCGCCTCCTCTTCCGCGAGCTCGAGGGCGCCTCCCGCGCCACCGTCGCCAAGGTCGTCAGCGGCGCCGTGCTCCTGGTTCTCGCCGCGGTCCTCCTTGCCTTCTCCACCCTTCACGGCGGCCTCGGCCTCGGCCACCGTGCCCTCCCCGGCGTCGTCGCCGCCCTCGCCGCCAGCCTCCTCTGGGGGACCATGTATGTCCCCTACCGGAAGGCCTACCTCAGCGGCCTCAACCCCCTCTCCTTCGTCACCGTCTTCACCGTCGGCGAACTCCTCACCATGCTCCTCCTTGTCTGGACCCTCGACGGCGGTGCCAACTCCGCCGTTTGGCACTGGGCGCGCATCCGTCCCGCCATCTTCTGGCTCTTTCTCGGCGGCTTCGTCTGGGTGGTCGGCGACCTCTTCCAGCAGTTCGCCGCCAAATACCTCGGCATCGGCCGCGGTATTCCCCTCTCCAACACCAACCAGCTCTGGGGCCTCGCCTGGGGGGCGCTCGTCTTTGGAGAGCTCCGCGGCGCTTCCGGCCCCGCCCGCGCCCTCGTCCTCGCCGGCTCCGCCCTCATGATCCTCGGCACCCTCCTCATCAGCACCGCTCGGGCCACCGGCCGCGAGACCCTCTCCCGTGATCAGGCGCTCGAACGCGAGTGCCTCCGCTACGGCCTCGACCCCTTCGTCGTTCGCATGGCCCAGGTCGGGGGCGAGCTCGACCGCAGCCGCCGTCGCTGGTGGGACTGGCTCCTTATCGCGCTCGCCACCGGCGTCTTCCTCGCCCTTGCCCGGGTCGCCGTTCTTCCACCCCTGCCCTTCAATCGCACCTGGGTCGCGGTTTTAGGCATTGTCCTGCTCGCTACCCTCGGCGGCTGTGGCTGGCGCCTCTGGCGTGTCACCCGCTTCACCTAGACTCGGCATCGGCTCTCGCCGACCTCACCCATCCGGCGTCTTCTCGCCCAACCCGGTGGACTGCCCTCCCTAATCGATTCAGGACCCGCCCCACCCTCCCCCGGCCCGTCGCTCCGGGCGTGGCCGAACGTCTGCCCGCCCTTCGCTATCCTGAGGGTGGTCTCGGCTTCGTCGAAAGTCAGCAGCTCATACCTCACCAGCGCCTCCACCGCGCCCTCCTGAAGAGACCCGCGCAGTCTTGGTCCGACCCTAAACCGTCTCTTTCAAAGATTTTGCGCAACAACAGGGGTGTGGGTGTGGGTGTGGGCCGAAGGTGACTGCCCAGGTGTTTCCGATGCCTAGGCCTCCGCTTGGAGCGCCCAGATCACCACCTCCAGCGATCTCCCAAAGTGGAGCATCGGGGCCGCATCGGGTAGCCGAAACCCAAAGTCCGCAGGCAGCCCATTCCGCTCCCACACCGCCTCCGCCGGCTGGAGCGGCCACTGTTGATGGTGAATCTCCCCCACCATCATCCGCCCAGACCACCACGACACGGTGTACAGGCAGTAGCGCTCCGTAAGGAATGCCGGGAGTTCGCCCGGCCGGCTCAGCTCCACCCCACCCGTCGGCCGGTATCGCACCCGAGTCTCCGCCGGTCGCCCTCGCGGCCACCACCGCCGGCTCCGGTAGTCCACCGTCCCGTCTGCCTCCCGCCTGGAGCGCATGCGGGCAGGGAAGTACGGCAGCGAAAATCCCACCCGCGCCCCCAGCACCGCCAGCGGTGATCCCGCGTCAAGCGAGAAGAACCAGACCCCCGGCTTGCCCGTCCGCCGCGATCGCACATAAGTTCGCAGGTTCAGCTCAGGGAACGCCCGTGCCGTCGGCACCCCCATGGCGCGCTCGCCCATCGACCGTACGCGCACCCGGTCCATCGAAAACGGCACCACTCCCAGCCAAGCCTCGCCGCCAAAGGTGTCCACCTCTAGACCCTCTGGCAGCCGCCCGGCCACCGCCTCTGCGGGCACCGGCCAGTGAGCAAAGAGCAGGTCATTCCACCGCTGCCGCATCAGCCATGCCCTGCCAGGCATCGGATATGGCCGGTGAGCCGTCGTTAGAAGCGGATCGGTCATCCTCTCGTAGATGCGGCGGCCGTACAGTGGCTTCGTGCCACGTCGTTTCAGAGACTTAAAGATTCGTACCGGCTTCTCCAGAACCGCCCTCCTCCCTTCAGGTACTGTTGGGTATGCCCATGCTCGAGGCCAGTCCCGTCCCCCTCGCCACCGAGCCGAACCAGGCTGCAGGCTCCGCCGCACCCGTCTCCTCGACCACTCCGGTGACACCACCCACAACGGACGTCTACGCCATTCACGGCGCCGACCCCGAAGTCCTCGCGTACGCCATGGCGAAGTACTCCCGCTCTTCGCTCACCCTCCGTGAATCCCTGGCGGAGATCAGCGCCCAGCGCGCCGAACAGTTTCTCAATACCTTCTACTTCCAATACGGCCACCGCTCCATCGCTGACCTCGCCCACATCCCGCTCGCCATCGAGCGCCTTTCGCTGCTGGCCGCCATCGATCTCGTCGACGAACAACGATGGGACGGGCAGGAACGCTCCACGCGTTACCAGGACTTCGCCCGCTCCGGCTGGTTCACCCCCAATCTCGGTCCCGAAACCTCCTCCTTCACCGCAGCCATCGAGCAGCTCTTCAGCGCCTACGCCGACGTCGGCGCAGGCATGCACGCCGCTCTGCACCAGGCCATCCCCCGTCCCGACTCCATGAAGCCCGAGGCCTACGAGCGCACGCTCAAAGCCCGTGCCTTCGATGTCGCCCGCTACCTCCTTCCGCTCGCCACCAACACCTCGCTTGGCCAGATCACCAACGCCCGCACCCTTGAAACCCAGATCGCTCGCCTACTCTCGAGCCCCTACGCCGAAGTGCGTTCGCTCGGCCAGCAGATGCGCTCCGCCGCCACCTCGCCCGCCTGGAATGCGCAGCAGGATGCGTCCGCCACGCTCGTCGCGGATCTCCAGCGATCCGCCGATCCGTCCGCGCACGCCGCCGCGGAACTCCTCAGCCGACCCATTCCTGCTGCCCCCACTCTCGTCAAGTACGCCGCCGCAAATCCCTATCAGACCGAGACCCGCGCCGCGCTCGCCGACGCGTCTCGCGATCTGCTTCACGCCGTTCCCCTCGCATCCTCGCCCCAAGTCGATCTGCTCGAAAACTCCGAACCGCTTGAAATCGAACTCGCAACCTCGCTGCTCTACCCCGTCTCGCACCATCCCTACAGACAAATCCGCGATGCCGTCGCCTCGCTCACCGAAGCTCGTCGCAACGAGCTGATCGCCCTCGGCACCGCGCACCGCGGTCGCCATGACGAGCTCCTCCGGTCTTTCCACGCCGGCCAGGCCCTCCGCTTCGACATCCTGATGGACATCGGAGGCTTCCGCGACATGCATCGCCACCGTCGATGCAGCCAACTCGTGCAGCCCTGGACCACGCTCCATGGCTTCGACGAGCCCCTTTGCCCCGGCCAGCCCACGCTCGCGGAGGCAGGCGTCGATCAGCGCTACTCCCAGGCAATGAACGCCGCCTTCGCCGAGTCGCAGGTCATCGCCGCCTCGGGCCAGCCGGAAGCCGCTCAGTCCGCCCACTACCTCCTCCCGCTCGGCACGCGCTGCCGATCTCTCTTCTCCATGGACTTTGCCGAAGCACTCTACATCGCTGAGCTGCGTTCCACACCCGCAGGTCATTTCAGCTACCGCCGCGTAGCCTGGGAGATGTTCCAGGCCGTCGCCCGCCGCCATCCCTCGCTCGCCTCCCTCTTCCGCATCGAGGACGTCCATGAATCCGTCGATCTCCTCCGTCGTTAGTCACAGTCTGCCAGCCCTGGACAACTCTATCGGTATTCGCTTTTTCTTTGCTAGAGGGTGGCGCAAATCTTTCGCCCAAAGGTAACGTGGCCCGCCAAAGACCTCGTCCGCGCTCCGTGTGCCCGTAATGGGTATCGTGTCTGCCACCTTCGAGTTATTCGCCTTTTCTTTGCTGATGCAAGCTGCTAGACTCCACCTGTCGCACCCCCCAAAGGAGCTCCCCACCGTGCCCGCTGACGACCGCAACCGCGCCATAGATTCCGCTCTCTCCCAGCTCGAAAAACAATTTGGCAAGGGCTCCATCATGCGGCTGGGCGCGAAGGAAGCGATCGTCCCCATCTCGGTTATCTCCACCGGCTCCATCTCCTTCGACGCCGCCCTCGGCGTGGGAGGCGTTCCCCGAGGACGCGTCGTCGAAATCTTCGGGCCGGAAAGCTCCGGCAAAACAACCGTAACCCTTCAGATCGTCGCTGAAGCCCAGCGTCAGGGCGGTCTCGCCGCCTTCGTTGATGCCGAGCATGCCCTCGATCCCGCCTACGCCAAGAAGCTTGGCGTGGACGTGGACAACCTCCTGGTCTCGCAGCCGGACTACGGCGAACAGGCACTCGAAATCGTCGAGGCACTCGTCAAATCCGGCGCCATCGATGTGCTCGTCGTGGACTCCGTCGCCGCACTCGTCCCCAAGGCCGAACTCGACGGCGAAATGGGCGACTCGCACATGGGTCTTCAGGCCCGCCTCATGAGCCAGGCCCTCCGCAAACTCACCGGAACAGTCTCTAAGTCGCGCACCTGCCTCATCTTCATCAACCAGATTCGCGACAAAATCGGTGTCATGTTCGGCAACCCCGAAACCACCACGGGCGGCCGCGCCCTCAAGTTCTACTCCTCCGTTCGCATCGACATCCGCCGCATCGGCGCAGTCAAGGACGGCGATGTCGTCGTCGGCTCGCGTACCAAAGTCAAGATCGTCAAGAACAAGGTCGCAGCACCCTTCCGTGATGCCGAATTTGACATTCTCTACGGTGAAGGGATCTCGCGTGAGGGCGACCTGCTCGACCTCGCCGTCCTCCACAACATCGTCGAAAAGTCCGGCGCCTGGTACTCCTTCTCCGGCGAGCGCATTGGCCAAGGCCGCGAAAACGTTCGCAACTTCCTCAAAGACAATAAGGACGTCCTCGACCGTATCGACAGCGAACTCCGCCGCAAGCTCAAAATCGGCGCCGCCCCCGAGCCCGCTCCCGAACTCCCCGCCGCCCCTGCAAACGGCGCTGCGGAGGCCAAGGAGGTCGTTCGCGGCAAGCGCTGACTCCACCAGACGTGAGGGTGCCTCCGGTATCCTGCACCTGCCATGCCCCCCACCCGCGCGATCTACCCCGGAACCTTCGACCCGCTTACCAACGGCCACCTCGATCTCATCGCTCGCGGTGCAAAGATCGCCGACGCCCTTATTGTCGCCATCCTCCGCAACTCTGACAAAGGTACCCCGCTCTTCTCCGTCCCCGAGCGCGTCGAGATGATCACCGAAGCCACCCGCGATCTCGGCAACGTCTCTGTCGTCACCTTCGACGGTCTGCTCGTCGACTGCGCCCGCGACAACGCCTGCCGTGCGGTCCTGCGCGGAATCCGCGCCATCTCCGACTACGAATACGAGTTCCAGATGGCCATGATGAACCGCAAGCTCGACCCCGAGCTCGAAACTCTCTTCATGCTTCCAGCAGAAAAGTACACTTACGTCTCGTCTCGCCTCATCAAGGGAGTCTTCCGCCTCGGCGGTGATGTCTCCTCGCTCGTCCCTCCGCTGGTCATGCAGCGTCTGCGCGATCGCGTCACCCCCTGACCTGCCGCCCTTGCACAGCCCGGCCAACCTCCCACAGTTCTGGCAAACTAAAGAGCATGAGCAAGCCGAACGTCAAAGTCTTCGCGGATCGCATCCAGCGCATCGAGGTCTCGGCCACCATGGCCATCACCGCCGAGGCTCTTCGCCTCAAGAAGGAGGGCATTGACCTGGCCGACTTCGGCGCCGGCGAACCCCACTTCAGCACCCCCGACCACATCAAACGGGCCGCCATCGAGGCCATCGAGCAGAACTTCACCCGCTACACCAACGTCGCCGGCATCCCGGAACTTCGCCGCGCCATCGTCGATCGGCACGCCGAAGACTTCGGTACCGACTTCTCCCCCGAAGAGTGCGTCTTCTCCACCGGCGGCAAACTCGCTCTCTTCAACGCCGTCCAGGTTCTCGTCGACCATGGCGACGAGGTCGTCCTCCCCGTGCCCTTCTGGGTCTCCTTTAAGGACATCATTCAGTACGCCGGCGGCGTCCCCGTCCTCGTTGAAACCTCCGAGGCCCAGAACTTCCGCGTCACCGCCTCCATGATCGAAGCCGCCCTCACCCCGCGCACCAAAGCCATCATCCTCAATACGCCCTCAAATCCCTCCGGCGCGGTCGTCAGCCCGGAGGATCTCCAGGCCATCGTCCACCTCGCCCACAGCCGCGGCATCTATCTCCTGCTCGATGAGTGCTATATCTACCTCAACTTCGTTGGGGAGCCCGTCAGCGGAGCCTCCTTCAAAGAGTGCAAGGAGCACGTCATCGTCCTCGGGTCGCTCTCCAAAACCTACGCCATGACAGGCTGGCGCGCCGGCTATGCCCTCGGCCCCAAAGCTGTCATCGCCGCCATCAGCAAGCTCCAGTCCCAAAGTACCTCCAACGCCGCCTCCATGGTCCAGCGCGCCGCGGTCGCCGCCGTCGCCGGCCCCCAGCAGTGCGTCGCCGAGATGCGCGCCGGCTACATCCAACTCCGCGACCAGATCCTGCACGACTTCAAGTCCATCCCCGGCCTTACCTGTACCGTGCCCGAGGGCGCGTTCTACGTCTACCCCAACGTCAGTGCCTTCTTCGGCAAAGGAGGCCTCCGCTGCGCCGCGGATGTCGCCGCCAAATTGCTCTCCGAGGCCCACGTCGTCGCCGTCCCAGGCGAGGCCTTCGGCACCTCCGACCACATCCGCCTCTCCTATGCCGTCGCTCCAGACGTCATCACGAAGGGGGTTACTCGCATGCGGAACTACCTCACATCGCTGAGCTAGAGCCGGTGTCCTCCCTTAGGATGGGTGCATGAGCCAAGACCCGGCACCCTCCAGCGCCGTTCGCTTCGCCCCGGTCATCCTCGCCGGCGGCAGCGGAACCCGCTTCTGGCCCCGCAGCCGCCGCTCCCGAGCCAAACAGGTCCTCGCCCTCGATGGCGACCACACCATGATCCAGGAGACCCTGCGGCGACTGGAGCCGCTCGCCCGCCCCGAAGATGTCTGGGTCATCACCAACGATCTCCTCTCGTCCGAGATCGCCGACCAGCTGCCCTCACTCTCCCCATCCCATCTCCTCTCCGAGCCCGCCGCCCGCAACACCGCGCCCGCCTGCGCCCTCGCGGCCTTCCTCCTCGAGCGCTCAGAGCCCCAAACCGTCCTCGGCATCTTCCCCTCGGATCACGTCGTCTCCCACCCCTCTCGCTTCGCTGAAGTCCTACGCGCCGGTGTGGAGGTCGCCTCTAAAGGGCCATATATCGTCGTCCTCGGCGTCCCGCCCACCAGACCCGAAACCGGCTACGGCTACATCGCGCAGGGCGAGCCCGTCACCGACCCGGCCCTCGCCCCCCCCGGCATCCCGCTCCGCCGCGTGCTCCGCTTCACCGAAAAGCCCGATCGCCCGCGCGCCGAAGAGTTCCTTCGCGCCGGCAACTTCGCCTGGAACTCCGGCGTCTTTCTCTGGCGCGCCGATACCCTCGTCAACGCCATCCGCGAGCACTGCCCGGAGCTCGTCGAACCCCTCGAACGCATCGCCGACGCCTTCGGCACACCCGCCTTCCCCGAGGTCTTCCGCACCGAATACCCGGCCTGCAAAAACATCTCCATCGACTACGCCGTGCTCGAGCCGCGCTCCGCCCGCGGCGAGCAGGCCTCCGGCATCCTTTGCCTGCCCGCCGACTTCGGCTGGAATGACCTCGGCTCCTGGGACTCCCTCTACGAGCATCGCGCCGGCACCACCGCAGACGCGCACCCCAATGTCATCGAGTCCGAGGCCGCCGTCGCCCTCGAAGCCCACGGCAACTACATCCATGCGCCAGGCAAGATGGTCACTCTCCTCGGCGTCGACAACCTCGTCGTCGTCGACACGGGCGACGCCCTCCTCGTCACCACCCGCGAGCGCTCGCAGGAGGTCGGCCGCCTCACCCGGGCCCTCGCCGACACCGGCCACGCCCACCTCACCTAGTTCGCTCGCAACTCCCCAATCGCGGTATGGACGCCACTGACCATCCGCGTCATCCTCGGGGCAGGGAAGTCCAACCCCGCCCAGATCAGTCCAGGAGCAACCACAGCATGGCTGAAGCCGCGACACTCATCACCCCGAGCTCCGTTACAACCCCAGTCAAGTTCGGCACCGATGGCTGGCGCGGCGTCATCGCCGCCGACTTCACCGAGAGCAACGTCGAAGTCGCCGCCCGCGCCATCGCCAACTACGTCCTCGCCCACGAAAACTTCGCCGCCGGCGTCGCGGTCGCCTTCGACACACGCTTCGGCTCGCCCCGCTTCGCTCGCGTCGTCGCCCGCGTCCTCGCCGGCGCCGGCATCCCCGTCCTCCTCGCCGCGGACGTCACCCCCACCCCCGCTCTCTCCTTCGCCGTCCGCCACCGCGGCCTCGCCGGCGGCGTCATGATCACCTCCTCGCACAATCCGCCGGAGTGGAACGGCGTTAAGTACAAGGGCTCCTACGGCGGCTCGGGAAAGCCCTCCATCATCGCCGCCATCGAAAGCTTCCTCGGGGAGCCCCTGCCCGCCGCCGCCACCGCCGCCCCTATCGCCGAAGTCGACCTCAACTCCGCCTACGTCGCCGCCATCGAGCAGTTCGTCGACCTCCCATCCATCGCCCGCTCCGGCTATCGCTTCCTCATCGATACCATGTACGGCGCCGGCCGCGGCGTCCTCGCCGGCATCTTCACCCGCGCCTGCATCCCCTTCGTCGCCATGCGCTCGGAGCTCAACCCCGCCTTCCCCGGCATCAACCCCGAGCCCATCCTCCCCCACATCGCCGAAACACAGCGCCGCGTCGTCGAAGAACACTGCGACGCCGGTTTCATCACCGACGGCGACGCCGACCGCATCGGCGCCGTCGACGAGCACGGCAATGTCGTCGACGCCCACAAGATCTACAGCATCCTCCTCGACTGGATCCTTCGCCGCAAAGGCTGGCCCGGCGGCGTCACCCGCGCCTTCAACACCACCAAAATGCTCGACCGCATCGCCGCCAAACACGGCCGCACCCTCCACGAGCACGGCATCGGCTTCAAATACGTCTGCGATCTCATGCTCGAGGGCGACATCCTCATCGGCGGTGAAGAATCCGGCGGCGTCGGCCTCTCCCGCCACCTCCCGGAGCGCGACGGCCTCCTCAACTCCCTTCTCCTCGCCCAGGTCATGACCGACGAGCACAAGACCCTCGGGGAACTCGTCGCCTCCCTCCAATCCGAGTTCGGCGAGCACCACTACGGTCGCATCGACATGCACATCACCGACGAACGCAAGACCTCCGCCATCACCCGCGCCCGCGCCCTCCAGCCCGGGGAGACAATCGCCAACCTCCCGATCCTCCGCCAGGAAAGCCTCGACGGCATCAAGTTCTTCCTCGAAAATCCTGTCTGCGCCGCCAAGCCCAACCCCGCCGAAACCTGGCTGCTCCTCCGCGCCTCCGGCACCGAGCCCCTCCTCCGCGTCTACTGCGAGTCCTGCTCGCCCGAGTCTGTCGCCAGCATCCTGGCCGCGGCGGAGCAGTTCGTCCTCCACCCCTGACCCACCGCCCAAAAAAGAGTCCACCAAGGCACCCTTAAACCCTGTTCCCCTGCCCCCACACCCAGGGCTGAAAGCCCGACCCATAACGCCCTTCGGCCCGAAGGCCCAGGTCCAACGTGCCGATTCCTGAAAGGCACAAAACCCGCTCTCCCCCAATCGGTCACGAACCGGATCGCCTCACATCGCGAAGAGACGCCCACGGGTGCACAACCAATGCTCATCTCTGGGTATCCTTAACGAGAGAAACCCAACCTAACCCAACGCCCTCAGACCGGATACCCAGATCTGAGGTCCACACCTAAACGTTTTGCTTTGAATGTTTTACGCAAGAAGTACCGGGGGGAGGGCTACCCCGAAGAGGACCATGACCGACTCGACGAATACCCTCCAAACCCGCGGCCTCCTCTTCGACATGGACGGCGTCCTCATCAGCTCCATCGGCTCCGTCAACCGCTGCTGGCGGCAGTGGGCCCGCCTCTACCAAATCCCCAACGCCGACACCTTTCAGGTCCCCCACGGCCAGCGCGCCATCGAGATCGTCCGTATGCTCCGCCCGGACATCGACGCCGACGAGGGTCTGCGCGTCATCGAGGACCTCGAGCTCGCCGACACCGCCGACCTCCGCGTCCTGCCCGGCGTCCCCGAGCTCCTCCGCTCCCTTCCGCCCGACCGCTGGGCCATCGTCACCTCCGCAACCCACCGCCTCCTGGTCGGCCGCCTCGAGGCCGCCGGCCTCCCCATCCCCGACCGCATCATCTCAGCCGAGATGGTCACCCACGGCAAACCCGACCCCGAGCCCTACCGCCGTGGCGCAGAGCTCCTCGGTTTTGCCCCGGAAGACTGCGTCGTCGTCGAGGACGCCCCCTCCGGCGTCGGCGCAGGCCGTGCTGCCGGCGCCTGCGTCCTCGCCGTCCTCGGCACCCACACCGCCTCAGAGCTCACCTATGCCACCTGGATCATTCCCTCGCTCGAGGACCTCCGCGTCGAAGCCACCCCGGACGCCCTCGTCCTCCACCTCCCCTCCACCACGCGGCCCGGCGCGGACGCCCACCTCCCCGTCTCATCCGCCGGGCAGGTTCCGGCCCGCTAGCATCCCCTCCACCGCCCGCAGGTCCTCCTCCGTATCCACCCCCACCGTATCCCGCTCCACCGCCTCGGCATAGATCGCGACCCCGTTCTCCAGAAACCGCAGCTGCTCCAACCGCTCTGCCCGCTCCAGCTCGCCCATCGGCAACCCCGCAAACCGACGCAGCGCCGCCCGACGGTAGGCATACACCCCCATGTGCTTCCATACCTCCGCCCCCACCCCGTCGCGGTCAAAGGGCACCGTCGCCCGCGAAAAATAGAGCGCCCGCCCATCCCGCGCCGTCACCACCTTCACCGCGTTGGGGTTCCGGAGGTTCTCCGGCGTACACCGCACCTTCAGCGTCGAAACCTCCACCTCCGGCCGCTCCATCGGGCGCAGCAGCGCCCGCAAGTGCTCCACCTCCAGCAGCGGCTCGTCCCCCTGCACGTTCACGTAGATCTCCGCCGCGATCCGTCCCGCCACCACCTCCAACCGGTCCGTCCCGCTCGCGAGCGCCACCGGCGTTACCTCGTACCGCCAGCCCTCCCGCCGGCACAGCCCCGCCACCTCCTCCGAGTCCACCGCCACCACCACCCCGTCCAGCACCCCCGCTCGCCGCGCCCGCTCCGCCGCCTCGTGTACCCACGCCAGCAGCGGCCGGCCCGCCACCTCCCGCAGCACCTTCCGCGGCAGCCGCGTGCTCTCCAACCGTGCCGGAATCACCCCCAAAACCCTCACGCCCTCTGTCCTCCCCTGTGCACCCCGTCGCATCCTTCGGTATGATGGATCTCGGTCCTGCCCTCGCGCCTCGCGCGCCCTCCCTGGCTCCTCGGACCCCAATCGGCGGTGTAGCTCAGATGGTTAGAGCGACGGACTCATAACCCGTAGGTCAGTGGTTCGATTCCACTCACCGCCACCAAAGTCGCACATCTCCTGCCTTCGCCCTGCACCTCCGGGCAGCGTATCATTCTGCCCAGGCAGTACGTCTAACCATCGTCGCTTCCTTCGGAGCGCCCGCGGAGACCCCAACCACCCATGCCCAAGCTCACCAAGATCGCTCTCCTGGTCGCCTCCGTCGCTCTCGTCCTCACTGTCTTCCTCGGCGTCAACTTCACCGACGTTCGCGCAGCCACCGGAGCCGACGACCCCCAGGACGGCGCCTATAAGCAGATCAATATTTACGCCGAAGTCCTCCGCCATATCCAGACCGACTACGTCGTCACCCCAAATATCAACAACGTCACCAACGGCGCCCTCCGCGGTCTCCTGGAGTCGCTCGACGCCAACTCCTCCTACCTCACACCGGCCGACTACAAGGCCTACAAAGACGACCACCCAGGCCGCGCCCAGGTCGGCATCAACGCCTCCAAACGACTCGGCTACGCTACCGTCGTCTCCGTCATCCCAGGCTCCGCGGCCGACCGCGCCAACCTCGCCGACGGGGACATCATCGAGGCCATCAACGACCAGGACACACGCAATATCTCCCTCACCATGATCCGGCTCATGCTCGACGGCCAGCCTGGCTCCCAGGTCTCCCTCTCCGTCGTGCGGCCGCCACGCGCCAACCCCGACAAGATCGTCCTCACCCGCGCCCTCACCGCCGTGCCCCCAGTCACCAACAGCCTCTACGAAAACTCCACCATCCTCTATCTCAAGCCGGAAGCGCTCGACAAGCAACACGTCCAGGAGATCGAGTCCAAACTCAAGGAGATGTCGCGGCTGAACACCAAAAAGATCCTCCTCGACCTGCGCAACGTCGCCTCCGGTGACATGCCCGATGCCATTCGCGCCGCCAACCTCTTCGTCAAGTCCGGCACCATCGCTGAGCTCGAAGGCCAAACCGTCACCAAGCAGATCTTCACCGCCGACCCCTCCAAAGCCGTCGCCCCCACCGCCCCGCTCGTCGTCCTCGTCAACCGCGGCACTGCCGGCCCCGCCGAGCTACTCGCCGCCGCCCTCCAGGATGACAAGCGTGCTGAACTCGTCGGCGAACACACCTTCGGCGAAGGCGTCCAACAGAAACTCTTCGAGCTCCCCGATGGCGCGGCAATCATCCTCTCCATCGCCAAGTACGAGTCGCCCTCCGGCAAGCGTCTGCAGGATGACGGTGTCACCCCGGGCGTCCTCGTCGCCGCAGAACAGCCCGACCAGGACGACGAGACCGAAGCCACCATCGCCCAGACCGCAGCCGCCACAAACAAAATGCCGCCCACCAAGCCGGCCGGCGTCGGCATCTCCGTCGACGACCAACTCAGCAAAGCCCTTGACCTCCTCAAGAGCAAGGCCGCCTAGCCCAGGGCATGCCCCCAATCCAGCGTCAGCCCCCAGTGCTACCGTAAGGTGGTCGTGCAGAGCCTCTTCTCCACCGCAGCCAGGCCCCTCCCCGGGCCCTCTTCCACCGCAGGCCCCACCCCCTGGTGGCGGCGGCGTGTGCGCATCAACCTCCGTCGCGGTCCGCGCCGGCCCCCTCCCTCCTTTCGCCGCAAAACACTCTATACCCTCCTCGCCCTCTCCGCCGTCTTCGGCGCCCTCTCCGGCCTCGCCGTCGTCTACTCCATTGACCTGCCGCAGATGGAGGACCTCACCCGCTACCGCCCCGCTACCACGACCGAGCTCCTCGACGTCAAAGGTCGGGTCTTCGGCTCCTTCGCCCTCGAGCGCCGCGTCGTCGTCCCCTACGTCGACTTCCCCCCCGTCCTCCGCGAAGCCATCATCTCCATCGAAGACAAATCCTTCGAGTCCAACTGGGGCGTCAACCTCTTCCGCGCCGTCGGCGCCGCCTGGCGCGATCTCCACTCCTCCGCTCGCTCGCAGGGCGCCAGCACCCTTACCATGCAGCTCGCCCGTAATCTCTTCCTCTCGTCCGAAAAGACCTACGGCCGCAAACTCCAGGAGATCCTCCTCTCCATGCAGATCGAGCGCCGCTTCACCAAGGAGCAGATCTTCGCCCTCTACGCCAATCAGATCTACCTCGGCCACGGCACCTACGGCTTCGAGGCCGGCAGCCAGTTCTTCTTCTCCAAGCACGCCCGCGACCTCTCCCTCCCCGAGGCCGCCCTCCTCGCCGCCCTCCCGAAAGGGCCCGAGGCCTACTCGCCCATTCGCTTCCCCGATCGCGCCCTCCGCCGTCGCAACCTCGTCCTCGCCGAGATGCTCCACGACGGCAAAATCTCCCAGCGCCAGTTCGACCTCGCCCGCGAAGCCCCCCTCGGCCTCCGCATCGAGCAGCCCCCACCCTCCGAAGCTCCCTACTTCGTCGAGGAAGTCCGCCGCCAGCTCGAACGCGAGTTCGGCGTCGAAGAGGTTCACGGCGCAGGTCTCCGCGTCCAAACCACCCTCGATCTCGACCTCCAGCGCGTCGCCAACGCCGCCGTCCTCAACGGCGTCGCCACCTACGAGCGTCGCCGCGGCTGGCAGGGCAAGCTCCTCAACGTCGCGGACCTCCCCGGCGGCATCGACGCCTACCGCCACCCCGACTGGGCCACCCCCATCTCCGTCGGCGCCTACCAGCACGCCGTCGTCCTCTCCGCCGCCCGCACCCGCATCGACGCCCGCGTCGGCGACTACACCGTCACCCTCAACCAGCCCGACTGGGCCTGGATCCAAAACTCCGCCAACACCCTCGACGGCGCCAAGCTCTTCGCCCCCGGCGACATCATCTATCTCCGCATCCAGTCCATATCCCCCACCGGCCTCATCCACGCCTCGCTCGAGCAGGACTCCGGCGCCCAGGCCTCGCTCCTCGCCATCGACAACACGACCGGCGAGATCGTCGCCATGGTCGGCGGCCGCGACTACAACCTCTCCCAATTCAATCGCGCCACCCAGGCCCAGCGTCAGGTTGGCTCCTCCTTCAAACCCTACGTCTACACCACCGCCATCGAAAACGGTGCCAAACCCACCGACATCGTCGTCGACTCCCCCACCTCCTTCCCCACGCCCTCCGGCTGGTACACCCCGCATAACTACGAGGCCAACTACCGCGGCGCCATGACCCTCACCGACGCTTTCGCCGAGTCCCGCAACATCCCCGCCCTCAAGCTAGCCCACGAGTACGGCATCCAAAAAGTCATTGCCACCGCCCATCGCTTCGGCATCACCTCCAACATCCCCGCCTTCCTCCCCATCGCCCTCGGCTCAGCCGACATCACCCTCGCCGAACAGGTCGGCGCCTACACCGTCTTCCCCAACGACGGCATGCGCATCGAGCCCCACACCATCCGCCGCGTCACCGCCTCCGACGGCCTCGCCCTCCAACAGAAATCACCGGAGGTCACCGAGGTCCTCTCCGTTGAAACCGCACGCTCCATGATGGTCCTGCTCCAGGCCGTCACCCGCATCGGCACCGCCGCCACCGCAGGCGCCACCCTCAAGCACCCCCTCGGCGGCAAAACCGGCACCACCAACAACTACACCGACGCCTGGTTCATCGGCTTCTCGCCCTCCGTCACCGCCGGCGCCTGGATCGGCTTCGACAACCGCACCTCCCTCGGCGAAAAAGAGACCGGCGCCCGCGCCGCCCTGCCCATCTGGATGGCCTTCATGACCCCCGTCGTCGCCGCCCACCCCCGCGAGACCTTCTCCACCTCCGGCGCCAAACGCACCATCGACCTCCCCGCCAACACCCCCAACACCAACCCAGACAGCCCAATAATCGTCACCCCCCGCCCCCGCCGCACCCCGCCGCCCGTCGACGACACCCCCGCCGACCCCGAAGCCCCCTCCAACACCGCCCCCGAACCCACCACGCCCACCCCCGCCGCACCCCCCGCCCCCGTCATCCGCCCCGCCCCCGTCGTCCGCCCCGCCCCCGTCGTCCGCCGCCCCCCAGAACCCTCAACCGAACCCACCACCGGCGTCTCCCACCCACCCCCCGCCCTAACCTCCAACTGACGCCCGGAGCGCCGCATCAGTCCTCCGCTGCCCTCTTCCACGCGGCGACTACCTCCCATAACCGCGGTTAGTCGTACGTACGGGCCGAACCAAAGGAGGGCGATCGGCATAAAGTAGACAACTGACCATGCGTCATTTATAAGTGACTCATGGTCAGTAAGCCTCCAGCCACCGCGGTACGCCACCGAGCGGTCACGGAGTCCCTGAAAGATGCACGGCGGGACGTCATCTTGGCCGCTGCGCAGGACCTCTTCTGCAAGCAACCGTTTGAAACCATCTCCATGAGCATGATCGCGGCCAGTGTTGGCCTGGCGAAGGGAACGCTGTATCTCTACTTTCGTACACGCGAGGAGATATTTCTGACGCTTCTGACTCGCGAACTTCGGGCTTGGCTGTCATCGCTCAGCGCCGCTGCGCCGGAGTTTCCGGCACCGGAAGACGCTCTGGACTGGATGGCGGATTCGCTCGCCAGCCGCAACGAACTCCTTCGACTTGGGGCACTGCTGCATACCGTGCTGGAACGGAACGTCTCGGTAGAAACCGCACGAGAATTCAAGCTGAGCTTCGATGCTGGGCTGTCCGCGACCGCCAAAGATCTTGCCCCGGCTCTGCACCTCGCAAACCATGAGGAGGCGAGGCGTTTCCTGCGCTGGCTCCAGGTCTGCATCCTCGGGTTGTGTCAGATGGCACACCCCTCGCCGGTCGTGGAAGCGGCAATGGCGCAGGAACCGCGACTCGCTCACATGGTCATCGATTTCCCGAAAGAACTGCGCTCCATGCTCGGAGCGATGCTTGCCGGCGTGCGGCGAAAGGAAGAGAGACATGGCGAGTGAAGCGAAGACAATTGTTGTCACAGGAGCATCAAGCGGTATCGGCAAAGCGACAGCGCGGTTCTTCAAAGAAAAGGGATGGAACGTGGTTGCGGCTATGCGTAGTCCTTCCGCCGAAAAGGACCTTGTCGAAGACGAGCGAGTAAAGCTCGTTCAACTCGATGTGCAGGACTCAGCCAGCGTTACAAAGGCTGTCTCGACAGCACTCGCTGTATTCAGAAAGATCGATGTCTGGGTCAACAATGCCGGTTACGGCGCGTACGGGCCTGTAGAAGCGGCTTCGGCTGAGCAGATCAGGCGCCAGTACGATGTCAACGTCTTCGGACTCATCAAATGCGTGCAAGCTATCGCCCCACATCTCCGAGCGAACCGGGCCGGCGTGCTCATCAATGTGACCTCCATTGGAGGTCTTATGACAGCTCCCGGCTACAGTATCTACAGCTCTTCGAAGTTCGCGGTTGAAGGCTTGTCGGAAGGCCTGTGGTACGAACTGGGGTCCTTCGGAATCAAGGTAAAGCTCGTTGAGCCGGGAGTGACCCGGACGGATTTCGGTGGGCGATCCATGGATCTGCTGGACTACTCGCATCTGCCGGACTATGCGCACGTGATGGAAAGGATAGATGCCGGACGCGCGCGGCTGATCAGGAAGCGGAGCGCACCGGAACTCGTTGCGGCTACGATCTTCAGAGCTGCCAACGATCCAAGCGACCGCTTACGCTACCTCGCAGGCCCGGATGCGAAACGCCTGTGGAGCTTGCGCCGGTGGCTTGGCTCCCGAGCGCAAATGCGCATCACCCGTAATCTGGTGAAGCTCTGAAGTCATGCTGTAATAGGCACAAATCTGGTTAACGTAGGGAGTCGTATCGTCGAAAGTCATGCAAGAACACTGGAGACAGCGACCAGCCTAGCCAGCCTCCACCATCCGCCGCAACCCCAAGAATCGCCTAGCCCGCCCCACATCCCGCCCAATCTGCGCCTTCAGCGCCTCCGGGCTCTCCCACCGCCTCTCCCCGCGTAGTCGGCACAGAAACTCCAGCCGCAACGGCGTCTCCTCCGTCAGCTCCATCGGCTCAAAATCAAGCAGGTACGACTCCACCGCAAACGAATCCGCCCCAAACGTCGGCCGATCCCCCACATTCGTCACCGCCTCCCACCATCGCGAGCCCACCCGCAGCCGCGTCACATACACCCCATGCGCCGGCAGCAGCTCCTCATACGGCGCCAGATTGATCGTCGGCACCGCATACCTCGTCCCATACCCTCGCCCGCTCGCCGGCCGGCTGTCCACCGAAAAACTTCGCCCCAGTAGATGCCGTGCCTCGCTCAGCCGCCCCTCCGCCAGCAAGCCCCGTATCCGGCTCGACGACACCACCCCGCCCCGCATGTACTCCGGCCCATGCGCCACCACGCCAAACCCCATCGCCTCCCCCAGCGCCCGCAAATGGTCGGTATCTCCCTCCGCCCCCCGCCCAAACCGGAAGTTCTCCCCCTCGTGCAGCTCCCGCACCCCCAGCCGTCCTACCAGCACCTCCTCCACAAACTCCCGCGCCCGCATCGCTGCCAGCTTCGCGGTGAAGGGAAGCACCACCGCCGCATCCACCCCCGTCTCCGCCAGCAGCTCCAGCTTTCGCTCCAGCGGCGTAATCATCGGCCGCGGTTGCTCCGGCCGCAACGCCCGCGCCGGATGCGGATCAAACGTCACCACCGCGCTCCGCACACCCAGCGTCCGCGCCCGTTGCCGTACCCGCTCTAAAATCCATCGGTGCCCGCAGTGCACCCCGTCAAAGTTCCCGACCGTCGCCACCACCGGCCCAAACGCCGCTCCACCCGCCGCCCCGACCGCCTCGATAGACCGCAAAATCTCCATCATGCGATTCGAAACTCCAGCCGAAGCCCGTCGTATGCCAGCCGCACCCCCTCCGGCAGCTCCGCCTCCACCGGCCCGTGGTCCAGGTCGTGGCTGATGTGCGTGAAGTACGCCCGCCGCGGCTTCAGCCTCGCCACAAACTCCAGCGATCGCTCCAGATGCGAGTGGCTCGGATGCGGCTCCCGCCGCAACGCATCCAAAATCAACACATCCAGCCCCTCCAGCATCTCCAGCGCCTCCCCCGACAGGTCGCTCATATCCGTCAGGTAAGCCGCCTCCCCAAACCGGTATCCCGTAATCTCCTGCCGCCCATGCACCACCGGAACCCGCCGAAAGCACGCCCCAAACAGCTCCACCCCAGCCCCCACCGTCGCCGGGATGCGGTGCAGCTGCACCCGCGCGCTCGTCGGATACCGATTGCCCCCTTTGCGAAACGTATACTCAAACACTCGCTCCAGCGTCTCCGCCGTCGGCTCGTCCGCATACACCGGAAGCCCGGCACCATGCGCGAAACTCAAGGGCCGCAGATCGTCAAAGCCCAGAACATGATCCGCGTGCCCATGCGTATACAGCACCGCGTCCACCCGTCGCACCCCCTCCCGCAGTGCCTGCGCATGGAAGTCCGGCCCCGTATCGATCAGCACCACCCGGCCGTCGTACTCCAGCCGAAGCGACGCCCTCGTCCGCCTGTTCCGCGCGTCCCCGTCCACCGCCATGGCCGAGGTGCACACCCCGCACCCGCAGCCCAGCGTCGGCACACCCATGCTCGTGCCCGTTCCCAAAAACGTGAGCGTCGCCTCCATCCCTAGCGCACCAGCGTCGGCGCCCCGCCGCCAAACCCCCCAGCACCGCCGCCAAATCCGCCGCCACTCCCGCCAAAACCGCCGGTTCCACCCCCAAACCCCCCTCCTGGAGCGCCACTCTGTCCCGCCCGAGCCTGCGCCGACCGTGCCAACACCTGCGTCATCTCCAGAAACGCCATCCGTAACTCAAACAAAGCATTGGCCAAATACGTTCGCTCCCGCTCCGTCAGGTTGCCCGCCGTCTTCTCCTCCAGCACTCCCATCATGTCCACGCTCGCCTTCGCCCCCATCAAGTCCACCCGGGGCTGCTCCCCCTCCGGTGTCCCGCCGCCAAGTTGCATGATTGCAGTAAGATACACCGACTGCACAAGCTGCTCGAAATTCATCGCCGGCGCCCGCTCCGCTCCGGGATTCGCCGCCCGAATCGCCGTCTCCAGCCGCTCGCTCGTCGCCTCGTACGCCCGCTTGCTCTGGTCCACCTGCTCCGTCGTCAGCGGCGGCAGATCATCCCCGTCGACAGACCCCACGCTCTCGGGCGCGGTCTCCTCCGCACCCTCCGGCTCGCTCGCTGTCACGGTCTCTGGTGGCGTCGGCTCCGGCTCCGCGGCCTTCTCCTGCTCTTCCTCGTTCGGGCCACGCTCCGCCTCGGGTCGCAACTCCCCATCCAGGTTGAACTTGCGCCGATCTGTCACCACAAACGGAATATTTTCCGCCATCCTTTAAGCCCTCGCAATCTTGTTCGCGCCCACCGCCTGCATCTCCAGACGGCCCCGAACCTCACTCCCCAGTAGGATGCATCACCGCTCCAGGCGACACAGGCAGCCCGATCACTCGCACCGCGTCATCGCCCACCCGAAGCTCCGCCCCACTCTCCACCGCCTCCCGCCGTACATACCCCAGCGCTATCCGCAGCCCCTCCGGCTGCCCCGGCCACCCCGGCACCTCCCCCGCGCTCGTCACCTCGCCCACCACCTTCTCTCCCGCCGTTACTGCCGCTCCCGGCTCCGGCAGCGTACCGTTGATCTCCAGCCCCACAAACGCCCGGTGCACACTGCCGCGGGACCGGATCCGCTCCACAATCTCCTGCCCCAGGTAGCAGCCCTTGCTGAAGTGCAACGCCTCCACCAGCCCCGTCTCTTGCGGCAGCTCCCTCTCCCGGATATCCACCCCGAACCGCGGCACTCCCTCCAGCAGCCTCGCCCACTTCAATATCTCCTCCCCACCTTCCGCCGCACCTGCCTCCATCAGCCTCGCCCGCGCCCGCTCCACACCCTCCTTCGGCCCCCAAACCTCCCACCGCGCAAACAGCCGCCCCGCCTTGTGCACGACCACCGCCTCGCCTACCTGACGCAGCCCTGTTCTCGCTCCCTCCGGCACCTCGAATCCCACCGCGCGCAGCTGCAAGCCCGCCGCCGGCCCCATCACTACCAGCCCCTCCCAGCCCTCGGATACATCCTGCAACTCGACATCGTCCATAATCACAAATCGATCCAGGCTCTCTACCATTCCCCGCGCCTGCGCCGCATCCGTCTCCAGCAGGATCTCCTGCCCCATCTGAAATGCCCAAGCCGTGCCTTGGATCCGTCCCTGCGCGTTCAGCAGCAGGTTGAAGCAGCCCTCCCCCGCGCCCAACCCACCGATCGAGTTCGTCACCATCCCGTTCAGCCACCGCACCCGGTCCTCTCCCCGCACCCGGATCCATCCCCCTCGGCCCACCCGCACCACCACAGCCCCCGCAAACATCGCCGCCCACCCCCCCATCTCCATGCCGCCCACACCTGCCTCGTCAAAGTTCGCCATCGCCATCGCCTCTCTCCTCCGTCCAGGGCAGGGAAGCCCTGCCGCCGAACCCGTACACTCAATTTTAGAAGCGTCACGTCTCGCGCGCTTCACCCGCCTCCGCCTTCCCCTCCATGACTCGCCTCCTTCTTCTCGCCGCATTCCTCGCTCCCGCCCTCGGTCAAACCAATCCGAATCCCACACCCACGCCGCCTCCACCCTCCCCTCCCGCAGCCTCCGCATCGGGCCATCCCATGTCCAAAGCCGAGCGCAAGCAGCTTCTCGACTCCGTCGACGCCATGACCGACTTCGTCTCCCACGACTCCGGCCTCCCCATCCACCACCTCGTCAAACGCCGCCTCATCTCTCGCCCCGAGGTCACCAAATACCTCAACTCCCGCATGAAGAACGACGAGTCCGCCAAGCGCCTCCAGCGCTCCGCCCTCGTCCTCAAAAAGTTCGGCCTCCTCCCGCCCGACTTCGACCTCGGCCCCTTTCTCGTCTCGCTCCTCACCGAGCAGATCGCCGGCTTCTACGACACAAAGACCCAAACCATCAACCTCCTCGACTGGGTCCCCGCCGCCGAACAGAAGCCCGTCCTCGCCCACGAACTCACCCACGCCCTCCAGGATCAGTTCCTGGTCGCCGCCGGCTCAGGCCTCGAAAAGTGGGGCGACTCCGGCGTCCACGGTGTCGCCCAAACCGTCGCCGAAGACCGGGAGCACATCGCTACCGACGAGCTCGAAGACTCGCGCGAAGCCGTCGCCGAAGGCCAGGCCATGGTCGTCTACTTCGACGACGCCCTCCACGCCTCAGGCAAAACCCTCGCCGACGTCCCCGCCAACACCTCCCTCCTCGACGAGGATGCCTCCGACGCCAAAGACTCTCCCGTCCTCGCCAAAGCTCCGCTCGTGCTCCGAGAATCCCTCCTCTTCCCCTACACCGCCGGCCTCCGCTTCGAGCACACCGTCCTCGTGCGCGACGGGAAGTCCGGCGCCTTCGCCAGCGTCCTCCAGCATCCGCCGTCCACCTCGTGGCAGATACTCAACCCCGCCCGCTTCCTCGCCCACGACCCCCCACCCTCCCTCATCCTGCCCGATCTCCATCCCCTCCTCGACCCCGAGTTCGAGCCCTATGACGTCGGCGCCCTCGGCGAACTCGACACCCGCATCTTCGCCGAGGTCCTCGGCGCCACCACAGAAACCGGCCGCTTCGCCTCCGCCTGGGACGGCGGAACCTACTTCGCCGCCCAGCGACGCTCCAGCTCCCCCGCTGAAAAACAGACCACCGCCTCCCTTATCCTCGTCTACAACTCCCGCTGGCGCACCCCTGGCTCCGCCCGCGCCTTCGCCGCGCTCTACAGCACCGGCCTCCACCACCGCTTCGCCGCCATCACCCGCCGCCCCGCCGATGAGGCCGCCCCCGACCCCGCCGCGCCCGCATCGCTCGCCACCGAGGAGCAGGTCTACACCACACCCGAGGGCGACGCCGTCCTCTTCCGCTCCGGCGCCGACCTCCTCATCACCGAAGGCCTCCCCGTCTCGCTTGCGCGCCAACTCCGGCCCCTCTTCGCCTCCGTCAACCCCACCGGCCCGCTCCAGCAGGTTCGCCTCTCTCCCGTCCCGCCCCTCTCCGACCACCTCCTCGTCCTCTCCTCAACCCTCCTTCACCTCCATGCCACCCTCAGGTCCTCCCCCTATACTCACAACTGAACCCCACACCCCAGGAGCCCCACACCCTTGCCCGAAAGCCCCGCCGCCCCGTACTCCACCCCCAAGAACCAGGCCGAGATCGGCATCATCGGCGGCAGCGGCCTCTACTCCATGCCCGGCCTCTCCGACGTCCGCGAAGAACACATCCCCACCCCCTTCGGCGACCCCTCCGACCCCCTCGTCTTCGGCACCCTCGAGGGCCGCGAAGTCGTCTTCCTCGCCCGTCACGGCAAGGGCCACCGCATCCTCCCCTCCGAGCTCCCCTTCCGCGCCAACATCTTCGCCCTCAAGCTCGCCGGCGTCCGCTCCGTCCTCTCCGTCTCCGCCGTCGGCTCGCTCAAGGAAGAGCACAAACCCACCGACTTCGTCATCCCCGACCAGTTCATCGACCGGACGTTCGACCGCACTGCGACCTTCTTCGGCGAAGGCATCGTCGGCCACGTCGCCTTCGGCGACCCCATCTGCAAAATCGTCTCCGAAACCTTCGCCCGCGCCTGCCAGGAAGTCGGCGTCACCGGCAAACTCGGCGGCACCTACGTCTGCATGGAAGGCCCGCAGTTCTCCACCCGCGCCGAATCCAACCTCTACCGCTCCTGGAACGCCGACGTCATCGGCATGACCAACCTCCAGGAAGCCAAACTCGCCCGCGAAGCCGAACTCTCCTACGCCACCCTCGCCATGGTCACCGACTACGACTGCTGGCGCGAAGGCCATGACGATGTCACCGTCGACCAGGTCATCGCCGTCATGCACCAGAACTCCGCCAACGCCCAAAAAGTCGTCGCCGCCGCCGTCCGCCTCCTCCCCTCAGACCTCTCCGCCAGCCCCGCCCAAACCGCCGCCAAATTCGCCATCATGACCGACCGCGCCCACATCCCCCCCGCCACCCGCGCCAAACTATCCCCCCTCTTCGGCAAATACCTCTAACTCTCTCCCACTCACTCAAATCGCCGTGCCACACACTGACGCGCAAGGCGCCCACTTCCGCCCTAAGTCAACCAAATGCGACTTAGAGGGAGTGACCCACTCAACTTCCGTCTTGCCGCTTGCCCGCAACGAGGGCACCTCACGCAACTTAGCCGGTCTAGACTAGTTTTGGTAAGTCAGAAATTCGTGCGCGGGAATGTGCCGGGCCTTCAGCCCTCGATCTTTCGCTGGAATGCACCTGGGGCTTCGCCCTAGGCTGGAATAGGACAGGCCTTGGCCCTGAAACAATGCAGTGAGCTTCTGCTCACAACACTAGACCGGATTCACCTGACCGGTTCTTCCGGAGGCGGAGGAACGACGCGTCGCTCAATGGGACCAATCCGCTTAAAGACGCCGGACTGCCACCTGAAGCGCGAGATGAGCACGCCAGAAGAACAGCAATCGCCGTGATTTCGGATTGGGTCGAGCAACTCAAATATCAAGAGTCCCTTTTGTCCGTACACACCGTAGAGGCCGGAATCTGATCTGCTTCCCGTGTGGCAGTAGGCGAGGAGCTTTGGCCGACGCTGATCGAATGTATAGACGTAAACATAGTCGGTCGTTTGCGTTCCGCCGGAGTGATACATGAGGTCGACGATAGCCTCCTCGTGGCCATCTCTCGTGAGGTCGGCGTAGCGCACAGACTTGAATGTGAACCCTTCGTATTGGGCATATTCCTTACCGTTCATCACGAAGCTGGAAGTATTGATGAGATCTTTGCCGTCGACTAGCTGGATCGACTTTCTATGGGTGTTGGAAGTGGAATCAGCAAGCCATTGGAGGCTGCTGTGACCGAGCAGATGCCCGCTTACGGGATAGGTGAAATTTCTGAAATCCACTTGGCGGATTTCCTGAGCCTTGAGGCGCAAGGAACAGAAAATAAGAGCAAAGATGAGAATGAAACGAGGCACAAATCCACCGTAATCGTATGAGTCGTAGCTGGTGTCGCATTTCATTTTCGGGCTTTCACCGCTCCACCCGGAAGTGATCGCAGGATCAGTAATGATAAACGCCTTTCTCGTCATTGATCGCATCACCTTCTGCCCGAAGCCCGCAACCAGGTGTTGTCTCCAGGTTAACGCGATGTGCTGGCGACCGAGAGCTCTTTCTACATGCCAGCATCAGCAAACAGACGGAGCCACCCACCGCATCCGTAATGACACCGCTCCCGCGGCAACTCGCACATAAAACACACCCGGCACCGCTCGACCCCCGCCGGAGGAGGTCAGCCTCATGCCATCGCAACCCGCCACCACCCCACACCAACACCAAATCCTCCCCCTAACCCTGCCCGGCATCACCCTCGGCGTCGGCCTCGGCGGCTTCTTCGACGGCATCTTCCTCCACCAGCTCTTCCAGTGGCACCACATGTTTTCAAGCGTGGTCTCCGTCAACACCGTCCCCGGCCTCCGCATGAACACCCTCGGCGACGGCCTCTTTCACACGGTCACCTGGCTCGCCGTCCTCCTCGGCCTCGGCATCCTCTACGCCCGCGTCACCGACGCCCGCAGCGCCGTCTGGCGCTCCGGCGTCTTCTGGTCCTGGATCCTCTGCGGCTGGGGCTGGTTCAACCTCGTCGAGGGCCTCATCGACCACCAGATCCTCGGCGTCCACCACGTCCACTCCGGCCCCCACCAGCTCGCTTATGACATGGGCTTTCTCGCCTCCGGCGTCCTCTTCATCCTCGCCGGCTGGGCGATGGCCCGTCGCGGCACACCCATCTCCATCGCCCCCGCGCCCGGCAGCCGCGCATGAGCGAGCACCCCTCCCTCCTCCTCCCCCTCGCCCTCCTCACCACCGCCGCGGCGGCCTATCTCTCCCTCGCCGCGGCCAACCCGCGCCGCCTGCGCCCCTGGCCCCCCGCCCGCTCCGCCCTCTTCGTCACCGGCTGCGCCCTTCTGCTCTGGGGCCTCTGCCCCCAAGCCCTCCCATACCCCTCCGGCGACCTCCGCAAACACATGCTGCAGCACCTCCTCCTCGGCATGTTCGCCCCCATCGCCCTCGTCATGGCCGCGCCCATCACCCTCCTGCTCCGCACCCTCCCCTCCCGCCACGGCCGCCGCCTCACCGCCATCCTGCGCAGCCCCGCGCTCCGCCTCCTCGCCAACCCCCTCGTCGCCCTCACCCTCGACCTCGGCGCCATGGCCGCCCTCTACTTCACCCCGCTCTACACGGCCGCCATGCTGCACCCCGCCCTCCACACCCTCCTCCACCTCCACTTCATCGCTGCCGGCTGCCTCTATACCTGGGTCATCGCCGGCCCCGACCCCGCTCCCCACCGCCCCTCCGTCCCCGCCCGCCTCGTCATCCTCGGCCTCGCCGTCGTCCTCCACTCCGTCCTCGCCCAACTCCTCTACGCCGGCTGGCACGTCACCATCCCCGCCCCCGCCCCCGCCCTGCAGCTCCAGCGCGCCGCAGAGCTCATGTACTACGGCGGCGACATCGCCGAGATGCTCCTCGCCTTCGCCCTCGTCAGCTCCTGGCATCCGGCAAAAAAGCTCCCCCAACGCTCCCCCGGACCAGCCCTCACGCCGGAGTCGACCTAAGCCCGGCCACGAAACCGCATCGCGCCCGGTCCGGACACCTGGCCTCCGGCACCCCGCGCAACCGGCATAATGGAAGGGCGGGCACCCATCATCTGGCAGTCCCGCGTGTACTCACCGATCGCCCTGGGTCCAGACCTAACTCGCCTGGATCGTAAATTTTACGCAGCAAAGTACGGGGGGTACCCCCCACCTCCGGAGATCCTCTAAACGCAATGTCCATCCTCGTAGTCGGCTCCGTCGCCTTTGACACCCTCTCCACACCCACCGGCCAGGCAAACAAAATCCTCGGCGGCGCCGCCACCTACTTCGCCCTCGCCGCCAGCTACTACACCGAAGTCCGCGTCGTCGGCGTCGTCGGCACAGACTTCTCCCCAGAGAACGAAGCCGTCCTCACCCGCCGAGGGGTCGACACCGCCGGCATCGAGCACGCTGACGGCCTCTCCTTCCACTGGACCGGCTCCTACACCGGCGCCATGAACGAGGCCACCACCCTCGGCACCGACCTCAACGTCTTCGCCACCTTCCCCCCCAAAATCCCAGCCGCCTACAAGGCCTCCGACTACCTCTTCCTCGCCAACATCGACCCCGTCCTCCAACTGGAGGTCCGCCGGCAGCTACCCGACGCCAAACTCGTCTGCGGCGACACCATGAACTATTGGATCAGCGCCCACACCGACAACCTCAAGCGCGTCCTCCGCGAACTCGACGTCCTCCTCATCAACGACGCCGAAGCCCGCCAGCTCTCCGGCGAGACCAACCTCGTCCGCGCCGCCGAAGCCGTCCTCGCCCTCGGCCCCAAGTCCCTCGTCATCAAGCACGGCGAGTACGGCGCAACCGCCTTCTTCTCCGCCCGCTCCTTCCCCGACACCCCCAAACCCCACCCCTTCCGCGCCCCCGCCCTCCCCCTCGCCGAGGTCGTCGACCCCACCGGCGCCGGAGACTCCTTCGCCGGCGGCTTCTACGGCTATCTCGCCTCCCAGCCCACCCTCACCCCGGAGGTCTTCCGCCGCGCCATGTTCTATGGCGGCGTCATGGGCTCCTTCGCCGTCGAGCAGTTCGGCACCGCCCGCCTCGAGTCCCTCTCCCGCGCCGAGATCGACGATCGCTTCCGCCTCTTCGAGCAGATCTCCCACCTCGATGTCCCAACCACCTAACGTGAGCCAAGCCCCCAAACCCCGGCCCACTCGGTCGGCCCGCCGCCGCCCCGCGCAACCCGACCCCGCCGCCGTCGCCCATTCCCTTGTCTCCAACGACGGCATCCACCCCGCGCGCCGCGAAGAGACCCTCCCCATTCTCGTCCCCACCCTCTTCGTCGCCGCCCTCGCCCTCATCGTCTGCCTCAGCAAGGGCTACCTGCTCCTCTACGGCGACGCCGTCGCCCACCTCGGCATTGCCCGCCGCATCCTCGACGCCCGCTACCCCGGCCTCGCCCAGCTCGGTGGCGTCTGGCTCCCCCTCCCCCACCTCCTGATGCTCCCTTTCATCGGCCGCATGGAGTGGTGGCAGAACGGCATGGCCGGCGCCTGGCCCTCGCTCGCCGCCTTCGTCGTCGCCGTCCTCGGCTTCTTCCGCCTCGCCCGCCGCCTCGCCACCCCGCTCTGGGCCCTGGTCGCCACCGCCTTCTTCGGCCTCAACCCCAACCTCCTCTACCTCAGCACCACCGCCATGACCGAGCCCCTCTTCCTCGCCATCACGGTCTGGCAGATCCTCCTGGCCACCGAGGCCCTCACCGCCCTCGCCCGCGCCCGCAACCCCACCCAACTCCGTCCCGTCCGCTCCCGCCTCGTCGGCCTCGGCATCCTCAACGTCCTCGCCGTCTACACCCGCTACGACGGCTGGATCCTCTCTGCCCTCCTCTGGTGCGTCCTCGCCTTAGCCCTCTTCCGCCACCGCTCGCACGTCCGCCCCCTGGCCGTCGCCTTCGCCGTCTTCACCGTCCTCACCGTCGCCGCCCCCCTCGGCTGGTTCGCCTACAACCACCACTTCTACGGCGACTGGCTCGACTTCATGCGCGGCCCCTACTCCGCCTCCGCCATCGAGCGCAAGACCTCGCCCCCCGGCTCCAAACACTACCGCGGCTGGCACAACCCCGCCTGGGCCCTCCTCTTCTACACCCGCACCGCCCAGGTCGACTCCACCGTCTGGGAGCTCGGCTTCTTCACCCTCCCCCTCGCCCTCCTCGGCGCCTGGCGCACCCTCCGCGACCGCCTCGAGCCCGCCGCCCTCCTCCTTTGGTTCCCCCTGCCCTTCTACGTCTACTCCATCGCCTGGGGCTCGGTTCCCATCTTCATCCCGCAGCTCTACCCCCACTCCTTCTACAATGCCCGCTACGGCATGGAGATGCTCCCCGCCATCGCCCTCTTCAGCGCCGTCGCCCTCGACTGGACCCAGCACCGCCTCCAGCGCACCGCCCGGCAAAATCCAGCCCACCCCTCCCCCACGCGACTTCTCCTCGCCCGCCTCCTCCCCGCCGCCGCCTTCGCCTTCGCCGCCCTCAACTCCGTCGGCATGATGGCCGAACCCCCGCTCGTCTTCCGCGAGGGCGTCGTCAACTCCATCACCCGCGTCGCCTTTGAGCACCAGCTCGCGCAGGTCCTCGACTCCTTCCCTCGAGGCTCCCGCATCCTCATCTCCACCAACGACCACATCGGCGCCGTCCAGCAGGCAGGCCTGCCCCTCAAGTCCATCCTCAGCGACAACGACCGCGACAGCTATCAACACGCTCTAGCCGACCCCGGCGCCCGCGCCGACTACATCATCGCCATCGGCAACGACGCCGTCGCGGAGGCCGTCCGCGCCCACCCGGCCGGCCTCGCCGAGCTTACCGTCCTCTGCACCACCGGCCAGCCCTGCGCGCGGGTCTACAAATCAGACACCGCGCCCATGCCCAACACCATTCCCTCCGAACAAATCCTGGGCCCTCGGTAAACCTACCGCCGCGCCTCCGCCAGGTTCGTCGCCCCGCTCACCGACACCGTCCGGTGCTCCGTCGCCGACCGCCGCGCCGCATCCAGAATCTGCACCACCTTCACATTCGTATCCAGGCTCGTAAAATCATGCTGCGGATGCAGCGTGCCGTTGAGCACGGCAACCAGGTAATTCAGCGAGTCATCCTGCGGCGCCTTGAGCGCCGGCGCCGTCTCCGGGTGCGCCTCCTTGTCGCCCGCATACCGCACCAGCATGTGGTCCGTCACCTGCGTCGACACATACACCGTATCGATGATCCCCGTGGCCCCATACAGCTCCATATCCTTGCGATCAAACGGCCAGTTCCACGAGCCCTCAATATCCGCCACCGCCGCCGGGTACTGCAGCAGAATCGTCGAGTCGTCATCGATGTTGTGGTACACCGCCGGCTTGTCCGTATGCGTAATGGCCGTCACCGACTGCGGCAGCTCGCCATGCATCAGCACCGTCGCCAGGTCCGCCCCGTAGCAGCCGAAGTCAAACAGCGCCCCGGCGCCGTTCTGCTTGGCATCCGTCAGAAACGCGAGAAACTCCGGGTCAACGCCGATCTCCTTCGGCCCCTTGTGGCCGTCATGGAAGACCATCCGCCGAATCGGGCCGATCTTGCCCTCGTCATACTGGTGGATCGCGTCGTTGTTCGAGGCATACCACGTCGTCTCGTAGTTCGTCAGCACCGGCACATGGTGCTCCGTGCTCAGCGCCTGGATCGCCAGCGCGTCCGCCACCGTCGTCGCCAGCGGCTTCTCCACCATCGCCGCTATCCCCATCGGCGCCGCCACCCGGATCGCCTCCAGATGCCCCACCGGCGCCGTATATACCAGGATCGCCTTCGGATGCGTCGCCTTCAGCATCTCCTCCTCCGAAGCAAACAAGAGCTTGTGGTCGAAGTGAAACCTCTGCTCGTACTTCGCGCGCAGCTGCGCATCCGGCTCCGAGATTCCCACCAGAGCAATCTCATGGTGGTTCGGCAGGTTATGCAGAAAGCCGAGCACATGCCCATGCGTCAGGCCCACAATCGCGACGGGTGTAGGCGCTTGGGCCAAAAGTGCGGGAGCGGCAAGCAGGCAGGCGGCCAGGACAGATGCGGGACGAAGATAACGAGTCATAGGTGCGGGTAGTGTACGGCGGTCAGCCAACATCCGTCAGCAAGAGCGTCCCGGAAACCATTCGGCCCTCCCGTGCGAACGCCATCAATGCAGCGCCAACAACTCAGCAAGGTAAATATTTAGTTCATCCAAGCAACAAAGGAGGTGCAACGACGCTCTGACGTGGAACGGGCCAAGCAAAACACAGGGGGAAATGCCATGGGTATTCTGTGGACACTACTTATCGGGCTGATCGTCGGCGCACTTGCCAAACTCATCATGCCGGGCAAGGATCCCGGCGGTATCATCATCACCATCCTGCTGGGCATCGCCGGCGCGTTCGTCGGCGGCTTTCTCGGTCGCCTGCTCGGACTCTACCAGCCAAACCAGCCCGCGGGCTTCATCATGTCGCTCGTCGGCGCGCTCATCTTGCTGGGGATCTACCGCCTGTTCAAGCGGCGCACCGCCTGACCGCACCCAAACTACTTAATCACGCCGCGCTCGGATCGCGCGATAAACTCCACCAGATACCGCACGTGCGGTCCAAACTCACCGGCCTCAATCTTCGCCCGTATCGCGGCCACGGCATCGCTCGTGTTCAGGTGCGAGGTCTGTAGCAGCCGGTAGGCCGCGCGCAGCTGCCGCAACTCGTCCGCGCTGAAGCCCCGCCGCTCCAACCCCAACTTGTTCAGGCCGAACGCCCGATTCTCCCGGCGAACGCTGGTCAGTGAAAAGGGAAGCACGTCCTGGGTGATCGTCGTCCCGCCGCCGATATACGCATACCGCCCCACCGTGCAGAACTGGTGCACCGGATTGAGCGCCCCGACCACGGCAAAGTCCTCCACCGTCACATGACCGGCCAACGTCGCGGCATTCGCCAGAATGCAGCCGTTGCCGATGTGAGAGTCATGCCCGATATGCACATACGCCATGATCAGGCAGCCGTCGCCCACGGTCGTCGTCCCCCCGCCGCCCGCCGTCCCCCGCGAGATCGTCACATACTCCCGAATGCTGTTGTCGTCCCCGATTCGCAGCCCGGTCGGCTCGCCCCTGTACTTCAAATCCTGCGGCGCTACCCCCAGGCAGGCAAACGGGTGCACCGTGTTGCGCGCGCCCAGCGTCGTCCGCCCGTCGAGAACCACGTGCGACACCAGGGTGCAGCCCTCGCCCAGCACAACCTCCGGGCCCACCGTGCAAAACGGGCCGACTGTGCAGCTCGCCGGAACTTCGGCCCCGGCAGCAACGATCGCGGAAGGGTGGATGGGCACCTGAGTCGGCCTACTGCGCTGCCTGCGTGCCGGCGGGCGCAGCTGGGGTCGGCTGGGGACGGTTGGTCAACATACACGTGATCGTGGCCTCGCACGCCACCTTTCCGTCCACCGTCGCCACGCCCTGCAGCTTCACCGCCGTGGTACGCCAGTTCAAAACCGTAACCTCCAGTCGAAGCTGGTCGCCGGGCGTCACCGCCTTGCGAAACTTCGCACTGTCAATGCCGGTAAACACCATCAGCTTCGACTCCCGATCGGGAATCTCGGTCAGCAAAAGCGCGCCACCCGCCTGAGCCATGGCCTCCACAATCAGAACCCCCGGCATGATCGGGTACGCCGGAAAGTGCCCAGCAAAATGCGGCTCATTCACCGAAACATTCTTCAGCGCAACAATGCGCCGCTTCCGCTCAATCTCCACGACACGATCGATCAGGAGAAAAGGATAGCGATGAGGAAGAATCGCCATAATCTCGACGACATCCAGCATCGGGCCACTCATCTTCGGCGCGCCAGGGGCGTCTCCGGGCTGCTCAGAGGTGGAGGGCGCATCGACAAGCTCGCCGGGAGCAGTAGGTGGCATAACGAACCAAGTATATGCGGGAATATTTTTCCCACAGGGAGGAAGAAAGTTCTATTTCTGCTAATCTGAGTCGCGACACAGGGTACTTACGTACTGTATTCGCAGTCTTGGGTTAGAGAAGCGCCGGCCTTCGGTGCCATCCAACCCAGATGTAATTAGCGCACGTTAACTCCGTTTGGCCGAGGCCAGCCTTGAACACCTTCTGCTTTCTTGCATCTGCCGCCGTTCTCTCTGCTTCTACGCTCGTCGCCAGCGCCTCCGTATTCGTTGGGTATGGAGATGTCGGGGTGCCCGCGTCGGAGGCCAACTTGACCGCAACCTCGACTGGCTCGATTGTTGGCTACTTCGTCAATGCGAGTGCCGTCGACGACGATTTCGTTGCGCTTCTCGACCAGACGACGGGATATCAAAGCCCGTTCTTCTTCGCCAACCACTCCGCCTCGACCGGAGCCGAGGTCAACTTCGGACAGGTCTCCGCCGGCGATAGCCTCGTCTTTGTGCTCTTTGCCAGCCAAAAGAACGACTATCTCTACTCGGACGCCAACAATGTGGACGGCTTCCCCCACGCCTACATCGCGCCCTTCGCCGGTGGCATCATCACGCACACTACGTTTGACTTCCCGGCAGGGACCTACGTCGGCTTCGAGGATCTGCTGGCATCCCAGAACTCGGACTTCGACTATAACGACGACAACTTCATCTTCACCAACGTGAAATCCAGCGTCACACCGGAGCCGGCGTCACTGGCCCTGTTGGGCACGGGAGCCCTGAGTGCGGTGGCGGTGTTGCGCCGCAGGCAGGCTCGCTAGACAGGCTGCGGCAGCCCTTCGGGGCACCAAAGCCTGTGCAGGCCATCAATCCGGCCCTCCGCCTACCCTGGCGCGCTTTGAGGTCCGGACCTAAAATCCCTGGGTTCAAGAGTTTGCGCAACATTGTACGGGGGGTACCCCACCCACCTTCGCGCCCTCCCCCGCTGCCCTGTTCGCAGATCTAATTTGCTTGGGTGCGTGGGACTCAGGCTCCGTGCGCGACGAGACGGCTTACGTATGGCCGCACCCGTTCCAGCGCCGCCTCCGCAGTGACTCCGTATTTTGACCGCAGCGCCTCAACCCTGCCGTGCTCGATGAACTGGTCCGGCCAGCCCACGCGAAGAACCGGCACCTCCAGCGCAGCGTCGCTGAGCGTCTCCAGGACCGCACTGCCGAAGCCGCCGGAGAGGACGTGGTCCTCCATCGTGACCAGCAGGCGAGCCGTGCGCCCGAAGCGCTCGATGCACGCCGCATCCACCGGCTTGGCGAAGCGCGCGTTGACCACGGCAGCCTGCACGCCTTCGGCGGCCAGCATGGCGGCGAGGCGTTCGGCTTCGGGGACCATGGCGCCGAGCGCCAGAATGCAGACCTCGTCGGCATCGGTCTCATGCAGCACCTCGGCGACGCCGATAGGGAGTGCACGGCCGTGCGATTTGATGGAGGCACCGGGACCGGTGCCGCGAGGGTAGCGGATGGCGCTGGGGCCCTCATGCGCCAGTGCGGTTACCAGCATGTCCTGCAGTTCGTCTTCATCCTTGGGCACCATATGGATGAGGTTGGGCACGCCACGCAGATAGCTGATATCGAAGAGGCCGTGGTGCGTGGGTCCGTCGTCTCCACTGAGGCCACCGCGGTCCATGCAGAAGACCACGGGCAGGTTCTGCAGGGCGACATCGTGCACGATCTGGTCAAAGGCGCGCTGAAGAAAGGTCGAGTAGATGGCGCAGAAGGGCCGGTAGCCCTTGGTTGCCAACCCCGCGGCGAACAGCACCGCGTGCTCCTCGGCAATGCCGACATCGAAGTAGCGGTCCGGGTGCCGCGGCCGGAAGAGATCGAGGGCGGTGCCGTTGGGCATGGCTGCCGTGATCGCGACGACGCGGCGGTCCACGTCGGCCAGGCGAACGAGGCTTTCGGCGAAGACCTCGGAGTAGGTCATCTGCCCGGCGGGCTTGGTTTCACCGGTTTCGGGGTCGTATGGGCCAAGGCCGTGGAACTTTTTCTGCCCGGCCAGCGCGGGTTCGAAGCCGCGACCCTTCTGGGTGATCGCGTGTAGGACGACCGGCTTGTTCTGCTCCTTGAGGAAGCGAAGGGTATCGATCAGGAGTGGCAGATTGTGGCCATCGACCGGGCCGAAGTAGCTGAGGCCGAACTCCTCGAAGAGGATGCCGCGGCCGACGATTCCCTTGGCGGCTTCGTCTGCGATGCGAGCGACGTGGCGGGCCGCCTTGCCGCCGATCTTGCCCGCGATGCCGACGGCTTTGTCATGTAGGGTGTTGAAGGTCGCGTTCATGGAGATCTTGTGGAAGTACTCGGCGATGGCCCCGACGTTCTTGTCGATCGACCACTCATTGTCATTGAGCACGATGATGAGACGCTTGGTGCTGGAGGCGATGTTGTTGAGGGCCTCGAAGCTGATGCCGTTGGTGAAGGCGGCGTCGCCGGCGAGGGCGACGACGTGTTCGGCGCCGCCGCTCATATCCCTGGCGACGGCCATGCCGAGGGCCGCACTGAGTGCGGTGCCTGCATGGCCCGCGCCGAAGCTGTCATGTTCACTTTCGGTGCGGAGCATAAAGCCGTTGAGACCGCCCGGCTGGCGGATGGTGTGGAACTGGCTTTCGCGGCCGGTGAGCAGCTTGTGCACGTAGGCCTGGTGGCTGACGTCGAAGACGAAGTGATCCGCGGGCGTATCGAAGACGACGTGCATAGCGAGCGTGAGCTCGACGACGCCGAGGTTGGGCCCGAGATGTCCGCCGGTCTTGGCAACGCTGCGGATCAGGCGAGCGCGGATCTCTTCAGCGAGCCGCTCGAGCTCGACCAAGCTGAGCCGCTTCACATCTGCGGGCGATTTGATCCGGTTGAGATACTGTTCCATAGCCGACCTGCCCGCATTGTCTGGCATACACGGGCCTGTAACAGCCCAGACCCACAAGTATACAAAGGGTTGCGCACGAGCGATGAAGGGGTGAAAGTCTGCGCAGCTGATCTTTGTGGGGCGAGGGCTGCATGGCCGGGGCGACGACGACCGGCTCGGACCCGAATACGCCTTCTCACCGGGCGATAACGGAGCTGGCCAGGCAGTTTGCCGACGACTCTGACGGTGGTGCGGGCCATGTCCGTGAGGGAGTCAAATGCCGAGCAGGACGAAGATGGGCGCGGTGGGAAGGTGGAAGGCCGAGGCGGTTCCGAGGAGCACGACCAGTGTGCCGCGCGGGACTCCGCGACGCCTTTGCTGGTGAGCATCAGGGTGCCCATCTAAAGAGTTGCTGGCCACGCCCGTGTGGTTCCCCCGGCTTGCGCGCGACGAAGATGCGAGCCACGGCGAGGTAGAGCGTGGAGCCGTCGAGGTTGAAGCTGTAGCCTGCGGGGATGACGAAGCTGACGATGCGCCGTGGGACGCCGAGCGCCTCATCCCTTTCCATGGCGCGGGGTAGGGCGGCCTCGCTGGTGGCCATGGCGAAGGCGATGCCGGCGGGTTCGGCGACGGCGCAGAGGAAGGGCCGGAGAGGCACACGGAAGAGAAGCGCCACGGGTTAGAAAGACGCCTTCGGCGACGGAGCTGGCGATGTTTTCCGGGAGATGTGGAGGTGGAAGTTCTGTCTTCGCAGGGGCGGGGCGGGAAGGGAGGGGACGGGTGTGGCGGGCAGCACGAGGCCGACGCCGGCCCGAGTCAAATCGATGGCGCACAGGCCGATGGCAAGCGCGGCCGTAGTGACGGTTTCGAAGTAAACCAGGGCCTTGAGGCCGATGCGGCCAACTCCCTTGAAATCAACGTTGCCGGCGCTGCCGATGACAAGAGTGCTGAAGATGAGGGGGGCGACGATGGATCTTGATGAGCCGGAGGAAGATAACACTTAGGACACGCGAGGCGACGGCGGAGGCGCGGTGCATCGACCGCAGAGTTCAATGCCGGCGAGCATGCCCAGAGAATCCACGCGCCAGCGAGCGTCATTTGGCGCACCACGCGGCGAGCAGACTGAGCGCGATCCAACGGAGGCTCCGGTCGATGACCAAGGTCGTGGGAGCGGTATGTCCCCGAAGCTGCAGGGCGGAGTGGCACCCCTGGACAGACGACAGTGCCACACCTAGGGTAAAAAGCGCCGCTGCCAAGGCGAGGGCGCAAGAGCTCCTCTGGAGATTGACATGGCGCGAAGCATACCAGTCCAACCACTGGGGGCTGATCTATCAGATACTTGCAGAGACACTTGGCCGGCTGCTGCTGGCCTGCCCTCGAGGTTGACGTGCGCGCACCGGGATTTGCTTTGTTGCAGCTGCTTCTTTGCTTTGGAGTCATCAGTCCGATCTGGGGACTGCCGGTGATGGCCCAGAGCAGCCCGGCTCCTGTGCAGGCACAGACCGGCTCTCAGACAGGAGCCCAGAGCGGGACGCAGACCACAGCGCAGCCCGGGACGCTGCCCGCATCGAGCTCTCCTCTGCAGCCGCTTGGCTCGCCGTCGTCGAGCTACACCCTGGTGAGTCCAGTGACGACGCCGACGATCTCGCCTGGGGTGCTGACGTTGCTTGAACTTGATGGACGGCTGAGCCAGGCTGTGGCGGCCGGCGGCGGAAGGGCATTTGCCGAGTGGTTTGCACCGGACGCGGTCACGCTCAACAATGGCAAGCCGGCGATCCAGGGAAGATCGAATATCGCGTCCAGCGCGACCTGGACACCGGCCGAGTATCAACTGACCTGGACTCCGCAGGGCGCCTCGATGGGGCCGTCGAACGATATGGGTTACACGTGGGGATCGTACGAGGGTCGGGCGCGCGACAGCAACGGCCAGATGGTGACGACGGCAGGCAGATACATTACCGTCTGGCGCAAGCAGCTGGACGGCAGCTGGAAGATTGCTCTTGAGGCAAGCGCGGACGACGCTCCGGGGGCAGGTTCTTGCTGCAAGCTTCCTACGCCTTGACGAGTCCGTTGCTCCCCCGAAAGTAGCAGACGGTCGGTGTCGGCCCGACCTATTCTCAAGGGGAGCATCGCATGAATACCCTGCTGGTCAAAGACGAAGCGTTGCGCCTCGAGGCCCTGGCCCAATACGAGGTGCTGAACAGCTCGCCCGATGCCACATTAGATGACATTGTTCGGCTGGCTGCGCGGATGTGCGAGGCGTCGGCGGCGGCGATCTCGTTGATTGACAGCGACCGGCTTTGGCTCAAAGCGCGCGTGGGCCTGAAGGCGGCGGAGCTTTCGCTGGGCAGCACGCCGTGCGAGACGACGATCCAGGGCGACACCTTGTATGAGCTGCAGGATGCGCGATTAGACCCTTACTTTGCGTCCGAGGGAATCCGGATGGACGGCAGAGCGTTCCGTTTCTACGCGGGTGTTCCGTTAACGACGCCGGGCGGAGTGTCGATCGGGGCCTTGTTTCTGCTGGACGAGGAGCCGCGCCGTCTTTCTGATCAGCAGGTAGAGAGCCTGATGGCGTTGGGCCGTATGGTGATCTCCCGATTGGAGCTGCAGGCGCGTGTGCGGCAGATTGATCGGGCGGCGCGGGCGCGACAGCGCGTGGAGAGCGCATTAACGGTGGAGCGCAACTTTGTATCGGCTGTTCTTGATACTGTCGGCGCGCTGGTCGTGGTGTTCGACACAGCAGGACGGATTGTCCGGTTTAATCGAGCGTGCGAGAGCGCGAGCGGTTACGACTTCAACATTCTGGTCGGACGGTATGCGTGGGATCGCCTGATTCCGGCCGAGGATGTGGACGAGGCGATCGACACCTTTGAAAAGCTGCGTGCGGGCGGATTTCCGACGGTGTTCGAGAACCGCTGGTTGAATCGCGACGGAACGATGCGGCGCATTGCGTGGTCGGCAACCGCGCTTTTGGATCAGCAGGGCGAGGTTGGATTCGTCATTGCGACGGGCATCGATGTCAGCAGCCAGCGCGCGGCTGAGGCGACGCTGCGGGAGTCCGAAGCGCGCTATCGCCAGCTGATAGAGGGCTCGCTGGGCATGATTTGCACCCACGACTTGAACGGTGTGCTGCTTTCGATCAACCTCCACGGAGCAACCTCGATCGGACGCTCTCCCGAGCAGCTGGTGCGCCATTCGCTGGCAGAGTTCATTCCCGAGGAGCGCCGGGGCAATTTGCCGCCTTACTTGGAGCAGATTGCAAAGAGTGGAGAGGCTCAGGGCTTGCTGCATCTCAGGCACAACAATGGGGACATCCGGGTGATTGCATATCGCAATAAGTTGATCGCGCTGCCGGGGCATGAGCCGTATGTTCTTGGGTTCGGTGTCGATATCACAGACCAGACGCGGATGGAGGGGCGTCTGCGCACGTTGACGCGGCAGTCGGACTCAATTCTGGAGTCGGTGGGCGACGGCATCTTCGGTGTCGATCTGCATGGTCGCGTGACGGTGATCAACTCCGCGGCTTCCAGCATGCTGGGGTACGACTCCGGCGAGTTGTTCGGCAAAAACATGCACGAGACGGTACATCACACGCACCCGAACGGGCGACCATATCCGGAGTCGGATTGCCCGATCTGCCGTACCTTGACGACTTTTGAGACGGTTCGCGTGTCGAATGAGGTCTTTTGGCGGAAGGACGGCACGAGCTTCCCTGTGGAGTATGTTGCTCGTCCGCAGATCGAGCCTTCGCCTGAGGGAGCGAGCGTCAGGCCGAGCCGGGCAATTGGCGTGGTGGTTGCTTTTACCGACACGACGGAGCGCAGCGCGCTCGACCGTATGAAGGATGAGTTCATCTCGACTGTATCTCACGAGCTGCGGACACCTTTGACGTCGCTTCGCGCGGCTCTGGGCCTGGTCACTGGCGGTGCGCTGGTACAGCGACCGGAGAAGATGCAGCAGATGCTGGAGATCGCACTGGGCAACACGGATCGGCTGGTGCGGCTGGTAAACGACATACTGGATCTGGAGCGAATTTCGTCGGGCAAGAGCGAGCTCCAGCTGGCAATGTGCAGCGGGGAGGACCTGCTGCAGCGCGCGTCGGCCCTGCAGGCGGGTGCGGCGGCGAAGGCCGGCATCAACGTGATGCTGAAGCCATCGACCGCGCGGGTGTGGGCGGACGCTGACCGCATTTTGCAGACGCTGACCAACCTTATTTCCAACGCGATCAAATTTTCGCCTGCTGAGAGCGAGATTACGCTGAGCGCTCGGCCGTTTAGCGATAAAGAGGCGCTGATTGAGGTGTCGGACCGTGGGCGGGGCATTCCGGCGGACAAGCTGGAGACCGTCTTCGAGCGATTTCAACAGGTAGATGCATCCGACTCGCGGGCCATGGGCGGCACCGGGCTGGGATTGGCGATTTGTCGATCAATCGTTACGCAGCACGGCGGGCGTATTTGGGCGACTTCTACCCCCGGACTGGGCACCACCTTTCACGTCATTCTGCCGTCTGTGCCGAGTACGAAACTTCGCTGAAGGAACCAGCGGAGATTCTGGGGGTTGGTGGAAAAGCGAGGCGGGCGGCGATCCATGGGGTGAGAGGATTAAGAAGGCTGGAGACGGTCGCCGGGTGCGATTTGTGGTGCGGCGGCACGCGGACTTCCTACCCTTAGGAGCTTGAGACGACGATGTCGAACTTTTCCGCTGACGACGATCTCCGTATTCACTACCACGATGGCGGGATGCCCCGCGGTGCACGCATCAAGGTGATTGGTGTGGGGGGGGGTGGAAACAACGCGGTGAACCGTATGATTGCGGCGCAGGTGGAGGGGGTGGAGTTCATCGCTGCAAACACGGACGTGCAGGCTCTGGAGAGCTCGCGGGCGTCGGTGAAGCTGCAGTTGGGTGTGAAGCTGACGAGCGGCCTGGGCGCGGGGGCGAACCCGGATGTGGGGCGGCGGGCGGCGCTGGAGGACTCGGACAAGATCATCGAGTCGCTGGAAGGCGCGGACATGGTGTTTGTGACGGCGGGTCTGGGAGGAGGGACGGGCACGGGAGCGGCGCCGGTGATTGCGAGCCTGGCGAGCGAGATGGGGGCGCTGACGGTGGCGGTGGTGACGCGGCCGTTTGCGTTTGAGGGCAAGCGGCGGATGATGCAGGCGGATCGCGGGCTGCAGGAGCTGCTGGACTCGGTGGATACGGTGATCGTGATCCCGAACGAGAAGCTGCTGGCGGTGGCGAAGGATGCGGGATTCTTTGAGTCGTTCCGGATTGCGGATGATGTGCTGCGGCAGGGGGTGCAGGGGATCTCGGACATTATCACGATTCCGGGCGTGATCAACCGCGACTTCGCGGACGTGAAGACGACGATGGCCGGGATGGGCTATGCGGTGATGGGGACTGCGATCCGGTCGGGGTCGAACCGAGCGACCGAGGCCGCGATGGCGGCGATGGCGAGCCCCTTGTTAGAGTCGGGCGCGATCGATGGGGCGAAGGGAATTCTGATCAATATCACGGGGTCGAGTTCATTGAAGCTGAGCGAGGTGAACGAGGCTTCGAGCATTATTCAGAGCGCGGCGCATGAGGACGCGAACATCATCTTCGGGGCGGTGCAGGACGAGGGGATGGGCGATGAGTTGAAGATCACCGTGATCGCGACGGGCTTCCGACAGCAGGAGATGCCGGAGCGGCGGGAGCGGATGCTGACGGAGACGACGATGCCGGGGAGCCGGTGGGAGGTCCCGATTGCTCCCCGGGTGGGATCGGGGCGCGCGAATGAGGCTTCAGCAGCCGTGGTTACGCAGGGGTCTGGGCGGGTTTCGGAGGGGTTCGGGGGGTCTCGCGGCGAGGTTGCGCGGCCGGAGCCGCCGACGCGGGTCACGGAGTCGCGGGTGACGGAGTCTGTGGTGGTGAGGAGCGAATCTCCGGCGGAGGCGAACGGGGGGCGGGAGGCTGCGTCTTTTGCGCCGCCCGCGCCGGCTCCAGCACCCAGCGCGGCTCCCGGGGTGCCGCCGCGGGCGTCGGTGTTCGACGATGATTTTTTTCGGAGTTCGAAGCCGACCGAGGCGCCTGGACCGGAGCGTCGTGCCTGGGAGCCGGCCCCGGAACCTTTGCCGGTCCGATTCGTCCAACATGATGCCGGTTACGCCACGGAGTCAGCGCGGGCGACGGACGCGGCCCGCGCTGAGGTCTTTCACGTGCAGGCACCGCCCGCGCCGGTGCCGACCGCGCCTGTTCTTGATCGTACCGAGGCCGGTAACTCGGAGCCGGATGAGCTGGATATTCCGGCGTTTCTGCGGCGGGGGCACTGAGGGCGATACCTCGTTTGGGGGATGTCTCTTGAGGCGAGGTGATGCTGAGGTGAATGGAGACTGCCGGTTTGGCGTGAACGGCGATCTTGGGGAAGAGCGAATGGGGATGTTGAGACGGGGTTGGGGGCTGGTTCTGCTGTGGTTCTGCCTGGTTCTATCTGGATCGGTGCAGGGGTTTGCGGCGAGCAAGCCGACGCGGCTGGAGCACAAGCGGGCGGTGCGCCATGTGGTGAGCGCACGAGCCTCGGCCAAGCGGCGCGGAGCGATGGGGCGTGGACGGCGGGTGAGGGCCGGGGCGGTTTCGACGCATGTGGTGCTGGTACGGCGGCACGGACGGCTGGTGCGGGTGGTGCGGCGTACGCGATACGTGGAGCACTTCACGGGGAACTCGTTTGCCGACAACCTGACGGATGGCGACGTGACGGCGGGAGAAGATCCGGCGGTGCGGGCGGCGGCGATTGAGGCGCTAGGGAATATGAATGGGACGGCGCTGGCGATCGATCCCTCGAGCGGGCGGATCCTGGCGATGGTGAACCAGAAGCTGGCGCTGTCGAGCGGGGCGGAGCCGTGTTCGACGATCAAGCTGACGGTGGCGTTGGCGGCGCTGGAAGAGGGCCTCATCAAGCACGACACGCCGGTGAACCTGGGTGGTGGGTACAAGGTCAATCTGGACTATGCGCTGGCGCGATCGATCAACCCTTACTTCGAACAGTTGGGTCGGCTGATGGGATTCGAACGTGTGAAGCACTACGCCAACGAGTTCGGCTTAGGCGAGCTGGCGGGGTATCACATCAGGGGTGAGCAGCTTGGCACCTATCCGGATACGGAGCTGCCGCAGAAGCTGGGGGGCGTGGGACGGATGTGCTCGTTTGGCGAGAGCATTTCGATGACGCCGCTACAGTTGGGGGCGATCGTGAGTGCGATCGCGAACGGGGGGACGCTCTACTACCTGCAGCACCCGCAGACGCCGGAGGAGGTGCGGACCTTTGTGCCGCACGTGAAGCGGATTCTGAATATTGCGCCGGTGCTGCCGGAGATGCAGCCGGGGATGCTGGGCGCGGTAGAGGCGTCGTATGGGACGGCACGGAGTTTGCGGGCGAGCTTCAATGCGTTTCCGGTGCTGGGCAAGACGGGGACGTGCTCGAACAACGGGACGCGGTTTGGTTGGTTTGCGAGCTATGCCAATACGCCCACCGGGCGGATTGTGACGGTGATCTTTCTGGAGGGCGGGCGGCCGACCTTTGGACCGAAGGCAGCGGAGCTGACGGGGGAGTTTTATCGCGGGCTGTACCAGCGAAGCTATTTCCAGCCGCGTGGCGTGCCGTTGACACCGCTGGCTCCGGAGCAGCCGATGCCGACAAACACGGGCGAGGAGGACAACACGGACGGCGGTGGGGGCTTGTAGGCGGGGCTTAGGAGGGCGGCCGGCGGGGCAGAAGGGCGGCGATGGAGACGGCGGCGAGGATGAGCAGGAGAAGAATGAGCCGCATGGCTTGAGTTTAGCCGGGGTCGGCGGGCGTGCGATGCTGCCGGTCGCGTGCCTAAGTGGGTGGGCTCGTGCATCTGAGCGGTGGAGGGGTGAGGCCATGAAGATTTTGACGAGCGCGGAGATGCGCGGGGTGGATGCGCGGACGGCTACGGACTTTGGGGTGCCGCTGTGGGCGTTGATGGAGCGGGCGGGCGAGGCGGTGGCGCGGTTTGCCCTGCGGCAGTATCCCGAGGCGGCGCGGGTGCTGGTGCTGTGCGGCAAGGGCAACAACGGCGGGGACGGGATGGTGGCGGCGCGGCTGCTGGCGGCGGAGGGTGTGGGGGTGCGGGTGCTGCTGCTGGGGCGGCGGGCGGAGGTGCAGGGCGAGGCGCGGCGGGCAATGGAGGCGCTGGTGGAGGCGACCGAAGAGGGCATTGTGGAGGAGGCGCCCGATGAGGCGGCGATGGCGGGGTTTGCGGAGGCGCTGGCGGAGGCTGATCTGCTCCTGGACGCTGTGGTTGGGACGGGATTTAAGCCGCCGATGCGCGGGGTGGCAGCGGCTTTGCGCGATCGTGTGCGGGGGTTGACGGTTCCGGTGGTGGCGGTGGACCTGCCGAGCGGGTGGGATGCGGACTCGACTGAGCAGCACGCGCCGGAGGCGATGCGGGCGGAGGCGGTGGTGACGTTTACGGCGCCGAAGCCGGCGCATGTCTTTGGGCACTTGACGCCGGGGGAGACGTTTGGGCCGGTGGTGGTGGGGGAGATTGGCTCGCCGGAGGCGGCGGTGGAGTCGAGTCTGGGGCTGACGTGGACGGGCGCGGCGAAGGGGGTGACAGAGGCGCGGCGAGCGATGAACTCGAACAAGGGGATGTACGGCCATGTGCTGCTGGTGGCGGGAAGCTTCGGCAAGTCGGGGGCGCCATCGATGGCGAGCCTGGCGTGTCTGCGCGCGGGGGCTGGGCTGGTGACGGCGGCGGTGCCGGAGAGCATTTTGACTACTGTGGCGCTGGTCACGCCGGAGCTGATGACGGTGCCGCTCCCGCAGGGAGCTGAGGGCGCGGTGGCGCTGGGGGGGATCGCGGGGGAGAAGCTGGGCAAGCTGATGAAGGGGATCAAGGTGCTGGCGATGGGGCCGGGGCTCTCGACGGAGGGGGAGGCGGTGCCGTTTGTGCATGATCTGGTGAAGAGGACGGATGTGCCGGTGGTGATCGACGCGGATGGACTGAATGCGTTTGCCGGGAAGGCGGAGATGTTGGCTGAAGCGAGTGGGCGGGCGGCGAGCAGGGCGGAGCTGCGGACGGTGGTGCTGACGCCGCATCCGGGCGAGATGGCGCGGCTGTTGGGGACGGATGTGAAGACGGTGGAGGCGGACCGGGTTGGGATTGCGCGGAGGTTCGCCACGGAGCATGGGGTGACGCTGGTGCTGAAGGGGTGGAGGACGCTGGTGGCGCACCCGGATGGGCGGGTGGCGGTGAATACGACGGGCAATCCGGCGATGGCCAAGGGTGGGAGTGGCGACATCCTGACGGGGATTGTGGCGGCGATGCTGGCGCAGTATGACGGGAATGTGGCGAGCGCGGTAGAGGCGGCGGTGTATCTGCATGGGTTGGCCGCGGACTTCGCGGTGGTGGGCGGGGAGGGCCTGCCGGGGCGGGACGAGCACACGGTTTTGGCGACGGATACTGTGGCGCATCTGACGGATGCGTTTCGGTACCGGGTGCGGGATGAGGATGGGCTGGTGTGGGTGGCGGGGATGCGGCGCGGGACGGAGGCGAGGGCGTGAGCGGGGGAGGATTTGCACGGGAGAAGCGGCTGCGGACGCGCAGCGTGGCTGGGACGATGGCGCTTGGGGAGACGGTGGCGGAGATGCTGTTGCCGACGCCGGCGGTGGTGATTCTGCGGGGCGAGGTGGGCGCGGGCAAGACGACGCTGGTGAAGGGGATTGCGGAGGCGCTGGGAGCGGCGACGGCGGAGGAGGTGACGAGCCCGACCTTTACGTTGGTGCACGAGTACCAGGGCCGGACGGTGCGGGTGGTGCACCTGGATCTGTACCGCCTGGAGACGGAGGAGGAGGTGTCTGCGCTGGGGCTGGAGGAGATGGCGGCGGAGGCGAACACGTTGCTGCTGGTGGAGTGGGGAGAGAGGTTTGAGAGTGTGCGGCAGGCAGCGACGGGGGAGATTGCGATGGGAGCGGGCGAGGCGGAGACGGAGCGGCTGCTGGTGGTTCGATGGGGTCGCCGGGTGGGGCGGTGACGCGTGTTGGCGAGACGCGGAGGGGTTGCCTACTCCAGCAGATTTTCCCGCGCGGAGGGAGCAGAAGTTCGGGGTGAGGAGCAATGTTGCAAAGCGCCTCCGGAGGGCGAGCCAGTAGATGCAACAACTTGCGGCATCCCCCAAATTGGTGACTGACGTGCAGTTACAGGGATGACACTCTGGCAGCAAGCTCGGGATCGCGCAGCCGGCCATTCCCGACATTTCATTTGGGGCCTTGACTCAGATATGCACTTCTGGAACGTCCGAACGACGAGTTGGCGTTTGCTTGCTCTTTTGATGGTTCTGCTTCTTCGGAGCTGGGCGTATGGCGGAGCGCAGGTGCTGCCGGTGGGGGCCCAGGTGCATGCACGGGGAGCGCTGCAGTTCTCCGGGCAGATGAACGGCCAACCGGTGGCGAATGGCTGGTGGTATGTGAACGGGACGGGTGACCCGGGCTACATGGACACGGCAGGCGTGTACCACGCGCCGTATTGGGCGCCAACGCCGAATACGGTGACCGTGGGTTACTACTCCAACGGGCAGCATGTGGAAGTGCCGGTGACGGTTACAAATCCGGTGCCGGTGATCAGTAGCTTGAATGTGAACGCGATCTACCAGACGACCACACCGATTGCGATCAACGGGGGCGGCTTTCTGCCGGGGGCCACGGTTCAGGTGAATGGCAAATCGGTAACGTCGAGCTTTCAGAATGAGGGGCAGATTACGTTTTCGCTGGTGCTGCCGTCTTCGACGACCGGCAATGTGGCGATCACGGTGCAGAACCCGAACCCTGGTGCGGCGAGTGCAACACTGTATGTGCCCGCGACATTCTCGACCACGCATGTTCTGCCGGCGAACGCGCAGGTGCATGCGGGGGGCACGCAGCAGTACAGCATTTCTGTGAACGGCGCGACGCCCCCAGCAGGCTACTGGTATGTGAACGGAGCGGGCGATGTGGGATGGATTGACGGCTCGGGTGTGTACCACGCACCGGCAGCCGTTCCGAGTCTGAGTAAGGTGACGATCGGTTACTTTTTGAACGGATCGAACATCCAGACTGCGGCGACGGTGGTGAACCCGACGCCCGCGCCGGACAAAGTGAATGTAAGCCTGATCACACAGATGACGACTCCTTTGGCGATTCACGGGAGTGGATTTCTTCCGAGCAGTGTTATTTATGTACAGGGTGTCGCGATGCCGACGACGTTCTACGGCAACGACTGGATCAGCGCGAATGTGATGCTGACCAAAGCTGAGTCGGGCTCGGTGAAGCTGACGGTACAAAACCCGGCTCCGGGCGCCTCGAGCGGGAGCATCGCGGTGCCGTCAAGCTTTCCGGCGATGAGCGGGATTTCACCAGCGAAGGTGAAGACAGGATGGCAGACGTTTCAGATCAGCGGATCGGGGTTTACCGCGAGCACGGTGGCGACGATGGACGGCAAGCTGATGCAGACCACGGTGAACAGTGCGATCTCGCTGACTGCGACGGGCTATCTTCCGCCATGGGGCGCGAACCCGCAGACGACGGTGTCGCTTCAACCGATGGCGGGCTCGGTGACTACAGGGTCGCGAGCGCTGAGCATCACGTACCCGGCGCTGTCGTACGATGTGGCGGCGCGGTTTGCGACGCAGGCCGCGATGGGTCCCCGGCCGGGCCTGGTGGAGCATATTCAGCAGGTGGGGTTGCAGGGCTTCCTGAAGGAGCAGTTTCAGCAGCCGGGAATCGTGTTTCCCCCGGGCGTGCTGCCGCGTTTTCCTTACCTCCAGAATGTAACCACGGGCAATACACTTTTGCGGTTGCGGGTGTCGATGGCACTGCAGAGCTTTATCGATAACCAGGCGATCACGGAGGAGTTTCAGTCGTATGCGCCGTGGGAGCAGACGCTGGAGACGGGTGCATTTGGGAACTTTCGCCAGCTCATGACGGATGTTGTGTCCAATGCGCGGTTTGGCGACTTTCTGAACCTTCCGGGTAATGTGGCGATGGTGAACGGGGTGGCGCATCCGAATCAGAATTTCCCTCGGGAGCTGATGCAGTTGTTCACGATCGGAACGGTGATGTTGAATGACGACGGCACGCAGCAGACGGATGCCAATGGGCGGCCGATCCCAACGTACGACCAGAACACGGTGCTTGACCTGTCGCGGGCGTTTACGGGATGGACGTTCGGACCGGTGGTGAATCCGACGTACACGGCGTTCAACATCGATTGGTCTCAGCCGCTGGTGGCGCAGAGCCAGAACCACGACTATGGGGCGAAGACGTTGTTCGGGACGGTGCATCTCCCTGCCGGGCAGGATGCGGAGACGGATCGCAAGGCGGCGCTCGATGCGATCTTTGCCCATCCCAACGTGCCGCCGTTTGTGTCGCAACGACTGATTCAGCAGCTGGTGAAGAGCAATCCTTCGCCGGGGTATGTGAAGCGCATCGCGACCGTGTTTGAGAACGACGGGACCGGTGTGCGCGGCAATCTGCGGGCGGTAGTGCAGGCGATTCTGATGGATCCCGAAGCTCGCGCCGGGGATACGGCGGCGGTTTCGGAGACGGATGGATTGTTGCAGGATCCGCTGCTGTGGGAGTGTTTTCTGCTGAATGTGCTGCAGCAGACGAACTGGGATGGATCAGTGATTTATGTGCCGGGGCAGTTGGGCCAGGACTGGTGGCGTCCGGTTTCGGTGTTCAGTTTTTACCCTGCGCAGTTCATGATCCCGGGGACCACGATCAACAGCCCGCAGTTTGCGTTGATGAACAATCTGACGCAACAGCACCGAAGCCAGCTGACCTACGGAGTGATCACGGGAACGACTGACGGATTCGGGCCGGGATACCAGCCGAACTCGTGGCTGTTTACGGCGTTCACGACGCTGCCGGACCTGATCGACGGCCTAAATCACCAGCTGTTCCACGGGACGATGCCGGCGGCGGTGCAGAGTGCGATTCTGAGCTATTGCTCGGGGATCTCTGACCACAACCAGCAGACAGCGACGGCCATCTTCTTGGCGCTGAATAGCGATTCCTACAACGTTGTGCACTAGAAAAGGACGATTCGGAATGATCTCTCGCATGGTATCTCGCCGAAACTTTTTGTCATCTGCGTCGAAGATGGGACTGGCGGCAAGTTCGGTGCCGCTGTGGATGAATCTGGCGAGTGCTCGAGCGTTTGCGCAATCGGGCACGACGTACAAGGCGGTGGTTTTGGTGAGTCTGCCGGGCGGCAACGACGGCAACAATATGCTGATTCCGATCGATTCGAGTGAGTATGCGGAGTATGCCTCAATGCGAGGTGTGCTGGCGCAGCCGATGGGTGGACTGCTGCCGCTGACGGGCACGACGAACGGCACAAGCTACGGGCTGCACAGCTCCATGCCGAATCTGGCGGGGCTCTACAACCTCAAGCAGGCGGCGTTTGTGGCGAATGTGGGGCCGATCGCGCAGTTGGCGACCAAGGCGCAGATCGCACAGAACCAGAGCCTTCTACCCGATGCGCTGTTATCGCATCCCTCGCAGCTGGCGCAGTGGGAGAGTGCAACGACGGAGGCGCTGCCGACGACGGGGTGGGGCGGCCGGATGGCTGACCAGATGCAGGCCCTCTCAGGATCGTTGCCGCCGGTGCTTGATGCCGGACCGTCGAGCGTTTTTACGGTGGGCAACAGCGTGCAGGGGATCTCTGTCCAGACGAACAGCGGGAGCTTGATCTCGCTGCCTGCGGGGATGGATTCTGCGATCTTGAGCGTGGCGCAGGCGGAGAGCCAATCGGCAAACGACCTGATCGCGGCGAGCGCGAAGCTACGCGTGATCTCGGCGCAGCAGCAAGTTGTGCTGAATCAGGCGCAGTCCGCGGGTGCTTCGCTGTCGACTGTGTTTCCCGGCAGCTCTTTCGGCAACGTGCTGAAGACGATCGCGCAGGTTATCAACGGGCGGTCGGTGGTCGGGGCATCGCGGCAGATCTTCTACTGCACGCAGGGCGGGTATGACCTCCATGAGAACCAATGGAAGAGCCATGCGGCGCTCTTGGCGGACCTGGACGCCGGGCTGGGCGCGTTTATGACGGCGGTGGGTCAGATGGGCCTCACAGATCAGGTGCTCGTATGCACGCACTCGGACTTTAACCGGACGATGCAGCCGAATTCTACGAACGGAACGGATCATGCGTGGGGGAACCATCAAATCCTGCTGGGTGGCGGTATCAAGGGCGGCCGGGTTCTTGGATCGCTTCCGGCGTTGGAGTTGGGTGGAAGCTCGGACCTGAATGGCCAAGGTGTTTGGATCCCGACGACCTCGGTGACGCAGATGACGGCCGGAATCGGGACCTGGATGGGGTTGAACTCGTCCCAGCTGGAGACGGTGTTCCCACTTCTGGGCAACTTCCCGGCGGGGGCGTTGGCGTTGTAACGGCGCACTGGGGTCGCGCTGGCTTGAAGGCCTGAGCGCGGCTCTAAGATCGATGATTGATCAGGCGGTAGATGGCACAGAGTTCGTCGCCCGTGGAGCCGTAGTCGAGTTGCGTCGCGATCTCCTTGAGGTCGGCTATGTGATCTTCGGAGGACATTGGGATGCGACCCTCCCAGAGGGTGGTGACGTGGGGATCGAGCGCGAAGATAGGGCCGTGCTCCGCATTGACATAGAGGAGATCGATTTGGCCGGCGCGGGCAGGTGCCTGCTGGATGAGACGACGCAGAAGACGCCGGATGGCTGGTGACTCGAAGGGGTGGAAGAGAAAGAGCAGGAGTGGGCCGTCGGGGAGCGGGGTAGTGAGGGCATCGGCCACAAGGAGGTGGAGGGGCGCGAGCAGACGGTTAGGGCGAGATCGCACGAGAGCGAGGTTGGCTTCGGCGATGGCGGCCATTGCGGGGGTGAGCTCGATGCCGACGACGTCGCGAAAGGGAGCTTCGGCGGCGACGAGCATAGCCCGGCCTTTGCCGGCGCCGATGTCGACAAACGTGTATCGATCGAGCGACTGGGGCGGATGACACCGTTGCTGCCAGAGGTCGAGGAGGGACCGAAGGATGGACGGGGCGACAGCGTAGTACGCGGTGCTGAAGCGGTCCGCGGGCGAGCCTGTGCGGAGCTGGGTGGCTGGGATGAGCCCTCCCGTGTCGGTTCCATGTGCGGCGTCAAAGGGGTGGACGGGGGGCGGCGAGGCGGGGATTGGGATGGGGGCACGACGCTTGCGGGACGGCATAGCTACCGGATCTGAACGAGGTCCCGGTTGCCATCGAGACCCAGGGTGCGGCGGCCGGCGGGTGTGATGCGGAGCGGAGTCCAGGCTGGGTCGTGCTGGATGTGGATCTCCACAGAGGTGAGTGCTTCAAGGCCGGCGAGGCGATTCAGAACCTGGGCGCGCAGTTGGGCTGCGGCGACATCGTCCAGATGGGCAGGCGTGAGCGTGAGGGAGAGGCTCGATCGCGGGGTGACGCACGGTATACCTGAGCCAGGGGCGTCGAGGTCGGGCGCCAGGTGGAGCTTAGTGATGTAGCCGAGATCGACGATGTTGCAGGGCAGGGAGGGATCGTAGCAGTCACGGAGGGCTGAGAGGATGTCAACGTCGCGGAGCATGCGTGGCCCCTCTAGTTCTTCCGGTCGACGAGATATTGGGCCAGTGACTTGAGATCGTCGGCGGCAGGGCCGAAGGGGGCAAGGGCGGCGAAGGCATCTGCGATGAGTTCACGGGCGTCGGCGAGGGAGCGATCGATCCCGAAGACGGCGGGCCATGTGGCCTTGACGACGGCGGCATCTTTGCCGGCGGTTTTGCCGAGTTGCGTGGAATCCGCCGTAAGGTCGAGGACGTCATCGACGATCTGGAAGGCGAGACCGGCTGACTCGCCGAAGCGGCGGAGGCGGGCGATGGTGTTGTGTGAGGCGCCGGCGACATGGCCGCCGGCCACGAGCGAGACGGTGATGAGGGCGCCGGTCTTGGAGCGGTGGATCTGTTCGACGAGCTCGGCGGTGGGAGGCTGACCTTCGGATTCGAGGTCGAGGACCTGGCCGCCGATCATCCCCGGAGCCACGCCGGCGGGAAGATCGTCGGGTGTGGCGTCGAAGTCATCTGGCTGGTGCGAGGCTGGGGCACCGAGGCCAGTTCCGACGGCGCTGGCGACCTCGCGGAGGATGTCGATGGTGGTGATGGCGGGGCAGTCGAGGCGTGCGATGGTGTGAAAGGCGAGGGTTTGGAGGGCGTCACCGGCGAGGATGGCGATGGCCTCGCCGAAGACCTTGTGGCATGTGGGCTGGCCACGGCGTAGGTCGTCGTTATCGAGGGCGGGGAGGTCATCGTGGATGAGCGAATAGGTGTGCAGCATCTCGATGGCGGCGCCGAGATCTTCGGCCGCCTGTTCGGCGAGGCGATGCTGAGTTGCTAGGCGCCAAGCCTCGAAGCAGAGGATAGGGCGAAGACGTTTGCCGCCGGCGAAGACGGAGTGGCGCATCGCGCGATGAAGGGAGTGGGGAGCGAGGTCGGGCGAGGGCAGGAGGCGCTCCAGGGCGCGGTCGGCGCGGTCGGCGCCGGCGCGGAGAAGCTGGAGGACGGGGGTGCTCATGAGGGCTTGATTTTATCGTGTAAGCGGCCGGCGCGAGCGGAGGAGGGTCGTAAGGACGCCGAGGAGGGTGAGAGCGGAGAGACCGTCGGCGGCGTACTCGGGGGTTGGAACGTGTTGATGCACAAGGATTTGGGAGGGTCCGGCGGGGAGCGGGACAGCGACGAGGCCGTCGGCTCGGGGGTCGCGGTCGGGGTCGACTTGGCCGTTGCGGAGGATTTGCAAGGTGGGGTAATCGCGAAGGTTGAGGACGAGGGTAGCGGGCTCGACGAGGTGGAGACGGAGGGTGAGGGGGGCGGGGCCGGGTGGGGCGGAGGGTGGGGTGGATTCGGGTTGGGAGGGGGTGAGGAGTTGGAAGGGCGAGTGGAAGGGGCGGAGGGCGTCGTTGTCTGCGGAGGTGGGGGTGTACTCGTCGGTGGGGTCGCCGCCGGCGGGGTAGTGGAAGAGGGCGAAGCGTGCTTGGGGTGTATCTTCGGGGTCGCACTGCTGGCGGAAGTTGTTGTAGGAGAGGAGGATAGCTACGGGGGAGAGAAGCGCCAGAGCGAGCAGGAGGGGGCGTGGGAGGGCCAGGCCGAGGGCGAGGGTGGTGATGGGAGCGAGGAGGGCGAGGAGGCGCCAGGGGAACTGGAGGAAGGCGAGTTCGGGGACGAGGCGCCAGGCAGGTAGGCTCCATTTGGTCAAAAAGACGCCTATGACGAGGGTGAGAAAGGCGAGGGTGAGCGTGGTTGCGGGGTGTTTTTTGCGAGTTTGCGCGGGGGTGAGGAGGAGGGCGGCGGCGGCGAGGGCGAGGAGGAGGAGGGCGAGGTGGCTGGCGGTGCGCAGGACGGCGTTGTGGAAGGGGTCCGAGGTTTGGTGGAAGAGGGTGTTGTCCTGGGGCCGCATGCCGGGGACGGAGGCGAGGGCGATCTGGACCCAGGGCCGCTCGAGGACAGCGGGGACGATGTAGAAGGCGGCGAGGGCGAGGCCGAGGACGGTGGCGGCGAGGGCGCGAAGGGCAAGGGGGAGGGCGAGGAGGCGGGTGGCTGGGTTGCGGGCGAGGAGGGCGAGGCGGAGGAGGATGACGGCGGCGAGGGCGTAGGAGCCGAGGACGGCAGCGGGGGCGTTGGTGAGCCAGAGGAGGGCGAGGGGGAGGGCGGTGGCGAGGATGGGCAGGGGCGCGACGGGCTCGAGGGGGAGGATGGCGGCGAGGAGCAGAGGGAGCAGAGCGGCGGCGAAGAGTTCGCCGAAGGCGGTCCGCTCGTAGGCGGTGAAGAGGGTGTAGGGGTTGCAGAGGTAGAGCAGGGCGACGGCCAGGGCGGCGGCAGGAGGGAGGAGGCGGCGGGCGAGGTGGTGCATGGCGAAGCCCGCGGCGGTGAGGGCGAGGAAGGTGAAGACGATGGGGACGGCGGCGAAGAGCTGGGCGGGAGCGACGCGGGGCAGCAGGGGCTGCAGGTGAGCGGCGAGCAGGGTGAGGAGGCCGCCGAGAGTCCAGGAGAGGGGCGGGTAGAAGACGAAGCGCGGCTCGCCGGCACCGTAGGCGGGGGAAGAGGCCCAGCGGGGGTGGAGGGTGCCGTGGGCGAACTGGGCGGCGGCCTCCTGCCAGGAGAGGAGGTGGAAGCTGAGGTCGTGGCCGCAGGAGCAGCCGTGAAGGATGAGGGGGAGGATGGCGAGGAAGGCGACGAGCGGGATGAGGAGCCAGGGGAGGCGACGGTCGCGGCTCGGCATGGGGTGATGGTAGCGGAGGGCGAGGAGTGCCGGAGGGGATTGGGCGGAAGGCAAGAGGGACGAGAGTGCCTAGACAGCTTGGCACTCGAGTGGCTCCCAGGCCGGCCTGATCCGCTGCACCGCGCGACTCGCCCTCCTGTCGCCTTGATGGAGTTGATCTGGCTTTAGTGGGCTGGCCAGCCCACAGCGTTGGTTCGACATCCCGTACGGGCGTTTGTCGTGATCAATCTGCCGCGCCCAAGCCACGGAAGGCTAGCGCAAGGAGTCTTTTCACGCGCCTTTCTCCGGCCGAGGTTGGTGGAATCCGCCACAAGAGTCCCACAAAGACCAGAAAGTCTTCGGGGTCAGATCCTTTGCGGATATCGCCTGAACTCTCGCAGGCGTGAATGAGTTGCTGGACCGCGCCGAGCATGGGCGTGTAGGTGTCCTGAGAATCCTGGTCCGATGTTGCCGCATGGACGATATCTGCGACTCCATATTTCATGCTTCCGAACTTCGCGAGCCGATCGCACCAGCTGCGGAAGGCTTTGAGCGGTGGATACTTCGCCAGCAGCGTCGGAGCGAGCGCCACCAGTGTGTCGATCTCCTTCCGATACACACTCAGCACTAACGACTCGCGGCTTGGAAAGTGACGATAGAGCGTTCCGGCGCCAACCCCAGCCAGCTTTGCAATCGAATTCAGCGACGCCAGGGGATCAGCAGCCAAGGCATCGCGAGCGACATCCAGAATGCGATCCCTGTTCGCCCGAGCGTCTGCCCGTAGAGTTTCGTCGTCTGCCATATACCCCTGGTTGACTAAACGGAGAGTTCTCCGCTAGTCTCACCTTTAACCGGAGAGCTGTCCATTTGTACCCCGGCTCGGAGGATGTGTGCAATACAGAAAACTTGGACACACAGGTCTTGACGTCTCGCCCATCTGTATCGGCTGTATGGGCTTCGGTGAGCCCTCGCGCGGCTATCCGTCTTGGTCGCTTGATGAGGAAGCCAGCCGCGCTCTGATCCGCCACGCGGTCGAGGCCGGAATCAACTTCTTCGATACCGCGAACATGTATTCGAATGGCGGGAGCGAGGAGATCGTCGGCAAGGCACTGAAGGAGTTCACGAGCCGTGACACGGTCGTTATCGCGACCAAGGTGGCGCCGGCCACACATCACGGACCGAACGCAATCGGGTTATCGCGGAAAGCGATCATGACGGAGATCGACCACAGTTTGAAGCGCTTGGGCACGGACTATGTGGATCTGTACCAGATTCACCGCCGTGACCAACGGACTCCGTGGGAAGAGACGCTGGAAGCGCTCCACGATCTGGTGAAGATGGGCAAGGTGCGCTACCTCGGCGCTTCCTCCCTGAAGGCTTGGGAGTTCAGCAAAGCGCTGCACTTGCAAAAGGAGAACGGTTGGGCACGCTTCATCTCCCTGCAAGACACCTACAACCTGCTCGGACGTGAGGAAGAGCGCGAGATGCTTCCGCTGTGTTCCGACGAAGGCGTGCAGACAATCGTTTACAGTCCGCTTGCCCGCGGGCGCCTTGCCCGCCCGTGGGGAGAAACCACCCCGAGGTCACAGACCGAAGCCGCCGCTCTCAAACTTGATGACGCGACGAAGGAGAGCGATAGGAAGGTAGTTGATGCTGTGAGTGCAATTGCAGCAGAACGTGGCCTCAGTCAGGCGAGCATCGCCTTGGCCTGGCTACATAGCAAGTCGGTTGTTGCCGCGCCGATCGTGGGTGCTCTCAAACCCAAGCACATCGATGATGCGCTTGCATCGCTCTCCGTAGACCTAACCGACGACGAGGTAGTCAGACTGGAGTCGCCGTATACACCTCGCCTGGACTACCAGGCGGTCTCGGATCCAGAGATGTTCGCCCGTGCTGTGGAAGCAACTACGGGGTTTAAGGTGACCGCTGCCTGACAGGACGGAGCCGCGCAGAGGTTGAGCCGGCGCGGCTCCTCAATCGAGCACTTCGCGTCAGTCCTTATACGTCGCATTGTGGGAGAAATTCGGCACTGCCGGGCATGCAGGCCTGAAGTCACCACAATGGCGGCCCCTGAGCGCCATCGGTCCGGAGGGTGTCTGGTGGTGTTGCTGGCCTGCGGCGAGGGCGATCGGGCGAGGGCTGTTGGGGGTGGGGAGCTAGGCGGGCTGGAGGGGGTGGTGGGGGGCGGGTGGGAGCTCGATGTGGATGGGGTCGTTGGGGTGGATGGTGCCGCCCTGGTGGACGATGGCGAGGACTCCGGCGCGCGGGGTGCGGGTGTTGGGGTGGAAGCTTCGCTTCATTAGACCGGGGCGGAGGTCGTTCATGAGCCTGCAGGGGGAGCGGAGGTTGAGGAGCTCGACGACGGCGGAGGGGCCGAGGTGGAGGCGGGTGTGGACGGGGAGGGTGCAGAGTGGGAGGCCGCGGGTGGTGATATTTTCGCCGAAGCGGCCGGGGAGGATGGGCGGCTCCGGGGTCCCGAGGGATTCGAGGGCTTCGGCGGCGAGGGTGTCGAGAAACTCGGACTCGAGGAGGTGGACCTGAGCGCGGTTGGGCCGGGTGGGATCTTTGCGGACGAGGTAGCGGTGGCGCACGGTGGCGCCGCAGTGGGCGTCGCCCTCGACGCCGAGGCCGGCGAGGAGGTGGATGGAGGGCTGGGGATACTTTGAGAAGGTGTGGGTGGGGCTGCGGTGGACGGCGAGGACTTGGGGCATGGTGTTTCAGGAGACTGGTTTAGGGTAGCGCGTTGCAGGGCTCGTGCAGTGCGGAGCGGGAGGAGTTTACGGTCGGGTGGCGGATTCAGAGCGGCAGTTTACAGGCAGGTTTCAGGAGAGAAGGGGCAGGGCAGGAGGGGAACGTCGGCTGCCGTGAGACTTGCTACTGCGATGCTGCTTGGCAGATTGCTGACGAGCATGCGGCTTGTCGGGACCAATCATTTGCAGCCAGCTGCTCACCTCGAACGTACCGTTAAGTCCAGAGGTCATATACAACGGAGTTCAAAAGGGAGGTGAGAGATGACTTGGAGCAAAATGCTCTGGACGGTCCTGATCGCGTCGTCATGGTTGGAGACACGCCAAGCATTTGCTGAGTGTCATTTCAAGGACACGACTTCCAAAACTGCCATCACATACCGCTTTTCTTCGGAAGAGACCTCTTTGGGTCGTCAATTCGTGATCACGATGGCGTTTCGTGCTGAAGCTGGTGTGCCAACAGTAGTGAGTGTTCCGTCTGACCTCATAAGCGATCTCCACGTCGTTGGTTCGAGAGCAAATCTTCAGCGGGATCCACTTGGCCAGACGACGGTGTCCGTTGACAAATCAGGTGTGGTTACCCTGTCATACACCCTCCGCAATGGGTGGTCAGGACCTCTGATACACCCACACGAATTCCAACCGGTCATTTTGGCGCAGTATGCCGAGGTGACAGGTGATAAAGCTCTTGTCTGGCGTAAAGGCGATCAGCAAGCAACGGTCACCGCCAACTTTGACTGGCAAGCCCTACCGCCAACGTGGGCCGTGGCGACCAGCTTCGGTGTTGCCTCTCCCCTCTCTCCTGCGGGGGATGAGGAAACGACATCGGCAGCTCGCTAGCGTTGCCAAACGTACAAGGGTCCTTGGACCGGCGTCAACCAGGCCCTCTTCGCGGCGGGGGACTTTAGGTTGCATCCTTTCAAGATAGGGCCGAAGCGCGGCATCCTGGCTGTCGTGGAACGTGGACCTTTTCGGACCCCGACGCCGCCAAAGAGATCGGAGACACTATCCGCTTGGTGCGTAACTTCTGGCACGATGACGCGTTTGCGTTTTTTCTAGTCACCTTACAGCCGTTCGACAAGGACCATGGCAGTAGCGACGGAACAGCTTTCACTGACGCCTTCTGGATGTATGTCTCTGTGAAGGATGACATCAACGGTCTCTTAAGTCAGTTGGCTCATGAATCTTTTCACGCCTGGAACCCGCTAAAGATGGGATACCTCACCACCACTGAATTCGAGAAAATCAAATGGTTCAAGGAAGGCTTCACTGAGTACTATGCGCAAAAGTTAACGTATGCCGGGGGCGAGCGCACCGCCCAGCAAGTCGTGGTCTCTACCAACAGAGATTTGCTCGCCTTTCCCTCTTCAAGGAATGAGTACATACGAGGGCGTATCATCGCGCTCTGGCTTGACGCGTCCATAAGAGAGCAGTCGCACAATGAGCACTCCCTTGATGATGTGATGTTCCGATTAGTCCAGGATCGTAAGGAGCCACTGACTGAAGAACGCATCTATGCAGCTATTCAGCCCTACATCTCCGTCGCTCAGCTTTCGACACTGAAGAAAGCCGCAGATCAGGGTGGCGATCTTCCAGCACCGACCACGATGCCAGGATTAGGTAACTGCTACCACTCCGTGCAGGGAGAGTTCCCGACCTTCAATCTTGGATTAGATTTCGCCAAATCGCGAGCCACGCAGGCGATCTCGGGTGTGGACCCAAGCGGACCGGCTTATAAAGCCGGACTGAGGGACGGTCAGCCCGTCGTATGGTGGGATGTTGACCGAGGGAATACCAAGAAGAAGGCAACAGTTACAGTGCGTATCGATGGGCAGGAACGAAAGATCTCATTCAGTCCGACGGGCGCACCTACAACAAGTTGGCAATACCTACCTGAGCCCGGTAAGACCTGTTCCTCAAAGGAATGAAGTCCCTTGCGACGCACGTAAGTTTCGAAAAGATGCGAATAGCGTCAAATAGAGGGCAAGAGGAATGCAAGAGTGCTGGTCGAGCTGGATGGCTGACGACCTGTGGAAGTTGTTTTCAGCCAAGGGAAGTCTGTTGTAAGCTGATGCGCGAAATACGAGGAGTGAGTGTCGGGGGTATATGGAAGATCTGTCGCCTATGCCGAAGAGGGCAGCTGGTGCGGTCCGATCTGCGGCGCGCCGGTCTCCGATGGAGCACCCGCGCCGCAGGTACCCGCAGGAGACCGCGGCTTTGCAAGAGATCGCCCGGAGCTGCGGCCTGGTCGAGACAATCAGATGGGGGAAGCCCTGTTTCACGTTCCATGGCAGAAACGTCGTTCTGATCCAGCCTTTCAAGAACTACATTGCCTTGCTGTTCTTCCAAGGCGCTCTGCTGAACGATGACGGGGGGCACCTTTCCCGGGTGGGAGAGTTTATGGAGGCGCCTCGCCAGTTCCGTTTCAGCTCCCTTGCGGAGATCGCGCGCAGCAGATCGGATATCCGGGCTTACGTGGAGCAGGCGGTGGAGTTGGAGAGGTCTGGCGCACGGGTCGAGCGCAAGCAAGCTTCTGAGCTTGCGTTTCCTGAAGAGCTGAAGGCGAAGCTTGCTGCCGACCCTGCCCTGCACAAAGCGTTTGCCGCCCTTACGCCCGGTCGTCGGAAGGGTTACGTGTACCAGATCGCGGCTGCAAAGCAGTCGGCTACACGCGCATCTCGCGTGGACAAGTACAGGCCGCGCATCCTGGCGGGCAAAGGGCTCCATGACTGATGGGGAGGTGCTCCGTGCAGCCGCCTGCGGGGGTGCCGGCATTCGGAGGGTGGCGAACGGTGGGGAGGGTTAGTTCTGGTTGGGGGTGTTTTGGGCTGTGGATAGGGCTTGGGTGGAGTTGGCGGGGAGGTCTTTGGCGGGGAGGTACTTCGCGAACCAGGCGAGTTCGCGGCGGGAGCGATCGGCGATGTGGGCTGGGTCTTTGAAGCGGTGGCCTTCGGCGGGGTAGATGACGAGCTGCGTGGGGACGTTTTGGGCGCGGAGGGCGTGCCAGAACTCGAAGGACTGGGGAGCGGGGCACTCGCCGTCGCGGTCGCCGACGATGACGAGGGTGGGGGTGGTGACGTTTTTGATGAAGTCGATGGCAGAGGATTTGGCGTAGATGGCGGGGTCGTTGTAGACGGTGGCTCCGAAGAATGGGGTCATCCACTGGTCGATGGAGTTTTCGCCGTAGTAGCTTTGCCAGTCGGAGATGCCGGCGCCGGCGACGGCGGCGTGGAAGCGGTGGGTCTGGGTGACGGCGAACATGGTCATGAAGCCGCCGTAGCTCCAGCCGGTGAGGCCTTCGCGGGCGGGGTCGACGGGTTGTTGTTTTTCGACGGTGTCGAGGCCGGCGAGGATATCGTGGAGGTCGCCATAGCCGAAGTCCTTGCGATTGGCCTGGGTGAAGCGTTCACCCTGCCCGAAGGAGCCGCGCGGGTTGGGCTCGAGGACGAAGTAGCCGGCGTCGGAGAAGGTGGTTTGGAGGCCCCAGCGGGAGCGGACGGAGGCGGAGGGGCCGCCGTGCACGACGACGATGAGGGGGTAGTGCTGATGCGGGTCGAAGTGTGCGGGGAAGGTGAGCCAACCCTGGACATGGAAGCCCCCGTTGGTCCAGGCGAGGGATTCGGTGCGGGGGGCGGTGGCGCGGAGGCTGTCGTTCAGGTGGGTGATCTGCTGCAGATGGGCGGGTTGGGGCGCGGGCGGAAGGAGGGCTATTTCAGGGGGATCGGAGAAGGAGGAGCGGGCGGCGGCGACGGTGCCGTCCGTGGAGACGGAGAGGGCGTCCTTGAGGGTGCCGTCGGAGAGGGAGCCGGAGTAGCGGAGGAGGGTCTCGGTGGCGCCGGTTTCGGTGTTGAGGTGGAAGAGGTGGGTTGTGGCCTGGGCGTCCTCAGAGACAAGGAGGGTGTGGGGCGCGGTCCAGGTGAACCATGTGGGGGTGGAGGGGCGGTTGGGGGTGAGGTCCTGGGGGGTGCCGCCGGTGCTGGGGATGAGATAGAGGTCGCCGCCGGTGGAGCCCTGGTCACTCATGAGGCCGCCGAGGAAGGCGATGGACTTCCCATCTGGGGAGAAGCGGGGGACGGCGATTTGGAGGCCGTTAAGGGGGCCGGGGACTGTGTTTGAATCGAGCACGACGGTGGGGGTGGCGGAGGGCTGAGCGGCTTGCGTGTAGAGCTTGGCGATCCACCAGTTGTTTTCCCCCGGAGGGGCCGCACCGACAAAGGTGACGGCGCGGGAGTCGGGTGCCCAGGAGAACTCAAAGGTGTGGAGGTTGGGCGGTGTCAGATCCGTGAGTTGGCCGGAGGCGACGGAGACGGAGGCGACGCGCTGGACTTCGATATTGTCTTCGCCGATGACGCCGGCCCAGGGCTTCATGGCGTCGAGCGCGCCTGCGGAGCGGGTGGCGTTTTCGACGAAGAGGAAGGCGAGGGCTTTGCTGTCGGGGGAGAAGGCGAGTTGGTCGAGGTTGCCGGCGAGGTGGGTGAGCTGACGGAGGGCTCCGGTGGACGGGGTATAGAGGAAGATCTGCTCTTGGATGGGGCGGGAGGTTGGCGCGCCGCAGGTGGAGGTGAAGGCGAGAGTGGAGTTGTCGGGCGACCAGACGGGGTTCGAGCTGGAGCAGGGGACGGACGACGGTGGGGCGAGGGTGTGCTGGCCGGTGAGTCCGGGAAGGGTGGCGAGGTGGAGATCGGTGCGGTCGCCGGCCTTCTCCGCCCAGGCGAGGGTGTGCGCGTCTGGGGAGAGGGCGACGGCGGGGAGGCTGACGGCCTCGGGCGGTGCAATGGGGGCGGCGACGGCGGCGGGGAGCGAGGCGGCGAGCAGAAGAAGGAGTGTGGGCGCAAGGCGCATGGCGCAGAGTAGCATGGGATCCTGGCGGGCTACGGACCTGGGCGTTTGGGGGTTGACCCTCAGGCCCATACTTGCTATTCTCGGAGGGTTGCCTTCACGTGCCGTACGGGCGTGAGGGAATACACGCTCCTGGCGAGTTTGCGGGGGCAGATGTCAGGAGTCCGCGGCGGGATTTGATCGGCCGCACCTTTCGCCTCGAGCGCTGCGACACCCACCTCCCCGGCGGGCTATGCGGGCCGACAGCAGCGAAACGGATCTGGCGAGGCCCAAAGGGCTCCCGGTCGCCGTCGCTGCCGCACAACGGAAGAGACAGCAATAGAGTTGGAGCACGGGATCGTGAGATGCCGTTCGAGGGCGCGACGAGCGCCAAACTCCGGGCGCGCTGCGGCGTCTGGAGGACGGGGCAGGCCGCGAGGCCACGCAGCGGGATCCATGGAGGAGTTTCAGGTGCCGACGTTTCATCAACTGGTTAAGCAGGGGCGGACGCCCACGCGGTACAAGACGGCAAGCCCCGCGTTGCAGGGATCGCCGCAGCGGCGGGGTGTGTGCACGCGGGTGTATACCCAAACGCCCAAGAAGCCGAACTCGGCGCTGCGCAAGGTGGCGCGCGTGCGGCTGACCAATGGGATTGAAGTTACGACCTACATCCCGGGCATCGGGCACAACCTCCAGGAGCACTCGATCGTGCTGATCCGCGGCGGCCGTGTGAAGGATCTGCCGGGCGTGCGGTACCACGTGGTGCGTGGAACGCTGGATTCGGTGGGTGTGGCCAACCGGAAGCAGGGTCGCTCAAAGTACGGCGCCAAGCGTCCCAAGGCGGCGAGCAAGTAAGGTCGCCGGGTTGATCTGTGCCCGGGTCAGTGGCCCGGTTTAGGGAACAAAGCAGGTCCGGCGGCTTGAGAGGTCCACGGCCCCGGAGGAAGACGAGAGGAAGAGAGATGCCGAGAAAAGGAAACGTTCCGAAGCGCGAGGTTGCCGCCGATCCGGTGTATGGGTCGACGCTGGTGACGAAGTTTGTGAACTCGATGATGTGGGGCGGCAAGAAGTCGACCGCGCAGTCGATCTTTTATGAAGCGATGACGAACCTTGAGCAGAAGGGCGGCGACGAGGCGTTGAAGCTCTTCAAAAAGGCGGTGGAGAATGTGAAGCCGCTGCTGGAGGTAAAGAGCCGGCGTGTGGGCGGAGCGAACTACCAGGTTCCGATCGAGGTGAACCCGGAGCGCCGGACGTCGCTCGCGATCCGCTGGCTGGTGAGCTATGGCCGCGCCCGCGGAGAGAAGGGCATGGTCGACAAGCTGACGGCGGAGCTGCTGGACGCGGCAAACGGCCGTGGGGCGGCGATGAAGAAGAAGGAAGATGTCCACCGGATGGCCGAGGCCAACCGGGCGTTTGCGCACTACCGCTGGTAGAGGGTGTGTGGGTCGAGGGACTTCAGAGACAAGTACAGCGGACCACCGTCCGCAGAAGAGACTAGACAGCCGTGGCACGCACAACACCACTGAATAAATGTCGCAACATCGGGATCATGGCGCATATTGATGCCGGCAAGACGACGACGACCGAGCGCATCCTGTTCTATACGGGCATCACGCACCGCATCGGCGAGGTACACGAGGGCACGGCGACGATGGACTGGATGGAGCAGGAGCAGGAGCGCGGGATTACGATCACGTCCGCGGCGACGACCTGCACCTGGAACGGCATCCGAATCAACATCATCGATACTCCGGGCCATGTCGACTTCACGGCCGAGGTGGAGCGTTCGCTGCGCGTGCTGGACGGCGCGGTGGCGTGCTTTGATTCGGTGCAGGGTGTGCAGCCGCAGTCGGAGACGGTATGGCGCCAGGCGGACAAGTACAAGGTGCCGCGCATCTGCTTTATCAACAAGATGGACAAGGCGGGCGCTGATTTTGAGTATGCCGTCTCGACAATCAAGAACCGGCTGGGCGCCCGGGCGATTCCGATCCAGATCCCGATCGGCCAGGAGGCCAAATTTCAGGGCGTGGTCGACCTGGTGGAGATGCGCGGCATCGTCTGGCACGACGAAACCATGGGCGCCAAGTACTCTGTCGAGCCGATCCCGGCGGAGCTGAAAGACAAGGCCGAGGAGTTTCGCGCGCAGATGATTGAGGCAATCGCCGACGCTGATGAGGAGGTCCTGATGGCCTACCTCGAGGGGGAGGAGCTGTCGACCGAGCAGGTGAAGCGCGCTCTGCGCAAGGCGACGATCGCGATGCAGGTGTTTCCGGTGCTGGCCGGCACGGCGTTCAAGAACAAGGGCGTGCAGACGCTGCTGGACGCGGTGGTTGAGTACCTGCCGAGCCCGCTCGACATCCCCCCGGTCGAGGGAGCGGAGCCGGGTGATCCGGAGCACAGGCTGATTCGCAAGGCCGACGACAGCGAGCCGTTTGCGGCGCTCGGATTCAAGATCATGACCGACCCGTTTGTGGGCCAGCTGATCTTTATCCGGAACTACTCGGGTGTGCTCAAGACGGGCGACTCGGTGTTGAACCCGCGCACGGGAAAGACCGAGCGCATCGGCCGCCTGCTGAAGATGCACGCCAACAAGCGCGAAGAGATCACCGAGATCATGGCGGGGGACATCTGCGCGGCGGTCGGTCTGAAGAATCTGATCACAGGCGACACGATCTGCACGGAGAAGGCGCCAATCGTGCTTGAGTCCATCGACTTCCCGAAGCCGGTGATTGCGGTCGCGGTGGAGCCGAAGACCAAGGCCGACCAGGAGAAGATGGGCATGGCGCTGGCCAAGCTCGCGCAGGAGGATCCGACCTTCAAGGTGCACACGGATCCGGACTCCGGGCAGACGATCATCTCGGGCATGGGCGAGCTGCATCTTGAGATCATCGTCGATCGCATGATGCGCGAGTACAAGGTCGAGGCCAACGTCGGCAAGCCGCAGGTGGCCTACCGCGAGACGATCCGCGGGCAAGCCGAGGCGGAGGGCAAGTACATCCGGCAGACGGGCGGCTCGGGCAACTACGGCCATGCCAAGATTCGCATCTCGCCCAACGAACCGGGCAAGGGATACGAGTTCTCGAACGACATTAAAGGCGGCGTGATCCCCAAGGAGTACATCAAGCCGATCGACCAGGGGATTCAGGACGCGATGACACGCGGCGTTCTGGCGGGCTACGAGATGGTCGACATCAAGGTATCGCTCTACGACGGCAGCTACCACGATGTCGACTCGAACGAGATGGCCTTCAAGATCGCCGGATCGATGGCGTTCAAGGAGGCCGCGCGCAAGGCGAAGCCGGTGCTCTTGGAGCCGGTGATGGCGGTCGAGGTGACGGTGCCCGAGGAGTACATGGGGACGATCATCGGCGATCTGAACTCGCGCCGCGGGCGGATTGAAGGCATGGAGATGATCGGCGGCGTGCAGGCGGTTAAGGCCACCGTGCCGCTGTCAAACATGTTCGGCTACGCGACGGCGATGCGTGGATCGACGCAGGGACGGGCGAACTTCTCGATGGAGTTCAAACAGTACGAGGAGGCGCCCAAGTCGGTGTCGGAAGAGATTATTGCCCGCGTGCAGGGCAAGGACGACAGGTAATTCTGGTTTTGTAACGATTTCTGAAACAGAGACGGACAGGGAGAGGGCAGAGCGATGGGTAAGGAGAAGTTTGACCGGAGCAAGCCGCACGTGAACATTGGGACGATTGGTCACATTGATCACGGCAAGACGACGTTGACGGCGGCGATCACGAAGGTGTTGTCGAAGCACAACCCGAAGAACAGCTTTCGGAGCTTTGACACGATTGATAACGCGCCGGAGGAGCGCGAGCGCGGGATTACGATTGCGACCTCGCACGTGGAGTACGAGACGGCGAACCGGCACTACGCGCATGTGGACTGCCCGGGGCACGCGGATTACATCAAGAACATGATTACGGGCGCGGCGCAGATGGACGGCGCGATCCTGGTGGTGGCGGCGACGGACGGTCCGATGCCGCAGACCAAGGAGCACGTGTTGTTGGCGCGGCAGGTTGGCGTGCCGTACATTGTGGTGTTTCTGAACAAGTGCGACGCGGTGGAAGACGCGGAGCTGATCGACCTGGTGGAGATGGAGGTTCGCGAGCTGCTGTCGAAGTACGACTTCCCGGGCGACGATGTTCCGGTGGTCCGCGGGTCTGCTCTTGGAGCTCTCAATGGGGAAGCGCAGTGGGAGGCCAAGATCGACGAGCTGATGGCGGCGGTCGACTCCACCGTGCCGCAGCCGGACCGGATGGTGGATCTGCCGTTTCTGATGCCGATCGAGGATATCTTTTCGATCTCGGGTCGGGGCACGGTGGTGACGGGCCGGATCGAGCGTGGCAAGGTCAAGGTCGGCGAGGCGGTGCAGATTGTCGGCTTCCGCGACACACAGAACACGACGGTGACGGGCGTGGAGATGTTTAAGAAGCAGCTGGACGAGGGTCTGGCGGGCGACAACGCGGGTCTGTTGCTGCGCGGCACGGCCAAGGACGATGTGGAGCGCGGGATGGTTCTGGCGAAGCCCGGCTCGATCACGCCGCACACCCAGTTCAAGGGCGAGATCTATGTGTTGTCAAAGGAGGAGGGCGGGCGGCACACGCCATTCTTCAACGGCTACCGGCCGCAGTTCTACTTCCGGACGACGGACGTGACGGGCTCGGCGAAGCTGCCGGAGGGCACCGAGATGGTGATGCCGGGCGATAACATCTCGCTGGAGATCACGCTGGGCACGCCGGTGGCCATGGAGAAGGGGCTGCGGTTCGCCATCCGCGAGGGCGGCAGGACCGTGGGCGCCGGAACCATCTCCGAGATCATCAAGTAACCGCAACAGGAAGTTGGCCACGGGAGATCGTTGCGATCTACCGTGGACTCAAACCGATCTTCGCGTACCAAGGAAACGAGACCACGACGATGGCAGGACAGCAGCGAATCCGGATCAGACTGAAGGCGTATGACTACCGCGTGCTCGACACGTCGACCGGCGAGATTGTCGAGACGGCCAAGCGCACCGGAGCGCAGGTAGCGGGACCGATTCCGCTGCCGACGATGAAGAACAAGTACTGCGTGCTGCGCAGCCCGCACGTGGATAAGAAGTCGCGCGAGGCCTTTGAGATCCGCACACACAAGCGGCTGATCGACATCCTCGAGCCGACGCAGCAGACGGTTGACGCGCTGATGAAGCTCGATCTGCCGGCGGGCGTGGACGTGGAGATTAAGACCGTTCAGAAGTAGCGAAGACCGGCAGTGGCCGCCGAGGTCCAGGCGGAGCATGATGCGGAGGATGAGATGAGCGTTCAAGGGATTTTGGGCAAAAAGGTCGGCATGACGCAGCTCTTTGACGAGCGTGGCGACGTGCATCCGGTGACGGTAATCAAGGCCGGCCCCTGCGTAGTCACGCAGGTGAAAACAGTGGCGCGGGACGGCTATGAGGCGGCACAGATCGGCTATGTGGACTTCGTCAAGGCCTCCAAGGTAAATAAGGCGATGACGGGCCACTTCACCAAGTCGGACGTGCCACCTGTGCGCGTGATGCGTGAGGTGCCGATCGAGGCCGGCGTGCAGGCTGGTGACAGGCCCGCGGCCGATGGATCGAGCGGGGGCGCATCACCAGTCAAGGCTGGCGACCGCGTCCTGGTTGACATCTTCGAGGGCGACAAGTTCGTTGATGTGGTCGGGACCTCCAAGGGCCGCGGCTTCGCAGGCGTGGTGCGGCGCCACAACTTTGGCGGCGGCCCCAAGGCGCATGGCCATATGTTTCAGGTCCAGGGATCGATCGGAGCTTCGAGCTTTCCGTCCCGCGTCTTTCCGGGCCAGAGAATGCCTGGTCATATGGGCGATGCGCAGGTTACCGTGCGCAATCTCCGCATCCGCGGCATCGACCTTGAGGACAACCTCCTTCTGGTGGAGGGCGCGGTGCCGGGACCGCGAGACGGCTATGTCTTGATCGCAAAGGCCAAGGCGCCACCGCGCGAGCGACGCGGCTTTGCCGGCGCATCGACGCTGGATCCGTTGAAGGCGTCGAAGAAGGCGGCCCCGGCGAAGAAGAAGTAATCCGTGCCGGCTGGCAGATGCGGCCGGGAGCTGGTGGTTGAGCGCGAGTTGTGAAGTCCGCGGACGAGCGGAGACAGGATGACCCGGGTACCGGCTGCTGGTGCAGCCGGCCGATTGGGAGAGCGACGATGGCGAGTATCAATGTGGTGAGTTTGGGCGGAGACAAGGTCGGCGAGTTTGAGTTGGCCGATCGTGTCTTCACCGGCGAGGTCAACGAGGGTCTGCTGTGGGAGGCGGTCAAGCACTACCGTGCCGCCCTGCGGCAGGGCACGGCGGCGACCAAGAATCGCAAGCTGGTAGCGGGTGCAGGGCGCAAGCTGTGGAAGCAGAAGGGTACGGGACGGGCCCGTGTGGGCTCGATTCGGACTCCGCTGTGGCGCGGCGGCGGCACGGTGCACGGACCGCAGCCGCGCAGCTACGACTATGCGTTTCCGCGCAAGAAGTTACTGGGTGCGCTGCGCTCGGCGTTGCAGGCCAAGCTGGCCGAGGGTCGGCTGACGGTTGTGGACAGCTTCCGCCTGCCCGAGAGCAAGACCAAACTCTACCGGCAGGCGCTGAACAAGCTCGAGGCGGGCAAGACCACGTTGCTGGTTGAGGCAAGTCGGCAGCTGGACGAGGGCTTCTATCTAGGCTCCCGAAACCTTGAAGGTGTCGAGCTGGTGCTGAGCTCGGAGGTTCATCCTTACGACCTCTTGCGGTATGAGCACGCGGTCTTCTCGCGCGAGGCGCTCGAGGCGCTGCAGGAGACGCTGAGCAAGAACGCTCCACGGCACGAGGCCGAGAGTCGAAAGGAGGTCGCCTGATGCCGACCTTATATGAGGTACTGCGCCGGCCGGTGATTACCGAAAAGGCGATGATTGTGAAGGAGGGCGAAGAGACGCTGGTGTTTCAGGTGCATCTTGACGCAACCAAGACCGAGGTTAAAGAGGCGGTCGAGCGGCTCTTTCAGGTCAGGGTAAAGGGAGTGCGAACCGCTACGGTGGAGGGCAAGGAGCGCCGCCGGGGCAAGTTCTCGGGCTTCCGTCCTGACTGGAAGAAGGCCTATGTTCGTCTGCGTGCGGGCGAAAAGATGCCGGAGTATCTCGAGAGCGTGTAACGGGCGTCCGCCTGCGCTTCGGTGCAGCAGCGGCGACTACGGAGAGATCGGCTTGGGGAGATCCCGGCCGGCAAGCAAGAGTATCTAGCGGTCAGCCCAGCGGGGCGGCACTAGGAGTGACCAACGATGGCTATTCAAACATTTCGCCCGACCACACCCTCGCTCCGGTTTACCAGCAAGCTGGTTTCGAGCGACATTACTACCGACCAGCCGTATAAGCCGCTGCTCGCGACCAAGCAGCGCACCGGCGGCCGCAACTCCACCGGCATGCTGACGATGCGCCATCACGGCGGCGGGCACAAGCAGAAGCTTCGCCTGATCGACTTCAAGCGCGACAAGTTCGGCATTCCGGCGACGGTGGCGACGATCGAGTACGACCCGAACCGCAGCGCGCGCATTGCGCTGGTGCACTATGCGGACGGCGAGAAGCGGTACATCGTGCAGCCGGTCAGCCTCAAGGTGGGCCAGCAGATCATGAGCGGCCCGGAGGCCGACATCCTGATCGGCAACGCTCTGCCGCTGCGCAACATCCCGGCGGGAACAACGGTGCACAACATCGAACTGCGCCCCGGCAAGGGAGCGCAGATGGCCCGCTCGGCCGGCGCGCAGGTGCAGCTGGTGGCCAAAGAAGGCGACTACGCGCTGCTGAAGCTGCCCTCGGGCGAGACGCGGCGCGTGCTGGTGGACTGCATGGCGACGATCGGACAGGTCGGCAACACCGATCACGAGAACGTCTCGATCGGCAAGGCCGGACGCAACCGATGGAAGGGGATCCGGCCGACCAACCGCGGCGTCTCGATGAACCCGGTCGACCACCCACACGGTGGCGGCGAGGGCAAGACTTCGGGCGGCCGTCATCCGGTGACGCCGTGGGGACAGCCGACACGCGGCTACAAGACGCGCAACAACAAGCGAACCGACACATACATTGTGAGCCGCCGCGGCAAGTGAGGCGGCTGCCTGCCCCGGGCGGAGTGCGGGCGGAGGACAAAGCTTCGGAGCCCACCGAAGTTCGTAGCAGCGAGTTCGAGCAAAGGACAGGCATATGACACGATCGGCAAAGAAGGGCCCGTTTATCGATGCACACCTGATGACCAAGATCACGGTGATGAACCAGACCAACGACAAAAAAGTACTGCGTACCTGGTCCCGTCGCTCGACGATCCACCCGGACATGGTCGGGCATACGATCGCGGTGCATAACGGCCGTAAGTTCATCCCGGTATATGTGACGGAGAACATGGTCGGGCACAAGCTCGGCGAATTTTCGGCGACCAGGACGTTTAAAGGACACTCGGCCAAGGCGACCGAGAGCTCCGCCAAACCGAAGTAGGCATGGCCGCTCCGCGGCGCACAGAGTGGCAGGCGACAGCGTAGCCCAGCCCAAGTTGAAGAAGTGAAGGATAGGACGATGGCAAAGACGACAGCAGCAACAACCCGGGAGTTTCGCGCTGAGGCACGGTTTCAGCGCACCAGCCCGCAGAAGGCGAAGCTGGTGCTGGACCTGATCAAGGGCATGCACGTGGAGAGGGCGATCAACACGGTGCACTTTTCGACCAAGCGGATTGCGCCGGTCGTCGAAAAGGTGCTGCGGTCGGCGATCCAGAACGCCAGCTACCTCTCCGACGAGCAGGGTCTCGATCTCGATGTCGACAACCTCTACGTGAAGTCTGCCGTGGCAAACGAGGGACCTCGCCTGAAGCGTATTCGGCCCGCACCGATGGGCCGGGCCTTTCGCTACCAGAGGCGTCTGGCGCACATCAGTGTGACCGTCGCCGAGCGTACACGGCCAAGCCAGGCGACCGCGGCCGCGACCCCGGCGAGCGCAGGCAAGCCCGGCAAGCGAGCAAAGAAATCGGCAAACTAACACGATCCTGAGGTATACTCGGGTCTTTGGGCGTAACACAAGTAGAGGCACGTGCGTGCCGCAGGAGTTGAGGGCAGTTATGGGACAAAAAGTCCATCCGTATGGGTACCGCCTCGGGGTCAATAAGCCCTGGAAGTCGCGCTGGTTTGTGGAGCGCGGTTACGACAAGCTGCTGGTGGAAGACGTGAAGCTGAAGGCGGAGCTGCGGGAGAAGCTGAAGGCCGCTGGCGTGAGCTCGGTTGAGGTGGAGCGCCCTGGGAATAAGCTGCGCCTGATCATCCGCACGGCCCGGCCTGGAATCATTATCGGCCGCAAGGGTGCGGAGATCGACAAATTGAAGGCGGATATCCAGAAGCGCACCAGCCGCGAGGTTTTTATCGACATTCTGGAGGTGAACAAGCCGGAGCTCGACGCGCAGCTGGTGGCGGAGAACATTGCACTGCAGCTTGAAAAGCGCGTGAGCTTCAGGCGGGCGATGCGCAAGAGTGTCGACTCGGCGTTGCGCTTCGGCTGCAAGGGCATCAAGGTGCGGGTGTCGGGCCGACTGAACGGCAACGAGATCGCCCGCTCGGAGTGGTATCTGCAGGGTCGGCTTCCGCTCCACACATTGCGGGCGGACATCGACTACGGCTTTGCCGAGGCGCGCACCACCTATGGCGTCATCGGCGTCAAAGCCTGGGTCTACCGGGGCGATATCTACGAGCAGCGGAAGCGCCGGGAGCAGGGAGCTGCGGTTCCTGGAGCGACGGCCGGAGCCTTTGCCTCCTAGGCGGGGATAGCGAACCAAGAGAGCGTGTGTTGAGGACTTTCAGATGTTGATGCCGAAGAAGGTGAAGTATAGAAAGCAGCAGCGGGGCCGGATGTGTGGCAAGGCCTGGCGAGGATCGGACCTGTCGTTTGGCGACTTCGGTCTCAAGGTCGTCGAGTGCGGCTATATTACGGACCGTCAGATTGAGGCGAGTCGGATCGCGATGACGCGATTTATCAAGCGCGGCGGCAAGGTGTGGCTACGTCTATTTCCAGACAAGCCGATCACGAAGAAGCCGGCCGAAACCCGTATGGGCAAGGGCAAGGGCGCACCCGATCATTGGGTCGCCGTAGTTCGACCCGGCAAGGTCCTCTTTGAGATGGAGGGCGTGACGCCCGAGATGGCCAAGGAGGCGATGCGCCTGGCAGCGCATAAGCTCCCGCTGAAGACGAGCTTTGTCCAGCGGCACAATGTACAGGCAACGGCCACCGTCGCGAAGTAGGCGTCGTCGGCCGGGCGCCGCGATGAGATTGAACCAAGGAAGGCGAGAAGCGGGATGGAACTGACAAAGATTCGCGATCTCTCGGATGACGAGCTCAAGGAGCAGCTGAGCAAAGCGGGCGAGGGCCTGTTCCGCATCCGGTTTCAGAAGAGCATGGGAAACCTCGAGGGCCTGAAGGGTCTGCGGGTCCACAAGCTGGACATCGCGCGGGTCAAGACGATCCAGCGCGAGCGGGCGATTGCCGCGGCCAAGGCGGCGGCTCCGGCGGCCCGAGGTGCGGCCCCCGGACCAAGCGAGCGGACGGCCCGCAAGCACGCCCGAGCGAAAGGAGCCAAGTGATGGCAGAGAACGCGACAGAGCAGACAAAAGACACAGGAGCGCCGGAGCGGACGACCCGGCGCAATGAGAAGGTCGGTTTGGTTGTCTCGACCAAGATGCAGAAGACCATTGTGGTTGAGATCGAGATGCGCAAGGCGCACCCGAAGTATAAGCGGGTGTTGAAGTCGAACAAGAAGTTCTACGCGCATGACGAGCAGAACTCAGCGCGGGTCGGCGATGTGGTGCGGATCCGCGAGGCGCGACCTCTGTCGAAGCTGAAGCGCTGGTCGCTCGAAGAGATCGTGCGGCGGTCGTCGCTGGCTCAGCTGGGCGACGATCGACCTGCGGAGACGGTGGCGAGCTAGGGTCGGCATAGGACAGCGGGTTATCGCAGGGACGGGGATAGAAGGAGACAGAGATGGCTGTGCAGATGCGAACGATGCTGGAGGTGGCCGATAACTCGGGCGCCCGCAAGCTTCAGGTGATTTTGCCTTTGGGCGGCGGCCTGGGCAAGATAGCCGGTCTGGGTGACGTGGTGACGGCGGCAGTCAAGGAGGCGTCGCCTGACGGAACGGTGAAGAAGGGCAAGGTGGTCAAGGCCGTCATCGTGCGCACGCGCAAGGAGTATCGACGCCGGGACGGAACGTACATCCGCTTTGACCAGAACGCCGCCGTTGTGATCAACGATGCAATGGAGCCGGTCGGCACGCGCGTCTTCGGTCCCGTGGCACGCGAGTTGCGCGAAAAGAAGTTTCTCAAGATCGTCTCCCTCGCACCTGAGGTGATTTAGAGGCGGTCGCACCGAGGCGATCGTTCGTGAATGAGGGCGGCAAAACCGGATTCCGGCTCCGGGGCAGTGGACGGTCGAGGAGGGAGAGCAATGGGAGTCAAGATTCGTCGTAATGACCGTGTGGTTGTGATTGCGGGCAAGGATCGGAACAAGCAGGGTCGTGTTCTTCGCGTGATCGCGGACAGGCAGAGAGTGCTGGTTGAGGGAGTTGGGCTGGTCAAGAAGCACGTCAAGCCGAATCCGCAACGCAACATCAAGGGCGGGATTGCCGAACAGGAGTCGCCGATCCACCTGTCTAACGTAATGCTGCTCGATGCAGACGGTAATCGGACACGGGTTGGAACGCGTGTGGAGAACGGCAAGAAGGTACGTGTGGCGCGCTCGACTGGCGCGACGCTGGCGGAGCCCAAGAGCTAGGGAACGAAGGCAGCGAGTCACGGGATAGAGGAACAACCCACGCAACGGGGCAGGCCGAGAGCCGGCACAGACCGGGTCCGTGGAGAAAGCAGGACGGGGAGATGGCAACACGGTTTCGCGACAAGTACGAGAACGAGATCAAGGGAGCGATCGCAAAGGAGTTGGGGATTCAGAACGTGATGGCAATTCCCAAGCTGGAGAAGATCGTGATCAATATGGGTCTGGGTGAGGCTACCCAGAATGTGAAGATCATGGACCCGCTGGTGGCCGACCTGGCGGCGATCGCCGGGCAGAAGCCCGTGATCACCAAGGCTAAGAAGTCGATCGCCGCGTTTAAGCTGCGCGAGGGCATGCCCATCGGCGCGATGGTGACGCTGCGTGGCGACGCGATGTTTGAGTTTCTCGATCGGCTCATTTCGATCGCCCTTCCGCGCGTGCGAGACTTCCGCGGCGTCTCGGGCAAGAGCTTTGACGGCCGGGGAAACTACACGCTGGGTCTACGGGACCAGCTGATCTTTGCCGAGATTGACTATGCCAAGGTGGACAAGACCAAGGGCATGAACGTGACGATTGTGACCACGGCCAAGGACGACAACGGAGCCCGCACACTGCTGCGGCACTTCGGCATGCCGTTCCGCCAAGGCGCCTGATCGGCTTGAAGGCGAGCGCGCCTATCACGCGGCTGAAGCCTAGCCGCACAACTGGAGCATAGGAAAGACCAGAGAGAGAAGGTTGAGATGGCAACGACTGCAAAACGCGTAAAAGACGCGAGAAAGCCAAAGTTCAAGTCACGCCAGCACAACCGGTGCCAACTGTGCGGCCGGCCGCGGGCGTATCTTCGCAAGTTCGGCATCTGTCGACTGTGCTTCCGCGGTCTTGCCCTAAAGGGCGAGATTCCTGGAGTGGTGAAGTCGAGCTGGTAGACTTATTCCGTCGGCCCACGTCTGAGCCGGCCACAACCGATATGCTGGGATCCTGCGTTCCGCAACTTCGCGGAAGACCGTTCCCGGCCTGAGCAAGACCACTCGAGACTGGTTCTCTGGAGCAGATCCGGAGCGAACGGCGGGTGAGGAGAGACAACGATGAACATGACCGACCCGGTTGCCGACTTTTTGACGCGCATTCGCAATTCCATCCGCTCGCGCCACCAGAAGCTGGACGTCCCGGCCTCGAAGTTGAAGACGGAGATGGCTCGTATTCTGCGGGACGAGGGATACATCGCGAACTACAAGCCTGTGGAGGAGAACGGCCAACAGTTCCTTCGGGTGTACCTGAAGTACGGCCCGAACAACGAGGCGGTGATCCGGGATCTGCAGCGAGTGTCGAAGCCGGGATGCCGGGTGTATCTGGGCCGGGACGAGATCCGACGCGTGCAGGGCGGTCTCGGTATCTCAATCATGACGACCCCAAAGGGCGTGATGACGGGTCGCCAGGCGCGCCGTGAGGGCGTGGGCGGCGAGGTTCTCTGCGAGGTCTGGTAAGCCAGGCGGACAGGGCGGAGCAGGGCTTTACAGAGGTAGGTCGCCTGTGGGCGGCGGGCTGCAGTGGAACGGAGCAGATCCGGGACTCGCAAGCCAAGAGGTCAAAACGATGTCACGAATTGGACGAATGCCGATTCCCATGCCGGCCGGCGTGAAGTACACGGTGACTGGCAACACGGTCGAGGTACAAGGCCCGAAGGGTAAGGTAAATGCGCTGCTGCCGGGGGGGATCTCGCTCGTGGAACGCGAGGGCAAGCTCCACGCCGAGCGCGAGAATGACTCCCAGGCAGCGGTTCATGGCCTGGCGCGCGCACTGGTCTTCAACGCGGTCGAGGGGGTCACGAACGGCTGGAAAAAGGAGCTGGACGTGATCGGAATCGGCTATCGCGTGGAGATGAAGGGCAAGGGCATGGTCGTCTTTACGCTGGGCTACTCGCACCCGATCGAGTTCCCGCTGCCGTCGGGCGTGGAGGTGGCGATCGATCCCAAGCAGACGCATCTGACAGTCTCCGGGATCGACCGACAGAAGGTTGGGCAGGTGGCCGCGGACATGCGGGCTCTGCGCAAGCCGGACCCGTACAAGAACAAGGGCGTGCGGTATTCCGACGAGAAGCTCAAGAAGAAGGTCGGTAAGACCGGTGCCAAGTAGGCCAGCGGTCTGCCCTTGCGAACCTGGTCAAGGGAGACCATAACCGAACGTTCTCAGAAGCTGAGGACGCCTCTAGGGAGGAAGCTGATGATCAACGCACGGCCAAGAAATGCGATTCGGAAGCGAGTGCATACGCGCATTCGGTCCAAGGTCGCCGGCACCGCCGAACGACCTCGCCTCAATGTTTTTCGGTCGCTCAATCACATCTATACGCAGCTGATTGACGACGCCAGCGGGACGACCCTGGCGGCTGCTTCGACGGTTGCCAAGAAAGGCGAGGGAGCTTCCGCGGGCGGCAACGTGGGAGCCGCGGTCCAGGTTGGCCGAGCGATTGCAGAGCGTGCCAAGGAGAGGGGCATTACGCGCGTGGTCTTCGACCGCGGCGGGTATCTGTATCACGGGCGCGTCAAGGCGCTGGCTGATGCCGCGCGCGAGGCGGGGCTGGAGTTTTAAACGGGATCTCCTGTTGCGAGACGGGAAGAGAGAGAAGCAGGCAAACGATGGCAAGTCTGAAGAAGAAAATCGACGCGAACCGGTTGAACCTGAAGGATCAGGTGGTGTCGATCAATCGCGTAACCAAGGTGGTTAAGGGCGGCAAGAACATGTCGTTCGCCGCGCTGGTGGTGGTGGGCGATCCGGCTGAGGGCGTGGTCGGCTACGGCTCGGGCAAGGCGAAGGAGGTTCCGCAGGCGATCCGGAAGGGGATCGAAGCGGCCAAGAAGAATCTGCTGCGGGTGAATCTGACGCAGACGACGATTCCGCACCAGGTGCTCGGTCACTTCGGTGCCGGGCAGGTGATGCTGAAGCCGGCGCCGGAGGGCACGGGCGTCATCGCCGGGGGAACGGTGCGAGCCGTGATGACCTCGGCCGGTGTGCAGAATGTGCTGACTAAGTCGCTTGGCTCTGCCAACCCGCACAATGTGATCAAGGCCACCTTTGATGCCCTGGCGCAGCTGCGGGACAAGGCCGAGGTTGCAGGGTTGCGGGGCAAGGACGAAGGCGAGATCTAGACGGAGCGCCTGCGGGCGCGGGAGAGACGAGATGGCAGGCGAGAACAAGATCAAGCTGCAGTACTACCGGTCGCAGATCTGTACGCCGGAGAAGCATAAGCTGGTGATCAAGGGTCTGGGCTTCACCCGGCTGAACCAGGTCGTCGAGCGGGAAGACACGCCGTCGATCCGGGGCATGGTGAAGAAGGTCCCTCACTTAGTGCGGATCGTGGAAGTCTAAGAAGTCGAGTTAACTTAAGGCTTTCTGGAAGTAGACACATGCGAGTCGGCCGCAAGACCGGCGTAAGCGAGGATAGCAATGGCACTGAATCTGTCGAATCTGCGGGCGCCCAAGAAGGCGAACGAGAACAAGAAGCGCGTGGGCCGCGGTATGGGCTCAGGGATGGGTAAGACCTCGACCCGCGGACACAAGGGGCAGGGCAGCCGCTCGGGTTCGAGCCTGATGCGTGGCTTCGAAGGTGGCCAGATGCCGCTGCACCGGCGTCTGCCGAAGCGCGGCTTCACCAACATCTTCCGCGTGGAGTATACGGTCGTGAGCCTGGGCCGTCTGGCAGAGATCCACGCCGCCTCGAATGAGACCGACTATACCTTGGAGCGCCTGATCACGACCGGGCTGCTGAGGAAGAAGAACGGTCTGGTCAAGGTGTTGAACAATGGCGAGATCGCCGCCGCGATCACAGTGCATGCGCACAAGTTCTCGAAGTCTGCCAAAGAGTCGATCGAGCGTGCGGGTGGCAAAGCGGTTGTGATCGGCGAGGCAGTCGCCGAGGCGTAGGTACTGCGGTGTGAGCTGTGATCCTGGTTTCACCAAGGCAGAGACGATCCCATGTTTGAGAATTTTCTCACCATCTTTCGCATTCCGGACCTTCGCAAACGGGTACTGTTCACCCTGGCCCTGCTGGCCGTGTACCGGCTGGGATCGCATATCCCAACACCAGGCATTAATGCGGACATGCTGGCTCGTTTCTTCAGCCAGAACTCCGGATCGGCCCTGGGTCTGGTTGATCTGTTTTCCGGCGGAAACCTGCGTCGTCTGACGATCTTTGCCTTGGGCATCATGCCGTACATCACCGCTTCAATCTTCTTTCAGCTGCTCACGGTGATCTACGAGCCGTTGGCCAAGCTGCAGAAGGAGGGCGAGATGGGCCGCCGCAAGATCACGCAGTGGACACGCTACGTGACGATTCTGCTGGCGCTCGTGCAGTCCTTCGCGATCGGCCTGACGCTGACGGGCACGACCACAGGCGCGCCGATGGTGACCCTGCCGCGGTATGCGTTTATCCCGATGTGCGTGCTGACCCTGACCACGGGGACGGCGTTCATCATGTGGCTGGGCGAGCAGATCACCGAGCGCGGCATAGGCAATGGCATGAGCCTGCTGATCTTCACCGGCATTGTGGTTGGTCTTCCCCGCGGCATCGCCGAGTTGTATGACAAGGTTAAGACGGACGCGTGGGGTGCCTTTACGCCCGTGGCTGTGCTGATCCTCGTGCTGGGAATGCTCGCGGTGGTGGCGTTCATCGTGTACGTTGAACGATCGGAGCGGCGCATCCCGGTGCAGTCGGCCAAGCGCGTCGTGGGCCGCAGGATGATTGCGGCACAGACCTCGTTTCTGCCGCTCAAGGTGAACTCCGGCAGCGTGATGCCGATTATCTTTGCGAGTTCCATCCTGTCGGCTCCCCTGCTTTTTGCAAACGTTAACCTGTTTGGCGGGCCGTTGCGCGACAACCGGTGGATGGGCCCGATTTTTGCGGCGCTTTCTCCCGGGGAGCCGCTTTACGTGCTGCTCTACATGGTGGCCATCGTCTTCTTTGCATACTTCTATATTTCAATCGTCTTCCGGCCGGACGACATTGCGGACAATATGAGGAAGTACGGGAGCTTTATTCCAGGCATTCGACCGGGCAAGCGAACGGCCGATTTCATCAATGACGTGCTGAGCCGCCTAACGCTGGTGGGCGCCATTTACCTGATCATCATCTTTTTGATCCCGCAGTTCCTGATCAGTGGCGTCCACCTCAACCACTTACCGTGGGTGGGGTCATTCTTTGATCGCCTGCCTACGTGGGTGACCAACGGCTTGGGCGTGAACTTCTACTTCGGCGGGACCAGTTTGCTGATTGTGGTGGGTGTGGCGATGGATACCGTACAGCAGATCGAGTCACAGATGGTGATGCGGCACTACGATGGATTTTCGCCGAAGTCAGGCCGGATTCGCGGACGGCGCAGCTGGTGACGGAGATGGACGGAGCTGGCGCGGTCGGGCGTGGAACGCTGTCCAGGGCCGTGTTTCCTGGACCTGTGCTGCTGCTCGGCGCACCGGGCGTCGGAAAGGGCACGCAGGCGCAGCGCTTGACGACACTCTTCGGCATTCCGCAGATCTCGACCGGTGATCTTCTGCGACAGCATGTGAAAGAGGGAACCGCCCTGGGGCGGATGGCGAAGCAGTTGATGGATGCGGGAAGCTTTGTGCCTGACGAGATCGTGAACGGCATGGTCGCGGCGCGGCTGAAGGGGAACGACGCGCGTGTGGGCTATGTGCTCGATGGCTTTCCACGCACGGAGGCTCAGGCCGCATGGCTGGACGCGGAGCTACAGCGGGAGGGTGGACTCTCGCTGGTGGCCGTGGAGATGCGGGTTCCGAGGGAGGAGCTGCTTCAGCGGATCACAGGCCGTCGAACCTGTTCGCTGTGCCGGCACATCTACAACGTGTTTTCGCACCCTCCCCGTGTCCCCGGGGTCTGCGATCTAGACGGCGCTCCACTCGCGCAGCGCAGCGACGATACGGAGGCGGCCTTTGAGCGCCGCATGCTGGAGCACAACGAGAAGACTGCGGCTGTGATTGCGCACTACCGTGCGCTAGGCAGCTTCGAGGAGATCGGCGGCACGGGGTCGGTTGACGAGGTTGGGCAGAGGATTGTTGCGGCGTTGCAGGCGTTGCGGCATGAGTCGGTACGAGTTGGGGCACAGGGCTGAGCGATGACAATTCAGATTAAGAGCGCGATCGAGATCGAGCGCATGCGGGCTTCTGGACGCATCCTGCGGCAGGTGCACGAGGCAATTGCGGAGCTCGTAAAGCCGGGCGCGACGACGATGGACTTGGAACGGACGGCGATGGCCAAGATAGAGGAGGCTGGTGTCGTGGCCGCGTTCAAGGGGTACCACGGCTACCCTGCGGCGCTGTGTACATCCGTGAACGAGGAGGTCGTGCATGGGATTCCCAGTCCCTCGCGCGTGCTGCGCGAGGGCGATGTGGTTTCGATTGACTGCGGCGTGATCCTTGATGGGTACTACTCGGATGCAGCGGTGACCTATGCCGTGGGCGAGGTGTGCGACGAGACGAAGCGCCTGCTGGCGACCACACGGCGATCGCTCGATGAGGGTATCAAGGCAGCGCGCGTGGGTGGCCGGCTCGGCGACATCTCTGCGGCTGTCCAGCAGGTCTGCGAGGCGGAGGGCTTCGGCGTGGTGCGTGCCTTCGTTGGACACGGAATAGGCCGTGCGATGCACGAAGATCCGCAGGTGCCGAACTTCGGGGAGGCAGGCCGAGGCCCCAGGTTGAAGCCCGGGATGGTGTTAGCGATTGAACCGATGGTAAATGCTGGGTCACCTGAGGTCCGCGTTTTGAAGGATGGCTGGACGGCAGTGACCGTGGACGGAAGCTACTCCGCCCATTTTGAGCATACAGTTGCGATCACGCGGGACGGTCCCCAGATTTTGACGCTCTGACCTTGGCGCAGTCGCTCTTTCGCGCTATGATCGAGATTGCGCCGCTGTGCCCTGCATGGGCTCGTGTCAGTGCAGGTGAGGAGTTTGCTTGTCGAAAGAAGATGCGATTGAGGTTATGGCAACCGTCATTGAGACGCTGCCGAATGCGATGTTCAAGGTGGAGCTGGAGAACAAGCACCAGGCTTTGGCACACGTCTCGGGCCGGATGCGCAAGAACTTCATCCGGATTCTGCCCGGGGATCGTGTGGCGATCGAGCTGAGTCCTTACGACCTCAACCGCGGTCGCATTGTATACCGCTACAAGTAGGTCATAGCAGGAAGCGCAGAATTTGAGCCCGCCTCTGGCGTGGACCGTGGTGCGTGGAAGGAGAGAGATGAAGGTTAGGGCGTCCGTAAAGAAGATTTGTGACAAGTGTAAGGTGATTCACCGCAGAGGCGTTGTTCGTGTGATCTGCGAGAACGCCAAACACAAGCAGCGGCAAGGCTAGCACTGCGACCGGTGGCGTCAGAAACCGGGACCTGGAGCCGGCGGGGCGAGTTAGCCGAGGTTAAGGCTTGCGATGAACCCTTCCGATTTTCTCTAAACCAGTAACCTGCCTCTCGGCAAAGCTCTGAGGCCATGAAAGGATGATCGATGGCACGTATCTCCGGAGTCGACGTTCCGAACAATAAGCAGGCCAGGATCGGCCTGACGTACATCTTCGGGATCGGCAACTCACGGGCGACGAAGATCTTGGACAAGGCTGGAGTCGACGGCTTGGCCAAGATCGGGACGCTTGATGAGGATCAATTAAACCGCATTCGAAATGTGATCGAAGAGCAGGGCGGGATCGAGGGTGACCTGCGCAAGGATGTCTCTCTGAACATCAAGCGCCTGATCGAGATCCAATCCTATCGCGGACTGCGTCACCGACGTTCGCTCCCGGTTCGAGGACAGCGAACCCACACCAACGCCCGCACGCGCAAGGGTCCTCGCAAGGGAACGGTAGCGGGTAAGAAGAAAGCGACTAAATAGCCATGGCGAAGACACAACAGAAGTCGGGCGCGGCCAAGGCTGGCAAGAATAAGAAGTTTAAAAAGCGAGAGCGGAAGAACGTGCCGTTTGGCCTTGTCTTCATTCAGGCGACCTTCAACAACACGATCGTCACAATCACTGACGGTGTTGGAAACACACTGTCGTGGAAGAGTTCGGGATCGCTCGGCTTCCGGGGATCACGTAAAGGGACGCCGTTTGCGGCGCAGCAGGCTGCTGTGAATGCGGCGAATGCGGCGCGGGATCACGGGCTGCGCTCGGTAGATGTGCGAGTCTCTGGTCCGGGCTCCGGACGCGAGTCGGCCATCCGCGCTTTGGCATCGGCGGGCATTGAGGTTCGCTCAATTCGGGATGTAACGCCAATGCCACACAATGGATGCCGTCCGCCCAAGCGGCGACGTGTGTAAAGAGAACTGATCCATGCCTTCACACGCGGGGGCATGGATGGATCGCGACGAAGCGCCAGAGGAATGCGTGTAAAGCGATCGACACCTGAAAGCAAGGGGAGATAGAGCAATGGCACGATATACAGGACCGGTCTGCCGGATGTGTCGGCGAGACGGAACTAAACTATTCCTTAAAGGGGCAAAGTGCTTCACCGACAAGTGCCCCGTCGAGAAACGCAACTTTCCGCCTGGCCAGCATGGACAATCGAAGAAACAGAAGAAGGTAGTTGGTTACGGTTTGCAACTGCGCGAGAAGCAAAAGGCAAAGCGCATCTACTTTACCCTCGAGACCCAGTTTCGGGCGTACTACCAAAAGGCATCGAATCGAACCGGCGTCACGGGTGAGCTCCTTTTGGAGCAACTCGAGACACGTCTGGACAACGTCGTCTACCGACTTGGACTGGCCACATCGCGTCGGCAGTCGCGCCAAATCGTTCGTCATGGGCACATCCAGGTAAATGGCCGTAAGGTGAACATCCCTTCGTTTCAATGTAAGGTTGGCCACGAAGTGGCTGTACGCGAGGGGTCAAAGACCATGGTGGTTCTGGAGGAGTCTAAGAACTTCGCGAGTGGGCAGCGGTCGGTTCCCTGGCTCGATATCAACCGGGACAATCTTTCTGGGAAGCTCGTGGCTCTGCCCAGCCGTGCCGACGTCAACCTGCCAGTAAATGAGCAATTGATTGTTGAGCTTTACAGCAAGTAGGTCACCGGCTGCTTGGTTCACCGAGGGGTCGTCTCGCTGAACCTGACAAATTATTTAACGTACGACCTGCATCGTCGCAGAATGCTTCGCGGCTAGTGCAGATGAAAGGATGACTCATGCTCTGGAGAGGGTTTCAAAAGCCGAAGCGTCTCGCGGTTGATAACGAGAGTTTGACTGACAAGTACGGCAAGTTTTCTGCGCAGCCATTTGAGCGCGGATTTGGTACGACGATCGGCAATGCGCTGCGCCGGACGCTGCTTTCCTCGATCGAGGGGGCTGCCGTGACTGCCGTCCGCATCGAGGGCGTGCTGCATGAGTTTCAGTCGATCACGGGTGTAGTCGAGGACGCGACCGACATTATCCTGAACCTTAAGCAGATTCCCTTCAAGCTCAACGGAGATGGACCGAAGACACTCTACTTGCGTGCCGATGCAGCGGGTGCGGTGACCTCAGGGATGATAGAGGCCGACGGTGACGTCGAGATACTTGACCCGGATGTACACATTTGCCAGGTATCTGAAGGTGGCAAGCTGGATATGGAGATGAGGCTGAAGCGAGGGCGGGGGTACGTTTCGGCGGATAAGAACTATGACACAGATTTGAGTGTTGGCTTTATCCCTGTTGACAGCGTTCACTCGCCGGTGCGGAAGGTGAACTATCTGGTGGAGGCGGCACGTCTCGGGCAGATCACGGACTACGACAAGCTGACGCTGGAGATTTGGACGAATGGAACGATTGCGCCGGCAGATGCTCTGGGGCTTTCAGCCAAGTTGCTGAAGGACCACATGACGATCTTCATCAACTTCGAGGAGGAGATGGAGTCCGGGCATGGGGATGGGGCGGACGGTCCACAGATTCGCAATGAGAATCTGAACCGATCGGTCGAGGAGTTGGAGCTTTCCGTCCGGAGTTACAATTGCCTGAAGAATGCAAATATTGCGACAATTGGGGAGCTAATCCAGAAGACCGAAGCTGAGATGTTGAAGACAAAGAACTTCGGCCGCAAGTCCTTGAACGAGATCAAGGAGATTCTGGCGCAGATGGGGCTCTCGCTTGGGATGAAGATCGACGAGCAGGGCAACCCGGTTCCGGGACCGACCTCAGTTTTGCCTGCGGCTCTTCTGGCGGCGAGCTACCGGTTTGACGACGAGGATGACGACGAGGATGAGGATGAGGACGACGACCTCGTGATGCCGAACAACGAGACGGAGAATTTCTAGACGCAAGGGGGCTGGTACCCGTTGAGGCGGGTACCGGCTCTGTATGTGTATGAGGGCGAGCCACTTAGGCGAGTCAACGAGATCAGGACAAGGAGAGCGCAGCACAGCGCCGAAGGCGGCCTGTGTTGCCGAGAGGGACGATGCGACATAGAAATGCGGGATATAAGCTGGGACGAAACACGAGCCACCGGCGTGCGGTGCTGCGCAACCTGGTGACGTCGGTGATCTTGACGGACCGGATCCAGACAACGATCACCAAGTGCAAGGCGACCCGCCCTCTGGTAGAGCGGATGATCACGCTGGGCAAGCGTGGCGATGTGCATGCACGCCGTCAGGCTGCGGCGTATCTGCTTACGCCTCAAGCAGTTGACCGGTTGTTTGGAACGGTTGCGGGGCGCTACACGAGCCGCAACGGCGGGTATTCGCGGATTGTTCGTACCGGGCCACGGAAGGGCGATGCGGCTGAGATGGCCTTTCTGGAGCTCCTTGGGGCGGAGCAGGAGCTGAACGAGCGCGCGCGGAAGCGGGCGGAGGCTCGAGAGAAGCGACGCGAAGAGCTCCAGAAGCAGATGGACGCGCAGGAGCCGGGCGAGGCGCCGGACCCGAACGCGGAGCCGTAGACGCTCCTCGAATGAGGAAGCGACTTTGGACCGGGATGCCCTGTGGGCACCCCGGTTTTCTGTTTGGAGCATAGACGCGCGGGTGATTGCGCCAAAAGTTTGTCAAGGGGGAGGTTGTGCAAAACGTCTCGTTACTGGGGGTCTGGAGACCATAGGTTGGATGTGATTGGAGTGGTTTTCTGCGCGGTTATGGCTGTATTTGGCCACAGTGGTGCGGGGGACTACGCAGAGATGACCTGAGGAAGTACTTGGAAGTGGATACCGAGCCCAGGCTAATGCATCGTTGTCCCTGCTGCGCGTCGGGCTCGGTGGTGTGTGCTCTTCGCCGCGAAGCTCCGGGCAGCGGCACGGAAGACGAGTCTAGCCGATGTGCTGGGCGGGGACGGCGTCTGGGTCGCCGTAGAGGACGAGGCGGTTCTTGCCGGCGCGCTTGGCGGTGTAGAGGGCTTCATCGGCGAGGCTGACGAGCTGAAAGCCATTGAAGAGGGTGTCGTTGAGGATGGCGAGACCGATGGAGAGTGTGACGGGTTCGTTGGGCCAGGGCTCCTCGGCCATGCGGGCCATGAGACGGCGGCCGAAGCCACGTCCTGCTTCGACGCCGCTTTCGGGGAGGAGGACGACGAACTCTTCACCGCCGTAGCGAGCGACGAGGTCGGGGACCCGCAGGGTCGTGCGAAGGATGTCGCTGAGTTTACGAAGAACGACGTCGCCGGCGTCGTGGCCGAATCGGTCGTTGATCTGCTTGAAGTTGTCCACATCGAGCAGGAGACAGGCGAGCTCGCGCTTGCGACGACGGGCGACGGAGAACTCGACGACGAGGCGTTCCTCAAAGGCGCGGCGGTTGCGGAGGCCGGTGAGTTCGTCGGTAACTGAGAGTCGCCGCAGCTGCTCGTTTGCCTGCTGCATTTCGGCCTGGAAGCGTTCGAGCTCCTGCTTGCGTTCCGTGTCCTCGGAGACGTCCATGGCGAGGCCGGCGAGGAGCCGATTGCCGGAGCTGTCGAGGCAGGGGAAGCGGTAGGTCTTCCAATGGGTGATGACTCCGTCGGGACGACCGAGTTGTTCTTCGGCGGCGACCATGCGATCGCCCTGCATGACTTCGGCGTCGGAGGTGCGCCTGCGCGCGGCGCCGCGACTCCAGAGTTGCTCATCGGTGCGACCGAGCCAGGCGTTTTCGCCGATGCCGAAGTGCCGGGCGTAGCTGCGGTTGTAGAAGAGGAGTCTGCCGGCCGCGTCCTTGAGGAAGCTGAGGAAGGGGCTGGCATTGATGAAGGTGCGGAAGATCTCTTCGGAGAGGTGGTTGGAGCTGAGGGCGGTCTCGTGCCGATTTTGGAGTTCCTGATAGGCGTGCTGGTAGTCGAGGAGGTCGAGGTGTCGGGCGACCTGTTTCCCAAGGAGATCCAGACCCTGTTCCTGATCGGCGGCCAGGGTTCGTGGAAGCCGGTCTGAGACGAGGAGCAGTCCCGCGAGCTCGCTGGTGGAGCGAAGGATGGGGGTAGCGGCCAGGAAGCGAGGCAGGGCGGAGAGGGGGAGGAGGGGATCCGCGCCCAATCGCGGGTCGCGCAGGGTGTCTTCAAAGATAGCGACTCCGCCCAGGCGCCTGATGAGGGTGCAGAGGGCGGGGGTTGGAGTTGGCTCCCCGAGACGGAGGGCGCCGGAGACGCGGTACCAGCGACCGTCTTGCTCCAGGAGCATGACGGCGGCGTGCGCAGCGCGGCAGAGGGTTACTGCGAGGGCTGCGACTTCGTCGAAAGGGGCCTCTGTTTGGGCGTCGTTAGGATTACTTGCGCCCTTTACCAGAGGCATTGTGTCGCCAAGCGGCATAATGCGGAGTCACCAGACATGGGAGTTCTAGGCCTGAGGATAGCGAGGATAGGCTGGCCTGACGAGTGGTAGAGCGAAGAAATCTGAACGCAGGTAATGCTTCTAAATTGCCATAAGTAACACTTTAGAGGAGCAGCTAGGACCGAGGTGTTAGCCGTTACGACGGATAGCTTCCCGGACGTGCTGTTCGGCTTCAGCCTTGAAGTGCGTAAGGCCGTGCACCTCCGCGGCGTGCTGTTCGATGATGGGAAGCATCTGGTCTTCACTGGTTCCGTCGAGATGCCACGTGCAATCGTAGCCGACGTCTTTGCAATGGAAGTGCTTGATGGGTTCGGGCATGGAGGTCTCCTGCAAGCGTTGGATGCCGCGGCGCTGGAGAGATAGGCGGTCTGGATGGGGAGAAGCAGGTCCCTGCGGGATGACAAACCAAGGGACTGTTGTGGCGTGGGTAACGGGTGGTGCGGGGGAGGGAGGGTTAATGTTTGATGGCGTACATGATCCAACTGGCGGCGACGGTTCCGAGGACGAAGCAGCCGAAGCAGAAGAGGCCGAAGCGGATCATGAGGCGGGGCACAGAGCGCTGGGTGATGCCGAAGACGACGGAGGTGAAGAGCGCGAAGAGGAGCATGGCGGTGAAGTGGGTCACAGCGGCTTCCTCCCGTTAGAGAGCGAGTGGGCGTCGACGGCGGCGACGATATTGAGGAGGCCGGCGACGACGATGAACTTGGTGCCGTAGTCGGCGGTGGCGAGTTGGATGGGTGCGGCGCCCCAGTCGAGCAGGCGGGCGAGGAGATAGAGGAGGCCGGTGCCGAGGTCTCCGACGAAGTTGAGCATGTCGAGGAGTTCGCCGGTGTTTGGGGTGTAGATCTTGCCCTGGAGGGCGACGCCGATGAAGAACATGGCGGTGATGGAGAGGAAGAGGAGGGCGGCGCGGATGGGTCGGCGGAGAAGGAGGTGGCCGAGGCCGGGGATGAGCCAGCTGGCGAGGAGGACGAGGGTGGGGGAGACGGCTTGGACTGCTTTGGGCCGGATGGCGGCCGTTTGGGGCTGAGTGGACATCTGTGGGGATGATAGCAGTTTGGGTGAGTGGATTTGGGGTGTTGGCTAGACCCGGACGAGGTCGGTTTGGAGGGCGCCGGTGACGACGGCTCGGTCGGGGTAGGTGATCATGTTGACTTCGGAGCGGACGCCGAAGGCGCCGGGGAAGTAGGCGCCGGGTTCGACGGAGAAGCAGGTGTGCGGGAGGAGGAGGCGGTCGTCGTGGGTTTCGAGGTTGTCGAGGTGGGCTCCGGCGCCGTGGAGCTCGGTGGTGATGTTGTGGCCGGTGCGATGGGTGAAGGCTGAGGCGAAGCCGCGCTGGGAGAGGACGGCGCGGGCGGCGTCGTCGGCCTGGAAGCCGGCGATGGGCTGGTGGGAGGCGAAGGCGGTGGTGACGGCGAGGACCGCGGCATCGCGGGCGTCGCGGACGGCGGTGAAGACTTCGAGTTCGCGGGGTGTGGGTTCGCGGGAGACGGTGGCGGTCCAGGTGATGTCGTACCAGACGGAGTCGGGTTGGTCGAGGCGGCCCCAGATATCGAGGAGGAGGAAGTCGCCGGGGCGGATGGTGCGGGAGGAGGCGGGTGTGGGGTCGTAGTGGCTGTCGGCGGAGTTGGGGCCGGCGGAGACGTTGGGGCCGTGGTCCCAGACGAGGCCTTCGCGGCGCATGGCTTCCTGGAGCCAGGCGACGAGGGAGAATTCGTCGGTTTGGCCGTGGGCGGCGAGGCGGGAGCGGACTTCGGGCCAGAGGGCGGCGACGATGCGATCGAGGCGCTGCTGGGCGGCGAAGTGGGTGTCGATCTGGGCGGGGGAGAGAACGGCCTGGAAGGTGGCGACGAGGTCGGCGGAGGTGTGGATGTGTTTGCCGAGGGAGCGGAGGAGGTCGACGGTGCCGGCGTCGACCATCGAGACATACATGATGGCGTTGCGGGGGGAGTATTGGAGGGCGAGGGTGGTGGTGTTGGCGAGGATGTGGGCGAGTTGGGCTTCGAGCTCCTGCCAGGAGGAGTACTCGGACTTGGTGCCGGGGAGGGTGTCGAGGCGGCCGGACTCGATGCGGTGGACGAGTTTTTGGGGGGCGCCGTGGGCGGGGATGAGGTAGTACCAGCGGCGGGTGACGTGGGCGGCCGGGGGGAGGCCGAGGATGGAGTAGGCGAGGGGGTCGCGGCCGTGGTGGTCGTAGAAGAGCCAGCCGTCGCGGTTTGCGTCGCGGAGGGCGGACTGGATGCGGTCGAGGTCCATGGAGGTGAGTGTAGAGGGTTTTAGAAGCGGGAGACGAGCCAGACGCCGACGACGAGGAGAGCGCAGCCGGTGAGACGGAGGGGCGAGGCGGGATGGACCGTGAAGCCGACGAGGCCGAATTGGTCGAGCAGGACGGAGACGAGGACGGAGGCGGTGAGGGTAAGGGCGGTGAAGAGGCCGGAGCCGAGGCGGTGCGCGAGGGTGAGGCCGGCGACGGTGGAGGCGATGGAGATGAGGCCGCCGAGCCAGGCCCACCAGCTGACGGTGTGGATGGCGTGGGCGGAGGGCGGAGGATGGCGGACGAGAAGCAGGATAAGCAGAATGCCGAGCAGACCGGTGAGATAGACGGAGACGGTGGCCCAGACGGGGGCGGCGAGTTGTTTGTTGAGCTGGGCGTTGGCCCCTGCCTGGAGAGGGTTGGCCGCGCCGGCGGCGAGCGCGATCAGCATGATGAGCCAGGACATGGGGGTGCTCCTTGGGATGGATGCGGTTCTGTTGGGGTGAGACGCGCGGTTTGGGTGGGGCGTCTGGTGCGGGCCTTCTACAATCGGAGGATGGGGCGGATACATGTTTTGTCGGATCAGGTGGCGAACCAGATTGCGGCGGGGGAGGTGGTGGAACGTCCGGCGAGTGTGGTGAAGGAGCTGCTGGAGAATGCGTTGGACGCGGGGGCGACGCGGATCCGGGTGGAGGTGGAGGCGGGTGGGCGGAGGCTGATTCGCATTGTGGACAACGGGCACGGGATGAGCCGGGACGATGCGCTGCTGGCGTTTGAGCGTCATGCGACCTCGAAGTTGCGGGGAGCCGAGGATCTGCTGTCGATTGCGACGCTGGGGTTTCGCGGGGAGGCGCTGCCGTCGATTGCAAGCGTGGCGCGGGTGCGTCTGGAGACGCGGGCGACGGAGGAGGAGGGTGGGCCGGGCGCGGTGGAGACGGGGACGCTGCTGGAGATTGCGGGAGGGAGCATTGTGCGGGTGGAGGATGCGGGGGTGCCGGTAGGAACGAGCCTGGCGATCCGGGATCTGTTCTTCAATACGCCGGCCCGGCGGAAGTTTTTGAAGAGCGAGCAGACGGAGCTGGCGCACATTGCGGCGCTGGTGACGCACTATGCGCTGGCGCACCCGACGCGTCACTTTGAGCTGCATACGGCGACGCAGGTGCTGCTGATGGCGCCCGCAGTGGCGACGAGCGGGGAGCGCCTGTATCAGATCTTTGGACGCGAGACGCATGGGCTGATGCTGCCGATCGCGGCGGAGATGGACTTTCGGCGGGCGGGACTACCGGAGCCGCCGCCGTGGAGGCGTGAGGCGGACTGGGAGCCGGCGAACCCGGGGTTTTTGCGGGTGACGGGGTTTGTGTCCAAGCCGGAGCTGCAGAAGTTGAACCGCAATTCGATTTATATCTTTGTGAACCGGCGATTGATTCGCGACCGATTGGTGCTGCACGCGTTGACTGAGGCGTACCGGAATGTTTTGCCGCCGACGAGCTTTCCGGTGGTGTTGCTGTTTTTGGAGATGCCGCCGGAGGAGGTGGATGTGAACGTGCATCCGGCGAAGACGGAGGTGCGGTTTCGGCAGCCGCAATTTGTGCATGACTTTCTGCGCGATACGGTGCGGGCGTCGTTGATCCAGGCACGGCCGGCGGCGAGCTTTGCGGCGGCGTTGGCGGGTGGGCACGGGGACGCGGCATCGTCGCTCACCATCGATGTGAGTCCGATGCCGGGAGAGCCGAGTCCGGACCGGTCACGGGCGGTGGGGGGCGACGGGAGTGGGGTGCCGGAGTATCCGGTGGCGGTGGGGGATCTCTACCCGGCGGGAGCTTCGCCGCTGGCGGGGGTGGATGCGCCTATGCGAGAGCCCTGGCGGGGGCCGGTGGGGTTTGGCGAGGGCCAAGAGTCTGAGTCGCGACCACGCGCGGAGGATGGGGAGGCGTTCGGGATCCCTGCCGGGCCTAGGCTGACGGAGGGGTTTCGGCTGACAGCTCCGCGGGAGGAGTCGCGGCCGGCGCGGCTGGCGTTTGGTGCAGCGGAGTCGCTGGCGGTGGGGTATCCGGAGGCGGGTGCAGTGACCATCGCGGGCGCGGGTTCGCCCCATGTGGCCGACACCCTGAGTGCCTTGTCGACGTTGCGGCCGATCGGGCAATTGCGGGACTCGTTCATCTTGGCGAGCAATGACGAGGGCCTCTGGATTATCGACCAGCATGTGGCGCACGAGCGAGTGTTGTTTGAGAAGGTGTTGCGGGAGCGGCAGACGGAGCGTGTGCAACGGCAGAGATTGTTGATGCCGATGCTGGTCGACCTCCTGCCGGAGCAGATGGTTCGGTTTGCGGAGTTGGCGGAGGAGCTGGAGCGGAACGGGTTTGAAGCTGAGCCGTTTGGGCCGCGGACGCTGGCGATCAAGGCTGCGCCGGCGGGGTTGGAGGGCAAGGAGTTGGAGTTGTCGGTGGGTGAGCTGCTGACTGCCGAGGACCGGGATGAGCAGGTGGAGAACGCGGAGGTGCGAGCGCGACGCATCGCGGCGTCGATTGCGTGCCACGCCGCGATCAAGGTGAATATGCCTCTGGAGCCGACGAAGATGGCGTGGTTGCTTGAGGCGCTGGGGGAGACGGAGTATCCGACGAGCTGTCCGCACGGTCGGCCGATTGCGTTGCGGTATTCGCACCGGGACATTGCACGGGCGTTTGGGCGGACGTAAAGGTGAAGCGTCCTCGCGGGCGCGAGGACGCCGTGGGACTAGCGGTTGAGGTTATGAATTGTGTCTTCGACGGCGTGAGCGGCCTTGCCCGCGGCGTCCTTGACGGTGCCGGCGGCCTGGTCGAGGGCGCCTTCGTTCTGGAGTTTGTCGTCTCCTGTGAGCTCGCCGACACCCTGCTTGGCCTTGCCGAGCAGACTGCCGCCGGTGCCGGTGGCGCGCTGTTTGGTGCCCCAGTTGCCGACGGAGTTGGCGGCGTCGTCGACTTCGCGCGGGCCGGAGTTGTAGCTGTACTCCCCGGTGGGCGGATTTTTGTAGACGTAGTACAGAAGACCGGCGCTAACTCCGGCGATGATCCAGCCAAGACTCTTCATGGTGTGCGATTCCTTTCCTGGTGCAGACGGCGAGGTTGCCGTGATATTGGAGTGTGATGCAGGGGTGAGGGAAGACGCTGGCGCAAAGGAGGCGATGCGGGTCCTGTATTGTTAAGGAGGTGTTGGCGCGGACTCGACGGCTGGGGTTCGGGCACGCCGTGATGCGGGTCGCGGGAGAGATTTCCGGGCCGAGAGCGATGTTGCCCGAGGCGGGCTCAAGTCAGTTTGAAAGGTAGTGAGTTTGTGAGCACGCAACAGATACCTACGGTCGCGCAGTTGAGTGCTGCCCGGATGATGAAGTGGCACCAGGCGGCGGAAGCTGTGCCCGCCGCGGGGGAGGGTGCCGTGGTGGTGGAGGCTGCGGCTGGCGCGGAGGTTGCGGAGCCGGAGACAGCAGGAGAAGCGGAGTTCTTGCCGGAGGCACACGCGGAGACGCCGGAGCAGGCGAAAGCGCCTGAGCAGACTGAGGAGGGAGCCGGCGAGGTGCCCGGAAGTTCGCGGCTCGCGGCAGTGCGGACGCTGGAGGCGGCGCGAGCGATGGTGGAGGGCGCGGGGCTGATGCTGTTTGCGCCTCAGCCCGCGATGCAGGGTGTGTCTGCGCCGACGCTGGTGGAGGCGACGCTGGGCGAGCCGAAGGAGTCGGTGACGGTGGCTGAGGGTGAGACGGCGCGGTCGCTGCTGGCGCGGATGGTTACGGAGGGGTCGGCGGTTCCGCTGAACCTGCTTGGGGCACAGGGCACGACCGGAGAGACACCGGACTTTGTGGCCTCGGCGGCTGTGTTTGGGTATGTGTTTACGCTGCGCGGCGACAAGAACTGGAAGCAGATGCCGGAGGCGACGGGGACGCACAAGGTTTCGCCGTTGGCGGTGAACACGTACGGTCTGCTTGTCGAGAACGGGCCGCAGAGTGTGGGGACTCTGGTGACGGAGCTGGGCAAAGGACTGACGGAGGCGGCGGTGCTGCGAGCGCTTGGGGAGCTATGGCAGCAGCTCCGTGTGATTCCGGTGGCACAGCTGAATGGCAAAGCTACGATGTGGGAGCCGATTACATCTCGGCTGCAGAAGCAGGTGAAGGCGGGCGCGAACGCGGGTGTGCCGACGGCGCTGTCGGCGCTGATCTCGCTCTATCTGGGGCAGGCGATCTTGGCGACGGAGGACGAGATCGAGACGTTTCTGTCGCCGTTGTCGCCGCGATCGCGCGTGCGGGATGTGGTGCATGCGCTGATGGCGGCGCAGCAGCTGGAGACGATGACGGTAGCGGGCAGGCATCACCTGTATGTTGCGGGAGAGCTTCCGGAGTTTGCGCCGACGGAGCAAAGCACTGGCGCGCATGAGGCGGTGGAGCGTGGGCCGCGGATGGCGGAAGATGGGTCGCGAATCCGGCGGATGGTGCGGAGCACGGATCCGGCGAAGGGCGGCTGGTCAAAGGCGGACCGTGCGAAGCCGTTTCGGGCGGGGGCGCGGCCGGGAGGTGACCGTCCAGAGCGGAAGGGGGCCGGGGGTGCCCGCAAGAGTTTTGGGGACCGGGGCGGGTTTGGGTCGAAGAGCCGGTTGGGTGCCGGGGCGCGGCCTGGGGCGGCCCGATTCGATCGGCCCTGGGAGGAGCGTCCGGCTCGCAGGCCGGCGGCAGGCGACGAGGCGGGGATGCCCGGGCGCGGGGAGCGGGCGCTGCCGGCGGGAGAGGGTGGAGGTGCGCGTCGACCGGCATCTGGATTTGCGGGTGGAGGCGATCGACCAGTGTTTCGGCGCGGAGGAGAGCGGCCGGCCTTTGGCCGCGGGCCGGAAGGGTTTGCGGGCCGTGAAGGTGCGGGGGGTGCTCGCGGGGAGCGACCGCCGCACCTGGCGCGCGACCGTGGAGGAAGCGGGACGAGGGCGATAGGGGCGGAGCGCGGCCGGCCCGGCCCTTCTCCAAGGCAGCGAGTGGCGAGGGCGCAGCGTCGAGGGAGCGAAAGCCGTTTCGGCCGCGGGAGGATCGTGGCGTTGATGCAGCGGACGGCGGATCGCGCCCACGGTTTCGGCGAGATGCTGGCCCGGGCGAGGCAGGGGGGCAGGAGCGGCCGAAGTTTCGGCGTTTCGCTGCGCCCGCGCGGCCTTTTCGGGCGAAGCGCGTCGAGGGTGGGGGAGAGGAACGTCCGCGGGGCGAACGGACTCCCGGCATGGATCGAGCCAGGGCGGGTGCGGGGCAGAGGTCTGGGTCGGGCTTTGGATCTCGTTCGAGCGTTGGATCTGGGTCGGACGGAGCTTTTCCAGCCGGGGCCGGGGGGCCTCGCGACGCTGGGGGAGCGCAGGGGCGACCCCCACGCGGAGACTTCAGCCGGCCGAGGCGGGATGCGGATTCGGAGAGGCCGCGCCGTGCGGCGGGCGGACATGCCGCGCCGGGGGGTGGCGCGCGGAGAAGCTCCGGACCGCGCAAGGAATCCGGTTCTACTAGCTCCGGGGCGAAGGGTTTTGGGGCCAAGAGCTTTGGGGCCAAGAGCTCTGGGGCGAAGGGTGCTGGGGCGAAGGGTCGGGCTGAGGGAGCGTCGGCTAATGGAGCGGATGCAGGGCCGTTCGAGAAGTTCAAGGGAGGTAACAAGCCGTGGGGTAAGAGGCCGCCAGCACGCAAGATCCGGCGTGAGGAGGATGCAGGTTTGATGGACGAAGCCGGGGTCACGAACGGGTCTGGGCGCGGGTTAATTGTGGCGATCGACGGCCCGGCTGGTGCAGGGAAGAGCACATTGGCTGCGCATCTGGCTCGGCGTTTTGGATGGCTGAATCTGGAGACTGGCGCGATGTACCGTGCGCTTGCTTTGAAGGCGATTGAACTCGATCTGGATCTCGATGAGGCCGGGCCGCTGGTGGACTTGTGTGGACGGACGCAGATCCGGCTCGAGCCGACGCGCGAGGGCAACCGCGTGCTGCTGGACCGGATGGATGTGAGCCGGCGTGTGCGGGAGCCTGACGTGACGGCGGCCGCTTCTCGGGTGTCGGTGCACCCGGCGGTGCGGGCGTGGATGGTGGAGCAGCAGAGGGCGATGGGCGCAGCGGGCGGTGTGGTGATGGAGGGTCGGGACATCGGCACGGAGGTGTTTCCGCGAGCTGAGGTCAAGCTATTTCTCGACGCCGATCCGGCAGTGCGGGGGAGCCGGCGGTTTCAGCAGCAGGCAAGTGGGGCGGTGATGCAGAGCAAGACGGAAGGGTCGATTCTGGACGACCTGAAAGAGCGTGATCGACGGGACCGCACGCGAGCGCAGTCTCCCTTGCGGCCGGCCGAGGATGCGGTTGTGATTGACTCGACGGCTATGACGCTGAACGAGGTTCTGGAGCAGGCTGAGTCGTTGGTTCTACAGAAGTTAACGACGGTTCAGACGTAGATTGCACCAGATCGGCGGCACTCCACGGAGTTGCAGAAAATTTCCACTGAAAAAGTAAATCTGTGTGCTAACCTCGGCACATCGTTAGAAACAGATTGGTTTTCTGCATGCTTTGGCTGTTGAACCCGATTTGAATCAAGCGGCAAATCTAAAGCTTTAAGGACAGTACTCAACATGGAACAGGGAACAGTGAAGTGGTTTAACGATGCGAAGGGTTTTGGGTTCATCAGCCGGCAGAACGGGGAGGATGTGTTTGTGCACTACTCCGCGATCAATTCGAGCGGGTTCAAGAGCCTGCAAGAGGGTCAGGCGGTTCAGTTTAACGTGGTGAAGGGGCCCAAGGGCTGGCAGGCGTCCGACGTTCAGCCTCTGTAGGCTTGGGTCTGGGGCTTGAGTAGCTGCTGAGGGGTCGACCAACAAGATCTGAAGGGGGAGCGGCGATCCGCTCCCTCTTCTCGTTGCGGCGATGCCGGGCAAATAGGCGGGAACCTATCGTGGCCTCATAATGTGAGGCCGTGCGGGTACACTACGAGAGATAGCTGCTGTCGCATTGTCTCTGATGGTACGTAGTCTGAGTCACATGAGTTCTTTGGCGGTGAGCGGGCCAGCGGTGTACGACCGGCCGGCGCAGGGGCGTTTGGAGTCGTTGGCGCATGTGGTGGGGAATACGCCGCTACTGGCCGTGGACTGCCGTGTGCGTGGGCGGCGGCGCACGGTCTATGCCAAGTGCGAGCAGATGAACCTGACTGGGTCAATCAAGGACCGTATGGTTCTTGAGGTACTGCGCGATGGTTACGAGCGGGGAGTTCTGCGACCGGGTGGACGGATCGTCGAGGCGACGAGCGGCAACGCGGGTATCTCATGCGCGGCTTTGGGGAGGGCGCTGGGGCACCCGGTCACGATCTTTATGCCTGACTGGATGAGTCGGGAGCGAGTGGATCTGCTCCGTAGCTTTGGGGCGGAGGTGGTGTTGGTTTCGCGGGAGGAAGGCGGGTTTCTCGGCTCGATCGCCCGGACAGAGGATATGGAGCGAGGCAGAGACGACGTCTTTCTGCCGCGGCAGTTTTCGAATCAGGCGAATCTTCAGGCGCACTGCAAGGGAACCGGGCCGGAGATCCTGCGACAGATGGCTGCGTGCGGGCTGACACCGGAGGTGTTTGTGGCCGGTGTGGGGACCGGCGGAACGGTGATGGGCGTGGCACGGGCACTGCGGCGGGCGTTGCCGAGGGTGAAGGTGCACCCGGTGGAGCCGGCGGAGTCGCCTACGCTGTCGACCGGGCACAAGGTGGGGTCGCACCGGATTCAGGGGATCTCGGATGACTTCATCCCGGCGATTGTGCAGCTCGGGGAGTTGGACGAGGTGATCGCGGTTTCGGATGGCGATTCGATCCTGATGGCACAGCGGCTGGCGTCGGAGCTGGGGTTGGGTGTAGGTATCTCTTCTGGGTGCAACTTCTTGGCGGCGCTCGATGCACAGGAGAGGCATGGGGCAGATGCCGTGGTGGTGACGGTGTTTTGCGACGACAACAAGAAGTATCTGTCGACGGCGCTGCTGCGATCGGAGCCGGTGCGCTCACATTACTGGTCGCCGGAGGTGGAGTTGCTGGGGATTCGGTCCTACCCGCGGTGTGGATGAGGTTAGAGCGAATCAGCTGATGGTGTACCCAGCAGGCAAAGCATGAAGAACGGCAGATTCACGCGGGATGACAACAAAGAGGCAAGATCCCTACCCATAACTAGTGACGTTGCTCTAGGGCCGTTTTTCTGAGGATGTAGCCCGGCGTATGTTTGGGCCCTCAGCCCTGCATGGATCGTTTTTGCGTGGCACCTGGGCCTTCGCCCCAGGCTGTTCTGTTTTCGGGCTTTCAGCCCGAAGTCCGACAGCTACCCCCAAGAGAGACGGCTTTATCCGAGGCGGGTGAGGGTGGTTTGAATGGTGTAGTCCTTGTGCGGGCCGAGGACGCGGTGCTGGATGGCGATGTGGCCGAGGGTGTGGAGGCGGTAAGTGGAGTAGTAGAGGTCGGCGACGCAGGGATGGATGGCCTCGGCAATGAGCCCGTCGCCGGACGAGGGCGCGAAGTGGAGTTGGTGGAAGAGCTTGCCTGTGTGTGGAAAGAGGACATCAAGGCTGCAGTCTGGGAGACGGCGGAAGAGGTACGAGGCGGACCCGCGGAGACGTGGCCCGGCGAGGAGCTCCAGGGTGACCTGCTCGTCGTAGCGGGCCTCATGCAGGCTGAGGGGCTGGACGGTGGCTACGCCATGCGCGATGGCCTGGCCTGAGATGTCGCGGGTAAGGCGCCAGTTGCCGAGGAGAAGCTCGAAGGGGTCGGGCGTCATCATGGCTGGTTGGGGGCTGGGTCTGATGTGGGATCGGGTTTGGCGACGCCTGGGAGGAGGGTGGAGGAGGTATGGAAGCGGCGGAAGTTGGAGAAGGTGATATGGAGGTTGCCGCGGAAGTTGAAGAGGAGGAGCAAGCGGGCGTCGCCGGCGCCGGTGATCTCGGTGGGAAGCCAGACGTCGTTGTTAATTTTTTGCTGCTGGAGGGAGAAGCGGGTGCCCTCGCTGATGTTGGCGAGGAGGCCGCCGGCGATTTTGAAGGGATGGATGAAGCGGCCTTCGGTGCGGGTGATCTCTCGGTCCTGTTCGTCGATCCAGACGGTGCCGGCGAGGTCGCGGATGACGTCTTCGGCGCGGTTGCGGGTTTTGGCGTGTGGGTCGCCGGTGTAGTCGACGACGACCGTGTCGCGGCCATTGCGTGAGAGGCGGCGCGGGTTGGTGAAGGCGCCGAGTTCGAGAAGCCGGGAGACGGTGATCTCCTGGTGGCCAAGGGGGTCGGTCTGCTCGCCCTTGCTGTCGTTCTTGGCGCGGCGGGCGAGGGCATCGCGGACTTCCTTGTCGATGCGCTGGTCTTCCTTCTTCAGGTCATCGGGGGAGAGCGGCTTCCCATTCTTACTGAGGAGTTTGCGGACGGGGACGCCGTTTAGCCAAAAGACGTCAGCGGTGGCGGTCTCACGCTTGCTGAGGTCGCCGTGTTTGTCCGTGCGGTCGAGTGTGTCGAGTTCCTGGTAGATGTAGTCGCGCTCGCGAGCTTCGTCGGCTCGCTGATGCGCTTCGACGGCGTGCATCAGGTCGGCGATGTCGGGTAGCGGACGGGAGGTCTGCTGAGCGGCAAGAAGATGGGAGATGGCTATCGTCGCGGGGAGGAGGAGGCGGCGAAGACGCATACCTGATTTTAGCTTGGCAGATCAGGGGTTTGTGGGTGGACCAAAGGGTCATGTGCGCCGGTTGAAGGGAAGGTCTAGCATAGGAGTCGGGCACAGCCGGTGCCCGGTTGAGGTTTCGATGCCTGCCAAGGTAGGGCGAAGTGGACGCCGCGATACTCCTGAGAAGTCAGGGACTGCTGTTGAGACGATGGGTCCTCGGCCTAGCCGCGATGAGGTCTTCGATATCTTTCGCCGATGGGGCTATTTGCAGGCGACGCTGGATCCGCTGGGGCAGTATCTGCCGCCGGAGCCGTTTCCAGTGCCTGTGCCTGAGGGGGAGTTTGCACGGGAGGCTCGCGGCTACTACTGCGGCTCGATTGCGGCGGAGTTTATGCACATCCCGAGCCCGGAGCAGCGGCGGTGGATCGAGGAGCGAATGGAGCGGCCGGTGCCGCAGCCGGACCGTGTTCGTGTGCTGGAGCAGCTGATCCGGGCGGAGATCTTTGAGCAGGTGATCCAGTCGCGGTACTTGGGGACAAAGCGGTTTTCCCTGGAGGGTCTGACGGTGCTTATCCCGTGCCTGGACCGGCTGTTTGCGCGTGCGAGCGATGCCGGTGTGTGCCGGGCGATGATCGGAATGAGTCATCGCGGGCGATTAAACGTGATGGTCAACACGATAGGGCGGCCGGCATCTGAGATCTTTACGAAGTTCGAGGATGTGGATCCGCGATCGACGCTGGGCGGCGGGGATGTGAAGTATCACATGGGCGCAACGGGGACCTATGTGGCGCCGGATGGAAGGCAGGTGGCGCTGCACTTGGCGTCGAACCCCTCGCACCTGGAGGCTGTTGATCCGGTGGTGATGGGCCGGGCACGGGCAAAGCAGGAGCGGGACGGAGCGGAGGGGCGCCGCGGAACGATGCCGGTGATCATCCATGGTGACGCGGCCTTTGCGGGGCAGGGCATGGTGGCCGAAACGCTGAACATGGCGACGCTGCGGGGCTATGACATTGGCGGTACCGTGCACGTGATTGTGAACAACCTGCTGGGTTTTACGGCGGTGCCGGAGGAGTCGAACTCCTCACGATTTTCGACAGATATTGCGAAGCGGCTGCCGATTCCGATTTTGCATGTGAACGCGGAAGATCCGGACGCGGTGGTGCATGTGGCGACGATCGCGGCGGAGTACAGGGCGCGGTTTGCGGCGGACGTTGTGGTGGATCTGGTGGGGTATCGACGGCATGGGCACTCGGAGGTGGATGATCCGACGGTGACGCAGCCTCGGCGCTATGCGCTGATTCGCGAGCGGAAGCCGCTGTATGAGCTGTATGCCGAGCGGATCGGGGTGGACCCGAGGGCGCAGGTAGAGGCGACCCAGAGAGAATTTCTGGAGCAGCAGAAGGTGGCGCAGGGGGCGGATCATATTCCGCATTTGGCGGTGCTTCCGGAGTATTGGAGTGCTTTTCATGGAGGGGAACGGCGGTTGGAGGATGACGTTGTGACGGGTCTGCCGGCTGAGCGCGTGCGCGAGCTGGTAGATGCGATGACGCGGATTCCGGAGGGCTTTCAGGCGCACCCCAAGGTGAAGAAGCTCTACGAGCAACGGCAGGAGATGGGCCGGGGTGAGCGGGCGTTTGATTACGGCGCGGCGGAGTTGGTGGCCTTTGCGTCGCTGCTGGAGCAGGGGACGCTGGTGCGGATTACGGGCCAGGACTCGGAGCGTGGGACGTTTAACCAGCGGCACTCGGTGCTGGTGGATGTGGAGACGGAGCGGAAGTATGTTCCGCTCCAACACCTGCGGGACGGGCAGGGGCGGTTTGAGGTGTATAACTCGCTGCTGTCCGAGGCGGCGGTGCTGGGGTTTGAGTATGGATTTGCGCGAGACTACCCGGAGGCGCTGGTCTGCTGGGAGGCGCAGTTCGGGGATTTTGCGAACGGCGCGCAGATCATTGTGGACCAGTTCATTTCGGCCAGCGAGGCGAAGTGGGGCCTGCTGAGCGGGGTGACGTTGTTGCTGCCGCACGGGTACGAAGGGCAGGGACCGGAGCACTCGTCGGCGCGCGTGGAGCGGTACTTGCAGCTGTGCGCCAATAACAACATGCAGGTTTGCCAGCCATCGACGGCGGCGCAGCACTTCCATCTGCTGCGGCGCCAGGTGATGAGCCCGATCCGCAAGCCGCTGGTGGTGTTTACGCCTAAGAGCATGTTGCGGCACCCGGATGCGAGTTCGGGCGTGGCGGCGTTTGCGGAGCCGCGGTTCCGCGAGGTGCTGCCCGATACCGAGGTGAAGTCGCCGCGGCGTCTGCTGGTGTGCTCGGGCAAGATTGGGCACAACCTGCGCGTGGAGCGGGAGAAGCGCAAGGACATGTCCGTTGGGATCGTATTTTTGGAGCAGATGTATCCCTGGCCGGAGGAGGCGATGCGGGAGGCTTTGGACATGCATCCCGAGGCGGGTGAGATTGTCTGGGTACAAGAGGAGCCGGCCAATATGGGTGCCCTCAGTTACGTGATGCCGCTGCTGCGTCGTTTAGCGCACGACCGAGCTGTGCTTTCGGTGAAGCGGAGTGCGGCGGCGAGTCCGGCGACCGGTTCGGCGAAGGCGCACGATCTGGAGGAGCGTACGCTCCTGGACGTGGCGTTCGGCACACTGCGGCACTAGCTTGGAGGAGATGTGAGAGGAGGAGCGGCCTAGTGCCGCTCCTGGTTCGTTGAGTTTGATCGTGGGTGTCTCGATATAGCTCTCACCGTGGCCGCGCCGTATTGCCCGGGCCGGGGAAGCACACCCGAGGAAGACGGATCTTTGACCCGGGCTAAAAGCGAAATGCTGGGGTCACGAGACATGAGCTGGCGGCGACGGGAGAGGCTAAGGGCAAAGACGTGACCGGAGCCGGCCAGCAGAGCCGTGTCGGATCGAGGACGGGTTTGTCGGTGGTGTGGGTGGTTTAGACGGGAGCTCCGAGTGCTTCGGTGAAGTTTAGGCGATGGCACTGCTTTGAAAGGTGGCGCAGAGGGTTCCGGAGGCGAGGGTGGCACCTGGGGTGGGTGTGTTGTTGGCGTCCACGGAGGAGAGACTGCAGAGGGCGAAGCCAGAGATGGTGTTGGCGTGAACGTTGGGGGTGAACGTGCAGAGCAGAAGGGCAAGAGGTAGGACGAAACGGCCGAGGCGCATGGAGATCCTTTCAGGTGAATGCCGGGGATGTGCTGAGCCAACCGGGTTGCGATCCGCGGACGCCACGAAGGTTTTCGGGCTGGTGAGCGGTGGCCGAAGACGAGCAGCGATGTTCCGAGGGGGTCTGATCCTGTCGGAGCTATGCCCTCAGGGGCTGGAATCGCGTAGTTCGGAGGCGTTCTGTGACACAGTCTTCACGCGTCGTGGGTCGATCCGACCGGCACACGAGACGTTGTTAGGAGATTTATCGGCACGGACACTGCGAGCTTCAGTGTGTTGCAGGTTGGGACAGTGGAGTGTTTTGACGAGGTCGAGGCGGTGGCGCCGCGGCGGTCCTGAGCAGGGATGAGTTCGCATCTATTTGGGAGACACGGGGAATAGGATGAGCGATGGATTGGAGCTACTGGGGGGTGGGTTGAGCCGGAGGGTATTTCTGCGGGGCGGGGTTGGGGCGATGGCGGTGACGGCAGGGCTGGCGGGAGCAGCGGGAGCGCAGGGAGGCAAGCCCAACGAGCAGGACGCGGTGACGCTTCCCCAACTGCATGCGCAGACGGAGCCGAAGGAGAAGATACCCGGGCCGTTTGAGGCTCCGGACCAGAGAGTCGGTTTTGCGGTGGTGGGGTTGGGTCGCCTGTCGCTGGGCGAGATCCTTCCGGCGTTTGGGCGGAGTAAGTACTGCAGGGTGACGGCGCTGGTGAGCGGTGACAAGGGCAAGGCGCGGAAGATCGCGGCGCAGTACGGCGTGGCAGAGAAGGGGCTTTACGATTACGCGAGCTACGACCAGCTGAAGAGCAACCCGGATGTGCAGGTGATCTACATTGTCCTGCCGAATGCGATGCATCGGGAGTACGTGGAGCGGGGGGCGAAGGCCGGCAAGCACATCCTGTGCGAGAAGCCGATGGCGACGAGCGTCAAGGACTGCGAGGCGATGATCGCGGCGTGCAAGGCGGCGAACGTGCGACTGATGATCGCGTATCGGCAGCAGTATGAGCCGATGAACCGGGCGATCGTGAGCATGGTGAAGAGCGGGAAGCTTGGGGATGTGAAGAGCTTTGTGGCGACGAATGCACAGGACCAGGGGGACCCGACACAGTGGCGGCAGAACCTGAAGATGGCGGGCGGGGGATGCCTGCCGGATGTGGGTGTTTACTGCCTGAACGCGGCACGGTTTCTGACGGGGCAGGAGCCGGAGGAGGTGACGGCGTTTACGACACAGCCAAAGGGCGATCCGCGCTTCAGGGAGGTGGAGGAGACGTGTGTGTGGACGATGCGGTTTCCCAGCGGATACCTGGCGTCGTGCTCGACCGGATATGGGGCGCACGGGTCGCAGTTCATGCGTTTGGAGGGTGCACTGGGGTGGGCCGAGATGGAGCCGGCGTTCGCGTACAGCGGACTTAGGCTGAAGGCGTCGACGACCGTGGAGGGACACTCGGTGGTGAGCGAGCCGGGTATTGCGTCGAAGGATCAGTTTGCGGCGGAGATGGACCACATGGCGCTGTGCGTGCGGAACGGTGTGGAGCCGCACACGCCGGGTGAGGAGGGGCTGCAGGATCAGCGCGTGATCGATGCGATCTATGAGTCAGCGCGGACCGGTAAAGCGGTGAAGGTTGTGCAGCCGAGTGGACCGACGCGGGGGCCGGAGCCTGCGTCGGGGTAGGCGTACCCCTCCCGGTAGATATTGCGCAAAGTCTTGTTGAGAGAGAATTTAGGTCTGGACCTCGATGTCTGGTTCAGCTTTGAGGAGGTTGGTGCTGCCTGGTTCAGGATAGCTCTAGACCAGTGAGATTTGTGCCATGCTCGGGCGATGTGGTGGGTGTGGCGGTTGCTGATCTGGGGGATGTGTCGGGCTTGCAGCCCCTCGTGTGGTGTTGAAGTTACCTAGGCCTTCGGCCTAGGCTCGTCTGTGTCGGGCCTTTGGCCCTTGGGTGGTGTGCGAGGGGTGGCGGTTCGAGGCTTTGTTTCTGCAGGAGGGGCTTTGGGGCGTGCGATGGCAATCGCCCAGCGGTCGCGCGGAAAAGCGGGTCCCTGCGGGATGACAACAAAGGGAGGGTTTGGGGCCGGAGCGGGAGGCCGGCAGGGAGGGTTTGGGGTGGCGCGGGAAGGGGCGCGGGGCGGGTTTTGGGTGGCGCGGGGAGTCTTTGGGGTGGCGGCGGGTTGGGTCTCGGGTTAGGCGTTAGAGGTTGGGTTCGGGGGTAATTTCGCGGACGTAGATTTGGTAGGAGACGATGGGGGGCTCGGGTCCCTGGTGGAGGGCGTAGACACGAGCGCGCGTGGCAGCGTCTGCGGCGGTGACGCGTTCGCGGGAGCGGAGGAAGTCGACCCAGGATTCTGTGATGAAGCTTTCGATGAGGTGTTCGGGGTCTGAGGCTTCGCGGTAGATGCCCCAGCGGATGGCACCGTCTCGGAGTCGGACGGCGCCGAGCTGATGGATGAGGTGGGTGAACTCGGTGTAGTGGTCGAGGGAGACGCGGTACTCGATGGTGATGCGGACGGGGCCCTCGTTGGGGTCGGAGTGCTGGCCGGGAAGCGGGGCGAGCTCGGGGGCGGGGCGACGGGGGGTGAAGGGGGTGTGGTCGGGTAGATCGCCCTGGAGGATGTGGAAGCGACGTACGAGAGGCAGGGTGAGGACGAGGCCGGCGGCGGCGGCGAGGAGGGCGATGTTGAGGGTGGAGCGCTCGGCGAGGAAGCCCCAGACGATAGCGCCGAGGGCGAGACCGCCCTGGAAGGTCATGATGTAGGTGCCGAGGGCTCGGGCTTTGACCCACTCGGGGACGGCGAGCTGGACGCTGACGTTGAGTTGGGACATGGTACTGGTCCAAGCGAAGCCGGAGAGGATGAGGGTGGGTATGATGACGCGGGGTGAGCGAACGAGGGCGAGGATGGCGAGGGTGAGGGCCTGGTAGAGGGTGGCAAAGGCAAGGATCCGGTCGGCGGTGACGCGACGACGGAGGCGCGGGATCTGCGTGGCGGCTACAAGTGCGCCGAGGCCGAGGGAACCGTTAAGGATGCCGTACCCGAGGGCGCCGCGGGTGAGGTCTCGGCGGGCGACGAGGGCGAGGAGGGACCAGATGCCGGCGACGAAGAAGGTGAAGGTAAAGGTGCGGAGGAGAGAGGACTGGAGGGTGGGGGAGTAACGGATATAGCGGAGGCCGGAGCGGATGGAGCCGACGACGCGTTCGGCGGGGAGGGCACTTTTGAAGAGGGGCTTGCGCTGCCACTGAACGAGGACCCAGATGACGCCGACGAAGGAGGCGGCGTTGAGGGAGAAGACCCAGGATGCGCCGGTGAGGACACGGGTGAAGGCGGCAATCATGAGGCCGCCTAGGGCGGGGCCGACAGCGCGGGCGAGGTTGTTGGAGGCGGCGTTGAGGGAGACGGTGTCGGGGATGAGCTCGCGCGGGACGAGTTCGGGGACGATGGCCTGCCAGGCGGGGTTGTTCATGGCGGCGCCGATGTTGAGGAGAAAGGTGAAGGCGAGGAGGGACCAGGGGCTGATGTGGCCGGCGAAGGTGAGGGCGGCGAGGATGGCGACGGAGGCGAGCATCCAGACCTGCCAGAAGATGAGGAGGCGGCGGCGATCAAAGATGTCGGCGGTGGCTCCGGCGAGCAGACCGAGGAGCAGGACCGGGAGGCTGGCGGCGGTCTGCATGAGCGAGATGAGGAGGGGGCTGGCGGTGAGCGAGGTCATCAGCCAGGTTCCGGCGGTGTCCTGCATCCAGGTTCCGACGGAGGAGATGGTGGAGGCGATCCAGCGATCGCGGAAGAGAGGCAGGCGGAGCGGGGCGAAGCCGGAGTTGGAGGGCTTGCGTGCCGTGACTGGCGTGCCTGGAGAGGAGTCTGGAGTCAGGGGGTCGGGCACAGGGTCAGGGTACCGGGGATGCGCGGAGGTTGGCGGGAGATGTGAGAAAGTTTTCTCTTTGTGGGATGGGAATTCCCCAAAGATGTGGCAAGATGTACCGAAGCGAGTCAGTAGTATTTTCCCAAAGAGGGAAGAAAATGCTGACTCGGCGGGTTTTTGAACAACCTGCAAATAAATGCATAGTTGGTCGTTGATTTGCTTGTAGTGATGGTGAAAGGTTCTGCCTGGTGACCCTGATGCGCAAGGCTTTGTTGATTTTGTTGAGTTTTGGCGTGGTTGTGGCGACGGTTCGCGGTGTAAGCGCCTCGACAGACTGCCAGCGCTGGGTTTCGGACTATAAGCTGGCGCTGGCGCAGCAGGCGAGCGCGCAAAAGCTTCTGGCGGAGAAGCGGCGAGCTCGGGCGTATGCGCACCGGAGGTTGTCGCAGCTGACGTCGGGGAAGTCGCCGACTGCACACCCGACGCGGATTGCGAGCACGCGCCCCCACCTGACACCGGCGCAGATGGTGAAGCGCTTCGAACTGCTGTGCGGCGATCTGCCGATGGAGCCTCAGGTGCTTGACGCGCGTATGGCGCCGGATGATTTTGTCTCGGAGATGTCGCTGGGGGGACCGGTCGAGGTGGGCGATGTTTCGCCGGACGACCTGCTGGCGGAGAATGCTTTGCCGGCCTATGACGGGCCCGGCGTTGCGGGGACGGTTCCATCCAGTGGTGCAGATGTGGCGCCTTTTGGGCCTGTTTACGGATCAGGGCCGCGCGGAGGTGCACCTGGATCGCTTCCCCCGGCTCCGCCCCCTGTGGGCCCGGAGATTCCGATTGCCGCGACACCGGAGCCGAGCAGCCTGCTTTTGCTCGCGACCGGGAGTCTGGGCGCGCTGATGGTCATGCGGCGGCGTCTGGCTTAGAGGTTTAGTTCCGGGATGGGAGAGCTCACCTGCAAGGGTGGGCTCTTTTGTGTGTGTTGTGTTGCTTGAAGCTGGCGAGTGTGCTGAGGGAGTGGTGTTAAGATGGAAACCCACGCAGCGCGGTGGGGGCTGTTGCGTGGGTATTCCAGCGAAACAACGAAGTGGGTGGACTTCGTTATGACTGACTCAACCCGAAGGGAGTCCTGTCACTCCTCAAATGTATAGCGAGGGCTGGGGGGTGTCAAGCCTTTGTAACGAGATTTGGAGAGAAGTGTGGAAAACGTGCTGAATGAGGAACTTAGGAGTGCTTTCTGGAGCGGCGGAAGGGCCTTTTGTGATGAAGACGGTCGCTTTCGGTGGGGTTCTGTCCGGGCTGGTCAGGGATCGCCGGGGGCGAAGGAGGTGTGGAGCGGCGTAGGTCGATTAGAGACGACAGATGAGGAGTTCCCGCTCAAAGATGAGCTCCGGCGGGAGGTGATCGTGGAGCTTAAGGAAGAGCTCCTCGTGGCCCATGAGTTCCTGGCGCCAGTCGCTGCGATTGATCTCTTCGAGGAGCGCGAAGCTCTGGGGTGAGAGATCGAGGCCTGACCAGCAGATGTCGTCGAAACGGGGGGTCCAGCCGACGGGTGTCTCGTGGGCCGGGACGCGACCGTGTACGCGGTCGATGATCCATTTAAGGACGCGCATGTTTTCGGAGAAGCCGGGCCAGAGGAAGCGGCCTTCGGCGTCCTTGCGGAACCAGTTGACGGTGAAGATGCGGGGTGTGTGACGGAGGCCTCGCTGCATGCCGAGCCAGTGCCGGAAGTACGAGCCCATGTCGTAGCCGCAGAAGGGGAGCATGGCGAAGGGGTCGCGGCGGACCACGCCGACGGCACCGGTGGAGGCGGCCGTGGTTTCGGAGCCCATGGTAGCGCCGGCATAGACACCGGAGGACCAGTTGAAGGCTTCGGCGACGAGGGGTGCGGTGGAGGAGCGGCGGCCGCCGAAGAGGAAGGCGGCGATGGGGACGCCGTCGGGATTTTCCCAATCGGGGTCGATGGTGGGGCATTGGGAGGCTGGGGCGGTGAAGCGGCCGTTAGGGTGGGCGGCGGTGCAGCCGGTTTCGCGGGCGATCTCGGGTGTCCAGAGGCGGCCCTGCCAGTCGAGGCATTCGGGGGGCGGCTCGGGGGTCATGCCTTCCCACCAGACGCCGCCCTCAGGGGTAAGCGCGACGTTGGTGAAGACTGTGTTGGCACGGAGGGTGGCCATGGCGTTGGGGTTGGTGCGCTCGGAGGTGCCGGGGGCGACGCCGAAGAAGCCGGCTTCGGGGTTGATGGCGCGGAGCCGGCCGCTGGCGTCGGGTTTGATCCAGGCGATATCGTCGCCGACGGTGTGGATCTTCCAGCCCTCGAATCCGGGGGGCGGAACCATCATGGCGAAGTTGGTTTTGCCGCAGGCGGAGGGGAAGGCGGCGGCGACGTAGGTCTTTTCGGTGCGGCCGGAGGCGTCGGGAGGGGATTCGAGGCCGACGAGGAGCATGTGCTCGGCCATCCAGCCCTCGTCGCGGGCGATAGCGGAGGCGATGCGGAGGGCGAAGCACTTTTTGCCGAGGAGGGCGTTGCCGCCGTAGCCGGAGCCGAAGGACCAGATTTCGCGGGTTTCGGGGAAGTGAACGATGTATTTGGTGTCGTTACAGGGCCAGGGGACGTCGGTTTGGCCGGGAGAGAGGGGGCTGCCGACGGTGTGCATGCAGGGGACGACGCGCTTTTGGTCGAGGTCGATTTCGCGGAAGACGGGAGCTCCGATGCGGGCCATGATGCGCATGTTGACGACGACGTAGGGGGAGTCGGTGAGCTCAACGCCGATCTGGCTCATGGGGGAGCCGACCGGACCCATGGAGAAGGGAAGGACGTACATGGTGCGGCCGCGCATGGCGCCCCGGAAGAGCTGCTTAAGGCGGCGGCGCATCGTGAAGGGGTCTTCCCAGTTATTGGTGGGGCCGGCGGCGTCGCGCGAGAGGGAGCAGATGAAGGTGCGGTCTTCGACGCGGGCGACGTCGTTGGGGGTGGAGCGAGCGAGGAAGCAGTTGGGCCAGAGCTCGGGGTTGAGGCGGGTGAAGGTGCCGGTTTCGATGAGGAGGTTGCAGAGCGCGGTGTTTTCGGCTTCGGAGCCGTCGACCCAGTGGATGTGGGCGGGCTCGGTGAGCTCGGCCATCTTTTCGACCCAGCGGACGAGGTGCCGGTTGGTGGTGAGGGGCGTGGTTTCGGGCGCGGCGAGGGTGGAGCTCTTCATGGTGGCGAACTACCTTCAGGCTCAATCCTTCGCCACCCGTGGGCGGAAGTCAATGCAGGGGGGAGTGGGTGGGTGGTGCGGTGCGGGCGCAGAGAGAGGCTGAAGGCGGCGGGGGTGTATGGCGGGCTAGTGCTTGATGGCGGCGAGGAAGGCGGCGGCGAGGTGTTGGTGGCCGACGGAGTTGGGGTGCACGCCATCCGCCATGTCGGTGAAGGGGGTTTACGGCGTCGCGGGTGTTGACGTATTCGACGTCGAGGCCGTCCGCGGCGAAGTTGGCGACCATGGTCTGGACGGCGGCGTCGAGGGCGCCGGTGTTGGGATCTTCATCGCCGCGCTGGAAGCGCAGAACGCCGCCGACGAGAACGCGGGGAGAGTGGGGAAGGAGGTAGTTTCCGGAGGGGACGCCAGCCCAGAGGAGGGCGAAGGAGTCTGTGGGGGAGGGGTGTGCGAGGGTGCGGAGGGAGACGATGTGCCGGCCGACGGCGCCGAGGGAGTAGGTGCGTGCGAAGACAGTGTCCTGTCCGCTGTTGCCGGTGGCGATGGTGTGGGCGGTCCCGCCGTTGGTGGCCAGGATGTCTACCTGGTTGCCGTCGATGGAGAGGGCGGCACTGCCATCGTCGTTGGCATTGCCGTGCCAGGTGAGGGTAGAGGTGGCGGTTGGGGACGGTTTGCGTGACGGTGAAGGAGAGGGTGTCGCCGGTGCCGACGCTGGCGAGGGCGAGGCCGGCGAGGGGTAGGTCCGAGGCGGACCAGGAGCCGGTGCGTGCGACGGAGGGGTCCTGGGCGAAGATTTCATCGGGGGGTGGGAGGGCGAGCCAGGCGATGCTGCCGCGGAGACTGGCGGTGAAGTTTTCCAGGCAGCCGGGGTAGACGACGGAGCAGAAGTGGGCGTCGTTGGTGCCGACCATGGCGGTGACGGTGGGGTTGCCGGTGATCTGTGGATTAGCCGAGGGATAGACGAAGTTCCAGGCCATATCGGCGGCCTGATCGCCGAAGTGGCAGCGAACGGAGCTTGTGCCTGTGAAGTTGGCGTCGAGGAGAAAGGCGTACCCGCTGGTGAGGGGGTCGGCGTAGGCGCCGCAGGTGATGCTGTCGCCAAAGTTGACGACGCTGCCGAGCAGGGCGTGCGATCCGGGGGTCTGCACGGGAGCGGGGTACGGAGGCGGGCGCTAGGTTAGCGGGTGGCGGCTAGGTCCTTGAGGTGGGTGCGGAGGTGGTCCAGGTCCTCGGTGGAGAGGTACTGGCCGTCGTGAATGACGGCGGAGACGGAGCGGGTGTTGCGGATGTCGGAGAGGGGGTTCCCGTCGAGGAGGATGAGATCGGCGAAATGGCCGGGGGCGATGGTGCCGAGGTCAGCCTCGCGGCGGGGGAAGAGGGCTGGGTTGAGGGTGGCGGTCTGGAGGGCTTCGAGCGGCGTGAAGCCGGCGGCGACGAGGCGTTCGAGCTCGTGATGGAGGCTGATGCCGGGGATGACATCGACGCCCGCGGGGGTGTCAGTGCCGGCGAGGAAGGGGACGCCGGCGAGTTGAAGCCGGTGGACGATGCCGAGTTCGTGCTGGACGAACTGCTCGCGGACGGGAAGGGGGTCGGTGTCGAGGGAGGCGGCGATGCCTTTCTGCATGGCGGGCCAGAGGGTGATGACCCAGGAGTGGGCGGCGAAGGCGAGGTCCGGGTCCTGGCGGAAGTCGATGGCGTCGACGAGCCACTGGCCGCGCTCCCAGAAGAGGGTGGGGCACTGCCAGACATGGTTGGCGGCGATGAGGGCGATGATGCGCTGCTCGCGGGCCGGGTCGTAGGCGGCGAGGAGTTTGGCGACGGTTTTGGTGTGGGCCTTGTCGCCGAAGGAGCCGTGCAGATATTTGTCCTCGTCCGAAGAGCTGGCTTCAAAGAGGCCGATGAGGTGTTCCATGGTGCGCTGGCCGGCGAGGATGGCTTCGCGGGTGCGGATGGCGTCGGGGACGTGGCCTTCGAAGTCGATGCCATCGCGGTGGGCCTCATCGGTGATGGCGAAGTAGGCGTCGCGAGGGATGCCGGACTGAACTTTGATGAAGTCGACACCGCGGGAGTGGAGCATGTCGACGGCGGCGCGGCCGGAGGCGGGAGTGGAGATGGGGATGGCGGCCTTGTAGGTGGTGGACGGGCCATCGAGCATGGGCCCGGCGACGACCATGCGCGGGCCCAGGAGATGGTGTGCGGCGATGGCGGAGCGTGCCTGGAGGACGGGGTCGAGGGCGCTGCCCATGTCGCGGATGCCGGTGATACCGAAGGCGAGGAACTCGGGGAGGATGAGGTCGTTGCCGTCGTTGGCGGTTCGGTCGAAGAAGACGTGGGTGTGCATGTCCCAGAGGCCGGGGAGGAGGAAGCGGCCGTGGGCGTCGATCTGCTGGGTGGATGCGGGCGCGGGTGTGCCGTGGGTGACGGAGGTGATGCGGTTGCCGGAGATGAGGACGGTTGTGTTGGGCTGGAGCTGGCCGGTGCGGATGTCGATGAGGGTGGCGTGGGTGATGGCGAGGGGTTGTGGATGTGGCGCCTGGGCGGCGAGCGGGAGAGCGATGGCAGCAAGGAGGAGGAGAGAGCGCACGAGACGATGCTATCGCGCGGGAGCGGGATCAGCCGGAATTACGCCAGGAACCCAGTAGGCGCTTCGAGCTGTGATGGCGGCGGCTGGATGCTGGGGGACGGTGAGTTGCAGGGTGTGAAAACTTGGCTGGTTAGGGGAGGGGCGAAAGCTGAGCAGGTAGCGGTTGGCCAGGTGATTTGTGATGGAGGCGAGGTGCTGCTCGAGGTCGTGGCGATCCGTGAAGGAGAAGGAGTCGCCGCCGGAGAGCTCGGCCAGCTCCGGCGTGGTCTCCGAGCGCAGGGAGTTGACTGCCATGGAAAGCGGGGTTCCGAGATCAAACGTGTGGAGCAGGAGTGGGCCCGCAGGGCCGTACTGGTATGGCGGGGTTTTCGTGGCGCGGCTTGGTGAACTGATCCCTGAGCCAGGTCGCTTGCGGGGAGAAGGCGACAGTTTCGACGGTGATGTTGTTTTCCCCGAGTTGGCGGAGAACATCTTTGACTTTGGCCTTGCTGCCGGCGTCCTGCTGCTGGCTGAGCAGAAGAAGGATGCGCCTGGTGGTTTCAGGCTGCGTCTTCAGCAGCTCGATGCCATAGCTGACCGCGTCGAGCAGGGCGGCTTTGCTGTCCCCGGGGGTTGGATGGTTGAAGGCATCCTGCAGGGACTCGAGGTCGGTGGTGAAGTCCCACTGTTCCTCCGGCTGGCTGTCGAAGGTGACGACTGCAACGCGGTGGGGTGCCGCGGCCACAATGGATTGCAGCAGGGAGTTGAGGCCGAGGTAGTCGTGGAAGTGGCGGGGGGCGGAGGCACCGGTTTGCAGCAGGAGGACCAGAGCGATGGGTTGGCGATCTTCGCTTTCGACTCGGAGTGTCTGCGCCTGGCCGTTATCGAGCAGGTGGAAGCTACGGGCCTGGAGGCCGTAGAGAATCTCGCCAGAGGCGGAACGGACGAGTGCAGGGACGAAGACGAGAGTCGCCTGGGAGGCGAGAGTCGTGGTGGCCGTTGGCGCAGGTGGGGAGACGGTCTGCGCTCGGGCGGCGAGGGCGGTGCAATAGGCAAGGGCTAGGGTTGCGCGACGGGCGGGCCGCGGGTAGTGGAGTTCGAGCTTCTTCGGCTTGTGCTCCATATACGTTTAGGCGATGGCGGCGTCGACGAGCTGCTGTGCTTCGCCCTGGATGGCTTTGAGCTGGTCGGGTCCGCGGAAGGACTCGGCGTAGATCTTGTAGACGTCTTCGGTGCCGGAGGGGCGGGCGGCGAACCAGCCATCGGCGGTGGTGACTTTGAGGCCGCCGATGGGGGCGTGGTTGCCGGGGGCCTCTGTGAGAATGGCGGTGATCTTTTCGCCGGCTAGGGTATCGACGGTGATGTCGGCGGCGGAGAGCTTGCTGAGCTTGGCTTTTTGTTCCTTGGTGGCCTTGGCGTCGATGCGCTGGTAGACGGGGTCGCCGTATTTGGCGGTGAGGTCTTTGTAGAGGAGGCCGGGGTCTTTGCCGGTTCGGGCGGTCATCTCGGCGGCGAGCAGGCCGGCGATGAGACCGTCCTTATCGGTGGTCCAGACGGTGCCGTCCTGCCGGAGGAAGGAGGCGCCGGCGGACTCTTCGCCGCCGAAGCCGAGGGAGCCCTCGAGGAGGCCGTCGACGAACCATTTGAAGCCGACGGGGACTTCGAGCATGGGGCGATTGAGGCCCTTGGCGACTCGATCGATGATGGAGGAGGAGACGAGGGTTTTGCCGATGCCGACTTTTTCGGACCAGTGGGGGCGGTGGGTGAAGAGGTATTGGATGGAGACGGCGAGGTAGTGGTTGGGGTTGAGGAGGCCGGAGGTGCGGGTGACGATGCCGTGGCGGTCGTGGTCGGTGTCGCAGGCCCAGGCGACGTTGTAGCGGTCGCGGTTGGCGATCATGGAGGTCATGGCGTAGGGGCTGGAGCAGTCCATGCGGATGCGGCCGTCCCAGTCGCAGGTCATGAAGCGGAAGGTGGGATCGACGAAGCGGTTGAGGACTTCGAGAGGGAGCTTGTACTGCTCGGCGATACGGGGCCAATAGGCGACGCCTGCCCCGCCGAGGGGATCGACGGCGAGCTTGAGGGAGGTGTTGGCGAGCGGGGCGAAGTCGATGACGGAGGCGAGGTCGTCCACGTAGGAGCCGAGGAAGTCGAAGCGCCGTGTGGTCTCGGCATTGAGGGCGCGGGTGTATGGGATGCGCCTGATGGAGGCGGTGCGAGGACCTTCGGCCAGGAGCGCGTTGGCGCGATCTTCGATCCACTTGGTGGCGGAGGTATCGGCTGGTCCGCCGCTGGGCGGGTTGTACTTGAAGCCGCCGTCCTCGGGTGGGTTGTGAGAGGGGGTGATGACGACCCCATCGGAGAGGCCGTCTTTGCGGTTTTTGTTGTAGACCAGGATGGCGTGGGAGAGGGAAGGGGTGGGTGTGTAGCCGAGGTCCTGATCGATCATGACGGTGACGTTGTTGGCGGCGAGCACTTCGAGGGCGGTGGCGAAGGCGGGCTCGGAGAGCGCGTGGGTGTCCTGGCCGAGGAAGAGCGGGCCGGTGGTTCCCTCCTTGGCTCGGAACTCGCAGATAGCCTGGGTGATGGCGGCGATGTGATCCTCGTTGAAGGATGCGGTGAAGGAGGAGCCGCGGTGGCCGGAGGTACCGAAAGAGACGCGTTCGGCTGGGTTAGCTGGGTCGGGATGGAGGGAGAAGAAGGCGGTGAGCAGGCGGGGTGTGGAGACCAGGGTCTCCGGTCTCGGGTGCTGGCCTGGGGTGTTTTGAACGGTCATCAACTCATCTCCGATCGGGGCTGCGATGCAAGGGAGCCGGGAGGGGGCACGCGAGACAAATGGTATCGCGGGCGGAGCACACACCGGGTTCTGGAGGATAGATGCGGGCGTGGGGAGGGTACGACGGTACCGTGGATGCGACCTCTGTGGGAGTGAGCGTGCGGCCCGGTGGCTCTAGGCTGCTGACGTGCTGCGGCGAGTGGCAAGGGCGTTGCTGTTTCTCCTGGTGAGTACGATGCCGGGCGCGATGGCGCACGGGGTGACGGCGACGCTGGTTGCGGATGCGCATGTGACCGGGGCGCAGGCCGGGATGAACTTCGGGACACTGACGAATCTCGAGGTGGGCAACGGGTATACGACGCTTGTTGCGTTTGACCTGAGCACGCTGCCGAGCGGCACGACGGCGGCGCAGGTGAGCAGGGCGACGCTGCGACTGTTTGCCAACCGGGTGGATACGGCGGGGACGCTGACACTGCAGCCGTTGCAGGGGACGTGGGGCGAGTACAGCGTGACGGCAGGCGCGATGCCGACGCTGGGGACGGCGGTGGGAACGGCCGGGCCGATCCTGGCGGCGGGCAGCTACGTGACGGTGGATGTGACGGCTGTCGTGCAGGGTTGGATTACGGCGCCGGGCACCAATTTTGGGTTGGCGCTGACGGCCGGCTCGGCGGTGGTGCAGCTGGACTCGAAGGAGAACGATCTGACCAGCCACCCGGCGACGCTGGAGATCTCGCTGGTGAGCCGAGGACCTGCGGGACCGGCGGGGATGACAGGGGCGACGGGATCTGCCGGGGCGACTGGGGCTACAGGAGCGCAGGGACCGACGGGGGTTACGGGACTGCAGGGTCCTGCGGGACCGGCGGGGGCGCCTGGAGCGGTGGGCGCGATGGGACCTGCGGGACCCGTGGGAGTGATGAACTACCAGGGTATTTGGAGTTCGCGCGTGACCTACCCTGCGAATGCAGTGGTGACCTATGCGGGATCGTCGTACCTGTCGCTGGCGGGCGGGAATGTTGGGGCGACGCCGGGGCTGTCACCCACGGCCTGGGGTCTGCTGGCGGCGGCCGGGCAGAACGGCACGAATGCGACACAGACTGGGACGGGAAGTTCGGGCGAATCGTCGTTGAATTACCAGGGGGCCTATGCCTCAGCGACCAGCTATGCGGTTGGAGCGGTGGTGGTGTATGGCGGATCGTCGTATGTCTCGCTTGTGTCGCCGAACCAGGGGAATACGCCGGGGTTGTCGGATACGTTCTGGGGGCTGCTGGCGGCGGCCGGCACGAACGCGGCGGCCGGCGGGACGGGGCAGAATTTGCAGTACCAGGGTATGTATGTGTCGGGGACGAACTATGGCCTGGGCGACATTGTGCAATATGCAGGATCGTCGTACGTTTCATTGCTGGTGAGCAATCATGGAAACCAACCGGGTTCGGTGGCAACGGCATGGGGTCTGCTGGCCGCGGCACAGGTGGGTCCTGCAGGTCCGGCGGGGGCGTTGGGCGTGGCCGGACCGGCCGGAGTGCAGGGCTTGGCGGGGCCTGTGGGGCCACAGGGTCCGGCTGGGGTGAGTGGGCCTGCGGGGCCGGCTGGAGCGCCCGGTTTGGTCTACCGTGGGGCGTATAACGCCGGAGCAAACTATGGCGTTGGGGATGTGGTGCTATGGCAGGGGGCCGCGTGGGCATCTTTGACGGACACGAATCGTGGAAACGCGCCGGATCAGATACCTGGTGCGTGGGGTGCTCTGGCCCAGGCTGGGCCGGCTGGGCCAGCGGGTGCTCAGGGCCTGCCGGGAGCGGTGGGCCCTGCGGGAGCACAGGGCCTCGCTGGGCCTGCTGGACCGCCGGGATCGCAAGGGGCGGCTGGACCGCAGGGACCGGCGGGGGTACAGGGCCTGGCGGGGCCACAGGGACCGCGGGGTGATATGGGAGCTCAGGGATTGCAGGGACCCGCGGGAGTGGCGGGCGTGCAGGGGCTGACAGGGGTCGAGGGTCCCCAAGGACCGCAGGGAGCTAGGGGGGCGCAGGGGCCGACGGGACAGGTGGGCCTGGCGATGCGGGGAGCGTACAGCTCGTCGGTGAACTACGCGGTAGGGGACGGCGTTACGTGGAATGGAGCGGGGTATGTGTCCATGGTGGCGGGTAATGTGGGGAACACACCCAGCCAAAATTCTGGGCTGTGGCTGCTGTTTGCCGCGGCGGGGGCGGACGGAGCCGCGGGGGCGACCGGACCGGCGGGGACAACCGGGGCCGTTGGGCCTCAGGGTCCAGCTGGTCTTCAGGGGGTAGCCGGTCCGCAGGGCCAAACCGGTGTGCAAGGGCCGCCTGTGGCGAACTACAGAGGTAACTACCAGGCGGGTGTGAACTATGCACTGAACGATGCTGTGAGTTTCCGCGGGTCGACCTATATCTCACTTCTGGCGGGAAATCAGGGAAACGTACCAGACGGCAATGCTGGTCAATGGGCCGTTCTGGCGGCACAGGGCTCGGCAGGACCTGCGGGAGGGACGGGTGCAACCGGAGCACAAGGGCTGCAGGGGCAACCTGGCGTTGCTGGAGCGCCCGGGCCGCAGGGACCTGCCGGAGTGCCGGGAGCTCCGGGCGCGGTCGGGATGAACTTCCGCGGCGGTTGGGCTCCGAACGTGAACTACGCGGTGAACGACGCCGTGACGGATGGCGGGTCCAGTTGGATTGCCGTGCAGAGCAGCACGGGGGTGGAGCCGGTTGCTGGCGGCGGCGCATGGAGCGTGTTGGCGCAGGCAGGGAGTGCCGGACCTGTGGGGACGACTGGTTCCAGCGCGACGGTTACAGTGGGCAGCGTGCAGACGGGGGCACCGGGCAGCGCGGCTGCTGTGACGAACTCCGGGACGGCAACGGCCGCGGTGCTGAACTTCACGATTCCGGCGGGAGCGAGTGGTACGGACGGCGCGGGCGGCGGAGGCTCAGGAGCGGCGGGGACGAGCGGGGTGCCGTACATGAGTGTGCAGCATGCGGTGCAGTTTGGGATTGCCTATTACCCGGTGAACGCGGCGACCGGTGCGAGCAACGAGACCACAGCGGTACTGACCTGGGTGCCCGGCGGATGCACGGCGACGAAGCTCTCCGTCTACTCGCTCCAGGGCAATCCGGTGACGGTGACGCTGCGGTCTGGCCTGCCGGGTGCGATGCGTCCAACTAGCTTGTCGTGCGTGGCATCGAGTGCTTCAAGCTGCACGGCGCAGGGAAGCGAGACGGTTACGGTAGGGAGCTTCGTAGACCTGAGCATTACAGGCTCTAATGGAACGTCGTCGCCGGTTTGGACGGCAGTCAGCTGCAACTGAAGGGAAGTCTGCAGCCGAGGAGCGTGGAGTGCTCTTCAGGAGAGTGGGATGGTGGAGACGGCGCTTCGCGCGATGACTAGAGGTTAAGTGAGAGTGTGAGCTGATGAAGGAGTCTGGCGAAGACGAGCAGAGGCGGGATGTCCTCGGAGTCGAGGAGATTTTCGAGTTCGCGGGCGAGGCGTGTTCCGTCGTAATGGCCGAACATACCGAGGGAGCCGGCGAGCTTGTGCGCGGCGACGGCGGCTTCGGCGCGGAGAGGAGGCGTGAGACTGGAAGAGGCTAGGGTTTCCTGCGCACGCTGGAGAAGACGTAGATGGTCGCGAACCATGGGCAGCTTGCGCCGCCAAAGGTCGAGAAGAAGAGCGTCGGTTCGGATCTTGGCGAGGCGCTGGATCTCCATCTGCTCGTGCGAGAGGACGGCACCGCTTGGGTCGTCGTCGGCCTGCGTGGGATGGAGCGGCGGCCTTAGCTGTGGCGATGTGTTGTGGCTTATTCCGCCCATCCGAGCACCTCCGAGACCTGCTGTGCAAGGGTGAGGGGATCGAACGGCTTGTTGAGAACGGCGGCGACCCCGAGATTGGAGAAGCGGCGCTGATCGACGCCCTGAACCTTGGCGGTGAGAAAGAGCACCGGTATACCGTTGAGTGCAGTTTCCTGTTGCATGTGGCGAAGGGCAGTGGGGCCGTCCATGCCGGGCATCATGACGTCCATGAGGATGGCGTCCGGCTGGCAGGCGACCGCGGTGGTGATGCCCTCAGCGCCGGAGGAAGCCGTAAGGACCTGCCAGCCTGCGGTTGCTTCGAGAGAGAGCGCGGCGACCTCGCGGATGTCGTCTTCGTCGTCGATGATGAGAATGCGTCGCATAGAGACTCGAGATCTGATGTCTGCGGACCGCTGGGCGAAGCGGCGGCTCGACGTGTTAGGTGCGGGTCACGAGGCGTTAGGACGCCTGAGCCTGAGGCAGGTGATTGGTTTCGACGCCGGAGTCGTGGCGCCGGAGGGTGCGGACCATGGAGCGGACGAGGGCCTCGACCTCGTCGGCCTGCACGGTCGCTTTGGTGAGGAACTCGGTGGGCCCAAGGCGGAGGCTGAAGCGCTCGCGATCGGAGACGTCGCGACCGGAGTAGACGATTAGTGGCAGGGTGGCGAGGGCGGGCTGGCAGCGCATCCAGGCGATGAAGGAGAATCCATCACCGTCCGGCAGCGTCAGGTCGAGCACAAGGACATCGGGACGGTGGGAGAGGCAATGACGGATGGCGTCCTGGCGTGTGGCCACGTGGTGGACGGCTATGTCGGAGTTGGAGATGGAGCTGGTGAGGACAGAGGCGAGGTCTTCGTCGTCTTCGACCAGAAGGAGTTGGGCAGGGCCGTCACCATGCCGGAGGACGCGGCCGAGCTCGGCAAAGAGGAGGTGTTCATTGAAGGGCTTTTGGACCCAGCCCTGGGCGTCGCCGGCGATGGCTCCCTTGAGGTCGGGCGAGAGCACGCTGAGAACGACGACGGGGATGTGCGCGGTGGCGGCGTTGGAGCGGAGGTGTTGAAGCGTCTCCCAGCCGCTGAGTCCGGGCATGTAGAGGTCGAGCAGAATGGCGTCAACGTGTTTGCTGGTGGCGAGGGCGAGGGCCTGGCTGCCCGACGAGGCTTCGAGGCAGGTATAGCCCTGGCGGGCGAGGTGCTCGCAGACCACGGTGCGGATGTTGCTGTCGTCGTCGCAGACGAGGATAGCACCTTCGCCGGCGGGGATCTCCGGGGCGGCGGAGACGGCGTCCGAGATGCGGGCGTCGCGCGGCAGCAAGATATGGAAGGTGCTGCCTACGTCGGGGTTGCGCTGCGCCCAGATGGAGCCGGCGTGTTGTTGGACGATGGTGCGGCAGATGGCGAGACCAAGACCGGTGCCGCCCTTTTGACGGGCGTCGTCGTCATCGACCTGGAGGAAGCGATCGAAGATAGAGTCAAGTTTGTCGGCGGGGATGCCGCGGCCCTGATCGATGATGCGCAGCTGGATGCACTCGGGATTGCCTTCGGCGCGGATCTGGACGGTGGACTCCGGCGACGAGAACTTGATCGCGTTGGAGAGGAGGTTGGTGAGCACCTGGACGATGCGGTCCGGGTCGCCGTCGAAGAAGAGGCCAGCGTAGGAGAGTTGAGGGACGAATTCGATGTGCACATGAGCCGCTTCCGCGACGGAGCTCATGGATTCGATGGCAATGTCGGCGAGTTCTGGGAGCGAGCACCGGCGGATCTGAAGAGGTGCGCGGCCGGACTGCATTCGCTCGAGGTCGAGTATGTCGTTGATCAGGCGGATCAGGCGGTCGGTGTTGGAGACGGCAATGCGGAGGAGGTTGCGGGACTTGGCGTCCGGCGTGCCTAGGACGCCGGAGGAGAGCAGGCCGAGCGAGCCGCGGATGCTGGTGAGCGGTGTGCGCAGTTCATGCGAGACGGTGGAGATGAACTCGTCTTTGAGGGCGTCGAGGGCGGAGCGCTCGCGCAGGGCGGAGTGCTCGCGGTCTCGCTGGGCCTGCAGGGCGAGTAGCTGCGCGGAGGAGGTGCGCAGGAGCTGGCGATACCGGAAGGCGGCGAAGGCAAGGCCACCGGAGAGAGTCGACAAGAGTCCAACAGCGGCAGAGACATACGTCATAGGAGCCTCAAGGCAGGACGAACGCTCGGTAATACTACGCCCAAAGTGGGAATTAATTTCTCTTCTGATGTCATTTTTTGCTGCTCGGAGGGTGAGACCCGCTCTCTTTGAATTAGCTCCTACTCAGAATGGGTAGGAAGTTGTTCCTGGGAAATGGAACTTTAGTGGTAGACGGAGCGATTTTGGGTCAGAGCGGCGTCGTTCTGGGTGATTCCGGGTCGGAGGGCGCTGTAGGGTTCCCCTCCTGTAAGGGGGCACAGCGCGGAGCCGTGGAAACGAGTGGGGTAGGGTATTGGCAGCAGAGATGGAGGCGTGATGAACGTCAACTTCGCGGAACGGGCACACAACCACAACTGGAAGCTGGATCCGATTGTCCGGTCGCTGCTGGACACAGACTTCTATAAGTTGTTGATGCTGCAGTTCATCTGGAAGAACTTTCCGCAGACGCATGCGGTGAGTGAGGTTCACAATCGGACGGCCAAGGTGAAGCTGGCGACGCGGGTTGGCGCGGTGGCACTTCGGGAGCAGTTGGACCATGTGCGAGAGCTGCGGTTCCGGCGCAGCGAGCTGGTGTGGCTGGCGGGCAACATGTTTTTCGGGGTGCGGTCGATCTTTGAGCCGGGGTTTCTGGACTGGCTGGAGCGGGATTTTCGGCTGAGCGAGTACGAGATCAGCGAGCAGGAGGGGCAGCTGGTGGTGCGCTTCGAGGGGCTTTGGAGCGAGGTCACGATGTGGGAGATCTATGCGCTGGCGATTGTGAGCGAGATGAAGACGCGGTCGGCGCTGGCGGAGCTGAGCGAGTTGGAGCTGGATGTGCTGTATGCGCGGGCGAAGACGCGGCTGTGGGACAAGCTGGAGCGGCTGCGTGGGGTGGAGGGCCTGCGTATCTCGGACTTCGGAACGCGGCGGAGACATAGCTTTCTGTGGCAGGAGTATGCGGTGGGGGCGCTGGAGAATGTGTTGGGTGATCACCGCATGACGGGAACGAGCAACACCGCGTTGGCCTACAAGCACGATTTGGAGGCGATCGGGACGAACGCGCACGAGCTGCCGATGGCGCTGGCGGCGATGGCGCGGACCGATGAAGAGTTGCGGGAGTCCCAGTACCGTGTGCTGCAGCTTTGGCAGCAGAGCTATGGCGGCGCATTGCTCATTATGTTGCCGGATACGTTTGGGACGACGCAGTTCCTGGAGGGTGCGCCGGAGTGGGTGGCGGACTGGACGGGACAGCGTGTTGATTCGAAGCCGCCCATGGAGGCAGGAGACGAGTACATTGAGTGGCTGGAGAGTCGCGGGCGGGATCCGCGCAGCAAGCGGCTGATTGCGAGCGACGGGCTGGATGTGGACGACATCTTGACGCTGCACCGGTACTTCGAGGGGAGAATTCGCTTCAGTGCCGGCTGGGGAACTCTGCTGACCAATGACTTCCGGGGTTGCCATCCACGGGGCGAAGACACACTGGAGCCGCTGAGCCTGGTTTGCAAGCTGACAACAGTGGACGGTCGGCCGACGGTGAAGCTTAGCGACAATGCGAGCAAGGCAAGCGGGCCGCCGGAGGAGGTGGAGCGCTACCTGCGGGTCTTTGGCAGTGTGGGCGTGGGTCGCGTGCCTGTGCTGGTGTAATTCTGCGTTTGATCGGGCATCGCTATACTGCGGGCATGTTGGGACGATGGGGTGTGTGGCGGTGGACGCTGGCAATGCTGCTGGTGCCTGGTTTAGCGGTGGAGCGTGGATGGGCGTGGGGTGAGATGGGTCACGAGCTGATCAATCGCCTGGCGTCGGCGAACCTGCCCGAGGATGTTCCCCAGTTCTTACGCGACAGCTCGGCGCAGGCGGCGATGGCCTATTTTGGGCCGGAGCCGGACCGGTGGCGTAGCCCCCTGGAGCCGGAGCTCAACGCGGCGCAGGCGCCCGAGCACTTCATTGATCTGGAGAACGCGGATCTAGTGGGCGAGCTGCCGAAGCGGCGGTACGATTACGTGCGGGCGTTGGAAGAGGCGCAGAAGGCGCACCCGGACCTGCCCTTAAGCGTGGAGAAGGTGGGTTTGCAGCCGTATGTGACAGAGGAGGTCTGGCAGAGGCTGAAGGCGGGGCTGCGGGCGTACCGCACGATCAGTGCGTCACACGGGGACACGCGGCCGGTGGAGTGCGAGATTGTGTTCTATGCCGGTTGGCTGGGGCACTACGTGGGCGACGGCTCGATGCCGCTGCACACGACCGTTCAGTACAATGGCTGGACGGGTCCGAATCCGAACGGGTATACGACGGAGCACACGATCCATGCACTCTTTGAGACGCTTTACGTCAATGCCAACGTCAAGGCAGGGGATGTGGAGCCGCTGGTGGCGAAGGCGAAGCCCAAGGTGATCGATGACGAGTGGACGCAGTACCTGAGTTACCTTCGGCACTCACACACCCTAGTGGAGCCGCTCTATGCGCTGGACAAGACGGGCGCGTTCACGGGGGAGGGAACGCCGGCGGGCAGGGCGATGGTAGATGAACAGCTGGCGGCGGGAGCGATCGAGTTGCGCGACCTGATCTACACTGCCTGGGTTCGAAGTGCGGACCCTGTGCCGGAAGCGCCTGCACGGCCTGCTCAGCCGCAGGCGCAGCCCGCACAGACCGTGCAACCTACAGCGCCAGCACAGACCGTGCAACCTACAGCGCCAGCACAGACGAAGGACTAGAGCTTTTGGAGACAATTGCGGAGCGTGACCGGGGACTGCGTGGCGGGTGGGGGCCAGGCACAGTGCTGCGGCTTTGCTGGCGCGGTGCTTTGGTTGGGGCCCTCATCGGTGCCGGCGCCGTGGAGGCTTTGCTGCAACGGCCTGCAACGCGCGCGGCCCGGGCGGCGTGGATCCACCGTGTGTGCGGCCGCATCGTGCATGTGCTGGGCATCTCTGTCACGCTCCGAGGGAGCTTTCCCGTGGGCGGGGCCGTGGTGCTGAATCATGAGGGCTATCTCGACATTCTGGTTCTGGCCTCGTTGCGGCCGTGCGTCTTCGTGTCCAAGGCCGAGGTGGGGAGGTGGCCGGTGGTGGGCTGGATGACCACCATGGCGGGCACGGTGTATGTGGAGCGGGGCAGGGGCGGCAGCGGGGCCGCGGCCAGTGTGCGGATTCGGAAGGCGGCCGCGGATGAACTGCCGGTGGTGTTTTTTCCGGAGGGTACGACTTCGGATGGGGAGGCGCTGCTGCCGTTCCATGGCGGGCTGCTGGCGGAGTCGCGCGATGCCGGGTTGCCGGTGACTGTGGGCGTGATTCGGTATGCGGTTGCGGGACCCGCTGGGGCGACGGTGGGGGATGATGTGGCGTACTGGGGCGATCGAGGCATGCTGGGGCACATGGCGCGGTTTCTGACGCTTGAGGGTGTGAGGGCCGAGGTGCGGTTTGCGGCGGAGCCGGTGCACTTTACGACGGAGGATCGCAAGGCGGCGGCAGCCGAGGCGCGGGCGGCGATGCTGCAATTCAGCGAAGGAACGCTGCGCGATGACGACGCGACAGAGCCGCGCGGCTAGGCAGGGCGTCGCTTGGTCAGGGAATGGGTCGCAACGCCGGCACGTGAGAGCGTGATGCCGAGCTTGTGGAGAACGGTGGCAACGGACCAGTCAAGCGACTCCGTGCCATCCACGATGACCGAGGCGAACTGGGCACTGGGAAGCACGAAGCGTTCGGCCATGGGCTGCGTCAAGTGGCGAAACTGCTCGCGTACGCTTTTCTCCGTGCGTTGGCGCTCGCGGACGTCGCGATGGATGCGCCGTGCAAGGCAGATCTCGACGGGAGCCTGGACAAAGACGGAGAAGTCGTAGAGCGCGCGGAGCTCCGGGAAGTGCAGGGCGAGGATGCCCTCGACTATAAGGACGGGCGCAGGTGCGGCATGGTCGGTGCGACCCGGCACTCGTGTGTGCGTGGCGAAGTCGTAGATCGGCAGCTCGACCGAGCGTCCCGCGATAAGCGCCTGAAGCTGCGTCAGCAGGAGATTGATCTCGAGCGAGTCGGGATGATCAAAGTTGCGACCGGCGCGCTGCTCCGGCGGGATGTGCTGAAGGTCGCGGTAGAAGAGATCGAGCGGCAGGAGGCGACCGGCGAACTGGGCGGTGAGTTCGCGCGCGAGGGTGGTCTTGCCGGAGCCGGAGCAGCCCGCTACGCCGATGACGATCGGCCGTTGCGGAAGCAGGAGCTGTTCCGAATTGGGGAGGGTTTCGGGCACGGGCGAACTCAGAGACGGGGCAGGATGGCGTGCAGCAGCGAAGCGAGCCTGAGGGCTGCTCGCTCGCCGATGCGCAGCACATCCTGGTGATCGATGGGTTCGGGCGAGACGCCGGCGGCCGGGTTGGTGACAAGCGACAGGCCGAGCACTTCCAGGCCCATGTGCCGAGCGACGATGACCTCATGCACGGTCGACATGCCGACGAGTGAGGCGCCAAGCGTACGGAAGGCGCGGATCTCGGCGGGGGTTTCGAACGAGGGACCCTGGACGGCGAGGTAGACACCTTCGCGCAGAGAGATGCCAAGCCGGATGGCTTCGGCCAGTGCAATCCGGCGCAACCGCGGCGAGTAGGCAGCTGACATATCGAAGAAGCGCTCGGCCGTACCCGGTTCGGTAGCGAAGCGTGGCTCGTTCGGACCCGCGGCCGCGTTGATGCCGGTGAGATTGATGTGATCGGCGAGGAGCACGAGCGAGCCGGGTAAGAGCGCGGGGTCGATGCCTCCTGCGGCGTTGGTGACGATCAGCGTGCGGCAGCCCAGCAGACCGAGCACGCGTGTGGGGAAGGCAACATCCGCGGCGGTGTACCCCTCATAGGCGTGCACACGGCCTTGCATAACGGCGACAGGAACGCCGGCCGCCAGGCCGAAGACCAACTGGCCGGCGTGGCCGACCACTGTGGGTGGCGGGAAGTGGGGGATCTCCGCAAAGGGAACGGCGGTTGCGTCCTGCAGCTGCGCGGCAAAGCCGCCGAGGCCCGAGCCGAGGATGATGCCGACGCGCGGGCTCAGGGGCGAGCGGTCTCGCAGAGACGCAACGGCTGCTTGGGCGCGATCGAAGAGGGAGGTCATCGTGCACTCCCAGTGTATGCGCCAGCGGGATCCGCTGAGGAGTGAGACTGACGGCACCGCTATGCATCCATTAGGACATGCCGTCTCTTGCATCCGCAGCGCCCGCGACAGAACTCGCCGAGGAGAACCACGGCCCGGCGGGAACATCCGCGGTCTTTGCTGTGTTTCTTTGCGGAACCTTCGCGTTTGTCGATCTTTACTGCACGCAACCACTGTTGCCGATGCTGGCGCGCGTCTTCCAAGCAACCGAATCGCAGGTGGGGACCACCATTAGCGCGTCCACGCTTGGAGTGGCGATCTCGGCCGCTCTGCTGGCCGTCTTCGCAGAGCGCGCGGATCGCAAGCGGATGATCGTGCGGTCGATGGCGGCACTGGCGCTTTGTTCCATCCTGGCCGCTACCGCGACGGATCTGCGATCGCTTGCGGTTTGGAGATTTCTGGAAGGGTTGGTGACGCCCGGAGTCTTTATTCTTTCGATCGCGTATATCACGGAGGAGTGGCCCGCTCAGCGAGTCCCGCGCGTGATGAGTGTGTATGTTGCGGGCACGGTCTTTGGAGGCTTTGTCGGCCGGCTTTTGGGCGGGCTGGTGGGCGCCGCGTTTGGCTGGCGGGTGGTCTTTGTGGCGCTGGGCGTCTTGGGGCTGCTTGGTATGGCTGCAACGGTGAGGCTGCTGCGACCGGCAGTGCGCACACCGCGCCGGCGCGGGCATGACTCCCTGTTGCAACCGCTGTGGAATAACCTGCGCAATCGCCTGCTGCTGTCGACCTTTGGAGTAGGCTTCTGCATGCTGTTCACGCTTGTCTCGATGTTCAGCTTTGTCACGTTTTATCTGACAGCGCCGCCGTTTGGACTTTCGACCCAGCAGGTCAGCTGGCTTTTTGCGGTGTACCTGATTGGGCTTGTGGCCACGCTGGCCATTGGCGGTGTGCTTGTGCGGATAGGGCTGCGGCGGGGCATGCTGCTGGCAGTCGGATCGTGCCTGCTCGGCGCAACCCTGACGCTCGTTACCTCAGTCTGGGTCGTGGCGCTGGGTCTGTCGTTTGTTGGAGCGGGCGTGTTTCTCGCGCAAACCTGCGCGAACAGCTTTTTGCGGGATGCCGCGCCGGAGGGGCATCGCGTGGCTGCGGCCGGCATGTACATCTGCAGTTACTACATCGGCGGGACCGTAGGCGGTGTGCTGTCAGGGTGGGTGCTGCGAGCCGCAGGGTGGCCGGGATGTGTCGCGCTTACCTCTGGATTTCTTGTGCTTGCGGGCTTGCTGACCTACTTCGGCTGGCGCGCAAAGCAACCAGCGCCCGCCACGGCCTGACGTAAGCTTTCAAGTGACTAGCGCGCGCGAAGGCTGGAGCCCCGCAGCGTGGGCGGTGCCGCGATGACCACCGTCTTGGCATTGAGGAACTCGCGCATGCCGATGGCCGAAAGCTCGCGGCCGTACCCTGAGCGCTTGGTGCCTCCAAATGGCAGGCGCGGATCGCTGGCGACCATCTGATTGAGAAAGACCATGCCGCAGTCGAGCTCATTGAGCAGCCGCTGCTGCTCGGCTGGGTCGCGCGTCCAGGCCGAGGCACCCAGGCCGAAGGGCGTGTCATTGGCGAGTGAGATGGCTTCATCTAGTGTGCGAACGCGAAAGATCATCGCCACCGGACCGAAGACCTCTTCGCGGTAGACCGGACAGCTCCGCGGCACACCCTCCAGAACCGTCGGTTGGAAGAAGAAGCCATCTCCGGGCACGCGCGCGCCGCCGGTCAGCAGTCGTGCGCCCGCCGAGACGGCCGCCTTTACCTGCGCGTCCAAGGTCTCCACTTGCCGCCGCGTTGCCATCGGGCCGATCTCCGTGGTCGCCAGCATGGGATCACCGACGATGCGCTCGCGCATGCCCGCGACAAACCTGGTTACGAACTCGTCGTAGATCTCGGTGGCCACAAGGAAGCGCTTGGCTCCGATGCAGGACTGCCCACTATTCAGGCAGCGCGACTCGATTGCCGTCCGCACGGCCGGCTCCATCTCGGCCGAGGGCCGGACCACGAAGGCATCGCTCCCCCCGAGCTCAAGAACGGACTTCTTCAATGACCAGCCCGCCTGCGCGGCGACGGCGCGCCCGGCTGTTTCGCTGCCGGTGAGAGTGACAGCGGCTACGCGCGGATCACTCAGCACCCGGTCCAGGGAGTGCGTCTCCAGCAACAAGGCCTGGAAGCCTCCGCGTGGGAAGCCCGCGCGGCGCATCAGGGCATCCAGCAGCAACGCCGTGCCGCAGACACTGGGAGCATGCTTTAGAAGGCAGACGTTGCCGGCCATCAGCGACGGTGCGGCCCAGCGCACGACCTGCCATAAGGGAAAGTTCCACGGCATGATACCGAGGATCACGCCCATTGGCTCCCATTGCACATAGCCCTGCACGGTACCGGCGAGCACGGGCTCGGGCGCCAGCATGCGCGCGCCATGCTCAGCATAGAAGCGGCAGGCGCGTGCGCATTTCAGAGCTTCCCCGCGTGCCTCCTCGAGCGGTTTGCCCATCTCCTGGGTGACGGTGGTTGCCAGCTCGCCGGCTTCGGTCTCGAGCAGGGCTGCGAGCTTGCGAAGCCACAGCCCCCGGTGCTCGGCCGGGGTCGCGCGCATAGTCGTTCGAGCCTCCGCGGCGGCGGCCAGCCGCTCTTCCAGCGCCTCGTCGGTCAGCGGCTCGTAGCGGCGCAGGAGCCTCCCCGTAGCCGGGTTGGTGGACTCGAGCGCCATCCTCTAGGCGTCTCCTTGTGGGGTCGTCTCCGCGTTCGCCAGCGCCAGCAGCGCATCGGCGAGCACCTCCGTGCCCAGCGCGATCGACTCCGGGCTTGTCCATTCTTCGGGCCGATGGCTGACGCCTCCGCGGCAGGGCACAAACAACATGGCCGCGGGCGCCAGCCGCGCGAGGAACAGGGTGTCGTGGTAAGCGCGGCTCACCAGGCGCAACGTCTCCGCCCCGCGTGCCTCCGCGCAGCGCTCCAGCATCTGCACCAGCTCCGGCGCGCAGGTCACCGGAGCCTCGGAGCTGACTACCTGCTCTACCACGTGCACGCCGCGGTCCGCTTCAAGCCTCGCTGCCGCCCATCGGATGTGATCCAACGTCCGCTCCCTCCGCTCCACGTCCGTGTCACGCAAGTCGACAGTCAGCTCCACTCGGCTGGGCACGCTGTTTTCCGCGCCTGGGAAGAGCATGAGCTGCCCCACGGTGGCGACCGTGTCGACCGAGCCCGACCGCCTTGCCGCATTCTCCACCGCGAGCACGAGCTCCGCAGCGGCGCACAGGGCATCTCGCCGGGCCGGCATCAGCAGCGTGCCGGCGTGGCCGCCTTCGCCGTTGACGGTAAAGCGCAGGCTGGCGGGAGCGGCGATGCCGGTGACGACACCGAGGGCGCAACCCGCCCGCTCCAGCCGCGGGCCCTGCTCAATATGCAGCTCGAGCCAGGCATGCCAATGCCCCCTCTGCAGGCGCACCTCGCTCAGATCGCCGGTGTACCCTGCCGCCAGCCGAAGCTCCCGCAACGAGCGACCTTCTGTATCCTGCAGAGCATCTGCAACCTCCGGGTCAAGCGCCCCGGCCAGCAGACGGCTTCCCAGACATCCGATCCCGAAGCGTGTGGGCTCCTCCGCCGTCAGCACCACGAGCTCAATGGCTCTCCGATGCCGCTGTCCTGAGTGCCGAATGGCCCGGAGCGCCTCCAATCCGCCCAAGACCCCGACCGTTCCGTCGAACATCCCTGCGTGAGGAAGGGCGTCGGTATGCGATCCCGTCGCCACGGCCGGCAGCTGCGGATCGTCGCCCTCCAGCCGAACGAAGATGTTTCCCGCGGCATCGTCTCGCACCGACAGCCCGGCTTCCCGCGCCAGACCCTTCAGCCACGCGCGCGCCTCAAGATCCCGCGCCGAAAAGACTACCCGCGTTACGGCTTTGCCAGCTTCGGTGGCGGGCTCATCCGTCATGCCGGCCAGGGTTTGCAGCTCCGCGCAGATGCGGGCGCCATCCAAGGGAATCCTCAACACTGCACCTCCCCGGCCAGCGGATGCCGGTTCGCGTCCTTATAGATCAAATACCGTGCAGCCGTCTTGCCGAGCGCTCCAAACCATTGCGGGCAGAACGGCCCCATCCAGATGAAGTCCCCCGCCGCGACCGGATACCAGCACTCCCCCAGACGGTAGATGCCAGCCCCTTGCAGCATCAGGAGTCCATGCTCCATTACATGGATCTCTACCTGGCTGAGCGAGGCTCCGGGCTCATACTGCATGACGTTTACCGCGAGATCCATGGCGTCGTCCGTCGGCAACAGCGCCCGCACGGTTACCGCCGGGTCGCCCCCCAGCGCCATCTCCGCTACTTCTTCTTCACGTCCTACCAGCACGAGATCCGGCGCGCCGATGCCGGCCGTCGCCGGCACCGCCCGGCGCTCGATGACCGCCAGTCGCGCTCCCTGGCCTGAGTGCAGCCGATGCTCGACCCCTTCCGGCACGAACGCGTAACCACCTGCCCGGAGCTCCCACTGCCGCTCCCCAGCGTCCAGGACGACAAACCCCTCCAGAACATAGCAGAATCGCTCCCATCCCCCGCCGCGCAGCTCGCCCGCAGGCCCTATCTCCGCCGTATATTGGGCAAATCCCGCCCCTCCGGCCGGTGAGGCATGCACGATTACCTCGCCGCCCCGCAGCTCCGGGAGGGCTGTGCGCACATAGGTATCCGGCGTCTGCAGCCTATGATCGCGTCGCGCCGCACTCCGTGTACTGCCGAGCCAACTCCTCATCTCCGTGGTGTCCATCGTCATAGGCCTGCACCATAATGACTCACGCTCGCAGAAAGCGCACCAGGACCTCGAGCGCCATCGCCACATCCGCCACCTCGACGGTCTCCGCCGGGCTGTGGCTCCGGCCGCCGGGCGAGCGCACAAAGAGCATGCCGGCCGGCACGGCCTGTGCCATGACCATGGCGTCGTGGCCGGCGCCGCTGACCATTCGCAGGGCCTTAAACCCCGCCTGATGCACTCCATGCTCCAGCTTCCGCGTCATACCCTCGTCCATGGCGACCGCCGCCTGCTCCAGCACCAAATCGGCTTGTACCTCGACACCCCGCACCGTGCCCTCTGCCCGCGCCGCGTGCAACAGTCGTTCCGCGGCGAACCGTCGAGCTTCATCGTCCGGATGCCGTACATCCAGGGTCGTCTCCACCCTCCCGGGGATTACGTTGGCCGCCCCGGGCTTAACCGTCAGGCGGCCCACCGTCGCGACCAGCCCGTTGGTGCCTCGCGCCTCGCGCTCGACCGACCCTACCCAGGCCGCGGCTGCCGCCAGCGCATCTCGGCGGAGCGTCATCGGCGTTGTTCCGGCGTGGTTCGCCTCGCCCCGGAACTCGACCCGTGCCCGAGTCTGACCAGCGATCGCGGTGACTAGACCAATAGCCTCGCCGGCCGCGTCCAACACCGGCCCCTGCTCGATGTGCATCTCGAGGTAGCCTCGGACCTCGCCTTCTCGCAGCCGCGCTTCACCCACAGATTCGGGCTTGCCACCAAAGGCCCGCAGCACCTCGGCCACGGTCAATCCCGCCGCGTCGCGCAAGGCCAGTGTGTCGGCACCGAGTGACCCAATCAGGGCCAGGCTGCCGAGGAAGGGCTGCCCAAACCGCACCCCTTCCTCCTCGGCAAACCCGACGACTTCGAGCGCCACATCCTCATCCTGCAGCACCTCCGCCGCCTCCACCCCCAGCACCACGCCCAGCACGCCGTCGAATGCACCTGCCCGCGGCACAGTGTCCAGGTGAGAGCCCACGAGCATCACAGGGCCTGATGCAGATGTTCGCCCGCGTAGGTTGCCGGCCGGATCCAACTTGACGGCCAGCCCTGCCTCCTCCATCCAAACGCGCAGCTTCGCATGTACTTCCGCCATCGCCGGGCACAGGTACAGCCGCGTCGTCTCGCCCATTGTCTGTGTACACTTTGCGAGTTCCAGACAGCGCGCCACGGTTCGCCGTGCCCGCTCTGTCCACCTTGCGGATCCCTGGAGTTCTCGCCTGTCGCTCAAGCCTCCGCCGCCTTGCGCCGAACCCTGGCCCAGATGGTCCCGTGCGGCTCATCGATCGGCACGAAGACCCGGTTCGGGTTGTCCCGTCCCAGTCGACCGAGCTCCGCCAGGAGATAGTGCCGGTTTGGCAGGGTCAGGTCTATCGCGTCGATCTCATCCGCCGCCTCCAGCGCCGCCTCCGCCATCGCATAGAGCGTGTGCTGCACACTGCGACTGTTGTGCAGCGCGAAGGTCCGCAGGATTGCCTCGCGTACGCACCGGCGGCTGGCGGTGCAGTCGTTAGGCCGCCGCGTGTACTCCCACTCGGCCCGCACCGCCGTCCCGAGCAGCCGGTCGTCGGTGTCCGGCAGTGTTGTCAGATCATCGCGCAGGAAGCCGGCAAAGCCTGATTGCGTTGTCTTGATGACCACCATGTCTTCCAGCCCCGCCCACAGCCGTGCCGCGCCCCCGCGCTCCTGCCGCAGACGCACCGTTGCCTGCTCGTTGCTGCCATGCATGAAGCTTGCCGGATCGTCCGCCCCGTCCACCTCCAGACGCTTCCACAGCGCACTGGCGATCCGTACCTCTACCGCAACGCTCGTTTGGCTGCGCCGCAGTAACTCTGCCGCCAGCTCTTCGGCGAACTCCTCCGCGCAGCGCGCAGTGCTCTCCCGCGCTCGCACCTGAACGACGTTCTTCATGGTGTCGGTCGGTAGCACACCCGTGTTGTCACCGTCCGCGTAGACCGCCGCTGGTCCACCCTCAAGGACGACCTCCACAGTCCAGTCGTCAATGTCGCTTCGGCCACCGACCCGTGCCAGCCTCAGCACGCGCACACGCGATTTTCCATACCGCTGCTCCGCCAACTCGACTGTCATCGTCTCAGCTCCCCCGATAGATCGTGTAGCCATTCGCCGTCAGCAGCAGCGGCACGTGATAGTCCGCGTCCTGCCACATGCGGACCACAACTTCGATGTAGGGGTAGAGGCAGGGCTCCTGCCGTTCTTTATAGTATTCCTCCACTGCGAACCGAAGACGATAGAGTCCCTTCACGTTGCTGCCGCGCATCTCGCGGCAGCGGCCGTCGGCATCTGTGGCTGTCTGGCACATTTGGTCCCACGAACCTCCGTTCAGGCGTTCGAGCCGAATCCCGATGCCGATCGCCGGCCTGCCCGTTGCCAGATCGAGCACATGCGTTGACAGCTTCATATCTCTCCCTCGGCTAAGCATCGTTCCAGTCGCAGTGCCGTGATCTCCCTTTGTTCCCTGGCTGCTTCGCGCATCTCCGTGGAATCGTCGTTTTCCATGCGCCGCTCCATCTCCCTCAGGATCTCCTGTCCGTCCCTGCCGAGTGCGCGAATGAGAAAAACTCGACCAAACCTTGCCTCGTAGCGTGCATTGGCCTGGTGAAGTCGATTCGCGAGCCTTGCTTCCCCGGGGACGCCGGCTTGCTCGGCCCGAGACCACACGGTGGCGGGCGCCATCCCTGTGGGTCGCTCGCCGATCCGCGGGTGCGCCGCGAAGGCTTCGCGCCAGTCTGCCTGTTCGAGCTTGTCCCAAACCTCTCCCGCGGTGCGCAGCAACGCCGCACGGTCCGGCACCGGTCGCCGCGCTGCCATCTCCCGAGCCCAGGCACGCGACCCGCAGAAGGCCAGCATCAATCTTTCGGCTTGGGCCGGCGGCATGGCATTCCACCGCAGCACTGCGCGATCGTCGTTCGTCTCGGCCATGCCGTAGACCCCTGCCATGCGGCCTAGCATACAGCGAGTTCCCGTCCGTGTTCGCCTCCGGGGAAGATCCTCCCGCGTCTCCGCCAGACACACTCTCCACGCAGGTAGGTCGCCTCCACCGATCCGACCATCTCCCGCCCGAGGTATGGCGAGAGTGAGTGGCGCGTCGGCAGATCCTCTGCTTGCACAACCCACCGTGCTTCCGGGTCGAAGACCACGAAGTTTGCCGGCCGCCCTGTCTCCAGCCGCCCCGCCCTGCACGTGATGCCTGCCAGTTGTGCCGGTGCCGCGCTCATCCAGCGCGCCAGGTCCGCGAGGCTGAAGCCGCGCGGTCGCGCCTCCGTCCACATGGCGGGCAGAGCCACGCTGAGGCTCGCGATGCCGCCCCAGGCCAAATCGAACCGTCCTGCTTCCAGCCCTTTCATGATCGGTGGGCACGGCGAGTGGTCCGTCGCTACGAGATCGATCACGCCCTCGCGCAGGCCGTTCCACAACGCCTCCTGGTTCGCCTCGCCGCGGATGGGCGGAGCGCATTTCAGCAGTGTCGCGCCATCGGCGATCTGTTCTGCTGCGAAGCAGAGGTAGTGCGGGCAGGTTTCTACGGTGACGGGCAGACCCTCGGCCTTCGCTGCCCGCAGCATGGGGAGTGCACTTGCGGCCGAGAGGTGCACGATGTGAAGACGGAACCGGTATCGCCGGCAGAGATCAAGAAGCATTGCGATTGCGTCCATCTCCGCCTGCTCCGGCCGTGAGCGCAGGTAGGTGGCGTACCGTCGCCAGTCCTCGCCGGCGAGCCTTACAGTTGCCTCCTCGATGGGCCCTGCGAGCTCCGCGTGCACCAACAGCGGCAGACCGAGTCGCGCCACGGTCGGCAACGCCCGTTCCAGCTCTTTGCGGTTTACGCTTGTGAAGCCCTCGCATCCCGGGTAGATCAGGAAGCACTTCCACCCCGGCACTCCCGCCTGTGCCAGCGGCTCCAACTCTTGCGCGTTCTCGGCCACAACGCCGCCCCAAGCCATCCAGTCGACGCGGCATTTCTGCTCCGCGGCCGCGCGTTTTAGCTTCAGGGCCTGAGTGTTTGTCGTCTCAGGAAGACAGTTCAGGGGCATATCGACGATGGTTGTGAAGCCGCCTGCCGCCGCCGCCCGCGTCCCAGTCGAGAAGCCCTCCCATTCGGTCCGCCCAGGCTCGTTCAGGTGCACGTGCGTGTCTACCAGTCCCGGCAGGATGGCGCACTGTCCAAGGTCGATCACACCTGCGCCCGCGGGCGCCTCGTATTCTGGGCCAAGCCCCTGAATGACTCCGCTCTCCACCGCGAGGATCCCATCCACCAATCCCTGCGGCGCCACGATTGAACGCGACACAAATGCCTGTAGCATGGGGACATTATCCACAACACCAGCGCGATCCCGCCGCCTCCGGCGCGACCGCATCGGAGAGTGCATGGACGCACCCAGCATCCCAGATCCCAACCTGATGCGCCAAGCCATCGCGCTCGCGGCCGAGAACGTCTCTTCCGGCCGCGGCGGCCCCTTTGGCGCATTGATCGCGCGCGGTGGGGAGATTGTAGCTACGGGAGTCAACCTGGTGACTGCTACCAACGATCCCACGGCACATGCCGAGATCACGGCGATCCGCCGTGCCGCGGCCGAGCTGAACAGCTTTTCGCTGGATGGTTGTCAGATGTACAGCTCGTGCGAGCCTTGCCCGATGTGTCTGGCCGCCGCTTACTGGGCACGGCTGGACGCTGTCTTCTTTGGCGCCTCATCCTCAGACGCCGCACGCGTCGGCTTCGACGACTCCATGATCTACGGTGAGATGAGCCGCCCTATCTTGCAGCGCTCGCTCCCTATGCAACAGCTCCTTGCTGACGAGGCCTGGTCTCCTTTCGCCAGCTGGCAGCAGAGTCTGAGCCGCATTCCATACTGAGGATTCGCATATCTATGGCAGACCCCAAGCTATCGAACCGTGTCGCTCTGCTCGGCTTTGGAACAGTCGGCTCAGCGGTAGCTCAGCTACTACATGCCCGCGCTTTTCCCGACATCATCCTTGCCGCGATCGCGAATCGGGACGTCGATCGCAAGCGCCGATCTGGCCGTGCCATTCCTCTTTCAACCGAGATTACGTGGCACGACACACCAACGAGGATTCTTGCTGATCCTTCAATCTCGGTGGTGATCGAGACCATTGGAGGCCTCGGGGAGGTGGAGCAGTGGGTACGTGCTGCTTTGTCGGCCGGTAAGTCCGTCGTGACCGCCAACAAGCAACTGATTGCGTATCGTGGAGCCGAGCTTTCGGCCCTGGCCGCGGAGCATGGAGCCCAGCTGCTCTTCAACGCTGCCGTGGCAGGCGGTGTTCCTGTGGTTCCCGCGGTGCTCCAGGGCCTGGGCGGCGATCGCATCTCCCGTCTTGCCGGCATTCTCAATGGAACATGCAATTTCATTTTGTCGCGAATGGAACTCGGCCAGGAGTATGCGCATGTGCTTGCCGCTGCGCAGCGTGCCGGCTACGCCGAAGCTGACCCGGCGGCCGACGTCGACGGGCTGGACGCACGTGCGAAGCTTTGCATTCTCGCCCGTGTCGCACTGCATGTCGAGCTGAGCCCAGATGACATTTCCACGCAGAGTATCGCTGACCTCGACGCCATTGATTTCCAGTACGCGAGGGAGCTTAGTTGCACCATTCGCCAGATCTCGCGAATGGAGTTGGATGGGGAGACGGTTCGAGCCCGGGTGGCACCCATGCTGGTACCCCATAGTTCACCTATCGCCTGGTCACACGGCACGCAGAATATGGTTGTCACCACAGGAGAGTTCGGCGGAGATGTGGTGTTTTCCGGCCACGGCGCGGGAGGAAATCCCACAGCAGTCGCGATCGTGTCTGACCTCCTAGCGATCGCGCACGGTTCAGCCGCCGTGTCCTTACCGGCCATGGCACGGCCCATAGCCGGCGAGTTCTTCGCGCCGCACTATTTGCGATTCATCGTCTCCGACAAGCCGGGTATTGTCTCCGCCATCTCCGGCGCGCTCGCCAGCGTTGGCGCCAATATTGATTCAATTCTCCAGCGTCCCGGATACCCCAAAGAACGCCTACCCTTTGTCGTGACGACGGAGCCTTCTCTCACGTCAACGATCGATCGCGCGTTGGCGATCATGGGCAACTTCGACTGCATGCTGCGGCAACCGCTAGCCCTGCAGATTGTAACCAGCAACGACCAGGCCGAAGACTGACAGACGCTTAGGGAAGACTGATCTGCCGGGGCGAGCGTACAGCGCTTGGACGGCCTGTGGAGAGAGCAAAGGTGCGGGTTGACCAGGGCCGAGCATCCAAGCGGCTGAGGCTCCTGCGATGCATTCTCTTGATGCATATTTCGGCCACCTGATCCTTGTCCGGATGCTGCTGCAGCGAGGCATGGCGGGGATCTACCTGATTGCGTTTCTTACGGTCTTGCGGCAGGGTGGGCCACTGCTGGGCGAACGTGGTCTGCTGCCTATTCCCGAGTTTCTAAAGCACGCCAGCTTTCGCGAGGCGCCAAGCGTATTCCACTGGGGATACAGCGACAAGCTGCTGCAGGTGGTCGCGTGGAGTGGGCTGGCTGTCTCCGCGTGTGCACTCATGGGGCTGACGGAGAAAGGCCCTATCTGGCTTTCGGTTGGAGCCTGGCTGCTTCTGTATATCTTGTACCTTTCGGTCGTTAACGTTGGGCAAGCCTTCTTTGGTTTCGGCTGGGAGTCCATGCTGCTTGAAGCTGGCTTCTTCACGGCGTTTCTTGGTCCGGACCACACCGTACCTTCCATCGTTCCTGTTCTATGCCTCCGGTGGATGCTTTTTCGCACGGAGCTTGGCGCAGGCCTGATTAAGCTGCGTCATGACACCTGTTGGCGGGACTTGACCTGCCTTTATTTTCACTACGAGACGCAGCCGGTTCCTAATCCGCTTTCGTGGTACTTTCACCATTTACCGAAGGGTTTGCATCGCTTTGGAGTGCTCTTGAGTCACTTTGTTCAGGTGGTGTGTCCTTTTGGTCTGTTGGCGCCACAGCCGGTGGCATCTGTTGCCGGTGGATTGTGTATTGCGCAGCAGCTATGGCTTATTGTCAGCGGGAACTACTCCTGGCTCAACTGGCTTACCGCGGTCGTGGGTTTGGCGAGCTTTTGTGATGCGATTCTTCGCCCGATTCTTCCGCTGGCCACCCCCGCGATGCATCCGGCGCCCGTTGGATTCGCGGTTTTAGTGTGGGCTGTCGGCGCACTTACAATCGCGCTGAGTGTTCAGCCCGTGCTCAACCTGGTCTCGCCGGACCAACGGATGAACTTCAGCTATAACCGCTACCACCTTGTGAACACATACGGCGCATTCGGGAGCGTCACGCGGGAGCGTCACGAGATCGTGGTTGAAGGCACCACGGACACCGTGCCCACGGCAGGCACAGTCTGGAAGGAGTACGGCTTCAAGGCGAAGCCTGGCGATTCTCTGCGCAGACCGCCCCAGATCGCGCCCTACCATCTTCGGCTCGATTGGATGATCTGGTTTCTGCCGTTCACCGTTCTGGTAACGCCTCGCGGTATACGCGTACGTGGATACGAGCGTTGGTTTTTGCGCTTTGCGCAGAAGCTCTTGGAGGGCGAACCTGGTGTTCTGGGCCTTATGGGGCAAAACCCCTTCCCTGAGCGAGCCCCGGCGCTTGTGCGTGCGCGTCTTTATCGGTACAGTTTTACCGACCCGAAGACAAAGCGAGAGACGGGCGCATGGTGGACGCGGCGACTTCTTGGCGAGTTCCTCGGACCGGTCTCTGCGGGCTCGCTCCGCGGTCTTTGGGACAACGAATAGGTTGCATGGAGTCGGAGGCGCTACCATGGGGCGCTGCGCAACCAACACCCCGGAGGTGCACCTGATCCCATGACGAAGCGAGAGTTTCTCAAGATATCGAGTATGGCGGTCAGTACCTCCGCCCTCCCCCGGGCGTTGACGGCGGAGGCGCCACGGACGAACTGGGCCGGAAACATCATGTACAGCACGGATCGTCTAATCACTCCGGATAGTCTTGCCGGACTGCAGGCCGCGGTCCGTGACGCCCACCCTTCGTTTCGGACGCTGGGTTCGCGGCATGCATTCAACAGCATTGCAGACAGCACCGTCGAGCAGATTTCGCTGCACAACTTTCAGTCAATTTCGATTGATAGGACCGCGAAGAGTGCGACGGTGGGTGGCGGGGTGCGCTATGGGGATGTCGCCCCTACGCTAGATCAACACGGCTTCGCACTTGGCAATCTCGCTTCGCTGCCCCATATTACGGTAGCGGGCGCGGTCTCAACGGGGACGCACGGCTCCGGCGTCCACAATCCCAACCTTTCGACCGCGGTGAGCGCGATGACGTTTCTGAATGCGGGAGGGGACCCAGTGACGCTTACCAGGGCCCAGGATGGTGACACCTTTCGAGGCGCGATTGTCTCGCTCGGCTGTCTTGGACCGATCACCAGTCTCACGCTAGACCTTATCCCGACGTTTCAGATGCGGCAGGTTGTGTACCTTGACCTGCCCTTCAGCACCCTGGAGCACAACTTTGAGGCGGTACTCGGGGCGGGGTACTCGGTTTCGCTGTTCACGGATTGGCAGGGCGGCAAGGCATCGGAGGTCTGGATCAAGTCGAAGGTGGACCCGGCGCAGACCTTTGCGATAGCACCGGAGTTCTTCGGCGCGAGGGCCGCGACGCACAAGGTGCACCCCATCCTGGGGCATGACCCGGATGCGACGACCGATCAGCTTGGCATTCCGGGCCCATGGTATGAGCGGATGCCACACTTTCTGCTGGGCTTCACGCCCTCAAGCGGCAAGGAGTTGCAGACGGAGTACTTTGTGCCGCGCGAGCATGGGATGGCGGCGATTCGCGCGGTGGAGCAGCTGCGCGATGAGATTACACCGCATCTGCTGATCTCCGAGATCCGTACGATTGCAGCGGACGACCTGTGGCTGAGTCCATGCCACGGGCAGGACTCAATGACGATTCACTTCACGTGGAAGCCGGAGTGGCCTGAGGTACGACAGGTCTTGCCGCGGATTGAAGCGGCGCTGGCGCCGTTTCATCCGCGGCCTCACTGGGCGAAGCTTTTCACCATGGCACCGTCCGTCGTGCAGCGGGCCTACCTGCGACTGGCGGACTTCCGCGCCCTGGCGCAGACGCATGACCCGCACGGGCGATTTCGCAACCGTTTCGTCGATGAGATGGTGTTCAGCTAGAAACTACTGCCGTTCCCTGGTGAGAAAAGGCAGCACCCGGCCGTTGACTTCGAGATCGACATGGAAGAGAGCATCTCGGGTGGCCAGGGTGGCGCAGCCGTCTTCGAGGAACGCGAGGCCGACGAGGTTGGGACCGCTGAGCACGAGATTGGCGTCGTGGTCCGGGGAGATCCGGACGAGGCCCCGCCGGCCCCTGTAGCTGGCCGCGACGTAGAGGTTGTTTTCTTCATCGAAGGCGATGCCCTGGGCTCGGCCCAGGCCCTTGAAGAAGGAGCTGACATTGCCGTTGCGGTCGATCGCGTGGACCTCCTGCGAGGAGGAGGTTGTGGGTCCCGTGACGTAGAGGACGCCGTTGCCGTCGAAGGCGAGGTGATAGGCCGAGATGGACGGCTCTAAGGTGGCGACGACGAAGATTTCCCGTTCGGCGGCGGAGAGGGGCGCACCCCGGTCGGGCGGCACCTTGAAGATGGTTCCCGACCTGTCTCCAACATACAGGTTTCCCTCTGGATCAAACGCCAGGCCGGAGGCGAGGCCGAGGCCTTCGGCGAAGGGGGTGGCCAGGCCTGATTGGTCCACACGATAGACGGTGCCCTCGGAGCGGGAGCTGACGTAGAGGTCGCCTCCGGGACCGAAGGCGAGGCCGGTAGCGTTGAGGAGGCCGCGGGCGAAGGGCCGCATCTGGAAGTCGCGTTCCACGCGAAAGACGGAGACGGGTACCTCCTGTCCTCGGGCGCCGGAGTACATTGCGAAGACGACGCCGTCGCCGTCGACAGCGGGGTTGCCGACGGGATGGAGGGTTTCCGCCATTGGGACGGCGACGCGGAGGGGAAGAGCGTTGGACTCGCCGCCCTCATGCCGGACGACGAGGTCACCGGCGATGGTGCCATCTTCAACGCGAACCGAGACGGCAGAGCTGCGGGCCATGACGGCGCGGGCAGGGATGCCGCTGACGTCAGCGGCCGGGAGGGTGGTGGAGGAGGGTGCGAGAAGATTTGCGCCGTGGGCGGTCAGGACTCCCTGGGGCATGGCGGCCGGGGGGTCGAGACGGTCGAGGCGAGGAGCTGAACTGTATCCACGGGCGCTCAAGTGGTTAGTGTAGGGCGGCGCGCAACCCACTGCAAACGGCGGCGGTGCGATTGGTGCGTGGAGGGACTCAGCGGAGGAGGTGCAGCAGGAGGGTGGCGGCCAGGGCGGCATAGGCGCCGGCGAGGAGGTCGTCGAGCATGATGCCGGTGCCTTCGGGGAGGCGCTCGAGGCGGCGGATGGGCGGGGGTTTGGTGATGTCGAAGGCGCGGAAGAGGAGAAGCCCGAGGAGGGCGTGGGGCCAGGTGGGGGCGAGGCCGAGGAGGGCGACGAGCTGGCCGGCGACCTCGTCGATGACGACGTGACCGGGGTCTTTGCGGCCGGACTCGCGGGCGACGGTGGTGGCGGCGGGGACACCCCCTGCCGTGGCGAGGGCGGCGAAGATGGCGGTGGCCAGGGTGAGGTGCCACCCGGTGAGCGAGGCGGCGTGAGCAAGGCCGTACCAGAGGAGGACGGCGGCGACGGAGCCGTAGGTGCCGGGGCCGGGGCGGAGGAAGCCGGCGCCGAAGACGGTGCCGACGGTCCAGGCCCAGGGGGTACGGTGGGTGGGGAGGTCGGAGCGGGAGAGAGCTTGCTGCCGGGGCATAGCGGCTAGTGCTTCCAGCGGGAGTCTTCGGCGAGGGGGTGGCGCTGCTGCTCGGCGTGCTCGAGTTCTTCGAGGAGGTCGGGGTCGAGGATGGGGGAGCTGATCTTGTAGTCGCCGGAGGCCCACTTGCCGAGGTCGAGGAGGCGGCAGCGGTCCGAGCAGAAGGGGACGTCGGCGGCGGTGGGCTCGACGGGGTGGCGGCAGGTGGGGCATTTCAGGACTTTTGGTTCGTTCATGGCTGGTGTCTCGTTTCGGCCGTTTGGGGGTACCCTCCCCCCCCTACTTGGGGTACTAAAGTCTTCGAAGCGGGGGAGTTAGGTACGGAAGTACGCCCCTTCGTTCCGTGCGGCGGTGGGAGGGAGTTCACTTACGAGGATACGGGATGGAGGCGGGGGGTTGCGCCAGGGCGGATTGCGGGCGAGAGCAAGAGCAGAAGCGGGTCCTTCGCTTGACTCAGGATGACAACATTAAGGGCAAGGGCAGAAGCAACCGCAACGGCAGAAGCAGGTCCTTCGCTTCGCTCAGGGTGATAACAAGAAAGGGCAAGGCCAAGGGCAAGGGATAGGCGGAGGGGCGGGAAGCGGGACGGAGGGGGTTAGTCGAGGATGCGGGCGACTAGGTCGTAGTCGTGGGACTCGGTGATTTCGGCGCGGTAGAAGGTACCAGGGACGAGGGAGTCGTGGGGGCCGAAGTCGTTGATGAAGACCTTGCCGTCGATCTCGGGGGCGTGGAGGATGGAGCGTCCTTCCCAGAGGAGGTCGGTTTCTTCGCTGACGCCTTCGACGAGGAGGTCGAGCTCGCGGCCGATGAGGGCTTGCTTGGCTTCGGCGCTGATCTTTTGCTGGAGGCGCATGAGGCGGCGACGGCGTGACTCGACGGTGCGGCGGGGGAGTTTGAGGGACGCATCCAGGTCGAAGGCTTTGGCGCCTTCTTCGTCGGAGTAGGTGAAGACGCCGAGCCAGTCGAAGCGGGCCTGCTGGACGAAGTCGCAGAGGAGGTCGAAGTCGGCGTCGGTTTCGCCGGGGAAGCCGACGATAAAGGAGGTGCGGACGACGAGATCCGGGACGATGCGGCGGGCGTTTGCGAGGAGATCGAGGAAGATATCGGCGGAGCCGCCGCGGCGCATGGAGCGGAGGACGGCGGGGGAGGCGTGCTGGAGGGGGACGTCGAGGTAGGGGGCGATGACGGCGGGGTGGCGCGCCATGGTTTGGAGGAGGCGGTCTGTGACCTTGTTTGGGTAGGTGTAGAGGAAGCGGAGCCAGCGTAGGCCGGGGAGTTGCGCGAGGGCGTCGAGGAGCTGGGCGAGGCCGTCGGTGAAGCCGAGATCTTCGCCGTAGCAGGTGGTGTCCTGGCCGATGAGGGTGAGCTCCTGAACGCCCTGGGCTATAAGGGACTGTGCTTCGGCAAGAATTGAGCCCATGCGGCGTGAGCGGAACTTGCCGCGAAGCTGAGGAATGATGCAGAAGGAGCAGGGGTGGTCGCAGCCTTCAGCGATCTTGATGTAGGCGGAGGCGCGTGGGGTGGCGAGGATGCGCGGGGTGGCATCGGTGTAGAGGTAGGTGGGCAGCGCGGCGGCGGCGCCGTCCCAGGCCTCGCGGGAGAAGCGTCCGGAGCGCTCGCGGGCGTCGCCTTCGGGGCGGGAGGGGGTGGCGGGTTGAAGGTGCGGGCTTCCGCCGATCCCGCTCTGCGGTGTGGATGGGGCACCCGGGCTGTGGGCGAGTGAGGTGGGGCTTCCGGCGTAGGGAAGCGGCGAGGCAGGGCCGGAGTTGCCGGCAGGCTTGTCAGCGCGGGAGATGTGGGCGACGTGATCGCCGGGGTGCGTGAGTGGGGTATCGCCGTGGGTGGTACCGGTTTCGGCGAGGGAGCGGGCGATCTGGACCTGAGGAGCGATCTGGAGCTGGGGTGCGAGAGAGGGGTCTGAGAGGGGGCGCGAGTGCTGATGGACGGCGGAGGCGGCGCGTCCGACGAGGGTGTCGCCGAGGGGGACGTGAGCGGCGGCCGGAAGGGGGTGGAGGTGGGACTCGATGGCGGCGACGATGGAGGGCTGGGCCATGTCGGCGGGGGAGAGATTGTCGGGCAGGGAGGTGGGGGCATGGGCGTGGGTTTGGGGGAGGATATTGAAGGGATTGCCGGAGTCTTGGCGGTGGCCGGAGGGGGAGAGGCCGGCGGCGGCGAGGATGGATTCGAGCTCGCCGGTGCCGATGACGGTGTCGACCTCGGGGATGTTGGCGCGGATCTCGTCGCGGTATCGCTCGACGAGGCAGCCGGCGACGATGAGTCGCCTGGCGCGGCCGCCGTGCTCGACCTTGTGCCCGACCATCTCGAGGATGGTATTGACGCTTTCCTGCTTGGCGGAGTCGATGAAGGAGCAGGTGTTGACGACGAGGATGTCGGCTTCGGCGGCTTGCTGGGTGAGGTGGGCGCCGTTGTGGTGGAGCAGGCCCATCATAACCTCGGAGTCGACGAGGTTTTTGGGGCAGCCGAGGGAGACGAAGCCGATGCGGGGGGCTTCGGTGGGCTCGGCGGTTTGGGGCTCCAGGATTGGACGAACGGGGGTGGTCACAGCCTCCTAGTTTAGCAAGCGAGTGGTGAGCGATCCATGGAGGGCAGCGGCGGGGAGGATAAGCGGGGTTTGCAGGCTCGGGGTCTCGCGCCGTGTGCACGGGAGGCGCGGATCGCGGATCATCGTCGGGAACGCTCCTCCCGGGACGAGGTGCGTTGTCAAAAAAGATCGATCCTGCCGGCATAGCGTCACATCTTGACAACTAGGAGTGACGATGAAGATCTCAGGCAACACGATTCTGGTAACCGGTGGTACGAGCGGCATCGGACGCGCTCTTGCTGAGGCGCTGCACGGTAAGGGAAACAAGGTCATCATTGCGGGACGACGGCAGGGATTGCTTGACGAGGTCACGGGGCGGAATCCCGGGATGGTCGGCATTGCTGTTGACCTGAGTGACGGCGCGGCGATCGCGGACTTTGCGGACTCTGTGAAGCGGCAGTTTTCTGACTTAAATGTGCTGATCAATAATGCAGGCATCGCCGGCCTGGAGGACTACACGGCCGATGCCATTGATCTGACGCGTGCGTACAGCACCATTCAGACCAATATCACGGGTGTGGTGCAGCTGTCGGCCGCGCTGCTGCCAACGTTGCGCGCTCAGCCGAAGGCCACGCTGATGGTGACAACTTCGGGGCTTGCTTTTGTGCCGTATCCTCCGGGGCCTGTGTATAGCGCGACCAAGGCGTTCATGCACAACTGGCTGGACGCGCTCCGTGTGCAGCTGCGGAAGACGAGCGTCGAGGTGTTGGAGCTTGCGCCGCCCTACGTCCAGACGGAGCTTGGCGGACCGCAGCAGGCGAGCGATCCGCGTGCCATGCCTTTGGACGAGTACACGAGAGAGGTTATGGCGATTCTGGAGAACAACACGATGGAGAAAGGCGAGATCCTTGTTGACCGCGTTAGACCTTTGCGGACGGCGGAGTGCGATGGCAAGTATCAGGGGTTTCTGGACATCTTTTCGGTAATGCACGACTAAGTAGACGCGGCTGGGATCGCCCGACAAGGGCGGCCCCTGCGGCTGCTTGGACGCCGCGGGGGCTTCCGGAGGCCGCCATCGCGGTTGCGCGGGACCTAGGCTGAATCGACATATTCACTTCCGCCACTGCATCTGATTTGGTGCAGTGGAGGGATGGGAAGTTTACGGTATGAGTTGAGCGAGGCGCAGTGGCGGCGCTTGGAGCCGCTGCTGCCTGGGCGGGTGGGCACGGTGGGCCGCCCTGCGGAGAACAACCGGCGGTTTGTGAACGGTGTTCTGTGGGTGATTCGCTCGGGCATGCGCTGGGCGGATCTGCCGGAGCGCTACGGCAAGTACAAGAGCGTGCATAAACGGTTTCTGCGCTGGGCCGAGCGCGGCGTTTGGGACCGGCTGTTCGACGATCTTGTGGCGGACCGGAAGAACCCGTACCTGATGCTCGACTCGACCATCGTCCGGGCTCACCAGCAAGCGGCCACGGGCCGCAAAAAGGGGGCGAAGACAAGGCTCTGGGGCGTTCCCGAGGTGGACTGAGCACCAAGATTCACCTGCTGGCCAACGGCCTGGGCGAGCCCGTTGCCTTCCGGCTGACCGGTGGACAGGCGGGCGAATTTGCGGAAGCGCTGCCGCTGCTGGCCGGCCGACATGCCGAGATCGTGATGGCCGACCGCGGCTACGACTCCAACGCCATCGTCGCCGCGATCGAGGCCATCGGGGCCGAAGCCGTGATCCCATCGAAGATCTGCCGCAAGGTGCAGCGCCCGCACGACCGCACTCTCTATAAGCTCCGCAACCGCATCGAACGCTGCTTCAACCGGCTCAAGCACTTCCGAAGACTCGCTACCCGATACTGCAAACGTCGAGTCGCCTTCCAGGCCACCGTCGCCCTTGCCTGCACATGGCTACACCTGGAGCGATATGTCGATACAGCCTAGCTTAGCGGGAGAGGAGGGGGGCTTGCGCCATGGGACGGGAGGGCTTGGAACGAGCCAAGGGGGATGTGCGGGGTGTTTCGTCTGCCTATAATGAACCATGGCGCAGCGACGAGGGGATGGGGTGCAGGCTCTGGGAGGCACACCGGGTGGGGCTGTGCCTGTCGGTCCCCGGGAGTCGCGGGCGGCGGCTACGTTCCGAACGGCCGAGGGGGCAGCGGCTCAGGGCAGCACCGACAATGGCATCGATCTGGAAGCGGCGATGCCATCGGCGGCGCAGGTGGTTCAGCTGCGACCTGAGGTCCGCCGAGCCGCGGCGCTGGATGGGCCGATCGGGCGGTTTGCGGGTGCGCCTTCTGACACGATCACGGAGAGTGCGCTGCCGCTCGTGGGGGCGGCGGAGTCGGACGACCCGGCCGAGTCGAGGTTCGCCCAGGTGCTGGAGACGGTGCGTGCGAACCGGCCGGGCGATGACCTGGAGCTGATCCGCAGGGCGTGGGAGTTCTGCAAGCAGCAACATGCGGGGCAGAAGCGGGCCAGTGGGGAGCCGTACATCATTCATCCGCTGGAGGTGGCGCAGGTGCTGGCGGAGCTGAAGATGGACTCGACGGCGATTGCGGCGGGGCTGCTGCATGACGCGGTGGAGGACACGGATGTGACCTCGGCGGAGATCGCGAAGCGTTTTAACGAGCAGGTGGCGCACATCGTCGAGGGTGTGACGAAGCTGGACAAGATCAAGTTTGCGAATCGCGAGGATCACCAAGCGGAGAACATCCGCAAGATGCTGCTGGCGATGGTGACGGATGTGCGGGTGGTGATCATCAAGCTGGCGGACCGGCTGCACAACATGCGGACGCTGGAGCACCTGAAGCCGGAGAAGCAGGCCAAGATTGCGCGCGAGACGCTGGACGTGTATGCGCCGCTGGCACACCGGCTGGGCATGGGCAAGCTGCGCGGCGAGTTGGAGGATCTGGCGTTCCGGTATACCGACCCGTTTGCGTATGACACCCTGCGCCGCGAGGTGGATGCGCTGCGTGGGGCGAACGAGGAGTTTCTGGACGGTGTGGTGGCGGAGATGGAGCTGCGGCTGCGCGAGCACGGTCTGGAGGGCCGGGTGGAGTCGCGCATCAAGCGGTTGTACTCGATTCAGCAGAAGTTGACGGCGCAGGGCATACCGGTGGAGCAGGTGTTTGACCTGCTGGCGGTGCGGGTGATCTGCCGGACGGTGCAGGACTGCTATGCGGTGCTGGGGCTTTTGCACTCGATTTGGCGGCCGGTTCCGGGGCGGATCAAGGACTTCATCGCGATGCCGCGGCCGAATCTGTATCAGTCCTTGCACACGACGCTGATCGCCCAGGGTGGGCACCAGTTTGAGGTGCAGATACGGACGGAGGAGATGCACACGGTGGCCGAGGAGGGGATTGCGGCGCACTGGAAGTACAAGGCGACGGACTCGGTTTCAGCCCGCGAGGAGGAGCGGCTGAAGTGGGTGCGGCAGGTGATGGAGTGGCAGCGCGAGATGAGCGATCCGAACGAGTTCATGTCGACGCTGAAGATGGATTTGTATCCGGAAGAGGTTTATACCTTTACGCCGAAGGGCAAGGTTGTGGTGCTGCCGAAGGACGCGAGTCCGATTGACTTTGCGTATGCGATTCACACGCAGGTGGGGAACACGACGACGGGCGCGAAGGTGAACGGGCGGATGGTTCCGCTGCGGACGCGGCTGCGCAATGGCGACATTGTGGAGGTGCTGACGAAGGAGGGGCACACGCCGAGCCGGGATTGGCTGAGCTTTGCGAAGAGTTCGCGGGCGCGCAACAAGATCAAGCATTGGCTGACGGAGCACCAGAGGGAGCGGGCGCTGGAGGTGGGGCGCAAGCTGCTGGAGCGCGAGGCGCGCAAGAGCAAGGTGAGCCTGGGGCGGTTTGACGCTGCGGAGTGGGAGCGCGTGGCGAACGCCTATGGGCAGGGCGGCGAGCGTGAGGTGCTGGCGGGGATCGGGTTCGGCAAGTACTCGGCGCGGCAGGTGCTGCTGAAGCTGGCGCCAGAGGCGCTGGGCGAGACGGAGGGCGCGGGCGGCGAGGCGGCGGGGACGCCGGGTGTGCTGGGGCAGATGTCCGACGCGGTGAAGCGGGTGTTCTTCGGGCGAGGGTCGGACTCGCTGCAGGTGGAGGGACAGGACGATCTGCTGGTGTATCGCGCGCGTTGTTGCAATCCGATTCGCGGCGAGGAGATTGTGGGGTATGTGACGCGGGGCAAGGGCGTGGCGGTGCACGCGCGGAGCTGCCCCAATGTGCAGAACCTGCTGTACGAGAGCGACCGGCGAATCCAGGTGGCGTGGGCGGATACGCCGAGCGAGGCGGGCGCACAGAAGGGGCAGACCTATCCGGTGAAGCTGGCGGTGCTGTGCGACGACCGGACGGGGATGCTGCGGGAGTTTACGGCGATCATCTCGGATGAGGGGACGAATATACGGAGTGTGGATTCGCGGTCGGCGGCGGATGCGAGCGCGGTTGTGGACTTTGTGGTGGAGATCGCGGACATGCGGCAGCTGAACAAGCTGATGCAGGGCTTGCGGCGCGTGCCTGGGGTGCGGGATGTGCAGCGGCTGCAAAAGGTGTAGTTGCGCCGGTGCGCGGGGCGGTGTATTGTCAGTTGCGATGACGTTTGCGACTGCCAGCCGATTTTGGTTTCGCGTCCGCTACTGGTATCCGGTAGCGGTCTCGGCGGGTTGCGATCATCAGAGGCGCCAGGTGTAGCGCTTCCTCAGGATCGGAAAGACCGGCGAGCCGCAACCGAACAGGTTGCGGCTTTTGCTTTTTGGCGAGTGTTTGGACGGAGGGCGAACGATGGGTGCAGCGACGATGGCGGAGCCGGTGAAGGCGCGGGCGGGGCGGTTTGGGGCGTACGGCGGGCGGTATGTGCCGGAGACGCTGATGGCGGCGCTGGAGGAGCTGGAGGCGGCGTATGAGGCGGCGAAGGTGGATGCGGCGTTCCAGGCGGAGTTGGAGGATCTGCTGCGGAACTACTGCGGCCGGCCGACGCCACTGTACTTTGCGAAGAGGCTGACGGCGATGTGCGGGGGGGCGCGGATTTATCTGAAACGGGAGGATTTGTTACACACGGGGGCACATAAGATCAATAACGCGTTGGGGCAGGGGCTGCTGGCGCGGCGCATGGGCAAGCAGAGGGGGATCGCGGAGACGGGCGCGGGGCAGCACGGGGTGGCGACGGCGACGGTGTGCGCGCTGCTGGGGATGGAGTGCGTGATCTACATGGGCGAGGAGGACATGCGACGGCAGGAGTTGAATGTGTATCGAATGCGGTTGCTTGGGGCAGAGGTGCGCGGGGTGGGGGCGGGCTCCGCGACGTTGAAGGATGCGATCAACGAGGCGATGCGGGACTGGGTGACGAATGTGCGGTCGACGTTTTACATTCTTGGGTCGGCGTTGGGGGCGCATCCGTATCCGACGATGGTGCGGGACTTTCATCGGGTGATTGGGCGCGAGGCGAAGCGGCAGGTGCTGGAGCAGGAAGGAAAGCTCCCGGCGGCGATTGTGGCGTGCGTGGGTGGGGGGTCGAATGCGATTGGGGCGTTTTATGAGTTTTTGGGGGATGCGGAGGTGCGGCTGATCGGGGTGGAGGCGGGTGGGCGCGGGCCGGGGCTGGGCGAACATGCGGCGCGGTTTCAGAAGGCTGGTGGCGGTGTGCCGGGGGTGCTGCAGGGAACGTACTCGTATGTGTTACAGAACGACGCGGGGCAGGTGAGCCTGACGCACTCGGTGAGCGCGGGGCTGGACTACCCGAGTGTGGGGCCGGAGCACGCGATGCTGCATGACTCGGGGCGGGCGACGTATACCTCGTGCACGGACGCGGATGCACTGGAGGCGACGGTAACGCTGAGCCGGACGGAGGGGATTGTGCCGGCGCTGGAGAGCGCGCATGCGGTGGCGGAGGCGATCCGGCTGGCGCCGACGATGGCGCAAACGGATGTGTTGATGGTGAATTTGAGCGGCCGCGGGGATAAGGATATGGGGATTCTGTCGCGGGAGCTGCACTTGGGTGGCGCGGGGCCGGTGCGGGCGGAGAACCGGGGGACGCGATGACGCGTATCGGCCATTTTTCTTTGTGGGGTGATTTCTCGCTGAGCGAGATTTCAGCAGCGTTGGGAATGCAGCCCTCCAATGTATTTCGGAAGGGCGACTTGCTTGAAGGAGCGGAGTTCCCGATGCGAAGTTCAACTTGGGACCTCCATTGCCCTGTTGATGCCTCGCCGAATGAGCAGGTCACATTTCTGCTGGAATTGCTCTGGCCAAAGCTCGGTGTTCTGAAGCCGTTAGCAGACCAATTTACGGCGGAAATCAACGTTACAGGGGAGGCAGCTCAAGTTCTCGAGCTGAAGCCCGAGATGTTAAGTAAGCTCGCGAGCCTTGGGGTCGGGTTGAACTGCTTTTTCTCAGAGAGCGAGATCGAAGATGGCGATTAAGTTCAAGACGAGGCCTGGGCTGGTGGCTTATGTAACCGCGGGTGATCCTGATCTAGCGACGACGCGGGAGATTGTGCTGGCGGCGATCGACAACGGCGCCGATGTGATTGAGCTGGGTGTGCCGTTCAGCGATCCGCTGGCTGATGGGCCGGTGATCCAGCGAGCGAGCGAGCGGGCGGTGGGGCGCGGGGTGACGCTGCACGATGTGCTGGGGTTGACGCGGGAGATTCGCGCGGCGCGGTCGGGGGCGGGACTGGTGCTGTTCAGCTATCTGAACCCTGTGGTGCGGATGGGCATGGAGCGGTTTTGCGCGGACGCGGCGGAGGCGGGGGCGGATGGTGTGTTGCTGACGGACATGATTGTGGAGGAGGCGGAGGAGTATCGGGCGTTGATGGCGCGGAACGATCTGGCGCCGGTGTTTCTGGCTGCGCCGACGAGTCCGGATGCTCGGCTCAAGGCGATCGCGGAGGCGAGCCGGGGCTTTGTGTACGCGGTGTCGCGGGTGGGGATTACGGGTGTGCGCGAGACTGTGGCGAGCGACGCGGAGTCGCTGGTGGGGCGGATTCGGCGCTACACGGAGCTGCCGGTCGCGGTGGGGTTCGGCATCTCCACGGCGGAGCATGTGCGCGAGGTTGGGCGCTTTGCCGATGCTGCCGTGGTTGGGAGCGCGCTGGTGGCGGCGATCGAGCGCGCCGGCGCGGAGGGAGCGCCGCGGGCCGTTGGCGAGTTGATTGCGGAGTTGCGTGGCGTGGAGGTGCGGCGATGAGAGTGGAGGCTTGGGGACGGATAAGATGGGACCGGACGCGGAGCCGGGACGCATGGTCGCGGCGATCCGCGCATGGAGGTCGAGTTGGGACTGGATGAACAGAGGGAGATTGAGGCTTTGCGCGAGCGGATCGACAAGCTGGACGAGGAGATTGTGCGGCTGATCAGTGAGCGCGCGGGCGCGGCGAATACGATCGGGCGGCTGAAGCAGGGCGCGAGTTTGCCGGTCTATGAGCCGAAGCGGGAGCAGGATGTCTTCGCGCACGTGAAGCGGATGAACGCAGGGCCGCTGAGCGATGCGGACATGCTGCATGTGTACGAGCGAATTATCGACGTGATGCGCGGGCTGCAACGGCGCGAGGCTCAGTAGGGGCGCCGGCGAGGCGTGACGATTTCAGGAAGGAACAGCGGTTAACGACATGATCGTAGTGATGCAGGACTCGGCGGCGGAAGAGCACGTACAGATGGTGATAGAGCGCATGGTGGAGCTGGGCTTCAACGTCCACCGGACGACGGGGCAGACGCAGACGATTTTGGCGGGTGTGGGGTCGCCGGACAAGTTTGACGTTCTGGAGTTCAAGATGCTGGGCGGCGTGCACGATGCGTATCGCATCTCGTCGCCGTACAAGCTGGCGGGGCGCAGCTTTCGGCCGGAGGGGACCAAGATCACGTTTCCGAATGGTGTGGTGGTGGGTGGGGACGAGATCGTTCTGATGGCGGGGCCGTGCTCTGTGGAGTCGCGCGAGCAGATTCGGGAGAGCGCGAAGCTGGTGAAGGCGGCGGGCGCACAGTTTCTGCGGGGCGGGGCGTACAAGCCGCGCAGTTCGCCGTACAGCTTTCAGGGCATGGGAGTCGAGGGCCTGAAGCTGCTGCGCGAGGTGGCGGACGAAGCGGGGCTATTGGTGATCACGGAGGTGATGGAGATCTCGCAGATCGAGCCGATGCTGCCGTATGTTGACTGCTTCCAGGTTGGCGCGCGCAACATGCAGAACTTCAATCTGCTGCGGGAGCTGGGGCATGTGCGGAAGCCGGCGCTGCTGAAGCGAGGCATCTCGGCGACGATCGAAGAGGTGCTGCTGAGCGCGGAGTACATCTTGAGCGGCGGCAACTATGACCTGATTCTGTGCGAGCGCGGGGTACGTACGTTTGAGACGTATACGCGCAACACGATGGATATTTCGGCGATCCCGGTGATGAAGAAGCTGACGCACCTGCCGGTCTTTGGGGATCCCTCGCATGGCGTGGGCATACGCGAGTTTGTGCCGGCGATGGCGATGGCGAGTGTGGCTGCGGGGGCGGACGGTCTGCTGATGGAGATGCACCCCAACCCGGACAAGGCGATGAGCGACGGCGCGCAGAGCATGACGCCGGAGCAGCTGACGCAGCTGGTGGGCAAGCTGCGGGGCATCGCGGGCGTGGTCGGGCGCACGGTGGCGTAGGCCGCGATGGAGAGCGTGGCGATCGTTGGGACGGGGCTGATTGGGTGTTCGGTGGCGCTGGCCCTGCGCGCAGCCGGTTTCGACGGTGCCCTGGAGGGCGTGGACCGGAGCGAGGCGGAGCGGGCCGCCGCGATGGCGACGGGTGGGTTTACGCGGGTGCGGGCGACGGAAGGCGGGCTGCCGGAGGCCGATGTCGTGGTGCTGGCGACGCCGGTGCTGGGCGTGCTGGAGTGGATGGAGCGGCTGGCGCCGGTGCTGCGCGAAGGGCAGCTGGTGACGGATGTGGGGAGCACGAAGGCGGTGATTGCGCGGCGGGCGGCGGAGCTGTTCGGGGGGCCGAAAAAGGCCGAGTTTCTGCCGGGACACCCCATGGCAGGCAAGGAAAGTGGAGGGGCTGCGCTGGCGGAAGGGCGGCTTTTTGCGGGGGCAACGTGGCTATTTACGCCGGTTGGGCCGGAGACGGAGCGGACGGCGGCGTGGAGGGAGTGGGTGCGGCGCATGGGGGCCCGGACGGAGGACCTGGACCCGGAGCGGCACGATGAGATCTGTGCCTGGGTGAGCCACCTGCCGCAGTTTGTGGCGACTGCGTTGGCCTCGCTGCTGGAGGAGCGCTTTGGTGAGGACCCGGTGGTGGGCGCGGTGGGCGGACGGGCGATTCGGGAGATGACGCGGCTGGGGGCGAGCCCGTACAGCATGTGGCGGGATGTGGCGATGACGAACGGGGAGGCGATCGCGGAGGTGCTGCAGGCGCTGGAGCAGCAGATGGCGCACCTGCGGGAGAACCTGCGGGGGCCGGAGCTGCGGCAGATGTTTGCGAGTGCGAACCGACTTCGCCTTCGGCGGGACTAGCGGTGCTTCCGGCGGGGCTGAGACCCGCTGTTCCCGAAATGCGGGCGTTGGAGAGGTGCGTCGGGTCGGGCTGCGAGCCTAACTACGGGATGGGCCAGAGGGGGAGAGCTTCGAAGCCGGGCTCGGCGAAGAGATTGCCCTGCATATAGCGGATGCCGAGGCGCTGGAGGAGTTCGGCTTCATGCGGGTGCTCGATCCCTTCGGCGACGACCTCTGCGCCAAGCTTGCCGCAGAGGGAGGTGATCGAGCGCACGATGGCCTCGCTGCGGGGGCGGCGGTGGATGTCGTGTACGAGCGAGATGTCGATTTTCACGATATCGGGGCTGAAGGTGGCGAGGAGCGAGAGGCCGGCATAACCGGCGCCGAAGTCGTCGATGGCTGAGCGTACGCCGTGGGGGCGGAAGCGTGCGAAGACGCGCTCGATGCCGTCGAGGTCGGAGAGCGGTTCGGACTCGGTGAGTTCGATCACGAGGCGATCGAGGGGGAAGCCGGAGGCCCCGACGGCTTCGAGCAGATCGGAGAGCCGGTCAGCGACGGAGCCGAAGGCAGATGGCCGGAAGTTGAGGAAGAGCAGGGCGCGCTGATCGCGCAGGCCGAGGGAGTCGGCGAGATCGATGGCGAGAGCGTTGCAGCGTGCATCGAAGGTGTGTTCGTGGAGGGGGCCTTGGGGGGAGCCCAGGATGGAGGCGGCCGGCTCGTTGCGAAGGCCCCGGACGAGGGCTTCATAGGCGAAGACGGAGCGTGTCTGCAGATCGATGATGGGCTGAAAGGCCATGGAGAAGGCCGACGGGTCGGAGCTTCGGGACGTCGCGGAGAGGGCGGCTTGGGTTTGTTTGCTGGGACCTGCCTGCACGAGCGAGGGGCCGGCCGCGGTCTGGGCGATGGCACGGTTTGCGTATGAGGGCGGCATCCCACTTCCTCCTGAGATGGCGGCATAAACCCGATGAGGAGATGGAGTCAGGGCGCGAGGGTGATCGCGCACTCCAGAGGAGTGCAGGGTATCTGTAGCCAACAGTACATGAGACGCACCGGTCCGAGGAGTGGTGACAGCTGCGTCCCAAGTTGTCTTTCGATAGGGCTGGAGCGAGTTCGGCGATTAGTGGGCAGCAATCTCGTCGGGCGAGGGTTTTTCGGCTGTGGAGGGCAGCCGCATGAGGAATGGAAGGGGGGTGAGGCAGGCGATGGCGGCTGCGAGGACGGCGAAGGAGTTTTTGTAGCTGAGCATCGAGGCCTGGCGCAGCATCTGCTGGTAGGCGTAGCCCACGGCCAAATTGGTGGCTTGGGCGGTGGAGACGCCGGCGCTTCGGAGCATGGAGGTGAGGGAGGCGAGATAGGCGACATAGGGCGCGGTGCCGGGGACGACGTTGGCGGCGAGCTGGACCTGATGGGTTTGCGCGGTGCGGGCGATGAAGGTGGTGAGGAGGGCGGTTCCGGCGGAGCCGCCCATGTTGCGGGCGAAGTTGGAGAGCGAGGAGATCTGGTTGGACTTGGAGCGGGGGACGCCGACGTAGTTGAGGGTGGAGATGGGGATGAAGACGAAGGGGAGGCCGATGACCTGGAGCGCGCGCCAGAGGGTGACGGTGCCGAAGGCGGAGTCGAGGGAGAGGCGGGTGAGGTTGTACAGGCCGGCGGCGGTGGCGAGATAGCCGAGAGCGACCATGAGTCGCGGGTCCATTTTGCCCATGGTGCGGCCGGTGACGATCATCATGACGACGAGGACGAAGCCGCCCGGGGAGAGCACCATGCCGGCGCGCTCGGCGGTGTAGCCGAGGAGGAGTTGCAGGTACTGGGGGATGAGGACGGTGGATCCGAAGAGGACCATGCCGAGGATGAGCTGGAGAAAGACGGCGGTGCCGAAGTTGCGATTTTTGAGGAGTTTGAGGTCGACGATGGGATCGGGGTGCCGCCACTCCCAGTAGACGAAGAAGGAGAGGAGGAGGACGGCGGCGATGGCGGCGAGTCGGATTTCGGGGTTGCCGAACCAGTCTTTTTCCTGGCCTTTGTCGAGGAAGAACTCCAGGCAGCCGACGCCGGAGGCGACGAGGGCGAGGCCGGTCCAGTCGACGCCGCCCTTGGCGGCACGCTGCGAGGGCGCCTGCGGGGGGTCCTCCACCATGATGTTGGTGAGCCAGAGCGAGAAGAGGCCGATGGGGAGGTTGATGAAGAAGATCCAGTGCCAGTTGTAGTTGTCGGTGATCCAGCCGCCGAGGGTGGGGCCGATGGCTGGAGCGACGACGACGGCCATGCCGTAGAGGGCGAAGGCCTGGCCGCGCTTTTCGACGGAGAAGGTATCGGCGAGGATGGCCTGCTCGGAGGGGGCGAGGCCGCCGCCGCCCGCACCCTGGAGGATGCGGAAGACGATGAGGATGGGGAGGCTGGGGGCGAAGCCGCAGAGGACCGAGGAGAGGGTGAAGAGGGCGACGCAGGTCATGTAGAAGCGCTTGCGGCCGAAGCGGTTGGAGAGCCAGCCGGAGACGGGGAGGACGACGGCGGAGGAGACGAGATAGGAGGTGAGGACCCAGGTGGCCTCTTCCTGGCTGGCGCCGAGGGAGCCGGCGATGTGGGGCAGGGCGACGTTGGCGATGGAGGTGTCGAGGACCTCCATGAAGGTGGCGAGGGTGACGGTGAGGGCGATGGCCCAGGGGTTGTGTCGTGGTTTCCAGTCTTCTTCGTGCGTCGCTGTTTCTGCCATATCAGTCCCCTGATACTCTATCAGGCAACTGATATGAGGATGTCCAACCGAAGTGGGATGCAAAAAGAAGAGCAGGTCCTGCGGCAGATGAGGTCTGTGCTGCAGCGATTTCGCGGCCGTCTGGACGAGGGGCTGGAGCCGATGGGGCTGACGACGGCGCAGCTGCAGGTGCTGCACCAGATTTCGGTTGCGGAGGGGGAAGGGCGGCGGGTGAGCAGCGCGGGGGTGGCGCGGATGTGCGGGGTGACGCCGCAGACGGTGCAGGCGCTGCTGGTGCGGTCGGAGCGGGCGAGATGGGTGCGGCGGAATGCAGACCCGGAGAACGAACGGCTGGTGCTGTGGAGTGTGACGGCGAGTGGACGGCGGGTGCTCCAGAGGGCTGAGGCGGCGTTTGACGCGGTGCTGGAGCGGGCGTGGCGGAGGGTTCCGGCGGCGGGGGTGCGGGAGATGATGCGTGTGATGGAGCATGTGCTGGGAAATCTGCAGGACGAGTGATGGGTTGGGTAGTCTAGGGCAATGCAAGAGAGTGTGGTGAAGTTGCCGATCGGGCTGGCGGACGTGGTGGCGGCGCGCGAGCGATTGCGGGAGTCGATCTACTATTCGCCATGCTCGCGATCGCAGGCGGTTTCGGAGTTGACGGGGAGAGAGGTCTTTCTGAAGCTCGAGAACCTGCAGATGACGGGCTCGTTCAAGGAGCGCGGGGCTCTGAACCGGATGGCGATGTTGACGGAGGAGCAGGCGCGGCGGGGTGTGATTGCGGCGAGTGCGGGCAACCATGCGCAGGGTGTGGCGCACCACGCGACGAAGCGGGGGATCCGGAGCCTGATTGTGATGCCGCAGCAGACGCCTCTGGTGAAGGTGACGGCGACGCGGCACTTTGGGGCGGAGGTGGTGCTGCACGGGGCCAACTACGACGAGGCGTACGCGGAGGCGATGCGGCTGCGGGAGCGCGAGGGGATGACGTTTATTCACCCGTTTGATGACCCTGCGGTGATGGCGGGGCAGGGGACGATTGGGCTGGAGTTGCTGGAGCAGGTCCCGGAGTTGCGGGCGGTGGTAGTGCCGATTGGGGGTGGCGGGCTGATTGGGGGGATTGCCTGCGCGGTCAAGGAGTTTTGCGCGGCGGAGCGCCGGCCTGAGGTGAAGGTGGTGGGTGTGCAGACGGCCCGGCTGCCTTCGATGATGTCGGCGGTGGAGTGCCATGAGCCGGTGACGATTGAGGCGGCGACGACGATTGCGGATGGAATTGCTGTGCGGCGGGCGGGGGCGGTGACGCTGCCGATGGTGGAGCGGTATGTGGATGAGATTGTGACGGTGGGCGAGGATGAGATTGCGTCGGCGATTTTGGTGCTGCTGGAGCGGGAGAAGACTTTGGCGGAGGGCGCGGGGGCGGCGGCGCTGGCGGCCTTGCTGCAGGGGCGGACGACTGTGATTCCGGCGGGGGCGAGGACGGCGGTGCTGGTATGCGGAGGAAACATCGATGTGACGTTGCTGAGCCGAATCATCGAGCGCGGCCTGGTGCAGGATGGGCGACTGATCCGGTTACGTATTCATTTGCTGGACCGTCCGGGAGCTTTGGCGGAGCTGACGAAGCTGATTGCGGCGCATGGGGTGAACATTGTGGACACGCTGCATAATCGGGCGTACTACGGGGTGAACCTGGGCGACACGGTGATTGACATCACGATGGAGACGCGGGGGCGAGAGCAGTTGACGGAGTTGCTGGCGGTGCTGGACCGGGAGGGGTATCGGCACAGCAGGGTGCTGTGAGCGCGGGGTATGTGGGGCGGTTGGCGCCGTCGCCGACGGGGTTGTTGCACCTGGGGCATGCGGCGACGTTTCTGCGGGCGGCGGAGCGGGCGCGCGAAGGTGTTCTGCGGCTGCGGAGCGACGATCTGGATCGGGAGAGGGTGCGACCGGAGTTTGTTGCGGCGATGGCTATGGATCTGCGGTGGCTGGGGCTGGAGTGGGAGGGGCCGGTGGTGGTGCAGACGGAAAGATTGCCCCTTTACCGAGCGGCGATGGAGCGACTGATGCGGATGGGGGCGGTGTATGCGTGCGGCTGTTCGCGGCGGGAGCTGGCGGGGATGGTGAGTGCGCCGCACGAGGAGTCGGACGAGCCGGTGTATCCGGGGCGGTGCCGTGCGGGCGGGGAAGCGACGGAGATGCGCGAGGGCTTGAACTATCGCTTTCGCGTGCCGGATGGGGAGCGTGTGGAGTTTGCGGATGGGCGATTTGGGCGGCAGAGCTTTGTGTGCGGGTGTGGAGGGGAGGCGGAGGTGGGGGACTTTCCGGTGTGGCGGCGGGATGGTCTGCCGAGTTATCAGCTGGCAACGGTGGTGGACGATGCGGAGATGGGGGTGACGGAGGTGGTGCGGGGGCGGGACCTGCTGCGGTCGACGGCACGGCAGGTTCTGCTGTGGCGCGCGCTGGGGTGGGCGGTGCCGCAGTTTTTCCATACGCAATTGCGCGTGGATGCACGGGGTGTGCGCCTGGCCAAGCGACACGATGCGCTCTCGCTGCGCAGCCTGCGGGAGAGCGGCGTGTCTGCGGCGGAGGTGCGGACGATGGCGCTGGAGGGAATCGAGAGTTGTCACGGTGACGGGACGGGCGAGTGACGCATCCGAAAGACTGAGGGAGTTAACGATGCGAGTTTCGATTGGGACGACGGTTGCTTTCGCCGGCATATTGGGGCTGGCGAGTGTGGGGTGCAACAAAAAGGCCGACAACACGGCGAACTTCAAGAGCGCGATTGACAGCTACTACAACACGCGGCCGGTGTGCCTGTGGGGCAGCCCGAAGCAGTTTCCGGTGCAGGCCAACCAGGATGACACGAGCAAGGTGCAGGACTATGACGCGCTGGTCGATCAGGGTTTGCTGACGCGGACGGCGGTGGAGAAGAAGAAGCTGCTGGTGCTGAACCAGAAGGCAAATAACTACGATCTGTCGGACAAGGGCCGCGGGGTTTGGACGGCGGATACCAGCCAGCCGGGATATGGGAACTTCTGCTATGGACACCGCAAGGTGGCGTCGATTACCAGCGCCACGCCGACCAACGGCGATGCGGGCGCGACGACGGACGTGGTTTATCTCTATGCGATGGACGGTGTTCCCGACTGGGCGAGGGCGGCGGAGACGCAGACCGCTTATCCGCAGGTGAAGGCAGACCTGGACGGGCAGCAGACGGCACAGGCCACACTGACGAACACGAACAACGGATGGGCTGTGACAGGAGCGCCGAACAGCGGAGGCAAGACGCCGCCGACGTCGGCGGACGGCAAGGTCGTTCAGTAGTTCGGAATGTTAGGTGATCGGGCTCGCCCAGGCGGCGAGCCCTCTTTGGGCGCGAAAGAGAGTGGTGCTCGTGAGGTCTGGTGCAGACTCGGGTTCCTTCCGGCTACGGCTTCCAGCGTTCCAGGAAGGCCTGCACGGCCTCGGGACTGGTGTGTTCGAACTCCTTTTCCTTCTCTGCGTAGAGCAGACGGCCATGGGAGTCAAGGACGGCGAGGGCCGGGACCCCGCGCCGGATGGGGACGTTGTAGTGTTCGGCGATGTTGACGTTCTGGTCCATATGTCCGATGTTGACGTGGACGACGATGAAGTTTTCGGTCAGAAGCGAGGCGTTCTGCGGCTGCTGGTAGATCATGTCGAGCACGATGCAGTCGCCGCACCAACTGCCGCCGAAGTCGAGCAGGATGTGTTTGTGTTCACGGGAGGCGCGCTGCACGGCTGACCGGATGTCTCTGGCGGCGTCGGCGTTTTGAGGGTAGAGGTTGTGGTTTGCGTGCGGTGCGACTCCCTGAGCGACCGCAGTTACAGCCGAGGGGATGAGCCCGGCGGCGAGTGCGGTGAGAGCGAGTTGAAAGGAGAGATGGCGGAGCTTCGCCAGCATGGATGAGGACCTCGTGTGTATGACGTCCCCGGCAGAGGCGTGGTTACGGCCGAGGGTGGGCGGCGGGAGAGGGGTTGTCACCGGCCGAGAAGTTTGAGGATCTCCGGGTAGGAGGTCATCTGGTACTCGTGGGGCGGCGTGTTGTTGCCGAGGTAGCGGGTGAAGTAGTCCCAGCGGCGACGCATCATGTAGGGAGCGGCGGCGCCGTAGCCGTGATGGGCGTTTGGAAAGACGATGAGGTCGAAGTCCTTGTTGGCCTTGATGAGTGCATCGACCAGCAGGAGCGTGTTGTTGAAGGGGACGTTGTCGTCCATGGTGCCATGGGCCAGCAGAAGGTGACCTTTGAGATTTTTGGCGTAGAGCTGATTGGCTTGCGCGGTGAAGTTGGTGGTGCCTTGGCCGGTGGAGTGTTCGAGGCCGGCCCACTTTTCGGCCCAGTCATCCTCGTATTCGCGCTGATCGTGGTTGCCGGATTCCGAGATGCCGACCTTGAAGAAGTCCGGGTAGCGGAGCATGGCGGTGGCGGTGGCGTTGCCGCCGCCGGAGTGGCCCCAGATGCCGACGCGGTTGGGATCGATGAAGGAGAAGCGGGTGGCGAGCTGCCGGACACCGGCGATTTGATCGGGCAGTGTGTTGTCGGCGGGGTCCCCGGCGTAGAAGCCCTCGTGAAAGGCCTTGGAGCGTAGATTGGTGCCGATGCCGTCGAGGCAGATGACGACAAAGCCGAGCTCGGCCAGGGCCTGATTGTCGTTGTGAGCGGAGGAGAAGCTGCGGCTGCCGCAGGAGCCGATCTGCGGGCCGGGGTAGATGTAGTCGACGAGTGGGTATTTGATGGAGGGGTCGAAGTGCGTGGGCCTGAACATGTAACCGTAGAGGTCCGTTTTGCCGTCGCGGGCTTTGACGGTGAACTCGGTGAGCGGATGCCAGCCCGTGGCGAGGAGCTGCGAAAGGTCCTGCTGGGCGACCGGCATGATCTCGGCGCCGACGCGGGTATTGCGCAGGGTGGTGATTTGTGGCGTGGTTGGGGTGGAGCTGACGTCGACGAAGACCGAGCCGTCTGGCGAGACGGTGACGGCGTGGTTGGCGTCCGCGGGAGTGAGTCGGGTCGCGGGTCCGCCGTCGAAGCTGCTTGTGTAGAGATTGGCGAAGTAGGGGTTTTCCCCGGGCACCTTGCCGACGGCGAGGTAGACGATGCGGCGTGCTTTGGTGTCGATCGAGAGGACCTGGGTGACGTTGCCGTCACCGGTTGTGATGGCGTTTTTCAGCTGACCTGAGCGGAGGTCGTAGAGGTACATCTGTCCCCAGCCGGAGCGCTCGGAGAACCAGAGAAACTCGTTCGACTCGGGGAGGTAGTGCCAGTTGACCTTGCCGTCGCCGGACTCGAAGTAGAGCGGTGCGGCCTCGTGGAAGACGGTGCGGACGTTTCCAGCGAGGTCGGTGGTGCGGAGCCACTCATTCTTGTGGTCGCGCGAGGTGGAGACGAAGGCGAGTGAGTTGCTGTCGGGCGCCCACTCCACGTCATCCCAGCCACCGCCGTTGCAGGAGACGTCGTCGCAGATGGTGGAGCGATGCTGGTCTGGCGGCATCTTCAGGCGGGTGACGTGGCCGGAGGGAACATCGATCAGGACGCGCTGGATGGTTGTGACGTTCTTGTCGCCGACCAGCGGGTAGCGCCAGGCCTCAAGCGTGGGATGGCCGACGACGGTCGGGACCATGTACATCATGCCGGTTTCCCTCTGGTCCTGCTGAAAGGTGGCGATCTTTTTGGAGTCGGGTGACCAGACAAGGATGGCCTTGTCGGAGTGGGTCCAGCCTGCGTTGTCGGTGGCGTAGCCGAAGTCGGGGATGCCGTCGTGGGTCAGCTGGGTTTCGGCGCCGGAGCGAGTGTCGCGGACCCAGAGGTTCCAGTTGCGGATGAAGGCGGCGAAGTGGCCGTCGGGGGAGAGCACGGAGGGTTCGGCGGGGGCGGGGGCAGGATCGACCTTGCAGGTCGTCGATGGGGCGAGGCTGCAGTGGAGATGGGTGCCAGCGGCGGAGAAGATTGCGGTGCGCGGGTGGCCGGAGGCGTCAAGGTCGGAGAGTTCGAGGTCGGTGAGGCTGAGGTTGGCGGCGGAGCCGATCTCCGACTTGGGCGCAACGGCAGCAATGGCGCGGGCGAGCGCGGCCTGGTCGAAGGCCGGCGAGACGGTCTTGGTTGCGGGATCGACGACCACAAAGGTGGCGTGGACGGCTCCGTCGCCGGCAGGTGTGGTGTCGCGGTACCAGAGGCGGTTGCCGGGGAGAAAGGTGGGATGCGCGACGGTATGGGCGACGAGGGGCTCGGTGCGATAGAGGAGGCGGGACTCGGCGAAGCGATAGTCGGCGTCGGTGAGGGTTCGGCCGGAGTTCTGCTGTGCGGGGGCGAGGGTTGCGGCCGAGGCGAGGAGGGCAGAGACCGTGAGCAGAACGAGCATGGGACGGCATGCGGACATGTGGGTGGGTGACCTCGGGGGCTGCGGGATAGCTCAAGAGTAGACGAGAGCGGGGTGGATGGCGTCTGAAGAGAGATCGGCTCGGGCGAGATCGGGGCGAAGGAGCTGCTGGTGAGCGTGAGGATGAGGCATGTGGTGTGTGGGATGGCCTTGCTGGCCGGCGGATTTGCGGCCTCCGGGCAAAATGGACGGAGCCGCGCGGCGGAGATGCCGCCGGAGCCGACTGGCGCGTTGGGGCAGAATGCCGGCGGCGGCGTGGAGGTAAGCAGCGGCGCGGCTGGAACCGCAGGGAAGCTGCGGGTGCTCTTTGCCGACGTTGAGGGTGGGCAGGCGACGCTGTTTGTGACTCCCAAGGGCCGCAGTCTGCTGGTTGACACGGGATGGCCGGGCAATGGCGGGCGGGATGCACAGCGCATTGTTCTGCTGGCGCACCGCGCGGGGCTCAAGCGGATCGACGCGGTGTTGCTGACCCACTATCACGTGGATCACGCCGGGGGTGTGCCGGAGCTCGTGGCGCGGATTCCGGTTGGGCGATTTCTGGATCACGGAGGCAACACCGAGCCGGGCGTTCCGGAGACCGCGGCGGCGTTTCTGGGGTATGAGAAGGTTTTGCGGCGCCGGCGAATACCGCGCACAACGGTGCGAGTGGGCCAGGCGCTGCCCGTGCCGGGGCTGCGGGCCGAAGGTGTGGAGGCGATGGTCGTGAGCTCGGATGGCGGTGTGCTCGAGACACCGCTGCCGGATGCGGGCAAGCCGAATCCGGCGTGCGGCCGCAGTCCGGAGAGGCCGCTGGAGGGGAGCGAAAATGATCGCTCGGTAGGGTTTGTGCTGCGATTTGGCCGGTTTCGCGCGCTTGATCTGGGCGATCTGACGTGGGGCATGGAGCGCTCGCTGGTGTGCCCGGTGGACAAGCTGGGCGCGATGGACCTCATGGTGGTGAGCCACCATGGAACGGCGCGCAGCAACAGCCCCGCGCTGATCTTTGCGGTGCGGCCGCGGGTTGCGGTGATCGACAACGGACCGCACAAGGGTGCGGAGGCGGCGACGATGAAGACGCTGGAGGACTCCAACAACGACGTGGGCGCGGTGTGGCAGCTGCACGCCGCCGAGGGGCTGGCGCCGGAGCTCAATACCGTGCAGGACCGCATGGCGAACCGGGCGGGCGAGGACGGCAGCTGGCTGGAGGTGGATGCGAGCCGGGACGGCACGCTGGAGGTTACCAATGGTCGGACGGGACAGGTGATTCGGTATAGCGGAGCAGCGCCGCGGCATCGAAGCTAGGGAGCGAAGCTACCTGGAGATTTCCGGGTTAGAAGGTATGCGAGGCCTCCCGGGGGGATAACCGGGCGGTTCGGAGATCGAGAGGTGCGTGATGCGAAGCCGGGAGACATCGGTGGTAGACGGGAAGACGGGGCGGGAGATCTGGAAGGCGGCGGCGCTGGCGGCGGTTCTGAGTGCGGGCACGATCGCGGGGGTAAGTGGTTGTCGCAGCCAGAGCCCGCAGGTTTCGACTGTGAGCGATGCGACCACGGCTGATCCGGCGGATGCCAATACGGCTCCGGTGGAGGGCGGTGACGGTCAGATGGCGACGGGTTTGGGTCCTGCGCCGCTGTACACTTCGGCGCCGGTTGCGGGCGCGCGGCCCTCTGTGTCGGCGCTTCGGGGCGGAGGTGCGTTGCAGGGAGCAGTGAATGAAAGCCAGACGGCGGCAGAGGGCTACCCTGGCGCTGCCGCGCCGATTGTGCGGCAGGCGGCTGAGGCCGACTCCGGCCAAGGCGGGGCGCTCCAGAGTGACGGCGGATACGGCCAA